>CAWEJA010000019.1:0-12977 GCA_963809295.1 Terriglobia bacterium | reverse complement strand
AAAGTCATGGACAGCACCGGAATCATGGCCTGTCGCCGGGGCAGCAAATACATCAGGATAACGGTGATGATCAGCCCTGCCAGCACCGCCGGGTGCAGGACGGTCTGGGTCGCGCCACCACCGAAAACAGGGGTAGTCGGCATTTAGAGGTATTGCTTACAAGTAAAGCGTCTGGGGTTCCGCGCGGTACGGGGCCTACTTCTGGAAAACGGCGTGAATGCTCTCCCCGTCTCCGGCAAACGCTGCGAGGCCACTGAGCACCGGCAAGACGGTCAGGCGAAGCATCTTCCGTAGAACTCTCCAGGGCAGGTGTATAGTTTCCGCCTTGGCCATCGGCCGGCGAGGGTACCCGGCACGCCGGCTTGCTTCTTCAAAGATATAGCGCACGCTTTGCTCGATGAATACTTCCCGGTGTGTTGCCAGGGAAACGGGCTCCAGGCCAACCGAGCGGGCAAGGGCACTGAGCGAGCGCGGAGAGTAGTGGTAGAGATGGCGAGGAAGCTCTAACGCGTACCAGTATGACTGGAAGATTCGAGCGCCAGCCGAATCGATGTTCGGCATCAGTGCGTAGAAAATGCCGCCGGGCTTCAACCACTTTGCCACTTTCATCAGGGTTTCCCGTGGCTGGTACAAATGCTCGAAGACGTGAAAACAAGTCACCGCATCGAAGCTGGCCTCTGGGAAGGGGGCGTCAAGGATGTCTCCGACGAACACGTTGGCGCCGCATCGCGCGCCTGCGAGCCGAGCCGCCTCATGCGACATTTCCACGCCATACAGTTCCCAGCCCTCGCCCTTCAGCGTGGCCAGGAAGGATCCCGCGCTGCAACCAAGGTCCAGAATTCTGCCGCCTGTCTTATGTTGCCTCAAAGCCTTGCGGCGATCCCGCCAGCGTTCAGGCGAGAACTCTCCCGCCTCAGCGACCGATTTGTCGTAGTCGGCCCCATAGTGCTTTCCCATTTCATCAGGCCTGGGCGGATTGTTTAGCCACACCAAAGAACAGGACGCACACCGCACCAGTCGATAGAGTTCGGTTCTCCCATGGAACCTGTCGGGTGCACATACTAATTCGCGCGCGTCGTCACATCCACAGACGGTACACCGCGCCGGCGTCATCGGTTTCATTTGGTCCATTTCAGGCCGCGTGAAGGATTCTTGCTCAACGGTTGTGAACGGCATTCATTGTCCTTAGAGATTCTTGATCAGGATTCTCGGGAAACGCACGCTCCCACTGCCGGGAAGCTGGATCGTACTGCTTGATCAGTCGCGCTGGATTCCCAGCGATCACACTGCAAGGAGGAAAACTCTTGGTTACCACGCTGTTGGCGCCCACAACGCTGTTTCTACCGATGGATAGGTCACCTTTGCCGCAGAAAACAACGCTGCCGTACCCAAGCCAGCAATTCCTCCCGATGGTGATGCGCCCCCCTGCCGTAATGCCCTGGGCGTGAATTGGAAGCGACGGGTCGGAATATTCGTGATTGTGGTCCATGATCAGGACCGAGGGCGCGAGGAGCACATCACCTTCAAGCACAATGCTATTTCGAGCGGAAATCGTCGACCTTCTGCCGATCCGGCATCCGTCTCCAAGCACGATGCTGGGCTCCATTGCCTCTGTATCGCTCATGACGTTCAGCCAAACATCCGGACCAAGGAATATGTCGTTTCCTAAAGACACAAAGGGTGCGACCACACGGGAGACATCACAGGAATAATGGATCGATATGTGGGTCCCCAATTTCGCAAACGGGTAGGTCGTCTCCAGCCAGAGAGTGTTTAGTTTGGTCGCGATCCGAGAGAAGACGGACAAGGGATCTGATGATGCTCTTGATATCATTTGGCTGGTCATTCTCTACTTGCCGGCTTCCTGAACAGGGACGCGATGGGGAATAAATGCGCCGAACAACGCCTTGCCCTCGGCCACGGTTACCGACCCGGTTCGTAACAGCAGAGGCCAGGCAACCACTAGACATGCCAAACATATTTCCCCCAACTTCAGGGTCGCCAAAGCACGTCCTGCGAGTGCGCCCGGAAGCGGGATTTGGGAAGCCAGGAACCCAGTGCCAAGAATAAGGATGGCGGCGACGCTCAACCGGCTGGTATCTGGCAGCAGTGACTTTGCTCGGAAAAGTTGGAAAGTCCGAGTAAGGGCGTACAGCATAAACAGCATTCCACCGAACTCGGCCAAGGCCAGGCCGGCCAATGCGCCGAAGAGACCTAGCCTGCGAGCAAAAAGCACGATTGCGACAACCAGCAGGATACGAATTCCCTGCCAGACATTATCAAGCAATGCCCTCCCGGTCACTCTGTAGAGAACCAGAGACAATAACGAAAAGGATCGGAAAAACCATGCGATGCAGACCAGCCAGAACGCCAACTGGAAAGAAGGGTCGGATTGGCCAGTCCAGGCATATGCAATCATTGGCCCGAACAAAGCGATGAAACCCAAGGGAAAGAGCGAGAGACCTAAAGTGACTTTGAACGCCTTCGCAAGAAGGGATTGCATCCTTTCCGAGGACCCGGTCGCAAAAACCATGGTCCCGCCCGATAAGATCGGCGCCAGAAATGCATCTTGCAGCACAACGGCGGACGTCACAACTCGGGTCACCACCGCGTACATGCCAGCTGAATCCGCACCAAAGATCCTGAGTATGGCAAAAGGCAGAATCGAGCCATAAAGAACCTCGAGCAGATTCACCAGTTGATAGCTGCCGGCAAACCGGAGCAACTCCCGCAGAACGTCCTTGGTCAGCCATTTGACGCCGACGTGAATCTGCGGAACTACGCGCTTGGCTGCAAAGTAGCAGCAGGAAATGTAAATGAGTTCGGAAGACCCCATGACGCAGGCCATGGCGAACAGCCCGTATCCAAAATGCAGGGCGATCACGATTGCCACCGCTTCGGCGATGGTCAAGACGGTGCCAAACTTCCGGACAAGGTCAATCCGATGGCCGCCGGTGACGATCGACTCGAACGCCGCTCCAACATTGGCCATCACCATAATTAAGGCCAGCAACCCGATCGCGCCGGCCGCCGACTGCAGAAATTCGTTCGGCACCCTGGCGGCGATCGCGATTTGGCGCGAAAAAAACGCCACCGGAATCAACCCGACGGACAGACCGAGCATAACGGCGCAGCCCGTGCTCAGTAACTTGTTTGCGCGTTCGTAGTCGCCGTCTCCTGTCGCTTCAGCCACATACTTCTGGAATGCCGTCTTGACCCCCACGCTTCCAAATCGCATGTAGGTCGCCGTCATCATGATGATGTTCCATATGCCGTAGCCGCCAAGACCGAGATGGGCGATCACGATGGGAACGGTAATCAGGCGCGTACCAACCTGGACAGCATTGGCAAGCAATCCGAAAAACGTGTTCTTCCCTATCGTATGAGCGAGGTTGTGGCTAGCGGCGGGCGCCTCGCGGACCTTCTCCGGAGGAGCACACGTGACGGTGCTCATTGGAAATCCTTTAAGCTATCGGTTGTGGACATTGATCGGTCGATTCGCTCAGGATGAGCGTGTGTAACAGGCTGGTCAGCACTCTTGCGGGCCTTCCTTCACACTAACTTCTTATTCCGAATCAGTGCACGTCGGTTTGCAGACCCACCGGCGGCGCGGGTTTGTCGCCTCCGCCCGCAAACAGATACGCGCCAGAATCCCATGAACCGCTGCCGGGACGGGTGTTGGGGGCTCGGGCCGGATAGGTAACCGTATGCTTCGAACTGTTGTAGCTCACCCCTAACGTGGCATCGCTGCAAAGACCGGTTAGGGTAGCGCAGAGACTGCTGAGGTTCTGCCCGGCACCCACGGTCGAATCAGTGCTAGAAGTGGGGGAAAAAGGCGCTGTCTGCTTTGAGGTGTAGCCTTGGCTGGTGGCGGTTGCGTAATCCTGCTTGACGTCATTGGCCTGTGTGATTTGTGTGCTTCCGTTCTTGGACCATACCCCGTTGTTGGGAGTGTTTGCGTTGGTGATCCAGTGATTGTTATTTAAGGTCACAGACTGGATACTGGAAGCAATATTTGCAGCACAGATAAAGCTCGGATTACCCTCTGCCCCGCAGAACATCGTATTGTTGTAGAGCACGACGCTTCCGCTTGGATTCACCAGCGAATCGGCAATATCAAATACGTTGGTGGTGGTGATGTCATAGACAACGTTGTTGTAAACATACTGGGTATAGCCAGATTCCGGAGCCACCCAGATCGCCAAGCCGTGGTAAATATGGGCGATCACGTTGTTATAGAACAATGCGGTGCCGACGGAAAAATTGGTTTCGCTGCCATTCTCGTGCTGCGTCGGATTGTACGAGGGGTTGATATTCAGAATCACATTGTCATGGACATTCGTGTACTCACCCACGAATCCATTCGTCATATTGTGAATGTAGTTGTTGTAGACCTTTTCGGGCCCACCGTGCAGGGCGGCCATACTGTCACCGGCGGTATCCCATCCATCGAAGACGTTGTCGTGGACGGAGCTGTTTGCGTTGTTACTGGGAGCGCCAGTATCGCCCGCTATGCAGGCTCCATTGTCGGTCGAACTGCCGTATGCGCTGTGCGTCCATCCGTGAAAATAGTTACCCTTTATCTCGATGTAGGTGACGCTCCAATTGAGGCACACATATAGATCTGTGCAGTAGGCAGGAGAGTTCAAGCCATCGTAGAACCCAGTCCACTCAATATTGTCCAACGTTACATAGCTGCCGGTAATCCAGAGATATCGGTTGTCACTCCCGACAGTCTTCCCGCCTCCGTTGAAAATGGGGCGAGCCCACGAACTACCCGTATACCAACCTGTGTCCACTCCCAGATAGATGGACTTCCCCGAGCTTCCGCTCCACTGCCATTGCCAGCCAAAGGCAGAGTTAGGCCAAGTCACACCACCTTTAAAGATGAACGAATCTCCAGCCTGGGGTGTGGTCGAAGCGCACTTCGCCGTGCAACCCGTCATGCCCGGCGCGTGCTGCCAGGCACTGGTTTTCAAGGTGCCGAGATTCGAGTCATTGCCGGCGGAGTAGTCGATGTAGTATGTGCCGGCGAAGGCGCTACCGGCAAGCAGGGCGAGCAGGAGGAGGATGGTTAAAGACGCAAAGCGGACCATCGGGGGAATCTCCCAATCAATTTGAAATACTGAAGTTAGGCTACATCGGACGGACCCCAGGGCCAAGACACAGAAGGACATCAAAAAGGCCCAGGGTACCTTGTACCAATGGCCCTGTCCTAACGATTCGCCCGGACTTTTTTCTCCAGAGATTGGTGTCATCCTGTCCACTGTCCGCGCCCCATTCCGCGCGCCTCTCTCCTACGCCACTCTTCCAGTCCGCCCGGCCCACGCATACAGCAGCCAGCCCAGTTCGTAGGGGCGGCACTCATGTTTCACTTTCAGTCCGGCCGGTGTGCCCGGCAGGCCCGCCAATCCCAGCATCTCGTTCGAATAGGTGCGGACCTTGCTCTGGTAGAAGCAGCGCCAGATGACCGGTTGGTTCTGGTCCCGCATATCGACATTGAGCTCATTGCCGCCCTTCACCCAGTTCAGTCCGGCATAGACGGGCTTGCTGAAGTCCTCGCCGGTTGCCTCTTCCAGGGCAAACAGCGCCATCGGCGCCATGGCGTGCTGGTGAACCGAATATACCGCGTATCGCCCGACCACCCGTCCAGTCGATGAGTCGTAGTGCCACCACCATTGTCCGAGGGGTCCCTGGTGGCGGCAGATGGTGCGCGCCGTCCGCAAAGCCATGTGCTTGGCTTCGTCATTCCCACACGCCCGTGCATAGTGGGAGAGGGCATAGATCGGATATACCTGGTCGGCGAAGCTGCCTAATCGGCCCCGCAGGCGCCCGGCAAGAGATGCGGTCTTGGTGAGATGTCCGAAGATGCCCCCGGCTCCGCAATTACGCTTCAGCAGCTGAAATGAAGTCGCGGCTTCCTGTGCCAGGTCAGAGATATCGCTGGGCGTCGCCAGCAGGCAATGCGAGATACCGGCAAGGTACCACGCCACCTCCATCGTGTGTCCCTGGTGGGTGTCGGCGAAACGCCGCAAAGCGCCGTAAGGATGTACCCGTACATAGACTTCAGGCAAGCGGTCGGGAGCGATCTCGGCGCATGTCCACAGCAGAAGCCCGAGATCGCCGGTGCCATTGATCCAGCGTGTGTCGCGCAGCAGAACATCCAGCATCGGCCGGATCTCGACGGGCGAAGCCTGCCCTGCCGCCTCCAGGCGGTGAAGGCCGAGCAGGGTCATCATGGTATAACGATGTGAAATCCCTTCCCGCTCCATCCCACTCGGCGTCTGCTTGAGGGTGTGACAGAACAGCCGGCTCTGGGGGTCTACCATCTGCTTCAGCCCCTCAGTGGCCAGCCTGACGATATCGGTAACCTCTGATCGACGCTCGGAAGAGCAATCGGTCCCTGCGATCATTGTGGATTGCATATTTATGATTTCAGTTCCAAAACGCGAACGATGTTTTCCACCACTTTGTCGAGTACCTTGCGTGACCCGAGAGCCGAGCCATTGCTGCGATCCCGCTGCACCACCTTCAACTGGCTTCGAACCTCATCTCCGCTCTGGAGAAGCACCAGGCGTCCGGTGTCCGCCAGATAACGATCCACCGCGCCCAGCTTGCCGCGGAAGATGCTATACACCGGCACGCCCAGAGCGGCGGCTTCACGGTTCATAGTTCCGCCGCCACTCACCACCAGATCCGAATACCAGATCAGGTCCAGACCATCCACCACCTGGGCGGGCACCACCACCTGGCCACTGGCAAACAATTCAGGCCAGGCCTGGCGCAGTTGGTTTTCCTGCTTGCTCGTGCGTGGCACTAACACAGCCTTGGCATTGGGTTGGTCACGCAGAATCTCGAAAACCGTGGCCAGAAGTTTCTCGCTCTCCGGGTTGTGATAGTGCGCCTCGGTGGCCGGGGGCCGTATGGTGACAATCACCTGCTTCCCGTTGAGTCCCAGGCTTTGCTTGATGCCAGGATCAGGATGGAAGAATGGCGTGTAGACATCCTCTTTAATGCCTGGATAGCGGAGGATGTGCTCCTGCATCACCCCAATCCGCCGGAAGGCTTCGTCGGGGATGACTTCTGGCGCCATCACCCAGGAGCGTCCGGCGAAACCGACCCACCTGGCATGCTCGTAATCCATGATGGTGATCGTCGGAATGCGCAACAGGCTGGAGAGCGCGAAAAGCGAGCGCGAACCGTGTGACACGGCAAGGTCCGGTTTCTCGCGCCAAATGGTGGGCAGCATCTGCAAGGTTCGGATTCCCAAACCAATCAGCTTGGCCAGGGTGTTCTTGCCATAGTGCCGGCCCACGCGCTTGTATCGCAGATTCGACGCATCCGCCAGCTCACATACCTGAAAGCAATCGCGGGCTGTGAGCGTGACTATATAGCCCCGTTTCTCAAGCTCCTGAATGATCGGCCTGAAAAACGGCACGTGTGGAGAGTTTTCCAGGTCGATCCACACCTTCTTTGCGGATCGGCCGCTTCTCTCCTCAACCTTGGCCATTCTCATTGTGGTTCCTATTTCTCCGAGGGTTGGCACAAGCTACCTCTGAGCCGCCGAGCGGTGCCGGCTCCCCGTGACCAGGGGTTCCGTCATGCTGGGCCGGGCCATGAATTCCGCCAGTTTGCCTACCACCCGCATCTGCTGCTCTTTCGTCAGTTCCGGGAACATGGGTAAGGAGAGAATCTCGGATGCAGTCCTTTCGGTGACGGGGAAATCTCCCTGCTTGAAACCGGAGCCGCGGTAAGCATTCTGCAGGTGCAGAGGAATGGGATAGTGAATCCCGGTTCCAATTCCTGCCTCAGCCAAAAAGTCTTTTAACTGTTCACGGGCGGCAACCCGGATCACGAAAAGGTGGAAAACCCCACGCGACCAGGATGGCTCCTCAGGCGCAACGATTCCATCCACCTGGGTGGCAATCAATTCCCGGTAGAGCGCCGCGTGAGCCCTGCGCCTGGTGTTCCATTCCGGAAGGTGCCGAAGCTTGGCTCGGAGAATGCCTGCCTGAATGGCATCCAGCCTGCCGTTGTATCCCTCCAGGTCGTGGTAGTACTTTTTGGCCTGGCCATGATCCCGCAACATGCGCGATTTGCCCGCGACCTTCTCGTCGTTGGTCGTGATGGCGCCCGCTTCCCCGCATGCCCCGAGGTTCTTGCCTGGATAAAAGCTGAAGGCCGCGGCGTGGCCGATCGAACCCGCCTTGCGCCAGCGGTTTTGCTTCTTGGAGAAATATTCGGCGCCGTGCGCCTGGCAGGCGTCCTCGATGACGATCAGGTTGTACTTGTTGGCCAGATCCATAATGGCGTCCATGTCCGCCATTTGCCCGTACAAATGCACTGGAACCACGGCGCGTACCACCCGTCCGGTTCTGCGGCTCAGGAGCTTGCGGCTGTCCGAATCCATTTCACAATGGGTTTCCAGGAATTCTTCGAGCTTCGCCGGATCCATGTTATAAGTGCGTTCGTCCACATCCACAAACTCCGCCAGCGCCCCGGTTTGCGAAATGGCCTCGGTGGTCGCGATAAAGGTATTGGGGACGGTGATCACGGCATCGTTCGCACCCACTCCCGCCCCCATCAGAGCGAAGCGCAAGGCGTCGGTACCGCTCGACACGCCGACGCAATAGCGCACATCGCAAAAATCGGCGAATTCGCGTTCCAATTCTTCCACCATGGGCCCGCCGATAAAGCCCGCCGAACCCAAAGCCGAACGAAATACCGACATCAACTCTTCTTCCAACTGCCGGTGCTGACTTACCAGATCGAGAAACGGAATATTGCTGTTTTTGGTCATCGAGTCGCCCCTATTGCGGTCTCAACCGACCGCAGAAATTTTGCCGGATTGCCGGCTACGATGGTGTTCGCAGGCACGTCTTTGGTGACTACGCTGCCCGCTCCCACAATCGCATTTTCACCAATTACCAGGTTGCACAGGATGGTCGCTCCCGAGCCGATCGACGCACCCTTCTTCACTACGGTTGGTTCAACCCCCCAGTCCTTTTCAGTCTGCAGGTCTCCGTCGGCGGTTGTGGATCGCGGGTACGTGTCGTTGATGAAAGTGACGCCATGGCCCACGAACACGTTGTCCTCGATGGTGACGCCTTCGCAGATAAAGGTGTGGCTGGAGATCTTGCACCGCTTGCCTACTCTTGCGTTCTTCTGGATCTCGACGAATGCGCCGATCTTGGTTTCATCCCCGACTTCGCAGCCATAGAGGTTGATAAACTTGGAAAGCTTCACTTCTTTTCCAAGCTTTACGTCCGGTGCGATGCAAATGTAAGGATTCATAAATTCGTTATCGCTCCTTGGCGAGCGCTGTCTTTTTTTCGGCTGTTTCATCGCTGGGAATGGGGAGACTATGCGAGTGACGGTCTGGCCTAAGGACGGGGCCTGGCCATCCGGCTGAGACTACCCAGCTTGGCTTCCGTCGACCCCGCAGCTGGCGACCCCTGGTGGAAGTAGCGCACGTCCTGGTACAAGCTCGGCTGGCGCTTCAGCAGCAACTGCGATTTGCCGTTAAGACTCTGTTCAAAAAAGGCCAGGGTGTATTCATTCAGGATGCGCATGGATCGTTGCGCATCCACAGTTCCCGCGTCGGTCAGCCGCCGAAATGGCGAAAACAGCGCCTGATCGGAAAAATTGCTGTGCGCCTGGCCGCGAATTGACAGGTAGTAGCCGCCGTGGCGTTCCATCGAGCGTGCGACCCTCTTGCCGTCCTTTTCCAAAGTCTGCAAATAGAGTTGCAGCCGGCGATTCGCCTGCACCGTCTCCGGCGAAGGGGGCGTCGCATCATCACTCATAAAGAAGAAGGGCTGCTCGACGCCGGCATCGGCAACTTCGCCAAACAGCAGGCCATCCATGTTCATTCCCGCTTTGAATCTTGCGTCCAGCCAACAGCTCTCCGCTGCCACCGCGCCCCCGAACGAGAAACCCATCATCCCCAGGCGGGAGTTGTCCAGGCGGCCGGTGAATAGCCCTCCCGGATCTCTCTGGTTCAGTTCTGCAAGTTCGTCCGCGAGAAAGATCATGTCTTCGGCGCGACGCTTGACTTCAACTGAGTACTCGCGAAGATTCGACTCCAGCGATGGATCGAAATCTTCCGGCACGTCGTTGTCGGGAGGGTGCAGCACCGCCAGCACGACATAGCCATGGCTGGCCAGCATCTCAAACTGAACCGTGTTCTGCGTGAGATGGCCTTTCCAGCCAGGAGAGTACAAAATCACGGGCAATCTGCCGGTGGTGCCCACGGGGGCTCCCACAATCGAGTGGGTCTTCACCAAGCGCAGGTGAGACTTGATTCCGGCAGCGTCGTCGGTTCGGTAGAGTGATCGCTCGCCGTTTTGGACTTCCGTTGGATACCAGAACTGAACCCGAAGCGCGCGACGTGACAGCTGTCCCGATCCGTCCACCGCATTCCGTTCCCAGTGCCGCACTACCGTCCCGATGGCATGGGGACCGTCCGGAGTGGGCAGAGAAAACACGGGAAGTGCCGTTCCCAGCAAAACCGAGCCCAGCAGCATAGTCCCGGCCACGATGCCCACGATTTCACTCATCCGGCCATGTATGTCGATACCGGTCAGACAGTAGAGCCCCAATCCGCAGCACACCACGTAGGCGGGAATCATCTGCCATCGCCAACCTTCGAAGAACAGATGCACCAGCACAGCCGTCACGGCCAGCCCCATCGAGACGTTCACCCAGACGGGCCGCGGAAGATGCGTCATACTGAAGACGATCACCGGCAGATTCAGCAAAACGATCAGGGTCTCGAAGATTCTCATGACTCCGACCTAAAAGTCGGACCTACCTACTTGGAGAGTTTTGCAGCTTCAGACACAGCGGCGGCAATGCTTCGTGCGATCTCGGGAAGATGCGGACCCGTGAGCATGCTGTCGTGTATTCCGGGAACCTCATGAACCTGGAGGTGAGGCAGCAAATATCTCCAGCCCAAGGCGGAATCCCAATGGCGCCAGGTCCGGTACTTGTCGGAGCGGAAGAGCAAGACTCTCCCGTCGAATTTCTTAGGCAGATACTGGCTCACCGCCAGCAGCAGGATCTCGTCCTGCGACCGGTGCTTGGTAATGTGCGTCTCGGTGCTGGTGTCGAGCCGATAGGAGAGCCGCCAGCGGGTGTGGCGAATGCGGTCGTTGAGAACCTGGCCAAGCGTTTCGCGCAAGTATCCCATCGCATCCACAACCCCCATTTGCCGCATCTTCTGCCCGTGGAGGCGGAGCCTTTCGATCTCAAATGATTTCCGCGCCGCGCGGGCTTCGCGCTTCGAGAATCGCGACAGATACTCCGGAATCCAGGTGTCGAACATCACAACAAAATCAATCGACTCACCCTTGGCCTGAAGCTGTTGCGCCACTTCGTAGGCCAACAGGCCTTCCCGGCACCATCCGATCAACCGGTACGGTCCCTCCGGCTGTACCTTTTGTATGGTCTGGATGTGCAGTGCCGCCAGACGCTCGACGCTGTATGGCGGCTTCAGATCCATTTCCTCAGGAAGGTTGACCGAGTAGAACGGCTGGTCTGGACCAAGCTCCTCAGCAAGGTTGCGCATGCTGGGGATGCCGTGCAGACAGAACAGCGGCGTCTTCGATCCTTTAGCTTGCAGCGCCACCAGTCCGGGAATCGAACCTACTGTGTCCTGGCCCAGTAGCAGCGCCGTCAATTGCCGGATGGTCGGCGCCTGGAACAGGGTTGCCAGAGCGATCGTTTTGCCGAAGGTCTTGTCGATACGGGCCAGCAGTCGCGTTGCCAGCAACGAGTGCCCGCCTAACTCGAAGAAGTCATCAGCCGGGCTGATGGGGCTGACGGCAAGCAGTTCTTCCCAGATCCTGGTCAGCTCGGCTTCGATGTTTGCCTTTGCCTGCTTGCGATCCGTGCTGCTTTGGTCGCTGGGTGGTTCGCTTAGCTTGAACTCCGAAACCCGCCGGTTCGGATTTGCCACGATCGCTTCCAGAAATCCCTGGAAGCTTGCCAGCATCCGCCTGATAGTCTCCGGCGAATACAAGTCGGTATTGAATTCGCAGGACCAGCGCCAGCCCTCCACTCGCTCGACCATGAAGAAGTTGAGATCGTAGATTGCTCCCGGCGAGCGCGACGGCAGGTCGATCAGGGTAATTCCGGCGAAGTCGGTATTTTTGATGAAAGCCCGCTGGTAGATGAAATTAATTCCGAACAGCGGATTGCGCGACAGGTCGCGCTTGGGCCGGAGCATCTCCACCAGTTGCTCGAAAGGCATCTCCTGGTGGGCAATCGCCCCCGTTACCGTGTTTTGCACCCGATGCAGCAGATCGGTGTACGGCATGTCTCCGGTGACTTCCGTTCGCAGCAGCAAGGTATTGATGAAGCAGCCGACCAGATTTTCCAGTTCGACTTGATTGCGGCCGGCGACCTGCGTTCCCACAGCGATGTCCGTCTGCCCGCTGCAATGCCACATCAGCATCTTGAAAGCGGCCAGTGCCGATGTGTACAGGGTTACATCCTGGCGGTTGCTGAACTCCTTTAGCGCGTTGGTCAGCGAGCGAGGCAGCAGGGTGGAGATGATTGTGCCGTTTGACGTCTGGATCGCTGGCCGGGGAAAATCGGGCTCCACTTCGAGCGGCTTCAGTCCAGTAAGTTTCTTCTTCCAGTACGCTAGCTGAGGTTCGAGCGCCTTGCTCTTCAGCCAGGCCTGCTGCCACACGGAGAAGTCCGCATACTGAATCGGCAATTCCGGCAGGTCTGGCGTGCCGTTCGTGGCCATCGCCTGGTAGAACTCGCCCAACTCTTTGGCCATGATGCCGATTGACCATCCATCGGCCACGCTGTGATGCACAACCACCAGCACAATATGCTCGTCCTCTTTCAGACGAAGCAGCGTTGCCCGAATCAGTGGCGGCGCCGCTAAATCAAATTTCTTCTTCGCATCCTCAACGGTAATCCGCTCGCCTTCCTTGTCCCGTTCGGATTCAGAAAGGTGGCTG
>CAWEJA010000018.1:0-191010 GCA_963809295.1 Terriglobia bacterium | reverse complement strand
TGGTGCGGGGATCGAGCGTAAGCACGTGAGGCGTTCCATTGACCTTCAGGCTCACCGCAGTCCCGGCGCCGGCGCCGCCATTCGCGCGTCTCGCCGGATCGTTCGGGGGCTGGAAACCTGGGTCTGCTTGGGGTATCCATGATCAACTCCCATCGGGGCGGGCAGCCGGCGCAAAGTATTTTCATACCGTGTCGCCGGTCGTTGCAGCGCACAAAGCTATAGGTCCTTAGATTAAATATAAAATGGCAGATGGCGATAGCGGCGTGATGGTGGGTATGTGTGAATTTTGCCGATTCCGAGAGCAAACGGAAACTCGGGGTTTTCTTGCGCCGCGCCGGGCTTGCGATGGTTGTGGCGACATGGACCTCGCCGGCTTGGCGGTGCGAGCTTCGGCACATAATGCGCGCCCGCACATCCTGGGGTAGTTGCATTGTCGCATAGGGATCAACGGGATACGGCCGGGCGACTAAATGAGGCCGAACGGCCGCGTGGTCCCAGCCGGAGGAATGGTCACATGCTGCGATGCCTTGCAATTCTGCTCTTGGCCGCTCTCGCCCCGCCGGCGGTCGCGCAGGAAAATTATCCATCGCGGCAGATCACCCTGATAGCGCCGTTCGCGGCCGGCGGATCGACCGATCTGGTGGCTCGCGTGATCTCGGAGGGCTGGTGGGTGAGTCTGGCCAGCAGGTCATCCCAGAACACGCCGGCAGGCACCGGCGTCATCGGGGCGCGCGAGGTCGTCAAGGCGGATCCGGACGGCTACACGCTTCTGCTTGCCAATGCCGGAGCCACGGTTATCCCGGCCGCGATGAGCCACAATTACCCCATCGACCTCAACAAGGACCTGCTGGCGATCGGACTGACGGCGGAATTCGTCGGCGTTGTGATGGCGAAGAAGGATTTGCCGGTGAACTCGATGCAGGAATTCATCGCCTATGCGAAAGCGAATCCCGGCAAGCTCAATTTCGGCACCTCCGGCATCGGCAGCATGGTGCATCTCTCGGCCGAATTGCTGATGAAGGAGACCGGCATCAAGATGCAGCATCTGCCCTACAAGGGTGGCTCCAACTCGATGACCCATCTACTGGAGGCACGATCGATGCGCTTTTCGTCAGTTCGCCGGTCGCGGTCGGGCAGGCCGACAACAAGAATCTGCAAAATGCTGGCGGTGACCAGCCGTTATCGCCTGCAGGCACTGCCGAACGTGCCGACGGTCGAGGAGAGCGGCGTGCCCGGCTTCGACACCACGGCTTGGATGGGCGTCATGGGGCCCGCCGGCCTGCCGCCAGCCATCCGTGAAAAGCTTAAAGCGCGGCCCTGGTGGACATCGCGCGGGACCCGGACACCCAGGCCAAGCTGCGCAAGATCGGGTTCGAGCCGATCGGCAAAGACGCGGCGGCGTTCGAGGAATTCTTCCACGGCGACGTCAAGAAGTGGACCGACTTTGTCAAAGACCGCGGCCTGAAGGAGACGCAGTGACGACGGGACGGGACTTTTGCGCTCGAGGCCGGCGACGACGGTCTCAGACCTCGGTTGCTGAGTGTCGAGAACCGAGCGCCAGTAGCATGAGCAACTCGCTCCGCAGACGCACCTCACAGCGGCGTGAGCCTCTCACGCAATCTATCATTCACGATCCTAGCGATTGACGGCTATGCCCGCGGTGCTACCGCCCGATGTAGGCGAAGCCAGGCGTGATGGTATGGTTCGCCGGTTGTTGGTTTGGTGGCGTTGGGCTATCGTCGGTGCAGTCATCGGCTACATGGCCGATGGCTAGAGCGTAAGCTCAGGGGAGGTGATCGTGAACCACAAATCACGCTTGCGATCATCGTTGGTATGGCGGTGATTGCCACGCCGGTTTCTATTTATGCGCCCCGCGAAGACCGAGCAATCGTAACCCTCAACAGCGCCGAAGCCAAAGTAGGACAGCCATTGTCGGCGACCAGCGTTGCGGGCGTTAACCGCAGGCAAGGACGCCGCGAGAAGCGGAAGACCAACTAACCCTTCTTATTCACGCCAATTGGGGAATTGAGCGACGGATGTAGCGGAAAGCGGCCATTCGACTTACGGTTCCCGCGACAGCTACTGCTTCAACCCGCACAAATGGATGTTCACCAACTTCGATTGCGACTGCTTCTACGTCGCCGACCGCAAAGCTCTCATCCAGACTCTGAGCGTGCTCCCCGAGTATCTGCGGAACAAGGCGACCGAGACCGGAGCGGTGATCGACTATCGCGACTGGCAGATTCCCCTAGGCCGGCGTTTCCGGTCACTCAAACTGTGGTTCGTGATCCGCCACTACGGAGTGGAAGGATTGCAGCATCACATCCGGCGGCACGTTGAACTGGCGCAGAATTTTGCCGGTTGGGTGAAGCAGGACAACCGCTTCGAGCTTGCCGCACCGGTGCCCCTGAATCTGGTGTGCTTTCGGCATAAGGGTGGCGACGAGGTGAATCAGCTATTGATGGACCGCCTAAACCGCAGTGGCGATCTCTACCTCACCCACACGCGCCTGGGCGGCCAGATGGCACTACGGTTCTGCGTGGGGCAGACGAACACCGAAGCTCGACACGTGGAGCAGGCGTGGAAACGGATTCAGGAAGAAGCGGGGAGATTGGGCTGACGGTGTTATACGTGACGCCGAGGCGAACCGCTCACCGACTGACATTCATCGAGCAAGTCGGCGAATCAATGCCGCCACGACTGTCGGCAATCGGAGAGTAAATGAGTGTAATGGCCTGATTACAACAGCTAGAATGGTCACAGAGGATTGTCGAGAATTGATTCGCCTGATGCGCAATGCTGCCCTAGTTCTCGTCGGCCTCGTGCTCCTCCTGGCTGTCGCGGGCGCAACCTATCAGTCAATCGCAACGCGCGCCGAGGCTCGTCGCTCTCCGGAAGCTGGACGATTAGTAGATGTCGGCGGCTACCGGCTCAAAATCAACTGTACCGGCCAGGGAAGTCCAACGGTTGTGCTCGAAGCCGGACTCAGTGACTTGTCGGGCGAGTGGAAGCACGTGCAACCGGAGATTGCGCGGTTTTCACGTGTCTGCTCGTATGACCGTGCTGGCTACGGGGGCAGTGACCCAGGCCCGATGCCGCGTACGAGTGCGCAAATTGCCCATGAACTGCACGCCCTTCTACAACAGGCTGCTGAAGCGCCGCCCTACTTGCTGGTGGGCAGTTCTTTCGGCGGCTATTCCGTTCGAGTGTTCAATGGAGAATATCCTGATCAGGTCGTGGGAATTGTGCTGGCGGATGCCACGCAGGAAGACCAGTACGAATTGTTGCCTGCAGGTTGGGGCCCAGTCTACAAGTCGATGGTAGATCGCTACAAGAAGCAAGCGAGGTGGGCTCCTGCTTATATCGACCTCGGTGTTGCCCGCCTGACGTTACGATTGGAAGGGGACGTCGGGGACGAGTCCTACTTGATCCTGCAATCGAAGTATCTACGCGCCAGAGCGAGTGAACTCGAGATGATTGAGACCAGCGCAGAACAAGCGCGTGCTGCGGGTCATATCGCAGATAAGCCCTTGATCGTACTAACGGGTGGAGAGAATTCCGATCAAATGGGTCTCAGCAAACAGGACTTCGATGACTTTCGCCGAATTTGGGTAGACGAGCTACAGGCGCGCTTAGCTCACCTTTCCACGAAGGGAAAGCAAATTATTGTGCCGGATAGTGGACACGATATTCCCAATGACCGCCCGGACACGATTGTGAACGCAGTGAGAGACATCCGCATGGCGACAAGCCCGCAAGTCCCCGAGTAGACTGTCGCTAAATCGCTATTACACATCGAGGGCGCACCGGTCTTGTCCGGGTCAATGAGTGCTAACGCCTGTAGGTGTTGAAAAAGTCACCGTGATTAGCACGCGGAGTGGGAGCAGAAGGGTGGTACAAGGAAGAAATCCTTGCCATGCTGTGCTGGATCACCATTCTCGGAGGCGTGATCATCATGATGGGGTATCATTCTCGCTCGGAAGCGTTGTTCTACTACTTCCGCCTGGAAGATCAGGTTCCTGAGACCCACCTGCTGCGGCTCATCGAAAAACACATCAACTTTGCGTTTGTGCGCGAAAAGCTAAAAGACAGCTACAGCGAGAACGGTCGGCCTTCGATTCATCCGAGCTTCTGCTGCGCATTCTGCTCATTGGTTATTTGTACGGCATCACGAGTGAACGGAAGCTGGTGGAAGAGTTGCGCATGCATCTGGCGTGGCGCTGGTTCACCGGTCTGAGTTTCGATCAGGAGATCCCGCATCACTCCACGTTCTCGAAAAACCGGCACGGACGGTTTCAAGAATCGAAGCTGTTCGAGGAGTTGTTTGAACAGATCGTGCGGCAATGTGTAGAAGTGGGCCTGGTACAGGGGAAGCAGCTGTCGGTGGACGGTAGCTTCATCGAGGCGAACGCGGCCAAAGAGAGCCGCATTCCACGTGAGCAGCTAGCGGAAGCGGCACGAGTCAGCCATACGGTGCGTCAGTATCTGGTGGAACTGGAACAGCTGAACCCGCTGCAGGAACCGGTGCACAAGCAAGAGCAGGTGTCGACTACCGATCCGGACTCGACCTACGCCACCAAAGGCGGCACGCCGGCCCGACTCGGGTACTACGACAACTATCTGGTGGACAATCACAGCTGCGTGATTGTGGGAGTGCAAGCGACCGCCGCCCGGATGAGTCAGGAAACCGTGGCCGCGCAAGACATGCTCACTCGTTTCACGCAATGGCAAGGACGAGAGCCAGAATCGGTAGCGGCCGACACGACCTACGGGAACGGGGAGTTCTTGCAATGGTTGGCGGATCGGAGCATTACGCCTTATATGCGAACCCGCGACAGTATCCACAGAAAGAACAGCCCATTCTACGGTCCCGAGCGGTTCACGTATCAACCCGAAAGCAATAGCTATCTCTGTCCTGCGG
Organism: Terriglobia bacterium; assembly: GCA_963809295.1. GTDB lineage: Bacteria > Acidobacteriota > Terriglobia > Terriglobales > Acidobacteriaceae > JAIQFF01. Next base: position 186,089 of record CAWEJA010000018.1, on the reverse strand, counting down.
GACAGCCACTGAACTATGGTGGCCGCAACACGCGGAACCGCGCCTATGCCTACATCGGGACCCGCAAACGTTGCGGTGGGTGTGCGCTAAAAGCCCAATGCACCAACGGAGCGTTTCGCTTTCTTGCCATCCACATGGACGAACCCGCCCGGCAACGCGCACGGGAGTTGGCGAAGACGCCAGAGTTCGCCCACGCACAGCGGCAAAGAAAGAAGGTGGAAGCTTTGTTCGCGGAACTGAAGAATCAGATCGGATTGCGTCGCTTGCGCCTGCGGAGACTGAAGTTCGTGCGGGAGCAGTTCTTCCTTGCAGCGGCGGCCCAGAACATCAAGCGGTTAGTGCGGTTCCTCAGCCAACCGACAACACCCACTGTGGAGGCTGCCATTTAGCTGAGGTGAGAGGAAAAACTCGACGGCAGCGATAATCGCAGCCAAAAGTACATTCCGATCACGGACTTTTTTCAACAGCCACGCCTGTTTACGTCAACAATCTTTCGGTAAGCCGAAAACGAACCAAGTGGAACACTCCCGTCGCAAATGCCTTAGTCCTGCACCTTGGTAACTGGAGCACAGTGCTTCGCCGGGCGAAAATAGGCCATCCACATGGACCCGCGGCACATGGCACAGGTTCGCGAACAGGGGGTGCGGCTCTACCAGCGCGCTGCCGATATCCCTGTTAAAGCTCGCATCATATTCGGACTATTCTTGGTCGCCGCTGTGTTAATGACAATACATACCGCGCTTACTGCGAAGGATGCCAGCCTGCACTTGAAGCTGCAGCACGACTTCCGTGACGCCCAGGTCTCGGTATGGGTGGATGACGACCTCGCCTATTCGGGCAAGATCACCGGCTCCACTAGAAAGAAATTCGGCTTGATTCCTACCGACTCAGCACAAGGCAACCTGTCGCAGATAGTACCCGTTCGTTCTGGCCAGCATAATATTCGTCTGCGGATTGAGCCCGATGACGCCACGATGCAGGAAGACAGCATCCACGGAGACTTCTCCAATCGCACTGAACGTGACCTCGCCGTCTCTGCGCGACACAGCGGGCTCGCCTTGTCTTGGCAAGGGACAGACAGGGCTCCGGTCGAGAGCTCGTCCACTGTTGGTTGGCTTTCGCAGTACGCCGGATCGCTCTTGCTGACGATCACCGGATCCATCATGTCTGCACCCGCCGGATATGCAATCAAGGAACTGCCGTCGCGACTCCGCTCTACATCCGCCTCCGCGCCCAAAACGGAGTCTCAGTTCAGCCCGATGCCCGGAATAGCTGGCTGCACCCAACCGCCGACAAGAAGCGGGATCGATGGGAGCAGCTAACCGACTCTTGGTTGCTGATTAGAATGAGACGTTGACGGCAATGGCGATACCGGGATCGCGCCGGTTATACAGGTAATACCCGTCATTGACGTAGTCGACGTAAACATCGTCGGTTTCGTACCAGGTGCGCGACCAGTATTCCGGCCACGGATCAACCGGACTGAACCAGAAGCCCACGTACTGGAACCGGGGATATCCATCCACGACAATTATCGGAGCGTTACGAACGCGAAAGCAGTGCCCAGGGCCAAAATGTGCCCGGAAGCGATCTTCGGGAATCCGGTAGCCCCTGTAGCCCCCACGTTCGTGCCAAGGACGATGTTCACGCTGCCAATGCTGTGCACGATGGTCCTGCCAAACATCCCCCCGTCTGGAGTGTTCTTCGAATTCATGCCTGTTTGCCTCGCGCGAGTGTTCCGGTTCATTGGCCCGCTGATAGTGTGGCTGCTGCCGTTCGGGCCTGCGCTGGTCTGCGCGCTGCTCGGGGGCACGTTGTTCGTGCCGTCGCTCCGATCTATTCGCCTCGTGCCTTTCCGAGTGCTGCTGCGCAGAGGACTCTCCGTGATCCTTCCGATGCTCGTTCCCTTGCTCCTTCTGGGAACCAGCGTGGCGTCCCTCGTCCTGGCCGTGCTGTGCGTTAGCCGGAGCTGCTGTTCCCAGAAGCAGGCCCAGCACTGATGTACCGATTACTGCAGCAATTTTCATGATGATGAATACTCCATATTTACGCCACTCTAGTCCATCTCGGTGCGACGGCCCTAGTTACGCAAGGACTGGCTCTTCGGGTCATGTTTTCAGCCACTTGGGAATTTGGCTCGACGGGCCGGTAGCCGATGTCAGCTTGAGTTGTCGGCGAAACATCGCCATTTCACTCGTTCGTTGACCAGATCGGGGTGTACTCGCGCGTTCGCGTCAAGGTCGTCAACAGACCGAGATTGTGCAAGGTAAATGCTGTATAGTGTCGCGCTATGAAAAAAGCTTGGACTCGTCGCGCCGTGATCCTCCTATTCTTGGCACCATCGCTCTCAGCGTGGCAAGGACAGAAGGCCAGCGGCCTGAAGACAGAGTACCTGGACGACTTTGAGGTGACTTGCAAACACTTAGATCAGCTTTCGCAGGCGATGCCCGCCGACAAATACAGCTGGCGACCGGGGCCAGGAGTACGCTCCGTGAGCGAAGTCTACGTCCACATTGCCAGTGGGAACTTCCTGCTCCTCTCCTTGACCGGTGTGAAGCTTCCAGCGGAATACTTCCCCAATGTGACGACAGATGCCAGGGGCAAGCCCGACACGCACGCCATTTTCAAACGTATGAGCGAGCTGGAGATGACAGCCACGGAGAAGGGTGCCGTCACGCGAATGCTAAAGTCCTCCCTTGATGAAGTCCGCAACCGATTCTCGCAATCGACTCCTGCCGAACTCGATCGGCCGGCGGATTTCTTTGGTGAGCAAACCACGGTGCGAAGGGGCTACTTGCGGATCTTTGCTCATGTGAATGAGCACTACGGCCAATCAGTTGCCTACGCTCGCGTAAACGGAATTGTGCCACCCTGGTCGCAGACGCAGAACCCGGAGTGAGGTATTACTGCCCTTGGGCAGGCAGAAGAACGCAGCCGCCATTACGCTCACAGGTGAATGGAAACGCCCGTTCTATAAGAGGGGATGTCAAGAACATTTTTCTACCTCCGCCGGAAGCGCGGTTATGGTTCGCGGCATCCAGCCCCTTGTCAGATAGGAGTGACGCTCGAGGCTTGTGTCTTGCCCTGTGGTTTCGGGTTTTGCTTTGCTCCATCTCAGCAGCTGCATGTTCATTAGTAGCGACAACGCCGATCGGTTTCTGAAACTGGCAAGCACTCGTGGTCGTACGGTGTCAACCATGGTTCTATCTGCGACTCGAGGCCTAGTGCTTTTTCGGGTTATCCGAGAGGGCATAGGGTTTACACAGAGGCTCACTGCCACGGGGCACTGTGTGCCTACAGGCGATAAGGATGCTCACCCTCGAACCCGAGCGTCTCAAGAACCAACTGGCCACCACCAGAAAAGATCACCGGAGATGGAGGGGCTCTTCCCGTGAGACGCTCAAGCGGCTTGCGATTTCAGTTTGTCAGCGTCGAAGTTTTCTCCCTTCTTCCATAGAGTTAGCGTGATGGCTGCAATCTTGCGCGCCAGCGTGAGACGCGCCATCGTGGGCTTGATACCTTTGGCCAATGATCTCTGGTAGAAATCCTGGAACGGGCCGGGCAGTACACTGGCCCTGGTGGCCGCACCTTTGAACAAGCCTTTCAGATCATGATTGTGGTCTTTGTTCAGACCGCGAATGGAGATCTGTTTCTTGGAACGTCGCAGTCCGCCTTTGACATAGCAATATTCCGCACTGGTGCGGGTTTCCAAAGCAAGTCCGCTGTAAGCCCAAAGCTGTCGCTTAGTGCGAAAACGATGCGGGGTCTGGATCAGCGCCACCGCCAAGGCGGAGCGAATCGGTCCCAGTGAGGGAATCTGCCGTAGTTTGACGGTGATGGCATGTTTGCGACTCTCCGCCAACAGCTCGCGGCGCGCTTGCTGGCGCAAGTACTGCAGCATGTCCAGTTGCTGGTAGAGTCGTTCGGCGCGGCGACGGACGCCGGCTTCCTTGATCTTGCCCAGCCACTCGGCTCGATGACGAGTATAGTAGACATCCCGGCCGGCACAGGGGATCGCCCAGCTGCGATAGACCGCTTTCAACCGACACATGACTCGGGTCAGATCTTTGGCGATGGTCAGGTAGCTGCGGGCTAGCTCGCGCAGCATGCGCACGCCCGTCTCGCCATGGTAGACCGAGCTGAGCTTGTTCAGGTACAACAGTTCGACCAACTTGTGGGCGTCGATACGATCACTTTTGTTTCCGTCTTTGAGCAGAGCATTTTTTCGCGGATTGCACACCACCAGCTTGGCCACATGCGGCTTCAGTAAATCGTGCAGCCACGCGGCCCAAGTTCCTTCTTCGAAGGTGACCGACAAAGTTCCGCGCAACCCGGCAAAGAACTCCAGAATGGTCGCGGCTTTTGTTTCCAGGATGGATTCCATGACTAACTTGCCAGTGGAATCCAATACTGCCACCGAGATGGTTGCTTGATGAACGTCGAGCCCAATATACTTTTCGCTATTCATGGAGGGTGTTCCTTTCGTAGGGAATGATGCTTGCGCTCATAACCTACTCCTAAAGGGACGCCCTCTTATAATGCGTTTACAACAGTAACCGCGCAGTGAGTTTTGCAGGTGCTTCCTTCATATCGGCCTACCGTCCCGACTAAGGTTCCCTTTCACTGCTATCCTGCACGCAGTATGCCCATGTCGTGTAATCACACGCCTGTGCAACAGTTGAAATATCGCTCTATATTCCACTGAACGTCCGTAATCTTTGCCCGTAAGGATTGTTGCGCTACTGTGTCCGTCACCGGTGGACGGATGATTTTCAAACGCACATTCAAAGCAGACCGCCGACGCCGAAAACGCCAGTTGCTGAACACCTCAGTGCAAGTATTCACCGAGTCTGGCGAATTGGATGCTCTTGGCATCAATCTCAGCGATGTCGGCATGTGCCTGTTTACCATGGCAAATCTGCCGGTGGGATCTCAAATACAGGTCGAATTTCTCCGCCCCGAAGCACGGAACTTGTTCGACTCTCTGGGATTGTTCGCCATCGCGCTCTGTATCTATACGGAGTCGACTTTCTGGTGGATTCAGATGTAGGCACACTACCCGACCGCCCAAGCGGGTGTGTCGGAGGACAGATCGACGTGCAGCAAGTCTTGAATTGGCGCATGGTGGCCTTCATCGCTCTATTCCGGAGTCACATTTCAAGACCCTCTTGCTCTTTTCCGCTCGGTTTGGTCTCAGTCTCTGGTTCACACTCGTAACTTGCCACGATTACCAACGAGCAGTCACCAACCGTCGCATCACATAAGTCCAGCATATTGTGTGGCGTCCGCATTCGTTCATAAGCCCTCCGGCGTTCGGTCAACGCCCTCGAGTAATCTCGTGCGGTCAGGGCTCTGCTGCCATAGTCAGCAGTCATGACATCCTTTCCGCAATCAAATCCAACACACCCTGCTCCTCGCCTGAAGCTCGATGGATCAGTTCCCGTAGCGATTCGGATAGAGGGTACGACTTCGGTTCGAGGCAAATTACGCGAGCTCTCTGCCACAGGAGGGCTGCTAGCCCTGGCGAAGCCACTTAACAAGGGCGAGTTCGTGGAACTCGCGTTCCCAACGAATAATGGTGCGGTTCAGGGTATGGCGGAGATCCTCGAGCCAAAAGTGAAGGCGAGCTCAGGGTGTCTGCAGCCCTTTCGGTTCATCGCCCTCGAAGACGAAGCCAGCAACAGCCTTCAAATGGCTCTGGAATCGCTACAGGATCGAGTTACGGCGGGAAGAAGTCTCCATCGAGGCTGACACTAACGAGGCGTAGGCGCTTTCGTGTAGTTGACGGAAACCAATACACCGCTGTGACTCTGGGCTGGCGAAGCTTCCGAGTCGAGTGGCTTCGCGCAATCCGCATCATCATTCACGACATGGTTGACAGTGTGCATTGCACGGCTGTGACGCAGGCAGTGCGTGTGTCGCTTGTGTTTCGGGAGTCCGGCTACGGTTGAATGCAACGCTACTTGGAACGTACGACTCCTTTCTGAACCAACCAATCCACGGATTCCCTAACGGCTTGTATTGAGGTATAGCGGGGCTTATACCCGAGCAGGTTTCGAGCCTTCTGGATGCTGCAGTTCGGCGAGTGGGATATATGATCCCACGTCGCTCTGGCATCATTTTCCGTAACGCCCTTCCGCCATTCCTCCCACGGCAGGAACCTCATGCGGGCTGGTCTGCCAAAGTACTGCGCCATGCGTTCGGTGTAACCTCGCAGTGTCAGCGCGGCTGGAGATACGACGTGAAAGGACTCACCCAGTGCAACCTTGCGCTCCTCCATCGCCCTCACAAAAGCCTGCGCCACATCATCGACGTGAACGTGATGCACCGTCTCCAGCCCCAGATTCGGAAGGCAGATCTCGCCGCCCTGCATTAGCGTCGAAAATACCTGCGGGTTGAAATTCCCAGTCGGATTGATAGGAGCCCATCCAGCTCCGACCAGGTGCCCCGGATGCAGAATCGTGACAGGGAATCGCTCCTCTCTTGCCTGTTGAAGAAGATAGGCTTCGATTGCGGCCTTTCTGATTCCATACTCGCCAAACGGCTGGCGTGGCTCATCCTCGGTGGTCGGCACCTCAACGCTGGGTCCATGCACCCATATGGTTCCGCAGTGCAGCAGATGTCCGATCCTACCTCGAAGGGCTTCCACCAGCTCTTTGGCACTCTCAAGCCTGTAGCAGGTCAGGTCGATAACGACCTCGGCATCCAAGCTCGCAATGCGCCCGCCAAAAGTCCCGGCATTCTCTTCCGCGGTCCGGTCAAGCTCTAAGCGAGTAACGGCTTTCCACGCGCGATGTGCCTGATAAGGCTGCTTGATGCCACGGCTGACGCAGGTGAGCGCGTGTCCGGCCTCCACGAGCCGGGGTGTCAGAAAGCTTCCGATGTGACCTGTCCCACCAATAATGACTACGCGCATGTGGTGATCGACCCTGATGCCGAGCGCCCTGGCCTTGGCCTCCAAAATTGTCGCATAGAACCAAAGCAAGGTCGCCAGATCGCACATACAGGACACATCGTCTCTGATGATGGACTGTCTCAGCCGCATTCGACGTTAGGTCGTGAACTGGATCGAAAGACAAACGGCTTCACTTGGATCGCTTGTGCGTATAATTGTTAGCCGCCAGCACAGCAAAACGGAAATCCTGACGAGGTTGGAAAGCATGGCCAGAGTTCTTGTCATCACGGGTGATGGCGGTGAGTCGTATGAAGCGCTTTATGCGATTCACCGGTTTCGGGAGGAGGGCTGGGAGCCCGTGGTTGCGGCTCCGACACGCCGGTTGCTGCATCTTGTGATGCACGACTTCAAGCCGGGATGGGACACCTACATCGAACGAGAGGGATATGGGCTCGAGGCAGATCTAGCATTCGATCAGGTAAGAGCGGAGGATTATGACGCAGTGCTCATTCTTGGCGGCAGGGCGCCCGAGTACTTGCGGAACAATGTCTGCCTGTTGGATATCGTCCGGGCTTTTGATCGAGCGGGGAAGTGGATCTTCGCCATCTGTCATGGCATTCAAGTGCTGGCTGCTGCGGGGCTGATCAGCGGTAGACGTGTGACCTGCTACGAACATGTGCGCCTCGAAGCGGAGCAGGCCGGAGGGATTTATGTCACCGACGAAGCGGTGTGCGACGGGCGCATCGTGACGGCACAGACTTGGCAGTCACATCCGCAATTCTACCGTGAGATCTTCGCGCGCGTTTCTGGCAAATCCGACGTGGCTGGATCCTGAAGTCGAGGCACTACACTCATTGGGGAGCGGTGGCCTGTCGGGGTCGATGAGTGTAATCGCCTGGTTACCTAAACTATCCAGACTCCTCTCCCAGCCTGGCTTCTCCGTGGTGGATCATTTCCGGGTTGCCCATACGGTCGGAATCGCGGCAAGCACCGACTCAGCCTGAACCTCCACCCATTGGGGAACCACAAACACTCTGATATGTTGGCTGTCTCTGGGAGGTGTTGGTCTGACAGATCAAGTTCTGGCGATGCTCCGCGGCCAAGTCGGCGTCATTGTTCTCGGGACGATCTTTCTGTTGATTGGCATTGCCGCGTGCTGCATTGCCGCGATTCGAGGCCGTGATGTCGGGCGGATCCTTCCATGGTTTGGCGTCTTCAGCGCAATGTACGGGGTCCGGCTGTTTGCCGAGGTGCCGGCCGCCTTTAGCTTGCTGGTCGGACCGTTTTGGCCCTACGCCCCGCAACTCGTATGGATCATCACCTACGTGATCCTTATCCCCGCACTGTTGTTTTGGGTAGAGCTAAGCCTCGGCACTCTGCGCCGCTTTTTGCTGTTCATGGTCTTTCCGGCATCTGTCGTTGCCCTTGCGGCATTTTTGCCATCTTGTTCCAGAGATCTCCCCGCGCATTCATGCCATACAACAACGTCACTGGCGATCTGCTTGCTTCTTGTCATTGCGGTTGCGAATGTTGTTCCGCGGATCGGGAAGAAGTACCTGGTGATTCAAAGCCGGGTTTCGGCGATTGGCACTTTGATTCTGGCGGCCGCAGTTATCCATGAAAACTTAAGAACATTTATCCACCTCCGTAATTATCCATTCTTCGAGCCGCTCGCGTTGGCGCTGTTTGTGTTCTCGCAGGGGTGGGTCGCAGCCGAAAAAGTCTTTGCCGACGAGCGCCGCCTGCTCTCGATTGAGAACGAACTGGCCATCGCCCGTGAGATCCAGACCTCAATTCTTCCGAGTGGCGTTCCCGAAATTAACAACCTTTGCATCAGCGCTGCTTACCGTCCAATGACCGCCGTCGCCGGTGATTTCTACGAGTTCATTCCGGTCGATCAGAAGCGGGTTGGCATCCTGGTGGCGGACGTTTCCGGACACGGGGTGCCCGCCGCACTGATCGCGTGCATGATCAAGGTGGCCATGCAATCGGTGATTCCTTGCGCACATGACCCGCGAGCAGTGCTGAGCGGGTTGAACCGTGTTCTTTTCGCGCAACTGCGCGGTCAGTTTATCTCAGTGGCTTACTTGTGGCTCGATGTGGAGAATCGCAAGGCGCTGTATTCAGCCGCCGGACATCCCCCGCTTTTGCGCTGGCGGCAAGATAAGCTAGAACGCATCGAAAGCAACGGCTTACTTTTCGGAGTGCGACAGGAGTGCGACGACTACCCTGTTTGTGCCATGCCGCTCGCCCCAGGCGACCGCCTCCTGCTTTACACCGACGGCGTAACCGAACCTGAGAATGCCCAAGGCGATTCCTTCGGCGACAGCAAGCTTGAACAAGTCGTTCGCAACGGTCAGCGGAGCTCGCCTTCCGAGCTGTCGGATCAACTGCTCTCCGCGGTACGCTACTGGCAGCCTGCGTCCATCACCCAGCAGGACGACATCACTCTCATTGTCATCGACGCCGTTTAGCCAAAGCTAGCGCCAAAACCGTAGTTGTTGACCTAACATCGCGTCTCTGACAATGTCGGCGGTGTCAAGCAGTTTTCGGGCACACTTCAGCATGCACTCGGAGAAGAGCGCCATTTCGCTCTCGTTGAAGCTGTTGCTTTGCTCTGCCAACTCAGGCTCGCTCGTAATCAATCTTCAGGTCTGGAACTCGGTCCGACCCATGCATCTCTTCGGTCGCACAACTGCGATCATGATTACTACTTCAGACTCCTCGGTGAAGAGGAGCGGGACGCCCAATCAATTACTCGGTGTTGTACTTCACACCATCGCGATGTCCGGGCTGTCCCGCGTGCGAACCGAACTTTTTCACCTGCTCGTAATCCCATCCCTGGCGCATCATCCAGTACAGTCGAACCGCCAGTCGGCGGGCCATGGCGACTTTGGCAATCTTCCGTCCTCGTCGCATCGCCAGGTGGAAGTACTCGCTGCGCCACTCGGGCAGGCTGCGCACTGTGACCTGCGCCGCTTCCACCAGCAAGAAGCGCAGCATCGAGTTTCCCTGTTTGGTGATGTGCCCCAACCGTCGCCGGTTGCCGCTGGATTCTTCTAGCGGCACCAGTCCCAGATAGCTCGTCACCTGCTTGCCCGAGTGAAAGCGTTCGGCTCGACCGATGATCAGCACGAAGGCCAGTGCGGTCAGCGCTCCGACTCCGGGATGCGTCCTCAGTCGCTGCGCCTCGGGATACTTCTCGACTTCTCGCTCAATCGCCTGGCTGAGTTCCGTGATCGTCGGGTTGAGTCGATCCATCAGTTCCAGCAGATCGCATCGCCGCCGGCTGGCCCAAGGAGCCAACAAGAAGGATTCCAGTTGCTGCCGGCCGGGTTCGCGCCACAACCGCTTCTTGCAGCGCAGTCCTTCGTTGAGCGCCACGGCTTGCAGTTGGTTCATGATCCGAGTGCGCACCTGCACCATGCGGTGCCGGTGCCACAGCAGTTGTCGCAGATCCCGGTTTTCCCAGCTCGGCACCCAGATCTGCGGGAAGCGGTCTTCCAGCAGCAACCGTAGGATCAGTTGCGCATCCTGGCGATCTGTCTTCTGCTTGCGTACTCGCTTTGTGCGGATCTCGGCTGCGTCTCCAATCCGCAACTCAAATTGCAACTCGGCCACGAGTCCTTCGAACCAGCGAGCATGCCCGCTGGCCTCCATCCCAACCCGCACCTTCTGGCCCGCCAGCGCGCGGTAGAACGTTTCCGCGTCCTCACGATGCACTAGCCGCTTTTCCTGGAACTCTCCGGTGTCGGTATCCACCGAAGCTATTTGCTGAAACTCGGGGTGAAAATCTACTCCTATAATGATCATTGTTCGGCTCCTTTCTCCCGAGCCTGTTGGCTGGCTTTCGCACCACCAACTTTACTCGGGCGTCGGAGCCGACATTGTCATGGAATCAATTACACGCAATATAAAAAGGCGCCCACTTTTGCGGTAGGTTGAGATTGTTCGCACCACCAACCTAGCGAAAAGGAGCGCCTTTATGAGTGAAGAAAAGTATATCGGCATGGACGTTCATCAGGCCACCATTTCCGTGGCGGTGATGGATGCTCAAGGCAAGCTGATCATGGAATGCCTGCTGGAAACCAAGGCGTCCACGATCGTCGAGTTCATCCAAGGACTGCAAGGGACTCTGTCTCTGACCTTCGAGGAAGGAACCTCGGCTGCCTGGTTACACGATCTCCTGAAACCCCATGTCAGCCGGCTCGTAGTCTGCGATCCGCGCAAAGCGGCTCTGTTGAAAGATGGCAACAAGAGTGACCGGATCGACGCGCGCAAGCTGGCGGAGCTGTTACGCACCAACCAACTGAAGCCGGTCTACCACGGAGAGCATGGGGTGCGCACCTTGAAAGAACTGGGGCGCAGCTATCTGACCCTCACCCAAGATGTCACGCGGGTGATGAATCGGATTAAAGCTGTGTACCGCAGCTGGGCCATTCCCTGTAGCGGTACGACGGTGTACGCTCCACGGCATCGCGCCGAATGGTTGGCCAAGATCGGAGAACCAGGAGTTCGGGTGCGAGCCCAACGGCTCTATCAGCAACTGGACGGGTTGCAACCGGTGCGACTGGAAGCCCGACGCGAACTCCTGCGGGAGAGTCACAAGCATCCTGCCGTGAAGTTACTGCGCCAGATTCCTTCGATCGGCCCGATTCGGGCTGCCTTGCTGGTGGCATTGCTGCAGACGCCACACCGTTTCCGTACCAAGCGGCAGTTGTGGGCTTACAGCGGTTTCGCGGTCGAGACTCACGACAGCGGCGAGTACCGCTACGTGCGAGGCAAACTGCAACGCAACCGCGAGCGCGTCACGGTGCGCGGGCTGAGTGCCAACTACAACAAGGATCTGAAGAATCTTTTCAAAGGTGCTGCCATCTCGGCCAGCACCCGTCCCGGCCCGCTGCGCGAATTCTATGTAGCTCTGATTGGCAAAGGGATGCGGCCCACCATGGCCCGTCTCACCCTGGCACGAAAGATGGTCACGATCACGTTAACGCTCTGGAAGAAAGGGGTGGACTTCGACGCCAAACAATTAGATCAGCAAGCCGCTTGAGCCTCTCGGGAGAAGAGGGCTTCCCATCTCGTAGATTTTCTCGGGTGGGGTCGCTCGGGTTTCCGGAGAGCTCGGTTCGAGGGGAGTATCAGTCAATGAGATCGGGCCCCGTGTGCTTCGGCACCGAGTCACACATTACACGCTATGCCCCCTCGGAGAACCAGAAATAGCCATAGGCCACGAGCCTCGGATAGAACCATGGTTGACCGTGAGCACCAGTCCGGCTTGCCGCTCTTTCGAACTCGATGGCATCGCCACCCTCCGCGGAGGAAACTTACGAGCATGGACAACAGACCAAGCTTCTCCAAGGAAGCGAAACTACCGTGGGCTGGAGATCGAGACACAAACCTCGCCCTCCGGTCGAGGGAGAACTTTTTTCTTGACATCCCTTTTTATAGAACTCATTGACCAAATTCTGCAGTGCTGAAATCGTTTGCTTTTAACATCGGCCGACTCAGTTGTTGGCTAGACCACCTCGCGATTGGGGCCTATTGGTTCATATAGTTTTATTTCTCAGGTTCCGGAGATTGGCTCGAATCGTTTTGCGGCTCCGCCGCAACGCACGGGCGGGACGCCCGCGCCTACACTCGCGCTTTTCGGGCAAGGTATCTTCCGCGCCCGACCAAAAAGCGGGCCACGGCATCAGCTACCCCTTCCAACAAGACCCGGTCTTCGGCGCCGAAAGCGTTGTCGTGAGCACTCTCCACGCTAAGCACTCCAAGTTCCCGGGACGCCAACCTCATGGAGATGAGGATCTTGGAGCGCATCTCTGGAACTGTTACTTGATCTCGTTTGTCGCTGACAGCACCCAGCGGGTGCTGCGGAGCGTTTGTCCCCACGGCGAGATAAATACCCACCCAGGCGTAGTGCCGCCCACGGCAAAGCAGTTCGATCACATCTTCCAGTGGAGAATGATGGAAGGAAGGCCGACTGGCCGCGAGTACGCCTTCGACGTCAGCGAGTAGCTGACGGGTGGAACGATAGACTTTCAAGGGTTAGTCCTAAGGGTAAGAAAAATCGCCGCCAGTGTAACTGCAAGAGAGATGGGGGTCAACGGTTTTGCGGGGCAGTTGGCATTGAGCAATCAGCATTCAGCACTCAGCATTCAGCCAGTTCCCCTAACGCGCTCTTCGGTTGACCGATGGCATGGGAACCCTTCTCAGATTCGTGCACAGGAACGAAAAGCTGAATGCTGAGTGCTAAGTGCGGCGCTACCTCTTCTCCAGCTCTTTCGGCTTATCGGGAAGCGGATTGTTCGCTGAAGCGTCGGGTTTCCAGGCCGTCGCGTTGGCGCCCGCCGACGGGTTCACGCCGAAATCCCAGACGTACAGATTCATGCCGTCTTTTCCCAGCAACTCAACCACCGCGTACTCACCGGGGTTGAGATCGCTGGACGGGGTCACCTTGACCCAGCCCCCGGTAAGCCTGGTTGACGTCGTCGGCACAAGTTTCTGCTCCTGGCTTACCTTGCCGTAAATCGCAATCTTGAGGTCCCCGATGATCCGCTTGTCCTGCTTGGTTTGCAGACTCACAATGCGAAAGCGGTCCCAGGGCAGTTGTTCTTCCTTCGATTTCTCAGCGATCTGAGTTGCCTTGTCGAGCTGGTCTTGCTGGTCGACATTTACATAGATGGCGGGCACGGTGGCGTGCGCCTGGATCTTCGAGTGCGCTCCGGGAAGTTCGATGATCTGTTTGGAACTGGCAATGGGATTAATGGTAGCCCGCAGGATATTTCCCTTCATGTTTCGATTGAGTTCACCGCTGTTCTGCAGCAGTTCGACCAACTGGGGCTGAGACTGGAAAGTATCGAGCAGGATGATGCCGCCATCGTCGGGCAAACGCAAGCCCGGCGCCACATGCGGAGACCTGGCTTCGTCGGCCTGGCGCTCCGCTTCGAGTTCCTTGTCGAGCGCCACAGCCTCCGGTGAAGGCTTACCTGCGGCCCGATCTTTTTCGTATTTATCGGTGGCCGCCCAGTCCACCATGGAGTTTGGGACTTCTTCCCACTCGTTGCGCTCGGCGCTGAGGTAGCGGAGGCGTTCGCCCTTGACTTCCCACTTGGTCGCGAGCTGGTAGGAGCCGTCTTTCAGGATGAGGCGTTTAGCGAGTTCCTGACCTGGTGCGGGAGTAGCAGTCAGCAGAAGCAGCGTTGTTGCCGCCGCCAGGGTTATCAAGATGCGATGAAGCGGACGCATGGGACTAATTTATTGGATGCAAACGGCTGTTGCCCAGTGTACTCGCAGGAGGAAACATTCTCCATCAGCTGGAAGGCGACAGCCCCACAACTCGCAGAAATCGCGAGAAATGGGCGCCCGAGAAGATCTTGCACAGTTTCCAAAACTTCATCTGGTCACGCGAATATTTTTCTGGCATAATCAGTCGTGCACCCATCCTGCACAAAATCTCAAACACAATTTAAGGTGAGGAATCGATGTCGGCAAAGTACATCTTTGTGACCGGTGGCGTGGTGTCTTCGTTGGGCAAGGGACTGGCAGCGGCCTCGATGGGTTGCCTGCTGGAGAGTCGGGGACTGAAGGTCAATCTCATGAAGTTTGATCCTTACCTCAACGTCGACCCAGGGACCATGTCGCCGTTTCAGCATGGAGAGGTTTTCGTTACCGACGACGGCGCCGAAACCGATCTCGACCTCGGCCACTACGAGCGCTTTACCCACGCCAAGCTTTCCCGCGACAACAACTGGACTACGGGACGTATTTACGAGCAGATCATCGCCAAGGAGCGGCGCGGCGATTATCTGGGTAAGACCGTGCAGGTCATTCCTCATGTCACTAACGAAATCAAAGCTGCGATGAAGAAAGTGGCACAGGATGTGGACGTCGCCATCGTCGAGGTCGGGGGAACAGTCGGCGATATCGAGTCCCTGCCCTTCATGGAAGCGATCCGGCAGATGCGGCAGGAGCTGGGCCGCGACCACACCTTGTTCATGCACGTGACCCTGGTCCCGTTCATCGCCGCCGCGCAAGAGCTGAAGACCAAGCCGACGCAGCACTCAGTGAAGGAACTGCTGAGCATTGGGATCCAGCCCGATATTCTGCTTTGCCGCACCGACCGGTTTCTCTCCAAGGAGATCAAGTCGAAGATCGCACTTTTCTGCAACGTGGAAGAAGAAGCCGTCATTACCGCTAAGGATGTCGCGTCCATCTACGAAGTGCCTCTGGTGTTCTCGCGTGAAGGTGTGGACTCGCTGGTGCTCCGCTATCTGCGGCTAGAAGCCAAAGACCGCGATCTGAAGGATTGGGAGGACATCGTACAGCGCGTCTACAACCCGAAAGCCGAAGTCACGATCGGGATTGTGGGCAAGTATGTCGAATACGAAGATTCCTACAAATCGTTGAAAGAGGCGCTGGTCCACGGCGCGCTGGCGCACAATCTGAAGCTGAATTTGAACTGGATAGAAGCCGAGGGCCTCGAGACCGGAGACCGCACTTACGAAGAACAACTCGCCGGCTATGACGGACTGTTGGTACCCGGCGGTTTTGGCAAGCGCGGAATCGAGGGCATGCTTATTGCGATCCGGTACGCCCGCGAGAATAAAGTCCCGTATTTCGGCATCTGCCTCGGCATGCAGACAGCGTGCATCGAGTTTGCCCGCAATGTGTGCGGGCTGGCGGATGCAAACTCCAGCGAATTCGATCCCGCCACTCCGCACCGAGTTATTTACAAGCTACGGGAACTGCGCGGGGTGGAGGAACTGGGAGGAACCATGCGTCTGGGAGCGTGGCCCTGCAAGATCGAGCCCGGGACTCTGGCGCACAAGATCTATGGCAAACTCGAAATCAGCGAACGCCATCGCCACCGCTACGAATTTAACCGTGAATACGAAGAGACGTTGACGGCAGGCGGGCTGCGCATTTCCGGATCTACGCCCGATGGGACTTATGTTGAGATGGTGGAGTTACCCGATCATCCTCACTTCATCGGCTGCCAGTTCCATCCCGAATTCAAGTCGAAGCCGTTGGAGCCGCATCCTCTATTCAAGACATTTGTGGGAGCGGCGTACGAGCACGGTCTCAAGAGACGATCCGAAAAGACGGCCTCAGAAGTGGAGATGTTCCACCGGCCAGAAAAGGTCGGAAAGAGATAACCTTCACCGCCGAGAACTGGGAACTGACAACTGACAACTTCCTTTCAAATCGACACCGTCCGCATTGGTGGTGGAAATCTCTTCCTCATTGCCGGCCCGTGCGTGATCGAGAGCGAGGAGCATGCGCTCTTCATGGCCGAAGTGATAAAAGGAGTGACGCGCTCGCTCAACTTCCCTTTCATCTTCAAGGCGTCGTACGACAAGGCCAACCGCACTTCGATTCGCAGCTATCGCGGCCCGGGACTGGTGGAAGGTCTACGCATCCTGAAGAGAGTAAAAGATGAAGTCCACATACCGATCCTGACCGACGTGCACGAAACCGCTGACGTGGCAAAGGTCGCCGAAGTGGCGGACATCTTGCAGATTCCGGCGTTTCTCTGCCGTCAGACCGACTTGGTCGTGGCCGCAGCCATGACTGAACGCGTGGTGAATATCAAGAAGGGCCAATTCGTTTCCCCCGCTGACATGCGGCACGTGGTGGACAAATGCCGAAGCGCGGGCAATGACAAAGTCTTCGTAACCGAGCGCGGAGCAAGTTTCGGCTACAACAATCTGGTCGTGGACATGCGTTCCCTCGCCATCATGCGGAAATTTGTTCCCGTGGTATTTGACGCAACCCACTCGGTGCAACTGCCGTCGTCCAATTCCGATGGGGAGCACGCCGCAAGCGGAGGCCAGCCCGAGTTCATCCCGGTGCTGGCGCGCGCCGCCGTGGCAGCGGGCGTGGATGGAGTCTTCATGGAAGTACACGAGAACCCTTTGCACGCCAAGTCCGATGGGGCGAATGCGCTGGAATCCACAAAACTGCGCGGTGTGCTAAAAGAGTTGCAGGCCATACAGAATGCGCTGACTGCCGCGCATGCGAAGCCGTGATCCGACTCGCCGCCGAATCTGCTACCATTCCCGCGGTATCGCAGAGGTCCAGATGAAACTTCTCTTCGCAACCATCCTGGCTGGATTCTCTTTCATGACGGTTACCATGTCTCACGCGCAAGCCGGGGCTGAGCCGCTGCGGATCGGAATCGCCGGACTGGTTCACGGGCACGTCGCAGGCTTTTTCCAGCGCTCGCTGCATCGACCGGATATTCAGGTTGTGGGAATCGCCGAGCCTGACCAGCAACTGGCGGCACGTTACGCCACCGAGTTCGGCCTCGACCGGAGCTTGCTCTTCACCGACCTGGAAGACATGCTGCAGAAGACCCACCCACAAGCGGTTTTGGCCTACACCAACACCTTCGACCATCGACGGGTGGTGGAAATCTGTGCCCGGCACAGTGTACCCGTCATGATGGAAAAGCCGTTGGCGGTCAGCGCCGATGACGCGCACGCTATCGCGGATGCGGCACGCAAGGGCAAGATTCAGGTGCTGGTGAATTACGAGACCTCCTGGTATCGCAGCAATCACGCGGCCTACGATCTGGTCCATGAGAAGGCGATTGGCGACATCCGCAAAGTAGTCGTCCACGATGGTCATCAGGGCCCTAAGGAAATCGGCGTGCAACCCGAGTTCTTTGCCTGGCTCAACGATCCCAAGCTCGATGGCGGCGGAGCCCTTTATGATTTCGGCTGCTACGGCGCAGATTTGATGACCTGGCTGATGGACGGACAGCGGCCCACGTCGGTGACCGCCGTGACTCAGCAGATCAAGCCGGAAACATATCCGCGAGTGGACGACGAGGCAACCATCATCCTGACCTATCCCAAGGCCCAGGCGATCCTGCAGGCTTCATGGAACTGGCCATTCGATCGCAAGGATATGGAAGTCTACGGCCAGACCGGCTATGTGATCACAGTTCGCCACGACGACGTACGGATACGACCCAAAGGAGAAGAGGAGAAGCAGATCGCGGCCAAGCCGGTTCCCTCTCCCTACGATGATTCGTTGTCATTCTTGAGGGCGGTGGTCCTGAGCGGAGCGAAGCCTGATCCCGGCTTCGTCTTTGGAAACGAATGTTATCGTCGCCGAGATCCTTGACGCTGCACGGCGTTCCGCGGCGTCGGGAAAATCCATTCGTTTGGAAGCTGACGGAAGCGCGCACTGAATCTGCTACCATTCCGGAGGCAGGCGCGAGCGTCCCGCTCGTGCGGGCCAGTGGCATTAACCACGTGGGGGCAGCCGCCCCCGGCTGTCCAGTCGAGCGCAGCTCGACAGAACTGGGCTGTCAAAATCTTCCGAATGCAGGAATTCCGCTGGTATCGGGATTGGAAAGGAAGACTGCGGGGCTACGCCCCGCCGGACAGCCGGGGGCGGCTGTCCCTACGTGGGCACCGCTGGCGTGCTGCACGAGCGGGACGCTCGCGCCTACATTGATACCCATCGCCTGATGCACATTTTCTCCGCCATCGCCGGAATTCTTTCCATCTTCGCCATCCTGCTGGATGCGTTCGAGACCGTGGTCCTGCCGCGGCGGGTACGCCGCAGCTTCCGCATTACTTCCTGGTTCTATCGGCGTACCTGGATTCCCTGGCGAAGACTGGCCAGCCGAATTCAAAACCAGGCCCGACGGGAAAATTTTCTGGGATACTTCGGGCCGCTCTCGTTGATTTTCCTGCTGGCTTTGTGGGCTACGGGGCTGATTTTCGGTTTCGCCTTGCTGCAATACGGAGCTGGTGAGCATTTTCGTTTGAGCGACGAGCCTATCACCTTTGGCATCTTGGTCTACCACAGCGGGGAGACTTTTTTTACCCTCGGATACGGTGACATCATCCCCAGTTCCGGAGTGGCTCGCGCCCTGGCGGTGATGGAAGCCGGCCTGGGCTTTGGCTTTCTGGGAATCGTCATCGGCTACTTGCCAACGATTTATTCATCGTTCTCCCGGCGTGAGATCGAAATTTCCCTGCTCGATGCCCGCGCGGGCTCGCCTCCTACCGCTGCGGAATTGCTCGCGCGGTTCGGAAACTGCCCGCAACAGACCGTGCTCGATCAGATTTTCAAAGACTGGGAACGTTGGGCGGCCGAGGTGCTGGAAAGCCATCTTTCTTATCCGGCTCTCAGTTTTTTTCGCTCGCAGCACAACAACCAATCGTGGCTGGGCGCGTTGATCACGATTCTGGACGGCAGTGCGCTGGTCGTATCGGGGGTGGATGGTTTGCGTAACGAGCAGGCCAAAATCACCTTCGCGATGGCACGGCACGCGATGGTGGATCTCGCCCAGGTGGTAAACGCCCGCTACAATCCGCTCCCTCCCGACCGACTGACGCCGGAGGATCTGAACCGGCTGCGGCAAAGCCTGGCCGCACGCGGAGTAAAGCTGCGCGACGGCGTCGAGTTCGAGGAAAAGCTGTCTCAGTTGCGATCGCTATATGAACCGTACGCTGTGGCGATTGCGGTAAATCTCTCCATCACCTTGCCGCCTTGGATTCATCCCGAGAAGCAGAAAGACAACTGGCAGGCCGGCCCCTGGGATCGAGCCATCCAGGCCCGGAGCCTGGCCGGGCGCGTGCAGCACATGGATGATCATTTTTAGAAACAGCATTCAGCACTCAGCATTCAGCGTTCAGCCCTTTGAGGTTCTTTCCGATCCCAGCAGAAACCGATCATGGCTGAAGGCTGAGTACTGAATGCTGATTGCTGTGTCTCGCGTGCTAACATCTTTTCCTTCCATGAAACACGTCGGCGAAAATGTGGTTCGAATCGAAGCTGAGGCGTTGCGCGCACTGGCTGACCGCATCGCTGGCTCGATGGCCGAGGCTTTCGACAAGGCGGTTGCGTTGATTTATGCCTGCGGCGGCCGGGTGGTCGTCACCGGCATGGGCAAGAGCGGCATCATCGCGCGCAAGATCGCGGCTACGTTGAGTTCCACCGGAACGCCGGCATTGTTCATGCATCCCGTTGACGCAGTGCATGGAGATCTCGGCATGGTGGTGCGCGGCGACCTGGTGCTGGCACTTTCTGCCAGCGGGGAGACGGAAGAAATCCTACGGCTGCTGGCTACCATCAAGCGACTGCAGGTGCCGTTGATCAGTATGACGGGAGATGCCGTGTTTGCAAAAGACGCGGGCGAGTCGCCCGCAACCACACAGACCAAGCCAAAGGCACGGGAGATTTCAACTCTTGCCGCTGCGGCTGACGTCGCGCTTGACTGCTCTGTAGCCAAAGAAGCCTGCGGCCTGGGCCTGGCGCCGACTGCCTCGACCACGGCAATGCTAGCTTTGGGCGATGCGCTGGCGATGGCCCTCGCCGAGAAGCGCGGCTTCCGGGAAGAAGATTTTGCCAATCTTCATCCTGGCGGGAAACTGGGCAAGCGGCTGGCGCGGGTTGAGTCGCTGATGCACTCGGGGGACGCCGTGCCGCGAGTCACGCCACAAACCAAAATGCCGGATGTAATTTACGAAATGTCGCGCAAGAAGCTAGGCGTAACCACCGTGGCCGACGGCGAGAAGCTGGTGGGAGTGATCAGCGATGGCGACCTGCGGCGACTTTTGGAGAAACGCGGCAAGGACGTGCTGGATCTGACCGCGGGCGAATGCATGACGACGACGCCTAGAACGATTGAGGCGAACGAATTTGCGGCTACCGCGCTAGCTTTGATGGAAGAAAAAAAGATTACTTCGCTGGTCGTAATTGATGGTAACCGGAAGCTCTTGGGAATTGTCCACCTGCACGATCTGTGGGGAACGGAAATGATTTAGGAATTGTGTAATTTCGTAATTGAGTAATTGGAGAAACTCGGTGATCACCGTGAAGTCGGGATCCTAAATTGCCAAATTACACAATTGAACAATCACTCAATGGAGTCGCCATGTACCACTACGATCCAAACACGGCGCTGGAAGAACTCACTGAAGACGCTACGCTGCCCAACCCTGTTCATGTGCGCGACATGATCTTGCGCAAACGGCTCAATGCGGACAAGTCGCTGGAGTTGAACCGGCTGTTCGTCGAATATCAGAAATCCTTTGGCGAGGCGCAGAAGCTGGGGAAAGACATTTTGAAGCAGCTGGCGGGTTAGTAGGCCGCGAAAGCGTCGATCTAGACGGGCACACGTAGGGGCGGGTGCCCCCACCCGCCCAGGGGAGCGAAGCTCCCCATCTCTGGCGAGCTTGGCTCGCCCACCCGGACGAGGCGTTCGGGCCTACGTGCCTGAGGCTCAGACACCCAATCATTTACAATACTCAATTCCCTGCTACCCAGGACTCCTAAACTATGCATCGTTGGTCGCAACTCTTTATCCCCACTCTGCGCGAGGCTCCGGCGGACGCTGAGGTCGCCAGCCACAAGTTTCTGGTGCGGGCGGGCTACATCCGCCAGCTTGCCGCCGGGAATCTACTCCTATCTTTTTCTTGGAAACCGCTCGTTCAACAAGATCATGGCCATCGTGCGCGAGGAGATGGACAAAATCGGACAGGAATTCTTTCTGCCAGCCATCCATCCGCGGGAGTTGTGGGAGGCCAGCGGGCGCTGGGCGGTTATGGGCGACACCATGTTCCGGCTGAAAGACCGCAAGGGAGCCGACCTATGTCTGAGCATGACCCATGAAGAGGTCATGACCGACATTGCTCGCAAGGAACTGCGCAGCTACAAGCAGCTGCCGCAAATCTGGTACCAGATTCAAACCAAATTTCGAGACGAAGCCCGGCCCAAGTCCGGCCTGCTGCGGGTGCGGCAGTTCATCATGAAGGACTCGTACTCATTCGACATCGATGCCGCCGGCCTCGACGTGTCTTATCAGAAGCACTACGACGCCTACTGCCGTATCTTTGACCGCTGCGGATTGAAGTACATGGTGGTCGAAGCGGATTCCGGCGCAATGGGCGGATCGCAATCCCACGAGTTCATGGTGCGGACGCCCGCGGGCGAAGACCAGATAGTAAGCTGCGAGAAATGCAACTACGCCGCTAACCTGGAGAAGGCAATCTCGAAGACTGGCTCCAGTGGAGGATCTCGCGCCCGCAAGGCGACGGTAAGCCGCTCGAGGTCCACACCCCGGGAATGAAAACGATCGAAGATGTAGCCAACTTTCTCGGGGTTTCGCCGAGAAACAAGATGAAGACGCTGGCGCTGATGCTCGAAGACACAGACGCCAAGACGCGCAAACTGAAGATGCGGCCTGTGGTTTTGCTGATGCGCGGCGATCATCAGATGCATGACACCAAGCTCTCTACCGCGCTTGGTGGCAAAGCCACTCGTCCGATGACGGAAGACGAAATCAAGCAGCTGTTCAATTCTCCGGCGGGGTTCCTTGGGCCCATCGGTATCGCCTGGGCAAAGGACGTGAAGGACACCGAACATCCCGTGCTCCTAGTGGACAAGGCGCTCGAAGGCCGCAAGAACCTGATCGGCGGCGCAAACAAAGAGGACTACCACCTCAAGAACATCACGCCGGGCCGCGACTTCCAGCCGACTGCCTACGCCGACCTGCGCAGCGTGACTGCGGGCGAATCCTGCCCCAATTGCGGCGCGCCCTTGCGCATTGACACCTGCGGTCGAAATCGGCCACATCTTCAAGCTGGGCTATAAGTATTCGGAGTCCATGGGCGCGCGGGTGCTGGACAAGAATGGCAAAGAAGTTATGCCGATCATGGGCTGCTATGGCATTGGAATCGAGCGCATTCTGACCGCGTCAGTGGAGCAGGGCAACGATGAAAACGGCTTCTGGCTGCCGCCTCAGATTGCGCCGTTTGAGATTGTGGTCACGCCCACCAACGTAAAAGACGAGAAGATACAGGCCGCCGCCGAAGACATCGCCAGCCGTCTGGAGTCGGCTGGTTACCAAGTGTTACTGGATGACCGCGACGAACGGCCTGGGGTTAAGTTCAAGGATGCTGACCTGGTGGGCATTCCCTTTCGTGTCACTGTGGGAAAGAAGGTTACCGAAGGTACTGTGGAAGTCGTTCGACGCTCGACACGCCAAATGGAGGATGCTAGCATCGCCGCAATAACCGAATATTTTCAGAAAAATCTACGGTCTGCGGGCTGACGGGGCTTCCCGGCGCGCGACCGGAAGCGGAGCGCTAATGGGTTCCTTGAAACTGGTATTGGGCATCTTCGCAATGGTCGCAACCGTATATCTCATCGCCGAGCTGGCGCCGCCTTTTTTCTCGAACTACCAGTTTGAGGACGCCATCAAGACTATCGCTCAGATGAATACCTATAGCGCCAAGTCCGAGGACGCGATCCGCGAAGAGATCTTCAAGAAGGCGCAGGAGTTGGATGTCCCGATCAACAAGGAGCAAATCAAGATCACGCGTAGCGGTTCAGCCTATGCCGGATCAGTCAGCATCGACGCTCCGTACACCGTCCATTTGAACCTGCCTGGATACCCCCTGGATCTGAACTTCGACCCCTCCAGCACGAACCGAAGCGTTTTCTAAGCAATAGGACCTGGCTACAGCGTCGGTTCGCGGACTGTCTAGGAACCCGTAGGTCAGTCCTCAACACGGCTCGGATGCCCAGCGCCCTGCCCTGGCGAAACCGAAGGGAGGGCCTCCCTACGCGGAGGGACGATACGATCCTCCAACCAGCGTACCTGACTGCCAACCGTCAGGTGCCGCAAAAACACAGGTTGGCGGGGTAAAATGAGTTATCTCTTTCTAGGCAAAGCAGTCTGAGGAAAGCGATTGCCGAACACCAGGCGATCGGCCTGTTTGGGAAGGAGTTTTATTTGCTCCGGGACAACGGCAGCTATGCACTCCGCGCTCTTAACGTATAGGCGAATCCGACCATCCAATCGTGGCCATTAAACTCAAGATCCCGACCGGCAGCAAGACTGGCAAACCCGGAAGCGGGCTGCTTTCCCGCGATCCGCTGTTAAAAGCCGGGCTGATAGTTTTTCTCGTTCTGGCGATTTCCGCCGGGGGCGCGTTCACTTATTACTACGTCAAATTCGGGCGGATGATAGACCAGCGCTTCAAGGGCCCGGTATTTGGCGACTCCGCCAGAATTTATGCCATTCCACATGCGGTGCAGGCAGGGGAAAAGATCGAAGCTAAAGAGATTGCGGCTGAACTGCGCCGAGCTGGCTATTCCGATCAAAGTGGCAAGTCGCCGATGGGCAGCTACCGCCTGCTTGACGGCGGAATCGAGATCAAACCCGGCCCCGATTCCTATCACAGCCAGGAGTCGGCAGTCATTCGGGTTCACGGCGGCAAGGTCGACAGCATCAGCAGCCAGTCGGGCGAACTCGCAGCCTACGAGCTCGAACCGCAGATGATCACTTCTCTGTTCGATGCGGAACAACGTTCCAAGCGGCAATTGGTCACGTATGACCAGATTCCGAAGTTGATGGTTGACGCGGTGCTGGCTATCGAAGACCGCCGCTTCTTCCAGCACGGCGGAGTGAACTTTATCCGCCTGGCGGAGGCCACCTGGGTGGATATAACCCACGGGCGCCACGAGCAGGGCGGCTCGACCATCACCATGCAGCTTTCCCGAGCCTTCTTCATAACCCCCGAGAAGGCGGGGCACTATGAGAAGACCGTCAGGCGCAAGCTCTCGGAGATGCTGATTGCTTTGGAGATGGAGCAGAAGCTTAGCAAACAACAGATCTTCGAGTTCTACGCGAATCGGGTAGATCTGGGGCAGCGCGGCTCGTTCACCATCAGCGGCTTTGCCCAGGCATCGCAAGCCTATTTCAATAAGGATCTGAAGGACATAACGCCGGCCGAGGCCGCCCTGATCGCCGGCATCATTCAGGCGCCGAGCTATCTCTCGCCATACCGCCATCCCGAGCGCGCACTGGAACGACGCAATCTGGTTCTGGACAGCATGGTCGAGACTCACGCGTTGTCGAAGGCGGACGCCGAGAAGGCCAAGGCCACACCTCTGAAGCTGGCACCGCCCAACGTAGAAGCCAGCGACGCACCCTACTTCGTGGATATGCTGCGGGAGACCCTGATCAGCAAGCTGGACGAGCGCCAGATGAACGACCAGGGTTATCGGATTTATACAACGCTCGATCCCGAGCTGCAAAAAGCAGCCGCAGCCGCCGTACAAACCGGCATAAAGCTGGTTGACGACCAGGTGACAAAGCTGCGCACGAAACGAACGAAGATCGGCAAGAATAAATATGAAACCAAAGTTTTACCCGGGCCCCAGGCACAGGTAGCGTTGGTCGCAATGGACCCGCATACCGGCCAGATTCTCGCGCTGGTAGGTGGGCGAAACTATGGAATGAGCCAGTTGAACCACGCGGTGGCGAAGCGCCCCACAGGATCTATTTTCAAGCCGTTTGTTTATGCCGCTGCCATGAACACGGCGCTGGACGGCACTAACCCAGTATTCACCCCGGCGTCGCTGGTGGCGGATGCGCCCAGCACGTTTGCCTACGGCGACCAGATCTACGAGCCCCGCAACTACAAAGAGGAGTATCACGGCGATGTGACGGCGCGCTACGCCCTCGCCATGTCCTTGAACAATGCCACGGTAAAGCTGGCGGAAGAAGTGGGTTACGACAAAGTGGCCGACTTGGCTAAGTCAGCGGGTATCGTTTCCGTGAAGGCGACGCCTGCCATGGCGCTAGGCGCCTACGACGCCACGCCGGTGGACATGGCAGCCGCCTACACCGTTTTTGCAAATTCGGGAGAACGGATCTCGCCCACAGTCGTGAGCTCGGTGCGGAACGCCAACGGCGATGTAGTGATGGATTTCAAACCGGAACGGCGGCAGGTGCTCGATCCCCGCGTCGCCTACCTCATGACCACCATGATGGAAGGGGTAATGAACAGCGGCACCGCATACGTAGTTCGGCAACGTGGGTTTACCGCACCAGGGGCCGGCAAGACTGGCAGCTCCCATGACGGCTGGTTCGCCGGCTACACCAGCAACCTGTTGTGCATCGTGTGGGTGGGTTATGACGACTACAGCGACCTTCGCTTGAGCGGAGCTCAAACGGCAGCGCCCATCTGGGCAGAATTTATGAAGAAGGCCGTCACGCTGCCCCCGTACTCCGACACGAAGGCATTCTCTCAACCGTCCGGAGTGGTGGATGTGCAACTCGACAAGACGACCAACCTGCTGGCCACGCCTGCCTGTCCGGAGACGTATAACGTAGCGTTCATTGCGGGGACCGAGCCTAGCGAGACCTGCGACCAAAGCACCGGTATGCGCGGCTTTTTCTCCCGCGTCTTCGGACTCGGCGGTGAGAAAGCCCTTCCGCCTCCGCCGCCTGGCGCCCAGCCCGGCCTTCAACCGGTCAGCGGAGCCAGCACAACGGCCGAGGATCCCAACAAGAAGAAAAAAGGTTTCTTTGGCAAGATTACAGGTATCTTTAAGGACGATAAACCGTCTAACCCTCCGCCGCCGCCCAAGCCGGCAGACAATGGCGGTAACGGTCCCCAGTAGACGAATGCGCAGCCGGTTCGCCCGCCGTCTTCAGGAGTTGACTTATGGGTCGTCAGTTTCTGCTTGCGCTTCTGACCGTAGCTGTTTGCGTCAGTCCTTCTTTTCCTCTCGCCGAACAGGTTCACTCTTCGGAACAGGTTCAGGTCAGTCCCCCGCCAGTGCGGCGGGCTGAAGCCCCAGCGGCAAACTCCACCGTCGCAGATCTGGAACAGCGGGGCGACACTTTGCGTGCAGAAAAAGCCTACCTGGACGCGCTCGACTATTACCGGGCGGCCATCGCAAAGGATCCGAACAGTGCCAAGCTTTACAACAAAGCCGGTATCAACGAACTTCAGATGGCGCGCTTCAATGAAGCTCGCAAGGACTTTGAGATGGCGATCAAGAAGGATCGCCAGTTCGCCGATGCTTACAACAATCTGGGCGTAATTTACTACCTGCAAAAGAAGTATGGTAAGGCGATCAGCAAGTACGAGGACGCGATTAAGCTGCGGCAGGATTCAGGCTCTTTCTACAGCAACCTCGGCGCCGCCTATTTCTCCAAGAAGCAGTTCGAAAAGGCCAGCCTGGCATATAACGAAGCCCTCCGGATCGATCCGGACATTTTCGAGCGAACCTCCCATACCGGAGTGCAGGCGCAGATGTCCTCTCCGGCAGACCGGGCCCATTTCTACTACGTGCTAGCCAGGCTTTATGCCAAGGCCGGCGTCACCGATCGCTCCCTGCAGTATCTGCGACGCGCGATGGAGGAAGGCTATAAGGGGATCGAGGACGTCTACAAAGACGAGGAGTTTGCCGGAATGCGCAAAGACCCTCGCTTCACGGACTTAATGGCGGCTCGCCCGCTCGCGATTCCGGAGTAGGAGAGTCGATTACAAAAATTTACACTTTTCCTCGCAACTTTCTACAGCCGCTGGGTTTATACTCTGCAACAACTCCTGAAAACAACAGGGTGAGTAAGGAGAAACGGTAGCCCATCGGTCGCCAACCCGAGCACGCCCCAAGCAGGCGACCGGTGGGTTTATTTTTGAACCCTTCCTAAATCTTTCAAACAGATCAATTCCAAGCAGGCGTTGGCCTCATGCTAATTGCTGAGCGCTGACTCTCCCCGGACGTAGTCTTCCACCACCTGCTTCCATTTTCCTTGCGCTTTGAGTATGTACTCGATCGCATCGCGAAGGGCCCCTTCGCCACCGGCATGAGGGGTTATGTAGTGAGAGCTCTTTTTCACCTCGCTCCGGGCGTTGGCCACGGCGATCGAAAATCCGCAATTCTGCATTGGAGGCAGATCGATCACGTCGTCCCCAACAAAGGCGGCTTGGCTGGCGCTGATGCCCTCCTTGCCAAGAATTTCGCGAAAGGCGGCCAGCTTGTCCCTAATCCCCTGGTAGACATATTCAAGCTTCAGATCACGCGCCCGGAGCGCTACGGTCTCCGAATTGCGCCGCGTGATGAGTCCAGTCTTCAGGCCACCAATCCGCGCAAGGGAGATGCCCGCCCCGTCGTGAGCACTGAAGCCTTTGGCTTCCACTACGATCCGATCCTCGCCGTCGGATGGAACGGGGAAGAGATAAATCTTGCCGTCAGTGAGAACGCCATCTACATCGAAGAGCACGAGTTTGATCTTGCGGGCGCGGGTTGCAGGAGATAGTTTGGGCATCGCCGCGATTCTAGCATTCCGTTCGCGGCGGTTTTGTGCGGGTCATCCGCCCGCGTATGGGCGGGTGTTCCACCCGGACAAGAGCGTCCGGGTCGACGTGATCCGAAAAGGTGAGGCGAAGATTTTACGAAAGTAACGTGGTAGAATATCCGGCAATGTCTGCTCCCTCTTCTCTCGCCTGGGCTCACCCGCTCGTCCAGGAGTGGTTTGTCCGGAAATTTGGCACGCCCACTGAGCCCCAGGAACAAGGATGGCCTCACATTCTTGCAGGCCGAACTACGCTCATTTCCGCGCCTACTGGTTCTGGCAAAACTCTGGCCGCGTTTCTCGCCTGCATTGACCGGCTGGTCTGCAAAGCGCTGGCCGGTGATCTGCACGACCGCACCGAAGTGCTGTACGTTTCGCCGCTGAAGGCGTTGAGCAACGACATTCAGAAAAATCTCGAAGGGCCGCTGGGCGAGATCCTTCAAATGGCCGGCGAGCGTGGGCTACTGATGCCGGAAATTCGCACCGCCGTCCGCACCGGCGACACGCTGATGCACGAGCGCCGCGCGATGCTGAAGCGGCCACCGCATATTCTGGTCACCACTCCGGAATCGCTCTATATTTTGCTCACTGCGGAAAGAAGCCGCGCCGTCCTGCGCGATGTCGAAACTGTGATCGTGGATGAAATCCACGCGGTGGCGGACGATAAACGCGGCGCTCATCTGGCACTTTCACTGGAACGGCTTGAGGCACTAACCTATCGTCCGGCAGTGCGCATCGGGCTTTCTGCAACCCAGAAGCCGATCGAAGAAGTGGCCCACTTCCTGACCGGCAATGGCCGCCCGGCTCCGGTCGTCGTGGACGTAGGACACAAGCGCAAGCTTGATCTCGCCGTGGAAGTGCCCGGCAGCCAGCTCGGTCCCATCACCACCAACGAAATGTGGGACGAAATCTACGACCGGCTGGTGGAGCTTATCGAACAGCATCGCTCCACGCTGGTGTTCGTCAACACCCGGCGCCTGGCGGAGCGCATTGCGCATCGTTTGGGTGAGAAGCTGGGTGAAGACAACGTGGCCGCGCATCACGGCAGCCTGTCGCGCAAGCTGCGTCTCAACGCGGAACGAAAGTTGAAAGAAGGCGAAGTTAAAGTGCTGGTGGCAACCGCGTCGCTGGAGCTCGGAATCGATATCGGCACGGTCGATCTGGTTGTCCAGATTAGCTCGCCGCGGGCGATCGCAGTCGCGCTGCAACGAGTAGGACGCTCCGGCCACTGGCGCGGGGCGATTCCCAAGGGACGATTCTTCGCGGGCACGCGCGACGATCTGCTGGAATGCGCAGCGTTGGTACGGGCGATTCGACAAGGAGATCTTGATCGCCTAATGATTCCCGAGTCCCCTCTGGACATTCTAGCCCAGCAGATCGTGGCAACCTGCGCCGCGGAGACTGGCAACACACGTGTGGCGCGGGCGCCTCGCCCGCGCACGCCGGAGGACGGATCAGGAGCTCAGGATTCAAAGGGACTTTGGGAAAGTGATATTGGACCCGCCAGTGCTACCCACTTGACCACTGCCGCCTCCGACACGCGGGCGGGGCGACCGCGCCACACAATCCACTTGAGCCACGCCGTCGTTGATGACACCGGCGGTTGGGACGAGGATGAACTGTTTGCGTTGGTAAAGCGAGCCTACCCCTACCGCAATTTGTCTCGCGAAACTTACGACTCCGTTCTCGAAATGCTTTCCGAGGGAATTGCTGCGAGACGCGGTCGTTATGGCGCCTACATCCATCACGACCGCGTGAACCGCAAATTGCGCCCGCGCCGGGGTAGTCGGCTGGCAGCCATCACCAGCGGCGGCGCCATACCGGAGACCGCGTTGTTTACGGTGGTTGCCGAGCCGGATGGAATTGTGGTCGGCACGGTGGACGAGGACTTCGCGGTCGAGAGCATGGCGGGCGACATCATGCTTCTCGGCAATACGTCGTGGCGCATCCGCCGCGTGGAAGGTAAATCCGGCCGCATGCTGGTAGAAGATGCCCAGGGCTCTCCGCCCACAATCCCCTTTTGGCGGGGCGAAGCCCCTGCCAGAACTCAGGAACTTTCCGCTCATGTGGCCGGTCTGCGAAAGGAGATCAGCGATCGTCTGCGCGACGTTTTCCCGGTTGGAATTTCGCAGAGTCAGCCTCGAGTGGCAGAGACGGTTGCCTGGTTGAAGCAAGAATGTGGGCTGGATGATCCCGGCGCCGAGCAGGCCATCGAGTACATTCTGCAAGGACGCGCGGTACTGGGAGATGTTCCCACCCAGGACACCATAATCGCCGAACGATTCTTCGACGAGGGCGGCGGGATGCAGTTAATCATTCACGCGCCCTATGGTGGCAGGATCAACAAAGCCTGGGGCCTGGCGCTACGCAAGCGTTTCTGCCGCAGCTTCAATTTTGAATTGCAGGCCGCTGCTACTGACAACGGCTTGAACATTGCGCTTGCCGAGCAGCACAGCTTTCCGCTGGCCGACGTTTTTCATTTCCTCAACGCGGATACGGTGCAACCGGTTCTCGAACAGGCGGCGCTGGCTTCGCCCATCTTTGGAACCCGCTGGCGTTGGGACGCTAATCGCGCGCTCGCGTTGCTGCGCTTTCAAAGTGGAAAGAAAGTGCCGCCCCAGATTCAGCGGATGCGGTCAGACGATCTGCTGGCGTCCGTATTCCCCGATGTGGCGGCGTGTCAGGAAAACATCGTGGGGGACATTCAGATTCCTGAACATCCCCTGGTGAAGGAAGTGATGAAAGACGTGCTCACCGAAGCGATGGATATCGACGGCCTCAGATCGCTGCTGCAGGGGATGCAGGAGGGGCGCATCCGTTGCCTGGCAGTGGACACGCCGGTGCCGTCGCAATTCTCACACGAGATTTTGAACGCGAATCCTTACGCCTACCTTGACGATGCGCCGCTCGAAGAACGAAGAGCACGCGCCGTCGAGATGCGCCGCATCCTGCCGGAATCGGTGCTCGAGGAAGTAGGAAAGCTCGATCAAGCCGCGATCGCCCAGGTGCGCGAAGAAGCCTGGCCAGAAGTACGCGACGCCGATGAACTGCACGATGTGTTGCACACTCTGATTGCGGTGCCACAACTCACCTGGGGACAGCCGCCGCCCTCGGCTGTCCAGCTCAGCGAAGCTGAGCAGATCGTCTCGGATCGGATCGGATTGGCGCTCTCTTCCCAGTCTGATAGCTCGCAAGGCCGTCGAGCTTCGCTCGACTGGACAGCCGAGGACGGCTGTCCCCACATGGCTCGGGGCATCGCCGAATGGCAGGGATACTTCGACAGGTTGCTCCAACAAGGACGTGCCGCACGCGCCGAACACGTGGGCGCGATTTACTGGGTGGCAGCGGAGCGGGTTAGAACATTCTCAGTTCTCTTCCCGGCAGCCCGGTTCGACCTTCCTATAACTGAGATCGGGACGACTCTGCCCTCACCCGATGATGCCCTGCTCGCGCTTGTGACCGGCTGGATGTCGCATATAGGCCCGACAACGGCTTCGCAGCTGGGAGAGTTGCTCGGGCTTCCTGGCGCTCAAATCGAAAAGGCATTGCTTCGGATGGAAGCCAGCGGCGCCGTACTTCGAGGACAATTCACTGACAAGTCCTCGCGGGCGAGTCGCCCGCAGCCACATGAACAAGAACCAGAGCACGAGTGGTGCGAACGGAGATTGCTGGCGCGCATTCACCGCCTGACGGTGGCCACGCTGCGCAAGCGGATCGAGCCTGTGACCTCTGCTCAGTTCATGCGCTGGCTGTTGCGCTGGCAACATGTTGCACCAGGAAGTCAGGTTCAGGGAGAACGCGCCACCCTCGATGTGCTGCGGCAGTTGCAGGGATTTGAAATTCCGGCCAGTGCTTGGGAAAGGCACATTCTTGGCCGGCGTATTTCAAATTACGATCCCAAGTGGCTCGACCAGTTATGCCTTACGGGCGCGGTCGGTTGGGGACGCCTGTCTCCGCATCCCGCCACCCTGGATGACACAGCCGCCGGAAAACGCCGGGTGATTCCGACCAGCGTGGCGCCGATTACATTTTTTGTGCGCGAAGAGGCCGACTGGATGACACCGCATCGTCCAGCGACCGGAAATACACCTCCCGACCTATCCGAAACGCGAGGCCTGAGCGAGGTTGCGCGGCAAGTGCTGGATCTTCTGCGTCAGCGGGGTGCTTCGTTCTTCGCCGACATCGTACGCGGCACCGGCCGGCTAAAAGCTGAGGTGGAGACGGGTCTGTGGGAACTGGTCGCAGGTGGACTGATTACCGCCGATGGCTTTGACAACCTGCGTTCTTTGATCGATCCCAAGCGGCGAGCGGGGCAAGGCAGCGGACGTACGTCGCGACCCCGGCACAGTACCGGTAGATGGGCGCTGCTGTACACGGACCAGGCAACTGATCGCAACCGCGCGATCGAAGCCACCTGTTGGATGCTGCTGAAACGCTACGGCATCGTCTTTCGCGACTTGCTCGCACGCGAGACCAATCTGCCCAAGTGGCGGGAACTGCAAATGGCTTTCCGGCGCCTGGAAGATCGTGGCGAGATTCGCGGTGGACGCTTCGTCGACGGCTTTCTGGGCGAACAGTTTGCGTTGCCGGTGGCCGTAGAATCGTTGCGGGCAACCCGGAAAATGCCGCACACCGGAGAAACGATTGTGTTGTCAGCTGCCGATCCGCTCAATCTTGTGGGAATTCTTGTGCCGGGCGAGCGAGTTCCCGCCATCTCGGGAAAGACGGTAACCTTCAATGACGGTTCGGCGTTGCAGACAGCCGTCTCTCAGGCTTCAGAGCTCTCGGTTGCGGTAATACGGGTGGGAACGTAAAAAAATCTGGAACTCTCGCTTATCGAGGTTGAAGCCTTTCCGGTTCTCGGAAGAAAAATTTCACCGGGAACCCGATGAGGGGGTCCCTCGGATTCCCGGGTCGGAGCTACCTAGCAGAACTTCTGAAAGCGCTTCCCCCATCGCTTTTTGCCAGGCCGGCACCGCTTTACGTAAGGAGCACGTACCCGGCCATCGCGGGAACTCGACGGCGGAAGAGATTGATTCTATGTAACTGGTTGATTGAACTGCTATTTAGCTTTAGCTCTGGATGGAAAGCTACGGCTAGGGATAAGATAGCAATCCTATCTAAACAGATAGTTCTCTATCTGTTCGGATAGTGGAACAAAATTACTTCCCATGTCGGGACAATCCGCAATTGTGGTAAACGGGATGCAAAGACGAGGCGTAAACCAGTGAAACCCAGACTTCAGGTTGCCGCGGGTCCTTTGGCCGATTCCACCTATTTCCTCACTGACGCCGAGATCCGGATCGGACGAGATCCATCGAACTCGCTCGCCATCAGCGATCTCTCCTTGTCGCGACGCCACTGCGTCCTCAGTCGCGAGCAGGATGACTACAAGATTTGCGACCTTGACAGCCGCAACGGGACGTTCGTGAACGGAGGGGCAGTATCGGAAACAAGTTTAAGGCACGGCGACCGAATCTCAGTGGGCGAGTCCGTCTTTGTGTTCCTGGACAAGGATGAAGACCTTGATGAAACCATCGTGCCCACGGTGGAGTTCGACGACCACATCACGCAGGCCACTACGCAAATTCGCCCCCAGGATGTGCTCTACCTTCAGCCAGAGCGCATCCTGAAGCAATTGCCCGCAACCTCCCGGCTGGGACGGAATCTGAACGCGTTGCTCAAAATCAGCCGTGTAGTCCATTCCATTTCTGACCTGAACCAGCTACAAGGGCAAATTCTGGAACTGATTTTTGAAGTGGTGCCCGCTGAGCATGGCGCAATCCTGCTTGACGGCACTGGCAACGAGAAATTCTCTTCCTTGTTCGTCCATCCCAAGCCGACTAAACGAGGAGAGCCGGTACGCGTGAGCCGCACAATTACTCGCCAGGTAACGGAGCAAGCAGTCGCAATCCTGGGCGCGGATGTACCCGGTAGCGGAGGATTGAGCGGAGTGGAGAGCCTGGTCACATTCCAGGTGCGTTCGCTGCTCTGTGTGCCACTCACGGTTTTTCAACGCGTGATTGGCTGTATCTATCTGGACACAACGAATCCCGTCACTCGTTTTGACCGGGACCATCTGGAACTGGTGGCCAGCATCGCCGGCATCTCCGCCGTTGCTCTGGAAAATGCGCGGCGGCTGTTGTGGCTGGAGCAGGAAAACCTAAGGCTGGCGGCAGAAATCAAGCTGCAGCACAACATGGTCGGCGAAAGCAACCCCATGAAGGAAGTGTATCGATTCCTGTCGCGCGTGGCGCCGACCGAAGCGACGGTACTGATTGGTGGAGAGAGCGGCACCGGAAAAGAACTGGTGGCTCGGGCGATTCATCGCAACAGCCCGCGTGCCAGCCGTCCTTTTGTTGCCATCAACTGTGCCGCCATTCCAGAAGGTCTGCTGGAAAGCGAACTCTTCGGCTATGAGAGAGGCGCATTTACCGGAGCCCAGGGGCAAAAGAAGGGCCGGCTGGAGATGGCGGATGGAGGAGTAGTATTTCTGGACGAGATTGGCGAACTGGCTCCGTCGCTGCAGGTAAAACTGCTTCGGGTTCTGCAGGAGCGTGAGTTCGAGCGCCTGGGAGGATCCCGCCCCATCTCGGTGGACATCCGCCTGATCGCGGCCACCAACAAGGATCTAGCTCTCGCCGTCAAGGCCGGGACCTTTCGTGAGGATCTCTACTACCGGCTGAACGTGGTGTCGGTGGTGGTGCCTCCGCTGCGCGAGCGCTCCGAAGACATTTCAATCCTGGCCGAATACTTCGTCTCCAAGTTTGCCGTGAAATGCAAAGTGAAAGCTAAGAAGATTTCTCCCGAAGCCATGTCCGGCCTGATGAATTACGACTGGCCGGGCAACGTACGCGAACTTGAAAATGCCATCGAGCGCGCCCTGGTGCTGACGGTATCGGATGTAATCCGGCCCGAAGACCTGCCCGAGTCTGTTCTAGAAAAAGGTCCCGCGCCCGGAGTGCAGGAAGCGAAGTACCACGTGGCGGTCAAACAACTCAAGAAGAACCTGATCCTTACCGCGATGGAGGAAGCCCGAGGCAATTACACGGAAGCCGCCCGAATTTTGGGAGTTCACGCGAACTACCTGCATCGCCTGGTCAGGAATCTGAACTTGCGAACCCCAATTCGCTCTTTGCCAATTCCGCACAGCGGAGTGGCAAGAGGCGTGGATGGACGACTGTAAAGTTCCAAGCTGAGGCCCGGACCTCAACAACTGCCTGCGGCAGCTTCAAGGAAGCTTGAGGGTCAGCAACGTGGCGGGATTCAAATAGACACCTTCCCACCGAACAGCCATGTGCAGGTGCGGCCCCGTAGCTCGGCCTGTGCCTCCGCTCAACCCGATTTCCTGGCCGCTTTGCACCTGCTCGCCTGCCTTAACTTTGATCTCTGACAGATGTAGGTACAATGTCAGCAGCCCCTGCCCGTGATCGAGTACGACGCAATTTCCTTCAAAATAGAGCGGACTTGCCAGCAAAACCGTGCCCGCGTTAGCGGCTGAAACTGGCGTGCCTTGCGGAACGGCATAGTCAAGCCCCTGGTGCATGCTTTGAACTTTCCCATTGAACGTGCGCCGCGTGCCGAAAACATCGGAGACGCGCGCCTCGACTGGCGCGCGAAACCTCCCTAGCCACTCTCGCTTTGGGTCGGTCTGTTTAAACACATCCTGCTTAACGGTCTTGTCCTGGCGAATGTGTTCCAGTTGCTCCGGGCTGGGCTCCGTGTATCGCTTGGCCACAGTCACGGCAACGCTTGGATATTTTGCCGGCCGGATGGAAAACTTTCGCACAAAGGAAATTTCGGTTCCCCGCGAAGTAGTTCCCTTCAGCTCGAGAGGGTAGATGCCGGAACGAGTTTCCAAGCTGACCCCGGCCATCCCGTACCAACTCTTGCTGGCCGCGTCGTAGGTGAAGAAAACATCATGTTCCAGCCACTTCGCCGAGAGCTCGCTCAGTCGCGCGGGTGGCGCAACCTGAAATATCACCGGAGATCCATTCACCAGCTTTGCCGGCTGCCATCGGATAGCCCACGCGTTTGCTCCCCTGCTCTTAGGCTTTGTCGGCATGGATTCGCCCGCCACCTGCAACGTGGCCAGCAACAAGATCACCAGCGGCAAGATGGCAAACTTGTAGTGTCGACGGGACGGCCGCGCTACCTGAAACGAATGTTCTGCGCAAAGCTGCATCGCGATTGCGGTCTCCCGTGTTCAGCCCAATCGCTGGTCCGAAACACGATGAAAACAGCCTAGCACCGCGGCAGAGGCTCGGGGTCACAATCTGCAACCGGCGAACCCACCTGGAAAACGAACGTTCAGAAGTGGCTGTTATTGCTGATGAGGAACAAAGTCCAGTTGGACTTCAGTGGTAGTCGGGTGATCCGCAGGTGCGTATTTCCACTGCTTGACTGCCTGGGTCGCTGCATCCACCAGAATTGGGTTGCCACCAACGGGCGTGATTTTCGCGACTGAGCCATTCGGACTAATCGAAACGGACAGACGTACAACCCCACCGATCTCGTTCTGCTTCAATTCACGCGGGTATTTCGGAGCCACCTTATAGACGACCTTGCGCAAATTTGGAGTCGCCGTTTGAGCCCTGAGGAAAGAAGTTGACGCCGAAAGCAGAAGAATCATGAGCACGCCGAGCCCGGCAAAGCCCTGGCGTGTGGCGTGCTTTGACTCCGATGATTTTGGTTCGAGCACGTGAGCCCAAATCCTGCGGTCAGATTTACCCCAAATGTTGTTTCGAGATTAAGAAGTTGGTCACACTCTGGCAAGTTACCGATGTAATTGCTTTCTAAGGAGGGCCGCTGCGACGGTTGGTTTATACGAGTTGGGTCACTCGAGTGACTGGGTCGGTTCCGCTGGCCTCCGATGGGGTTCGACCAGTCCTATCTGGCTGACGCGGCCTTGGCTCTGCCTGCTGTTCCCCTCGCACTATCGATAGCGATGAGTCGCGCTTTACGCCGCACGCCTTTCGCTTGTGCGCCCGGTGATTGTGTGCCGGGTTGCACCTCCGGCGATGCGCCCGGACCGCCGTGGAGCCGCTGGATGCGGGTTAGCGCGCGGTCGATTACGCGAGCGAGGTCAGCTCCGTGATCCGGAGCGCGGTCATCGCGCAGACGCCGTTTCGCTTTCCCGCCAGAAAACCAGGTCGGATTTCGATTTAACTCCGGCGGCGGCACCAATCGCAGGACCTCACAAAGATGCGCGGAGACGAAGAGTTCGGTTACTCGCCGCATGCGGCCACGTTTGCGTTGAACGTAACGGGTAAACGACGCCTCCTCCATTCGGCCATGAACTCCCGCTTCTTCGAAGGCCTCGAGAGCGGCTGCCTGGGCGTGGGTTAGCCCCGGCTCGGCGCCCCCCTTGGGAAAAATCCAGCGGCCTTTACGGGTCTGAACCAGGAGAAATTCAATGTCGTTGTCACGGGCCCGGAAGCAAACGGCAGCAACCTGCTCGCATCGGCGCAGCTTGCGCAGGTGCGCCAATCGAAGAAACTTGACCGACGCGTTCTGGTCTTGTGATCGGCGGGTTGTCGAAGACACTCCAGCGTTCATAGCAGCAGAGTGCCTGATAGCGTCCGCTTCTGGCTAGAACCCAACTTGGTTCGGGCTGTGATTTTTCGATCAACCAAACGGGTGCCAAAAGTGTGCCCCATTTCTTGCGTTTTGTGCGAGAAGTGGGGCCTGGGTCTACTTCTTCTCGTTACTGTTGTCTGGGCCCTTGTCCTGGCTCTTGTCCTTGATCTTGTCCTGGATCGAAAGCAATTCGACCTCAAAGATCAGGGTGGAGTTGGGCCCGATCTCGGGGCCGGGGGCACGTTCGCCGTAGGCAAGTTCCGCAGGGATGAAGAGTTGCCACTTCGATCCCACCGCCATGAGCGGAAGCGCCTCCGTCCAGCCCTTGATCACGCCGCTTACGGGAAAGGTCGCAGGTTGGCCGCGTTTGTAGGAGCTGTCGAATTCCGTTCCATTGATGAGAGTGCCGCGGTAGTTGCAGACCACCGTGTCAGCGGATGTGGGCTTCGCTCCTGTGCCCTGCGTCAGAATTTTGTATTGCAGGCCACTGGGCAGGGTGACGATCCCGTCTTTACCCTTGTTCGCGGCCAGGAATGCTTCGCCTTCCTTCTTGTTCGCCTCTCCGGCCGCCTGCATCTGTTCTTGCTGCTTTTTCCGCATCTCGTTCTGCACTTCGGTGAGAGCGGCCCTGGCTTGATCTTCCGTCAGGAGCGTCTTGCCGCCGGCCAGAGAATCTTTCAGGCCACGCAACAGGATGTTGGGGTCGACGGGCACAGACTGCCGGTGCAGGCTTGTCCCCAGATTCATTCCAAGGGCATAGCTGAACTTGTCCTTTGGCGTGGTAAGGACGAGGGTGGCCGGGCTTTTGACGACGGGTGCCTTATGCGTCGTCGCTGCGGGAGTCGATTTAGGTTTGGCCGGCACGGCCTGCTGGGCATGGGAGTGAGTATTCCCCAGCAACAGCATTCCTGCCGCCAACAGATTTACTGCCATGATGAATTTTTTGTGCATGAATTGATTGTCCCATTGGTCGAGATAGTTCGGCAAACGCTGACTGTACCTCCGATCCCCACTTCTCGCAAAAAGCGCGAGAAATGGGGCACCCTGTTTAATGGATACTCTCTGTGCGGGTTCCTCCTGGCGGGAATCTTCCTGCGTACTTGCGGCTGGCAGGCCATCGACAGAGTATTTCTTTTCGGCCCTAACTCGCCGTAAGGGAGTGACCTTTGGAAAATTTATGCTGCCTTCGCTGTAACCGAGAGCTTGAACTCGGACACAAGTCCGTGGCGGTGTATATGTTCGCGCAGACCGTGGGAATCAAGCCGCGGCAAAAATCGGCGGCGCAGCGGATATGCTTCTGTCCTCAATGCTCAGTCTCGCTGGCCATGGGGCCTCCACCGGAGGGCGCACTCAATCTTGCGGCGTGGAACATGATCCGCGACTTGGTGGGCTCAGATCCGGCACTGAACCAGGCAGCGTGGGAGAGCCTGCGGGGGATCGTCGGCTTGCTGCCGGCGGCCACGGGAACCGAAGGCAGTCCTCGTCGAGCGGCCGCTGGAGGTTATTTCGAGTTCTGACCCTCTAACAAAATCAAGGAAGTTCCAGAGCTGTCGCAGAAGCTGCTCGCGCGCCCAGCAATCCCACTTCTGTCGCCTCTTTGTCAGACACATCCTTACCGCTGTAGAAATCTGTCTGGAAAATAGCAATGTAGTTTGATTGACAAAACTGTGTGACTCCTCACGGGCAGCTGTGGTGTTGACGCCTGCGGCTCTGGCTTCATGTTTGCTACGTGGACCAGCGATTGGGCAGCATGCTGGTGATTGCCAGATGATGAGCAAGCATCTCGGCTTGGCCAGCATTATTCAGAACGCTCCTCCTAATGCCGCGTGCTGTGAGCTGTCCTCTAGCAAACCGGCGCCCTCTGCGGTGGACCAGTTCCGAGCGGCGCGGTGGACGCAGTGAGTCCAACGTGTCGTGCCTCAACTAGTGATGTTTTGTGGATCACAGTCGAGGTAGCCACGATATAGCCCCGTGTCCGAGTGTCTGGCGGGATTTCGCAACGGAATCAGCACGACCATCTCGGTTGCGACCGCCCTACCTGAAAACCCCGAATAACAATACAGCTAAACCAAGAATGTACTGGTTTGTTGGCCTATTCCAACAGTTCAAGAGGAGGGACTAGGTTTTTGCGGTCGATCTAGATTGTGCCATTGCGGACAGGGGTTACAAAGAAAAAGAGAGATGATCGAACACGATGTGACGGGTAAATGGACTAACCAGAAGTTTACAAGATTTTACGTCGGGTGGAATTGCATTTCTAAAGACGGTGCGGGTTCGGCTGCGTCTAAAGCCACAAGTCGGATCGGAGGTGGACACGCGATTCTTCCGGACGGTGTCACTGGTGACACTCCACCGGAAAACTTAACAAACATTTTGTAGAGACAACGGAAGCCAGTAGGACGCCAATCCCGCTGACTTCCTGACCAAGGAGAACCCTGTGAAAAGTCCCTTAGCTATTCTGATTCTATTTTCGTTTCTTGTTTTCACGCAAGGACACGCCACAAACATTAGCGGGTTGAACACCAAGCCTGAACGGTGTCCGGCAATGGCTCCGCTGATGGCGGACTTGAGTGTTGCCCAGTTTCCTGCCGACTGGACGGTGTATGTTGCGTGTGACCCGGGGACGTGGCAGAGTATCGAGCAGCGCGTGGGTGGTGTGAATACGGGTGCTGCGCTCACCGACCGTAAGCAGAAGTTCACCATCGTAAACGGCATGATGTACAACCCACTGTTCTCATTTGCCGGTTACGTCCAGAAAACACCCGAGCGAATCTTAAGACACGAAGTCGGCCACATCATTTGCAACACTTCAAGCGAAGACGTGGCAGACCGATATGCGAGCACCGGCGCATGCCTCAAAGAAACAAAAAAGCGCCCTTGGAGGTTGTAACAAACCTCCTTGTGTCGCGGCGCGGGAACAAAATGATGACACAAATCCCATTGCGCTGAGCACGCGCCCCGTCTAAGTGATTGGGAGATTTGGTGGACCTGGTCGGGATCGAACCGACGACCTCTTCCATGCCATGGAAGCGCGCTCCCAGCTGCGCCACAGGCCCACGTGAGAAGACAGCAGTTGTACGAGGGGTTGAAGCAGCTTAATTCT
This sequence comes from Terriglobia bacterium, assembly GCA_963809295.1. Classification (GTDB taxonomy): domain Bacteria; phylum Acidobacteriota; class Terriglobia; order Terriglobales; family Acidobacteriaceae; genus JAIQFF01. Next base: position 145,388 of record CAWEJA010000018.1, on the reverse strand, counting down.
CGCCTACTGGCTATTGATAGTCAAACCCTGAAGCCATCCGCGACATCTCTATAGGCCGTTCGAGACTGTTCATTTTGCGAAAGCCTTGAAACTTAGTATCCTGATGGACGCTTGTGGCGACCGTTAAGCGGCACCCTCTAATGCGACTAAACCCCGTTTTGCTTTTGCGATGTCTATCCGTGTTGCCGCTTTGTCTCGCGGTCAGCGCCCAGGTTATTTCCTCCAACCAACCCATGCCTCAGGATCCGGTGTCCTACTCTTCCGTCAATCAGTTGAATGGGATGCTTTCGCAGTTGGAGCAGGCGTCGCAGGCGGCACAGTTGGATTTGGCCAAGCTGCGCATCGACAAATGGAAAGTTGACTCGGGAAGTAAACGGCAAGCACAGAGCAACGTCGAATCGGTGCAGCGCAACCTGCAGGCGGCCCTGCCGGAGATGATCGCGGAACTGAAGGCCTCTCCCGAGAACCTCAACTCCACTTTTAAGCTCTATCGAAATCTGGACGCGCTATACAACGTGTTTGGGTCGGTGGCTGAGTCAACCGGAGCATTCGGTTCCAAGGATGAGTTCCAGTCGCTGGAAAACGATCTGAGTTCGTTCGAAAAAGCACGACGTTCTTTTGCCGACCGCATGGAGAGTCTGGCGGGGGCCAAGGACGCTGAAGTAACGCGCTTGCGAGCCGCGCTGCAGAGTGCGCAGGCCAGCGTTCCGGCGGAACCGCCAAAGAAGATCGTAGTTGACGACAATGCACCGGCGAAGAAACCCGCCAAGAAGAAGCCTGCTGCCAAGCCACCTACAACCCCGCCTCAGGCCTCGGCACCGGCCACCAAGCCTCAATAGTTTGGTCCAAGGACCTGCGCAAGAATCTTTCGTGGCACCGGTCGACCTCATAACATATTGTGCAGATTGCACTTGCTGGAATGGAACTCTCTCTCTCATGGTGGGGTCTAAACATATAGGTCAGCAGATGTATTGGGACGCTAGCCAGATTTAACTTTTGGGCGGTTGGGCCGAAAGAACCTATAATGGGGGGTGACGCCGTGACATTCATGGCGGGAGCAACCACCTTGGGTGATCTTGCGGGTGCAATGGGAATTCGGGTCCAGGAATCGGCGATCGTGGCCGAACTGAAGGCTGGCTCGGAAGATGCCTACGCCTGGTTAATTGGCGAATTCCACCAACCCATCTACAGTCTGGTGTATCGCATTGTCACTGACCCTGCGGATGCGGCCGACACGACTCAGGAAGTTTTCCTGAAAGTGTTCCGCGGAATGAAGCACTTTCACGGGGAGTCCAGCCTGAAGACCTGGATCTACCGCATCGCCGTGCATGAGGCGTCTAACCGGCGGCGCTGGTGGTTCCGGCACAAGGCAAAGGAAACTTCGATCGAACCGGCGCTGGACGAGAACGCAATGGGCACCTCCGGCATGCGCGATATGCTGGTGGATGAAGGCGAGTCGCCGTTCGATAGCGTGATGCACGAGGAAGTTCGGGCTCGAGTGGAACAGGAATTGCGACAGATCTCGGAGCCTTACCGCACATCGGTAATCTTGCGCGATTTGGAAGACATGTCGTACGAAGAGATTGCGGAGATCACGCAGGTCTCACTGGGAACGGTGAAGTCGCGATTGACTCGAGGCCGGGAAGCATTGCGCCGCCGTCTAACGGCATACGTGATGGAAAATGGGCAACAACTCGGACTGCGGGTTCCCGAAGGAACGAACGAAGAACCAGAGACCGGATGTGTGGTTTCTGCTATCGAGGTGGCCCAATGACTTGCGCCCAAGCCAAGCCCTTGTTCTCGCCATACCTCGACGGAGCCGTGACCGGCAAGCAGATGCACGACCTCAGCTGCCACCTGGAGTCTTGTGATCACTGCCGTCAGCACTATGTTTCCCTGCGCCGCACGCAGCAGGTGCTGGCCCGGATACGCCCCCGGAAGGCGCCGGCCGACCTGGCATTGAAACTCCAAGTAGCGATTTCACAAGAGGTGGCGCAATCCAGGCGGCGGTATCTGGATGGGGTTCAGGTTCGCCTGCAGAATGCGCTCAACGTTTTCATGGTGCCTGCTACGGCAGGTCTGTCCGCGGCGGTAGTAATCTTCGTAGTTCTGATGGGATTCATGGCACCATTGCAGGCGGACCATTCTGATGTCCCCCTGATGCTTCATACTGCACCGCAACTGCAGCAGTCGGCATTTGGGTCGGCACTGGACTCCATCAACGACGATTCGCTGGTGATTGAGGCTTATGTGGACTCGAAGGGGCGAGTGCAGGATTACCGTATTCTTTCCGATTCCAAGGAAGGCGATCCGTTGCTGCCCCAGTTGAAGAAAAATATGCTCATCTTCACTACCTTCACGACTTTCCGTCCCGCGCTCTCCATGGGCAGACCGACGACGGGACGCGCGATACTGTCTTTCTCACGCGTCAGCGTGAAGGGGTAGTTACCACCCGTGCGGAGCGGACACTCTTGTCCGCCAACAGCCTGGCGGCTCACACGGGCCTGGCAGGTTACAGAAAATCAAGATAAACGGCGGCGGACAGCAATGCCCGCCCGACACAGCCCGGTTCCGAATACAAAACTGCAACAGCGTGCATTGATTCTGGGACGGGCACCCCTTACACTTATGGATAGACCCGGTATAGAGCAGCTGGTTCGATCGTAGCCTGCATCCTGGCCATCCTTGCAGGAGGTTCCCTGAATCACAGGTTCAAATACTCGCTTTGCGCGGTTCTGGTTGCCCTGCTGGCGGAGTTCTCGCCCGCTCAGAATCAGGGCAGTGTGGTACTTGACACCAGCGAGACCCTGTTCACCGTGCTGACCGCCATCAACACGTGTGGATACGATCAGGAACTAGGGGTCTCAGACCCGCTGAGGTCGCGGGTGCGTTCTGAGGTGGCTCGCGCACGCGCCAGTTCGCAAGAGGCCAAAGACGCAACCCTGGCGATGTGCAAGTACTACGACGAGCATCTGCAGCCGGACGCCTCAAAAGCGCTGTCACAATACATTTCGCTGGCGCTATATCTCAACCCCGCCCCGAATCTGACTGCCAAGGTGAAGGAAGCGGACATGCCTCCCGATGCCACGGTGGTGCTGGGAATCCTGCCGTTGATGCAGAAATTTTATGAGACGGTGGGCCTGCATGCGATATGGGAAGGCAATTACCATGACTTGGCAGGATTGACGGAGCGCTATCACCAGCCGCTGGCCAAGATATTGTTCGATACCGAAATTTATCTGAAGCTGCCGTCGGCTGGCCGCCTGGGGCGTGAATTCACCGTTTACATTGACCCCATGGGTGCACCCGGGCAAACCAACGCCCGAAATTATGGACCGGACTATTACGTGGTAATTTCCCCGGGTCCCGGGTCATCGCTCAAGATGGAGCAGATCCGGCACACCTATCTGCACTACCTGCTGGATCCGCTGGCCATGAAGTATCCGGGGGCGATGAAGCGCATTGAACCGCTGCTGGCGTCGGTCAAGACGGCGCCCATGGACCAAAGCTTCAAGAGCGATGCCTCCCTGCTGGTGACCGAATGTTTTATCCGGGCGATTGAGGCGCGGACGTCGGGATCGCCCAAAGCACCTGAGGCGGAACGTGTGCAAGCTGTAGAGAATTCCGCACAGCAAGGGTTTATCCTGACTCCCTACTTTTACGAAGCGCTGGTAAAGTTTGAGAAGGATCCGGCCGGCCTGCGCAATGCATACGGCGATCTGGTGGGGGACATTGACGTAGGAAGAGAGCAGAAGCGGGCACGTCAGGTCACTTTTGCCACAAATTCAGATCCGGAGTTGCTGCATCTTTCCCGCCCGGTGGAAGGAAAGCTGCTAGTGGCCGCCGAGAAACGCCTGAGCGCCGGTGATGCGGAGAGTGCACAAAAGTTGGCGCAGCAGGCGCTGGAAGAAAAGAACGAGGATCCTGGCCGCGCGCTTTTCATCCTGGCGGAGGTAGCCACTCACAATTCAGACATGCAGGGTGCCCGCAATTACTTTGAACGGGCACTGGAAGTCGCGCACGAACCGAAGGTGGTAGCCTGGTCACACATTTATCTGGGAAGAATCTTCGACCTCCAGGAAGATCGACCGGCAGCGCTAGACCACTATCGGGCGGCCGAGAGCGCGGGCTCCGCGCTGCCTGAGGCCAAAGCGGCGGCCGAACTGGGGTTGCGGCAACCGTACGAACCTCACCGGGACCCGAAGTAAAGCATGACGATATTGACAAAAAAAAGGAAGGATTGCACTCTGCCCCAAGGAGAAAGCATGAAGCAAGCAACGATACTGGTCGTGATACTGGCTCTGGCGACATTCGTGTCGGCACAAGACAAAAAGGCACCGGCTGCACAGTCGGCTCCCGCCCAAGCCGCGCCGGCCCAGCCGCCCGTGGGGAAACGCCCGCCCCAAGCCAAGACCCAGGCCGAGTTTGAAGCCTACAAAGCGGCCGCGGCCAACACTGACCCTGCGGCGCTGGAGAAAGCGGCAGACGATTTTGCCGGCAAGTTTCCCGATAGCGAGCTGCGGGTACTGCTATATCGGAACGCCATGCACAGTTACCAGACCTCCAACAAGGCCGAAAATATGATGGAAATGGGCCGCAAGGTGCTGAAGCTTGATCCTGATGATCCTGAGGCACTGGTAGGTGTTTCGCAGGTTCTGGCTGAACGCACGCGAGAGTCCGATCTGGACAAGGATCAACGTCTGGACGAAGGCACGAAATTGGCCTTGCACGCAGTGGAAACGACGGACACCGACATCACCGTACCGCCCGGCACTCCCCAGGACAAGATCGACGAGTACAAGGGCTTTCTGCGCTCCACGGCATATTACGTGCTGGGCACGATCCAATACACCCGGGAAAAGTACTCTGACGCAGAAGGCTATTTCCGCAAGTCCATCGATGCGTTCCCGTCTCAGCCAGACCCGCTGGCGGTGCTACGGCTGGCCCTTTCTCTGGACAAGCAGGAGAAATATCCGGAAGCGCTGAAGTTTGCCAATCAAGCGGTGCAGATGACGGAAAGCAACCAGGGTTCGACGCTGGCCAGCCTGTCCCGCAATGAACGCGACCGGCTGGTCCAGTTGACCGGCGGCACACCACCCAAGCCCGCCAGTACGCCGAGCCCTGCGCCTGCGCCTGCGCCCAAGAATTAGGCGGGTTCCCGGGCGGTTCGGATCACCGGGGGAATTGGTGTTGTTGTCTGTCTTTAGTTTCGCTGCGGACTCAAATGTGTCCCGCGAGGTTCCCGCTGCCCGGAGCTGTGTCTTTTGTTTGTTCCTCAAACTATGAAGTCACGTGACAGTGCGACCCTGCAGGCAGCCCTGGGACACCAATTCGCGCGCACCGAGCTGTTGGAACAGGCTTTGACCCATAGTTCCCAGGCCCGCGAGCTTGAGGCATTGCAAGCTGCCGGAGGCACGCGAGTGGGAGACAACGAGCAACTGGAGTTCATGGGGGACGCTGTCCTCGGATTTGTGACCACAGAAGAACTGTTCAAACGCTTCCCGGGCTTTCGTGAGGGTGAACTCTCCAAGCTGAGGGCCCACTTGGTCAGCGAAAAGCACTTGATCCGGGTGGCGCAAGAACTGGAGTTAGGGCATTACCTGAACCTGGGGCGAGGCGAAGAGAAAAGCGGAGGACGCAACAAGACTGCCCTCTTGGTGGACGCCTTGGAGGCGGTCTTGGCAGCGATTTATCTCGATGGCGGATTGGAGGCGGCGCGCCGGTTCGTGCTGCGCTCCATCGTCACACCGGAGTTGGACCGGATTGCGTCGAACGGCAGCAGTTTGCCAGTAACGGACTACAAGTCCGCGTTGCAGGAAAAATTGCAGGCAACTGGAAGACCGCAACCCTCCTACGTGTTGGTGAAAGAGCGTGGTCCGGAACACAGCAAGACTTTCACTGTCGAGGTAAGGCTGCAACCACTCGACCCCGAAGGCAAAGCCGAGTTCGTGGGCCGGGCTGAGGGATCCACCAAGAAGAACGCGGAACAGGATGCCGCCCACCAAGTACTGGAATATCTTGCCACCGTGCCTGCGGAGTCAAATGGCCGCCCCAAGCGCAACTAACGAACCCAGCAGACCCGCGATGGAAGTAATGGAAAAACATGCGCAGGCGGACACGCTGAGTTCACTACAGTCGTTGCTAGTGACCGTAGTGATCGCGGTTTTCGTCATCACCTTTATCGTGCAGGCGTTCCAAATTCCTTCTGAATCGATGCAAAACACCCTTTTGATCGGGGACTACCTGCTGGTGGACAAAACCCGTTATGGAGGCGCCGGGCCCTGGGACTGGTTAATGCCCTACCGGCAGGTGCGCCGGGGAGACATTATTGTTTTCCGCTATCCGGTGCATCCGACCCAGCATTTCGTGAAGCGCGTGGTGGGCGTTCCCGGCGACCGGGTGCGGCTGATCAACCGGCAGGTGTACGTCAACGGCAATCCGCTGCAGGAGCCCTACGTCCGTTACGCTTCTTCTGCTCACGATGCGTTTCGCGACGAATTCCCGCGGTTGAACCTTCCCGTTCCGGGTCTGGAAGGCGGCTGGTGGTTGGAGATGAAGAAACTAGTCGAGGACGGCGAACTGATCATTCCTCAAGGAAATTACTTTGTGCTGGGCGATAATCGCGATGAGAGCCTCGACAGCCGTTATTGGGGCTTTGTGCCGCAGGAAAATGTCATCGGCCGGCCCCTGCTGATCTATTGGTCGGTCCGGAGCGGAGAACAGGACATGCCGCTCTCCCCCACACCGGGTGATAAACTCTATCATTTCGCCTATGCGGCGACCCATTTGTTTCAGATGACCCGCTGGGATCGAACATTTCGAATCGTCAAATAAAGGCGGAATATCGCCCTGATCGAGAAAGCTCCATTGGCTAAGAAAGAAAGACAAGAAAAACAACAGGAAGAAAAGCCCCGCGAGACCACTGTCGAGTTTCTGGCGTCGCTGGCGGCGGTGCTCGTGACCGGCCTGTTTATCATCACCTTTGTCCTGCAGGCCTTTGAAATCCCGTCCAGTTCAATGGAGAACACGCTGCTGATCGGCGACCATGTGTTCGTAAACCGTGTGCAGTTTGCTCCCGCAACCCACTGGGCCGGCCCCCTTCTTCCCTACCGGGACATACGGCGTCAGGATATCGTGGTCTTTCTTTCGCCCGCAGAACCCGGCCTGTACGTGGTGAAGAGGATTATCGGCCTCCCAGGAGACCGTATCCATCTACGCAATGGAGCCGTGTTTCGCAACGGAGATAAACTGGATGAGCCGTACGTCATCCACGACAGCGACCAGGGCCCCAACGACTATCGCGACAACTTCCCTGCCGTGCCGCCGTCCGACTACAACCGCCTGTTTCCCGACTGGCAGCAACGTCTGCCGCAATATATTCAGGGCGATGACCTGGTGGTTCCTCCCGACAGCTATTTCGCAATGGGTGACAATCGCGACGTAAGTTACGACAGCCGTTTCTGGGGTTTTATCCCGAAGGAAAATGTGATCGGGAGACCCATGTTTATTTACTGGTCGTTCGAAACCCCGCCGAACCAGTATTTACATACAGCCATCAACGAGCGTATGGGATTTCTGGCGCACGTGGTCATCCATTTCTTTGACGAAACCCGTTGGCGGCGGACGTTGAAGGTGGTCCGTTGAAATTTCTTCTCTCCAGGCGCGGCCGGGTGATTGCGGGTATCGTTCTGGTGCTGGGGTTGTTCCTGGCCCGCCCTGGAGCGCAGCGGTTGCGCACGCGGATTGTGCGGTCGATCAGCCTGGCCTTGGGACGGCAGGTGGATGTGGGGGCGGTGACCCTGCGCTTGTTGCCTCAGCCTGGCTTCGAGCTGGAAGGGTTTGTAGTTCACGACGATCCGGCGTTCGGCGCCGAGCCAGTGCTGCAATCGTCCGATGTGGTTGCCCTCGTGCGCGTAAGTTCTCTTCTGCGCGGGCGGCTGGAAATCGCTCGCCTGAGCCTCACCGAGCCCAGTCTCAACCTGGTGCGCAATGCCGAGGGCCGATGGAATCTCGAGAACCTGCTCGAGCGCGCCGCCAAAACGCCAGTCGCACCCACCGCCAAGGCGAGAAGCGAAGTGCGCCCGGGCTTTCCCTACATTGAGGCTGACCACGGCCGTATCAACTTCAAGTTTGGACAAGAAAAGAAGCCCTATACCCTCACCGAGGCCAAGTTCGCTTTGTGGCAGGACTCCGAAAATACCTGGGGTGTGCGTTTAAGGGCGCAACCAATGCGCACTGATTTCAACCTCAGCGACACTGGCTTGCTCGAGGTGGAAGGCTCGTGGCAGCGGGCCGCGAATCTGCACCAGACGCCGCTGCAGTTCACGGTGCAGTGGGAGGGCGCACAGTTGGGCCAGCTGACAAAGCTGACTCTGGGCCAGGACAAAGGATGGAGGGGTGCTGTCGGGCTCTCCGCCACGCTCACCGGTACACCGGAAGATCTCACGGTGGCCACGGATGCATCCATTCAGGATTTCCGCCGCTATGACATCGCAAGTAACAAGGCTTTGCGATTGGCCGCCAGTTGCGGCGGCCACTACAGTTCCACGGATCATGTTGTCTCACGACTTGCCTGCCGCGCTCCGGTCGGCGAAGGCGGCATCGCGGTGAATGGCAGAGTGGCCCTGCTGTCCGCGGCGCGGGCCTACGATCTGACATTGCTTGCCCAGAAGGTGCCTATCCAACCGCTGGTAGAGTTGGCGCGCCGGGCGAAAAAGAATGTGCCTGCCGATATGGTTGCCACAGGCAAACTGGACGCGGAGGTTACCCTACGACGAGACGCCGGGAGCATTGGTCCCGTATGGGACGGTGGCGGCGCGCTTGTCGCGCTGAATGTGCGGTCCCTGCTCAACAACACCAAACTCTCACTGGAGCGAATTCCTTTCGTTGTATCCTCAGGTAGTAATCTTGCATCGAGCTCTGGGTCATCGAACTCTGGATCGGAGCGAGGCGGAAACCGTCGCGTCCAATTTGACGTTGTGCCTCGCGTCGATGTGGGCCCCTTCAATCTCGGACTGGGCAGGCCCGCCACCGCCACCGTACATGGCCAGTTTTCGCGTTCCGCATATAGCCTGGTGGTTCAGGGAGATGCCGAAGTACAACGACTCCTCGATGTAGCACGAACGGCGGGACTGCCAGCGCCGCAATTGGCCGCCAGCGGCGAAGCGCGAATCAATCTTGGTGTGGGCGGAAGCTGGGCCGATTTTGCGGCTCCGGTGGTGACCGGGACGGCGGTGCTGAACTCGGTTCACGCACGGCTTCGGGGCTTGAATGATCCCGTGGAGGTCTCTTCGGCAAATCTTGCGTTCACGCGAGACGCAACTGAGGTCCGGAAGCTGACGCTGGTCGCAGCGGGCAACACATGGCGGGGCTCGCTGACTATGCCGCGGAAGTGCGCGACGCCGCACACGTGTCCGATTCGCTTCGATTTTCGTGCTGACGAGATCGTTACCGCTGCGCTGGCTGCCGCCAGTCCTGGTCCCGGAAAACAGCCCTGGTATCGCTTTCTGTCTTCTCCTACGCAGCCTTCGCCCTTACCGTCTTCCTCCGGCCAATTCTCTTCGAGCCAATCAGGTTCGGGTCAAGCCGGGCCCTATCTGGCTTCAGTGCATGCTGTCGGAAAGCTCAGTGCCGGCCGGGTTCTGATTCACAATCTGGTGGCAAGCCGGGTCTCGGCGGATGTCGAACTTAAGCAGGGCCATCTTGAGCTTAATAATCTGCGTGGAGAAGTTCTGGGTGGGCGGCACACTGGCAATTGGACGGCAGATTTCACTGCCACCCCTCCCACCTTTAGCGGTGACGGTACGCTGGAGAAAATTGCGCTGGAGCAACTGGCTGAGGCTATGCACGACGGTTGGATCACTGGCACTGCCAATGTCGAGTATCGCGGAAACACGCTGGGCTGGGGCAAGACGGAATTGCTTTCCGGCGCCGCCGCCAGCCTGCAGGTGGAGGCGCGCGATGGTTCTTTGCCGCACCTCGTACTGGCCGGGGAAGGCAGCCCGCTGCGGCTGAACCGTTTTGCGGGGCGATTGCGTCTAGGAGACGGGAAGTTTGAGATCGAGGAAGGCAAACTGCAGACCCCATCCGGCATCTATCAACTGAGCGGCACAGCATCTCTCGATCGGGTTCTGGATATCAAACTGGCTCGTGACGGTGCTCGTGGCTTCAACGTCACGGGCACGCTTACACAGCCTCATGTGGTGATGAACACGACTGCGGAGACGCAAGCTGCCCTCAAACCATGAAGGCGAGTTTCACCGTTCTCCTGTTTGTTTTTATCCTTGCTGCTCTGACGCAGTTTTCCTGGCCGCAAACCAAGCCCAGTTCCAATTCCAGCCAGGTGGCGAGCGTCGAGCGCAAGGTGCAACATCTGCAGAGCAATGGAGGACAGGCGCATCCCGATCCAGGCCCCACGGAGTTCACGGAGCAGGAAATCAACGCCTACTTCGCATCCGGGAACGTCAGCCTGCCAGCGGGAGTGCAGTCGGTGGCTTTTCAGGAGCAGCCGGGAGTCGTAGTCGGGACCGCGCGTGTCGATTTCGATCGGATCAAGGCAGGCAAGAATTCCTACAACCCCTTGCTATCTGTGTTCAGTGGTCTGCATGACGTGGTGGTTACCGCCCACGCTTACGGTGCAAACGGACAAGGCGTGGTTCATGTGGATTCGGTTTCCATTGATGGCGTAGAGGTTCCCCGGTTCGTGCTGGAACTGTTCGTCGAAAAGTATCTCAAGCCGAAGTATCCCAATATCGGCATCGACTCACGCTTTGCCTTGCCGGCCCAGGTTGACGCGGCGACGGTAGGGTTGCACAAAGTTACTTTGACCCAGAAATAAGTACCTGAAAGCCGCAGGCACAAGCCAGTCTGAGCCTTGCTCGGCGGGACGGCCGAGGGCGGCTGTCCCCACGTGATCGGTGCTAAGGCGTGTATCCGGCTCCGCGCAGCACTTTGCCTGGCAACGCTCCCGTCATCTTGCCCTGATCGATAACTGCTACTCCATTGACTAGCACATATTCCATCCCCTGCGAGAGCTGGTTGGGGCTTTCGAAAGTCGCGAGGTCGCGGACCGTGGAGGGGTCGAAGACTACGATGTCCGCCCACATGCCTGCCTTCAACACACCGCGATCCGTCAGCCGCATTCGCTGCGCGGGAAACGCTGAACATTTCCGGATTGCGTCTTCCAGCGTAAGTTTCTTTTCCTCACGAACATATTTGCGCAGGATGCGCGGGAAAGTGCCGTAGGCGCGCGGATGCGGATGCTCCTGACCCAGAATCCCCTCCGGCGATGTACCCGAGGAGTCATTGTCGAATGACACCCAGGGCTGTTGCAGGGCGAGGGCCACGTCAGGCTCCGACATGCCGAAGACCGCCACTCCCGTGGCTGCGTTGTCGTCGATGAGCAAGTCAAATAGCGCATCCATCGGGTCTTTGTTCTGAATCTTGGCGACCTCCGCCAGCGTCTTGCCTTGCAGCGGAAGCAGCTTGGGATTTTGCACCACGCCGATCAAAATGGTCTCGGGACCGGGTATCTCCTGCCACTCGTTGTCCCAGTCGCTCGATGCCGTCGTCATGTCTTTACGCATGCGGGCGCGCATGGCCGGATCTTTCAGCCGCTCAATCAACTTGGCGTTTCCGCCGTTGTGTGCCCATGGCGGAATGAAAGCGGAAAAATCGTTGAACCACGCAGTATAGCCATAGGTGTCCGCGGTAACGTCCATACCTTGGGCCCGGGCGGCGTTGATTCTTGCCACGACCTCCGGCATCCGTCCCCAACTTGCTTTCCCTGCGACCTTGATATGCCAGATTTCAACCGGAAGGTGACCCTCTCGCCCGATGCGCAAAGCCTCGTCAATCGCGGGCAGAACGGCGTCGCTCTCATTGCGCATATGGGTGGCATAGATACCGCCTGATTTCCCTGCCTCGGACGCGAGAGCGATCAACTCTTCCGTCTTCGCATAGGGAGCCGGCGCGTACTCGAGTGAAGTGGAGAGCCCAACTGCTCCCTCGCGCATTGCCTGCCGGACCAATGCCTTCATCTGATCCAGTTGAGCCGCTGTCGGCTGCTTGTCGTCGTCTCCCAACACCACGCGCCGGACCTGCGTGGCACCGACATAGCTGGCTAGATTGATCCCCATGCCCTGTTTTTCCAGGCGAGCGAAATATTGCTGAAAGGTTCGCCAGTCGGGCGTGATGTGATAGTGGTCGTAGCCACGCTGGTCGGCACGGATGATCGCGTCATTCTGGGGCGCGGCGGAGCTGCCTTCGCCAGTAATTTCCGTGGTGATGCCCTGGTAGATTTTCGAGGGCAGTCGTGGTTCAACGAGGATGGTCAGCTCCGACTGGCCCAGCATGTCGATGAAACCGGGAGCGACCACCATGCCGTGGGCGTCGATGGTGCGATTGCGCTGAGCATCAGCGAGATTTCCGATGGCAGCAATCTTGCCGGCGCGAATACCAACGTCCCCGGAATACCAAGGCGAGCCGGTTCCGTCGATGATATGGCCGTTGATGATGACGATATCGAAGGACTGAGGAAAAGGCGCGCCCTGCGACCATAGCAGTTGAATGCTCGCTAGCGACAAGAGGGCTGTTAGCAACTGCTTCTTACCTACTCTGCAGATTCTGACTCCCATGGTTCGTTCGTCCCCTTTTCCAGCGCTATGATTTCGGCCAGCGGCCTAAGACCGTGCCCAGAACCACCCAGACTCCCAGTGCAAGCCATTCATACTGATTGAAATGTCCCGGAACGGCAGGGAGCACTTTCATCAGGATCATCATCAAACCGACAGCACCGCCTACAACGGCCACGCATCTCTGGCGGATGTCGTTCACAATTCGATAGTAGGACGCGCATGCAGCCAGGATTCCAACCGCAGCGGCCGCCGAACCGACTTCAGTAACCGGCACGAGGATGGCGTCCCCAAGAAACATACACGCCCCGGTGGCAATACCGACCAGCAGCACCGCGAATGAAGGCGTCTGGTTGCGGGGATGGATGTGGCCGATGCGGCCAGGGATCAGGCCGCGACGTCCAATTCCGAACAGCAAACGGCTGGCGGCAACGAAGTTACCGTTGAAGCACTTGAAAAGTGAGAGTAACGCCGCCGCCAGAATGACGCTGACAATCCATCGTGCGCCCACGGCGTGCTCGAACGCCACCGCGGTCATGAACTTCTCGCCCGCCAAATCCTTCCAGGGCGCGACGTAGGCTACGGCGGCGATGATGACGGTGTAAAACAGAACGCCCACGACGATTGCCAACCAGATCGCGGTGAGAAAACCGTTCTCGCGTAGTTCCGGACTGGATTCCTCCGCCGCCTTGCCGACCGACTCATATCCGGTCATGAAATAAAGTACGATCTGCAACACCAGCAGCACAGAGACAAACCCGCCATGCGTGAACAGTGGCGGAAAATTGCGCGGCGAACCCCGGCTGACTCCCACGCTGACGAACACAATGAAAAGTGCCAGCGTTCCGAAAGTTGTCCAGTTCTGAAACGTGGCACTGAGGCGGACACCGCGGTAGTTGAGCAGCGTGATAAGTCCGGTAAGTCCCAACCCGATGAGCAGGTGGGGCAAGTACACGGGCCGTTCGGCGATCCGGTAAACCTCTACCGAATCGAGCGCCGGGAAAATGTAAGCTGCAATCTTTCCGACAGCAACGGCTTCCCACGGACAAACGATGAAGTAGGAGAGCACCATCATCCATCCGGTGGCGTAACTGATGGACTGAGGGAAAACCTTCGCGGTATAGGCGACTTCGCCGGATGCGTCGGGTATCGCCTTGACCAGCCGGGCGTAGACGTAGCCGACGGGAAGCAGCAGAGCGCCACCGATGGCGAATCCGAGGACAGCGCCCAGGACGCCGCCACGCAGCAGCCAGTCGTCCATAACAACCAACCAGCCGACGCCGACCATGGTGCCCCATCCCAGCGTGAAGTAATCGACCACGCGGAGCTTGCGGGCAAGAGTGATCAAAGGAGATTTCCTAACCGTTGCCGGGGTTGAATGGGTCTGGCTAGAACAGGCACAACAGTTCGTACAGCAAATTCGCCGCCAGCAGCGAGGTAATTTCTCCGTTATCGTATGGCGGCGAAACCTCGACCAGATCGCATCCCACCAGCTTCATTCCCTTGAGGCTGCGTACCAGGTCCAGAATTTGCGGACTGGAGAGACCGCCCACCTGTGGCGTGCCTGTGCCCGGCGCAAACGCGGGATCGACGACGTCAATGTCCAGCGTGACGTACACCGGCCGGCCCTGTAACTTTTTTAGATGGCGTTTGACCAGTTCGACTCCGCCACGATGAAATTCTTCCGAAGTTACAATTTTGATGCCGTGCTTGCGGGCGAAATCAAAGTCAGTATCGGAGTACACCTGGCCGCGCAGTCCCACCTGAAGCGCGTAGCCTTTTTCAATTAGCCCTTCCTCGACGGCGTACTTTACCGGCGTACCGTGGGAATGCGGGCTGCCGAAGTATCCGCCCCAGGTATCGCCGTGGGCATCGAGTTGCACGAAACCAACCGGGCCAAAGTGCCTGTGAATAGCCCGAAGAATGGGCAGCAGAATGGAATGATCACCGCCGACGCAGACCGTACGCGCCCCTGCGCGCAGCACGTCGCCGAGCTGCTCCGTAATTCGCTGGTAGGTGTCTTCAATCGAGAGCGGGTTGATCGAGAGATCGCCGAAGTCTCCGATGCGCCACTTCTCGAACGGATTGGTTTTCAACACCGGATTCCAGGGCCGGATCATGGCCGATTGCACGCGAATGTTTCGCGGTCCAAAGCGTGCGCCCGGGCGATAAGTTGTGCCTCCATCGAAAGGAATGCCGATCAACGCAAGGTCGAGTTCTTCGGGATGCGGAATGTGCGGCAACCGCATGAATGTTGGCACCCCGGAGAAGCGTGGGTAAACCAGCGCGTCCACCGGCATGGGATGCGGCTTCGCGGTTTTCTTTGCTTTCGTTTTTTCTGCTTTCATCGCGGGGCGCATTATAGAACATCGGGTCGTGTCCGCGGCTTCCAAATCAGGCGATCGCGGCGGGGCCGTCGCATGTTTCAAGCTCAAACCCTGTGTTATGTTTTAATCGTCCCGACAACCAAAGCGAGGTGCCATGCCGCGATATGAATATCGTGTTCTCAAGCCTGTCCCAGATGCCGAGAAAGCCTTTCTGGCATGGATTGACGAACTGGATCGTGAATTCACGAATCGCGACTCAGAGCGCCGCAGCAATGTGGTTCGCGAAGCGTTGCATGAACTCTATCTGGGACGCCCCTACGTCGCTCCCGATCCTGCTGCGCCGCTAGCGATGCAAACCCTGGTTCACTCGTTTGATCCACGCAATGCCACGTTGGAACCTGAGTCATACGGCGACGCCGATGCCGCGAAATATGGTGAACGCAAGCCGTTGATCTGGTTCTGGATGATGTACGACCGGTCTCCTGTCGGTCTGAATCACTGGCTGGGGCACAAGATGCGAGCCATGCTGGCCCGACACGTTTTCAAACATTGCGGCAATAACGTGAAGATTTTCCACGGCGTGGAGTTTTCCTTCGGCTACAACTTGACCGTGGAAGACAATTGCACCATCCACAAATATGTCTTGCTCGACGACCGAGGCGAAATCATTATTCACGAAGGGTCGTCCGTTTCCGATTATGCCAACGTCTACTCGCACGCTCACGATCTCAACGACGGCATGATTGTGAGCAATCACAAGACTGAAATCGGGCCCAAGGCGCGCATCACCTATCATGCGACGGTGTTGAGCGGCGTTAAGGTTGGCGAACACGGAATGGTGGGTTCAATGGGAGTCGCTTCAAAAGATGTTGATCCCTTCACCGTGGTCGGCGGCATTCCCGCCAAGGCGATCAAGACAAAATCGATCGCGCCGGAAGAGCTGCGAAAGTCTCTGGAAAAGCGCTAGCCCTCGGCTGGCCTGTTCGACGCATTTCGTGTCATACCTGACACTCACCACATTGTCATCCTGAGCGCAGTCTTTCGTCCGGCGAAGCCGGGCGAAAGCAAGCGAAGGACCTCTGCATTCCGCGCCAACCGCCTCTGATGTCGCCCTCAGCACCGTTGCCTGCGGTCGCGAAGAAATGCGCAGGTCCTTCGTCGGGAGTCCTTCGCCGAGCGAAGGACTCCTCTTCCTCAGGATGACAGTCCGCTGTGGAACCGCGCGATATCAGGGCTTCGCGTGTTAGTATCGAAACCAGTCTCGCATGAATCTGCAACACATTGACATCCTGGACGTCGTGTTTCAGTTGATCGCTTTCTTGTTCGCGATCAGCGTTCACGAATCGGCGCACGCCTGGATGGCCAATCTGCGCGGCGATCCGACGGCTCGTATGCTGGGCCGGATTACGCTCAATCCGATCAAGCATATTGATCTGTTCGGAACCCTGCTGCTGCCCGCCGTTGCGATGCTAACTCACCTGCCGGTTCTGGGCTGGGCCAAGCCCACGCCGGTCGATCCGCGAAATTTCAAGAACCCCGTGCTCGATGACATTCTCACTTCGGTGGTCGGGCCGATCAGCAACTTTGTGGTTGCCAGCGGCGCCGTACTAATTCTTATCGTGGTGAAGAATGCCTCTCCCATAGGAGAGCAGATAGTTTTCGGAACGCTCCAGGGTTCGGCCTTCGCGGACACCAATTCGCTCCTTGTGCCATTGTGCAAGCTGATATTCGAGTTGATGGTGATCAACATCGTGCTCGGCGTCTTCAACCTCATCCCGGTTCCGCCTCTCGATGGCAGTCATGTGCTGCGCCATCTGCTGCCTGCCGGAATGCTTCGGATTTACGATACCGTGGGCACATTCGGCCTCCTGCTTCTGGTGTTTTGGGGCGGCGGTCTCCTGACAAGACTGATCAACCCGGTCTTCGCACTTTTCATAGGCGTTCTCCTGAGAATCTGATGACCTCTCGCTCAAGCCAACGCAAACGCGTGCTCAGCGGTATGCGCTCCACCGGCAGGCTGCATCTGGGGAACTATGTCGGTGCGCTGGACAACTGGGTGCGCATGCAGGACCAGTACGACTGCTTCTTCTTCGTGGCAGACTGGCATGCGCTCACCACCGATTACGCCGATACTTCAAAGATCAAAGAGAACTCGCTGGAAGTATTGCTCGACTGGTTGGCCGCCGGGCTCGATCCCGAGCGCTGCACGATGTTCATCCAGTCGCACGTTCCCCAACATGCCGAGTTGCACCTGCTGTTTTCCATGATCACGCCGCTGGGTTGGCTGGAGCGTGTCCCCACCTACAAAGAGCAGCGCGAAAACATTGCCGAAAAGGATCTGAGCACCTACGGATTTCTAGGCTATCCGGTGCTGCAAGCGGCGGACATCCTCATTTACAAGGGTGACTTTGTTCCGGTGGGCGAAGATCAGGTTCCCCACGTCGAGCTGACTCGCGAGATCGCCCGGCGTTTCAACATGTTCTATACCCGCAAAGGCTCGTACGTTTTTCCCGAGCCGCAGCCGCTGCTGACACCGGCCGCCAAGCTGCCGGGGACCGACGGCCGGAAGATGTCCAAGTCTTATGGCAACACCATCCTGCTCACCGATCCCGAGCCGGTGGTGCGGCAGAAGCTCAAGACCATGGTCACCGACCCGGCGCGGGTACGCCGCAGCGATCCTGGTAATCCCGATGTCTGTCCAGTAGGCGATCTGCACAAGATTTTCAGCGACCGGCCGACTATCATGAAAGTGGACGAAGGTTGCCGCTCAGCCGGCATCGGTTGCATCGAGTGCAAAGGGTGGGCGGCGGACGCCTTGGTCAGCGTTCTCAATCCGATGCAGGAGCGGCGAAAGAAATATGAGGACAATCCGCGCCTGGCCTGGGATATTCTGGAGGCAGGCTCGTCCCGGGCAGGCAAGGTAGCCGGGGCTACCATGAACGAGGTGCGTGAGGCGATGGGGATGTCGCTCGAGTACGAGTCCTCTTGAAGCGCGTCGAGTGCAACGGGTAACGGCAAATCAGGGAACCATGGCTGAAAATCTTAAAATCGCGTCGCATGAAACGGCCTCCCCGGAAACCGGAGCGCTGGCGCCGGTGGTGCAGATGCCGTCCGCGCAGAAGCCGACACCGGAAAGCGACTTCCCTTTCTCGGTGATGGTCAGCGATGTCTACGAGGGCCCTCTCGACCTTCTGCTGGATCTGATTCGCAAGCAAGATATAGATATCTACGATATTCCGATCGCGCGCATCACTGCGCAATACCTGGCTTACGTGGAGAAGTTGCGTGAACTGGATGTAAATGTTGCCGCCGAATTCATCTACATGGCGGCGGTGCTAATCCACATCAAGTCGAAGATGCTGCTGCCGCGTGATCCCGACGCGCTGGCCGGCGCCGAGGACGATCCGCGCGCCGAACTGGTCAACCGGCTCATCGAACACGAAAAGTTCAAGTCAGCGGCGCAGATGCTGTTGCAGAAGCAGCAGATTGAAGACGCCGTGCGGTCCAACCCGTCTATCAAGGAATTCATGGATGCCGAGGGGACCGAGCCGGAGATCGCCGCCGACGTGATTGATCTGGTAAGAACCTTCCAGCAAATAATGGAGCGCGCCCGCACTCGCCCCATGATCCAGGTGGACGAGGAGACCGTCACGGTTGGGCAGATGATTGACTATCTGCGTCGGAGGCTCGCGCTTGAAGACAGGCCACTACGCCTGAAGCAGATCCTGCGCAATGTGAATTCGCACCAGGCGCTGGTCTGCATGTTTCTTGCGTTGCTGGAGATGGTCCGCCTGCAAGCCATTCAACTACGGCAAGACCGTCTTTTTGGGGAGATACTGCTGCGCAAACACACCGGTTTTGAAACGGTCGCCGCCGAGCCAGCGGCGGTGCGCGATGACTGGCGCTAGATCGGAAATGTGGAAGTATGTGGGCGCGAGCGTCTCGCTCGTGCGGCAGCGGCAAGGCTCGGGCCAGCACGAGCGGACGCTCGCGCCCACATCACTAATGCTGATTTGTGGGGCACTTAACCAATGAGTCTTAAAGCTAAACTTGAAGCTATCATTTACGCGGCGGAGACGCCGATTACGCTCGATCATATCGTGCAACTGGTAAAGGAGTCGGTGGTCGTGGAGGGTTCAGCAGACGACGCGGATGTGAAATCACGCGTGCGCGCCGCGCTGGAAGAGCTGATCGCAGACTACGCCACATCCGATCACGGCATTGAAATTCGCCAGGTAGCCGGCGGATACAGGATGTCCACTAAGCCCGAGCAGCATGACATGGTGCGTGACTTCGCCAAAAGTCTGAAGCCACCGATACGGCTGTCTCTTCCCGCCTTGGAGACGCTGGCGGTGATCGCCTACAAGCAACCGGTTACCGTCCCTGAGATCAGCGAAATTCGCGGCGTGGATTCGAGTGGAGTCATCGCCACTTTACTGGATCGTAAACTCATCACCACCGCAGGCCGGAAGGCGGTCATCGGCCGGCCTATTCTTTACAAGTCGACCAAGGAATTCCTTTTGCGCTTTGGCCTCAAGGACGTTGGCGAACTGCCCAGTATGGAGGAGTTCGAGAAGCTGGTCGCGGAGTCGTTCCAGAGCGAGGTGCTTCCCTTGTCAGACGGCGCGGCGGAAAATGGTGCTTCGATCGACGGCACCAACGGGCGAGTTGTATCTGAGTCTGAGTCTGCACTCGTTGCGTCTGAGCCGAGCGATGAACTCGAACCTGTCCCCTCTGAGCCGCTCGTCGCCGGCGAACCTGTTGCGGGCGAAAAGGATCCGGCCGCCTGAAGCTGCGTTGAGCTCAGAACTGGGCCGGCTTATTTTCTTACGGCGCTTGCCCTATCACCGAGTAAACATCTGTCGTTAGACTGAGAGTTGAAATCCCATGCCCGCTGATCGTCTGCAAAAGATTATTGCCGCCGCAGGAATCGCATCACGGCGAAAGGCCGAGCAGCTCATGGTCGGCGGGTTGGTTTCGGTTAACGGGCAGGTGGTCACGGAACTGGGTAGCAAAGCCGACGCCGAGCGGGATCACATCCGTGTAAATGGCAAGCTGCTGCACGGCGCGCAAAAGAGCGTCTACCTACTGATGAACAAACCCAAAGGATACATCACAGCGGTCAGCGATCCCGAGCGGCGGCCCACTGTGATGGACCTGCTCCGCGGCGTGGGAGTGCGAGTTTATCCAGTGGGGCGACTCGACTACGCCAGCGAAGGCCTGCTTTTGCTGAGCAACGATGGTGAGCTTGCAGCCGCGCTGATGAAAGCCTCATCCCACGTCCCCAAGACCTATCTGGTGAAAGTGGCGGGCACACCTTCTGTCGAGAACCTGGCTAAACTGCGTTCCGGGGTTTTCATCCAGTCGAAAGGCGGCAAAAGGTCGAAAACCGCGCCGGCCAAGATCGAAGCGATTCGTGAGGCGGATAACCCCTGGTACGAAGTCACTTTGATCGAAGGGAAAAACCGGCAGATCCGGCGGATGTTTGAGGCCGTGGGCCATCATGTGGAAAAAATCAAGCGAGTGCGCTACGGGCCACTGCAGCTCGATGTACCTCCGGGAAAATTCCGGCATTTGACGCTCAAAGAAGTCACCCGCCTGAAATCTGCCGTCAAGTGAATAGGCATTGCCGGAGGTAAGCACGGGCGGGACGCCCGCGCCAACATCTTGACTACGCCGATCAAACTGGATTCGAACGAGAACCCGCTTGGACCCTCGCCACTCGCCGTTAGGGCCATGCAAGCCGCGCTTGCAGACTGCGGAAGCTATCCCGATGACGATGCTTCCGCTCTGCGCTGCAGGCTTGCCGAACTGCACGATGTAAACACCGAACAAATCCTTGTCACCGGCGGCCTGACGGAGTTTCTGGGAATGCTCGCGCGGACGTTCCTGGCGAATGGCTCGAATGCGGTTACCAGTGAGCGGTCTTTTATCGTTTACCGTATTGCGACGCAAGCGGCGAATGCTCGATTGATCGAAGTGCCGATGCTCCGCGACAGCTTCGATTTGCGCGGGATTGCTGCAGCGGTCAATCAAGACACCCGCATCATCTTTCTGGCAAACCCCAATAATCCCACTGGCACCGTGGTCACGGCTGACGAAGTCGATCAGCTCTTAGACAAAATCCCAAAACATGTGGTCGTCGTGCTGGACGAGGCCTACTACGAGTTTGCTGCCGACTTTGCCACCAAACGTGGCGTCAGCTATTCGCGTTCACACGACTATGTGCGAGCGGGACGCAACGTTGTGGTCTTGCGGACGTTTTCCAAAGTACATGGGCTGGCTGGAGTGAGGGTTGGGTATGGGATTGCCCCAGCCAAGCTAATGGAGCACATCTCACGGCAGCGTGCCCTGTACTGCGTCTCGAACCTGGCCCAGGCCGGGGCTCTGGCAGCCCTCGACGACGAAGGTCATATTCGTAAGGCCGTCAAAAACAACACAGATCAATCGGAGCGGCTCATCTCGGCGCTCTCCGAACTTGGTTACGCAACCCCCGTCCCTTGGGCGAATTTCCTATATTGCGAACTAAATCGGAACGCCACGACGTTTGCGCAACGCCTGCAGCACGAGGGAATTGCGGTTCGCTCGCTGGAGCAGTGGGGCGCTCCGCAAGCGATCCGCATCACGATCGGAACTCCCGAACAGAATGATGCGCTTTTGAGGGCGCTACAGAAGCTAAAGGATTGTGCGCGATAAGCTAGTTGCCCCGCGTCATTGGCAATTGCGCGGCGCCGTACAATCCTGCGTCGCTGCCTAACAAAGCCCGCGTGATGACCGTCCTGGTCGGCCCCTCGGACTCAACCTGCGCCGAAGCGCCCTGCGCATTCGAGTGTGGCGAGCGTGTGGCGGTGGCTGCGTAGACCAGGCAGCGCTGCCTCAGCTCCTCAAAGATGAACGGGGAAAATGCTTCCCATGCACTGGAAACTCCTCCGCCGACAACATACATAGGGAGGTTGAATGCATTCACCAGGTTGCCGATACAGATTCCCAGGGCGCGACCCACCCGGCCGAAGATTTTCCTGGCTTCTTCGTCCCCTTGAATCGCCAGATTGTAGACCGCCTTGGCGCTAAACTCCGGATCTGAGTTTGCCGCACTCGCCAGCCCGGCTGCGCGCCCGGAGGCGATCGCCTCTTTCGCCATTCGGACCACCGCGGTCGCGGAAGCATATTGCTCCACGCAACCGCGGTTGCCGCATCCGCATTGCGGCCCTTCAGGCTCCACGGTCATGTGACCAAACTCGCCCGCCATTCCGGTCATACCATGCCAGATGCGGCCTTCGAGGACGATCCCGCCGCCCACTCCGGTCCCCAGCGTCAACATGATCATGTCATCGACGTCTTTTGCCGCACCCAGCCATTTTTCACCCAGAGCCGCGACGTTGGCGTCATTTTCGAGAATCACACGTGTACCCAGGCGCTGCTCAATCTGAGCTTGCACCGGAGATCCCGCCCAGCCCGGCAAGTTGGGCGACTCGCGCAGCATGCCCGTCTTCATGTCAATGATTCCCGGCACTCCAACACCGATTCCCTGTAGCGATCCCGCGTCGCTGTACTTGACGGCAAGAACACGAATCGCATCGCACATCTCACGGATGACATGATCTTTTCCCAGCGCCACTCGAGTGCCGAGCGTGACCTTCTCCATCAGATCGCCTTGCTGATTCACCGCGGCGATGCGAAGGTTAGTCCCGCCTAGATCGACACCGATTGAGAAGTTGGACATAGGTTAGGTAGCGTACCAAATTTCGGATTGCAACTTTTCAAGATTGCTGGCTTGGTTACCGGGCAACCAGGATCTGGCGCTACTTCTGACACTTCGAACAATAGTGACTGCTGCGACCTGCGATAACCACCCGCTTGATCGCCGTCTTGCAGACCAAGCAGGGTTCCCCTTCCCGGCCATAAACCCGGTGTTGAAGTTGAAAGAAACCCTCTTCGCCATCGGCGTCAACGTAGTCGGAAACCGAGGAGCCACCCAGCGAAATCGCCTCCTGAAGCACCTCCCGAAGAGATAAGTGAAGCCGTCCTAGATCGTCGCGCGTAAGGGATGCCGCTCGCCGCCGCGGCCGGATTCCCGACCGAAAAAGCGATTCATCCGCGTAGATGTTGCCCACTCCGCTCAAGAGCTTTTGGTTTAGAAGGGCGCTCTTGATTGGCGTCTTGCGGCCCCGAAACAGGCGTACAAACGGATCGAGTTGGACCGCAAGTGGCTCAGAGCCCGCTGCCTCGAAACCGTGTGTCACACTCAGGCGCCCAAAGCGCCGGGGGTCGACGAAACGCAATTCCCTGCCCGAGGTCAACTTCACAACAGCATGGGTGTGTTTTGCGATTTCAACATCGGGCTGACAAACCAGCAGCCGCCCGGTCATCCCCAGGTGAACGATCCACTGGGCGGGCGATTGTGCGTCGGGCTGTGCGGGCCGGGCACCCTTGCCTGGAGAACCGCTGCGTGGTTTCGGGCCGCGCGTACTGTTGTGCCTTTTCGCGGGCGAGAGCCTGCCCTGAGCTTGTCGAAGGGGCGCCGGAGCCACACGGGCGGATTCGAGATCAAGGACGATGTGCTTCCCCACCCGGCGCACTGCTGCAATTCGCCGCGATTCCAGCGTAGCCGCGATCTCGGCAGCAGGGGATTTCAACGGCTCGGGCTTTGATCCCAGCCAGACTGACTCGATCACATCCCCGGTCACCCGGCTGTCCAGGCCACGCGCGATAGTCTCAACCTCGGGTAGTTCAGGCATGAAGACAGTTTACAGTCGTCGGTCGTCAGTCTTCAGTCGTCAGCCAGGTTGTGTGCTGACGACCGAAGACCCACGACTGACGACTGCCTCCAGAATTGCTCATCCGCTGTCCGGCAGGGTATCATTACCACTACACATCAGCCCCTTTTTTCCCTGCAATTCAATGTAAAGAAGTTCCTCATGGCATAGAGTGTGTGCGACTTTGTTATGCGGTCCGCGGCGGCCGCCATCCTGTTCCACGGAGTTTACTTTTGAAGAAGGGTAAGACTGCGGTCATCGTAGGTGCGCAGTGGGGCGACGAGGGTA
The DNA here is from genome assembly GCA_963809295.1 of Terriglobia bacterium. GTDB lineage: Bacteria > Acidobacteriota > Terriglobia > Terriglobales > Acidobacteriaceae > JAIQFF01. Next base: position 121,385 of record CAWEJA010000018.1, on the reverse strand, counting down.
AAGGCAAGATTGTCGACGTTCTCTCGGAAAATTTCTCCGTCGTTGCCCGCTATGCTGGCGGCCACAATGCCGGACACACCGTCATTATCAACGGGAAGAAATTCATTCTGCAGCTTATTCCGTGCGGCATCCTGCGTCCCGGCTGCCGTAGTGTAATCGGCAATGGCGTGGTGCTCGATCCGATTGCCCTGCTCAAGGAAGTTGCCGCTTTGCGCGAGACTGGCGTGAAGGTGGACGGCAGCTTGTTCGTCAGCAACCGCGCTCATGTGATCCTGCCGTACCATCGCATGATCGAGCTGGCTTCGGAAAATGCTCCCGGGCGGGTGAAGATCGGCACCACTTCCCGCGGCATCGGACCGGCCTATGAAGACAAGATGGGCCGGCGCGGCCTGCGGGTTGCGGATCTGCTCGATCTGAAGCTGCTTCGAACACACATCGAAAACGCCTGCCGCGAGAAGAACATGATCGCGCACGCATTGTTCAACTCCGAACCCCTCGATCCGGACAAGATGTATCAGGAGTACGCCGAGGCCTCAGCCAAAGTTGCGCCGTTTGTTTGCGACACGGCCGCGCTGCTGAATCAGGCGATTGCGGCGGGCGAGTCCGTGGTGTTTGAGGGCGCGCAGGGCACGATGCTCGACATCGACCATGGCACCTATCCATTCGTGACCTCTTCCAGCGCTACTTCGGGCGGAGCGGTTACCGGAACCGGAGTGGCTCCGACCGCCATTAACACCGTGATTGGTGTTACCAAGGCATACTGCACGCGGGTGGGCGGAGGGCCGTTCCCCAGCGAAGCTCATGACGAGCGTGGAGACTTACTGCGGGCGCGGGGCAACGAGTATGGCGCGGTGACTGGGCGTCCTCGCCGTTGCGGCTGGCTCGACTTGCCTCTGTTGCGATACGCTGGCATGATTAACGGCACCTCCTGGCTGGTGGTAACCAAGCTGGACGTGCTGGATGAGTTACCCGAGATTCCAGTTTGCGTCGGTTACAAGATCGATGGCAAGGAGACTGCGGAAATTCCCGCACACGCCAGTGGTTATGATGCGATCGAGTGCATCTACCGTACTATGCCTGGGTGGCGTACCTCCACGCAGGGCATCACGCAGCTGGAAAAGCTGCCAAAGGCGGCGCGGGAGTATCTGAACTTTCTCGAGAAGGAAAGCGGAGCCCGGGTCGGCATGGTTTCCACCGGACCGGGGCGCGAGCAAACTATGTTTGTGGACGGCTTCGCCGCTGAACTCAACGCGTTGACCGGACAGAAAGCCGCAGTTCAGTAAAATCCAACCCAGGGAGCAGGTGATGGTTGTGCTGGCGGTAACATGGATGGCGAAAGTAGGCCGGGAGACCGAGATGGCTGGAATTTTTTCCAAGCTGACCGAGGAATCACGGAAGGAACCCGGCTGCGTCATGTACCAGGTCCACCGCCACAAGACCGAGTCTCGCCGCTTCTTCATCTATGAGCAGTACAAGGACGATGCCGCCCTCGAAGCCCACCGCGCCGCGTCCCACTTCCTGCAATACGCGAAAAAAGAATTACCAAAATTTGGCGATCGCGTCGAAGGCCATCTTTACAGCCGACTAGACTGACCATGTGGCAATGACCCATATGGCGCGGGCGCCCTCGCCCGCGTTTCCTTTGCAAGCCGTCACTTACCTTTATCGGCCATCAATACCCCGCCCGAAGCGTAACTCTCCTTCGACACTTCATGGAAAGCCACCACGATCGCCTCGCGGCGAGCGCCCGCCTCTTCCACCATGGCGTCAGTAATGCGCTGTGCCAGCTTGCGTTTCTGATCAGCGGTGCGGCCGGTCAGCATTGTGACCTGAATCAATGGCATGGAACACCTGTCGTCAGTCGTCGGTCTTCGGTCGTCAGCAAGACTTACTGCGCCAGTTCGTATCCTGCGAAGAAAAAGCTTAGCTCGAACCTGGCGGTATCATCGGCATCGGAGCCATGAATTGCGTTGTACTCGATGCTGGTGGCCCACTTCTTGCGAATGGTGCCTTCTTCCGCATTCGCCGGATTGGTGGCACCCATCAGGTTGCGCAGGTCGGCGATAGCGTTTTCTTTCTCTAGCGCCAACACCACGATGGGACCGCTGGACATGAAGTCAGTCAGCGAATTGAAGAATGACTTACTCGCGTGGACCGCATAGAACTGTTCGGCCTGATGCTTGGAAATCTCCAGCATTTTCATGCACAGGATATTGAAGCCATTCTTCTCGAATTGCTCGATGATGTCGCCGACCGCCTTCTTGCGGACAGCGTCAGGTTTAACAATAGTCAGGGTACGTTGAAGTGTTTTCATTGGTGTTGGTTGTTAGTCCTTGGTTATTCGCCGAGAATGTTAACTGAGAACCGGGAACTGGTATCTGACAACTGAATCTTAAACCTTCACTCCCATCACCGCTGCCACAGTTTCGCCGATATCCGCCGGAGATTTGGCAACTCGAATTCCCGCAGCTTCCATGGCCTTGATCTTCTCCGCAGCCGTTCCCTTCCCGCCGGAGATAATCGCCCCAGCATGGCCCATGCGCCGGCCCGGAGGCGCAGTCTGGCCGGCGATAAATCCAACTACCGGTTTTTTCATATGCGTCTTTATGTAATCGGCCGCGGTTTCCTCGGCGTTACCGCCAATCTCACCAATCATGATCACCGCTTCGGTCTGCGGATCGCGATTGAACAACTCAAGCGCATCCAGGAAATTGGTGCCAATGATAGGATCACCGCCGATGCCGATCGCCGTGGATTGCCCGATCCCACGCGTAGTCAGCTGATAAACGGCTTCGTAGGTGAGCGTCCCCGACCGTGACACGATTCCCACCGGGCCTTCCTTGTGAATGCGGGCGGGCATAATGCCGATCTTGCAATGCCCCGGCGAAATGATGCCCGGGCAGTTGGGCCCGATCAGCCGCGAGCGCCTATTTTGCAGAAACTCCCAGGCGCGAACCATATCGAGCGTCGGGATACCTTCAGTGATGCAGACGATCAATTCCACCTCGGCGTCAGCCGCTTCCATGATCGCGTCGGCGGCATAGGGCGGAGGGACAAAGATGACTGATGCATCCGCCCCAGTCTTGTCCACTGCTTCCTGAACCGTATTGAAGACAGGCCAGCCTTCGTGCGTGCTACCTCCCTTACCGGGAGTGACTCCGCCCACGATCTGCGTGCCATACTCTGCGCAAGCCTTGGCGTGAAATGTGCCTTCCCGACCGGTCAGGCCCTGCACGATTACCCGCGTCGATTTATTTACCAGAATGCTCATTATTATTTCTTTTCACCCTCATAAACCGTGTCATCCTGAGCGAAGCAGTCGCGTAGTCGAAGAACTTGCTTTTCAGCCGCCCGCTAAGGCGCGCTCGCCGCGGCCACTACCTTTTCCGCAGCGTCTTTCATGGTCTCAGCAACGATAAAATTCAAACCTGACTGTTTCAGAATATCGCGCCCAGCTTCGACGTTGGTACCTTCAAGCCGGAGAACGATCGGAAGCTGAATCTGTGTCTTCCTGGCCGCTTCCACCACGCCAGTCGCCAGCGTGTCCACTCGCAGGATGCCACCAAAAATATTGATCAATACCGCCTTCACATTTTTGTCGCTGAGCAGGATTTCGAAGGCGTGCGTAACCTGTTCGGCGTTGGCTCCTCCGCCCACGTCCAGAAAGTTCGCAGGCATGCCGCCCGCGTATTTGATGATGTCCATGGTTGCCATAGCGAGCCCGGCGCCGTTCACCATGCAACCCACATTGCCGTCCAGTTTGATGTAGTTCAAACTGTACTTCGAGGCTTCCACTTCCAGCGGATCTTCCTCGGTAACATCGCGCAGGTCGCGGAGATCGGCGTGCCGGAACATCGCATTGTCATCGAAATTCATTTTGGCATCGAGCGCGAACAGGCGGCCATCGGTACAGGTGATGAACGGATTGATCTCCATCAGCGACGAATCCGTCTCTTCAAACGCCCGGTACAAGCGAGTCATGAACTGGACTGCCTGATTGATTTGTGCGGCTTTCAGTCCGAGCGCGAACGCCAGGTTGCGCGCCTGAAAGGCTTCCAGACCCATACCGGGATCGATATATTCCTTGAGGATTGCAGCTGGATTTTCCGCCGCAACCTGCTCGATCTCCATTCCGCCCGCCGCGGAAGCCATAAACACAGGCCGAGCTTCAGCGCGGTCAATAACGATTCCCAGATAAAGCTCCTTCTCAATGGGCAAGGTCTCCTCGATCAGCAGCCGTCGCACGACGCGGCCCTCAGGCCCGGTCTGGTGCGTCACCAGCGTCATCCCGAGAATCTTACCGGCAAGTGCGGTAGCCTCCTCAACCGACTTGGCAATCTTCACTCCGCCACCTTTGCCGCGCCCACCCGCGTGGATCTGGGCTTTGACCACGACGCCGGTTGATCCGGCTCCAAACAAGTTCTTTGCCGCCGCTTCCGCGGCTGCCACCGTTTCCGCCATTTCGCCGCGCGGCACCGCGATCCCGTACTTCTTCAGGATTCCCTTGGCTTGGTATTCATGAATTTTCATAAAGATTGCTGACTGGACCTATCGGCAAAGCTCGGCTTGCAGCTTAGGGCAGCGGGTAGCAACGTTTGATTTTATAGAACCGCTACGGATAGGGCAAACCTGTCTCTCTCACCGAATGGTCGAACGGCCCACCGCGATCGTTTGCAGCGCGGCGGTGCGCGTTTCCGGGAACCCTTATAATCCAGTCCATGCTCACAGAGGTTCTCCAGCGCATTGCCGACCGCCGTGAATCGCTGAGCCGTGAAGAGGCCCGCGCCGTCATGACGGAGATTTTTTCCGGCCGCGCCACCGACGCGCAAATCGCCGCCCTGCTGGTTGCACTGCACATGAAGGGCGAGTCCGTGGAAGAAATTGTGGGCTTTGCCGAAGCCATCCGCGCCGAGGCTGAGCCATTGCCTGTTCACGAAAATGCCAACCTGGCGGTCACCGGTACCGAACGTGACGCGCTGGTTGATACCTGCGGCACCGGCGGCGACGCCTCCGGCACATTCAATATTTCTACCGCTACAGCGTTCGTGGTCGCCGGAACCGGTGTGCGCGTGGCCAAGCACGGCAATCGCAGTCTGAGTTCAAAGTGCGGCTCAGCCGACGTGATGGAAGCCCTGGGCGTAAAGATCAACCTGCCCACCGCAGTGCTGGCGGGTTGTCTGGAGGACGTCGGCATGGTGTTTCTGTTCGCACCCTCCATGCATTCCGCCATGAAATACGTCCAACCGGCCCGCCGCGAACTTCGGCTGCGGACCATCTTTAATCTATTGGGCCCGCTGACCAACCCGGCTCACGCTTCGGCCCAGGTGGTCGGCGTCTATTCCGTGGAACTGGTGGAAAAGGTGGCCGAAGCACTCAGCATGCTGGGCCTTCATCGCGCTTTGGTGGTCCACGGACTGGACGGCCTGGACGAGATCACGATCACCGGACCAACCCGCATCGCAGAAGTACGTGAAGGCAGTGTTCGAACCTACGAGGTCACACCGGAAGAGTTCGGAATAGAGCGCGCCCGCCTGGAAGACATTTCAGGTGGCGACGCCTACACCAACGCCGCCATCATTCGCGACATTCTTGCGGGCACAAAGTCACCGCGGCGCGATGTGGTCTTGCTGAACGCAGCCGCTGCTCTGGTGGCTGCTGGGAAAGCCGACCACTTGGGAAATGCCTTGCCGCTGGCGGTGCAATCCATCGACTCAGGCGCCGCGACCGCCAAAATGGAAGCTTTGGTGCAGTTTACGACCACGTATTTCACTTGAGACGGCGTCGGGCGTCAGCCGTCGGACCTCGGCTCAAGCACCTACGTGCGGAGGTCAGGAGTCCGAGGTCTGAGGTCCGACGTCCGAGGTCCGCTACTTCGCTTCCTTTCTCAATCTTTCAATCTGCGCCAGATGGCTGGCCCCGTGCGTCCCCATTCGTTCAACCAGATCCGCCACCGTAATGTCTTTCTTGGTTTCCGGATGAAACGCCGACTTCTCCAGATCGTCCGGCTTGAGGCGCTGCAATAGCTTCAGGTTAGCGTGCCGATTCAATCCGTAGAGCGCAACGAGTTCAGCAGGAGGGGTCTCCATGTAGCCCAAGTTGCGAGCCCAGTCATCCTGGTCCATCGGAGCAATCACCGGCTTCTTGTCGGCAAGCATCTGGCGGAGCCGATAGGCATAGACGATCTCAACATCGGCCAGATGGCCAATTATCTCGAGGATGCACCATTTGTCCGGAGCAGGCTTGTAGCGCAGCACTTTGTCCGGCAGCCCTGACACCGCCGCGGCCACCTGCTTGGGACTCTTTTCCGCCGCCTCAAGATGTTTTTTCAAGTCGCTTTCCGTCATAACGGCTCCAGACATCGGGCAACTGAGTAATTTGGTAATTGGGGAATTGAAGGAACTCCCGCACGTTCAATTACTGAATTACAAAATTACCAAATTACACAATCGCCTTTTCCATCCACTCCGCCACCTGTACGTTCCAACCCAGCTCTTTCACCATCGCGCCTCGAAGCTGCGACGACGCTGCCGGCTCGCCATGCACCAGATACGTGAACGCGGGCTTGCTGGGAAACGTGTGCAGCCATTCCAGTAGCTCTGGCGTGTCCGCGTGATCGCTGAATTGCTCGAGCGTCGCTATTTGCGCCCGGATGGCCACCGTCTCACCGAAAATACGCACTTCGGGAGCACCGCTCTTGATGGTGAATCCGCGGGTTCCGGGCGCTTGGAATCCAATGAAGATAACAGTGTTCTTGGGATCGGGCAGCCGCTGCATCAGGTGGTGTAGGATGCGGCCCCCGGTCACCATCCCACTCGACGACACGATGATTGCAGGAAACTGTGTAGCATTGATCTTCTTCGATTCGTCCGAAGTTAGAGCAAATGTAAAACCCGGCCACTGCAGCGGCGAACCATACTGTCTTATCAACCGGCAGGTCTCGTCACTGCACTCCTCTTCATGTTTCAGGAACACTTCCACCGCCTTGATCGCCATCGGGCTATCGCAATACACCGGAATGCGAGGAAGCTGGCCGGATTCCATCAGCTCCTTGAGTATGAAGAGAAATTTCTGGGTTCGTTCGACGGCAAACGCGGGCACAACCACGCTGCCTCCACGCTGCACTGTCTGACGGATGATCTCAGCTAACTTTGGCCGGGGATCATCGGTTGGATGATTGCGGTTTCCGTAGGTAGACTCCATCACTAGAACGTCAGCGATCTCACCCTCAGTTGGCCCTGAGCGCACAACCTTACCGGGTGCAACGTGGTTATCGCGCACGCGGCCAATGTCTCCAGTGAACAAGAGCCTTCTGGCTTGACCATTGCCGTTGAGCGCGAGTTCCACCATCGAAGATCCCAGGATGTGCGCCGCTCTGACAAAGCGAAAGGAAACGCCGGGCGCGAGTTGCCGTGTCTCTTCAAACTGTACGGGCTTGAAATATTGCAGGCTGGCCTCTGCCTCGGCTAGCGTGTACAACGGCAACGCCGGATGGTGTTTCGATTTCTTGTGCCGGTTGTAGAAATTGGCGTCTTCTTCCTGCAGATGCCCGGAGTCAGGAAGGATGATTCCACACAAGTCAATCGTGGAAGGCGTGGCGTAGATCGGCCCGTGGAAGCCTTCCCTCACCAGCCGCGGAATCCAGCCGCAATGATCGAGATGTGCGTGAGTCAAAATCACGGCCTCGATGCCAGAGGCTGGAATCGGCATGGGCTGCCAGTTTCGCAACCGCCATTCCTTGGCGCCCTGGAACATGCCGCAATCGATCAGCATCTGGAATCCAGCCTTTCCGCCGGAGTCCGAGGTGGTGTTGACCAGGTGTTTTGAGCCTGTAACCGTACCAGCCGCGCCAAGAAACTGGATGTAGGCCAAACCTTTCCTCCCCACGCACGACATGAAACAAATTATTTCAGATTTATGATTTCAGATTGCAGATTGTAAGACCTCGGTCGCAGTCGCTCCAGCAATTCCCAACCGGTAAATCTTAGATCTGAAATCTCAACTCTTAAATCTGAAATCTTCAATTGCTCTTCCCTGGAATTTCAATCCTGTACACATTGTTGCTCATGTCGCTTTCCGGCACGCTGCCGTCGTTGACGACAATTTCTAAAGGAGTGGACACGGTCTCGATGCGGACGGTTGCTTCCGACTTCCCGCGCACTTCGAGCCTCTTGACGACCTGCCCATCTTCCATCTTGAGCGTCACCGGCACTTCAGCGCCGGCGTCTCCCCGATTTTCCACTGTAACGGTAACAATATAGTTATTGCCCGCCATCTTTCGAGGATAGACCGATGCAATCCGAAGATCTGGCAGCCCCCGGTCACGATAAACCCAGTCGTCAAAAAACCATTGCAGATCGCGCTTCGCTTGCGTTTCGATCAGATGCTGCAAGTAGGCAGGCGAGTTGTCGGCGTCCGAACGATACGCCGCAAGCACTTGTTTCAGCGCGGCTTCACCTATCATGTCGCGCAGCATCCACCAGACATACATCGCCTTGCTGCGGTAGAACTCCTCGACGCTGGTATTGATCAGGGAATCAGGCTCGCCGGAAGGCGGGTGGCGCGCCTCCGCAACTGCCTTCTCCGCTTCCGCCACCGCCGTGCGATGGAGGCCCATGAAATCGAGTGCCGCATCACGTCCGCTTTCCCGTTCCCGGTAGACCGACTGGGCAAAATGCGCCAGCCCCTCATAAATCCACGGACGCGGGGAGAAGAACGTGGCATGCGTGAGTTGGTGAACCGCCGTGAACTGGGCCAGTTTGGAATCGATGTTGAGTGAAGTAAGCAGCATGCTTCCACTCTCATACGGGGCGGCCAGGGCATCGTTCAGTTCGACAACTTCCGCTTTAACCTCGGCTCGTCCCCGGGGCGTGCCAAACCACTCGGTCACGAACGGAACCACCCGTTGCGCTGCAAGCGCGTACTTCTCGGCGTCCGGCTTGTGATCAGGAATGTAGGAGATGTTAATCACCGGCCGGTCGAGGCCCTCATAGTTGCCAATCACAAAGAGCGGCACGGTCTCCGCGAGCGGCTGGTAGGTACATTCGTTGACGCTTTCGTACGCTCTGCCCATCTGTTGGTAGGTTCGCAAGCCTCCGGCCTCGCCATTACATATCAGGATTGCAGGCGTGCCTTCGCCGGAGTTGCTAAGCCTCATCCTGAGCTGCGCCTCCACTTCGCGCGCTTTCCATCGCGCGACCGTTTCGAACACGCTGTTCCCTTCCGACAGATTCGCCGACTCGGTTGCCAGTGGATACCAGGCCACATATCCAATGCCACGGACGGCGCTAGACATTTTGCCAATCTGGTCCCAGTCGCTGTGCCTCGCAACTTCCGCAGGCACACCGATTCGTGTTAGCCGGGTCGCATCGAGCGGAATAATGCCCTCGTACCCAACCTCGATTTCCAATGTGCCCTTCGGCGGGATGTCCCTGGGTAGAGTTACGAGCGCTTCCGAAAGCGCGCCGGTGTGATCGATGTCCGAGGTATAAGGCTGGGAGGCGAACTGTGCCGGTTTGCCATCGAGCTGGATCGATCGCCAACCCAGTGTGGAAGAGATCTGAAGAGATAGGGTCTTTTGCGGCGATGCGGAATCGTTCCGCAAAGTGATCTTGCCCCGTGCCGCCAATCGCTGCTGTTCCGGTTCTATCCGAAGGTCCAGGTTGTAGCTGGTGAAAGTAAAGGCCTCCCGATCCAGAGCGTAGGCCTGAACCAGCAAACCACAGACCACACCAAGGACGCGGAGAACCTTCATTTCGTATCCGCTGCGCTCTTCCTGCGTTGACGCACGATTTCGTACAACATGACTCCAGCCGCGACCGACACATTCAGGGAAGGCACCTTCCCCAACATGGGGATAGAAACCAGGAAGTCGCACTTCCTCGCTACAAGGTCGTGCACACCCTTGCCTTCGGAGCCCAGCACAATCGCGCAATCCATGTTGTAGTCGAGGGCATCGTAACTTTGTTTACCCCTCTCATCGAGCCCAACGATCCAAAGATTTTTCTCTTTCAGCTCTTCCAGCGTACGCGCAATGTTCGTCACCTTAGCAATAGGAAGGTGCTCGCTCGCCCCCGCGGATGCCTTGGTAACTGTCGCGGTCACTCCGGCGGCGCGACGCTCGGGGATTACCACTCCATCCGCGCCCGAGGCGTCGGCGGTGCGAAGAATCGCGCCCAGATTATGCGGGTCTTCAATTCCATCTAGCACGACGACCAGCGAATACTGTCCCCGCTTGGCCGCAACCACGTCGTCCAGATCGTTGTACTGCTTGGCGGAAGTAATGGCCACCACGCCCTGGTGAGCGTTGTTCCCAGCCATACGGTCTAGTTCCGGGCGCCCCAGAAAGCGTACGGCAACCCCGTTCCGCCTGCACTCCTCCACTACGCGCTGCAAGCGCAGGTCGTGACGCTCTTTCAGCACGCCCACCCACTCGAATGACCGCCCTCGTGCCTTCAACGCTTCGGCAACCGCATTGATCCCGTAGATGTAATTCATCGAGCCGCCAGTTTACCGCAGGAACCGGGCGTCGGACCCCGGGCGTAAAGCGTGCGCGTCAGACCGATGAATTGCAGCCCGAGGTCTGACGCCCGAAGTCCGAGGTCCGCCCCATGGCACTTTCATCGCGCACTCGCTATACTTTGATTGCGCCCATTAGGAGAAGGAATGCCTCTGTCCGCCGTCATCGTGGACGATGAGCAGCTTGCCCGCGACGAACTTGCCTTCCTGCTGAAAGACGTAGGTGACGTGGAGGTTGTAGCCCAGGGCAAGAACGGGGTGGAAGGCGTCAACCTCATCCGCGAGCATAATCCTGACCTCGTCTTTCTCGATGTGCAAATGCCAGGCCTCGACGGTTTTGGCGTTATCAAGAAACTTCTCGACAAGAAAGTCGTTCTGCCCAAGATCGTCTTCGCCACTGCTTTCGACCAGTACGCCGTGAAGGCATTCGAAGTTAATGCCGTCGACTATCTGCTCAAACCCTTCGACAGGAAACGAGTGGCGCAATCAGTCCAGAAGGTGCGCGAGAAATTGGAGTCCGGAAGCGCCTCATCGGACAAACTGGAGACGTTAGTCCGGATGCTGGAGTCGCAGAAGCCGCAAGCCTCCAAACTCTTGATCAAGTCCGGCGGCCGGCTCTTCCTGGTCAATCAGAAGGATATCGGCTTCGCCTCCATCGAGGAGGGCGTCATTACGGTTGTGACCGGTGGCCCCAGTGGCATGGAGGGCCAGTCCAACTGCCGTACTCTGGAAGAACTTCTGGAAAGCCTTGATCCCAACCTCTTCTGGCGTGCCCACCGTTCCTACCTGGTGAACATCAATCGCATCAAGGAAGTGGTTCCCTGGTTCAAGAGTTCTTACCAATTGCGAATGGACGACAAGAAGCAGACTGAAATCCCAGTCAGCCGTGCTCAAACCAAGCGCCTGCGCGAGCTGTTCGGACTATAAGTGTGAGCCCGTGTGGCGCGGGCGCCCTCGCCCGCGAAACTGCCGCAATCACACCAGAAGTATCAAGTTTAGTTGAGTGCCTCGACTCTTCGAGTCAACCTGAGTGCCACCTCGACAGCCGACAGATTTTCCTGAGCGAGCCGCGGGGACGCTTGCACCCGTATCGAAACTCCCATCGCCGATGCAGGCGCAAGCGTCCTCGCTCGTGCTCCTCCGGGGGAGGGGAGGCGGCCCGCTGGAGGAGTGCGGCCGCCCAAACTGACTGTGATCAACTACTACGCAGCCAGCGCTTCCAAAGCAGTTCGGTTACGGATCACCAGGGTTGACCCTTCCAAGCGAATCAGTTCCTTTTTTTTGAGCTCGCTCAATAATCGGGTTACAGTTTCCCGCGAAGAACCGATCATCTGCGCGATCTCTTCGTGCGTCAGACTGGAGCGGATTCGAACCTCGCTGGGTCCGCCCTCCCGACCTCGACCGGCGCTCCACGAAAGTATCAGCCGGGCCAGTTTGCCCGCGGAGGAACGAGCCAGCACCAGTTCATGAATATCTCTGTAAGCCGACTGAAACTCCCGGCTCAGCGCCTGAGCGGCGTGCAGTCCCAACTCTCCGTACTTGTCCAGGAGCTTCATCAGGGATTCGCGATCGATGAAGTTCACCTGGCAGGGGCCCACTGTCTCTGCCGTTAGTTCATACGGTGTGCCCGAAATTACCGCGCTCAAGCCCAGGGCTTCGCCCGGCACGGCCATTTTCAGAATGAGCACCTTGCCGTCGCGTGAGGTCGTCGAGAGCTTGACCTTGCCGGAGCAGAGCACCAGGCCGCCGCGAGGCATCTGGCCCTCCACGAACAAGACTGCACCTCCGGGGTAGGTGCTCAAGTGGCTAGAAGCGCTGAAAGATTTCAGTACATCCGAAGACAGGCCACAAAACCATTTGTCTTGCCGCAATTTGCAGCTGACGCAGTTCTCAATGATTTCCAGACCGTAGGGAGTATTCATCGTCGCTACCACCTCGCCAACCTCTCGTATCGGTGTTCCGCTTTCCGGGGGCGGCGTGCCCGGGCTGGCCACGACGCGACGCGGCTCCCGAACCCGCAATTGCAAATGTTTGGTTTCGGCCAGCAGCGCCGTCGCGATCCACGATCCTGGTTCTGCTGATTTCATGCCTCGGACAAGTTCCCAGCCGGCGCCAGCGTCCGCCCCCTTGTGCCAGAGCATGGCGCACGTGAACAGGTAGAGCGGATCAGCACAGATTTTCTCCGGAGGCCCGTTTTCGGGCTTTAGACAAAGTACTTCCAGGCGCGGTTGCCTCTTGCCGCCGATCGTGATCGTTCGGGTGATTCGATCGAGTGGGAGGGCTTCAATCCGGTTGCGCCGATACCGCTCCTGATCGCGCCCCGTGATCAACACCATCGATACTCACTTCCTGTCGCTCCAGATTTCGTCCGCCATCCGGATCGCGCCAACTTCTCACGATTTCGGTGATATCGTCTGCACCTGCGGGTGATCATCACGGGTAGCTCTTATCGCAGGCTGAGGTCCAAACCCGGTCATCCCTCGTAAGTTACAGGAAAGACGGGACAGATTCCTTCCCAGAACAGGCTAACGATCGACTTTCGGAGTGGCTTGGCATGCCGGGGCTACGGCACGCTGCCGAAGGATCGTCACAAAGAACCGGGCGCCGGACCCCGACTTCGGACCTCAGGCCTTGGGCTGCTGACTCTAGCTGCTAACGTCTGGTTCTTGGTCCGAGGTCTCAAGTCCGACGCCCGAGGCCCGAATTGTCACAGGTATTCTTCGCGAGAGATTCTCATTTTCAAGATTCTGGATTGCAGAGTCGTACGTTTCATACCCAGCCGCACAGCAGCGCCATGCGGGCCGGCGATCACCCCATCGGTTTCGCGCAACACTCGAATGATGTACTGGCGTTCCAAACTCTCCAGCGTGCCATCACTTTCTGCAATCGAGTGAGTTCCGGCTAATTCCGCCATAGGTACGTTGAGCACACGTCCTTCCGAGAGGATGACAGATCGCTCCATAAGATTCTCGAGCTCGCGTACATTGCCGGGCCATTCCCAGCTTACGAGGGCAGTCATAGTGGCGGTGGGAATGGTCTCGATCTGCTTGTTCATCTTGCGAGCAAACTTCTGCACGAAGTGCCGCACCAGCTTGGGGACGTCCGTCCTCCGCTCGGTCAGCGGTGGCATGTGGATGGGGAACACATTCAGACGGTAATACAGGTCACTGCGGAACTCCTTTTGCGAAACCATCTGAGCCAGATCCCGGTTGGTGGCTGCGATCAGTCGTATGTTGACTTTGATAGTCCGGGTACTACCCAACCGTTCGAACTCCTGATCCTGAAGAACGCGCAGCAACTTGGGCTGCAACTCCAGTGGAATATCTCCCACTTCATCCAGAAATAAACTGCCCTTGTCCGCAAGTTCCAGGCGTCCGACTTTTTGGCTGATGGCGCTGGTGAAAGCGCCGCGTTCATGACCGAAGAGTTCACTCTCCAGCAGGCCGGTGGGAATGGCGGCGCAGTTCAACTTGACGAAGACGCGGTCTTTCCGGGAACTCATGCGGTGAATTGCTCGTGCGATGAGTTCCTTGCCGGTTCCTGTATCGCCCAGGACCAGCACGGTGGCGTCGCTGGACGCAACCGTCCTTGCCTGGGAGAGGACCTTCTTCAGCGCTGGACTCTCTCCCACAATCTCCTCGAAATTCAGCTCAGCCCGGATCTCCTCTTCCAGGTAGAGCTTCTCGCTGGCTAGTCTGTTAGTGAGGTCTGCGATTTCGCGGTAGGCGCGAGCATTGTCCAGCGCCACAGCCACTTGCGCTGCCACCTGCTCTAGAAAACCGGTATCCTTCGGGGCAATAGCGTGTGCATCCTGGCTGGCGAGATTCAGAGTCCCGAGTTCACCTTTGCGCGTAGTCAGCGGAATGCAGCATAGCGACTGGATTCCGCGGTCCAACATCTGGGTTACGAAACTGGACTGAATCCCCATCAGATCTTCGCTGGAAAAAATCTTGGTCTTGCGCTCCACCAAGGCGTGGCCTGCCGGAGTGTCCCTGACGGGAACCGTCGAGTCCGCGTCCGCCAAGCCCGCGGTCAAGGGAGAATCCAACGGGTAGAACGACAAGGAGTGGGCCGCCTCGTCGTAAACCGCCACGCTGGCGAAGTCATGTCGAATCATCCTGCGGATAAAACCGGAAATCGCGGGAAAGAGCTTCTGCAGGTCGCGGGTCGTCACCAGCGTGTTGTTGACCTCGAGTAACGTCTGCAGTCTTTCTTTTTCCCGTACCAGCGCTTCACGCGTGAGGGCATTTTCCACCGCCACCGCGATCAGTTGCGCAACCCGCGGCAGAAGCCGCATGTCTCTCGCCGTGTAGGCATTGACGCGCAAACTGCCGAGGCCGAGCGCGCCCAGACGTTTTTCCGCCGTGGTAAGGGGCAGCCAGCAATAGGACTTGAGGCCCTGCGCACGTAGCCTATTCAGCACGAGCGGAAAGCGCGATTCCGACTGCAAATCGTTCACCACCAACGGCTCCTGGTTTTGCCAGGCCCACCCGGAAGGTGACGCCTCAATCTCCATGTCCTGTGGGACTGGGCTCATCTCACTGCCCTGCCAGACGTGCAACCGCATCAGGTTGTCGGTGGGATCGTACAGAGAAAAATTGGCGGCGTCCGCGGCCACTACTTGGCGTAGTCGCTCGGCCATCGCCAGAAACAATTCCGGCAGGCTGTGATGGTGAACCATCAAGTCTGCCATCTCAAGCAAAGCTTCGTAGCGGCGAAGGTCCGCGTCGGATTCGAAGTGGCTATCTGAACTCAATTTGCACGAGCCCCAACTCCCCCCCTCGAGCAAACCGCCAGAGTATAGTCCGATTTTTCCGAAAGTCAGCGCTAATTTTGTTGTCTGTTCCTATTTCCGGACAAACCCTCCCGGCGTGCTTTCCTGCATCGGCCCTGTGTAATTCGGGTTTTCAGAACAAGAACGGGCATCCCCGGACAGAATGAGGGCGACAATGCAAGATTCAGACTAGAGGAGGGCGGAGAACCTGGCCGCCTGGGTGGGATGCTGCATGAGCACAAGTTGACTCGCCAAACCACTGAGATGCTGGTAGTTGTCAGCTAACTTGCCATAGGAGAATCGCGATCCGGGCAGCGCGATTCGCAGATATAACTGAGCCCTGGACAGCAGGGCATAAGCGCGCAACCGCAATGCGCTCTCCACCAGCTGCCTGCCGGCCAGCGCGATGCGAGGATCTGCGTTTCGAGTGGCCGCCTCCCCCAATCTGAGCAGACAAGCGGCGTTGTGAGTGGTGTTCCCGATGTAGTCCATGGCAGATCGAGCGCGTTCCCTTTGAATCAAGCGGAACTCCCGCGGCGGCAGGTTGGCGCGCAAGAAGTCGTCCTCTCTTGGATCGACAAGATTCCGGAAAGCATCGATGTCAACCGGCCGGGTTCGGCCGGCCAGATCTTCCATACGGCGTACGGAGGAGTGATGGTCGCCTTCGAGGTACAGCAGAAGAAGCAGAATCGCCAGCGCGACCGCGACCAGGGTAAGAGGAAGAATCATTGCAGTAGCAGACGTTGCAATTCGGCATTCCACTGCTCGATATTGTTTTTCGGCAGTTCCTTAAGGGTGCGGCGCGATGCGTCCGGCGCCAGCAGATACACCAGCCAGATGATTACGCACAAATGGTAGGTCGCCATGCCAATAAAATCGAACGCGTACCCGGCCACAAACCCAGTCCAAACCCGGGTCGCTTCTGTGGCTAAATCGACCGTCGAAAAAATTCCCAGCCCGAACGCGACGCCATAGGTAAAGCTACGCCAGGAAAGGCGGAAGTACGAACAGAAACCAACCAGGAGAAGCCACAGGCCACTCTGCATCACATCCACGGAAAGATCCAGTATGTGAATTCCGGAAAAGATGGGGCCCGGACCTTCCTCCGGTGCGAGCCCTGCAACCGTAGCCGCCAGAAGTAAAAGAACCACGATCGCCGAACGGAAGAGCGCGCGATTGAGTCGCTGAAGCCCGGGATAGTTACGGAAAATACTGGAGGATATCTCCCATAGAATGCCGAACCGTAGCGCAATGCTAATGATCGAAAATACCCAGTACACATACCAGTACTGATAGTCGGAGACTGCCGGCCAGTGATCGAGGACGAAAAGTGTTCCCTGTTCGATGATCTGAAACCCGGTGTAGGTGAAAAAAATAGGAAACTCACGAAACCAGCGGCGTCGGATCATGACGACAACGATGATGACCTGGAGGGCGCGAGGTGCAATCCACAGGTAGTGCCACAGGAATGAGTGAGGGTACATGGCTAATCGCGGGAACTATAACCCGTTCACCAGCCTGTCGCAAACACTATTCCCAGGAATGCACGGCTCATACCCTCCAGTTTTCTTTGTTTGCTACGCTTTCACGCTAGCTTGCCTGAAACGTCATGGTTTACAGCTGTGATTCGGAGGACATTGCGGTCTGGGATCGCCGTCCGCTTTCACGTGGGTTGGACTAAGGAGGGTGCCCGCTAACAGCAGAGCACCGGCGAGGAACAGCAAGAGTTTTCTCACGGTAGAACTCCTTTTGGGAATGGATTGGGAGGTTCAACCGTGGTAAGTTGGGCTTGAAGTCTGTGGATGCCGCACTAAACTAAAATCCGTCCGGTTTTCTGAAATCAGAAAATGGCATTGCGATCAGCCCTCGAAGACCTGTTAGGAACGACGCTTGCGGGCGTAGCGGGAATTGTGGGGAAGATCGAGTATGTCGCGAGCTTGCGTGACGCGCGCTCCGGCAGCTACTCGCACTGGGGACTGAGCCGAGCCTACGGAGAGCAAGCGGCACAACAGGCTCTGGCGGAAGCGCACCGTCAGCTGTTTCTCAAGCTGCTGCGCACTCCGTTACGCGCCTTGCGCGATGACGTTACGCTTTCAAGTGGGGCATTACAGATGACGGCCTGCGAGTATATGGAGAGGTTGCGAAATCAACTGCCCGCCTTGCTGCCTCAAGACCTGAGTGGAGGTTCTGCGCAGCATTTCAGTTCAGTGCTGCACGCTCTTTCGATTCTGGTTTCGGAGCCGGCAAGGACTCCACCGGAACCCATTCCCCCAGCTTGAGCGCGATACCCACCACCTGGCCGACTACTTCCGCTTCCTGCGGATGACGCAACACTCTCACGGCTACCGGCGAAAGCGGATGCGGCTGCAGTACGATGTGATCGCCTTTCAGACTGCACCAGGAACAAGTGTAGCCTTCGCGCGTCTCTACGAAATAAATGGGGCGCTCGTATTCGGAACGCCATATTCTCTGCACGACCTCACTTTTGCTTTCGTCCACCTGCAGAAACGTCCCCGGCGGCAACAGGGGATACATGGTGAAATCCTCGCTGCCGATATAGCCATAGGTGTATTTCTCACTGCTGAAGTTTGCCAGATGAGCCAGCGGCACTAGCCCCCACTGCTCTACCATGCGGCTCAGGTTGGAGCTGCGCCGGGGATCGAATGCGGGATCCAGTCGGGTCGGCATCCTCACTGCAACCGCACCCTGCTGAGTTTCGGTGACATGGGATCGAGGAGGAAGATTCAGATTCAAATCCGCAGCCGACAGACCGAGGTCGATTCCGTACCAGGACAGTACTTCGCGGACATCGCAACGATAAATCACCGCCAGAGAGTAAAGCCGGAAAATGCTGGGAACCGATCCTTTGGTTTCAATGTCGGATAGGCGGCTTGGGTTGACGGCAAATTCATCGTTTGCATGCCGTTCGGCGATGCGAAGGCTGGCACTTTCCACCTCACGCATGGTAAGGCCAAGCCGTTCACGAAGAGCCCGCAGGCTCGCTCCCGCCTCGAAGATGGCAAGTTTAGCTTCAGGAACCATCAATTGTCTCGAATCTGCTGCGTCCCTCCGATTCATCCCAAGCTTTTGCGTGGCGGCTGACCACCTCCGACGGAGAACACGCCCCCCAGCGCAGCGAACAATAAACCAAATCTTGCCTGCTTGCAAAGGTCTTTTGTCCAAACTCAAATTTGCGATGTATGGGATCGATTACTCAAACAGGCAAGCGTTGTGCAATTGTCCTCCGGGAGTGGGTCCAGGAGGAGAACCGCCTGGGTGCGGAGGAAGTTATAATCGGGTCATGGCCCGAGGATGGGAAAGCAAATCGGTTGAGGATCAGCAAGCCGCAGCCAGCACAAAGGGCGAATCAAAACAACGACTTACAGCGCAACAAGCCGTCAGGAAGCAGCAGGTGGAGGCGATTCAGCTGTCCCGCCGTCGCGTCCTGCAGCAACTACAGTCGGTTCAGAATCCGCGCCATCGCCAAATGCTTGAAAGCGCACTATCTGACCTCGATGCCCGGCTCGCACGCATGGGCTAGCTCTATGGTTTGGTGGCGGTTTGGTCGGCTGGAATACTTCTGACGTATAATGGTGTCAATCCCCCATGAAAGCTTACGTATACGTGTCGCTCAAGAAGAGCGTTCTGGACCCTCAGGGAAAGACCATCCAGGGTGCTCTCAAGAAAATGGGATGTAAGGGATTGGAAGAGGTTCGCCAGGGCAAGTATTTCGAGCTAACGCTCGATGGCGGTCTGAACCGGGGTGAGGTCGAAGCAGAAGTCACCCGGATTGCCCGCGACGTTTTGACCAACCCGGTGATTGAAGAGTTTCGTTACTCCCTCGAGGACTAGCCGAATTCCCCGGTTCGGTGATGGAAGTTTTATCCTGCTTCGGCAGGATCTTCGGAAGCTGTGTTTTGCATTCCGGAGAAATGGCCGGATCTTAACTCACGAAAAACATCTTCGGTCTCCCCGCCGAAAATATGGAGCGTTCGCATGTGCGGCATAGTGGGATACGTTGGCAAGAAACGGGTTGTCCCGGTAATCATCGAGGGACTGAGACGGCTGGAATACCGCGGCTATGATTCCGCCGGAATCGCGGTGTGCGGCAATGGCGATGGTTTGCAGATTCGCCGCGCCGAGGGCAAGCTGCGGAACCTGGAAGAGGTCATTCGCCTCAAGCCGCTCGACGGTACGTATGGGATTGGCCACACCCGCTGGGCTACGCACGGTCGTCCCACCGAAGAGAACGCTCACCCGCATCGCGACTGCACCGGCAGGATCGTCGTGGTTCATAACGGTATTATCGAAAACTACGTTTCTCTGAAGCGCAAACTCATTGAAGAGGGCCACAAGTTCACCACCGAAACCGATACTGAAGTCATCGCCCACCTGGTGGAAAAATACTTTCTGAAGACCGCAAATGGTCATCGTCCATCGCTCGAAGAGTGCGTCCGCAAGACAGTTGGTCAACTGAGTGGCGTGTTCGCGTTGGCCGTGATTGCAGTGGACGAACCCAACAAGATTGTCGCTGCCCGCAACGGCCCTCCGGCAGTTATCGGCTTGGGGAAGGACGAATATTTCGTCGCTTCCGATGTGCCCGCGATCCTGTATCACACCCGCGACCTGTTCTTTCTGGGCGACGGCGATCTGGCGGTGATTACGCCGGAAGGCGTGCAGCTCACCGACTTCAATGGACAGCCCGTAGTCCGCCAGGTCCAGCATGTCACCTGGGACCCCATCATGGCCGAAAAGGGCGGGTTCAAGCATTTCATGCTGAAGGAAATCTACGAGCAGCCGCGCTCGGTGCGTGACACCACGCTGGGACGGGTTTCACAGGAAACCGGCCACGTCTTCCTCGACGAGATGGAGATCACCGAAGCCGAGTTCAAAGCCGCAAAGAAGATCAACATCGCGGCTTGTGGAACCAGTTGGCACGCTGCCCAGGCCGGCAAGTTCATGATCGAGCGCATGGCGCGCATCCCGGTTGAAGTGGACTACGCCAGCGAGTGGCGCTATCGCGATCCCATCATCACCCCCAATACGCTCACCATGCTGATCACGCAGTCGGGTGAAACCGCGGACACCATCGCGGCCCAGCGGGAAGCCAAGGCCAAAGGTTCGAAGACCCTTGCGATATGCAATGTAGTCGGCTCCATGATCACGCGTGAGGCGGCTGGAACCATTTACACTCACGCCGGTCCCGAGATTGGCGTCGCTTCCACCAAGGCGTTTACCGCTCAACTTACCGCGCTTTACCTGTTCGCTCTTTACCTGGCCCAGCAGCGCGGCACGATGAGCGCCGACCAAGCGAAAGAAGCGATTCAGGAGCTCACGCGCATCCCCGGCAAGCTCGAACACCTGCTCACGCACGAGGAAGATTGTGAAGATCTGGCCAAGGAATACTCGCGCTCGCAGGACTTCCTGTTCCTGGGACGTGGCATTCATTATCCGATCGCGCTCGAAGGCGCGCTCAAGCTGAAGGAAGTTTCGTACATCCACGCGGAAGGCTATCCCGCGGGCGAAATGAAGCACGGCCCCAACGCGTTGATTGACGAGAACCTGCCGGTAGTGATCATCGCCACCCGCGATCCCAAGGACGCGCTTTCCATGACCCGCTACGAAAAGACCTGTTCGAACCTGAAGGAAGTAAAGGCTCGTTCGGGAATGATCATAGCGCTCGCCACCGAAGGCGACGAAGACATCAAAGAAGCCGCCGACCACGTGTTATACGTTCCGGGAGCACCGGAAGAGCTGCTGCCAATCCTGGAAATCGTTCCGCTGCAGTTGCTGGCGTATCACGTTGCCGTGCGCCGCGGCTGCGACGTGGATCAGCCGCGGAATCTGGCAAAGTCGGTAACGGTGGAGTAGCTTCTTATGTAGGCGCGAGCGTCCGCGCTCGTGCTGGCGCCGCACGAGCGAAGACGCTCGCGCCTACATTAATACCCAGCTTCCAAGCTCGTAGCGCGATCATCTAAAGACTTGATGTCTCCCTTTCAAACCCTCACAGTCCATCTCACACGCTCGCTTTCTCTGTCCGAGCAGACCAAGCATCTGGAACTCGAGGTTCAGGGCACGCATCCCTTCGGTTTCGTCGCCGGGCAATGGCTCTCGTTCAAGACGAACAAACCCGATGGCGAAGAAATCATCCGCGCCTACTCCATCGCTTCCCCGCCCGGCGACGACAACCGCTTCGCGCTCTGCCTAAACCGCGTCCAGGATGGCTATATGTCGAACTTTCTCTGCGACATGAAAGAGGGCGATGAAATCCGCTGCCAGGGACCGTTCGGCAACTTCATTCTGCGGCCGCCTCTGCGCGATACCCTCTTTATCGCCACTGGGACAGGCATCGCGCCGTTCCGGTCCATGCTGCACTGGCTGCTGGCCGATCCTGTCCGGCATCAGAACAGGCAGTTCTGTCTGGTATTTGGAAATCGCACCGAACAAGACATTTACTACCACAAGGAATTTCTAAGTCTTGCCTCCCAGCACGCAAACTTTCAGTACTTACCGACGCTCAGCCGCGGCGGCCCGGACTGGCAGGGCTTGCGCGGATATGTGCAGGAACACGTGCCCAGAATTGTTCAGGGGCGGACGGACATGCATGCCTACATCTGCGGCCTGGACAAGATGATCAAGGCCAACCGCGAGCTTCTGAAAGGCCTGGGGTGGGACCGGAAATCAATCTTGTACGAAAAGTACGATTAGGCAGTAAAAGCATTGCCGCCGTCGTGCCCGTACTGCGGGTGTAGAATGTCCCCGGTTAACGGCAGCTCCCTTCTTCAGAACCTCGGCCAACTTTCCCCTCAGCTGCCGGAATCTCACGAACGAAGTGTTCCATGAAAAAGTTGCTCTTAGTGCTGGTGCTGATGGCGCCGGCGACGCTGTTTGCCCAGACTCCGTTCGACGGAACCTGGATGACCAAACTGGATACGGCACAATTTCCCAAAAAGCCCGATAGCTTTCTGCTGAACAAAGGGATGTACGAATGCGGAAGCTGTGTCCCAAAATATACCGTCAAAGCCGATGGGACAGATCAGAAGGTGACGGGCCATCCTTACTATGACACGGTGGCGGTCAAAGTTGTGGACGATCACACCGTTGAGATCACACAAAAGAAAGAAGGCAAGACGATGGGGATGGACACGGACACAGTGTCCTCGGATGGAAACACACTAACCAGTAAATTTATCGACCAATCTGAGGACAAGCCGGTGACAGGCGAGGCGGTGTTTACCAGAGTTAGCAAGGGCCCGGCCGGCTCCCACGCGGTGTCGGGATCGTGGCACATCGACAAGGTGAATTCGATCTCCGAAAACGGCCTCACTATCACTTACCAGGGCACCGAGAATGGCTTGAAAATGTCCGATCCGAACGGCGAGAGCTACGACGCCAAGTTTGACGGCAAGGACTATCCAGTTCAGGGGGACCCTGGCCACACCCTGGTTTCGCTGAAGCGCATCGGGAACGACACCATCGAGGAAACCGACAAGCGGGAGGGCAAGGTTGTGGGAGTGGCGAAAATGACGGTTTCGTCTGATGGCAAGTGGATCACAGTCGTGTTCACTGACAAGCTGCGCGGCACGACGACGACTTACAAGATGGAAAAACAGTCCTAAGCGACGTTTGGAAAAAATGTTTCGCACGCGGCCGCCTTCGTCAGCCAAGAAAGGCTTACGAAGGCTGGCCGCGTTTCACCGCTAAGGTCACGGTTGCCTTCGAGACCAGCTTTTCTTCGGAGTGTTTCTCCGCGAATACCTCAGCTTCGCAAACCACCAGCATTCTGCCCGCTCGCAGGACGCGCCCGCGACAGCGAAGCCGGTCGGCGATGGCAGGGCGCAGAAAATTGATCTTGAACTCGACGCTCACCACATCCTGATCCAAATCCACCGCCCCGCGCGCCGCACAGCCGGAAGTGTGGTCGGCCATGGTGGCCAGTACACCCGCGTGGATCAAACCGTGCTGCTGGCAGTGACGCTCGGACGGAATCAGGATGGTTTCGCAATATTCGTCCTCGATCTGAGTCAGTTGCATTCCCAGGTCGCGAACGAAAGTGGCGCTATCGAAGATTAGGCGGACACGGCTTTGCTTGATTTCATCCATGGATTGAGTCTGATGAGAGATAGAGCCTGACTGGTGCTGGGAACTGCCAAACAAACAGGTCCCTCCACTACGCTCGCTTCGCTGCGCTCCGGTCGGGATGACAAAGTGTTTGTTGTCAAACTTCTGAACCAGCTCACTAGTACGCCCAGCGCAACAGGGTCGCTCCTACCGTGAATCCCGCACCCACCGAAGCCAGCAGCACCAGATTGCCTTTCTTCAGCTTCCCTTCCTCGCGGGCCGTAGCCATCGCCAGAGGAATGGTTCCAGCGGTGGTGTTGCCAAAGCGGTCTATGTTGATCACCAAACTCTCTGGCTTTAGTCCCAGGCGATCGGCGGTGGCCGTGATGATCCGGCGGTTGGCCTGGTGGGGAATGAAGGTGTCGATGTCGCTGCCTTTCAGGCCATTGCGGGTAAGGATTTTCTCGCACAGTTCGGCCTGCTTGCGGACAGCGAACTTGAACACCGCCTGTCCATCCTGATGAACGAAGTGCATGCGCTTGTCCACGGTCTCCTGCGTGGCGGGATGCAGGCTTCCACCGCCCGGCATGTAGAGCGAACATCCCCCCGAGCCATCAACTTCGTGGATGAAATCGATCAGCCCTTCGGAATCATTTTCCGCGGGCTCCAGAAGGACCGCGCCCGCTCCGTCGCCAAAGATGACGCAAGTGGCACGGTCGGTGTAGTCGATGATCGAAGACATCACGTCGGCTCCGATCACCAAGACTTTCTTGTGGACGCCGGTGGCGACGAACTGCGCTCCCGTCTGTACCGCGTAGAGAAAGGCAGAGCAGGCGGCTGAAAGATCAAATCCCCAGACCCCCTTTGCCCCCAGTTTGTGCTGAACCAGGCATGCAGTGGAGGGGAAAAACATATCTGGCGTCACCGTGGCGACAATGATCGCGCCCAGATCGGACGGGGCCACTCCACGCGCTGCCAGAGCCTGCTTGGCAGCCTCGGTCGCAAGGTCGCTGGTGGCCACTCCTTTATCTACGATGTGGCGCTCGCGAATGCCGGTGCGCTCGATGATCCAGTCATTGGAGGTTTCTACCATTTTTTCCAGATCGTCGTTGGTCAACAGGCGGGGTGGGACGTAAGTGCCCAGGGCAGTAATCTTGACGCGCACGAGTTGGCTCACTCGATGAGTTCTCCTGATCCGGGAATCAACTGGCTATTTTGACGCACCCCCGCGGCAATGTCCAACTGCAAGTAGCCCAGAGGTTTGCCGGAGTTCCGCTGATCAGCGTCCGTCCCCTGCCGCCACCTGCGTCATTACCCGGGTACATGTACCTAAGGAAAGATTTGTCGGACGATATTGCCGTAGTGAGCCCTTCCGAAAAGCACCCCCCGGACCGAATTGGCACTAGTCCCGGAATGGAACCGATGTGACCTTCGCAAGCAGGCAGCGTTTGACTACTCTTCACCAGCCACTCGAAAACATGCGGCGCCCTGAATTCGACGCGCCAAACAAAGTTCCCTTCGCGCTCGGATCTTCAGGAAAGGGGAGCAGAGATGCTTGGGTCGAAAGAATCTTTTCGCGTGAAATTCGCTGGCATCGTGGTTTTGTCATTCGCGATAGGCCTGTGGTCAGGCTGCGGCGGCGGCATGAGTGTTGGTGCTTCAGGAGCGACCTCCAACGGGGTGAAGATTACTCCCACCAGCAGTACGATCCGCGCGGGAGACACAATACAGTTCTCGGCCTCCGTCACAGGAAATACGAATCAGACAGTCGCCTGGTCGGTGAATGGAGTCGCGTCCGGCAACGCAACGGTCGGCACCATCGACTCGAAGGGCATGTATCATGCTCCGGCGAGCGTGCCGACGCCGAATTCGGTTAGCGTGGGAGCGGTTAGTACTGCCGACAAAACGCTTTCCGCCAGCAGTCCTGTAACTCTCCAGAATCCGGTTCCCGTACCGCAGAACGTCAGTCCTACCTTGCTTCCCGTGGGTAATTTTTCCATGACCGTGGGCGGGGAGAACTTTGCGCCGGGCGCCAAAGTGCTCTTTGGCGGGACAGCCCTCCCCACTACTGTTGTCTCCCACACTCAACTCACGGCTACCGGGACGTCTACACAGTCGCAAGTAGGTATGGTCAAGATCACGGTCGAGAATCCCGACCCCGGCAAGATTACCTCCACTGCTTCACTGAACGTGCAGGTGGGCGCAGCTGGGAAGATCACCGTGATCGTGATTCCCGCCACAGTTCAGATCCAGGCTGGCGATACTTTTAACTTCAGGACGGCTGTGAATGGTGCAGCTGGCCAGACTGCCGTGAAATGGGCGGTTAATGGAATCCCGAATGGCAATGCGACGGTAGGCACCATCTCACCGGGCGGAATCTATACCGCGCCGGCGACGGTCCCAACTCCCAACACTCTTCAGGTGATGGCAACCAGTTTGGCGGATACCTCCGCCACTTCCACTGGAACCATAACGATCAGCAATCCACTACCGGTGGTCACGGCAGTGCTGCCTACCAGCATTCCGGTGGGCGATTTCACCCTGGTTGTCAGCGGCCAGAAATTTGTGAGCGGCGCGGTAGTGTCATTTGGCGGTACCTTCCTGCCCACACAATTTGTCTCTTCCACCGAGTTGATCGCGACCGGCACGGCTACGACTGCACAGGCAGGAACGGTGGAAGTCACCGTGATCAATCCCGATCCCGGCTCGGCGACCTCAAACCAGTTTGCGCTGCAGGTTGGAACTTCTGCCAACGAACTTAGCCCCGCAGCGGCGGCACGCCTGCTAGAGCAATCCACCTGGGGCGTCAACCCGCTGACGCTCTCGCACGTCCAAGCGGTCGGCATGCAGGCTTTCCTGAATGAGCAGTTCGCGATGGCTGCTTCGACATATCCCGCTCCGGGAGCGAACGACGACATGTCAGTCGTGCAAAATCGGTTCTTTACCAACGCTCTGACCGGCCAGGACCAGCTAAGGCAGCGAGTAGCCTGGGGGCTCTCGCAGATCATTGTTACCTCCGCGGTGAAGATAAACAACCCCAGCGCCATGGTGCTCTGGCAAAACATGCTTCAGAACGACGCCTTCGGCAATTTCTCCACCCTGCTGACTGACGTTACTCTGAGTCCAGTCATGGGCAACTACCTGGACATGGTGAATAACGACAAGCCTGATCCTACTCGCGGCATCAACCCCAACGAAAATTTCGCTCGCGAAATATTGCAGCTGTTCAGTATTGGACTGGAACAGCTCAATCCGGACGGTACACCTCAACTGGATAGCTCGGGTAATACCATCCCGACCTATGGCCAGGACGAGATCATTGGCTTTGCCCATGTGTTCACGGGGTGGACTTATCCCACCAAAGCCGGGGCAACCGCTAAGTTCCGCAACCCCGAATTCTACGGCGGGCCGATGATCCCCTTCGACAGCCACCACGACACCGGCGCCAAACTGCTGCTGAACGGAGTAACGCTGCCAGCTGGCGGAACTACGCAGGCGGATCTGACGGCGGCATTACAGGCCATTTTCAATCATCCCAACGTTGGTCCCTTCATTGGCAGACAGCTCATCGAGCGTCTGGTGACCAGCAACCCCAGCCCGGAATATGTAGGCCGCGTGGCCGCGGTATTCGCGGACAACGGCAGCGGCGTCCGCGGAGACCTGAAGGCAGTAGTCACGGCGATTCTCCTGGATCCCGAGGCGCGCCGGGGCGACGATCCAGCGCAGGCGCAACCCAATGACGGGCACCTCAAAGAGCCCGTGCTGTTCATTACCAACCTGTTGCGCGCGATGAATGGCGCGTCTGACGGCGCAGGGCTCTCGGATCGGGCTAGCGACATGAAGCAGCCACCGTTCTTCTCGCCGACGGTGTTCAATTTCTATCACCCTGATCACGTGATTGCCGGGAGCACGTTATTTGGCCCCGAATTCGAGATTTTCGACACCAGCACCGCCGTATCTCGAATTAATTTTGTGAACAGTCTGGTGTACGGGCAGGTGAGCGGCACCACCACCGTGGACCTGTCCGGCTACGTGCCGCTGGCCGCGAGCCCGGATCAACTGGTCACCGCAGTCGCGGCCGTAATGTTGCACGGCCAGGTGTCTGACAACATGCGAAACACGCTCGTCACGACGCTTGCCGGCATCTCGGACAACACCAGACGCACTCGAGCCGCTTTCTATCTGATTGGCAGTTCATCTCAGTTCCAGGTTGAACACTAAAGGGGAGAACGATCATGGCATTTTCACGCAGAGACTTCCTGAAAAAGACTTGCTGCACCACGGCTGCGGGATTCGCCGCCGCAAGCTTCAACCGGTTCGGACTAGTGAATGCGCTGGCGCAGAGCGCCCAGGACTACAAAGCCCTGGTCTGCATCTTTCTTTTTGGCGGCAATGACAGCAACAACATGATCGTCCCCCTGAGCAGCGCCGGATACGCTTCCTACCAGCAGATCCGCTCGGTCCTGGCGCTGCCGCAAGGCAGCCTGCTGCCCATCACTCCCCCCAGCGTCGGATCGCCTTTTGGGTTTCATTCCCGGTTCACGCAAATGCAGTCGCTGTTCAACCAGCAGCACTTGGCGGTCCTGACCAACGTGGGCACGCTGGTTCGCCCCACGACCCGCGCTCAATTTCAGCAGCGGCAGACTGCGCTTCCCAAGAATCTCTTCTCCCACGAAGATCAGCAGGCACAGATGCAGACGGCGGCGCTAGATGGAAGTGGACAAACGGGATGGGCGGGTAGAACAGCAGACAAAGTCCAATCCATATTTGGCGGAAACTTTCCCATTATTATCTCGCTGGCAGGAACCAACATTTTTTGCGAAGGGCTGGTCGCCCGCTCCATCCAGTCCAGCGGAGACCCCACCAGAGTGCTCTCGGGCTTCAGCGGTTCGACTGAAAACCAGAGCCGCCTGTCCGCCCTGCAGAACCTGCTGACGTTCGACACCGGCGTCACCTTGATTCAGGCAGCCAGCAACACCACGTCGAACAGCCTCCAGGACAGCAAGTCGCTGGCAGACGCCTTGGCGGCGGGTCCAGCCCTGGCCACTGTCTTCCCCAGCAGCGATCTCGCCAACCAACTCAAGCAGGTCGCGAGGATCATTTCCGTGCGCTCGGCACTGGGAGTGCAGCGGCAGATTTTCTTCGTTTCGATCGGCGGCTTCGACACCCACAGCGATCAGATCACTGGCCAGGACAGCCTGTTGAACCAGCTCAATGGAGCCATGAGCGCGTTCTACCAGGCAACGGTGGAAATCGGGGCAGCTTCGCAGGTCACGGCCTTTACCTTGTCAGACTTCAGCCGGACCTACCAGCCGGACAGCACTTCCGGAACCGACCACGCATGGGGCGGTCATCACCTGGTCCTGGGAGGAGCGGTTCACGGGGGCGATTTCTACGGCACGTTTCCAACCCTGGCTCTCGGCGGGCCCGATGACTCCGACACTCAAGGACGCTGGATCCCAACAACGTCGCTCGACCAGTACGCCGCAACCCTGGCCAACTGGTTCGGCGTACCGACGGCAGATCTGCCGACCATCTTCCCGAACCTGGCGAACTTCTCTACCCCAGTGTTGAATTTTGTGGGGTAGCAAAGTCTGAGCCGGGACCGAAATGAATGCGCGGCGGTGGCTTCTGTTTGCTTTGGCAAAGCGCACGGAAGCCTGATCGTCGCCTGCCAATTCTCGACAAACAAGGGCCTTCCCCTAAGGTAAAGGATTGCCGGATGCGGCATTGAGCAGGATCGTCAAGGGCGGGACGTGTTCGGGCTTTACGTAATGATTCACGAGGAAGCGCTTCCCGTCTTTGGCGACATCGTAAGTAAAAATGTCAGTGCTGGAAATCGGGGCACGCCCGTGAATCTGGAACAGGGGCGCGGGTGTGCCGGTCGCGAAGATACTTTCGCTATCGACGGGTACAGCCATCAACGTCCCGGTGGATCCAATATAGAAAATTTCCTTGCCATCTCCACGCCAACGGGGCTCGGTGCCGCCGCCACGCGATACCTGCCATTTGCCGGCGGCGCCGGGAAATGATGTAACGTAAATCTCCCAGACACCGGTTTCATCGGAGGCATAGGCTACCCACTTGCCGTCGGGGGAAATCTGGCCATTGCTCTCGTTGGCCTTACTGTTGAGCAAGGGAACAGGCGTCCCGCCCGCGGCCGGCAGCAACACCAGATACCAGTGTGGTGAAGTCTGATTCGTGCAAAGAATCTGTTGGTCGTCAGCGGACCAGGAATTGGGAACGACGTCATTGCTCACGCGACGCTGCAGGACCGGCTTTTCCGGCTCCAACCCGCTCGCCCGCTTGGTGAATACCGCTATCCCATCCGCGAAATTCGCGCGGTAGGTAAGCAAGCTTCCACCCCGGGACCAAACGCCGGCAACTTCTTCCACGGGGTCGAAGGTAAAGCGAGAATTTCCGGCACCTTTCGTGCTTTCCAGCCAGACATCCACATTATTGCTTTTCAGGTCGGTGAGATCCACGGCGACGCGGCTGTCGTCGGGTGAAAGGGTAGGGTTGGCGATAATGGCGGGATCACCAATCCGGCCCAGCTCCTTGCCCGAGCGATCCATCCAGGTAAGCACTGACAAAGCTGCACCGACTCCGGTGTTGTAGATCAAGGTGCCGTTTCCAGCGACGGTAAGAGCAGCCCAGTAGGTGGAGGGCTGAAAGCCGACCATATTGGCGACCGCATTGGTGCGGCCCGAGACCTTGACCGCGGAGGCATCAAAGGCCACGCTCACCAACTGGCGCTGATCATCCGCATAAAAGAGATGGTTGGAACCGTAACCAAAGCTGGAATGGCAAAGTTGGACGAGTCGCCTCTCCTTGCTATCGAGAGAGCCGACGTAGATGCCGCTGATGCGATCGTCCTTCGCGTTGCCGAAGTTACCCGCCCAGAACAGGAAGTGATTGCCGTCGGGAAGGAAGACAGGCCAGCGATGAGTATCGTGGCGCTGGTTATCGGCGAGAAATTCCTGAGTGACAGGAGCGACGCCGCTACCGTCGGCGTTAACACGCCAGAGGGCGCTGCCAGAGTCGGGGGCATAGATGATGACATCGCGACTTCCCCAACTACCGCCGCGGGCGGCCAGAACACTGGCCAGCACTTGCGGAGTGCCGCCTGATACCGGGATTTTCTGCAGCTTGCCGTTAGCGAAAAACCCGACGTGAGTGCCCTCGGGTGACCAGAAGGGGTAACTGGCATTCTGAGTGCCGGGTAGAAGCGCAACGTTGGGCGAGCCGACGCGCTGCACATAGAGCATGGGCAAGTCGGAATTTTCTTCCGGCGATACGAACACCAACATGGACCCGTCGCGCGAGAGCGCCATGTGGCTGACACTCATTTCTTCGGGGACAGGAATGGCGAACTCCATACGGGTTGTTGGCGCGGGACGCCGCGCCACCCACCAGGTCCCTGCGGCGACGGCGGCGAGCGCCAGTCCCATGACGAGCCAGAGCAGGAGCGGTATCCGGCGAGGCGCCGCCGTGGTGCGCACCGGGCCGCTCGCCTCGGTCCCGGAGAGGGCGCTCAGAGCAAAAGACAGGTCTCGTGCCGACTGAAAGCGTTGTTCCGGGTTTTTCTCCAGGCAGCGCCGCACAATGCGCTCCAGAGCCGACGAGACGATGCGGCCGGGATCGGACAACTCCGGCGCGTCATCCTTCAATACTGCCGTCATGGTTTCGGCTGGAGTATCACGGCGGAACGCGCGCACACCGGCGAGCATTTCGTAGAGCACGGAGCCGAACGCAAAGATGTCGGTGCGAGCATCGGCTGCTTCGCCGCGAACCTGCTCCGGCGCCATGTAGCTGGCCGTGCCCATGACCAAGCCGATCGCGGTGTGCGGGTCGGTGAGGGTGACTTCGTCCGGGTCTGTGCCCGCCGCCTGCACCAGCTTGGCCAATCCAAAATCCAGAATCTTGATTCGTCCGTCTTTGGTGACGAAAATATTTTCGGGCTTCAAGTCGCGGTGAATGATCCCCCTTTCGTGGGCCGCCGCCAGCCCGTATGCGATCTGCACTCCATACTCGATCGTCTTACGCTGGGGCAAGGCTCCGCGGTCCAGCACCGCACGCAGCGTTTCACCCTCCAGAAGCTCAGAGACCAGAAACGGCGAGCCGTCGTGCTGGCCAATATCAAACACCGCGAGAATGTTGGGGTGGTTCAGGGCGGCAACCGCTCGCGCCTCCTGCTCAAAACGATGCAGACGGTCCGCTTCGCGAGCGAACGATTCAGGGAGAATCTTTAGAGCAACGTCGCGCCCCAGGCGCGTATCCCTGGCTCGATAAACTTCACCCATCCCGCCTGCGCCAATCGCAGCAAGGATCTCGTAGGGCCCGAGTTTTGTGCCGGAGGTTAGAGGCATCCGTGGGCGCCATTATATTCCGGACGAAGGTCGATCGTTTCCGAGTACTGCGTAATTCGCCCAGATAATTGGAGGGAATGGGCGTCAGCGGCCCAGTATTTGAGTCAACGGGCCGCATCGGATGTCTCTCTGGCTCGCATCTCGGATTCCGCCGAGGCAGCTTCGCCCTTCCTGACCGGCCTGAGATGTGCGAGATACATCCGCACCGCGGAGTTTGTTTGCTGGCATCGTTACAATCCGTTCGGAGCGCTGCAGGATGTCAAATATCAATCTCTCCTCACGATTTCGATCGATACTCTTCTGCACGGCGAGTCTCACGGCAGCGGTTGTGAATTTCGTTTCATTCCACTGTTGCAGGTACAGCGTCGGAACCCCGGTGTGTTCATCGATCTCGTAATGTTCATCTTTCTCACCCAGGACCAGCCGGAAATCGAACTCCGCTTTCGACTGTTCGTGCGAATGAAATTCCTTCGCTATAGCTCGCCACGCCAGCCTCAGTAGCACCCGCGCTTTTTCTTCCGGCACATCCAGATGCCTCGGGTTGTCGATCGTCAGCTCGGCAAAAGCCAGCGAGTTGGCAAGAACAATTAGAAGTACTCCGGAAGTTATCGAGTTCATGAGTTCAAACCCCTTTTCCGCTGAGCCTCGCAGGACCGGAAACCGTCATTGTCGAGTGATGCAAATGGCCACGTGCCACACTTGTGACGAAGCTTAAGGACACGCTTGGCAGCCTTTATGGACCACAATCGTACAAATCGCGAACCGTCTTTTTGCGCCAACGTTCAGACGATTTTTGCCAAACTGGAGCTTCCGCTTGGCACCAGACCGTCCGGGGTTGCATAGTTACATCGGGAATATGGCCGTGACCAATGGCAGAGTGCGACGGGGGAGTGGGCTGCACCGACAACGGCGCATCATCGTCCTCGCAGTCCCTCCGGTTGAGGAACTCGATCTGGTAGGTCCAATCCAGGTTTTGAGTTCGGCAAACCGGCTGGCTGGCGAGGCGATTTACAGCGTGGAGGTGGTGACCAATCGAAATGATCTAAAGGTCGAAGGTGAAGCAGGACTGCTCTCTTTTCTTGCCCAGGGACACTACAAGGCATTGAAAGGGAGCTTCCATTCGTTGTTGGTCGTATGCGGCGTTGCCACCCGCAGTGCTCGTGACACAGAACTCTTCGCCTGGATGAGAACCGTGGCCCCGAGAGTGCGGCGCCTGGGATCGGTTTGCGTTGGCTCATTTCTTCTGGCAGAGGCTGGTCTGCTCAACGGCAGACGGGCGACTGCGCATTGGAAATTCGGCCAGGAATTGGCGCGGCGCTACCCCAAGGTCAAGGTCGTATCCGAGCCGATATGGGTAAAGGATGGCAGCATCTACACCTGCGCAGGCATCTCGGCGGGCATCGACTTGGCACTTGCCTGGGTGGAGGAGGATTGCGGCAACGCAATCGCCAGCGAAGTAGCTCGTGAGCTTGTTTTATTTCTCCGCCGGCCTGGAGGACAAGCTCAGATCAGCATATCCCTGGCCGCTCAGGCCGAGGAGATGAGATCGATTCAGGAACTTCAAGTCTGGATTGCGGAAAATCTTCACAAGGAGCTCTCGGTACCGACTCTTGCCGACCGCGTGGCCATGAGCGTCCGCAACTTCGAGCGTGTGTTCGCGCGAGAACTGGGATTGTCACCGGCCCGGTACGTTCTGCAGATGCGGGTCGAAGCCGCGCAACGGATGCTGGAGCGACCCGGAAAAGGACTCGACCAGATCGCCCTCGCCTCTGGCTTCTCAAGCGCTGACCTCATGAGGCGTGCTTTCATTCGGACGCTAGGATCTACACCACCCAGCCGTCGCCGTCCGTCCCATCTGTCACCGTCGGTAACTCGATCGCGTGGTCGCCGCAGGGTTCATGGGAAAACAGGCTCTAGCCCGAAGAACCGGTAGTGGCAATCGTCCTGGGTATTGTTTGATATGAGAATGAGTTCCAGAGACAAAAAGTCAGGCACCGGAGGCCCACTGCACACACAAGAGCCCGTTACCGTTGCTTCCTTCCGGACCTGGCGGGGTTGGCGGGAATGCGTCGCGCGGGACCGATGCCTGACCGGATTTGATTCTAACATTTGGCTTCAGTCGTCAGTCGTCAGTCTTCAGTCGCCAGCACGGCGGAACTGAAATAGCGCTCACGACTGAAGACTGATGACTGACGACTGAAATGTGCCCTCCGTACTCTTCCCTTCTTTGAAAGGATAGCGAACAATAGAAGGCATCCATGTATTCCGCCGACAACGTGCGGCCGGTGAAACCTCCGCTGCCTGCAGCTATGCAGCGTCACTTTGAGGTTGCGCTCTATCTGATGGTATTCACTGGCTTTGCCACCCTGGCTTCCACCGGGGGACTGGGCACGGTCACGGTATTGATGGTCAGCGCCGCTCTCTTGTTCCGCGGATACTTACTGATCAAGGGTCGAACTCAGCTGATCGCGGAGCGATGGACCTCGTTTCTGACCCTGGGCTATGTGGCTTTTTACCTGGCGGACTATCTCCTTTTGTCGGGAGGGTTCCTTAACGCGACCGTTCATCTGGTTTTGTTCGTTATGGTGGTGCGCTTGTTTTCAGCGCATCGGGACCGCGAC
This sequence comes from Terriglobia bacterium, assembly GCA_963809295.1. GTDB lineage: Bacteria > Acidobacteriota > Terriglobia > Terriglobales > Acidobacteriaceae > JAIQFF01. Next base: position 87,045 of record CAWEJA010000018.1, on the reverse strand, counting down.
TATTACTTCCTCTCCGCCATCGCCTTTCTGATGGTGCTCGCGGCCGCGTTGCTTACGGTGGACAGCGTTTTCCTGCTGGGCTTCGCCGGCTTCATGCTGACTGCCGTGGTGGCATTCATCCTGATTGAGATGCGGCATATCTCCGCCAAGACCGCAGTCCACTCTCATCGCCAGTCTGATCACAATTTAGACCAACGGCACAGTCAGCTCACATCCCGCAGCATGGCGACCTCGCTGGCGATCGTCTCGCCGGTACTGGTGCTTTGCATTCTGCTTGGTGCCGCTGCAATCTTCTTTATACTGCCCCGCGTCTCGGCCGGTTATCTGAGTGCGTATGCTCCAGGTGGCGAAATATCCACCGGCTTCAGTGACCAGGTCGAACTGGGACGCATCGGTGAGATCCAGCAGTCCAGTTCGGTGGTGATGCACATTCAGATTGACGGAGACGAGCGTGGCAATTTCGACTTGAAGTGGCGCGGGGTTACGCTCAGCAAGTTCGACGGCCGGAATTGGTCGAACAATCGCGGACAGCGCCCGCTATCGCCCCAACTGGACGGACGTTTTGTCTTGCCTTCCCTCACTCGAGATAACCAGGCCCGCGATGACCGGAATGCGCGTTCGCGTGACCTTCACTACCGGGTGCTGATGGAACCTGTCGGAATGAGCATTTTTTTCCTCGCGGGAACTCCCAAAAGCCTGGAGGGCAGCTACAGAAACGTAGCGGTGGATGACGGTGGGGCGGTTTTCGATCTTGATCTTGAGCATCCGGTGAGCCGCTACCAGGCGACTTCCGATATTGCGCAGCCGGGTGCCCGCGAGTTGCGGCTGGCTGGTGGCGCCTATCCGTCGTACTTGGATCCAGGCTACTTGAGGCTACCCCCGTCGCTCGATCCTCGCATCCAGCCACTGGCGGAACAGATCACCGCTTCGGCGGACAACAACTACGACAAAGCCCAGGCCATCGAAACCTATCTTCGCACCCACTTCCAGTACACCCTGCAGCTGTCGCGCACTGTGCCCCGTGATCCGCTGGCCAATTTCCTTTTCGAACGCAAACAGGGACACTGCGAATACTTCGCGTCCTCAATGGCCGTCATGCTGCGGAGTTTGGGCATTCCCGCACGCCTCGTCAACGGATTCCGGACTGGCGAGTTCAACGACCTAACCTCTCAATATGTCGTCCGGGCCAGCAACGCCCACTCCTGGGTGGAGGTATTTTTCCCAGGCTATGGCTGGAGCGCGTTTGATCCCACGCCGGGTGGGTCCATCATGGTCCGAACCGGTTGGAACCGGTTCGGCCTGTACCTCGATGCCATGGCCTCCTTCTGGCGGGACTGGGTAGTCAACTATGACGCCGGGCATCAACAGGCGCTGGCGGTGGGAGCGCGAAGCGGGAGCCGTCAACTCTTTTTCTCGGTGCGTCATTGGTGGCGGGATCACTACGAGACTATGCTGGCAGCAGCCCGCCGCGCCAAGAGCGCCATGGCTGGGTCTCCGCTGCGCTGGGGAATTGCTGGAGGGGCGCTAACGATGCTGCTGTTATTGGCTGGAAACGCGCGTTTGCTTTGGCAAACCCTGGCCCGGCACCGGCTGGCGGCGCGGCCGGAGAAGGCACCCCGAAGGGCAGCCACCATCTGGTACGAGCGCATGACGGAGAACGTTGGCCGGCGTGGCTGGCATAAATCACCCACACAGACGCCAGAAGAATTCGTCCGCCTGATTGACGATGCCAACGTCCGCGCCCGGGTCGCGGAGTTTACCCGTCATTACGAGAGTGCCCGCTTCGATGAGTCTGTCGAGGATGCGCGGCGTCTGCCGCAGCTGTATGAAGAGATTTCGGCAACCCGTGACCGCTGATCAATTCCGCTAGAAGCGCCAGACTACCCCGCCGCCCACGAAATAGTTATGCTGGCGGGTCTTCCCCGTATCCACGTTCAATTCAGGCACGCCCGAGTAAAAATCCCGCGCTTCACCGCGCAGACTGAGGCTTCGAAATAGGCGAACATCGAGGCCCAAGCCAACCTGGAATATTCCGGTCGTGGTGCCGGTCTTGCCAGGGTTCGTTCCACCAAACTCCAGCGTGGAATTCTCCCTGAAATGGCCGAAGCCGCCGCCCGCGCTAACCCAGGGTGAAAGCCCGTTGTGGGGAAAGATATTGGCCCGAATTGCAGGGGTTACGAAAAACGACTGGTAGTCTTTCGGGACGAGATTCACGTCGTAGTGCACGTCTTGTTTGAAATTCACGACGAAGGGCACTTCGAACGTCAGGCCGACGAGGCCCAAGTCCATCAGCCGCCGCCCATAGTTCGCTTCAAAAGTTATGCCATTGCCCGAGTGAAGATTGGTGTCAGCCGCGGGTACGCCGATGACTCCCTGGTCGCTGACGAAAGTGCGCCCGATGATCCCGGTAAGCTCGTTCTTTTCCTGGGCGGCAGCCCCCGACGCAAGGACCAGCAACGACACCAGAAACGCGACCGAAAAAAGTGTGCGGATCATCTCACCCCCTGCCGATGCAATTGGACAAGTTCTTGTAGGTTAGCATGCTCGGCACAAGCTGGAATCAGGAAGGGGATGCTTGGTTTGGTGCGGACTTCCCGATCCGGTAGCAATCCGGCAACGGTGTTAAAATCAAGAGATTACATGCCTGTAAAAGCCTTAGCGCCACCCATCGATAACGCGTTCGAAACTGCAACTCCAGCGCCCACCAAGGTTGGTTTTGTAAGCCTGGGATGCCCCAAGAACCTAGTGGATAGCGAGGTCATGATGGGCATGCTGGCGCAGGCCGGGGCAACCCTGGTCTCTGGCGCCGAAGACGCGGACGTGATCGTGGTCAACACCTGCTCGTTCATCGCCAGTGCCCAGCAGGAATCGGTAAACACCATTCTGGAGATGGCCAAGCACAAGACCGAGGGCCGCGCCCGTAAGCTGGTAGTCGCGGGCTGCCTGGTGGAACGTTTCCGCAACGAGATTCAACAGAACATTCCAGAAGTCGACGCAGTAGTGGGCACGGGTGAACTGGAGGGGATTCTCGCCGCCGCAGGCATAACGTCGGCGCCATCCTCGAATTCCCCGTTCAATATTCTGCAGTCGCGACCGGAGGGTGACGCGCGTGCCGCCCAGGGCCGTTTTTCGCGCGAGAGCTGGGACGGTGCAATCGCCGACCTCCCCAACTACCTTTACGATGAAGCCACGCCGCGCGTGTTGGCCACGCCACGGCACACCGCCTACATCAAGATTGCCGAAGGATGTGATCATCCCTGCACTTTCTGCATCATCCCGCAGCTGCGTGGCAAGTTCCGATCAAGGCGGTTTGAGTCTGTGATTGCCGAGGCGGAGCGGCTTGCGCTTTCGGGAGTGCGCGAAATCACGCTGATTGGGCAGGACACGACCTGCTATGGCGAGGACTTTGGTCTGAAAGACGGCTTGGCGCTTCTGCTGGAAAAGCTGGCAGGGATTGAACGGTTGCGGTGGATTCGCTTCCTTTATGCCTACCCCAACAAGATCACCGGGCGACTGCTGGAGACCATCGCAGCTCACGACAAAATCTGCTCTTACATCGATGTGCCGCTGCAACACGCATCACCAACTGTTCTGAAGCGCATGAAGCGCGGTGCAGGAGGCGATATCTTCCTGCGCTCGATTGAGAAAATGCGGCGCACCATTCCCGGGGTCACGCTACGGACATCGTTCATCGTCGGCTTTCCGGGCGAGACGGAGAAGGAATTCGAAGAACTTTGCCAATTCGTGCGGGACTCCGAATTCGACTGGATGGGCGCGTTCGGCTACTCCGATCAGGATGGCGCCGGCGCATTCTCACTGGAAAGGAAATTGTCAGAACGTGAGATCGAGCGCCGCCGGAAACACCTGATGCAGATTCAGCGCAAGATCAGCAAGAGAAAAAAGAAGGCTCTGATTGGCCAGGAATTCGATCTCGTGCTCGAAGGGACTTCAGAAGAAAGCGATCTCCTGCTCGAAGGCCGCACTCCCATGCACGCGCCTGAAATTGACGGCAAGGTATTCGTGAACGACGTTCCCGAGGGGCTGGAACCAAAGACCGGCGAATTCTATCGCTGCCAGGTAACTGAAGCTCATGACTACGACCTTGTAGCCAGGATCGTGTAGGAAGTAAATGGCTCGCAAGCGAAACCCGAAGATTAAGTGCCCTATCTGCAAGAAGCCGGTAAAAACCAGCGACGAGGAGTTTCCCTTCTGCAGCCCGCGTTGCCGCGTGATTGATCTGGGCAAATGGGCCAGCGGCGCATACGTGATTTCCTCGCCCGTGCGAGACACGGGTGATGGCATGGAAGATCTTTTCAGGGAACCTGATGACGAATCGTGAGGGTGAGCGGGATGCTCCCCGCGCCTCTCTTTGGGCTAATCTCGTGGCCACGTTCTTCGGCGTTGGGCGATTGCGTCCCGGGCCTGGGACATGGGGTTCGGCCGTGACGGTCACTCTGTGGTGGCTCCTCGCGCATCAAATCCCGCCCGCCTGGCAGCCCTGGATGGCGATCTCGCTAGCTGGTATCGCGGTGCTTGCCGGAATTCCGGCTGCGACTCGAGTTGCCCGGGCCAGCGGCCTGAAGGATCCGCAGTTCGTGGTGATCGACGAGGTTGCGGGCCAACTGGTCACTCTGATCGCGGCGCCGATAACGTGGCAATCTCTGTTGCTGGGCTTTATACTTTTTCGAGCGTTCGATATCGTCAAACCGCCTCCGATACGCCATCTCGAACGGCTTCCCGAAGGGGTGGGCATTGTGGTCGATGACGTCGGAGCTGGCCTTTACGGCCTGGCCGTGCTGCAAGTGGCGCTGCACTTCGGTCTGCTATCGCGATAGCCGGACAACGCGCGTTGTCAGAAATTTGGAGCTATGGGAATTTCCGACCGATTCCTGGGAAAGAAAAACGTTAACGGCCACCCTCACATTGAGGCCGTGCATCCCAGCGCCGCTTTGCCGGGAGGTGAGGTCCGTATCATCGGCAACAGCCTGCGGCCCCCGGAGTTGCGCCGCCCGCAGGTGCGTTTTGGCGACGTTGAGGGTGCTGTGGTCATCAGTTCGGACGACTTCATGGTCGCCCGCGTGCCTCCCGGCGCTTCTTCTGGGCCGGTGATCGTGTCGACGAATGGAACAGCGAGCAACCCGCATGAGATCAAGGTCGCGGCCCTCATTGCGGAAAATCTTCACCCGGTCACTAATCCTGCTCTAGATGCCGAGGGCAACATTTTCGTCACCTTCTCTGGATCCCGCGGGCAGAAGGTGCCCGTGGCCATCTACAAGATTGATACCAACTACAACGTAAAGCCGTTCCTGGCGGAGATGACCAATGCCACGGCCATCACCTTCGATCGAGCCGGACAGATGTACGTTTCCTCACGCTTCGATGGCACGGTGTATCGGGTAGCACCGAACGGTACCATGTCCACCTATGCCGAGGGCATGGGCGTGGCGACCGGGATAGCCTTCGATTCGGCCGAGAATCTTTACGTGGGCGATCGCAGTGGCACGGTTTTCAAGATCGGTAAAGACCGCCAGATTTTTGTCTTCGCCACCATTGAACCCAGCGTCTCGGCCTATCACCTGGCCTTCGGCCCTCACGGAGACTTATTCGTGACCGGGCCCACAACCTCTAGCTTCGATTCCGTGTACAAGATTGACGCACACGGCAGCGTTTCGACCTTTTTCCGTGGACTGGGACGTCCCCAGGGTCTGGCGTTTGACGTGGCCGGCAACCTCTACGTGGCAGCTTCCCTCTCTGGCAAGCGCGGAATCGTCAAGATCACACCCGATGCCAAGGCATCGCTTGAAGTGGCCGGTCCGGGACTGGTGGGCCTCGCCTTTGCTCCGGGCCGATCCGCCATATTAGCCACTACTAGCGCCGTGCATCGCCTCTTATGGGACGTGCAGGGCGCGCCGTTAGTTCCGGATTTGTCGGCTTGAGTTAGCCTCTAGCTTCTAACTCCTAGCTATTGATTGCGCTAGACTTGTTCGCGTCTCCTCTGTCTCCGCACAGGTTTCATTTACACTCGTACTCGTGAACCCAGCCGCGAAGCCGGCCATGAACGCCGAAATTATCGCCATCGGCTCGGAGCTGCTGACACCTTTCCGCCAGGACACGAACTCCCTCTATCTAACGGAGAAACTCAACCAGCTCGGTGTCGAGGTCATCTTCAAGACCATTGTGGGGGACAGTCGCGAACACCTTACGGGAGCGGCGACGCTGGCTCTGTCGCGGGCCGACATTGTGATCTTCATGGGCGGGCTGGGACCAACCGAAGACGATCTCACTCGCGAAGCCGTAGCCGACGGTCTAGGATTGCAGTTGAATCGCGATCCTGATCTTATCGTCGGCCTGGAACGCCGCTTCGCGTCGCGAGGCACGAAAATGTCTCCGAACAATCTCCAGCAGGCAGACGTGATCACCGGGGCTGTTGTCCTCCACAACGCCAACGGAAGCGCGCCAGGACAGTGGATCAGCGGTAAGTATGAAGGGCAAGAGAAAATCATCATGCTGTTGCCCGGACCGCCGCATGAGATCAAAGCTCTTTTCGACGAGCAGTGCATGGAGCGATTGCGGGCCAAGCTTCCGCTGCAGTTCATGGCGACCCGGGTGCTGAAGATTGGATTGATGGCGGAGTCCCAGGCCGATGCGCGGGTGGCGCCCATCTACAAGCGCTATACCGATGTTCAAACTACGATCCTGGCCGGAGCTGGAGAAATCCAGTTGCACTTGAAAACCCGGGCCGGGTCGCTTGACGCAGCACAAGAGCGAGTAGACCAGCTCGCGGAAGAAATTGAAGAAGAACTCGGCGACGCGGTGTTCTCCGATAACGGAGATTCTCTGGAGCAGATCGTGGGTTATTACATGCAGATGCGCAACGCCACGCTGGCTGTGGCCGAATCCTGCACCGGCGGCCTGCTGGCGGAGCGCATTACGTCTGTGAGCGGCAGTTCCCGTTACTTTCTAGGTGGAGCGGTAGTCTACTCCAACAATTTGAAAACCGCCTTCGCGGATGTTCCAGCTACCCTGATCGAAAAACACGGCGCAGTCAGCGGCGAGGTGGCCGCCGCCCTCGCGGAGGGAATTCGCAAACGCTGCGGCGCGACCCTGGGCCTGGGGATCACCGGCGTGGCCGGACCCACGGGCGGCACCGAGCAAAAACCAGTAGGCCTCGTTTTCCACGCTCTGGCCTCTGAAAAAGGAGCCGAAGTCATACAACGAAGCTTCCCCGGCGACCGCAAGCGAATCCGCTGGTACGCCAGCCAGCAGGCACTCGACATGGTGAGAAGAAAACTGATGTAAGGCAGTCGTCAGTCTTCAGTCGTAGGCCGTCAGCCAGAGCCTCCGAGGCTCGCTTTGCTGACGACTGAAGACCGACGACTGACGACTCTTTATGCGGATTTTCATTGCGCTCGATATCGACGACCCTATCCGTGAGCGCCTGCAGCTTTTCATGGATGGCGTGCGCGGATTCGCGCCGGATGCACGCTGGGTTCGTCCCGAGTCGCTGCATGTGACTTTGAAATTCATTGGGAACAAATCAGCGGAGGAAGTGGAGCAGATCAGGCAGGCTCTTACCCGAATTTCAGCGCGCGCCACTGAGATTTCTTTTCGTGGCTATGGGTTCTTTCCTACTGCCAAAGCACCACGTGTCTTCTGGGTTGGGGTCGAAGCTGGACCGCAGCTGGCCGCTCTCGCGAAATCGGTGGACGAGGCTACTGCGGCTCTCGGCGTCCCGAAGGAGGAGCATGCTTTTGGTCCACATCTCACCTTGGCCCGTCGAGGTGGTTCGGGCGCGCCTCGTTGGCGTAAGGGCGACGCTCCCAATCAGTCGTTTCAGCGTCTGCAGGAGAAATTGGCCGCTATGTCGGCTCCTGAGTTTGGTACGATGACCGCCCGAGAGTTCTTTCTCTATGAGAGTCACCTTGGACAGGGCGGCTCTCGTTACTCGAAGATCGCGGGCTTCGGCATGGCGTAACGCCGCTGGAACGCCGGCGATGCACGAATCTCAATGACTACCGTTCTGACCGTCGCCTCCAGTTATTTGCTGGGATCCATCCCATTTGGTTTGTTGTTGGTGAGGATCTTTAAAGGGCAGGATGTGAGGCAGACGGGCAGCGGCAACATTGGCGCTACGAACGTAGCCCGATCGTCGCCAGTCCTAGGTCTGCTAACGCTGTTCTTGGACGCTCTCAAGGGATCTGGTGCCGTTGTAGTCGCACTCATCTTGAGCCGAGGAGAGATCATGGGTTGGACCGATTCCAACCTTCCCTACTATCCGGAACATCAATGGATTCTACTGCCAACGATAGTGGCGATAAGAGCAGCAACCGCCGCCCTGTTCGCTGTTGTCGGACACATATTCCCAGTCTGGCTCAGGTTCCGGGGAGGCAAGGGGGTGGCTACCGCTCTAGGTGCTCTTTCTCTGCTGGCGCCCAAAACCACGCTTGTCACCGTGGGAATTTTTGTGGCGGTCGTGGTCGCGTTTCGGTATGTATCACTGGGCTCCATCGTCGCGGTGGCGCTCTTTCCTCTGCTGGCGTGGCTGATGCGTGATTATGGCGGCGCGCCGCAGGTCCTGGGCTTCATGGCAATCGTGTCCCTGCTGATCATTGCCCGCCATCAACAGAACATCCGACGGCTTTTGGCCGGGACCGAACCTCGTTTTCAGTGGCGGCGCAGCTGAGGAAGCGGGTAAGGAAAAAACGATGAGCCGGATCGCAATCATCGGCGCTGGCGCTTGGGGCACTGGCCTTGCCGTCGTTCTCGGACGTCGCGGCATTCACCAGGTACAGCTCTGGGCACATGAGAAAGAAGTTCGCGACTCAATCATGAGCCATCGCGTGAACGAACTGTTCCTTCCCGGACAAGCCATACCCGAAAGCGTCTCCCCGACCGGCAATTTGCAGGAGGCTCTGCATCAAGCGGAAATTGTAGTCAGCGTTATGCCGTCGCAGCACTGTCGCCACCTGTTTCAACAGGCGCAGCCCTACTTGGACCCCGGCATGCTATTCGTAAGTGCGACCAAGGGTCTGGAAGAGACAACTCTTCTTCGCATGACCGAGGTCGTCGCCGAGGTCGTTAGCTCCGCAGACAAGGCATCCAGACGCGGTTTCTCACCGCGTATTGGCGCACTCAGCGGCCCGTCGTTCGCCAAAGAGGTCGCCCGAGGCGATCCCACCGCCATCACGGTCGCTTCACAGGATGCCAAACTTGCGGAAACTGTGCAGCGTGAATTCAGTGATCCTCGCTTCCGGGTTTACACCAACGACGATGTTGCCGGTGTGGAACTCGGAGGCGCTCTGAAAAATGTCATCGCCATCGCCGCCGGGGTATGCGACGGGCTGGGGCTTGGTCACAATTCGGTGGCCGCGCTCATCACCCGCGGCCTGGCGGAGATGACGCGGCTGGCCGTGGCCTGTGGCGGCCGCCCGGAAACCATGGCTGGGCTGGCCGGGCTCGGTGATCTGGTGCTCACTTGCACTGGAGGCCTCTCCCGCAACCGCAGCGTCGGCGTGGAACTGGGCCGCGGCCGCAAGCTGCCCGAGATCATCGCGGGCATGCACGGTGCAGTTGCCGAAGGTGTTTTTACCACTCAGGCAGCTGTCGGACTGGCGCGAGCTCGCGGAGTGGAGATGCCCATCATCGAGCAGATGGATGCGATTCTGCACCGCGACAAGCCTCCCGCCGATGCGATCCGTGATCTGATGACGCGCAGCGCGAAGAGCGAGATAGCTCTTAGCTCTTAGCTTCGGGCTACTGGCAAGAACTTAAGACCTAGGTCTTTCGAAACATTACTTCGCTACCTTCATTCTGGGACAATGCGTTTATGTCTCGTTTCCGCATGCTGTTCCTCCCCCTCTCTTTCTCTTTGCTTGGTTTTTCCGTGGGGGCTGGGGCGCAGTCTTGCCCCAAAGTCGCGTACACCACTCCTGCCGCCACCACCAGGCAGATGGTCACGAGCGTGAACTGCCTGGTTGCCCGAACTGCGGTCAGCCGCACCGAGGAGAATAAGGCTGGGTTTATGGTAGAGAGTTTCCCGGTTGTTGGTCCGCAGCACACTCGCCGCTACAAGAAAATCGTGCTGGCAGTGCTCTCCGTACCTACCGGAAATGAAACCAAGACCGGACTCGCCACTCCCGACAGTCCGACAGCAACGGTGGCGGGCACAGCTGGCGCCGAGTGCAAGCTTAAGATCAATTCGGACAACACCGTAGACGCGCAGTGCAGCCAGACCGGGGGAAACATCTTCGTGGTCTATACCAACTAGGCCGGATGGCTGCTCTCCAGCCTGATCTCCTGCCACCTATTCCCAGGTACTTTCGTAACAGGCATGGCCTCCGATCTTAGCCTTGCGGGGCGTGCTTCAAAGTAAAATTTCAAGGAAGTCTGTAAACGCCAAGCCGCGGCGAAAGTAGCGGCCCGAGCCATTCGTCCTTGAAACTGCCCCTGCCATCCCGCGTCCCGATCTTGTACGTCATTCTCAGCGTGCTTGCGCTGATCAGTGTTGTGCCGATGTATTTCTATTCGGAACAGGTTGAGTCCATCAACCGCGAGCGCCTCATCACCAACGAGCGCCTGCTGCAGAACACCGTAACCCGCTCCCTCGCTGACGATATCGGACAGCACCAGGAATCGCTGCACATGATGCTGGCCAACCTGTCTTCCGCTCTGCAAGTGGCCAGCGGCGGGGACGTCACGGCCGAGCACGTGGAAGCGCCCGAACTGCGCGCCCTGCTGGAACATTTCGTGTCCTCCTCCCCGGACCTGGCCTATGCGACGCTGCTCAACTCGGAGTCGAAAGGCATTTCAGCCGGTCGCATCGCTCCCGACGCCTTTTTGCAGCGCGACCTGGTGCGCGCCTACGATGCCGCCCAGGAAGGCCGCGCATATAGCGGCCAGGCCCTGGTAGTGGGCAGCGGCCAGTCCGCCCGAACCGTAATGCTGGTTAGCACGCCTGTGATGTATGGAGGCCGATTCCTGGGAATGATCGGGGCCGTGGAAGATCTCCAGTTCCTGATCCGCCGCCTGCAGGAGGTTAACCGCGGCGGGCTCACGCCCTACGTCGTGGATAGCGAGGGCCGGCTGGTCGCGGGCGCGACTCCCGAATACGCCACCGGGCAGGACATGACCAACTCGGAAATCGTACGCAACTTCCTCGAGCAAGGTGGGCAGGCGCAACTCGTCGCCGCCACCCGCGAATTCAAAGTCACAGCAGGCAAGAAGAGCACGCAGATGCTCGGCACCTATAGCCCTGTCGGCAACCTGGACTGGGCCGTGATCGTGCAGAAACCCCGGGATGAAGCTTACCGTGGCGTATTTGAAATGCAGCGCACAGCGCGCCTTCTCGCACTGCTGGCCATCCTGCTAAGCATTGGCATAAGCATTTTTGCCGCACGCCGCATCACCAATCCGCTGGAAGTTCTCACCGCCTCCAGCCGAGCCATTGCTCGGGGAGACTTCTCGCACCGGGTCCAGCTAAAGAGCCGCACCGAGATCGGAGAACTGGCTGCGACCTTCAACACCATGTCTGAGGAGCTTGAGCAATTCGTGCTCGACCTCAAACGCGCCGCCACCGAAAATCGCGAGTTGTTTATGGGCTCCATCCAGATGCTGGCCGGCGCGGTCGACGAAAAAGACCCCTACACTCGTGGTCACTCCGACCGGGTCACGCGCTACTCCATGATGATCGCGAAGGAAATGGGGCATCCCGAGGAGTTCCTCGAAATCGTGCGCGTATCCGCCCAATTGCACGACGTGGGAAAGATCGGGATTGAAGACGGCATCCTCAAGAAGCCGGGTGCGCTGACGCCGGAAGAATTCGACATCATGAAGACCCATACCACCAAGGGCGCCAACATCCTGCGTCCGGTGGCCCAGTTGAAAGACATGATTCCGGGTATCGAACTGCACCACGAATCGCTTGACGGGCGAGGCTATCCGCGAGGTTTAAAAGACGCGGAAATCCCCTTGCTGCCGCGCATTATTGCCGTGGCAGACACTTTCGACGCCCTGACCACAAACCGTCCTTATCAGCAGGCGCATGATCCGGAAGCTGCTCTTCGCATCATCCACAATCTTTCCGGCAAGCGGCTCGATCCCAACGCAGTTGCCGCCTTGACCGCGATCTACGAACGCGGTGAAATCCGCATCCAGCAGCCGAGTATACAAACTACCTCACCTGCCGCCCCTTCTCCGGCCAAGTCCCTGACCACGCCTTCATCCGCACCCGAAGCTCGTGCGGACGTCGTCGCCGCCGCGGTAGAAGCGGCAGCGCGATAAGCCTCTGGCGTAGCCCATACGAACCACCACAAGCCACGTGGGGACAGCCGCCCTCGGCTGTCCAGTCGAGCGGAGCTCGACAGATCTTCGCCCGTAATCAAGAAGCGGAGCTTCGCTCCGCCACACAGCCGGGGCGGCTGTCTCCACGTGGTTCATGCCACAGCAAGATCAGAATCAGGGCTGACCGCTATAATTGATTTCTGGACTTCCACGTCCTGAAATTTCATGATCCAAACTTTATTTGGCAGCCTGGACGAACAGCAGAAACCCAGCTTCCTCGATCGCATGAAGGAAGCGGTGACGCGCACCCGGGAAAACCTGAGCGAACGCATCGAGGAAGTCGTTTCCTTTGGCAAGGAGATTGACCAGGCTACCCTGGACGACCTTGAGGGCATACTCTTGAGCGCGGACCTTGGCGCCAGCACCACTCACGAAATTCTCGGAAAACTTCGCGAAAAGGCCAACTACAAGCAGATCAAAAACGTCGACGAACTCAAGCGACTTCTGAAGGAAGAAATTCTCGCGATTCTGGCCGCAGTCGATTCGCAACCGGTATCCAAAGTAGAGGGAACGCCAGAAGTAATTCTGGTCGTGGGCGTAAACGGCACGGGCAAGACCACGACCATCGGCAAGCTGGCACAGGTTTTACGGTCCGATGGCAAGACAGTGCTGCTGTGCGCGGCAGATACGTTCCGGGCGGCGGCTATTGAACAACTTGAAGTCTGGGGGCAGCGCACCGGCACGGAGGTGATCCGTACCAAGGCCGGTGGAGATCCGTCGGCAGTGCTCTACGACGCGCTCCAGGCGGCATCCTCCCGGCATACGGACTACGTCATCGTGGACACGGCCGGCCGCCTTCACACCAAGACTAATCTGATGGCGGAACTGGAGAAAATGCGACGCACTGCGCAACGCATCATTCCAGGCGCGCCCCACGAGACCCTGCTGGTGATGGACGCCACCACAGGCCAGAATGGGCTGCAGCAGGCCCGGCAGTTTACCGAGTCGGCCGGCGTGACCGGGATTGTCCTGACCAAGCTCGATGGCACGGCCAAAGGCGGCGTGGTAGTCGCAATCTCTCGTGAGATGGGCGTTCCTGTGCGATACGTGGGCGTGGGCGAAAAAGTCGGAGATCTGCTGCCCTTCGATCCCAAGGACTTCGTGGATTCTCTGTTCGCCTGATCTGTGATTGCGTCAAAAGCCCGCATGATGTTTCTTACGAATAGTCTTTCTTAACATTTGAAATTGAAGATGGCCTCCAAGAAAACAGCAAGACGCGAATCCCGAAAGCATCCGCGAAAGCCCTTGGGAGCTTCCTCCAATCCCGGCTCAATCAGCGGTCGGGAGCGTGACGAGTCCTTTCTCCGCCGTGCGCTTGAGCTGGCGCGTGAAGGCATTGGTCTAGCCTCGCCCAACCCATGTGTAGGGGCGGTAGTCGTAGATAGCAAAGGCCGGGTGGCAGGCGAAGGCTCGCACACATTTGCCGGCATCAAGCACGCCGAAGTTCTGGCTCTGGAACAGGCCGGCGAAAAAGCCCGCGGGGGCATTCTCTATGTCAGCTTCGAACCGTGTTCCCACCAGGGCCGCACCGGACCTTGCGCAGACGCTGTGATCGCTGCCGGCGTTCGTCGCGTAGTCGCCTGCATGCAGGACCCCAATCCGCTGGTGGCCGGAAAGGGTTTTGAGCGACTGCGCAATGCTGGAATTTCAGTCGCTTCAGGCATTTTGGAAGAAGAAGCCAAAATGCTGAATGAGGCGTTCGCAAAATACATTCGCCAACACACACCGTTAGTCACCCTCAAGGCCGCCATGACGCTCGATGGCAAGATTGCGCCTCCTCCGAGCGAATCGCATCACTCCACGGCACTCGGTGGCGGCGGCGCCACGGGAGGCTGGGTCACCAGCCAGATTGCCCGCGCCCATGTGCAGCAGCTGCGCCATCAGAATGACGCCATTATGGTTGGCGTTGGGACAGTCATTGCGGATGATCCTCTACTCACTGATCGCAGTGGTCTTCCCCGCCGACAGCCGCTCCTCCGGGTAATTGTTGACTCGCGCCTTCGCCTTCCTCCACAGTCGCGCGTGGTTAAAACCGCCAAAGACGATGTGCTCGTTCTCTGTTCCTTCGCCGAGGAAAAAAGGAAACGGGAGCTGCAAAATCAGGGAATCCGCGTCGAGCAGGTTCAGGTGGGGGTGGGCGACGGCCGGCCGGATATGCGAGGGATTGCGCAGCGACTCGGGACCATGGAGATTACCAGCCTGCTGGTCGAAGGCGGGGCGATGATCAATGGGGCCGCACTGGCCTCGGGCATCGTGGATAAGGTGTTTCTCTACTATGCGCCCAAAATCCTCGATGGCATGGGCTCGGTGCCGTTCGCCACTGGTGTTGGTTTCGACCGCATGAGCGATGCTGCGTATGTGAAGGCCATCAAACTGCACCGCTTCGGGGAAGATTTTGCGGTAGAGGGATATTTGAGAGATCCGTACGGAGACTGAGCCATCAGCAATCAGCACTCAGCCGTCTGAGAGTAAGGTGTCTACCGGAAGCACCACCGCCGCATGCGGGCTGAATGCTGAGTGCTCAATGCTGAGCGCCGGGTCGCTACAATAGACCTTCGGAGAATCCATGTTTACCGGCATCATCGAGGAAGTCGGCCGCGTCGCCGACATCGCGAAAAAGAACGGCAATCGCCGCCTGATTGTCTCTGCGTCCCAACTGACCAAGGAGTTGAAGCAGGGCGACAGCATTGCCGTGAGCGGCGTCTGCCTCACCGCTGTCGAAATCACATCCAAGTCGTTCGCTGCCGATCTGGCCGACGAAACCTGGAAGCGGACCTCCTTCTCTCGCATCAAGAATGGTGCCCTGGTCAATCTGGAACTTCCCATGCGGGCCGACGGACGCTTTGGCGGTCACATCGTCCAGGGCCACGTGGATGGCACTGGCAAGTTCCTCGCTCTGGACCGCATTCGCGGAGCGGACGACTATTGGCTGCGGATTGAAATCCCGCCAGAACTTGCACGTTACGTGATATTCAAAGGGTCGCTTTCCGTCGAAGGCATCAGCCTGACTGTCGCCAAAATCGAAGGTAGGAAAGTGACGGCAGCCATCATTCCCCACACCGTGAAGATGACAAACCTCAAGTCACTTAAACCGGGTGATCCCATAAACCTGGAAGTAGACATGGTGGCGAAGTACGTAGAAAAGATGATGAAGGGCGAGTCGGCAAACTCATCGCTCACGGTAGAGCGGTTGGTGCGCGAGGGGTTCTAGCCGTTCGGCAGTGTACAAGCTGGTTGCTAATTGCCAGGTGCCGGGCAGCCTACCCGTTCACTTCAATCGACGCCTTTATTCCCGGCTCATCCAGCCTCAGAAACTCCTGCACGATAGGCTCGTCGCATCTCTCCATCTCCTCATAGGTTCCAAAAAAAATCGCCTTGGCTTCGTGGAGAAACACCACCCGGTCGGCCAGCTTCTGGGCCAGGCGCATGTCGTGAGTCACGACCACACTCGTTAGGTGTAACTGGATTTTCAGCCGCTTGATCAGATCGCCCAGAAGTTGTGCCATCAATGGATCGACCATCGTCGTGGGCTCGTCATAGAGGACGCATTCGGGTTGGGCCGCCAGGGCACGCGCAATCGCGACCGACCGCTTCATGCCAGTGGACAAATCCGAAGGCAGTTGCTCGCGCATCTCCTTGACGCCCACCATGTCCAGCAAGCCATCCACGATTTGATAGATCTGCTCTTCCGAAAGTTGACGCCGTTCTCGCAGCGGAAAGGCTACGTTTTCACCCACCGTAAGCGAATCGAACAAAGCTCCATTCTGGAACACGATTGTGACCTTCTTGCGAATGCGCTCCAGATCTGCTTCTCCGTAGTCGGTGATGTCCTCGTGAGCCACGATCACGCGGCCTGAATCGGGCTTGAGAAATCCCATGATATTCATCAAAGATACGGATTTGCCGACGCCGCTGCGCCCCAAAATACAGACAGTCTCTCCCGGCATCACGTAGAAGCTGACGTGGTCCAGCACGCGATTGTCGCCAAAAGCTTTGGAGACATCCTTGAATTCGATGTACGGTCCGGAATCGCCGTTCGTGGACATGAATCAGTCTTCAGTCGTCGGTCTTCAGTCGTCAGTCGGTCGCCTGCGGCCGTCTTGCCGACTTTCCCTATAGTAAATCCTTCCGATCACAACTCGGCCGCCCAGCTGAGGTTCGAGGTCCGACCTGCGAGATCCGACGTCTGGCCTCTTCCCAGTCTTGCTGGGAGTTCAGGTTGCGGAACATACCTTCCGCAAAACCATTCTGTCTTAATTCTTCCTGCTCAATCACTCTTGTCTCGACTTCAGGAAACAAAGAGTCGATCTTGTTTTCTCCGGCTCGTAGAGATCGCTCCGCAACCTCCGCAAAGCAGCGGCGGTAGACCGCACACAACGGCTGCAAACCCCCGCATGCTCTTGGTACGACGACCACGGCAGCGGTCTCACGCGCCTGCGAAATCAGATAGTCCAGGAAATCAAGGCGAACAAAAGGCAAATCCACCGCTATCACCAGATTCAGATCAGTGGCGGTCTGGGCCAGGGCCGCATGAATCCCGCCGAGCGGACCACGTTCCGGGTACACATCCTCAACCACCGGAGCAAAGGCTGCGAATTTCCCCGGACTGCCCACGATCCACGCGTTTTCCGCCGCGGCCCGCGCCAGATTCAGAGCGTGGGCTAGCAGCGTACAATCGCCCAGTCGCAGGAACGCCTTATCCTCGCCCATCCGGACGCTCTTGCCGCCGGCCAGGACAAATGCGGTCACAGGATCCACGCCGTCATCATGCATGTTCAAGTTATCGCTCCCCAAGCCTTGACCGCACACCCGTTCCATATGAACCGCAAGCCCTTTGTATACTTTTTCTGGCTGAGAAATTGAAGGCTTGACTCACAAAATCCTCGAGATTGCCAGCCCGTTGCAGGACGATGATTTTATTACACGAAAGTAACCTATCCCAACTGCCAAGCGCCGTTAGATGATAGTTCGTCCCGGTGTTCCCCCTCCGGAATATAACCATGCCACAGAAGTTACTGGACGTCCTCATGCTTGGCCGGTGCTCTCACGAGTTTTCCTGGCCTCGGCGCGCTGCCGATGGCGACTACTACCAGGTGTGCCTGCTCTGCGCCGCGGAATACAAGTACGACTGGAAAACCATGAAGCGCATCAAGCGCGCGGAGGGCGGAGCCGAAGCCGGTTCTGAGGCGCCACGCGGGCGCAGTCAGAAGAAACCAACCTGGGTGCCACGCGCCCGGCGGCTGACCCTGCAGACTCCGCTTCGCTACCGTCCCAAGGGTCTGGGAACCTGGCACGAGGGTACGGTCGAAAACCTCAGCCAGTCTGGTGTTCTGCTGCTCGGACCTCAGCAATTACCTGAGAACACTCTGGTCGAAATGGTGTTTGAGATGCCTGAGGAAATTTCTGGTCAGAAAAACAGCACTGTTCTCTGCCAAGGCCGGATTACTCGCCGAAAAGAAGTTAGCGATTCGGAACATGTTGGGCTGGCAGCTTCGATTCTTGACTACAAGTTTCTGCGCCAGAACTGAACCGGCTCGTTCCAGACTAGCGTTATCCCTAGGCTGCCTCTCAACCGGGGCAACTGGTTCATGGGGAACCGCTTATTGACCCTCCGCCGGTCCAGCCCCTGGACATAATTTTGCCCGAGACTGGAAGCATTTCTGCATCTAAACTAATAAGAGGAACCTGGGTTTACCATAATCAGGAGTGATCCTATGAAAGCGAAACTCTCTCTCTACGTCACTGCGATTGCGCTTGTCGCAGTCCTGACGCTCGGGGTGGGCTGCACCAAGGCCCCGAATGACGCCCAACTTACCAGCGACATCCAGAACAAACTGGTTGCAGACTCGGGCCTGCAAGGCAAGCAGCTCGGGGTGAAATCCGAAGACGGGACCGTCACCCTGACTGGTACCGTGGACAACGATGGCCAACGCGAAGCTGCGGCTCGCTATGCCGCTTCCGAACCTGGGGTTAAACAGGTCATTAATAACCTGCAAGTGGCCGCCGCTCCACCACCAGCCGAGGCCGTGCAGACCCCGCCACCGGTAGAGGAGACCAAACCTTCGCCCGCACCCGTGGCGGCATCCAAGCCGCGCCATCGGACTCGCGAGCGCAGCTCATCGTCTTCCTCCAACGCCGACACATCTCCGGCTCCGGTGACTGCGATGACCGCTCCACCTGCGGTCCCGGCCGCGCCGGCAACACCGCCGCCTCCGCCTCCACCGCAGAAGGTCACAATTCCCTCGGGGACATCGATGGCGGTGCGCCTGGTCGACACGATTGACTCCGAAACGGCGCAGCAGGGACAGACCTTCCACGCCACGTTGGACTCGCCCTTGGCCGTGGACGGAGAAACCGTCATTCCTTCCGGCTTCGACGTTGAAGGTCACATCGTCACGGTACAGAGCGCCGGCAAGTTCGCAGGACAGTCAGTCCTGGTGCTGCAACTCGACCGTCTTTCAGCCTCAGGCAAGAACTACAGCATCCAGACCGATCAGTATTCGCGCAAGGGCTCTTCTCGCGGCAAGAACACTGCTGCCAAAGTCGGCACCGGCGCAGGCATCGGAGCTATCATCGGCGCCATTGCAGGAGGCGGCAAGGGAGCCGCGATTGGCGCGGCGGCTGGCGGTGGCCTGGGTGGCGGAGTACAGGCAGCAACCAAGGGACAGCAGATCAAATTGCCTTCGGAGACGGTCCTGAATTTCACTCTGCAGGCTCCGTTGACGGTAGTCGCCAGCAAGG
The DNA here is from genome assembly GCA_963809295.1 of Terriglobia bacterium. Taxonomy (GTDB): domain Bacteria; phylum Acidobacteriota; class Terriglobia; order Terriglobales; family Acidobacteriaceae; genus JAIQFF01. Next base: position 67,965 of record CAWEJA010000018.1, on the reverse strand, counting down.
GACCCCATCCAGGACGTCACCGGCTGGATGCGAATCGGTCGGACTCTGATCAGTCAAGCCCCGATCAGTCCGCTCCCAGTCAGTCAGATCCCAATCAGTAAAGTTTTGTAAAGCGCACTTGGAGACAGGGTCGGCCTTTTGGTCGGCCCTTCTTTTTTGCCGCAGAGCCTTCGTATCAATCCCCAGCCGCTGCAAAAATTACACCCAATGCACTGTTTGATTCATCCAATTTGATTTGGGGAATTTAGCCTAAGAGGCCTTCATGTGGATTGTTGCGCTGGCGCTGCGCCGGCCCTACACCTTCGTCGTTGTTGCCTTGCTTCTGCTGATCCTGGGGCCGATTGTCATCTTCCGTACGCCCACTGACATTTTCCCGAACATCAACATCCCCGTCGTCAGCATTTTGTGGAATTACTCCGGGCTGAATTCCCAGGAAATGGCCAACCGGATCGTCACCCTCACTGAGCGGACGCTGACCACCACGGTGGACAACATCGAGCATAGCGAGTCGCAGTCGCTCAACGGCATCGCAGTGGTGAAGGTATTTTTTCAGCCGCATGCAAATATTGAGAAGGCGATCGCACAGATCACGGCCATCTCTCAGACGCAGTTACGTCAGTTGCCACCGGGCACAACGCCGCCGTTGGTGATCACTTACAACGCCTCTACGGTCCCCATTCTGCAGTTGGCTCTTTCGGGGCAAAAACTTTCCGAGCAGCAACTGTTCGACTATGGCGTCAACTTTATCCGCACCCGGCTGGTTACTATTCCCGGCGCTGCCATCCCCTTTCCGTACGGTGGCAAACAACGCCAGGTGCAAGTGGATCTCGACACCAATGCCCTTCAGTCAAAAGGGCTGTCGCCGATGGATGTAGTCAACGCCATCAGCGCCCAGAACCTGATTTTGCCTTCGGGAACCTCCAAGATCGGACAGTTCGAGTACGACATCGACCTGAATGGCAGCCCACAAACAGTGGCGGAATTGAACGACCTCCCCATTAAGCGGGTAGGGAGCACCACCATCTACATCCGCGACGTGGCCTTCGTGCGCGACGGGTTCCCACCGCAAACCAACATTGTGCGAGTAAACGGGCAAAGAGCTTCCCTATTGACCATCCAGAAGACCGGGAACGCCTCGACCCTAGACATCATCTCTGGGATCAAGGGTATGCTTCCGCGAATCCAGGCACAACTTCCGCCGGAGTTGGAGATTCGGCCGTTGTCGGACCAGTCGATTTTCGTGCGTGCCTCCATCGATGGCGTATTGAAAGAAGGTCTTATCGCGGCCTGTCTTACCGGCGTGATGATTCTGGTTTTTCTGGGGAGCTGGCGCAGCACAGTGATTATTGCCGTCTCCATCCCGCTTTCAATTCTCACTTCCATCATCGTCATGAGCGCCCTGGGCGAGACCATTAACATCATGACGCTTGGAGGGCTAGCACTCGCCGTCGGCATCCTGGTGGACGATGCCACGGTAGAGATTGAGAACATCAACCGGAATGTTGCCGAGGGTAAAGAGATTCAGAAAGCGATTCTGGATGGCGCCCAGCAAATCGCGGTGCCTGCCTTTGTTTCAACGCTAGCCATCTGCATCGTGTTTTTGCCCATGTTCTTTCTGACCGGCGTAGCCCGCTACTTGTTCGTCCCCCTGGCGGAGGCGGTGGTGTTCGCCATGCTCGCCTCCTACCTGCTGTCGCGGACTCTGGTCCCGACCATGGCCAAGTACCTGCTTAAAGGGCACGAACAGGAAGCAGGACACCTGAATACTACGAGCCGTAATCCGTTGGTCCGGATGCAGGTGAGATTTGAGCTGGCATTCGAAAGATTCCGTGACCGCTATCACGAAATGCTGCACCTTTGCCTGCACTACCGCAAGGCTTTCGTGTTGGGTTTTGTTATCGTTTGCGTTGGCTCGTTCCTGCTGCTGGTACCGTGGCTGGGGCGCGATTTCTTCCCAAAAGTGGATGCCGGACAATTCAAGCTGCACCTGAGGGCACGGGCCGGCACCCGAATCGAGGAGACGGCAAATCTTTGCGACCGGGTCGAGGCCTTCCTCCGCGAACAGATTCCGCCCAGCGAAATCTCCAGCATCATCGACAATATCGGGTTGCCCTACAGCAGCATCAACCTGTCATACAGTACGTCGGCCCCAACCGGTTCTGCCGACGCGGACATCATGATCGCGCTGGTGCCAGGCCATCGCCCAACGGAAGAATACGTTCACGATCTGCGCTTGAAATTGGCCGACCAGTTCCCAGGGGTGGATTTTTCCTTTCTGCCCGCCGACATTGTTAGCCAGATTTTGAACTTCGGATTGCCTTCGCCGATTGATATCCAGGTCGTCGGGTATGACCTGCAGGGAAACCGTCAGTTTGCGAACAAACTGCTGCGACGCATAAAGACGGTCGCCGGAGCCGCCGATCTCCGCATCCAGCAGCCGTTCGATGAACCGCATCTGCACATCGATGTGGACCGGACCAAGGCGCAACTTGCGGGCTTCACCCAGCGCGATATCGCCAACAACCTGCTGATTTCGCTCAGCGGCAGCTTCCAGACCACTCCAACGTATTGGCTTAACCCGAAGAACGGAGTGAGCTACTCCATCGCAACCCAAACTCCGCAGTATCGTTTGGATACGCTGCAAAAACTGGAGAATATCCCGATCACGGGCGCCAGCGGCGCGCCCCCGACGATTCTGGCTACGCTAGCTTCCGTCCAGCGCGGCACCGGGATGGCACTGGTCTCGCACTACGATATTCAGCCCGTGATCGACATTTACGGATCGGTGCAGAGGCGCGATCTGGGCGGAGTATCCGATGAAATCAAGAAGATCGTTGACGATAGTCGCAAGGAACTGCCTCGCGGCTCCGAACTGGTTGTGCGCGGGCAGGTCCAGACGATGCGGTCTTCGTACACAGGACTGATTTCCGGACTGGCTTTTGCCATCCTGCTTGTGTACTTGCTGATCGTGGTGAATTTTCAATCCTGGCTGGACCCGTTTATCATCATCGCGGCCCTGCCGGCGGCGTTGGCGGGAATCGTATGGTTCCTGTTCGTTACCAATACAAACATCAGCGTTCCGGCGCTCACCGGCTCCATCATGTGCATGGGAGTGGCTACCGCCAATAGCATTCTGGTGGTCAGCTTCGCCAAAGAGCAGATGGAAGAAGGCAAGGACGCATTGACGGCTGCGCTGGAGGCCGGATTCACCCGCTTCCGGCCGGTATTGATGACCGCCCTGGCCATGATCATTGGCATGGTCCCGATGGCGATTGGCCTGGGCGAAGGCGGAGAGCAGAATGCGCCATTGGGCCGCGCCGTGATCGGCGGACTGATTTTTGCCACCGCAGCCACCCTGTTCTTTGTTCCCGTTTTCTTCAGCCTGCTACACGAAGGGCGCAGCCGGGCCAAACAGCAGGCTAAACTTGAGTCGGGCGCCTAGGTAAAATCATCTGTATTTACATGGGTTTGAGTCTGGGAGAGTCATGAGGGTTGAAAACGAAGGCCGCGCGTTTGCAGAGACTGCCGCCGAAGAATCGCGCCCGAAAAGTGGGCACCCAAAAAATCGCCGCTCTCAATGGTGGATTCTTTTGCTGGCCGTGGTTACGGCAGCAGTGATCGTAGTCGCGGGCATTCTGCCTCGTATCCAGGCGCGAACCGCTCTCCGCCGGGAGACGGCGGAGATGGCGGTGCCTGCGGTCGTGGTGGTGCAGCCGAAGCGTTCCGCTCCGGCGCAAGAGATCGTGCTTCCCGCCAATGTTCAGGCATTTGCCGATGCTCCGATTTACGCTCGCACCAACGGCTATCTGAAGCGATGGTATGTCGATATCGGGAGCCGCGTGAAAGAGGGTCAGCTTCTCGCTGAAATCGACACTCCCGAAGTGAACCAGCAACTGCGACAGTCCCTCGCCGACCTGGCCACTGCGCAAGCCAATCTCAATCTCTCGAAGATTACGGCGGACCGATACGCGGGCCTGTTGAAGACGGATTCCGTCTCCAAACAGGAATCTGATAATGCTGCCGGAGACTACGAGGCGAAGCAAGCCAACCTGCAATCCGCACAGGCCAACGTAAAGCGCCTCCAGGAACTGCAATCGTTTCAAAAGATTTACGCGCCATTCTCTGGTGTGATCACAGCGCGCAACACTGATGTTGGAGCCTTGATCGATTCGGGCAGCAGCGGTGGGGTCAGAACCGAACTGTTTCACATCGTGCAACCGGACAAACTGCGCGTCTACGTCAGCGTGCCCCAGGCCTACTCGCAAGCCGCCAAGCCGGGACTCACCGCAGATCTGACCCTGTCGGAGTTTCCAGGGCGCCCCTTTGCCGGAAAGCTGGTTCGTACAGCGAATGCAATTGACCCGACGTCACGCACACTGCTGGTGGAGATCGCGGTGAATAATCCGACCGGACAGCTTTTCACCGGCTCGTATGCCGAAGTGCATCTGAAGCTGCCGACCGCCGCGTCGGCGTTCATTCTGCCGGTCAACACCCTGCTCTTCCGCGCCGAAGGACTGCGGATCGCCGCGGTAGGTGATAGCCAGAAGGTCGAACTGAAGCAGATCACGCTTGGCCACGACTTCGGCAGCGAGGTGGAAGTAATCGCCGGCCTGAACGGAAACGAAAATGTAATCGTGAATCCTCCGGACTCGGTTATTAACGGCGAAACTGTTCGGATTGCTCAAAAGCAGGGGGAACAGTGAAAGAGCGTGCGTCGGACTTTGGACCTCGGACCGCAGACCTTGGGGATTCAAGCCGAGGTCCGACGCCTGACGCCCGACGCCCGCTTTTGGGTCTAGTCGCAAGCCTGCTGTTACTAAGCGGTTGCGCCGTCGGGCCGCGCTACTCCAAGCCAACCGCCGCCACTCCCCCGAGCTACAAAGAAGTGCCGCCGGACTGGAAGGCGGCTCAACCCAACGATCAAATTGCGCGGGGCAAGTGGTGGGAGATTTTCCAGGACCCGCAACTGAACACGCTGGAAGAGCAGATCAGGGTCTCCAACCAGAACCTGAAGGCCGCGGAAGCCCAGTTCCGGCAGGCGCGAGCATTAGTACGATTCAATCGCTCCGCGTACTATCCGACGGTCACGGCAGGCGCCTCGGCAGCTCGCGAGCATCTATCGCAGCACCGGCCCCTGGTTTCCAGCTCCACGCCGACGAACGCGACCGACCTGGTAATTCCGTTCGATGTCTCGTACGAAGCGGACGTCTTTGGACGCGTGCGCCACACCGTGGAAGCTGCTCGTTCCAACGCGCAGGCAAGCGCAGCTGATCTGGAATCGGTGAGCCTGAGCCTGCACGCTGAACTGGCTCTCGACTATTTCCAGATGCGCACGCTCGATGCAGAAGAGCAACTGTTGAACTCAAACGTGACTTCTTTCGAAAGAGCCCTGGAGCTTACGCAGAACCGGTACAAAGGCGGAGTGGCGTCGGCGGTCGATGTGGCGCAGGCCCAAACTCAACTGGAAAATACTCGTACGCAGGCGATCGATGTGCTGATCCAGCGGGCGCAGAATGAACATGCGATCGCGGCGTTAACCGGACAACCTGCTTCCACGTTCAGCATTCCTCCAGCAGCCTGGAACACTCCGCCGCCGGCGATTCCACCGGGCCTGCCGTCGGATCTTTTGGAGCGGCGGCCCGATATCGCCGCGGCAGAGCGGCGCGTGGCAGCTGCCAACGCCCAGGTCGGAGTGGCACGAGCCGCATATTTCCCGGTATTCAGTCTGACCGGTTCGGGTGGCTTCGAAAGCACTTCGATCTCGACGTTGATTCAAGGCCCCAGCGGATTCCTGACTGCAGGAGCGTCCGCAGTCGTTATGGCTTTCGATGCCGGACGCCGCCGCGCGCTCTCCGAGCAGGCTCGCGCCGCTTATGACGAGTCGGAAGCAACTTATCGTCAGACGGTTCTGACGGCCCTGCAAGAGGTCGAGGACAGTCTGGCGACCTTGCGAATTCTTAACGACGAAGCCAAAGCCCAGCAAGCCGCGGTGGCAGCGGCGGAGCACTCGCTTGATCTCTCCACCAACCGCTATAAGGGTGGGGTCGTGAGTTATCTGGAAGTGACCACAGCGCAAAGCACGGCTCTGGCGGATGAGCGGGCTGCCGTAGACATATTGCGCCGCCGTATGACCGCCAGCGTCTCCCTGATCAAGGCTTTAGGCGGCGGATGGAATTCCGCAAACCTACCCTCGGTAAGAGCCGACTCGCGTCCCCAAACCGCAAACGGCCAGTAATGACGCTGGTCCAGTAACCTCGCAGGGTCTAGCACCAAAGTAATCGGAAATTTCGCGGATGGCGCGGCGCTCGCCCGCAGTAGAACATCTATATGTTTAGAAAATACTTTTAGGAGCCTGCGCCATGTTCCCCACACGCGCCACAGAGGATTCAAGATTCGCAACCCAGTTAAACCGGCTGGAGCATTTCAACCAGTTCCTTTCCGGCATTGCAACCGCCATCGTGGCCGGCAACCACGACTTTGAGAGTGTCTGGAGCATCGCAAACCGGGTCTACGAGCGGCACTGCTCAACCAAAGTGAGGTTCATGACCAACTCTGGGTTGGATCAGTCGCGAAACACCGCGCTCAGCGCATAGGACGCCCCGGTTCGTCGTGATGCCGTTCGTTTCCATCAGGTTCGTTGTAAAGACGTAGCTTGCTACGTCTTGCTCGCGGCGTGAGAGACGTAGCAAGCTACGTCTTTACGGCGGCGCAACGGGAAGCTGCTCAACCCGACGGGGCCCGAGCGTTGCACAAGAGCACCAAGCAACGGTATGCTCTCCCTCCATGGTCCCTTCCTTGCGCTTCCTTCTTTCAGGCTTAGTTCTGTTGGTTACAACCATTCTAGGATTTGCCCAGGAGCCATTTCTATCCTCTGAGCAGTGGGTCAAGCTGCGCGACGAGGCCAACGGTGCCGCTCCTTATGAAAATCTCCGGTACCTGACGCGATTGCATCGCGTGCCCGCCACTGCCGAATTCGATCAGGCAGCCCAGTTCATGCTGGAACAGGCCCGGGAATACGGACTGGCCGAGGTTCAAAGTGAGCAGTTCCCTATCGACGGAAAAACCCAATACGGACTGATGCGATCCTACCTGGGCTGGAAAGTCGAAGCCGGCCAGCTGTGGGAGGTGCGGCCGCAGCATCTTCTATTGGGAGATTGGACCACCGACCCGATCCGTCTGGCGGACTACAGCCATTCTGCCGACGTTGAAACCGCGTTGGTGGACGTCGGCGACGGATCGCATGAAGCTGACTACAGCGGCAAAGACGTGCGTGGAAAAATTGTCCTGGCTGATGGCGTGCTTGCGCGTGTGCAGGAACTGGCCGTGTTGCAGCATGGCGCAGTTGGCATGGTGAGTGACATGCCCAACCAGAGCACAGCGTGGTCCGGTCTGGATCGCACGGTGGTTCGCTGGGGTCACTTGGAAGCAAGAGCACCAGCCGGATTTGCCTTCATGGTTTCGCGGGAAACAGCTGCATCACTGCGAGGGCGACTGGCCGCGGGGGAACCCGTCGTTCTGTCCGCAAAAGTAAAAGCCGAAGTTGGTCCCGGACACTGGACGGTTGTTAGTGGCGTCATTCCTGGGACAGACCAAGCCAGCGGCGAGATCGTCTACAGCTGTCATCTTGATCACGAACGCCCGGGCGCGAATGACAACGGTAGTGGCTGCGTAACCATCCTCGAGTCCGCTCGAATCCTGGCTCGACTCATCGCCAGCGGGACGTTGCCCCGCCCCAAACGCACCTTACTCTTCGTCTGGGGGCCGGAGGTTGAAGGTACGATGGCATATCTGAGCCGGCATCCTGAAATCCGAAAGCGTTTGCGCGCCAACATCCACATGGACATGGTGGGCGGCGATCCGTTCAAGAATAAATCCATTTTTCACGTAACCGCTACCCCGTGGTCGCTGCCAAGTTTCGTTACGGACGTTGGAGCTGCTTTCGCAGACGTAATCCGCTCCGGTGCAGCTAACTATGCAGAAAGCGGTAACGCGCCGGAAGCAGCCGTGGTCGAGACCCGCGCAGGGGATCAGGGCACGCGCAACCAGTTTCTGGCGGACGTGACGCCCTATTCCGAGGGCAGCGATCATGATGACTATGACTCGTCTACCATCGCGGTCCCATCGCTCTACTTGCGCGATTGGCCCGACATCTACATCCACACCGACCATGACACGTTACAACAAATTGATGCCACCAAGCTGCGCCGAGTCGCGCTCTTGGGCGCGGCGGCGGGATACGTCTATGCCACTCTGGATGCCGAGCGAGCACGGGCCCTGCTTCCCTTCTACACTGCGCAGTCTGAGATGCGTCTGGCGCAAATATTTCAACAAGCGCAGCGGTTGGTGGATGACCCGAAACTGGACCCCGGCTCGGCTTGGTACGAGTCCAGCAATCTGATGAGGCAGGCCTTGCGCCGCGAGGTCGCGACTTTCCGTTCCCTGACCGAATTCACGGGGACCACTGCGCGTGAGACCAGCAACGATAAATTTCTCGCCGATCAGGTCGCGACGTTTAACACATGGATCGATAATCAGGCCAAAGGGCGCGGAGCTCAAGGCTCCGAGCCAAAAGCGCAGTGGTCAGCCGAGCCCGCGGCACGGAAAATTCCCGTCCGCATTGGAGACTTCGGGCCGCTCACCTACCAGAACGACAACGTCCTCAAGGCTCGCCTGGCGTCCGAGCGCGTCGCGAAAATCAAGCTGCTGAACAGCGAAGCTACGCCTTTGCTCAACGAACAAGACCTTTCCCAGCTCTATGCTTATGAGATCGTAAATTTTGTCGATGGCAAGCGGACTGTGGGAGATATCCGCGACGCAGTTTCCGCGGAGTATGGGCCGTTACCCGTCGAACTTGTAAATGATTATCTGGAAGCTTGCAAGGAAGCCGGAATCATTCAGTGGAAATAGACGGCCACGTATCCCACGCAAAAAAGGCGTCGCTCGGAAAAGAGCGGCGCCTTTCTCGCTTGGATACTCAAACCGCCCGTCTTACAAACCACTGCTAGAACGAATAGATCAGATCGAACTGGAACCGGTTCAGGTACGGCTCGGTCGCGCCAGCGGCCACTCCCGGACCTCTTACCGAGTCCAGCAGAGCGCTGTTCAGGGTTCGCCCGTGCCACAGAGTAAAGCTGGCTACCGTGTTGCTGCGCAGCTTGTAGTTGGCGTAAATGCGATGCTGGAGGATGTTGGTCGGAGCCCGCTGATCGCTTTCATTGAAAGAGGCGATCACAGATTCCTGTTCCTGGCGTCCCCACGCATATCCGACCTGAAGATCGTTCTTATTTCTCTGCTGACCGATACTGACGTCAATTAGGTACGCGTGATCCTGTTTGCCCAGGCCGGTGAGCACAGCTCCACTGGAACTGAGCGGGTGGTCCGCGGCGCCAAGATTATCTTCGAATTCAAGCAGGACATTGAGCGGGAAACGCTCGTATCCCGTCTTGATTTGGTTGTTCAAGATGAAATCTAAGTAGTTGAACTCGGAGCGGAAGTGAGCCTTTCCGGAGGCATCGATGGTGACGGCGTTGGTCATCCCATTGGGAGCGAAGATACAGGGAGCGAACTTGGCCGATCCGTTTACGACCGTGCAACCCGGACCTTCTCCAGGAGTCGGAAACGGGCCGGCGGGAGTAGCGCCGCCCACGCCGGTGGTCGTTGCCTGCACTGCGAAAGCACTCGCCGCCAGGATGGCGTCGGGGCGATTCCACTTCATGCTCAGCAAGGACGGGGTCGCCGTCCAGCGCCCGTACTGCAGCTTGGCCGATACCTGTCCACCCAAAGCATAGGAATCCTGACCTGCTGAAACTTCGTTGAACAACATCTCAATACCCTGAATCGTGAAGTTCTTTACAAACGGCGTTTTCAGTTCCCACGACAATTTCTGATTGAAGCCCTCGGGGTTCAGGTCGGAATCGAACGTCACGGAAGTTCTTTGCCAGGTGTAAGCGAACTTTCCGCCAGTCAGAGAGAGCCACTTGTGAGCGATCGGATTGTAGGTGATATACCCGCGATCCAGACCGATGGTCTTGCGGTCGAAGAAGTTGGTGAAGGTCTCGTTGGTCGTGGTGGGATCTCCCAATGAACCGGTAGCCAGTGCGATGCCACCAACAAAATCTTCACTCAACTTGCCGTCGAAGCCAAAGCGCACACGGATACGGCCGCGATTGCGGTTCTGGAAGGCGGGAATATCCTGAAAGAAGCTCTCACCACGAACCCGGACGTCGCCGTTGAACCGGAAGCGTCCCAACAGGCCTTCCAGCGCCGACATGCGCTTCTGCTCGTCCTGGGTTCCGACCGCAGTGTTGGTCAGTGTGGTCTTCACGTCAGCCATGTCGCTGTCCAGCTTGACGACTGTCTCTTTCTGGCTGTTGGCCAGGGTTTCCGCGGAGGCCGCCTTCGCCTGTGCGTCGCTGGCTGTGCTCTGCGCCTGTTGCAGCTGTTGCTGGGCTTGTTGCCAAGCCTGATCCTTCTGCTGCACTTCCTGCTTAAGCTGCTCGATCTGTTGCTGTTGGGCAGCCAACGCATCCTTCAACGATTGCAAATCCTGTACGGTCACAGCTGGTTGGGCAGGCTTGGCGGCCGCCTTCTTGGCTCTGGGTTTAGCCGCAGTTTGCGCCACCAGCGTTCCAGCCAACAGCGGAACTACGCACCACCTGAGAACGGACTTCATTAACTTTCTCCTTTTGCCTCTGGCATTTGCAGAGGACACACACCTGGGTAAACTCGGTACTGTCGTACCACTGAGCTGTGCGCTTAACCGGTTTCGAACACAACAACGGCTGGGACTTCACACTTAGTGCATGTTCGTCCGGTACTTCTTGAGTACCGTCTTTTCTACGTTTGCAGTGTTACGGGAAGGTTACAAAGGCGTGAAAATCTGATGAATGCGGGTGGATTGCTCGATTCTTGATAGAACGGCTCCCGAGGTCTGGACAAATGGGGGCGGTCACTTGGTCGCGTGGTGCAGGTTTCCTCCAAAGTCGCGATCTACCGTCTCCTGCGACTCAAAGCAAAAACCGACAAGCACAGACTTCGACTCTGCTGCCACGGCGCTGGCACCGAGTTAGTAGCCTGTCTTACCTAGCTTACTGAGCTCACCTGCGACACTGGCACGGGTGCTACCCATGCCTCCGGCAGCTTGAGGTGGGGCATGGGAGGGGCCGCGAACAACCGCTGACATGGCTTGGCCAGCCAGCGCGCCCACTGGGCGGAGCGCGAAACCCGTGCACTGTCCGTGGCGATGCCGGTGTCGGCATACATCTGGCGGTAGATTTTCGAGATCAGCACAAACGCCAGTCGAGCACGCATGGATTTTATGAACCCGGAGCGCGCCCAAATGTACTTCAGGCTATAGAAAGTATCCCAGACGGATTGGGTGCGCTCACGAACTTCTTCCGCGGACATGGTGGGGTGCGTCCAGTAGAGCTTGGGTCGAAGGGCCGGAGGAATGAGCCAGCGCCGGGTGATGGGAATACCCGCGATCCGTACCGGGGAATCCGCCATCTCCTTTTCCCAGCGGATAAAGTCCACAGTGCCGGGATAAGGAGTCAACGTCACAAATTGGGCAAACGCAACTTCAGCCTGAGCCGCAGCCAGGGCAGTGGCGTTGAAGGTTTCCGGACGATCGCTGGGCAAACCAAAAATAAACGAGCCCAGCACATACACCCCGTGGCGGCGAAATGTCCTGAGCCGCTCTACCAGGTCGGCACCGGCTGCGTTGAATTCCTTGTAAACGTCCTTCAGACCCTCCGGAGTCACCGATTCCACTCCGACTAGCGCGCCCTTGATGTTCGCCGCACGCATGGCGTCGAGAAAATCGGTGTCTTCCGCTGCCTCCATGGTGATCTGAGTGAAGAAGATCGTGTCTGCGGGAAGCTGCGCCAGCCTCGCCATTAGTTCGAAACGCTCTGCCCGAATGGCCTTCAGTTCATTCAGCCGGGTCGCGTTGTGCTGCTGTTCCGCAAGCCGCAAATCGGTAAGGGTCACAGGATAGAAATTGTCGTCCGCGAGGGCGATGAAGCGAAACCCGAGCCGCCGCAGCTGCACAATTTCCTCGATCACCACATCCGAGGAACGCTGGCGAGGACGTTGCCCGTCCGTCCGCCAAACCGAGCAGAAAGAGCAATGTTTGGGACACCCACGGACGGTCTGCACCGAAGCCCACATGTAGCTTTTGCGCGGCACCAGATCCCAGCGCGCCGGCAGGAATTCGGAAGCCTCGATTCTCCCACCTTCGTAAACCGGCAGCGGAGTCCCGCGAGAGCAATCCGCCAATACTCGCCCCCACGCCACGTCTCCGTCGCCCTTAACTACCGCATGGGCGCCACCGAGTTCATGCGCTTCGCTCGGGTAGAGGGTCGCATGAATCCCGCCGAACACCACGTACGCGCCGCGGTCACGAGCCATTTTGCCGATCGCGTAGCCGCGAAGCGCATTCGCTGTATGAATGCCGATGCCGACAACGTCACCCACTTGAATGTCGAGCGGATCCAGCGCCTCCAGAGTCTCATCGACAAGGTGGGGATCGCCAAGGGTTGCGGGCGTCGCAGCCGCCAGAACGTACAGCCAACGGGGAGTGATAACAGCTGTACCGAAGGAGACTTCGCTCGGATTAATGAGATGAACTCGCACTCGGTTACGCCCTCCTTAGGCGGTCTTGCATAAGCAGGGCGGGAGAACGCGCCCGGGACTGCGTTCTTCGTATGACCTGTACCACGAATTCAACTCTGCAGTTCGTCGCCCCAAAATGGCGTGAATAGCCAAATTGTCGTATCTTGGGGCATCAGAAAACTGGTCAAAATTGACCACTTCTTGAGAGGCGGGCGGCGCTATTCTGCCGACAAGCGATGAAATTGAGCCTCCATACTGCCTCGCTAGGCGTGCCCATCCTGATCTGCCTTGGGGCGTGGCAGTTGGCCGATGCTCAAGCGTCGCACCCCACGATACTCGATACTCCGGCGGCGTTGAGCACAGAAGAGATCATAAGCAGGCTGGTGCGTCGAAACCTGGAGCGGTCGCAGGCGCTGGCGGCCTATCGGGGAACCAGAACGTACCGGCTGGAATACCACGGCTTCCCCGGATCCCGAGCCGCTGAAATGGTGGTCGATGTCAGCTACCGGGCTTCCGGCACGAGAGAGGCCACCAAAGAATTCACTATCCGGTCTGAGAGTGGCTCCAAGCTGCTGATTGAGCGTGTATTCAAAAGAATGCTGCAGAGTGAGAAAGAGGCAGCCACCGAGGAAAACCAGCGTGGCGTGGCCCTCAATCATGATAACTACAGCTTCGGCCTGGTGGGTCAAGAAAAGACTCCAGGCGGTTCCGTCTACATTCTTTCCGTCGAGCCCCGCACTCAGAACAAGCTCTTGTATCGAGGTCGCATCTGGGTAGATGCAGCGGACTTTGCCGTGACCCGAATTGAAGGAGAGCCCGCGAAGAATCCTTCCTTCTGGACGAAGGAGACTCAAATTGAACAGGTTTATATGAAGGTGGGTGACTTCTGGCTTCCGCGATCCAATCGCAGCACCACCACGATTCGCCTGGGCGGCCATGCCTTGTTCACCATTGACTACGGAGACTACCAGATTACCGCCGCCACTCCATCCCGGCCGCCCGGTAACGACGTTGCGGGATATCGATAGTGCGAAGCGCACGCGCCGTAGAGACGTAGCTTGCTACGTCTCCGGCCACGAACCCAGACGACTTGCCGCGCCTCTCTCGCTACAGAGAAGACGTAGCAAGCTACGTCTCTACGAGAATGATCGGGCATGAAGACCAACTCCTAATCGTGCAGTACCACATTGAGCAGCGAGCTGTGAACCTGCAGTCCCCCGTTGTAGTGAATGAAGCCCAATTTCCGGAAGCGGTTCATGAAAAAGCTAACTCGCGGACGAGTGGTACCCACCATTTCAGCCAGAGTTTCCTGACTGATCTTGGGAACGACACTTTCGGGCACGCCATCCTTGCCGAAACGCGCGAGTAGCAGCAGGATCCGCGCCAGCCTCTTCTCGCTGGAATTAAACAGCTGATCGACCAGATCCTCTTCGTAGCGAATATTTCGCCCCAGCAAGTACGCCACGAACATATCCGAAAAAGTGTGCTCCCGGTGAAGGGCCAGCATCATGGCTTTCTTCTCGATGCGCAGAAGCTGGCACTCCGTCATGCTCACGGCAAATCCCATGCGGAGAGTCTGCCCCGCGAGCGCGCCTTCGCCAAAGAAATCCCCCTGATTCAGTATGCCTAGCGTAGCTTCCTTGCCGGATTTGGATACGACCGTGAGTCTTACCTTGCCCTTTTGAATATAGAAAACGGAGTCGGCGCGATCCCCTTGGGCGAATATGATTCGTTTTTTCCGCAACACCAGGTTTTTCCGGCCTCGGCCGATGGTCGCCAAGAAAGTCGTAGGATCGAACTCGCGCTTCTTCCGGGATGCCGCAGCTGCACTCATCGCGTCTGATTTTAATCCAGAGCTAAATAGCGGTGAAATCGATTTTGCGATTGCGGGGAACACCCTTGAGGGGTGCAGTGCAGCTCTATGGAACCACAGCGGTAGCCTTCCCGGAATACTGCACTGTTTTGTCGGGTTTGTCGTCCGGGTTGACTCCAACCCCGTGATTCTCGCCAACAAACACAATGCGGAAGGTGCGGCTCTCCAGCATGCCGGGAAACTGGCCTTTGCGATCGCCGATGTTCAATACCTGTTTCGCATCGTCCCAGTGAAGCGGAATAGTCGCGTAGGCGCCCTTCTCGTAGTTATAAGTGTCGTTTTCGTCTTCGTACAGGGTGAAGTCTCCGTCTGCGCCGCGGTAAATTCGGAGTTCGATCGGGTCGGCGGGCTTCTGTGTGGACCATTCCTGATCTGGCCCCAGGGGAAGAATCGATCCGGCGCGAACATAGAGCGGCAACCGCTCCAGCGGAGCATCACCATCTACCGTTCGCCCGCCCGCCACCGCCGAACCCGTCCAGAAGTCGTACCACTTCGACTCCGGCAGATAGAGCCGCCGGGTCGTGGCCGCAGGTTCGGTCACCGGATTTACCAGAAAGGCCGGGCCGAACATGAACTGGTCGCCAATGTTCTGCGCCCGCACATCAGTACGGAAATCCATCACCAGCGGACGCATCGTTGTATAAGCTTTCGCTCGTAGTCTTCCAGGCCAGCGAGTAAATATAGGGCAACATGCGATAGCGCAGCCGGTCGAAGTTCACCAGGATCTTCTGCGCTTCCGGTCCGTAGGACCACAGCTCGTTCTGATCGGTCTTGCGAGTTCCATGCACGCGCAGAATCGGATTGAAAGTGCCGTACTGAAACCAGCGCACGAACAATTCCCGATAGGCAGGATCGTCAGGATCTCCGGAAACGAAGCCACCGATATCCGTGGTCCAGTAAGGAATGCCAGAAAGAGCGAAATTCAAACCGGCTGGAATCTGCCGCCGGAAGGTCAGGAAATCAGAATTGACATCTCCCGACCATGCCGTAACTCCATAGCGCTGATCGCCGGCAAAGGCGGAACGCGAGAGAATGAACACTCGCTTCTTGTCCGAGGAACTTCGCTGTCCGTCATAGACAGCTCCCGTGGTCATGAGCGGATAGATGTTCACATAACGATCTCCGCTGCCGATCGCGAGTTTATGGTTCAGCAGGATATTTTCTTCCTGACCCTCGGTTTCCGGTTCGGTCGTGTCCAGCCACCAGGCATCAATGCCGATCTTGAACAAAGCCTGATCCATCAGGTGCCAGTAATACTTGCGGGCTTCGGGATTGGTGGCGTCATACACCGCCATTCCGTCGGTGTGATACGGCGGCTTGGCGAACTTGAACTTGTCCACGAACCAGCCGCGCTTTTCCATGTCGTCATAAACCGCAGAGCCTGGCTCGAAGAATGGCCAGACCGAGATCATGAGGTGGAAGTTCTCGCTGTGGAGTTGATCCACCATGCCTTTGGGATCGGGATAATTCTTGTTGAAGACGTGCTCGCCCTTCCGGTTCCACCAAAACCAGTCCTGCACGATGTTGTCGGCCGGAATGTGCAGCTCCCGGTACTTCCTGGCGATCCCCAGAATTTCCTCTTGCGATCTGTACCGGTTCTTGCATTGCCAGAATCCATAAGCCCATTTGCCGAACAGCGGCGCCGGCCCGGTCAGTTCGCGGTAGGCGGCAATGATCCTGTCGAACTCGGGACCGTAGAAAAAGTAGTAGTCGATGTTGTCGGCCACTTCAGAACTGATATACATGTAATTCGCAAAGCGGTTGTTGAACCGGCTGCGTGAATCGTTGTTCCAGAAAATGCCATAGCCGTTGCTGGAAACCAGCAGCGGCACCGCGATATTCGAATTGTCCTGAGAAATATCTATCGATTCACCGCGATAGTTCCAAACTCCAGCCTGATGCTGGCCGAGGCCATAGATGCCTTCGCGGGAGCCATAGATGTTAATGAAGGATTCCGCGCGATAAGTGTCCTCGCCATTCACCTTGACTGGCGTCAACTTCCTCGAACCTTCCTGGACCAGCTGTTTGCCATCGAGGTCGCGATAGGTAATCGCGCCATCCTTGCGAGCGACTGAGACCACCAGCTGCGAAGTGGTCAAGGTCACGTCGTCGCCGGTGGATTGCATCGTCCACTTGGTCGCGGGCCAGGTTGCTCTTGGTTACGACGTAATCGGGAAGATTGGAAAACGAAGACGTGGCGGAGTAGCGAATACGAACGATGGAATCCGAGCAGATCTGCACCTTGAGCGTGCCCGTCTTCATGGTGAAAAGTATGCCGTCAGGCTGTTGTTGAAATGTATTTACGGGATTCCGTGGAGCCCACTGAGCGTACGCCGTCGTGGTTGGCAGCGCCAGAGCGCAGAGCAGAACAAATTCAACAAGAATGCAGTGAAGTCTTCTCATGATCTGGAATTCCTGATTCTCCCGCCTGAGATTGACAGGGACCGCGTCGTAAACGTTTACAATTGGGGCACCAAACTACCATAAATCCGAAACAGTGAGTGAGTGGAATTCCCTCGACATGGAAGCAACAGGCTTGATGCATTGCGGACCCGGACTGGCCGGCCTTAGACGTGAGCTACCTCATTGTTTTCAGCCACTTCCGGCAAATCTAATTTTGCACATGTCGAGCCAGATGGGAGCCTTGAACTAATTCGGCCAAAGCGGTAGACTCCCCTTTCTCATTCACCCTCCAGGAGCTAGCAACCATGGACCGTACGGATAGGCGTTCTGAGTGGTCTGCCTACGAAACAATAGCGGCAACGATAAACCATGAGCGTCGATCCGAGGAACTGCAGCTGGAAAGGCTCAAGCTCCGCCTTCACGAAAAGATGCAGGAAGCCGCAGTGAAGGACCGCGATTTGGCCGCAGCCTGATTCTAGTAAGCCAACAGCTTGAGCAGCGTCATCCTCCGGGCGACCGTCGTTTGAGTTCGTGCCTGAGACTGCGCCCTTCCACCAACTGGAAGATTTCCTCAGCCAGGTTCTTGGAATGGTCGCCCGCGCGCTCAAAAGCCTGGGCGATGAAAAGAAGATTTGTGCTGTACTCCCGGTTGTGACGGTCCGTCTTTTCCAGATGGCGGCGGAAAATTGCGCGGCAGGCTTCATCGATGCGCGCATCGGTTTGCAGCACCCACCCGGCAGCCTGTACATCTCGATTCAGAAAGCCCTGGTGAATTCGCTCCAGCATGCTTTCCAGAATCCCCGCCATTTCGCCTACTTCTCGGCTATCCTCTTTTGAAAGTTGCGGGCCAAGCACCTGCAGTCGCTTGGCGGCTGACCACAATAGATCTCCAATCCGTTCCAGATCGATAATGAATTTGAGGCACGCCAGCAATTCCCGCGCCTCCGCTTCGCTCACCGCAGTGATCGCGCCGGTAATGCTTTCATCAACCTTCCGCTCAATGCGGTCCAGCTCCTTTTCGCAGTCCTTGACGGCAAGAAAAGCCATTTTCGAGGAATCGCGGGTGTATTCCCGAACGTTGAAGGCGGAGTCCTTGGCGACCAGGCAGGCTTGCCGGATCAGATCGGTCATTTTCCGTATGGACTCGGCTTGCTTCGGGGATGCCCGTTTCATGAATTTCTCAACTTGCCGGATGGGTGTACGGCCAGCAGAGACCGACGGCAGGATTCATGCAAGTGCCGTCTCGCATTCTATCATCGCGATCCCTGTCAGGATTGGGCGCGGCTCGAACGGATGAAGCAACGAATCGACAACGAGAAGCCAAGCGAGGACCAGGGGTCACAGGTTAAGCTCTGGGCAAGCTTTTTCTTTGCGCCTTCCGCGTCCCCTTCGCGACCTTTGCGGTTAAAGTCTTTAAGCGTCAAGCGATCGCCAGCCTAAGTCAACCCAGCCCATGCGACGCTGGCCAATGGATCACCAAACGCCAGTGTCGAAGGAGCTTGCCAGGGTTCCATCGCTCTGTTTGCCAGTACCCGATCGAGAATCAATGGAATCTCAAAGACAGCATGATTTTCGTACGCATTGACATTGTGACGAAGCTCGCGGAGTTCCGAGTTGCTGAGCAACTGCTCGACCACCAACCCGATTCCGCTGAAGTCCGGCACCACGATCCCAAGCCGCTTTTCCGTTAACCAGGTTCCGTTATACCGCTCCTGCGGCATGGTGCGTGAATTGCGTTCCACGATCACTGGAAGTCCGAATTGCAGAGCTTCGCTGATGCTTCCCGGACCAGCCTTGCCGATGAAAAAGTCCGCCAGTGACATGAAGTAGTCGACTCGGGTTGTGAATTCCTCGATCACCGCCGGCTTGCTCAGCCGCAAGTTGCGTATCCTTGCCGCCAATTCAACGTTGTGGCCGCAAAGAAAGATCAATTGCACCTGGCTTGCGCTGCGATCCATTCTCTTCGCAATCTCAAGCATCGATGCCGACCCGTGGCCTCCAAACATGACAATACCGGTCGGCAAGTCAGGCTTTAGGCCCAGCCTGATTCTCTCCTGCTCTCGATCAACTTGCGGCTTTCGGTAGAACGAAGGCTTCAGAACCATTCCAGTAGTCTTGAAGACGCGCTCCTGGGGGTGCCCCATGGAGATCGCCTGCTGTCGCGCGCGGTCGCTTCCGCAAACGATGTATTCTGACTCGCGCTCAATCCAGAAATTCGGCGGATAGTCCGCCAGGTCGGTGAGCACCGTGACGAATGCCGCTCCGGGCATCTCCTTTCGAATGCTCTCCGCTAGGCAGGCGTTGAAATGCGGGATCACCGAAAGCACCAGATCGGTGGGCTTGTGCGCCCAGAAATTCCGCAGGATGCGTACAATGCGCGCGTGGTGCAGCCGGATGGTGCATTGCAGGAGCACCAGCAGTTGCGGCGTCAGCCGCGTCCACCCTTTCCTCAGCAGCAGGTTGTAGCCATCCTGCAGCCGGTGCCCGGTGGCCCTTTGAACCAGGTCAATCGGATCCAGCAGTTCCTGCAGATTCAGAAGGCGTACGTTCCAGGGATAGTCCTGCTCTTCAAGAACAGTTTTCAGGGCCCCGGCAGCATTGCGGTGTCCGCCACCGGCATCGTGAAATACGATCGTGAGGTTACGCATGATCAACCTCCATATCCGACCCGAACGATATTTCCAGTTACTAGAATCGCAACTTGCCCTTAAAGGTAGATCAATATCCCATTAATTTTGTGTGAATAATCGGGGGGAAACGGAGGGGTTACTTAGGTTACCGGAAGCGTTCCTCCGCAATCGCTACGGCGTTGCTTTCGAAAGAAGGGGATCTTCGTCAGGCGCCGGGACAGATAGTCCGTTGCGCCGAATGATATCGCTGAACAGCCTGGCGCTACTACGCAACGTTCTTTGTTGTGTCTCCGGATCGAGAGCCACTAGCCCGAAGCGAAGTTTCCAGCCTTCATTCCATTCGAAATTGTCGGTCAGCGTCCAGTGCAGATAGCCCCGTATATCGTTCCCGCAATCGATGAGGGCATGCAGTTCTCGCAAGACGTTCATGATGAGCCATGGTCGAATCCGGTCTGCGGCATCCGGCACACCGTTCTCCATGATGTAGATTGGCTTGCCCAGTCGCGCGGCCCGTTTCACCGCCTGGGTAATGGCCTGGGGATAGGCTTCACCGTACGGGTTGTGCACGCCTCGATCCCCTTGCGGAACATGCTCTGGAACGAATAGCCGAGTAAAGAGCGTGTTGGGTTGCCGGAGATCAAAGGCTACGTGAAACCGGCTGTAGACATTAAGCCCCACGAAATCGCAACAACCTTTCGCATCTCTGACGTGCCCATTCAACAAGCTGAACGGAAAAGTGAGCCGGCCATCTTCGATCAGCTCAAAGAAAACATGATTGAAGAGGTGGTCCAGCAAGCTCGCAATCCATCGATCCGTAACTCCGCCGGCTGGCTCGAAAACCACATAATGCTGAGCCCAGCCCACCTGCGCGTCAGGGATCAGTTCGTGAATTGCGCGATATGCCAGCACGTGAGCTCGCGCTTGCATGCTGTTCACGCGCAGGGCGTTGAACAATTCTCCCTTGCGGCCAGGCGGGAATTCGCCCAGCACATAACCACACGCCGCATACACGTTGGGCTCATTGAATGTGACCCAAAACCGGCAAAGATCCCCAACAGCTTTTGCCACTTCGCGGGCGAAACGCTCAAACAGTTGGGGCGCGTCTGGCCGAAGAAATGCCCCTCTCTTCTCAAACCAACGCGGGTGAGTGAAATGATGCAGACAAACAATTGGCTCGATGCCGCGCTGATGCAACCCTTCGAGCATCTGGCGATAACGCTGTAACGCTCGAAAGTCAAAGCAATTTTCTTCCGGCTCAATCCGGCTCCATTCCAGCGAGAGCCGCAGGGCTTGCACTCCGAGGTCACGGGCGATGTCGAAGTCCCGCTCGGGGTTCTCCCACCAATCACACGCCCTGCCGCAGGCGTCTCCGGACTTAATCCGCCCCGCCAACTCCCAGTCCGACCATTGATTGCAATTGTTGCCTTCGACCTGATGCGCCGCAGTGGATACACCCCACAGAAAGTCTTCGGGAAATCGGAGGAACGATTCGGGGCTCGCGGCGCCGAATTCCAATTCGCTCATGATTTGCATTCTACGATATCGTAAGGCCCGGGATGATCATCGAGAAACCAACCGCACATCATTGGTGAAGAATTGATTGAACCAACGCACCCGCTGAGGCCGATCGCAACGTGATCAGGGTGACTTCCGGAGGGCAGTTGATACGCGTCGGCACCTCAATGGTGCCAATACCGGAGTTGGTGTAGAGGGTGAGCCCGCCGATCCTCCGCAGTCCCCAGGGATATTTCCGGGCCAGCGGCGGCAGATAAGGAGCGCCTATCAACGGAATCCGTATCTGGCCGCCATGCGAGTGCCCGGAAAGTTGCAGGTCCACCGGGTGATTCGCAACGTAATCGGCCCAGTCCGGTTCATGAGCGAGCAAAACAACAGGTTCGTCTGCCGGGATACCTTTTAGCGCCAGGTCGAGCCTGGGCTTACCAGAGAGAATGTCATCCACCCCACAAAGCCAAAGCCTTTTGCCGTCGCGTTCGAAAGGCACGGACCGGTTGCGCAAAACCGGAATATCGTGGGACTGGAGAACTTCAACAATGTGGGCAGCGTCAACAGCCACATCGTGGTTGCCAAGAGCCGCCAGAGTCCCCGAACGCGCACGCATCTGGGCCACCAACTGTACACATGGCTCGATTGCCTTCGCGTCCTGAACTGCGACCGAACGGCTGGGGTGCCTGCTTCGGGAGGTCACGAAATCCCCCGTCACCACAATCAGGTCGGGCTGCAGCCCGTTGACGATACCAACGGCCTTCCGCAGGGGTACGACTGAGAAATGGTCGTCGTAGTGAAGATCGCTGAGTTGCGCAATCCGGAACCCGTCCCAGCAATCAGCCAACCGAGGCAGGCGGACTTCGATCGGCACGAGTCGTGGCCGGTCAGCCTCGAAGATCGTGCCCTCACCTGCGAGGGCCAGAGCACTGACCGCCGCTCCGGCCATGCCCATTTGCAGGAATTTTCGCCGCGTCGGGAATACGGACAACTCAGCACTTCTCCTGTAGTCCCGCGCATTTGGCAACGTGGCCGGGCAGGTTCTGGTTCTCTTTGACAATCCATCCTGACGCGTCGCTGCCCGAACCGGCTAGCGCGAATCGCGGCCGCTTACGGTCTTGCTCAGTTGGGGCTCCACTTCGCGACTGCGGTACCACGCAATGGTTCGCGCCAGGCCTTCTTCAAAATCCACCTTGGGCTTGTACCCAAGACATCGCTCGGCCAGTGAAATGTCGGCCAGTGAGTGCTTGACATCCCCAGAGCGCTCCGGCCCATATTTCACTTCGCCGGTATAACCTGTGAGCTTCTTGAGAATCTGGAAGGTCTGGTACAAATCCGTCCTCTTCCCGGTGGCCACGTTGAATACTCGTCCCGCAGCTTCGCTCTTCGGCGCCGCACAGGCCAGCAGATTGGCCTCGACCACGTTGTCCACATAGGTGAAGTCCCGGCTCTGTTTCCCGTCACCAAAAATCGTTGGCGCTTCACCGTCGAGCATTTGGGTGATGAACTTGGCCAGCACTCCGGAGTAGGGTGAAGAGGGGTCTTGCCGCGGCCCGAAGACGTTGAAATAGCGCAGGCACACCGTCTCCAGACCGTAACAGCGGTAAAAACTGGTCATGTAGTATTCACTGGCCAGCTTGGCCGTGGCATAGGGAGAAATCGGGTTTGGCGGCATATCTTCCCGCTTGGGAAGAGTGGGCGTATCGCCGTAGGCCGACGAGGATGCGGCATAAACTACGCGCTTCACCTTGGCGTCTCGCGCCGCCACCAGCAAGTTCAGAGTTCCATTCACATTCGCTTCATTGCTACCCAGCGGATCCTTCACCGAGCGGGGGACTGAAGGGATAGCCGCTTCGTGGAAAACATAATCCACTCCCCGGCAGGCCTGGTGAAGGGCGTCCAGATTCAGCAAGTCAGCCTTGTGAAACCGTATCCGATCCAGCACATCATCCAGATTTCCGTGTTTTCCGGTGGAAAAATTGTCGAACCCCACAACTTCTCCGCCCCGCGCGAGCACCGCATGCGCCAGCGTGGACCCAATGAAACCTGCAACCCCGGTGATGAGGTAAGTGGCCATGGAATCTCCATTCTACAGGATCGTCTTCGAGAGAAACTCTTGTCGGTGTTTCGTCAGCTTACCGAGATCTTCATGCCTAGATGACCACCAGCGCAGAAGTGGAAAACGCGCCTGGCGTTTTCCACTCTTGCATGAGCTTCCCAGATGCACATCCTCCGGACATATCGAACTCTGGCTCGAATAACCAGAGCTCTTACTAGTCTTTGTGGTGTATATGCATTTCTTTCCGAAGGGGCAGTGGTGACTCTGTCACGTGCTTCCTCTGGATTATGTACCTGGGTGTTGGCACACGCTCGGGATGCATCTCAACCTTGGCGACTGCCGCGGCAGCGCCTGAAACCTGCACCCAGCTCGCGAGCGATGGTGTGCCAGCCTTGTTCACCAGGAAAAGCATGTAGTAGCCCGGAGGGGCGATATTCGAGTCTGGCGGACCTGTCACTGTGAGGCTGCCGGAGCCCTGTCCAACCGTAAACGACAAGCCAACATACCGTTGATCCATGTCGAACGAGTGGGTCACAGACCCGGCCTTCATAAGCACCACGGACGCGATGTCAGCTGCATCCGGAGTCGGTACGCTAAATGACTGAGCGTAAGTAATGGAGCCTGGCGCGCCAGTGGAGATGCGGGGTCTCGTCGCCAGGCTTCCGTCCGCATTGAAAAGGTATGACGGCTGGTAAATCTCGATGTGGTTCTCAAATACGCCCTGTTCAGGATTGCCTCCGGTGAGGGCGACCGTTCCATCGGGCAAAAGCAGCTGCACATTGTGATACAGCCTGGGGTAGGTATTTGAGCCGGCAGACGAGAATGAGTTGGTCGCAGGATCGTAAATCTCCGCCTTCAAACTCGCTGTGGTTGCGTCCTCGTCTTTTGCGGAGCCGGCGTCCACCAGCACTTTACCGTTTGGCAGGATAGTGGCTTCCATCTCCACGCGGCTCTGAGCCATCTTTGGCCCCTCGACCCAGCACGGAGCATAGGTCGGGCAAGCGGCGGAAATCTGGGCTCCCGCCGGACTCAGATCGATCAGTTCAGTAGTGTCGGTGGCTGGATTGTCGCCGCCCATGATTATGACTTTGGCGCCGTAGTTGTTCTGGGGCGTGAGCGGGAGCAACACGGATGTGCCATAGGTCCGCTCTCCGTTCGGATCGTTGGCTCCCGGATAATTCGTCCAAGCAACCAGTGTCCAGGTCTGGGTGGAAGGATTAAGGTCAACCGTAGCCGATGTCCCGGAGGAGTAGAAAACATGGCCAGTAGGAAGCAGGTGCATTCTGGGATACAGGGGGAATGTGAAAGATGGAAAATCTGAGATATTCGGATTCCCTGCAATCTCTGCGCTCCACTGTTGCCCGTCCCAGATTTCGCTGGTGTTGTTGTTAGCACCGTCCGTGTCATTTAAACCGGAAGTGGTCATCATGCGGCCGTCGTTGAGTTCAGTGACGGTCGGGTACCAGCGCCCGTGTGCCGTAGGGGCAATATCAACGAAGGATTCGCTGGAGGGATCGAAAATCGAAGTGTTTGCCAGGCCTGTAAATGGAGTGTCGCCTGCGGCTCCCACAACGGCAAGCGCTCCATAAGCTTTGGTACCACCGTTGATCAGCACTCTGCCGTCCTGCATGATCGACATTCCGTTGCAGAACATGTCCCACGTTGTCGGCATCGTTGTGATGTTGTTGGTGGACAAGTCCACGAGTGCCGCACCCTGCGAATACTGTGGCCCCTGGGGGCAACCAGCTTGCTGGGGCGGACAGTTGCCGGAACCGGAGACGATGAGAATCTTTCCCGTATGGAGAAGAGCAGCGTGAACCGGGTTAATTGGCATGGTGTTGGGCAGCGTGCTCCACACACCGTTTGGGTGACCGGTGGAGGTATTGCCCGTCGACGCAGGAGTGGAAGTGGAAGTAGAGCCTGCACCGCCCCCTCCGCATCCAGCGAGCGCCAGGCAGATCGCCGCGATCAACGCCACCATCGAAACTTTTCTATTCCTGCTCATATCTTTCATGATCTCCAGGTTCAAAGTCTCCAGATTCAAAGTCCGGAGGAAAAATGCAAGTTGTGAACTGCCAAGTTCCCGAGCGGTGGAAAGATTTACTGTCATTCAGCCGCCGCCGTCTCGACCGGCGTGTGGTTGAGCCGGGTCAGATAAGGAAAGAACGGTGTAACTTCGAACGGCATCTTCTCCTGGGGTGAAAGAAGGACCACAGGCTTGGTCTTCATCATCTCCAGCCGGTTGCTCCACGGATCCAGCTTTACCCGGCCGCCGAGCGGAAGGGCTGCGATCTGATCGATACGCTTCGTTTCCAGCGGCGGAGCGCTGCTGATCAGCGCCGCCATGCGAAGATTCTTTCCGTCCTCCATGCGGTTGCCGAGATGTGGCCGGATCAAGCTGGAAAGTTCCGGTGCACGGTTCTGCAGAGCTTCCAGGAACAGGCCGGCGCTAGCGAGCTTGTCCTTATAGGGCGAGTTCGCCAGCAACTGCATGGCTTTGGCATCGGCAGCTACTTCCTCGGCGGGATCGCGGGCAAAGTCCATACGCTGGAACGTGTTCACGTCGGGGAAAAAGAAGCGGTCGTTAAAGGCGAACTTGGTATCGATGCGGTGCCCCAGTGCGATATGGCTCAGTTCATGGGCCAGAGTCATCGCCAAGGAAGCCTCATCGGGAAGAACGTCAAGCAAGCCACGGCTTACCACGATGGTGTGGCCCACGGTAAAGGACTCCAGCGGCGAAGTCAGCAGAACCCGGCAGCGAACGTCGGGAATGATTTCGAGATTGTTGGTGACGATCAGGTTGTTGACTACGGTTTGCAGAATTTTGTCCACATCGCCCAGGGGCGCGATCAAACCAACTTTCTGAAGATGGTCCAGCGCGTTGTCTTCCGCCGTGCGCTCCCACATGCGCTGCGCCTCGACCGGACCGGCTTCTTTGGCAGAGTCGGTCTGATCCTGGACTGCGTCTATCTGAATGTCCGCAAACTCCTGATTGTGTTTGAGCGGCTCCGGATCATAGCTCCACAGACGCGTCTGAGCTTTGAAGTGCAGGCCAGGAAGCAAAGGGCCGACGCCCTTGAAATTCGTCTCTTCAATGAAGACATACGAAGGCAGCCACAAACCCGCTTGCAGATTCAAGCGCCAGCTGTCGAAATGCAGGAAGTAGCTGTAGCGGGAGCGGGGAGAATATGTGCCGTTGAAACGGACGATGTTGTACTCGCGGTCTTCAACCCAAATTCTGCCTAAGAAACGCCCGCCCGCGTTGCCTTTCGGCTGTACATCCAGCACCAGGCAGCGCACTTCCCCTAAAAACTCCTGCCGCACAAATTTGAAGTCGTAGTTCTTCTTCTGGAAATCCCGGTCGAGCATCACCATCTGCGCGAAACCGATAGGCAGGAATTTGCGGGAGAACATGCCAGGGAACGGGTTCAGCGCGCGAAGGCTGAGGCCGGTCTGCTTCTCAAATAGCTGATCACCCACACCGTCGCTTAGGTCCAGCCGTCCCAGGAAGTACTGATCGCTGGACGGAGCCACAATCGAATCGTGATCTGTCTTCAGGTTCTGGATGTAGGTTTCGGCAATCGGGTGCAAGTGCTGCATTTGCGCAACCACGACGCGCTCGCGCTCAATCACGCGATCCGCAATTTCTTCAATCGACATGCGAGGCACCACGGACAGAGACTCGCTCTTGGTGACCCCGTAGTTGCCGTAGATCGTGACCGCAGTTGGGGCGTTCGCGCTTACCGCGAAGGTCGCGCTGGTGGCGCCGGCGGGGATCTTCACGCTGGCAGGCACCACGGCTGCGCCCGCTGGATCGGCGGCCAGTGACACCGCCACTCCATCAGCGGGAGCGGCCATATTCAATGTCACCGTACCCTGCAACGAACGGCCCTCGGTCACGCTGGCTGAGCTCAAGCTGATTGAGGACAGAAGAAGAGCTGAATCCTGGGCGGAAACGGAGCCCGCGACGCCCAGACATACAAGCAATGTGAGAAGAATTGTTCCAAGTATGCGCATAAGACTGATTGACCTCGTTGCGTCAGGACCTTTTGCTAACATGTGAATAATCGCCGAAATACTTCCCAAACCAGGGACTGGCATGTTATCGCCCCACCTTTCGACCTAAGAGATTCCAGTTGAATGAGAAATTTGTGAACACGGAGAGACCGCCGGCCGCCAAACCAGACTCGAAGCGGTTCTCATGGAGATAAGCCACACCAACTTCGGTATAGATCTGATCACGCGGGATAATTGCTTTCACGCCGCCGCCAATGGTGGCCCGGTTGTCCCAATCGAAGCCCTTGCTGTCACGGAAAACCGTGGCCTCGACATACGGCACCAGCGTGGCCGTGCGAAACCTCTTGGCGACGACGCCCTGCGAGAAGTAACCCAGTCCAAGGATGTTGCCGTGTTCGACGGGCGACAGGTTGCCAACCTCAATCCATGAAGAACCGGGGAAGCGGCTCGATTTTTCGGCGACCGGCTGCCATCCGAACCAGTCCTGGACAAAAACGGTGAGCCCGCTGCTGTTGACACCCTTAAAGCGCTCTTCGTAGGAATAGGCCGAACCGATACTTACCACGCCCTTGTGGAAATACTTGTTTACCTTTAGTCCCAGCCGGGGCTGAAGCTTGTTGTTCCACTCGTAGCCCTTGGTGTCGAGAACCAGGCCCACGCCGACGAAGGGCGTCACACTCATCGACCCCGAGTAGGTGGAAAATACGGCCGCACTCTGTTCAAAGTAGGACTGAGTATAGAAATTGTTGTGCTCGATCGGACTCAGGTTGCCTACCGAGGTCCAGCCCTGGCCAGGCAGTCCGACCGCGTCCACCATGCTGCCTTGCAGCGCCGACTTGGCACCGTCCTGCGCGGCTGAGAGAGCCGTGAGCGCCAGAGCAACGAATATTGTCAATAACGACTTCATTTTCATAATTCCACTTTTCTCGTTAATACCGTTTGACCGCAAACCACCCTCTTACCTGCTTTTTCTGAATCACTACTTTCCAAAAGCTGTAGAGAAAAATCCCGCAGTCAAGGAATCGCAGCAACGGATAGAGCACTGAATAAAGGCAAACATCAATTCGGCGATCGCAGACAGCGCAGATCATGGACAAAAAGATCAGAACCACCATGTCCATGCCGACTGCACAAGAGGCCAGTCTTGGATAAAAAAGCAACCAGACCGGCAGTAGTAAGAACAAAGTGGCGAAGACTACTCCTTCTCCCATCAAGAGCTTGTATTCCAGATCGATCTTGTTCAGACCGCTGAGCATCTCGTACTTCATGCCAACCTGCCAGGCGCCGGAGTGCCAGCGGTACATCTGCTTGATGTAGTCGCGGATAGTTCTCGGGTCCTGGGTGGAGACCACGGCCCGCTTCTGGTAGACGATCTTGCCCAGCTTTTTGCGGTGGACTTGAATGGTGCAGTCCATGTCTTCGACGATCGTGTCGCTGTTCCACTCAAGTTGCGCGAACACATCCGCACGGAAAGCAGCGGCGCAACCTGGGGTCACCGTGATGACACCCATGTTGCTTTGCCCATCCTTATAAACCGCGTGCGAAATCCAGTAAGCAAGGCAGCGATACGCGGTGAGCCAGTTATGCGGAGTGCTCTTGGCCCGGCCGCAAACCGCCGCCACGCCAGGTTGCTCAAAACTATTTCTTACCGCCTGGAAATAGTCCTCAGAAACCTGCGTGTCGGCATCCATCAGGCAGATGTAGTCATAACGTGAAACTAAGTCGGATACAGCCGCCAGCCGCGCCAGACTGTGAGCCTTGCCAATATTCTTGGGATTCCTCACCACGTTGACTTCGAACGAACGGGCAATGTCCCCTGTTCCGTCGCTGGAGCCATCGTCGATGACGTATATATCAGGAGGCAACACGCCAGCCTCGAGAATGCTCTTCAACGTTTTGGCTATGCCCACAGCTTCATCCTTGGCTGGGAGCAATACGCAGAGCTTTTTCACAGTTGACCTTTCACAACCAACTCGCGTGAATCGAACGCCACCGAATAGACTCCGTCCTTGTTCCGGTGCAGTTCATGTCCCGCCTGAAAAAGGCGCGCATGAGAACCATTCGCCATGACCTTCAGCACTACCCCTTGCGGGAACGGAGTTGGAATTTGCCAGGTAAACTTCTTTTCGCCGTTTGCCGCTTCCGGCTGGGCCGCTTCCACAATCTTCTGAGCGCGGAAGTAGGCTGCAACTTCACCGAAAGGCGCCACCCATAAGCCTTTGCCTTCCGCAGCCTTCACATAGTCGAGGAGATCAATAAAAATGTTGCTGGGGATGGGCTCGAATCCGGTCGAAGGATCGCCAATGCCATGGATCTGCATCGTGGTCCAGGCGTTCATCGAAATGTCTTTGTCCACCCATCCGCGGTAGACCGAGGCGTCATATTTCGTATAGCTGGGCTGGCTGGGCAGGTTGTACCAATCAGGTTGTGAGTCCGGTGTGATGTAGAGAAGACTGCTGTCTCCACGTCCGCCTCGGGCCGCGAAGTCGTATCGCCTTACCCAGTAGAGCAGTCCCGGTGAAACTTCGGTGAAGGGATAAGCAAACGTGAGAACGTCAGCGTTAAAATTGCTATCCAGAAACTTCTTCGCATCCTCTACTTGTAGCTCCTCGGTTGCCTTGCCCAAATCAGTCGCGTGTTCGTGGGTAACCGAGTGATTGCCTATCTCGTGCCCTTGCAAAATGGCCTTGCGCCAGCTGTCCAGCCGGGTTGTCTTGGAAACTATGAGGAAGAACGTGGCGTGCAGATGGCGCTTGTTCAGCTCGGGAATTACTACATCCAGGTGCACTGCACGCGAATCGTCGAATGTAAGTGACAACGCTGCTGAGTGGTTATTCCAGGGCAGCACCTTGAAGGTGGAGGGTTGCGCCAGGCAACAACCGGTAAGCAAGCTCACCATCAAGATCGTATTGACACTTTTTTTCATCGCCGGTTGAGGAACTTTCACACCTGATGATGCAACCCCGATGCCAACGTGGATGGATCACAGCGCGGGAGAGCAAGCAGTTCCCGGCAGTACTGATACGAAGGTTGGAATCGCTACCAGGGACAGCACTTAGCGGATTTAGCTGGCTTGAAAGCCGCGCCAGGAACGGCGTCTGAACAGGCCCTCGTAACGGCCCGTTGATTACCACAACACATTACCTAAGTAACCTCAGCCGCTGATCTCGAGGGAACAGCATTCGCCCAACAGAGGAAAACATCTTCCACTATCGCGACAACAAAAAAACGATCGAACATGGCGACGCAGCCGATCCCAAGTTTCTGCTGGTCGCAAAGAGGCACGGCAGAAGGCGAGCCAGAGTTGGAGAGAAGCTCGTTCTCTGCCGACTTATACCAAACCCCGAATCGACGAACCGCCTGCGCCTGTGCGAAGCAATGGCGTCAGCCAGCGGCGATAGCTAGCTGACCGGCTCTCCCGATAGTCCAAGGGCCTTCGGTAACAGCGGATCTGGGACGGCATAGTGTTAAGTTTTGACTATTAGAAAGTAATCAGCGCGTTCGTCGAGTGATAGCTCTTCCAAGTCACCGCGCTGCTGAGATCGTGCAGGGGCGCCGGGAATCAATCCTCAGGATTCAGAAGTCTGAAGGTTGACATTCCCAGCCTCTGCCGTCCGTCTGGCCACGAGGGATTCGCAAGTCCCTATCTTTGATTAAGGGATATTCATGCTGCGGACGAGTGTTTTGCTGTTGGCCATTCTTTTCCTGGCAGGATGCGGTGGAGGGACCATGCCCTTCACCCCCGGTCATACTGGATCCTCCAGTAGCGGCTCCAGCAGCCCATCTTCTGGTGGCGGCACGTCAAGCACCGGGTCTTCAGGCAGCGGCAGTTCGAGTAGCGGATCTTCCGGGAGCAGCACTTCGAGCACGGGAACCTCCACCGGCGGCACATCGAGCAGCGGGTCTTCTGGCAGTGGCAGCGGTGGTAGCGGCACTTCGAGCACGGGGTCTTCTGGCAGCAGCGGTTCATCCTCGGTAGTCGGTCCCAGTGAGTTCACCTTCTCCGGCTACGATTGGGAGACACATGGCGGTTCCGCTCCTCCGGTTGGCAATGTGAATGGAAATGTGGGTACCTTCGACCCCATGAACGTGTCGGTCGGAACCGAGCTGGTCTTGTCGCTCACGCAGACCCAAAATGGCAGCCAGATCCTGTCGAGCGGCTCTGAAGTCATGACCAAGCAGACCTTCAGCTATGGCACCTTTGAGTTCACTTCCAGGGTCGACAACGTCCTTTCTGGTTCCGATTCCTCGGGTTTTCTCTATGCGCCCAACTCCGCGACTGAAATTGATATGGAGCAGGTAGGAAACAAGCCGGATGCCGTCGACTGCACCAACTGGAAGGGAGTATCAAACTTTCAGGACACCGAGGTTACGGGATTTCATCAAGGAAATAGCCACGACTTCAAGATTGTCTGGGCGGCCACACACGTCGACTGGTACGTGGACGGCCAACTTGTGGTCTCGCACACCCAGGCAGTACCCAGCGCCCCAGCGCCGTTCCTGTTCAATATGTGGGGCACCAACAAGTCAACCTGGGGAGGCATGGCCACTATCGGGCCCACCCGGTACATGTACATCAGCAATTTCACGTACACGCCGTAAGGCGTCGAGTACCGTCTCGCCTTCGTCTTCAGACCTGTCCTTCTCTGAATGAACAGGAAGACAGGAGGCCGCCGCCACAGGCAGCCTCGAGGTATCCAAATTCAGCGACAATCGGACCCGACAACTTGCCGTCACCGAATACGATGGGGCCCCGGTCCCTTGGGAGGGATTATGATCGGCGCAGTGGCTGCATCTTCTCCATGGAGCGCATGGATCGCCGTGGCTTCAGTAAAAATTTGACACTCGGTCGGGCGGTTGTTCAGACGGGCAAAGACGTTCTCCCCCTTTTTCAGCGTGGCGAGTGACACTCCGAACACCTTGGGATCGCTGAACAGCACAACATAGCGGTCAGCACCATGAACGAAGAAGTTGCAGGCGCCATCCGGCAAATAGATAGTTGTCAGGTCCTTTGTGAGTTTTTGTCCTGATGGTGTCAGGCGGATTACTTCCGGTTTGGGTAGAGATGCTGTAGCCATAAGGCCTCCTGTCGCTTGTCTTGTTCGCACACTCGGGCCGTGCAGCGGAGTGCCAGATCAACGGGTGGCAGATGCTGCCCGTTGGGTGATCGACGGCAACGCTTTCTCCAGCACACGGCGAGCGTTGGGGTCGGACAATAGGGAACGCAAGTCTGGATTCATCTTCAGGTCTTCGAGTGTCCCTCCTTTCTGTAACGCCTTTCGGAAGTACTCGAGCGCGAGCGATCGTTCACCCAGGTTTTCGTAGGCCTCCCCGGCCTTGCCCAGGATTCCGGCGTCGTCCGGGGAGAGGGCCAAGGCGGCATCCAACTGCATCTTGGCCTTGTCGCGGAGATGCAACTGTGAATACATCGCGCCGAGGTTAGCGTGAACCTCCGCGTCGTCTGGGCGCAGAGGAGCAATCTGTTCGAGCCTTGTCAATTCCTCGCTGAAGGCCTGCCTGGCCTTGTCAGGCTGCCCCAACCACTCGTAAGCGATGGCAAGATTGTTCCAGAGGCGATAGTCCTTGTCGTTGACCTGCAGCGCCTTTTCGGTCATTTCAGCTGCTTCGGCGAACCGCTTCTGGTTGTAGTAAATGACCCCGAGGTTGCTGGCGGCCGCATAGTCTGGAGCCAGAGCCAAGGATTTCTTGAATTCGGCCTCGGCCTCGTTTTCCCGGCTCAGGCTGAGCAGGGTGGTGCCCAGACTTGTGTGGGCCGGGCCGTGATCGGGCACAAGTTCAATAACCCGACGAAATTGGTCGGCAGCCTCGGCGAAATGGTGCTGGCTGTAGTAGAAGGCACCGAGCCGGTAATATCCGTCCGCATCCGCCGGACGCATGGCAGTGGCCCTTTTGTAAAGATCTTCGGCTTCCTGGTTACGGCCGACGCTGGCGTACGTGTCAGCCAGGCCAAGTAAAGCAGCAGCATTGTGGTGATCAAGTTCCTGAGCGCGATGGAATTCCTGTATGGCCAGGTCACGCAACCCGGTGCCACTGTGGATGCGGGCAAGAGTTATGTAAACAGACGGAAGCTGATCGTTCAGCTCCGCTGCCCGCTTGCAGGCGGCTGACGCCAACTGGACCCACTGGGGGTCTTCCTCAAACAAGTACTTGTTCCAGTAAGCTTCTCCCAAGGCAGCAAACGCGAGAGCAAACTTGGGGTCGGCCTTGGTAGTGCTCTCAAACAACTTAATCGCTGCATCCAGGTTCCCTGGTTTATCGTAGCGGGCCAGGTATTCCTGACCACGCAGGTAGGATTCGTAGGCTGCGGGCGAAGCAGAGATATCGCCCTGAGCCCACTTCCCGCGGAATAGTTGATGGCGAAAGGATACGGCCAGGATTCCTGCAAGCACCAACACGAGAAGCAGCGACATCCAACGACGGCCGCGTGCCAGGCGGAGGGAATGGAAAGCGCGCGATGGCAAGGCCAGCAAACCGAGACGTTGTGCCTCGAGACCACTTCGCTTAACCGTGGGGCGATTCGCCAGAGAACTAAAATCTTGCAGGTCACGCAACAGATCCGCGCAGGACTGATAACGATCCTGGGGACGCCCGGCCAGCGCTTTGCGCACAATTTTCCGAAGTTCCTGCGGACTATCACTCAACTCAGGAGGCGAAGCGCGCAGGATTGCGTTGACGGTGGATGCAGGATTGTCGCCGGGGAACGGCAAACGATTGGCGAGCAACTGGTAGGTGATCACACCCAGCGACCAGATGTCCGTACGCGCGTCCACTGGCTGCCCCATTACCTGCTCGGGCGACATGTAAGACAGAGTGCCCGAGAAGTTCTGAGTTTGGGTGGCGGCCGCCGGCCCTACGAACCGGGCGAGTCCGAAGTCGACGATCTTGGCTTGTCCTCCCGAGGTCAGAATCACGTTGGACGGCTTGACGTCGCGATGGACGATGTTGTGCAGGTGCGCGTGACCGAGCCCCTCGGCAATTTGCTGGACAACCTCGACGGCTTCGAATACCGGAAAAGGGGCGCCAGTCATTCGGGAAGCAAGGCTCTGACCTTCGTAGTACGACATCACCAGAAATAGATGCCCGTCGTCGGTCTCCTCGATGGCGTGAACCGTACCGATGTTCCTGTGATCGAGAGTAGAGGCGGCCCGTGCTTCCCTCAGGAGAGCGTCGCGATCGACGACGTTAGTAGGATTTGGGGTGAGGAATTTCAGGGCCACGGTGCGTTGCAAGGTGGTGTCGAAGGCCTTGAAGACCGTCCCCATCCCGCCAGCACCTACCTGGGAGATGATCTGATAGTGGCCAACGAGATTGCCCGCCAAGGGGGGCATGCTTCCACCATTCCGCTGCGTGCGAACCGGATCACTTTCAAGGAGGAAGACGAACCCGCGACCAATCCGGCGGTTGTGTGATCCGGACTCACATGCGCCGCACCAACATTCGAAGGAGGTGAGTTTCACCCCTTCCCTAAGAATCCTGAATTACGCTTAACCTTAGCAAACACCGGCCCAGAGAGCAGAAGTGTAGCAGGAAAAGACACCCTTCGCAATTTAGCTGTCCGCGCTGGATAGCAGGCTGAGTTTGAAATTTCGCGTCCCTCAAGCAATACGTCATGTTGAGCTTGCGAAGCATCTTGCGCGGGGCGGATATGCACTTAGACCGGAACTTGTGCCAGCGGCAGATACACCTGAAAACGCGTGTCCCCAGGTTTCGAGTCCACCTTAATATTTCCGCGATGCTTCCTCACGATCCGCTGCACGGTGTCGAGACCGAGGCCCGTGCCTTCTCCTACTCCCTTGGTGGTGAAGAACGGTTCAAAAATATGGGTATATACTTCCGGCGAAATTCCGGGGCCGTTATCGCTGATCTCGACTACCACGCACCGATCTTCACGGTAGGCTCGAACCCGCAACTCGCCTTCGCCATTCATCGCATCGATGGCATTGTCGATAATATTGGTCCAGACCTGGTTGAGTTCGCTCCCGAAAGAGTTTATGAGAAGAGGATCCGGCGGATAGTCGCGCTGCACCTTCACCCCTCGCTTGAGTTTGTGGTTCATTATCGTCAGGGTGGTTTCCAGGCCTTTTACGATGTCCACATTCTGGACGGGCGCCTGGTCCATGTAGGTGTATTCCTTGATCGCGCCCACGAGGTCGGAGATTCGCGAGGTGCTGCTCTCGATTTCGTTCAGCAGGCCTGCTACTTCCACCGAAGCGGCGATCCTCACCAGGGCAGCCCGAGCCGTATCCGCGTCAAGGATTGAGAACAATGATTCCAGCGCCTCGGGTTTGATGTTCTTCCGCGCCAGATCAGCCGCCAGTTGCCACAGATCGTTCTGACCGTGACTCCGCAGCAGCGAATCGATCTGGTCTTCCAGGTCGCTGATGGTCAGCGCATCCGTCGGAGGTCCGTCCTGCTGCACGAACCAGGCTTCCAGCTTCTCGATTTCTGCTCGTTGGGCTGGCGTGAGTTCTCGCCTTCCCAATTCGTGACTGGCATCTCGGATTCGTTTCAGGATCTCCCGCAACTGGCTGGTGGCCCGCTTGGCCGCGGAGGCAGGATTGTTAAGTTCATGCGCGAGGCCCGCGGAGAGCTTTCCTAACCCGGCCAGCCGGTCTCGCTGCTGCTCCATGCGGGTGGTTTCACGGATCCGGTCGGACATCAGACCTACCAGCCGCTGGGTCAACACCGGCATTTTCTGTACCAGATCCGGGAACAATGAGGCAGGAAATCGAAGGGCGCGGCTATCTGTTTCGGCTCGCCCACTTACCGTAAACTGCTTCATTCTCGAAAACGGCAGCAATCCGGTAACGTCGCCGGGCTCCAGGTCAAAGATGAAAGTTTCGCCCCCAAGTTCGCCCCGCCCCTGAAGTTGCCCCTCAAGAAGCACAAACATGGCATCGGCTGGATCGCCTTGGCGCGAGTAGCTATCACCCGCCTTGAGATGCAGCTCTTGTGACTGGCTGAGGAACCAGGTGATCTGATCGTCGGGCAGATCGGCGAATACGGGAATGCGAAGTAGTTCCGATTTGTCGGCCATTTATACTTTGCTCAAGTACTGATGGATGAATTGCACCGCGACGGATCCTTCGCCAACTCCGGAAGCCACCCGTTTGACGGATCCATGGCGCACGTCGCCCACCGCGAAAATACCTGGGACGTTCGTCTCCAGCAAGAAGGGATCGCGTTCGAGAGCCCATCCCTTGGGATGTTGCCCGTCGCGGATGAGGTCGGGACCGGTTAGCAGGAAACCGCGTTCGTCCCTCTCGACCAGGCTTCCCAGCCATTCGGTGCGCGGCAGCGCCCCAATAAAGATGAACATCGAACTCGCGGGAACCCGCTCGATCTTGTTCGTATCCGAACACAGGACTGAGATTTCCTCCAGATGGGTTTCGCCGTGCACCTCGGACACGCTGGCGTGGGCCCAGAGCTGAATGTTCGGCATCTCCTTGATCTGGTCAATGAGGTATTGCGACATGGTGCTGGCCAGTGAATCCCCACGCACCAGGATCACCACGCGTTCCGCGAACTTGGCAAAGTTCATGGCTGCCTGTCCCGCCGAGTTCGCGCCGCCCACGACGTAGACCATCTCCCCTTTACAGGACAGGGCCTCGGTAGCGCCACCTCCGTAGTAGACACCCGACCCTTGTAGCCGGTCGATTCCCGGAGCTTCGAGGCGACGCCATTGCACGCCGCTGGCGATCATCAGCGCGTGGCAGGAAATTTCGACGCCGTCCGCCAGCTTGATGATCCGGTACGAGCCCTCGGTTCTGATGCCGACGGCCTCCTGAGGTGAAAGAATTTCGACTCCGAAACGCCGAGCCTGCACCACGGCCCGCCGCGCCAGGTCGCCGCCACTGAGTCCGTTGGGAAATCCAAGATAGTTCTCGATGCGGGAGCTCATACCCGCCTGGCCACCGGGCGCTTCGCGTTCGATCATCACCGTGTGCAAGCCTTCCGACGCGCCGTAGACGGCGGCAGCGAGACCCGCCGGTCCTCCACCAACGATCGCCAAATCGTAAAAGCTGGTCTGCGCCCGGGTTTGCAAGCCGACTTTCTGCGCAACCTCGGTCGCAGCGCCCTCAAGAAGTTTCGTCCCGTCGGGAAAGAGCACTACAGGAAGATTTGTCGCCTCCGGGCCGAGCGCCTCCAGAAGCCGCTTGGTTTCCGGATCGTTGGCGGAAAGCTCGACATCAACCCACTGATATGGAACGTGGTTTCGCGCCAGAAAATCACGCAGTTCATAGGACCGGCGGGACCAGCGTGTACCCAACACCCGGATTCCTTCGAAGGTTGGATGGTAGGAAGCTTGCCAGTCGTCGAGCAGGTCGTCCAACTGGGGATAGAGGTGCTCCGCCGGCGGATCCCACGGCTTCATGAAAAAATAGTTGATATTGGCTTGATTAATGGCGCTGATTGCGGCGGTCGTGTCCGCGTAGGCGGTGAGAAGCGCTCGCTTCGCCTCGGGGAACAGGCGCGTGGCTTCCTTCAGAAATTCCACGCCGTCCATATGAGGCATGCGCTGGTCGGCCAGCAGCAGGGCCACGCTGTCGTTGCGGACCTTCAACTTCTTCAGGAGATCCAGCGCACCCTCGGGGGAATCGCTCCCAATCACGCGATATTCAGCACCGTAGTTCGACCGCAGGTCGCGCTCGATCGCCCGCAAGACGTCGGAGTCGTCATCCACGCTCAGTAATATTGGTTTGGCCATGATGGGTCTTGAGCCGCGTGCAAACAAAATGGTCCGGATTCGAGACGCCGCCCGAATGAGTGTATTAGATACAGAAAACCTGGGTTCGGTCGCAACAATCAGATTGTAGACTGCGTCCCATCCCTGAAATGTGTGGGGCGGACACTCTTGTCCGCAGCCTTTGACGTTGGTTTTGATGTTCCTCAGGCGCATCGGATGTCTGCGTGCGAAAAGACATCTGGTGAGCCGTCCCATGCGCGAGTTCACTGCCTGGCTGTGGGCTCTCGTACCTTACCCGCCGGTGAAAATCGCGAAACATCTAAGAGCATGCGCTTCCTGATCGGGCCCGCGCCCGAGTTGAGGGTACATAGTTGCCTGTATTGCAGGATTCGCCCGATTCCATAAGCTGGGAGTAGAAAGCGCGAGACGGTCGTATGGCTATAAAAATTCTTCTGGTAGACGACAACGCGGTCGTCCGGCGTGCCTTGCGTTTCTCCATCGAGACTCAGACGGATTGGGAAATAGCGGGCGAGGCTGAAAATGGGAAGGTGGCGGTTGAGCTGGTTCAGCGATCATCGCCCGACGTGATTATTCTGGACCTCTCGATGCCGGTCATGAACGGCCTCGACGCAGCGCGAAAAATCCGATCGCTCGCACCTCACTCTTCCATCCTGCTTTTCACCCTGCACGCGAACCCGCAACTGGTGGAGGACGCGCGGAAGATCGGGATTGACGAAGTCCTGTCCAAGTCAAGCGGGCTAGGTGCTACAGTTCTGGTAGCCGTCCGTTCCTTGTTGCCCAGATCGAACGTTTCGATTCGTGCTACCTAACTGCCTTAGCCCCAGAGCGTTTGCCGATACCGAGTCCGGCCTCCCCTCCCTGATTTGAGTTCGGAGGAGATGGTAGAGGTACAGCGAATGGTCGAGGGATGGAAGCCATTCCTGGCATAGAAGCAGCTACGCAAACCGCGACGATCTAGCCCGTGACTGTCGGCTTCGACCTACGTTGGGACTTTAGGATCTCGTCAAAAAGAAACAGGTCGGTAAGCAGGGCGCGGAGGTGGATCGAGGCATTCAAGTTATCGATCAACTGAGAGCTGATAATCGGTTGAGCCAACACAAGTTCGAGAGCAGCCAGTGAGTCGCTAGCATCGCGGTCCAGAACTGCGATGAACACCTTGTACTTGTCAGCCGGCTCAAGCCCTTCTTCTTCTGCCGACTCGGAGCAACTTTCTCCCAGGCCGGTCATCGCTTGGGCGGCGCGACCCAGAAATTCTCGGACCTGCCCGCCAGCCTGGCTGCCTTCATCACTCGCGAGCCCTTGCCCCGCGTAGGCCAGCATGAACTCGTAACACTCTTCGATGGCATCACAGCGCTCAGAAAAACCAGCCGGCATCTCAGCCTCGCCGTCCCGTGGAAGATGGACCTGAAGTCTCAACCACCCAACGATCTGGGTCGTGCTCTTTCAGGTAAAACTCACGGCTCATCGTGCCCACGATCATGGAAGCGGTAATGGGAAGCTTCTCAGGCCGGACGGCAAAGTAAACATGCACAACGACCAGCGTGATCAGTCCAACGCCCGCGAGCCCGTGAAGCACATACATCAGGCCCCAGGTCATATCGCTGAACAGATAGGGATTGCGCGGAAAGAAGATGGTGCGTACGCGGGACATCATGAACACACCAGTCAGAATCACCGACATCCCGGTCACGACGATAGCGCCATGATAGAGCTTGTTTTCCAGCGGATATTTGGCGAATTTTCGCGGCAATGCGGACGACTTTCCCATGAACCGCTGGAACCTTCTCCACGCGTCCTCGAGATCGGCTCGGTCCGGCCAGATGGACCAGAAATCCATATAGAAGGAAGCATGAATGATGTGAAAAATAATGGAGATGGTCAGCACCGTGCCCGCAATCCAGTGATACGTAACCCAATCGAACTGGACACCCACCTTGGGCAAGAATGCGGTAAACAGCAGCGTAAACATGGAGGCCGCCATGATCCAGTGGAATAGTCGCGCCGCCAGTGAGTGCCTGAGAATGCGGGCGGGCAGCGCGGCGGCAACGTTCGGCGAAGCATCGGGTACAAACTCTTTGTCTTTGGCGAAATACCGGATATAAATCGCATGCACGACGAGGAACAGCAGCCCCGCGATCAGCGCGACCCAGATCAAAAACCATCCAATGTGAATCGGGACGTTC
Organism: Terriglobia bacterium; assembly: GCA_963809295.1. Taxonomy (GTDB): domain Bacteria; phylum Acidobacteriota; class Terriglobia; order Terriglobales; family Acidobacteriaceae; genus JAIQFF01. Next base: position 27,956 of record CAWEJA010000018.1, on the reverse strand, counting down.
TGTCCCAGCGGACTTGTCGCCCACTCTATGATGCCCATGCTGCCTCCTGCACTCCGCTGATGGCGCGCTTCACCAGGTTCCGCATCAGCGGGATTTTGTAGGCATTGAACTGCAGCGGAACAGCACCCTGCACGGCCAGTTTGCCTGCCATTTCGCCTGTTGCAGTGTTCCGCGACTGGCCGCGGACCGCATCTTCCACGGCTTTCAAGCGCAAGGGGCGGGCGGCGGCCGCGTTTACCGCGATCCGAATGTTCTGAATCGTATCTCCCGACAATCTCATGGCCGAGGCCACGTTCATCAACGGAAAATCCCACACATTACGGTCGCGCACTTTCTCGAAATAAAATTGTGCACCCGCCCATGTGGAGGGAATACGAATCGCGGTCAGCAAGTACCCAGGCTGCAAGATGTTCATGCGAGTAATGTCAATCTCGGGCCCGACGAAGTAGTCCTCGGCGTCTACAACCCGCTCGCCTTTAGGAGTTTGAACAACAAACTTGGCATCCAGTGCTATGAGGGCGGGCGCGGAATCGGACGGATTTACCGCAACACAACGTTCAGCATGCAGAATAGCGTGCTCACGGTTTCTTCCCACAGGAGTGTCGGCATAGCAAATGTTTCCGCCCGCGCGGTAGCACGGCCAACCCGCCCGGTAGTACCAGCAACGCGCGTCCTGCGACACGTTGCCGCCAAGCGTGCCCTGATTGCGAATCTGCGGTGATGCCACGAGCTCCGCGGCCTGCGCCAGCAACCCAAACTTCTCTTTGACGACGGGGTGGTGCACGACTTCCGTGAGCGTCGTCATCGCGCCGATTTCGATTCCTTCGCTCGTGGTACGGATGCCCCGAAGTTCATCGATTCCGCTCAGATCGACCAGCGCCTTGGGCTTCTTGATCCGATCTTTGAGCCAATCGAAGCTGTCGAGCCCACCCGCCATGACCCAGGCCTCCCGTCCGTGTTGCTCAAGAAGCTTTTGTGCGTCCGCGACGGAGTTCGGCTGAAACAATTGGAACGCCGGCATGACATCTCGTATTACAGCCATGACTGTCTCCTAAATGAATGCCGTCAACGGATCCTGCATTGGCCGTCCCGCTTCCAGCGATGTCAGAATCGTGTCTAAGTTGACCGGTGCGCGGCGATAGATTTCATCGCCCAGCGCGTCCGAAAGGGCGTTCAGGATGGCGCCGCACCCACCGCCTACCGGGGGTTCACCGATACCACGAGCGCCCACCGGCGTTTCGGGATCCGGAATGTCCAGCGCCGCCCATTGCATGTTGGTCGGCACATCCAGAATGGTTGGCGGCTTGGTGTGGTGGAAGCGCCGGGAGATCGTGTGTCCGTACTGCGGGTCGAAGACCCACTTCTGACCAATGGCATGGCCAATACCCAATATCGACCGGCCGAGCACTTGTCCGCTCAGTGCCTTGGGATGAATCACCGTGCCGACATCAGCGACGGCGAGGAAATCTGTGATGTAGTACTTGCCGGTTTCCAGATCAACTTCGACCTCGGCAAAGCTTGCGACGTAGGAAAACGACTGACCGTCGTGGGGATACTTGTCCTTGGCGGCGGCGACCAGACCCTGTCCGGCCAGCGCGGCTATGGACGCCTTGGTGTATTTATTCACGTCCTCGGGCGGTTCGTGACCGTCGTAGATGCCACCCAGTTGAACCGCACGCTGCGCGGCCTGCGCCAGGGTCATGCTCTTGCCGCCGCCCTTGTGGAAGACGCGCTCGTTGGCCACCTCATACTGTTCCGGTTTGCCACCGTATGTTTTCGCGGCAATTTCCTGCAGCTTCCTCTTCCCGTCCATGGCCACGGCGTGCGCCGCCCGGGTCATGGCGTGAGTAGTCTGGCTGCCACCGGAGACGCAGGTCCACGGAAGGTTCTTGCTGGTATTGCCCCATTCCACATCACACTTTTCCCACGGAACGCCCAGCACCTCAGCGACTACCCGGTGAACATCGCTGATGGATTCCGTTCCCAGGTTGCCGATTCCTGATTGAATTGCAATCCGGCCATCGGGTCTGATCACGAACAGGCCGTCGTAACCCACGGAGCCAGCGAAGAAGGCGCTCGAAGAAACTCCGACCCCGCGCACCTTCGTGCCGCTCTTCTTGGGACGCGCGATGCGTTCCTTCCACTTGAACTGTTCTGCGCCGCGGTCAAAGGCTTCCTTGAGAAAGGCGCTGGTCGCATGGGCCTGCTTGCCGTCCCTCATTGGTCCCCAGGGCGCCTTGCCTTCAGGAGCATTGATCCGTCGAATGTCCACCTGGTCGAGCGAGAGCTTGCGCGCCGCCTTCGCCAGGATCGGCTCCATGATGATGATTCCCTGCATACCGCCAGGCGCGCTCTGCGGGCCCCGCGGCGGGGTGTTCGTCAGCATGGTCACCCCGCGCCAGCGCATCGCTGCTGGTTGATACAAGAGGGACACGACCATCCCTGAAGCGTTCGCGTCGCCGTTGGCGTCGTAGGGACCGTTGTTACAGATAGTAAACATGTCCAACGCAGTGATCTTGCCGTCCTTGGAAAAGCCGACCTTCATGCGGCCCTGAAAACCCGGCCGCGCCCGTCCGATGAAATGTTCTTCCTCGCGGCTGATACGCATCATCACCGGGGCATTGGTTTTTTTCGAGAGCAGGGCCGGAATAATCGCGAAGATGTACCCGGTGGCTTTGCTGCCAAACCCGCCGCCGGTGTATTCGCTGATGAGCACAATCTGGTTGGGATCCATATTCAACCAGCGCCCCAGGCCGGCCAGAGTTTGCACGGTGCTCTGGGTTCCCATGTGGATAAACACTTTGCCGTTCTGCCAGTAGGCCAAAGCGGTGCGAGGTTCCAGCGTTTGATGGCTGGTGTCTGGCGTGACAAAAGTCTCATCCAGGACCAGTGCCGCACTCTTGAGACCAGCGTCCACATCGCCGTAAGACCACTCGTCAGGCGCTTTGCCCATGGGCAGGCGGCCTTCTTTGGTCTCAGCGAAATCTGCGGCCGTCCACTTGAGCTCTCCCACGTGCGGAGGCGGGGGACTTGGCGGCTTCTCCCCCGGCTTGGCGGGCGGCACCTGTTCTCTGATCCAGATATTGCCTTCCGCGCGCGGATTCGGCCCGCCAGGTCGCAGGCTATCGAGCGGATCGACGACGAAGGGCAAATGCTCAAACTCGATGTCAATTTTTTCGATGGCCTCGGCGGCGGTCCATTCATCCACGGCCGCAACAGCTAAGATCGGCTCGCCCTGATACAGCGGCTCCATCGTCAGAGCCTTTTCGCCCTGCTTGTTGGCTTTGATTACCGCGCCCAGGTCTGTCACGCTATCGGCTGGGGCGGGAAGATCATCCTGCGTAAGGATCGCTTTGACCCCGGGCGTCGCCAAGGCTTTGCTTAAATCAAGATGCTTCACCCTTCCGTGGGGCACGGGACTCAGCAACAGCTTGCAAAACAGCATCCCTTCCGCGCGAAAGTCTTCGGCATACTTCGCCTTTCCCGTCACTTTCGCGTAAAGATCCGGCGTTGTGTAGTCTTTGCCGATGAGCTTGTATTGAGCTCCGAACTTCTGCTGGCCGGTTTTCGATTGATCAGGCTTCTTTTGATCAGGCTTCCCACCTTGGCTAGGCATGGTTCACCTTCCTCATGTTTTCTGCGCCGCGCATCATTGCGTTGAGGATCTTGTCGTAATCCTGGCAGCGGCACAGGTTTCCGGAAATGCCGTGCGCAAGCTCCGATCGGGTAGGATTGGGATTTGTCTTCAGATATCCGACCGTGGCCATCACGAAGCCGGACATACAAAACGCGCACTGGAAGCCCTGTTCGTCGATTACTCCCTGCTGCACCGGATGCAGAGTGCCGTCAGCGCTGGCCAGTCCCTCGATCGTCTGAACTCTCTTGCCGCGCACGGTGTGTGTAAGCACCGAGCAGGAGTAGTGGGGCACATCGTCGATCAGCACGGTGCACGCTCCGCATTCGGCGCGGTCGCACCCCAGCTTGGTTCCCGTGAGGCCCAACTTGTAGCGCAGCGTCCACGCCAGCGTCTCCTGTTTCATCGCGTCCACGCGACGCTGCTGGCCGTTCACGTTGAGGGTTATCAGACGCTCTCCCACACCCGCGGCCGGCTGGCCGAGAAGATTGGAAGCGCGGAAGAGATAGTTTGCGGAAGAGACTGCCACTCCGCTGGTGATGACGCCTTTGATGAAGGCGCGCCGTGAAACTCCCTTCGCCGTGTCTTCACTCATTTTGATGTCTGTATTGTCTGCCATGGCGGGTCACCTCTGATCGCACACACACCTGCGCCAGATGGTTCAATTTTTACACCCAACCGAGGATGGGATGTCAAACGAGAAATTCTAAGCGATACGTTCAGCATTGCAGCATAATTCTTTGCCATCCAGATCATGCGACCGCACCGCAGAACGGCTCTTCACCGCCCACGGTTCTCGCGAAGTAGGGATGTAAGAGTCCTGAGAAACACAGCGCGATGCCTATGCCAGCGGCCCGGGTACGGCAGTTCAATGTGCCGACCTTTCCAACCGGCCCGCCGTTCTGACCGCGTCACATTGGCGGCAATGGATCGAACTACGGTGATCACGATGTCGGGACGCAGTTGTCTCAATATCCGGGACAGCCTGACTTCGCCTTTGGCACAGGCCCTCTTCCGCCGGTCGCGAGCCATGCGGTCGACCGGCTTCCCGCACACATCGACCAGATAGCATCCGAGTTCTTGAAAGGACTTGAGAAAATCCCCTTCCCCCATTTTCGGATTGGCATGGACGAACGCGTCGCGAATAGCCCGATAGAGTCCCGAATCTGCTTGATAGAAAAATCGGCCGGAGGCAGGAGGCGCTTCACCCACGAACAACATTCGCACGTGAGCAGGACGATAGCGTCTTCGCAGTCGTTCCCTCGCCAGAGAAGTTTTATTGATTGCCTGCACGGACATCCTGAGGTTGCGCGCTTGAACAATTCTACTTGCGCTCCTTCAGGAATGTTCCCTCCTGGAGCTCCGCAAATGCCTGCTGTAGCTGCTCCTGCGTGTTCATGACGATGGGGCCGTACCACGCCACTGGCTCTTCGAGAGGTTTTCCCGACACCAGAAGGAACCGGATCCCGTCGTCCCCTGCCTGCACTGTAACCTCGTCGCCTCGATCAAAAACTATGAGCGATCGGTTATCGGCTTCCACGGGGGGCGCTGTGTCCAGCCACTTCACGGCTTCCGTCGGCACGGCGAGCGGGCCGGATGCATTGCAGAACTTTCCGCTGCCCGCAAAAACGTAGGCGAAGGCGTGGCGGGTTGTTTCCACCGGAAGCGTCTTTCTCTTGCCCGGCGACACTGAAACGTCAAGGTAGATCGGTTCGGCTGCGATTCCATCCACCGGGCCGCTTTTACCCCAGAAATTTCCGCAGACAACCCGCACGTGGGTACCATCGTCGTCCGTGATTTCCGGGATATCCAATGCCTTCACTTCCTGATAACGCGGCGCGGTCATTTTGAGCGCTGACGGAAGATTGGCCCACAACTGGAAGCCGTGCATCCTCCCGGCCTGGTCGCCCTTCGGCATCTCCTGGTGGATAATTCCGCTCCCGGCCGTCATCCACTGGACATCGCCGGAAGCAATCGCGCCGCGGTTGCCCATGCTGTCGCCATGCTCCACGGTTCCGGCCAGCACATAGGTGATCGTCTCGATCCCGCGATGAGGATGCCATGGGAAGCCTGCCAGATAGTCCTCGGGGACGTCATTGCGGAAGTCATCGAGAAGAAGGAACGGGTCGAAATCCTTGGTGTTCCCGAAGCCGAATGCCCGGCGCAGATGCACGCCCGCACCTTCGAGCGTTGGCTTGGATTTGATGAGTCGCTTTACCGGCCGAATGGACATGTTGACCCCCTCTCTTAGGAATCTTTGATGTCAAACCAACCATCAACGACTCCACGCGCCCAAAACACGACACACATGATTCGCAAGATTCACGTGAAATTAACCTGCTGCTCCAACCCACCTTGCTATAGTGCCGCATAACCTATCGGCTCGCAGCTGTTTCTTTCGACCGGGTTTGCCTTTCGGATTGAGCATGTTACTTTGGCGCCTGTTGTGGTGTCTCATCATTGTCTCCCAGTTTTCGCCTGGCATCTTCGGACAGGTTGCTTTCCAAGTTTGCGCTCGGGCCGATGCGGGCAGCATCGTGCCCGAACCGGTGGATCTTCGCAGCAAAGACGGCGTTCTGGCGGTGGATCTTGTCTACCGGAGTGTTATCGACGCCAGCGGACAAACCCGCTACTGCTACATAAACACGAAAGATAACAGCCAGACCCCGACGCTGCGGCTCAGGCCAGGTGACGAACTCATTCTGCGCCTGAAGAACGAGCTGCCAACAGCGATACCCCAGACCATATCCACCCACACCATGTCCGCCCACGACGGATCCGCGATGCAAATGTGTGTTGGCGGACCCATGACAGTCTCTTCTACGAATCTCCATTTTCACGGTCTGATGATTCCGCCAGTCTGTCACCAGGACGATACGCTGCGAACCCTTGTTGAGCCGTCTTCGCCACCTTTTGAATACAGGTTTCGAATTCCCCCGGACCAACCTCCCGGCTTGTACTGGTACCATCCTCACGTCCACGGCCTGAATAAGGCCCAAGTTCTGGGTGGCGCGTCCGGCGCGCTCGTCGTAGAGGGGATTGAGACTGCAAATGAGGCGGTATCAGGTTTGCCCGAACGTATTCTGGTCATTCGCGATCAGGAATTGATAAATCCCAACGCCCAGCCGGTCGTATCAGCTTCTATGCCACCCCCGATTGTCCTTCGCGACGCCGAGGGAGACATTCTCAACACGGGCACCGGAACGGGGAAACCAGCAAAGGATCTGTCGCTCAATTTCGTTCCCGTTTCTTTTCCCGAATATCAACCGGCGGTGATCAGCATGAAGCCGTCAGAGCGCCAACTGTGGCGTGTACTGAACGCCTCGGCGATCACTTACATCGATCTGCAAGTGCTGTTCAACGACATCGCGCAAGGCCTGGGCGTCGTCGCTCTGGATGGTGTCCCCGTCAATCAGAATGGCCACGATCAGAAGCACGATCAGAAGAATGAGCAGAAGCAGGTGGTGTGGAAAAATCACATTCTTCTGCCGCCAGCCGGGCGCGCCGAATTTGTGATCAACGGTCCGCCAGAAGGAGTCCGCGCGAGCCTGGTGACGCGGTCTGTAGACAGCGGTCCTGTCGGAGAAAACGATCCCACGCGCCCGCTGGCCAGCATCCTCGTTGCGTCCAATGCGCCGGAGCCACAATCCAGGCTGCCAAACTCTTCTGCCGCGCTGGCGTCGCCTCACGCCGCTCCCCTGAGCGAGGTCGTTCCCACGCGGACGCGAAAGCTGTACTTCTCCGAGAGACTTCAGGACTCGAGCAATCCCAACAGCCCGACCGTGTTCTTTGTGACCGTAGATGGGCAGACTCCCGCACCATTCAATCCAAACTCCGCCGTCGCGAATATGACCGCGAGGCAAGGCGATGTGGAAGATTGGGTGATCGAAAACCGCTCACAGGAACTCCATGCCTTCCACATCCACCAAATCCACTTTCAGTTATTGGAGTGGAACGGCGTCCCGGTGGACGAGCCCTATCTGCGTGACACCATCAACGTGCCGTACTGGGACGGAAAGAGCCCGGTATATCCCAGTGTGAAGTTGCGCATGGATTTCAGAAGCGAACGTACCGTCGGGACATTTGTTTACCACTGTCATCTTCTGGAGCACGAGGATGGCGGCATGATGGGAACCATTCGTGTGGAGCCCTCTTCGCAAAGAGCCAAAGCGCAGCGCTAGCCTGAGCCACCGTAGGGCGAAGCGATTCGAATTGCGTAGTGTGTCCGCTGAGTCGCCTTGCCAATTCACACACAATTCATCTCCCGTTCATATTCGCGCAACTATCCCTGAACTAGTGTGACCTTATTACTCAGTGCTTGGGTTTTTGGGGCATCACCCGATCGCCAGAAGAATTCGTGCCCTGTGGCGTGTTTTTGGACCTACAGATCTACTCAAGGAGACCGAATCAATGATTCATGTTCGCAGTTTGATTACTACCCTGACCACGGCTTGCCTGGTTCTGAGTTCGCTAGGCGATGCCTGGGCCGCGAAAGCGCCAAACCCAGCCGAGGGCTATAACACAACCACTCCCATCAAACATGTCGTGGTGATTTTTCAGGAAAACGTGTCGTTCGACCACTATTTTGGCACCTACCCGTACGCGAATAATCCCGCCAGCGAACCCGCTTTCCACGCGGATCCCAAAACCTCTCGGGTGAACAACCTGTTGAGCAGCGGCTTGCTGACTGAAAATCCGAACTCGGTGCAGCCGTTTCGTTTGGATCGCACACAGGCGGTAACCTGCGACCAGAACCACAACTACGGTCCTGAGCAGAAGTCCTTTAACTCGGGCGCAATGGACAAGTTTCCTGAATTTGCTGGCCAGGGAACTTCCACCGCGTTCCCCTGCGCCGACTACGGCAAGGGAGCCGGAATTGTGATGGGTTATTACGACGGCAACACGGTAACCGCAATGTGGAACTATGCCCAGCATTTCGCTATGAGCGACAATTCTTTCGGCACCCAGTTCGGACCGTCTACACCGGGCGCAGTCAACCTTATCAGCGGCAATACCGCGGGGGCCATCGTAAGCGGTGGAAATCCTGCCGGCAATATCGCGGGCGGAGCGTCGAGTGGAGCCATTATCGGCGATCCCCGTCCAACTGGTGACGATTGCAATCCAACCGGCAAGACCTACGTCAGTTTTCCGTCCGGGACAACCAATGTCGGTGACCTACTGAACACAGCGAGCTTCACCTGGGGATGGTTTCAAGGTGGGTTCCGCGCGACCAGCGTAAGCGGTGGAGTAGCGACCTGCGCCGCAGCCAGTGTGGGACTTGCCGGTTCCACTGCCGACTACATACCTCACCACGAACCCTTCCAGTACTATCCGGAGACCGCCAACCTTCACCACCTTCCACCCAGTTCTCACGCAGCCATCGGTACTTCCGACCAGGCAAAACATCAGTACGATTTGCAGGACTTCTTTACCGCGCTCGCGGATGGCCAGCTTCCGGCAGTGAGTTTCCTGAAGGCCAAGGGCGCGTTTGATGGCCATCCGGGATATTCCGATCCCCTCGATGAGCAGTTATTCCTGGTCAACACCATCAATAGTATTCAGGCAAGTCCGTTTTGGAGAGACACCGCCGTGATCATTGCCTACGATGACTCTGACGGCTGGTACGACCACGTAATGGATCCAATCATCAACCAGTCCCAGGTCACCGACGATTTTCTGACTGGTGTTGGCCTTTGCGGCGGAAATACCGCCTCGACTACCCAGGGCCGTTGCGGTTACGGTCCCCGGCTGCCGCTGCTGGTGATCTCGCCTTTTGCGCGGCAAAACTATGTGGATCACCAGATCACCGACCAATCTTCCATCTTGCGCTTTGTCGAAGATAACTGGAGCCTGGGAAGGATTGGCAACGGTTCCACGGATGAGAAAGCGGGAACACTGGACGGCTTGTTTGACTTCGCGAGCGGAAGAAGAGCCGACAAGCTTTTCCTTGATCCCGTGACGGGCCTGGTCACTCCCCACCACTGAAGTTAGAAATGTCTGCCCGTTTCAGGAGCCACGTTCAGGAATGAACGTGGCTCTTCCTTTTCCCTTCCTCGATTTAGAACGATCACACTTTGGCCATCGCCCCGGAGCTGAGTGCTGCCCCGCCGGCCATGCCCGAATCCGCTCCGCAGCAGGCGGCCAACAGCGGAATTTGCTGACAGCGAGAATTTACACAGCAGGCCGGGAGGCGGTCGCGGATGCCGTCAAAAAAAGGTCGCAGAATCGGAGATACCCCCCCACCAATGATGATTACATCGGGCTCAATGAGATCGATCATGTTTCCCAGCCACAGCGAAAGAAACTCTACGGTGTGGTCCAGAACCTCCCGGGGCAGCAGATGCCCACTCCGCGAATCGAATTGAACTTTCCCGTGTTCGTCGCGGCTTTAGCCGATACGGAGTCAATCGCCGACACCACGGCCGCCATGCCGGAAGTCGTCCCATGGCTGGCCACCATCGGAGTGCGAGTTTGATGGCGAATCGTGCCCGAACTGTCGACCAGACCAGCCGTAATCTTGGTACCCCCAATGTCCACGCCAATGACCAGGTCTTCAGGAGTGGAGCCTTCAAGCATTCCTTGCCTCTCGCGCCGGTGGCTTGTTTTCACACCGTCACAAACGCTGGTACATCTTGCCTATGCTCGGCGTCGTCTAGCGAGTGACATCCTTATTGCCTTCGTCGCAGCGAGGAATATACTCCCCAAGTGAACGGACCCCAAGCACTTGTCACTTCCGGCGAGGGACGTGGAATGACGCCGCGAAACCGCTAAGAATCGTTGGCGCTTGCGCGGTGCGATGCCAATGCGAAAACGGCCACGGGATAACTCAAACTAACTCCGAATCTCTCGGATTCTTAGGATGCCAGTTTCGGTCCAGGACGAGGACAAAGGGATGGTCGCGGTCGAGCTCTATGACGACACGCTCCGCCAGGCACATCAGGAGTTCGTCTCGAAGCCCCTTGGGGAGTTATTCGCGTACGCACATCAGTGGGCGCTGACTGAGCAAGGAGAAGGCGGTACCAACCGCGGCGGAGGGAATATAGATGAGCCCACGCTGACTTTCTCGTCGATGCTCGCCGCGATGCTCACGGGTGCTGATCCTTTGTGTGCGTGGTTACGTATGCATCTGGCTCTGCGCGGTGTGCCGAGCCAGCCCATGACCGGATCGCGCACCTACGTCCGCCCGATACTCCCACCTAGGCTTGCGACTACCATATCGTTCCGGACTGCATTGGCGGAGGCGCGCCGTCTTTATGAAGAGGCCGGGCGTCCCGAGGGCGGGGTCGGCGTGCGCCACTTTATGGCAGCCTACGCCGTCATTCCCCAGTACCATCTCCAGCAATTCTTGCGATTCCGGATCGATCGACGTGCCTGGTGTCTGGGTCTCGCAGACCAATTGTCGACGCAGATCCCCGCGGAAAAGGCGCTGTGGATGGCCTATGCGCGACGCGCGACCCCGGTTCCGGCGCTTGGCTTTGAGACGGATGCACCCGATGGCCGTGATCTCCTGAATGTCGAGCGCGAGGTCGAGGCGTTCTCGATGTTGATCGCCTCACACCGCACGGTTACGCCGCTCTCGGTCGGCGTCTTTGGCGCATGGGGATCGGGCAAGAGCTTTTTCATGCGGCGGGTCCGCGAGCGCGTTGCGGCCTTCGCGGCAGCAGCACGCAAAGAGGGCCACCAGTCCAAGTATCACGGGCAGATCGCCCAGATCGAGTTCAACGCATGGCACTACGCTGAAGGGAATCTAATTGCGAGTCTCGTCGACCATATCTTCCGCAATCTGCGATTGGAGGCTGCTGACGAAACCGACGCGATCCTGCGCCAGCGAGCTGCCGACGTTCTGGTGCAGATCGAGAGCGCGGAACAGACAGTGGCCGAGCGCAAACAGGAACTGGAGGTGGCCGAGGCGCGCGTCGCGGCAGCGAAACGTCGGGTGGAGGACATAAACGCGAACATCGGCCGCGAAATCGCCGCCAAGACAGCCGAGGTGGCCGAGTCGCAATCGAAACTTCGGGACGCACAAGACCAACTCGGCGCGGGTCTCGCGCAACTTCGTTCGGATATCGAAGCAGCCGTGGCACAAGTGCCTACAAAGTCCGCCGTTGCCCTCCTCGTGGAGAAGCTACTCGGCGATCCGGCGATTGTAAAGGCCGGGGAACAAGTCCAGGGCCTCGTCCAGGACACCAAGCGCGCAAGTGGTCGCCGGATCCAATTGTTCTGGGGCTTGGTCGTGCTGGGAGTCGCAGCCATCGCGACGGCGGTAATGCGAACCGACTCCTGGATAAAGATCACGTCTGCCGTTGCTGCCCTCGGCGGCTTCGCGGCGATAGCGCGGTCGTGGCTGAAAAAGCTCGATGACATCGCCGACAGCGGCGAGAAGTTTCAGGAGAAGCAGGCGGAGTTGGCGACGAGGGTTACCGCCGAAGTGACTGCGGCGCACGCTGCCAGCCTCGCGAGCATGCGCGCCGTCACCGACGACCGGTTGGGCGCCTTGGAGACGCTGAAAAAGGATCTGGAGCAATTGCGGCAGGCACCGACCGCCGCACGTCTTGATCTGGCCCCGCTCGAGTTGGCACGATCGGACGCCGTCGCGCAACACTAAAAGGCGGAATTAGAGATCGAGACGAAAAGGCAGGCGCTCGCGCGGTTAACTACTGGCCTTCTGCTCGAGGAGTTCCTTAACGATCGTGTCTCGAAGGATGGCTATCGCCGAGAGCTGACGATCTTTTCTCGCGTGCGCAACGACTTTGAGCGGCTGTCGAATCTCATGTCGCGCGCGGCCGACGAGTACGATGCGGGACGTGCCATCGCTCCAGCGGTCACCCGCATCGTGTTGTACATTGACGATCTTGATCGTTGTCCCGCCGATCGGGTAGTCGAAGTGCTTCGCATGGTCCACCTGCTGCTCGCGTTCCCCCTGTTCGTGTGCGTCGTCGCCGTCGACCCGCGCTGGGTGACCGACTGTTTGCGTCGAGCCCCCGGGTTGGTCGAGGATCACGAAAACGCCCCGTCCGACCTGACGCTCGAGGTCGGTGTACGCGCAACGCCGGCTGACTATCTAGAGAAGATCTTCCAGATCCCCCTCTGGCTGCGCCCGATCCCGGCGATGCAGCGACCCGCGCTAGTTCGCGCGCTCCTCGACGGCACCGGACCGCGGAGTGCGGTCCATCTCGACCTGCCGCCAATGGCCGGGACTGAGACATCTACGCGGCCGAACTCGTCGGAGGAAGGCGATCGAGACGCGTCTTTGCCCATCCCGGTCCATGACACGATCGACATCGTCGAGCTCGAGTATCTGGACCAGTTGCGGGGCCTCCTGGATGGAAATCCGCGCGCACTCAAGCGATTTGTGAATACCTACCGGCTTGTGAAGACTGCGCTCTCCGATGTCGAACTCGAGGTCTTCCTCTCGAGTGTGGCGGTGAACCCAAAAGGTGAGACATCCTTCAGGTACAAGCCCTACCGCATGTGCATGGCGCAGCTAGCGGTTTTGTGTACGCAACGTCCACGCGCTCTCGCCATGGTGCGCCATGCGGATCAGGTGGTCGAGGGCACTATGCTTGGGGAGTGGCTGGAGTCGCTCGCCAAAAAGATAGACGATCAGGAATTTACGAGTTGTTTGCGTGAGGCGCTGAAGGCAAGTGGCGATCTCGAGCACATTGACTTCAGTACGTTCGCTCTTTGGCTTGAGCGGACGCGACGCTATTCGTTCTATATCTGACCTGTGCTTTCCCGGCGCCAAATACCAGGCTGGCTGCTTTGAACTTGTTTATCAGCGGCTGGAACGCTTCCGGATCGCGATGAGCGATACCTGTTCCAGATCAGGGTAATGGCCCTCTTTATCTGGGTTACGCTCGGCAGGTGCGATTTGCTCGATCGTTGTTCGTGCCGGCAGAACGCCGCTGAAATACTGGGTATACACTTCGTCAAAAGCCTGCTCGTCCGACAAATCGTCCAGGTAAACGTTCGTGGCGACAACCTGATCGAAATTCATATCGGCCTCTTCCAGGTTGTCGAGGAGATTACGCATGGTCTGCCGGAGTTGATGGGCTGTGGTGGTGGCATAGACGCCGCCGTGCGGCCCTGGAATAAAGCCGCTCTTCGCCGAACAATAAAGAGTGTCACCAGCAAAGACACAGGGACTCGCCGTTGGACTTGGCGGCATGTTCTTCGGGCGAATTGCCTGCCTTTGCTTCAGATCTCGGACCGCCACGCCCGTGTATTCGATGTGGACGCCGCCGGGCAGGCTCGATACCTCGATGGTGGCGCGCGCCGGGGTATTGCCGAATTCGAAGCGCTGCGCATAGCGTTGGTTCATGACCCGGGTCGGGACGTCCGCCGTCAGGTAGGGATTGACGAAGATCATGTGCCGGAGGTCGAGCCCCGCGGCTTCCAAGACTGCCTTCATGCGGTCGAGCGCGAGGTCAACCTGGGTCGCCGGATCATCTGGAACTTTGCCGGTGGAGGGATCGCTGCCGGGCATCCCGGAAATAAACAGCCGGTCACCGGTGAGTATGCCAGGTGAAGCGGCTTCGTCTGACTTGTAGCCTTGCGGAATTACAGCCCTCCTGTCAGCCAGATTGCGTACTGCGACGGCGCTGATCTGAATAGAAGGTTCGGGAAGTTTGGCAACGCCCAGCACAGCTCGTGCTGGCGGGGTCTTCGTTTTCGCAAAAACTTCGCCGAAGACTCCGTTCATCTCTCGATATTTGCTGACGTCTTCGAGATAGGCTTGCGTGTAGACGACGTGCTCCATGGTCAAGCCTGATGCCTCAACAACCGACTTGACGTTCTCCAGGGCTTGCCGAACCTGGTCTCCAAAAGTTGCCGGTAAGGTCCCGTCTGCCCGACGAGGTCCCTGCCCCGAGACATACACGTAGTCGCCTGCATCTACACCGGGCGAGTAGAAACGACTCGCTGCGGCAGCCGCCGGCGCGGGAACCACTGCTCGCACCTGAGCCCGGACCACGGACGTGGACAACAGCAACAATCCTGCCAGCAATATTCGCATTCGAATCTTCCACCAGGTTTTGAGATGAGAGCGTAGGTTTGTATGCTTCAGGCTGCGGATTTTCCCCTTTGTGCTGCGCTCAGAATCGCCCGCAATCTTTGTCCCACAATGATCTCCTGTCCGGGCTGTATGGTCATGGAAACCAGTTCGATGTGATCGGCTTCCTTAGGCTCTTTGCGGTTCGGATTGCCCTCGCGAACCGCCGTCACCAGGCTGGGATTGTCCGAACCGAGCACTTCGATGACGGGATCGTTCTCACGCAGCGTCCGCACGCAATCGGACGTGCTGAAGCCCCAAGCCGCCTGGTCCCAGGAGACTTTCAGGGTTGGAAAGCGATTCCCATCCTCGGGAATGAAAATGTCCGTCTTCACGCCCGGCACGATGTCTACCAGCTTTCGAATTCGTTCGACTCTGCCGTTCCACTCGCTGTAAACCTTCTTTTCATCCAGATTCAGCCAGGTCTCCAGCGCCGTCAGGCAGCCGATTATTTCTTCTTTTCCGACTTTCATGGCGCGGCAGACAGATCCTTCGCGCGGACTGCAGTTCATCAGAGCTGCGTCGATCAGGTCCTTTCGACCGAGGAGCAAGCCGCTGCATTGAGGTCCGCACAAGCCCTTTCCGCCGGAGAAGGCATAGAGGTCAATCTTCATCCGGGCGTAGAGTCTGGCATTGTCGGCAGGAGGGATGCCCGCCGCATCATCCAGCAACATCGGAACCTTGCGATCCTTCGCGATCGCGAGTTCGCGCTGCAGCTTTCTCGCCCAGGTTCGTGGTGTAGATCATGGCCGTGTTTTCGTTGATCGCATTGGCAAGTTCTTCCGGAGAAAACGCGAGCACCAGTTTCGCTCCGGTCAGCCGGATGGCGCTATCAAAGGCGCTCCTCCCGCCCACCATGATCACTTCATGTTTCAGACCGGTGGTATCGGGCAGTTGCCAGATGTGCTTGTCATCGGTGCCGGCCATGCACGCGGCGGTTGCGGCCGCCATTGCGCCGGCCGCGCCCGAAGTGACCATCCCCGACTCGGCGCCGGTCAACTCCGAGAGGCGTCGTCCCACACCGCGCTGCAGTTCCAGCATGTTGACGAAATGTTGCCCCGCCTCCACCTGGGCTTGGCGAACTTCCGGAAACTCCAGAGACCCGCTGAGGTAAGTCCAGGTGCCTCGACAATTGATAACGGTCCTGACCCCCAGGCGGGTGTATACATTCTGGCGGGGATCCTTGCCGATCGCAGTAGCGGCCTGCGCGTAGAGATTTCGCGCCGCAATCTGGGTCAACAGCGGAGCCGCCGCCGCCAATTTAATGAACGATCGCCGACTGGAATTCGGGGCACCCATTCCAACCCTCCTGAGTAACCGTGGCGCCAAACTTTCTGTGTATGATGAGCGTCGTCTTGCCGTCACCCATCAGTGGGAAACAGAGTGCTGAAGATGGCGGCCGCTCGCTTCAAACGCGAATTTGGTATACCACAGAATAAGCTTGACGCACATCAATTTATTTCGTTTTATTAGGTTTCTTTTCGTTACTGGGCGAGTCGTTTCAATTGGGCTGCGCGTTTCTTGAAATTGATCTGTCGTCCTATACTCGCAGTGCCGTGGCGTTCCGGGGTGAAGCAACTATGACACTGCAACTGCGAAGAACTGATCTCGTGCGACGCTTTTCTGTCCTCCTGCTTCTTGGAGGGCTGGGGCTGAACCTTGTTTTTGCCCAGACCAGGAGTGGACCGCAGTCAGCCGGCCAGTTCATCGTGCCACGTAGAACCCACGGATTATAAGGGCTGGCAAGCGCAGCAACTCTCCAATCGCTGGGTCCAGTTGATCGTGGTACCGCAGAACGGCGGACGATTGATGCAGGTGATTTTCGGTGGGCATCCTTATCTGTTCGTCAATCCCAAGTATGCAGGGAAGTACTTTCCGCCGGACCCAAGCCGATGGTTTAACTACGGAGGCGACAAGCTCTGGCCCTTGCCCGAAGGGAACGACGACGAACAGCATTGGGCGGGTGGTTCCGACGTGCTCGACGACGGGCCATACACCTTTCGAAAGCTTTCGGAAGGACAGCACTGTGAAATAGAACTCGACCGGTCCGGCCGATCCCCGGACTGGGATTCAGTTCCTGCGGACAATTCGCCTGGATGCCGACTCTCCGCGAATTCGTTTTCACGCCATCATGAAGAACACAACCGGTCACACGGTGGAATGGTCGATGCAGTCTGTCTCTCAGTACGACACAGCTGACCCGAACGATCCGTCGCGAATCAACCACGATTTCCGGACATTTACCCCGGCGAATCCGGCGAGCAGCTATCTCAACCGCTACCACGTCCGCTTCGGTCCGGCGGAAAACCCTGCCGTCTCGATAAGAGAGGATGGTCTGTTTACCCTGCACTATGTGCACATGGCCGCCGAACTATGGCTGGACTCGACCGCCGGCTGGCTGGCGGTCGTCGATGGCAGCAGCAAGTATGCGATGGTCGAACGCTTTCACTTTGAAGCCAACCCGAACGTATCCGGGCAAGGCCTCCATCATTTTTTGGACGAACGGTCCTGAAATGAAGTTGAACGCCGGACGGCGAGCCCTCAGTAAGCTCCGGAGGTGACGGATCTCCCTACTACCTCGAGGCCGAGATCAATTCTCCTCTTTGCCAGCTGCGTCCGGGAGAGAGCTGCGATCTCGAGACCGAATGGTTTCCGACCCGTGGTGGTGGCGAATTTCATAACGTGACGGATGCCGGTATCGTGGTGCATCCGCTTCAAGCCACCCGACTGCGAGAAGGCAAGATCGGGCTCTCCGGATCATTTGGGGTTTTCTTCGCCGGACGACTGGTCGCGCATTTCTACAACGAACATGGCTTGAGCCTGGGAAGTACTGCCATTTCCACCGTGGATCCGGTAGAAGCCGTCTCCCTTGCAACGGAAATCATTGCCCCCGCGAAGACAGCTCGCATCTCACTTCATCTGGAGGATGAAGGCGGGCTGGATCGCGGTTCCCTTCAGGAAGTTCAAGTTGATGCCGGGGAGAATCGCTGACGTGAAGTCACTCGGCGTAAGGTCATCTAGCTTGATTCCTGTTTTTGCTTCTGGCCTTCTCATCGGCTGCAGGACAGCCAGGACAGTCTCCAGCAATCGGCGCGCCGCAACTGTGAGCGCCGAAGACTTGCTTGCGCGCCCGGTCGGCGCAAACTGGACTTCCTACAACGGCGACTACACCGGACGTCGCTACAGCAGCCTGCGCGAAATCAATCCTGGAAATGTCGCACATCTGCGTGCCGCGTGGGTTTTCCATCCCGGCAATTCCGAAAGGCTCGAAGCGACTCCTGTAGTCGTCAACGGCATCATGTACGTTACTTCGGCCAACGATGCGTTTGCGCTGGATGCGCGAACGGGACGGGTCGTGTGGCATCACCAGCGGCCGGTGAGCTCAGGATTACTCGATGATGCCGCGGCTCATCATAATCGTGGCGTTGGAGTGTGGCGAAACTTCGTCTACATGGAAACCGATGACGCCCACCTGCTGTGCCTCGATGCCCGCTCGGGAAACCTGCTGTGGGACGTCGAATACGCGGACAAGACGAAGCACTACGGCGCGACCAGTGCTCCCCTCGTCGTGAAAGACGAAGTGATCGTCGGAACGTCCGGCGGCGACTCCGGCGTGCGCGGCTTTCTGGCAGCCTACGATGCGCTGACGGGAAACCTGAAGTGGCGTTTCTGGACAATCCCCGGGCCGGGAGAGTTCGGCTCCGACAGCTGGCCCGGCGATTCCTACCTGCACGGCGGCGGCACGACATGGATGCCCGGCACCTACGATCCCGAACTCAACACTGCTGTACTGGACAACCAGCAACGCGGCACCCGATTTTGCCGGCGATTCCCGCCCCGGCGACAACCTCTATACGGCGTGCGTCCTGGCACTCAACCCCGACACGGGAGAGTTGAAATGGTACTTCCAGTTCACGCCGCACGATCTGTACGACTATGACGCCACTCAGACACCGGTGCTGGTGGACGTTCAAGAAAAGGGCGTGACCCGTCGCTTGTTGGTGCAGGCCAACCGCAACGGCTTTCTCTATGTTCTCGACCGAACCAATGGCAAATTCCTCAAAGCGACGCCGTTTGTGCAGAAGCTGAACTGGGCCAGGGGCGTGGACGCATCTGGCCGCCCCATACTGTCGGGTCGAATACCCACCGTGCAAGGGACCTACATCTGCCCCGGCATCATCGGGGCCACCAATTGGTTTTCGCCTTCTTACAATCCCGACACCGGGCTCTTCTATGTCATGGCGCTGGAGAGTTGCAATCTATTTTTCGCGGACCCGAAACCGTTTACACCCGGCCAGACCTACTACGGTACAGGCACGAAACTTCCTCCCGACGAACACGCCCAGAAGACGCTGCTGGCGTACTCCGTGCCCGAAGGAAAGTTAGTTTGGCGCTATCCTCAGGTCGGCCATGGCGATTCCTGGGGAGGAACGCTAACCACCGCCGGCTGGGTTGGTGTTCTTTGGCGATGATGCCGGGTCTCTGGAAGCGGTGGACGCCCGGACCGGGCGTGCTCTGTGGCACTTCAACACCGGCCAGACGATGCATGCTTCGCCCATGAGTTACATGGTCGACGGAGTCCAGTACGTCGTGGTCTGCGGCAGGAAGCGATGTTTTCAGCTTCTCGCTTCCTCATTGAGCAGGTTGATTTCGGAACAGAAGAGCCAGAATCATATCGCGCATCGGAGATCTATGAATCGAAGAACATTCTTGAAAGCGGCTAGCGTCACACGGATTGGCGACCGGAGGACCTTCCGTCGTTCTTTTCGGCTAGGAACCGCAACAGGCTCCGCAACAAGCAGGCAGGAGGAAGCAGCTCGGGGCAAAGAGCACCAGCCAACCGAGGAATCCCCCGAGCAAATATTGCTCAAGGACTACCGGCCGAAGTCCATCTACAAGATTCCGGTGTCCGAGATTGCCAAGGCCAGATTCCCGATCATTGATATGCATTCGCATCCCTACGCCAAGACTCCGGAGCAGATTGCCGAATGGGTCGGAAACATGGACGAGGTGGGAGTGGAAAAAACCATCATTCTCACCGCAGTCCGTCGGAAGCGAGTTTGACGCCATTTACCGCCAGTACGCCAGGTATCCCGACCGCTTCGAACTGTGGTGCGGCTTCGATTTCGCCGGTTATGACCGGCCGGGATTCGGCGCCGCTGCGATCAAGGAACTCGAAAGATGTTATCAAGCTGGTGCGCGTGGAGTCGGTGAGTTGCATGACAAAGGCCAGGGCATGGCCTCCGGCAAGTCAAAGACCCACGGCTTACATCCCGATGACTCGCGGATGAATTCGCTGTTTGAGAAATGTGCGGAGTTGGGGATGCCGATTAGTATCCACGTGGCGGACCCCGTCTGGATGTATCAGAAAATGGACAGGACAAATGACGGCCTCATGAACGCCTATCATTGGCGCCTGGACAATCAGCCCAATATCGTGGGGCTCGCCGGGATGATCGAGATCCTGGAGCGCACGATCCAGAAGCATCCGCGGACGACATTCATTGCCTGCCACTTTGCCAATCTGGACTACGATTTGGCCCGGTTGGGCGAGCTATTTGACCGCAATCCCAACTTGTACGCCGATATTTCCGCCCGCTACGCCGAGACTGCTCCGATACCGCGCTTTGCCTCCCAGTTCTATGCCAAGCATTCGGATCGTCTTCTTTACGGGACCGATATGGGCTTCGACAAACCGATGTACCGGGTGACATTCCGGATTTTAGAATCGATGGACGAGCACTTCTACGAAACCGAGCAATTCGACTATCACTGGAGTCTCAACGGATTCGGTCTGCCCGATTCAACCCTGGAGCGCCTGTATCACGACAATGCGGCGAAGATCCTCGCTTCGCGCGCGGCCCAGCCACGGTGAAATCAGCTCAGGTTGGTGGCTGGTCAAGCCTTGCCCGCGGAGGCCCTGCCGCCGCGGTATGGACAAACCCCACGAGAACCGCATAGAAAACCCAGGAAACCTGCGTTTTGGGTAGTTCTGCCCCAGGTCCTAACTGGTACCGGTTGGATTGTTTTCTATTGTTTTTAGCTTGACTCTCAGCGATGATCGAAAGTAAAAGATAACTATCGCAATAATCCGAAACATGTGCTCATCTCTCTTCTCGCGCCAGCTCGAACAGGGGGTTCAACATGTCAGGCTTCCACGCTGAGTTCCGTCGCCTTCAGTTCCTCTTCGGCATCACGCTCACGATTTCTGTGCTGCTGACACAAAGCGCACTAGGTCAAGCGAGTTATACAGCGCAGGTGCGCGGCTCCGTAGCCGACCAGACCGGTGCCGTGGTGGTAAATGCCCTGGTGACCATCACCAACGACGGCACCAATGTCTCCACCAGTGTCCACACCGACGACCGCGGTCTCTATCTTCTGACCGGCCTGCGCCCCAGCACCTACACCATCAAGGTGGAGGCGGCCGGCTTCCGGTCCGCGGAGAGCAAGAACGTGATACTGGCGGTTGACCAACAGTCAACCTTGAACTTCATTTTGAAACCGGTCAGCTTCAACATTACAGTGGAGGTGACCGAAGCCCCTCCCCTGCTCGATACCGACAGCGCCGCCCTTGGGACGGACGTCAGCAATGAATACGTGCGCGACATTCCGCTGTACAACCGCAGCCTTTTCGGCCTGGTCTTCCTGGCCGGGGGAGTAACCGAGACTACGGGCTCGGGAATCAACGACAACTATCCCTCAGGCACCAACTTCGTGTCCAATGGCCAGCGCAACGCGACCGCGCAGATCAGCCTCGACGGCAGCCCCCTCAGCGCGCCGGAGCAAGGTGAAGGCGGTAACTCCAATGTGTACTACCAGCCTTCGGTGGAGATCGTGCAAGAGTTCAAGCTCCAGAACAACAGCTTCTCGGCAGCGTTCGGCAACAACGGAGGAACCGTCGTCAACATCGTGTTGAAGTAGGGCACGAACCAGTTTCACGGCAGCGGATGGTGGTACGGGCAACGGTCGGCATTCGACGCACGCGATTTTTTCAACACTGGCGAAAAACCCGATCACATCCGCGACCAATACGGCTTCGCGTTGGGCGGGCCCATCATCAAGAACCGTACGTTCTTCTTCGTGGATTTCGAAAAAACCCGGCAACAGGATCCCGTCAACATTGAAGGGATTGTGCCCACGGACCTGGAGCGCACCGGGGACTTCTCGCAGAGCCTGGCGAACCTGCCGGATCCGAACAATCC
The DNA here is from genome assembly GCA_963809295.1 of Terriglobia bacterium. Taxonomy (GTDB): domain Bacteria; phylum Acidobacteriota; class Terriglobia; order Terriglobales; family Acidobacteriaceae; genus JAIQFF01. The sequence goes on along the minus strand of CAWEJA010000018.1, from coordinate 6,070 downwards.
CGACACGGCCAGCGCGGGGATTTACGATCCCTGTGCGAAGAACACGGATCCGAACTTCGTGTGTCCGCGCGACGCAATTTTCGGACGGAGGAATTCTGAACAAGATTCCCGCGACCAACATCGATCCCATCGGGCAGGCGATCTTGAATTTGTACCCGCATGCCAATGTGCCGAACGCGGTCTATCCGGACCCAAACTTCCGCACGGTGACATTGTCGACCGCCCCAGCCTGGCAGTTCGATGTGAAGATCGATCACCAGATCTCCGAGACAACCACAAGATCGCTGGCCGTTACAGCCGAGCATACCGTGACAACACCGTTCCGACCATCGTCGGCAATGGGGACCAGGGCGATGGATTGATCGACCAGCCGACTGTACAGAACGGCAACCTTGAATATAACTGGGCGATCAAACCAACGGCACTCTGGACGAACCGCTTTAGCATCGATCGGGTACACGAGCCCGTTACAAACAATCACTATCCGAAATTGAGTGATGTGGGGTTGCCGGCCATTTTGAACCAGAACGGACTGGACCGGATCCCCGCCATCAACGTGGGAGACCCTTTCCTCTCCATATTTACCCAGTGCTGCGTGGACACCGCTTTTGCGCACTCTCTGTACAGCTACTCGTCGTCGTTGCAGTGGGTGAAAGGGACGCATTCGATCACATTCGGCGGCGAGCAGCGACAATTCTTTAACAACTTCTTTCAGCCGGACAATCCCACGGGAATTTTCAACTTCACGCGGGACGTGACCACCCAGGATCCCAACGGCGGCCTGGGAGACAACAATCAGGGCAATCCATTTGCGACCTTGCTAGTCGGTTATCCCTCGCCGGAGGATTCCCAACTGCACATCATTCCATCGGTAGCGGATAAATCGGTCGAGACGGCCTTTTACGTGCAAGATGACTGGAAGGTCACTCCCAAACTCACCGTGAATCTTGGCCTGCGCTACGAGTGGAGCACACCTTATTCGGAGCGAAACAACCATCTGCAGTACAGCGATTTTACAGGGGACACGGGGACTGCCATCCCAGTGGCTCGCAGTGCGGACCCAACCTTCGACTTCGGGCAAATCGGGCAATTGAAGGGAACGACGGTGTTCGCGGACTCTGGACATCGCAACGCCCGGGTGGATCGGAACAACTTTGCTCCGCGCCTGGGATTCGCGTACCAGCTGGCGAACAACACGGTCGTCCGGGGCGGGGCGGGCGTTTTCTATGGGATGAACGTGGCCACCAACTTCCAGTACGCCGGGCCTTCGTTCTCGAAGTCCGCGCCGCTGTATTTCACGACCGACAACTTTGTGACGCAATATGCGACGCTGGAAAATCCCTTCCCGGCCGGGCTAGCGCCGCCGCAAGGCAGAACCTATGGGAAGCTGGCGAACTGGGGATTCGACAACGGCAGCGACCTGGACACGGGCATCGCGCGCAATGCCGAAATCTACCAGTGGAACCTGGGAGTGCAGCACATGTTGCCGGGACAAATCGTGGTCGCGGCGGACTATGCCGCGAACCGCGCCACGCACCTTCCCTGGGCAGGCGCATCAGTTTCCACGCGGGAGCGCAACTTCCTGCCCTCGAGCATTCGCGAGGCGCTGGTGGCGCAACTGAATCCCACGCACGATCCGGACAATACGGCGGTCAGCGACTTCCTCGGCAGCTCAGTTCCGAATCCTTTTCAGTGCTTCTTTGCAGCCGTGGCATCGCCGGCATCGTACTGTCCAGCGACGCCGATCTTCAACGCCGCCGATGTGGCCGATTCGCTGTACGTGCAGGATCAGATCCCGCAGGGACTTCTCTTGCACCCGTATCCGCAGTTCGCGGGAGGCTTTGCCGGTCTGCCGCGCCTGATTGCAACCTCGTGGTATCACTCGCTGCAGATTCGATTCCAGAAGCGAGCGAGCCACTACATCAGCTTCGAGGGGAACTACACGCTCTCGAAGTCGACCGACGATTCCTCGGCGGGACGAAATGCGTGGCTGACAAATCTGGAGTTCGACAATCCCCAACTGCTGGACAATCTGAAGGCCGAGCATGGGATCAGTTCGAACGACGCCACGCACCGGCTGACAACGGCCTTTATTATTGATCTGCCGGTCGGGCGCGGGCGCTGGATTGGGCGCGGCATGAACAACCTGGCGGATGCGATCGTGGGCGGCTGGTCGTTGAATACTTTCCTGACCATACAGACCGGGCAGCCGATTGCGATCATTGACAGCAACTCCCGGCTGACGGACGGAAACCAACGACCGAACGTGGTGTGCTCGCAGCTGAGGACCGGAATCAGTTATCACGAGGCGGCCCAGACAGGAGACCCATACCTGAACCAGGACTGCTTCGCCGATCCGGGGGACAACATTCCGGGCAACGCGCCACGGCATTTTTCGAATTTGCGCGGGGACGGGGTTCGCAACGTGGACATGTCACTCGAGAAAGAATTCCAGATTCACGAGCGGGCACAGTTGCAGATTCGCGCCGAGATGTTCAACGTGGCCAATCACCAGCGCTTTGCGTTTCCGGATGTGGGATCGGGGGACGGCAGCTTTGGTACCATTACCTCGACCACAAATAACTACCGCCGGATGCAGTTTGGAGCACGGTTGCAGTTCTGAGCGAACTGCGTGCGTCCACGGATCCATTCTCGAGCGCGGGTGGCTGGTGTGCTTGGACTTCTTGTCCTGACACTGGTGGCCGCGCTCGCCGTTTCTCGTGACTTTCCTTCCGGACAGAACTGGACCCACTACGTGCGCATCGGGGCTTACGGGTTGCGTCCCGACAATGCAGAACAGATCGTGCACCAGGCTCAGGAAACCAACGTCTTTGGAATCGAAGTAGACAACGATATTCCCGGTCGATACGAAAGTTTTGTCAATCCAGAAGAGAAGCTGGGTGCAATCCGGGCGGTGGCTGAGAAGGCGCACCAGGCGGGCAATCGCGCCTATGTGTACATAGCAGGCACGGAATGCATCACGGCCAACGCAGACCAAACTCCGCACACCCTGGCCAAGGAACACCCCGACTGGCTGCAGCGGAAGATTACCGGCGAACCAGCGATTTTTGGCGGGGGCACAGCCTTCTGGATCAGGAAGGGCGATGAAGACGTATGGGTCAGCCCATACGCACCAGAGTGGCGCAAGATCTATATGGAGCGGGTGCGGCAAATCGCAGGCACCGGGATTGACGGAATCTACGTCGACATTCCGTATTGGATGACGCACTTCGACGGCTGGGAAGACACCTGGGCCAGCTTCGACGACTACACCGTGGCGGAGTTCAAGAAGCAAAGCGGGCTGGACGCGCGAAAAGATCTGAAGCTGGGCGATTTCAACGACGCGAACTTCCGGAAGTGGGCTGATTTCCGCATTCAAACCTTTACCGATTTCATGCACGAAATAGACGTGAATGCGAAATCAGTGAATCCGGAGATCAAAACCATTCCTGAAATTTATCCCGGCATTGAGCAGGAGGCGGTGCGGGTGGGCGCGGACGTGTACAGCTTGTATCCCGTGGTTGACGTCATCGCGCACGAGTACGAATTCGGCAACGGCAATCACATGGCATCCTCCCGAAATCCGCTGGACTGGTTCGCCTACCAGGTGGGGATGCATTCGTTCCGCGCCTTTGCGCAAGGCAAAGCCACCTGGATCCTGAATTACTCCTGGGATGGAGACAAGAAGGTTGATAAGCAAGAGTCCATGATGAACCTCGCGATGTCGGAGATCATGGCCGGCGCGAATTTCTGGGACGCACCCGGGCACTCCATGGCCGGATCAAATGACCTGTCCATCAGAAAGAAGATTTTCTCGTGGATTCAAGCGCACCAAGAGACCTTTTACTTGCCACGCGCTCCCATTCATCCAGTCGGAGTCTACTTCTCCCCTCAAACGCGGAATTACTACGCGGACGACTTCATCCGTTCCTATCGAGGCATCCTGATTTTACTGATGCAGACGCACCTGGAGTTTCAAGTGGTAACCCCGCGCACTTTGACCGAGTTTCAGGGCGACACCCTGATTCTTCCAAATGTACGCGTCTTGAGCGATCCGGAGAAAAGCTGGTTGCAGCACTATGTTGCCGGCGGCAAGAAACTGATCATCACCGGCGCGGATGTCACGCAACTTACCCCTGCTTCCAATGTGGTCCGGATTCAAGATTGCCCGGGACAACACTACATGGCTGCGTTAGAAAGCGACTTCGGGCATACTGCGCCCAATTCGCAAGCTGCCTTTTTGAAAAACCTACCAAGTATAGCTGGGATTCAAATTGAAGCTTCCCCGCAGGTTGCAACTTCCATCGCCCTTGTCGATGGGAAACCCCATGTCTTCCTGGCGAATTTCGCCGGATTACATGGTGGGGTAAATCCAGTGCAAACTCCGCAGACCGGAGTCCGAATTACGGTGTCGCCAGAGATCAAAGGCCCGGCCTTCCTCCTGCCTTTCCTGGGTGAAGTACAGAAACTGGAAGGGGTCCGCCGTGGCGGAGGTATCTCATATACGCTGCCCACGATTTCGAAGGGTGCGGTCTTCTGGTACGAGCCTTCTTCCGGGCGGTGAACGAACAAATGCGCGATTCAGATGGACCGCTGGTCAAAGCTGATTTCTGTACTGTTCCAGTGCGATTCGAACTAGTTGGCTCCGCGTGCGAACTTCAGTTTTCGCAAACAGTTGCTGGAGGGTGTTCTTGACTACACTCTCTGAGACGTCCAATCGTGACGCTATTTCCTTGTTGGCCAGGCCCTGGACAAGAAGTCGGAGTACGTCCGATTCGCGATTGTTCAAGGCGCGGCTCACTTGGCTACTGGAAGGAGCCGCAGTCGACTCTGCGATGCCGCTCCGTTCTTATGTATAATCCGCCGATGCAAGGAATACCGTGGAGCACAATTGCGCTCGGCTCGCTGTTGCTCATCGCGGCCCGCTCAACAGGAGGACAGGAAGTGAAATCTCCGCAACCTGAAAAGTCGAAGCCGCCTGTCAAAACGGAGCAGCGCGGGCGCATCCTTGGAATCGGCGGTGTCTTCTTCAAATCCGCTAATCGTGATCAGATGCGCGAATGGTATTCGAAGCATCTTGGACTCGCTGACAAAGGCCAAGGCGTGATGCTTCCGTGGCGCGAACACGACGACCCGCAAAAGGAACACGTTACCGTTTGGACTGTTTTTCCCGCCTCCACTAAGTATTTCGATCCCAGCCCCGCACCGTTCATGATCAACTACATCGTGGACGATATGGATGCTTTGCTCGACCGCTTAAAACAAGAGGGAGTAAAGATTGACCCCAAACGAATGGATGAATCCTACGGTCGCTTTGCCTGGATCTATGACTCGGATGGGAATAAGATTGAGCTCTGGCAGCCGCTGCCCGCAAAGCCCTAACGGCCCTTCCACTGCACTTACTCAATCATTCTTTCCCTCGTAGCCGCCCTCATCGCGAGGTATCCTTTCGCCGTCGCCGCTGCTCGCTCTCCTTTATCATTTCGCTCAAATCCGCAACCGGCCGTATCTCAATCGGTCCAAGTCCATACTTAAAGCCTGGTTGCTGTGAGACAAGCTGAACGGCATGATTGAGGTCTCGCGCCTCAAGGATCTGAATGCCGCCAAGCTGTTCCTTGGTTTCCGCATAGGGGCCATCGGTCGTCGCGACTTTGCCGTTTTTCCAGTACAGGGTCAACGCGGTCTCCGGAGGCTGAAGAGGTACTTCGGCGACAAGATGTCCGTTGGCGCGCAGATGGTCGTTGTACTCAAAGCAATCGTCGAGCATCGCGTGTCGCTCGTCCTCGGTCATCCCTTCGAATTTTCCTGGCTCGATGTATCCCAAACAGATGTATTTCATTCATTCCTCCTTGTTTCCTGTGACTCCTTGTTTCCTGTGACTCAGAGCCGTAGCTCATCGTTCTGTTATCAGATAGTCGTTCGGGAGACCGAAAATCGACAGCTACTCCGTCTTTTTGGCCTCGTCAGTGGAATCCGTAGGTCACTGATGCGTCGAATGCCGGCCGGAAGTTGGGCTCAGGGCAGGCTCTCCGCCAAGAACGCGAAGGACGGAGCACCCCACGGTGTTGGA
>CAWEJA010000017.1:0-72942 GCA_963809295.1 Terriglobia bacterium | reverse complement strand
AACGCCGAGCACTTGGCGGCTCACCCGCCAGTCGCTAGTTGTTCTCACAAGGCCGCATTCGGCAATGGAGGAAAACGTGCACAAACACATTAGGGCGCTCACGCTAGCAGCGATTCTGCTTGCTACGTTCATCGGCGCAATCGCCCAGGTTCGTAACAGGAACGCACAATCGCAACGCGCTACCCTACCACGAGTTGTGGCGAGAGTCTCCTTGACCGGCCAAACCGGATCGATTGATACAACCACACTTCTTACGCCACCGAAAGACGGACTGTTCCGCGTGTCCGCCTATGGTGTGCCAACCGTCCTCTCGACTTTCGGAGCCATATACTTTCGCCTGAACTGGGTCGACGACGCGGGCCAAGAACAATGCCCCTACTATGGCGGGGAGGGCTGCTTTGTCTTTTATCCTTACGGCATCACTTATGGGGCGGACACATTTCTGGTGCGCGCCAAGGCGGCGACGCCGGTCACGTACTCAGTTTTCTACGACGGCTCTGGGGCGCAATACAGCTTGTTCATCACCGTGGAACAACTCATGTAGGTTTGGGACCCGAAAGCACGGCGCGCAAGAGAGCCCCATTCCTCTATATCCCCGTGAGGTCGGTGTAATAGACCCTCAGGGTGGGACCCCGGGCGCGAATCTCGTCCTGCTGGGCTTCAGCCTGGGCTTTCCTGCGCAGCGACCTGTAGTAGCCCTTCTTGCGGCGCAGGCTCCGGGCCCATGATCGGTCTCCCAGGCGCTTCACGTTGCTGGCGGCGCAGGCATGCAAACAGGCAATCAGCGCGGGGGTCAGACGGCGGCGGTGACGGTAGAGATACTTGTTGAGCAGTTGCTGGGCCTGCGAGCGCAGCTCCGGGGGAACCGAGGCGAATGGCTGGGAATCTTTGTGATGGTAGCGCCGAAGGTCCCGGAGGCCTGTGCGTGTAGGACCAAGCTGTGCAGCCTGACGCCCCTTACGCAGCGCAGCCAAAAGACTCCCCCGCTCGTGCCAGTAGGTGCGGTTGCAAGCCTTGCAAGTATGCCAGTGTCCATCCGGCTTGCTGCGATCTCTGGGGAACAGACTGAGGGCGCGCTGTTTGCCACACTTCCGACAGCGCTTGGCTGCCTCACCGAAGGTCACGCCAGATCGGTCCCACATGCCCTCAAGCGTGGCACAGCTTTACCAAGCGGGCAAGCAGTTCAAGTCAATGGGTCAGGTGGTAGCGCTTGGTGCTACTTGAGCACGGTTGGATTGGCTCCCCGGTGCGGACGCTGAGGACGTGATTTTCCATTGTGTTCCAGTTCACAAATCCCGAGCGCCGTCGGGACACCTGCTAGAATCCACTGCTATGCGCAAGACAATGATCCAGACCGTAGTGCAGCAACTCAAGCGTGAACAGGCCCGTTTGCGGCTGGAACTCGATGGAGTCTCCGCCGCACTCACAGCCTTTGGCCGTGCCTACCTGGGCGGGAAGCCAGCAAAGCGGCGCACTATATCGGCAGCCGGGCGCAAGCGGATCGCGGAGGCGCAGCGCGCGCGGTGGGCGAAGGTGAAAGCCAAGCAGAAGAAGATATGATGTGTAACTCGGACAGCTTGTTCTCGGGCGAGTAGTGCGTTGACGGCGACACTTCTTGCGAATAGCTGCGCATTCCAGCTACCGCAGCGATTGATGCGACGCCTGTTCTCAGCAATTGTCTACGACTGCTTGTCGTCATCATCTTTGGCCCCACATTCTTGGCCTGCCAGCACAGCCGGATTCCCACGGTAAAATGTCTTCTACACGTTGCCCGCTTGCAACGGACCCCGGAACGTCGCCAGGTCCAGGCGATGGGGGTTGATCCTGCCGCATTGCGGGCACAGCCATTGCAGGGTGCCGCTGAAATAGGCCCTGGGGGCGAACCGGAAGGTCTTCTCAAGAGGGTTGCTCAACATGGACGCAAGTCCCCTTCTGCGCAGAGCATAGCGCGATTCTTGCGGTTCACAAGTGCACCCGCAGAAATTTGCGCCAGGTGGAGTGAGATTGAGTGATATGGAGTGATCGGGGGCCAATCCTAGAAAATCTTCAGGATGGGCGTTGATCTGTTCTTCGCTATGTCGCGGTCCCTTCATGGCGCTTTGACTCTCATGGGGTTGGGAAAACTTACATTTCTGGGCGGTCCACTTTTCGGGGGCGGGGTCACTCCTACAATCCCTCCAAGATGGATTTCACTAAAATTGCTGGACAATCCCAACCAGCCTGGGTCCCAACCTAAAGAGTTTATGTCAACGGATTCTCCAAGGATGTGCGCGACATCGTGGATGGTTTTGCCTTCGATCAGCAGGTCGCGCGTATGGCGGAGAATTATCGGCAAACCCTCTGCACGGTTTTGGCAAACCTTGCAAAGTCGGTAAGATGTACAGCGCGCCGCAAGCACCCAGCGTTTTCTGTCACGTTGAGGTGCTTTTGTCCTATCGGGGGTGCTACAAAGAAGTCCTCAAATGCATTATTCTTCCGATTCAGCCGGGCTATAAGGGTTACGAGTCGGCTCTCGTCCCGGACGCACTTGATCCTCCAGCGATCAGCTCCCTTGTAACCGCGAAACCACCTGCAAACGACTACGGCAACCAGCCGATGACGCAGCCGCAGCGGGGTACGGTATCTCGCCCCCCGATCTTCAATCTTCACACAGCCCTTTGAAAGGCCAACAATCGTATCCATCAACTCTTGCCGCATTCGACGGATATTGCGCAGTTCAGCGAGTCGTCCCCGGCGGCTGTATCCGTCGTTCCCCTCGTATCCGACCAATCCGTAAGCGCGGCTAAATGAACCGAAGCGTGTCCTTATCGTGGCCGCAGATGGCATTCCAGGACTGCGTGTGATCAGGGCATAGCTGAGCCTGCCCTCCTTTTCAAGAACACCTCTAAGTAGTTCCAACACCGTTTCGTTCGATTTATTGCGGGTGAATGTTGCAAGAATCTCTTGAACCTTGTCGAACATCCTCGGCTCAACTACTGGTTCGAAGGCTCCACGGGTGAAGGCCCATTCTGAGCGAGGTTTTTCAACCCTTGGCGTGTAGAGTCTGGTGCTAAACCGGCCATATTGGTTGATCCCGGCGTATTTCGGATGAGTGAGGATGGTTTTTATTGCTCTGTGTTCCCACGCTGCTCCTTCCAGGTAAGGAATCCTCCGCCGGTTCAGTTCCTGCGCAATGGCAAGAAACGTCATCCGTTCCTCAAGGAACAGTCGGTAGATTTCCCTCACGCAACCGGTTTCCTCGGGAGGTCCTGGAACTTGAATTACGCGGTCGCTGGCGAGGCTCTTTCGTTGGCCAGCACGCAGCACCTGTTGTGACGTTCCGTCCGCCGAAACCAGCAGACGGCGAAGCCCGTACCCCGGCTGGCCACCTTGCCGGAAGCCCATCCACGCCAATCTCTTTTGCGCATTGAATATCTTCACTCCGAGTTCACGGCTGTACTCTCCCGCCATCACCCTCTTCAGTGACTTCATAATCAAACTCGATAGGCCACCATCATTGGAGAAGGGTTCAGCGCAGTAGTGAACCGGAATGCCCGCAGACTTGCATAAAAACTCATAGTGGGCAGATTCGTCAGTATCTTGAAAACGGCCCCAACGGCTAACGTCGTAAACGAGCACGGCTTTGAAGCAGGCTGTGCCCTGGACAACATCCTGGATCAGGCTTTGCAGGCCCTTCCGCTTTCGGAAGACCACTCCTGTCTTTGCCGCATCCGAATAGGTCTTCACGATTGCGAAGCCATGAGCGTCAGCGTATCGGGCAATCTCTTCGGACTGATTCACCAAAGAATACTGCTGTCGTTCCGTTGACATTCTCAAGTAGTTAGCGGCGGGAACGCGAACGGGATCATCCATCTGGTCCTCCTCCAAGTCAACAGTTGGGTGATGCGATGATATGACGAGTGAAAGGGGGAACACGAAGGGCACCCCGTGACTCTAGAAAAAGCGATCTGGAGCACTGGTTTTCAGCAACTGCTTCTCAGTATTCATTCGAGTCGCGGATTCGTAAAACTTCTCCAGATTCTCTAACCTGACTCCCTTCTGAAAACACGGGTCTTCCGGTTGCAGACGGAAACGCCATCTGGCATTGAGGTAGGGGAACAAGTGGAGGTCTTGAATCGCGTCATTGCCCGGCGTCAAGCGCACTAATAGACAGATCAGATTGTTCTCTCGGGCTGCCGGATCAACAAACCACTTGACCACGCCTGTTTTCTTGCTTTTTCGTGCCCGTCCCATCCTGATGGATACGACGAAACCAGGTAGCTGTTCATCGCAACGGCCCTTACTTCGGACGAGAATCAATGGACGAGCATTCAACCCCCTCCCTTGCCAATTCCGGAAGTCTCTTCTTCACTAGACCGAGGGGAAGAGGATTCAACGAAGGTGGAGGCCGCGCTTGATGCAGTCGTTTCGATTGAGACCGATACCGGACGTGGAGGTAGCGGTTTTTTCGTCTCTCCCAGCTGTCTCTTGGTCACCAACGAGCACGTAGTTGAGGGAGCCGAAACCATCATCGCGAGGACAGCCAACAAGAAACTTCTCAGTGCCGAACTGGTTTCGAAGGACACCGATCGCGACCTCGCGCTACTCAGAACAAATGCTCGAAGCTGTTTAGGCCTGTCTTTTGAGAACAACGTAAGGGTGGGGCAGGAGGTCTTTGCCATTGGGAGCCCGCTCGGTCTGGCAAACACGATCACACGCGGAATTGTCAGCGCATTCAGAGAAACGAGTTCTGGCGTTCACTATGTTCAGATCGACGCTGCCCTAAATCCTGGCAACAGCGGGGGTCCACTGATAACGAACGCGGGATCGGTAGTGGGTGTAAATACCTGGCAGTTCAAGGGTGCCCAAGGGCTCAATTTTGCGGTTGCCGCTTCTGAGGTAAAGCTCGCGTTTCGCAGTTTTCTTCGTTAGAACAGTCCGACTTGGCCGCCCGCCCGCGATATGGGCTTCCTTGAATCACAAAAGAGCGCATTTGAAAATCTAGATTTTTTTCATCCGCGCACAGCCGATGCGCATGTGCGCACGCCGGGGTACCCCCTGGACTATCAAATGGTCCCATAGTGCCACGAGAAATCTCTTCCGCTTTCTGAGGCGCTTCGGTCTCCCCGCAAGTGAGCACGTAGCCGAAGGAACGTGGGGGTGCTCGACCCTTTCTGAGCCAACATCCCTGAACGGTCCAAACAGACCATTGGAAAATTCCTGGAGTATTTGTACCAGTGCGGACGCACGCGCGTCCCGGAGCCGCGCCTCCCCAGGCGGGGGCTCGGGATCGGGCCCCAGGGAAGCCTAGAAGCATGCCTCAGTCTGAGGTTCGGGCCGGAACGCGAGCCTGACACCAAGCCCGGCTGATCGCCAGAGCGCATCCTTGCCAATCCAAAAGGGGCAGCAGTCCCCGCTCTGTCGCTCAGCCGTTCCTGGTCATCGCCGATTCGCTGTGCGCAATTTTGTGCCCACCACCAAGCCTTACTGAGTGTGATGGAGTGGCGGATCGAGCTTCCAAACATCAGGAAAGCCGCGACTGGCGCGGCTTCCGTAGCACTCCGTCATATTTGGTGACGATTCATCGCAACTTGTTGATTCTTCGTGAAACCAATCTTCGGGACCAGGGGGTCGGAGGTTCAAATCCTCTCTCCCCGACCATATCTTCTTTTTTTTTCAGTCCTCGCTTTCAAGTCTTGCTGGCTCGCATGAAGTTTCCCCAGTAGCCCAATCAGGCGACTCCTCTGTCGCACGCGTGAAGGTCGCGCCCTTCACCCTTCGGCACTGAGCCCGGTTGCCGACCGTAACAACTCGAGAATATTTCTGAGGCCACATGCCCGTTGCCGTCGACATTGATGCGCCAAGCCTGGGAATCTGCAAAGAAATCGCCTGCCCACAACGCGAGCCGTAAACGTTATATAATCCCCGGCGGCTTTAGGGGGAAGAGGTCGCGCCGATTTCGGTGATGTGGGAGAGCAAGCCAGAACCAGCGTCCATAAGGGCAAGCGGCCAACCGAGCACCCCGGCAGGAGACCATGTGAAGCACTCAAACAAAATTCGGTTCGTGCGTTTACCCGACCAGGCAGCCTTCATTCACGGCGCGGCCATGCTTCTTTTCCTAGTGATGGCAGTGGCACTCCTGGGCCAGACAGCGCCGGCGCAGACTGGCTACACCGGGATCTTTGGCGGCGGGCCGTTCTACATCAACGCCACGAACAACATCACCGAAATCGAGAATTCCGGTTTCACCGAAGCCATTGTGTGGAGCGTCGAGGTCAAAAGCAACGGCGACCTGAATTTCAACGGGGAGTTTCCGCTGACTTCCAACGGCGTTTATATCGGCGACCAGACCCATCCGGATTTTGCCGCGAATATGGCGCAGTTGAGACAAGGAACGGTGAAGCGGGTGACGTTCAGCATTGGGTCATCGAACTTCGGAGACTGGCAAGACATCACCTCCCTGGTCAACTCGCAGGGTACCGGACCGGACAGCATCCTCTATAAGGACTTTGCGGCTCTGAAGGCCGCCATACCGGCTCTGGATGCGATGGACTTCGACGATGAGAACAGCTTCAATTCGCCGACCACGATTGCGTTCGGGGTGATGCTCGGCCAACTCGGCTATCACGTGGCCCCAGACGCTTTCGACAACAACACGTATTGGGAAAATGTGGTGGCACAGATTAACAGTCAACTTCCCGGCACGGTCGACGGAGTGCACCTGCAGGCGTACGCGGGCGGCAGCGGGAACAATCCCTGCGTGGGCTGGAATTTCGGCGGTGTGCCGGTGTGGCCTGGATTGTGGGATCTGAACGACACCCCAAGCCAGGTTCAGAGCATCATGAGCGGATGGAACAGCCAATGCGGTATTAACGGTGGCTTCATGTGGCTCTATGACGACTTTGTGGGTAACGGTCTTGCGGCACAATACGCTCACGCGATCAATACCGCGGTCAACAGCAAGGGGTTCACGCTTTCGGGTCCGAGCAGCGTGTTCCTGAACCAAAGCTCGACGGCCTTTGTCCCGATCATGATTACCGACTTGAACGGTTTTCACGGCACGGTGACGTTAACGGTGTCGAGCCTGCCGAACGGCGTTACGTCCCAGGTACGAGGACAAGGCAATAAACAGGAAATCGCGTTGCGAGCTTCTCCATCCGCCAGCCCAGGATTTACTTCTGTGACGGTTACTGGAACTGCCGGGCGGATCACGCAAAAAATTACGTTCACGCTGGCGGTGAGTGCGGCTTTGGGTGCAAGAGGAAGCGGCGCGCCAGTGGATATATCTTCGGAATTCAACCTGAACGGAATCTACCAGGACGGCACGACATACTCGACCGGAGGCCTGGATGGTATCGGGTACTCGTACTCGGCGAACCTGCTCAGCACATCGCGAGTTCTTAGTCGCGTACTGTTCGACTTTGGGCCGGCCAATGAACTTGACGCGGTCGGGTGCAGTGGCCAATCGGTCGCTTTGCCAACGGGCCAGTTCTCCAGTCTTATGTTGTTAGCGGCGGGGGTGCAGGGGAATCAAGCATCCCAGACCCTCACAATCCACTACACGGATGGGACGAGTTCGCAATTCGTGCAAAGCTTCAGCGACTGGTTTACTCCGCAGAAATTCGCCGGCGAGTCGGAAGGAGTCGCCATGGCATACCGGAACTTTGATAACGGCAGCAAGGACAAGCGAACTTTCAACCTGTATGCATACCAGTTTGCTTTGAATTCGGCGAAGACGGTGCAGAGCGTTACTTTGCCCAATAATCCACAGGTAGTAGTGCTGGCAGGAACGCTGGTTCAGTGAGCGGGTGGTTGACTAAGCCGAATGAAATGGGGAAGGCTGGAATTTCGACGAGCCCGGCGTCCCCAACCCATAGACGCTCATAGGCTGGACCGGGCCCGAAAGTTTCACGTTTTCTTCACGGCTTTGGCAGCGTGCTGCTAACGGCTGGGTCCCGGTTGCCTACTTTATCGTCCCCTGTTCGCTGCTCTGGCTGGACGGCGGGCAGAAGCCCCAACGTCCGCGCCAGCTTTGCCGGACGCGCTCCCGTTCCTCAGGGGTCATATGCTCCCAGCGTTCAGCCATGCGACGGCGGACATGGGAGCGGCCGGAACTGTGGCGTCCAAAGCCGCCAAAGAGGATCCGGCAGAGCGCCAGAAGTCCAAGTGCTTGCCAGAAGCTGACTTCGCGCCATCCGAAAAGAGGCGGCAACAGCCAATTCCACAGATGCAGCACCAGTTCGCCGCCAATGGCAATAAATGCCAGAATGCCCAGAATCGCCAGCGGAGCGAAGAAAATGATTCTCATCCATCTCGGTCTCATGTTTCAGTTCCTCACGATTTCGTAAATTCGTCGTAAATGCTTTGCAACCGCTCGCGCAGACGCAACACCGCATAGCGTTTGCGGGAGAGCAGCGTGTTTAGGCTTACGCCGGTTGCAGCGGCCATCTGCTTGAAAGTGCGCCCTTCCAACTCATGCGCGACGAACACCTCGCGCAGCTCCTGCGGCAACTCGTCGACCGCCAGCTCAAGTTCCTCGATCAGCAGGCTACGGATGTAAAGCGCTTCCGGCCCGGCATCCGGCGAAGGCAGCAGGTCTTCGATCTGAGGTACCTCGTCCCCTTCGTGTTCAACCGCTGCGTCACTGAAGCTCTCCGGCTTCTTCTTGCGGAAGAGATCGATGATGCGATTGCGCGCCACGCGAAACAGCCAGCCGGTGACGTGCTCGATCGGCATCAGCAGGCGATTCGCTTCCACCAACTCGTAGAAAACATCTTGCAGGATGTCCTCGACGTCGCGCGGATCGGGCACACGCCGGCGAATGAAGTTGCGCAGCCGGGGCTGCTCCCGAGCGACCACTTCGGAGATGCGCTCGTCCTGTTGGTGTGCCATCCGCTCCGGGCTCGCCGCGTCGTTCACCTACAGATGTAGACGAATGAGGGGGTGGGGATATTGTAGGGGGAATCAGGAAAATGGTTTGACATGTGCAGCACATGAAAATATGCTTATAACATGTCGAAGATGATTCAGGTCCGCAATGTGCCCGACGCCTTGCACCGGGGCCTTAAGGCTCGTGCCGCCATGGCGGGCATGTCGCTATCGGACTATTTGCTGGCGGAGCTCAAAGAGATCGCAGAAAGGCCAACCCTGCTAGAGTTCCGAGAGCGCCTGCACCAGCGTAGGCCGGTTTCGGTGCAATTCGATACCGCTCGCCTGGTACAAGAGGAGCGCCGGACCCGGTGATTGTCCTCGATGCCTCTGCTACGGTGGACTGGCTGCTTCAGACATCCCCGGGGCAGAAATTGAGGAGCGGATCTATTCGAGCAATGAAACCCTTCACGCACCTCATCTCCTGGATGTCGAGACCACCCAGGTGCTGCGGCGACTGGCACGGCAAGGAGTAGTCTCGACACGCCGTGCCGATGAGGCTCTGGGTGATCTGCTCAATCTCCGTATGACGCGCTATTCGCATCTGGGGTTGTTGCCGCGAATTTGGCAGCTTCGCAACAATTTTTCTGCCTATGACGCCGCCTACATCGTACTTGCCGAAGGATTGGGCGCTGTTTTAGTTACCCGCGACGGCCGTCTAGCCAACGCTTCGGGCCACAGCGCGGCGGTTGAGTTGTTCTGATGTCTGTCACGCAACCGCCTCCACCGCTTGCGACCGGGCGCCTTTGATCACCAGCCACAGCATGAACGCGATCTCCCCGAATAGGGCGGGAAGCGCGATGCTCGACACCATGGCCTCGTATTGCGGTAACAGCAAGCCGGTAAAGCTTTCGAGCAGGTAAGCGACGCCGTTGATGATGAGCCAGACGCCCAGAAAACGTGGCAGGAAGCGCGACCTGTAGGTAAGCATCCCTAAAGGAAAAAGCCATAGACCCCATAGGATCTCGGCAGCAACAACTTCCCGGCCATGTAAACGGAGGAACAGCATGGCCAGGGCATCGCGCTGCGGTTTGTCGAATACCGACAAGAAATCGGCGCCGCGCACGAGAATCAGCGCAGCAGCATCATTCAGCACGTTGAAGAAATCGATGGCGGCAGGCAGCACCCCCCCGAGGATCACCACCAGCGCAGCGAGGTACTGGTCCACTCCCTTGAACAGCCGGTAAAAAGCCAGCACAAGGAAGATCAACGCCGTGCCGCAGAACAGGTCGCTGACCATGCCCCAACGGAAGAGCGTTTCGTGCATGGCGATGTTGCCGGCCGTGAGTGTGGGGTTCCCCGGCACGAACAGCTTGCCGGGAATGTAGATCAGGCGGATGGGGGCGGCTAAGAGAAGCAGGTACAGTAATCCGGCGATTCTGCCTGGGTTATGGGCTGCGGTCATATTCCCTCCTTCATAGATACTTACCCTGATCCGGCGAAGGCCAACAACGACCTCTCCCGCATGAACAGAGGCTTTTTTGTGTTGTAGCGGTTGTCACCATTCTCCAGCCAGGTGGGGCGAAGCTTCGCCATGTCGATCGCATCTCCGCTCCTCACTCTGTCGTTACCCCGGCTCCGCTGGCCTGCTGCTTCCATCGTTGTTCGTTCACGCCGAACAGGAGAAGCCAAACTATGAGCGCTAGCGCCCCGAGGAGGCCGAAGGCGGCAACGTAAGGGAACAGACGGTATCCGAGGGGTGTGTACAGGAAGGTCAGCCAACCCAGACCTGCCACCACCGACACGACGCCCAGAATCCGGGGCAGGAAAGTAGATTTGATAATGAGGTAGCCCGTCAGGAGTGCATAGAATCCGAAAAACACCAAGGCGATCGCGGCGCCCCGGTCATTCACCTTAAGAAAGAGGAGCGCCAGCGCCTGCAACTGTTCCGCGCTGAACACACTCAGGTAGTGCGCGCCTCCCAGGACGATCAGGGGAGCGATGAAAAAGACGCGGCTAAATGTCTTGATGACGCAACCTGCGAAGCCCAGGAGCGCGGCAAGCAAAGAGACGCTCCTGCCCGCCGGCTTAAGCAAGTCATAAAAGAGAGCGGTCATAGCGATCTGGCACGCCATCTCGATGAGGTAGACCGCGAAACCCAACTGGAACAAGGAACTATGCGCCAGTATGTTGGTTGCCGTAGCCGCGGCATCGCCGCCTACCACCAGCCTCTCGCTCACGAAACCCTGGGCGAATATTCCCGTCAGTATGGTGACCAGATAAAACACGCCGGTAATCCTGGCCTTGAGGCGCGGCGAAAATTTCGCCATCCGTTCTGCGGCTACTGCTGTGCTCATGCTTGTTTCTCCTCCGACGAGATTGAATCAAGGTGCATGACACGCTACGATCGCCAATCCACCGTGCTGGCCTGCTGCTTCCATCGTTGTTCGTTCACGCCGAATAGGAGGAGCCACAGGACCAGCAGTAATTCCCCAATATCGGCGGCCACGATGAAGGGCAGATACTTTGCACCGAAAGACGGTGACAAAAAGGTCAGCCCAGCCACACCGGCAACGGCCATCAGCAAGCCTAGAATGCGAGGCAAGAAGGTTGACTTGAAGATGAGGTAGCCGATCGAGAGGGAAAAGAATGCGAAAAATACCAGGGCGATGCTGTAGGCCTGAGAATACAATTTGAGAAAGATGTAAGCGAGCGCTTGCAACTGTTCCACCTTAAATACGCTCGAGTACTGCGTGCCTCCCAGGACAACTAGCGGGGCGAGCTGAAAGATGCCACCCAAACCCTGAACCGTGCATCCCACCAAGCTGAAGGACGCTGCGAGCAGAGAGACGGTCCTGTTCACCGGCTTGAACAAGTCATAGAAGAGAGCCGTCATGGCGATATAGCACACAATCGCGAGGAGGTCGGCTGCGAATCCCAATCGAAACAAAGGCTCGTGCGCGAGCATATTGGTCGCTGTAGCCGCAGCCTCCCCATTTACAACGAGCCCGCGGCGAGCGAAGCCGGCGACTACTGCTATCGAGACATAGAGTAGCCAGAATCCACCGGCGATCCTGGCTTTGAGACGCGGCGACGTCACTGTAATCCGTTTCGCCATTACAGGTGTGTTCATACTCTTTTCTCCTACGAGAAACTGAATCAAATGCCTTTGAAGCCGAACGTCCACGCTTATGCCGGAGATGATCCCATCGATTTCTCCGATCCCTTTGTCCTTGAAGTCTTCCACAGCTATGACTTCAGTCATATTGGCGGCTGGGATGTATTACCTCGAATTCGAGTTGGCATCGAATCGTGTCGGACGAGCACTGGCAACGTGCGGCGGCCGCGGACCCTCCACAACCAATAGAACATCGCGCCAAACAACAGCAGGATCGGCAGCGCGCGCATCGGCGCAGTCGTGAATGGCTCGGGAAGGATTTTTGCCACGCGCTCCCGGATCGAGAAGAACGATCCGGCCGCGATGAACAGCGCGAAGCACATCCGCCACAGATGGCGCGCCAGGCGCGGCCCGCCGCGAAGGCACGCCGAATCGCATGATGCGCACATCGCCAGCCGCCGCCAGGATCAGGACGGTGGCGAGGAAGAAGTGCATCGGGAACGGGACGCCGTTGAGGAAACCGCCGAGGGCTGTTGAAGGCCTTCACGCCTCCCACGATGTCGAGGAGCGCGAGTCCGACCGCGACCGTCAGCGCGGCAACATTGATACGTCGGGTCCATGGCGACACGGGGCGGACGGTCGTCAGCGCCGTGACGACAAAGTAGGCCGTCATGAAGCCGCCGATCACATTCGGGTCGGTGGGACTCTTGCGAAACGCCAGGATCGAGGCGCTGGTGCCCATGACGAGCATGGCGCAGACGAACAGCAGCCCGCTGCGGCGGTGGATGGTCCCGCCCTTCTTCACCGACAGAGCTACGGCGCCGAGAACAATGGCGAGCCCGCCTGCGGCAACGTGGATGAGTAGGAGCATAGGACCTCGATTATGCGAATAGCCTCGATGAAATCCGCGAGCGCATCAGATCGGCCCGCGATAGCGGCGCAGGCGCACCGCTGCGAAGAGCAACACCACGGCCATGGCGACGCCGGTCCAGAGACCCGGCGTGCTAAAAAAATGCTCGGGGAGCAGGGTTGCCATGAGGTCCTTCGGAGGACTCCCATGCTTCATGCCATCTCCCGGTCCCATCAAACGGTACTGCACTAATCCTAGAAATTGCGAAGTGTTGAAGGCAATCTTCTCCAGCCCGCAGACCACGAAGGGTGGCAGCAAAGCCCATAGAAATGGCGCGCGCGGCGCCCAGACTGAGACCAGCAGCAGCCAGGCATAGAGCGGCGCGTACCAGAGACCGTGAACGGTCAAGAGGTGGTACAGCAGCACGAGGGAAATGTGGAAGAACGATACTTCTGTCCATAGCGCCGCAATGTTCACGCCGCTGCCCAGCAGGATTACGCTGCTCAGCAAAAGCATGATGGACCGCGTCGCCAGGCTGATGACGAAACTCAAAAGCGGCAGAATCACGAGGGGAATAGTCAGTTTCGAAAGCACGGTCGTGAGATCGGAAACCGGAAGCGACTTCCAGAAGAGGATGCTGCGATCGCGGCGCTCACCGTATAGGGTCTCGAGAGAATAGATGATGCCCACGATAAGAGCTGCCCCCATGATCAGTGCCGCCGACAACTCGTATCGCGAAGTGAGCAAGCCGTGCTGTTGTGCGGGGTCGAGCAGCGATGTGCCGATGCGGCGCCGGAGAGTAACTATGTTGATCGCGAAGCCGAAGAGGAAAACAGCGGCGGCGGCCAGTGGGACGATGTAGATGGAACGGTTTTCCCACAATTCGCGACGAATCGACCAGTACATGGTTCGAGCCGCTACGGCTGCCGGCGACTGGATGGAAGACTCGGGCATGGCATTCGGTTGAGTATTCACTGAGCCGCTCCTTGCGCCATGCTGGATTGGTTCCCGATAACTGCAACAAATAAGTCGGTGATGCTGGGTGTGCGCACTTCGCCAATTGCCGCGAGTTGCTGACGGTCGATACTCTGATTGAGCCCACGGTCGAATAGCAGGATGCTCCGCCCGAGCACCTGGCGCTCATATATCGGCTTGAGCGCCCGTGCCGGGGCGACCTGGTCGGGATTGACCGTTAACTCCAGGAAGCGCAACTCGAATTCCTCCATGCTGCAACTCAGCACAATTCGGCCGCGGTCTATGAACATCAGGTCTGTGAGGATGTGCTGCAACTCTTCCACCTGGTGCGTTGTCACCACGATGGTGCGGCTGCGATCGAAGTAGTCGTTCAGCAGAGAGTCGTAGAACTGCTTGCGGAAAAGGATGTCGAGGCCGAGAGTGGGCTCGTCGAGCACCAGCAAGCGGGCGTCAATTGCCATCACGAGCGCGAGGTGAAGCTGGGTCACCATGCCCTTCGACAATTCCCGGACCTTGCTGGCGCGCCGGATGGTGGTCTTGGCAAGAAAGCCTTCCGCCTTTGCGCGGTCGAATCGCGGGTGCACGCCGGCGACGTAGTCGAGCGCTTGCGAAACCCTGATCCATCGCGGCAGCACCGCGACGTCGGCGATGAAGCAGACATCGCGCATGAGCTGATCGCGCTCGCTCCAGGGGTCGCGTCCGAGCACCCTCAGTTCCCCCTGATGCGGGGTGAGGCCGAGAATCGCGTTGAGCGCGGTGGTCTTGCCGGCGCCGTTGGGCCCAATCAGCCCCAGGATGCGGCCTTCCTCGACTCGCAAAGTGATGCCGTCCAGCGCGATGGTTGTGCCAAAGGCCTTACGCAGGCCGCGGGCTTCTATGCATGCCATGGCTTCAGGGTTCCTCCTCGAGGCGATCCGGTTTCTGGGGCATCAACGGCGCGGCCTTCGACGAAGGCTGCGAGCCATTCAGCAGTTCTTCCGCCTCCAAGCCGAGCCGTTGAATGGTTGCGTAGATCCTGGGCCATTCCTCGCCAAGAAACTTCTGCCGCTCACCTTGAAGCAACAATCCGCGGGCGCCCGCATTAATGAACATGCCGCGTCCCCGTCTGGTCTCGACCAGGCCCTCGTCCACCAGTTGCTGATAGCCCTTCAGAACCGTAAGCGGATTCACTCGGTACTCAGCCGCGACGCTGCGCACCGAAGGCAGCGGATCGCCTTCCTTGAGCACACCGTCGAGGATCATCGCGACCACCCGGTCGCGAAGCTGGCGGTAGATCGGCTGGCTGTCGTTCCATTCACGGTCCATGGGGTTTTCCAGGAAACTCAACCTTACCAGAGAGTCGGCACGCCTTAGTTGATCCGGTGCAGGTCAAAGTGCGCGTGGATCGGCTTGTCCTTCATCATGAACGTCCAATCCTCGGTGTGATGGTTGGCGTCGATGATGGTGAAGACCGAATGGTGCATGTGGTGCTCGGTGCTTCCGCTGATGTCCTTGAACTCAAACTCGATCGTCTTACCGTCAGGCGACATCTTGCCGGTCATTCGTGGCCGGTTCCCGGCGTCGCAATAGTGAATCAGGGTGAGCTGTTCTCCGTCCAGGTAAACCATCGTGACCGGATGGTCATACTTTGTCGCATCCAACGGTGTTCCTGCTTCCTGGAACTCGTGTACGAGGGCGTGTCCCCGCGAGGTCACGCGCAGCGAAAGGTGCACCGGCTTGCCGCCTGACATCTGCGGCATGTCCGGAACGGCAACTGGACCTTCCCACTCTCCCGCCAAGCTTTTCATGGTGGTGAAGGATTTCTCCGCCTCAGAGGGCGCGGAGGCGAGCGAGGACTCTAGCGCTTTGGAAAACACGGGAGCCACGGAGGACTGCGCGAAAGCCACAGAAGGGACTGATAACACAACAAAAGACAGCACGAGCCGAAGAGTTTTCATGGTTATCTCCTTAAATTTCTATATCTTTGGGCCAAGGTGCCTACTCGCGTAACCCGCGTGCAAGCTATCTAGTGATGTAGTTAACTATAACACACGAATACTTGTCAAGATTTATTTTGAGGGGACCGCGATTTCCAATCACGCAGGGGTGTGGGGACACGAGTGGTTCTAGCGGGCAAAACCGCTAGATCAGTGAGCCGGCGGCAGGACTAATACGCCAAATACAGACAAGATGAGATTTCGGGTAGTGGGCTGTTTTGGTTTTAGTGAGAGTTTCGCTCGCGGTCTAAATTCAAAACAGCCCACTACCAGATTTCGTAGGGGGGCTGAAGCGCTACGCCGGTTCGAGAGATTTGCCGCACTCCAGACAGCACGGCTTGTCGCGTGATGTGATCAGCCTGCAAAATGGGCACATCCTTTGCGATCGGACTTCCCGGGCCTGCGGTGCGGTCCGCATCTTCGCGAACCAAGTCGCGATGGTTGCCGTTCGCCTGCTAAGCCACTTGCGGAATGAGTGAAGCGTGGTTTTCATCGATCACCTTGGTACTCTCCCTCATGGGATTAGTCACAGCCAAGCCGGCGAAGCGATCCGAATGACGCCTGAGTGCGCCTTCTGCGGCGATATGAAGGATGGCAGCCTTACGCACAGGATTCTGTTCCCAATTGCTCACATTGCATGGAAAATGGTCAGGCGGCATGGCCTGGTCATTGACCAGTAAACCCGCTTCGATACCGGCCACATGGTGGAACAGAATGCCGGTCGTAAGCTGGATTACGATAGTTGGCAGGGGTGTCTTTGAAACCAAAAATGACAAGGCATACGTTGCTCGTGTCCATGCTCGTGTCCATCGTTCTAATTTTGTCTTCGTGGGCACTCGCCGGATCTTCCGGAATTCAAGCGGGCCAAGCCTCAGGAGAACCCGGTCGCGGAGCCGCGGACGATCAGACCTCCGATCCCGTGCTGGTGGGTGCCGGTGACATTGCGAGCTGCGACGATTTATCCGGCGCCGAAGCAACCGCCGAGCTGATCGATAAGATTCCGGGCACGGTATTCGCGGCTGGAGACCTTGCATATCCCGACGGCAGCGATGAGCAATTTGCCAAATGCTATGGTCCCACGTGGGGCCGGTTCAAGGAACGTACCCGTCCCGCTCCCGGCAATCACGAGTATCGCAGCGACGGCGCGTCCGGATATGCGAGATACTTCGGCTCCGCGGCCGGCGATCCGAAGAAAGGTTATTACAGTTACGATCTTGGGGCTTGGCATATCGTCGTCTTAAATAGTGAATGCGACGAAGTAGGCGGTTGTGATGCAGCGTCGCCACAAGGAAGATGGCTAAGACAGGATCTTACGCAACACACCACCCGCTGTACCTTGGCCTACTTTCACAAGCCGTTATTCAGTTCGGGAGCGCGACATGGGAACAACCCGGCTGTGAAGCCTTTTTGGCGGGTTCTTTATGCCGCAGGAGCAGACCTCGTGATCAGCGGGCACGACCATGACTACGAGCGTTTTTCGCCGCAGGATCCTGAGGGCCGGACGGATGCCGCTCACGGTATTCGAGAGTTTGTGGTGGGCACGGGAGGAAAGAACACGCATCGCAGCTTCGCCAAACCCCAGCCGGGCAGCGAATTGCGGAATGCTGACACCTTCGGAGTCCTGAAACTCATCTTACATGCGACCAGCTACGAATGGCAGTTCATTCCCCAGTCGGGCAAGACGTTTAGTGACGCCGGAAAAGAGTCCTGTCGCTAGCGAGCGACAGCTCGAAGTTTCCCCGACAATGAAAATCCGCGGATGCCCAAATATGAGTCCGGCTGTTCCGGGAAGTAACTGCCGGGAAGGTTGAACCGCGCAGCTAGTGTAGTGCGTCAAACAGAGCGACGCTTATTCAGGGTGCGGCGGGCGCGTTTCACTTTTTCCAGGATGTCGGCGGCTCGGGCGGTCCAGATGAATGGTTTCGGACTCTGGTTGTGGCGGTCGATGTAGGTGCCGATGGCCATGATGAGTTCTTCCAGGTCGCGGAATACGCCGCGCCGGAGCCGATTCTGAGTCAGGTCGCGGAAGAAGCGTTCCACCATGTTGAGCCAGGACGCGCTGGTGGGAGTGAAGTGCAGATGAAAACGCGGATGCCGCAGCAGCCAGCGCTGCACTCGGGGATGCTTATGGGTGGCGTAGTTATCGCAGATCAAGTGCAGCTGCCGGTCGGGCCCAATGGTCTGATCGATGAGGCGGAGAAACTTGAGCCATTCCTGATGGCGATGCCGCTCCTGGCACAGGCCAAAGACCTCGCCGTTGGCGGCGTTCAGAGCGGCGAACAAAGTGGCCGTGCCGTTGCGTTTGTAGTCGTGGGTCATGGTGGCGCCGCGTCCGCGCTTCAGCGGCAGGCCGGGTTGGGTACGATCCAGGGCTTGAATCTGGCTCTTCTCGTCGGCACACAGCACCAGCGCGTGCTCCGGCGGGTTGAGGTACAGGCCGACGATGTCTTCCAGTTTCTCGGCGAACGCCGGATCGCTGCTGATCTTGAACGCGTCCACGCGATGCGGCTTCAACCCGTGGGCGCGCCAGATGCGCCGCACGCTGGCTTCGCTGATGCCGACCGCTGCCGCCATGGTGCGAGTGCTCCAGTGAGTTGCGTTGCCAGGTTGCTGGCGCGTGGTCATGGTCACCACGCGTTTGGTCAGGCGGGCACCGATGGTGGGCTTGGGTCCGGGACGGGGCGCGTCTTTCTGCAACCCGGCCACGCCCAGCGCCAGGAAACGCTTGCGCCAGCGGGAAACCTTTTTCGGGGTGATCGCCCGGTGGGCGGCGATCTCCTTGTCGGTTTGGCCGGAGGCCGCCATCAGCACGATGCGAGCGCGTTCCGCCACCCGCACCGGGAGAGCTCGGCTCCGGGCTTGGGACTCCAGCAACGTCTGCTGTTCCGCACTCAACGTAATGGCAGGGGCGATTCGCATCCGCAAGCGTCTCCTCCATCACTAAGACGCGCGCCGATGAATAAAGGTTGTTAATTAAGACGCACTACACTAGATGGTGTACGGGCTGTCATCCGGCAACAGCATTTGAGCAACCTGGATGAACTTCCATCCCATGGTGTGCGGATGTTGATCAAGCACCCAAACCAAGTCAAAGCGAGAGTCAGGCCATTTCTGCGGACATGTCGTGTCATTGCCCACGATATGGTTGATGATGCTGGGAATAAGTTTGTGTTCCCAGGAGATAAGCACAACCCCATGGCAGGCGACGGCGGCCTCTGCCAGTGCCGGCTCCTCATTTTTTGCATACTTGACGTTCAGAGGCTTGCACAGAACCTGCGCGAGCGGGAAAACGGTGTGTTGGGCGCGGAAACTCTGAATGTGCCCGTCGACGGCGACGGCAAAGATTTCGTCCGGGATTGCCAAGGCAGGATTGGCAAACTGATTCATGAGGGGAGCGAAGAACCGGACCAGCGCTCCGGCGCGTTGCCAGCCTCGCACGACCAGTTCGTTTGCATCATGGTGGCCGCTTTCAGAGACGCCACGAAGCGAATCGTCGCCGCTGGGCTTCTCGCCGTGCCGGATGATCATGATTTTGCTGGCCATGGCAGTTCCTTCTGGCCCCGATTTGCCGGGGACAAACCGTCCTTTATTTATATCTATTATTTATATCTATGGGGCGACGGCCTGTAGGCCGTTCCCGGAACCGTCTTTAGAACGGTCGAGCAGCGCAGGAATTGGGTACAGTTGCGAGCCCCATCGGGTTATCAATTGCCGTCAGATCCGCGGGCTGGTTCTTCCATTCGCAACGGCCTTTCGCGACGTCCTCCCGCTTTGCTTTGAAGGCGTCGACCCACTGCCGAAGAATCGAGGTCTCGTCCTGCCCGGATTTAAATGTACCGTCATGGTTATGGTATTGGGGCATCGCAGAGACGCGAGCTGCTCGGAAGAAATCTTCTATCTGGTGGTCGGTCAGCTGGCAAAGCAGGCCAGCCGTGAAACGCCTGCCTTCCTCGCTGATCTCCGGATCTCCGAGGCCGTCTTTGGCAGTCAGGCTTTTGCGCAGGCCAGCCTGGCATTGCCGAGGGGACGTATCCGTTCCTACCTTCTTCCATATCCTGCTGCCCGACCATTCCTTCAAGTTCATTTTGGCGGTACCGTTGCTGGTGAACCACCCGCCGCCACCGAAACTGGCGCCCACATCCTGGACAATCATTCGCGATTGGGCGCAAGTTGTGGTTAACGGATTGGTGGTCTGGTCCACCTTGACGTCATCACAAACCAAGCGCTGTTGCGGAGGCTTGTTGTCGCTGTGAACGATGAATGCGGCAATCAGCTTGAGGCCGTCTTTCTCATAGCTCGGGCGGCCGTTATCGGTTTCGAATTCTTTCCAGCTCCATCCCTCATCATCCTTTCCGACTTCATACATCTTGTGGCCCATGGATTTTCGCACGATGGTCGCCGGGTCGAAAAAGCGGGTTGCTCTGTCGCCTGAACCCGATATGGGATTCTCAGGACAATTGTGACACTCTACGCGAACCGGGAACCACGCGTCGGCATAGAAGCCCAGTGCCCAAAACAGACGGGTCGCCGCAACCTCAGCGTATACTTCGTTGTCGTCGGCGCCGAACTTGACCTTGACCGGTTCTTCGTCCATCTGGTCATTCAAGACCTGGACTTGCCTATCCGCTCCTTCTACGCGGGTAATCTTGCACTCGAATTTGGGAGTCTTGCCACCCATTTCCGTGCCCGCCTTGTTGAAGTCGCAGATCACTTTGTCGTTCAAGTGGAGTTGGAACTGCTTTTTGTCCTGCGCCGGCCCCACCATGATGTCGGACTCCGCGACCGCCTTTGGCGTAAATACTGATGCGGTCCTTATCGCTTCGAGACGATCCTTCGCGGAATAGAACTCCTTTTCGACCTTCTGATCGGAGGCCGGCGTTTCGGGTGGTTGGGCCCAGCCATCGCGAGCGAGAGCTCCAATAAACAAGAGAAGCGCGAGCAAAGGAATTCCCCTAGAAATGGTTGCGCCAACGCAGCAAAGGAAGCGTCGATATAGGAGGAGGCGTTCGGCGGAGGTTGCTGCCGCAGTAGGCCGGGTTAGGGAACCTCTCAGATCCGCGACACTCCACCGCGGAGCGGTTGCGAACGCTCGTGCACTCTGCCGCGAGTTGGGTTGCATGTCAGTCATCATCTTTCGCCCTCATAGTTCCGCCAGGGTAGTCGTTCCAGCGAATCTGCGAACTTCTCGATGACGTAAGCAGGTCTGGTGCCATCAGACCTCAGCCTGCCATCGAAACGCGCAGGATTCCGGTGATGCTAAGAATATGGCGTTTCTGCGTAGCGCCAAGCCTGGATGAGCTTAGGAAGAAAAGGCAAGGGTAGCCGTTGGGTTAGGGCTCTATCCATTCGGATACTAATTAAGGATCATGAGCATGCGCAAGGGAACTGAGCCCTTGGCAGTGGGCAAGTTTGATGCTAAAGCGAGTCTGTGGAAATTCAAACTTATCCACTACCGCGCCCTTCTGGCGTGGGCAGTCGTGATTCAGGAGGAATTAGCCGAGAATGGCACATTGTGAGCACTACTGACCAGCCAGAATAGTTTTGTGCCTTCGCCCTATTGCGGCTTTTGAAGTTTGGTCGTCCGAAAACACGCCCTACCGGATTGCGAGTGCTGCTGGCTGTCCTCGCGTGGTCACCGTACCCTGAGCTGTCAGTAAGCCTGTCTCTCCGCTTAATCCGAAAACCGAGACTGTTCCCGCACTGTAATTTGCGGTGTAGAGCCACTGTCCGGTTGGATGAATCGAAAGCGCGACCGGGCCAGGACCGGTGGGCATGGTCGGTGGAAGCGTTGGCTTCAATGTGCCCGAGTTAATGTCGACGAAAAAGATTGAAATCTGATCCGAAGAGGTATCGGCGACATACAGGTAGCTGCCTCGTGGGGTGATGGCCATGGGTCCGGGCCCGAGGTCGGCCACAAAGGGCGAGCTTGAGATCTCGACCAGTCTGCCATCAGCGATGGGGCAGGTGCTGGTGATGAGGTTCACATTGGTGCAGGCGGTGAAAGCGCTGACATTGTTCGACCCGAAATTGGAAACGTAAACAAAATTGCCGCTGGGCGCGATGCCGATGCCAGCCGGAACCACGGCGTTTGTCCCGGCGAAGGGTGAGCCCAGAACGGGCGTCAGCACGCCCTTCGAGCTGATCGAAAAGGCAGAGATATCATTACTTACACCGTTAACAACATAGAGAAAGTTGCCCGCCGGTGCGACGGCGAGAGCCACCGGACCAGTGCCCGCGAGAAAAGGAGAACCAGAGACTTGGGTGAGCGTGCCATCCGGCAGGGTAGAGCCGATCTGCGCGCCGTTCAGCTGAATGCTGAAGACTGAGACGGTATTGGAATCCCGGTTCGCGACGAACAGCAGACTGCCGGCCGGATTCAGGGCCAGAGCAACGGGGTTGAGTCCGACGCCCTGCGGCCCTACCAGCTGGGTGAGCGCGCCGTCGACGCCGATGGTATATCGGGAGATGCTATTGCAGTTCTGGTTGCCATTGACGCACTGGCTGTTGGCCACAAACGCGAATTCTCCGGTTGGGGCAATTGCCATGGAAGCGGGGGCGCTGCCGGTCACGGCCTTCGGACCCTGAGCGGTTAGCTGGCCGTTTGCCTGGACCTGAAATCGCGAAACGCTGGAGTCAGCCTGCGCGGCGACGAACAAAGTACCCATGGAAGAAATGTCGGAAGACGACGACGAATCACCACACCCGAAGAGAGTGATGCACCCCATCGCCAGCGCAAGAATTGCTGTGAACCTATTCGGCATGGAGCCTCCTGTATCTCGAAAAATTCACATTCGCCACTGCGGACTTCCACCTTGTTCCACGGGTACTAGGGGCAGCCGTCGCACACAGGGGTTCGCGCAGCGATGTACCCAAACGTCAGCTGGAAAAATGACTGGAAATCGGTTTCGACGAAGAAACCGTGCCTGGAATCGATCATGTAATAGGACATCCCCAGCGCTGCGGGAAACAGTTCATTAGACAACGTGCCCGGGAAGAGATTGGGAGCGCTGCTGGGCGCAAAAGTTCCACTCATCCCGGTATTGAAAAGAGGAGTAAAGAAAAAGTTGGTATCCACGGTTCCATCCAGGGTAAGGGCAGTGGGGTTGACGTTGATCTGGCCCGAGGCGTCATTCTCGCTTCCGAAAACGCTCTGGGTATAGGTGAGCCCATAGGGTCCACTGAAGGAAATCGGCGGCGCCCCCGAGGGGTAGGCCCCGCCCGCGCCGAGAGACCCAATGTTGATATCAGCATCCAACATCAACGCCGGGTTCCCGTTGCCGGTTAAGTAGAAAATGAATTCCGGTCCAGGATGATTCATGGGGAAGTGAGTGAATGAGTCGACTCGTCCCGTGCCAGAAGGATCGACGGTATAGCTTCCTCCAAAATTGCTGCGCACCTGGAATGCCAGGCCACCGTAGAACTCATCAAGCCGCGCGTTGGTCAGATGGCCACTTCCATCGGCGGTGAATATTCCGGCAAGGTTCAGCGAGGCAGGAAGAAAGCTCAGGTCCTGGCCCAGAATGCCAAACACATAGTTTCCAGAGAAAGCGCTGCTGGCGGTGAAGGTGCCGGTCGCAGAACCCTGGCCGACGGCGACACCGGAGGTTGAGCCAAATCCCGTGCCCGAGGTGTTGTCGCACTCAATCAGCTTGATGTGGCTCGAGTCGACGATGTAGCCGGTGAACTCGATGGGGACCGTAGCAAAGCCCGGAGTCAGGCTGAGCTTGATTGCGCCCAGGGAGTCAGCGGCCGAGACCGTTCCGGAGATCGTGGAATTGGTGATGACAGCTCCGCCAAGGTCTTCATCGGCAACACTGCCTGTGCCTGAAATTGCGCTGGGCGAATCGATGTTCAGCACGCCGCCGAATTCGGTTGGCGCCAGAGAAGCTACATCGGTGCCGCTGACCGTGAATGCATAACCCGCAGCCGGCGCTGCGGTGCTGGTCTGCAGGTCCAAGGTGCCTTGGGCGGTTTCACTGCTGATTTCCGTAAGGTTCACGTCATCGATTCGGGCGACGAGTGCCTGGGATTTGGAAAGCACCACAAGGCTGAAGTTCTCCACTCCGGCCTGTCCAAGTTTTTGGTTAGTGGTAGTGAATTGGATGGAGCCTCGGCCATCGGGACCTATGGAATAAGTCCCGCCGGTGATCGCATCCGAGGTCGACATGGTGTAGTTGGTGTAAGTTTGCTCACCGGAGGTAATCTTGCCATTGCCATCCATGACGATGACTCCGGCGAAATGGTAGGGGAATCCTGTGGAGTCGACTCCCCTGGTCTGAAGGACATATGTCCCCTTGAGAGAGGAAGCAAAGGCGCTGACCGTGATCTCAGCCAGGACATTCTTGCTATGGTCCGAAGTGGCAAAGGCCACGATATTCACCGTCTGCGAATTTTGAGGGAGGTTGGTTGGCGGGGTATAGGTGGTTGGTTTGCCGCTGTCGGTATGCAGGGCGCTTAGAGAGCCGCAGTTACCACTCGTGCAGGTTAACGACCAATCCACTCCGGAATTTCCGGGATCGTTTTGGACGACCGCGGTCAACGACATCATGGCGTTAACAAAGATTGATTCAGGGGGAGTGGGCTTAAAGGCAATCGAAAGTTTTGACGGTGGCGGCGGTGGAGCATTGCTCACACTCGAAGAGCCGCCTCCGCATCCGGTAAAGAGTGAAGCCGCTGCTGCGAAAAGAAACAGCGGAACCCATCTGCTATTGATCACTGCCAGTCTCCTGCCCCACTTAATTGCTGCCGCTTTCACTTGCTATGAAGGAAGTACCGCGCATCATCGAGACTTCCCCTACCAGTTCCGGTACCGAGTGCCGTCCAGGCCGATGCCTTGAGCCTTGGAATACACATCCCAAATCTGGCTGCCATCCCAGGAATTGGAGTCGGGGTCGTCCTCCATAGAATGAACACCCCAGTCGCGATCCCCGGTCATGGGGTCTACCGGAATTTCTCTTAGAAGCCTTAGTTTCAGCCCGTTCTTTACCTCGATCGGGTTCACCAATGCCTGAAGATTCGGCGGATAACCATACGACGGCGCGGTGAAGAACTTCCCTGACAACGAGCCGTCCGCGTAGCGGTCTATAGCATCGCGCAGTTCGCGGAGGTTATTTCGCAGCATCTTTTCCTTCTCGCGCTTGACCTCGAAGCGCGCCAGAGGCATCGCCATTCCGCAAAGAGTCAACAGAATGGTGGTGGCTACGATCAACTCAATGAGAGAAAAGCCTGCCTCTAACCCGCCTTTGCTGGTAACTCTCTTTCCCCTGTGGTTTGAGGGGAGTTGACGCGCGCCCGGCCTGCGCGCTGTTGCTGTTCTGGATCGAAGAGCGTTGAGCATGGCAATGCCGCTATTTCCCGGTGCCTCGGAGGTAAATCGTCTGGGTTTGTCCCGGGGTATAACCAATCGTGATGGTTCCCGGGTCAAATCCCGTGATGGTCGGTTTGAAAGTTACAGTTAGCGTGCAACTGCCGCCCGGGTCCAGCGCCAGGACGCAGCTGCTGGTTATGGTGTAATCGCCCTTGGCTACGTTTCCGGTGAAGTTCACGGTCCCGGCATTGGGATCATTGGGATCGTTGACCAAGGTGATGGTCTGGGGCGCAGAGGCCTGCCCCTTGGTTTGTACGCCAAAATCCAGACCGGCGCCCGGAGACATCCTGAGCGGGCTGGGCGTGTTCGCTCTAAACTCCACCGGGAAGCGCCCGCTGTCGATTTCGCAGTCCGACGTTGTCGTACTGGTGCACTGCAATGTATTGAGTTCCAGGAAGTAATCGAGCCCAGCCACCAAAGAGGTGCTTGGTTGGGGAACGAACGTGACCTGAAGATTGCACGATTCCAACGGAAGCAGTAATCGTCCGCTGCAGGTATCCGCGGAAATTCGAAAGTTCGGCAGTGTGCTGGTTAGGTCGCTGTCGCAGACGTACGTGATACTGGGTATGTCCTGGTTGTAGAAGCCGGTGTTAATCGTGCCGGTCACAATCTGGAAAGCGGGAACTAAGCCAGGCGTCAACGGCCGAGGCAGGATCTGAGTAATCATGGTCGAGCAAGCCGGCGCCGTCGGCAGAATCTGGACCGCAGAAGTTCCCTGGTTGGTGAAGGAAAGCGATTGTGGAAGGCTCATCTCGGAGGGCGCTTCGGCTCCGAAGTCCAGTTCCGGAGTCGAAGGCAGAAGAGCGCTCATCCCAAAGCCGGTGACGGGCACGGCAAATGTCTTGTCTTCGTCCGGGCTGGTAGGGCTGTTGACCGTAACCGTTCCAGCCAGGGCGGCCGGACACATCGCCGGCGGAGATCCTCCCGGGGGCGGCATCGAAGGCAGCCATGGGCAACTTTGCTGC
Source organism: Terriglobia bacterium (assembly GCA_963809295.1). Classification (GTDB taxonomy): domain Bacteria; phylum Acidobacteriota; class Terriglobia; order Terriglobales; family Acidobacteriaceae; genus JAIQFF01. Next base: position 46,844 of record CAWEJA010000017.1, on the reverse strand, counting down.
GGCGAAAAGAAAACGGTGATGGCGCAACTCTGCTGTGGAGCAAGAGAGAAACTCGCTCCGGGTGAAGAGGCGCAGGTGTCCTGTTCAGCGAAGTTAGGCAGTCCGTTGAAGTCGCTCACTTCAAAGCCGGAGCTTCCCGGCTGCGCCTGAAAGCCAATCGAAAGCCCATTCAGAGTCGAGCCGGAAGGATCGCTGTTGGTGAGCGTGATGGTCTGCGCGGTCGTGGTCCCCAGCAGTTGCGGAGGAAAGGTGAGGGCCGCCGGAGAGAGCGTAATCGGCTGGGTGCAGGTAGTTGAATTGCCCACCGCCAAACAGATGTTTCCTACATCGCCGGGAGTGTTGGCCAGCTTACAAGTCTTGGTGTCGACTCCATAGCCATTAAGTCCATGCAGTACATGAGCGCCACCCGCCACGCTTTCAAACGCGACCGGAGCTGGATAGGGGGTCGACGAGCCCGCCGGCGCGCCAATCTGGCCAGCGTTCAGTCCGTCCGTGCCGATCAGTTGCAGCACCACAGAACTGCCGCTGATTTGACCGTTGACCGAGACAGTACTTAAACAGGGGTAGCCCACAAAGGTCAGCACGCCCGTGATGGTTGCATTGCTGGCGCCGATATTTTCTCCCTGGGTGAGCATCCCGGTGACGGCGAAGTCTTGATCCCTTAGTCCGGCTGTGCTTCCGGCGCCCGTGCTATGGAAGGTGCCCTGCACCGCCCCAGTCAGCGGCGCCACAGAGACAGCGCTCCAATCCAATCCTGCCTGCGCAGTGCCGCAGCCCTTGCCGTCGGTCGACGAATAAGTGCCCATTATGGTCTGGCCATTGCTGCTCAGAGTTCCTTTCAAGGTGAAAGACTGATCTCCCGCCACGATGGTGAGAGTTACCGTTTGGCCGCTGATGGTCCCGGTGACCGGCGCGGAACCGCTGTTGCAAACCGTCTGCGACACTTGCGGGGCGGTGATCGAGTAAACCACAGCTCCAGTGACGGATTGCTTGCCGTCCTCGTGCAGAAGAAATCCCCCTGTCGGCCCTCCCACAAACGAACCGTCGGTGGGGGCGGTAAGCGTGAACTGCCAATTGCCGGAGAGGGCTCCGCTGCTCTGCGATGAACTGGAACTGGCGCCTCCGCATCCCGGAAGCACCAGTATGGCGGCCAGGCATAAGAGCCCTAGACTGCTCGCGCACAGGTGGAGAGACACCGCCGCCGGCGATTGGTGATTGGTGCGTCCTGGTGCGCGATCTGTCGTCGATGTCCACATGATGATTGAGGTCCTAAAAGGCAAGCTTCAGGCCGAACTGAATTGTGCGCGGCCGGTGCGCGTCGATCGGGTGCAAGAACGAAGCCCCGGTGACGCAATCTCCCCCGCCCTTTCCCTGAAATCCGGCAGAGTAAAGTGGTCCGGCATAGCAGCTGATGACGTTGTTGCCGCTGCTGCCCGGGTTATCGGGGTCATAAATCCGGAACTGGGTGTTGTTCAGCACGTTGAAGACTTCCGCGCGGAACTCAAGCTCGCGGGCTTCGCCGAGCTTGATGCGCTTCAACAACGCCATGTCGAAGTTCACCCGGCTTGGATTGTTCAGAAAATTCCGTCCGGCATTGCCGAAGGTAAGTCCACGGGGAGCCACAAATTGCGCGGGATTGTCCAACAGCGGCCCAAAGCTTTGGGTGTTGTCGCCAGGATTGGGAAGTCCGCCCACCACGTCGGGATAGGAAGCCACGATGCCAAGCCCGCTGGAAACCCCGGCATTATCGGTCAGTGAAATTCCGGTGTTGCCGGCGCTGTTAATTACCGTGAACGGCGTGCCCGATTGAAGAAGGGTGATGCCAGAGAGCTCCCAGCCAGCGAAAATATTCTCCAGCAACTGGCTCGAACTCGGCGCGGGTTTTTCCGCGGGTTCGCGTTCATGGGACCAATTGGCCAGGCCGCGCACAAAGTTCAATAGCGGCAGTTGATAAACGTAGCTGACATTGAGCAGATGGCGTTGATCGAAATTCGAGCTCGCCCGATTCGCCCGCAAGTTATAGGAATCGGCCAGAACCGGGTCGCTGCGGTCGGACGAGTTGTCAATCGAGTGGCTGTAGGTGTACGAAACTCCGAGAGTGAGCGGTCCGTGGGTGTGTCGCGCCGTCGCCTGGAATGCGTGATAGCTGGAGTTGGCAACATTCTCCAGCGAAAATACGTGGCCCAGTCCCGGATAAGGTCTTGGCAGAGAGTTCACGTTAGGGATGTTGGGAGAAGTACACGCTGCCTGCAGATAGACGTAGGCGGGGTCTTGCGACGTCACTACCGTTCCATTCTGAAGAAGAAATGGCGTGCCATTGATATCTCCGGGATGTCCTCCTCCTACCAGGGGAGAAACGGTGCAATCGGCAAGCGTCAGCGGTTCATTCGGTCCGAAAGGATTGTCACTCAGGGGAAGCGGCGGCAGCTGATTGAGGTTGCGCTCGATCGTCAGGTGGGTTCCTTTGCTGCCGACATAGCCCAGAGTGATCACGAAATCCCTGGGTATCTCCCGCTGAATGCTGAAACTCCATTGCTGAGCGTAGGGCCAGATCGCCTTGGTGCCGATTCCGGTCACGTTCAGCGGATAGAGCGAACCGGCTGAAGGCGCGGGATGCGACGGATCGAGCGTGCAACCGCTGTTGCTGGGGTCGAAGGCGGGGCCATACCCGACGTTGCCGATGCAGTAGTAGTTCAGGGGAAGTGGTTGCGTCATGCTGAGTACGAGCGGCGCGCTGGCTTCCAGCGATCCGGTGTTGTCTTCGTTGGACGTGCCATGCTCGAAGAAAATGCCATAGCCGCCGCGGATGGAAGTTTTACCGTCGCCTCGCGGATCCCAGGCAAAGCCGACACGCGGCGCCGGATTGAACAGATGACCCTTCAGGCATCCTTCGGGCGTGCCATTCACCCCGCATTGCACCAGGCCGAAATCACGCACTATCCCGGGATCCAACTGGAAGCTGTTGGGACTGAAATGCACGGGCGCCGAGGGCGCGGTCTTGTCGAGAACCACGCCGCTGAACGGATCGACGGCGAATCGCGTGGCATCGAATCGCGCGGCTTCCCAATTCCAGGCATTATGATTCTTCTCGCGGAAGGTGCCAAACAAACTGATGCGCAAGCCCAGGTTCAAAGTCAGGCGGCGAGTCACCTTCCAATCGTCCTCTAAGTACGGCTCGGCAACCTGGTAACGCTGGTAGTAGCGGCGCTGCGCAGAATCCTGGGTGAAGCTCTGAATGTATCCAGTGGTGATGCCGCCAGAACCCCCTTGAATGACCGATTGGACCAGGAAGTCGGCGAACGCATTTCCCGTGCTGTGTGCCAGGTTGCTGAACGTCAACAAGCCCTGCAAATCGCCGGTGGCCGCGCCAATGGCATTGTTGGTCTGATTGCGCTGGGAGTAGACGTACTGCAGTCCGAATTGGAGAGTGTGCTTACCGATCGACTTAGCTATGTCATCGCGCACTGAGTAAGTGGGATTGGTATGGCTCCATGGCAAGTATCCGGGATCGACAGAGAAACCTCTCCCACCGTAAGCGGCGTTGGTTCCCAGAAACTCAACTCCCGGTAACTTCCCACCGAAACCGTTATTGACCAAGTAGCCGATCGCGCATTGCGGAATGCCACTAACCGGGTCCAGGCTGATCAAAGGATTGCATTGCCCGGGAGCGGAAGGGTCGGCAACCAGCGGTTGGTCGAGCGTCGGGTTGCGCTGAAACTGTGCGCCGCCAGGACCATTTTGATCGGTCAAAGTGATGTTGGAGTTGGTGTAACTCAAGACCAGATCGTTCAGCAGTGTGGATGAAAACGTGTCGGTGAAGCGCGCCACCAGACTGGTGCCCGGTCCGATGAAGCGGTTCTGCACTGTGGGGAAAGTGTTGCGCACGAAGGCCCACTGCGGCGTAAGCACGGTGGTGTCCCAGGAATCGTGGATGTAGCGAAACGATGCCCGCAATTTCGGGGTCACCTGGTGATCAAGGTGGAAGAGTTCTTCGCGCCAGTAGGTCGAGGGAGAAACGCTGGTGTTGTAACAATGGTTGGGGTCGATAGGATCGGGGTTGGCAACGCTAAAGCTGCAGCCGAATGGCGAGTTCGGCAGCGGTATCAAATTCGAGTTCAAGATGGCCAAAGCATTCTTGTCCACACCTATGCCGGAAGGCTGTCCGTTCTGCTGATGGCCCAGCAGGTTATAACCGGGAATTGGCTGAAGATGCTTGGGGTCGCTGCCCAACGATGGGCAATCCGGGAATTTCTGGCGATCAAAACTGAACGAGTCGGAAGTTCCAGGTAGCGGACAGACATCGCTGAAATCAAAGACCTGGGAAACAATTCCATCGGCATCCGGAGGACTCAGATTCTTCTGGATGCCTTGCGCCGTCATAACCAGCCCGCGTTCTTTCAGCGAGGGAACCGCCTGGTTGTAGTCGGTGGGAGTCTTCTCCAGCCGGACCTCTTCGGAAAAGAAGAAGTAGGTTTTATCCCGTTTGTCGTTGTAGAAGTGAGGAATTACCAGCGGGCCCCCGATGGTGCCGCCGAAGTCCTGGCGGCGGTATAGCGGCGCGTGCGTGCCCACATCGAAGAAGTTGCGGGAATTAAATGCTTCGTTACGAACAAAGTCGTAGAGGTTGCCGTGAAACCTGTTGGTTCCGGACTTTGTGGTTACCTGCACCGTGCCGGACGCGGTGCGTCCGTATTGAGCCCCGTAGTTTGAGGTGAGGACCTTGACTTCCTGAATGGCATCCAGGCTGGGATAAACCATAAGGGTGGCGGAAGAGCCATTCAGTCCGGTGTTGAGCACGTCGCTGCCGTCTACCTCAAAACTGTTGTACTCAACCCGGCCGCCATTCACGCTGTACTTGACACTGCCAACCACGCCAACCTTCGCTTCATCCTGTCCGGTCTGATTACTCACGCCGGGCGCTAGGGCGATGAACTGGGTGAAGTTGCGTCCATTCAGGCCGATGTTGACAACTTCCTTTTGCGTGATTGTGCCCGACACCGTTGCGTTCTCGACTTCGACTTGCCCCGCGCCGCTGGCTTCCACGTTCACTTCAGTTTTTGCGGTCTCGGGCTCTAACGCTACTTCCAGTTCCAGGTGCTGACCTACCACGATGGGGATGTTATCTACATTCCTGGCGGCGAAATTCGGAGCCGTGACGGAGACGGTATAGACCTGAGGGTCCAGGCCGGTGAAGGAAAATGTGCCCTTGTCATCGCTCAGCGTCTCGCGCTGCAAACCGACTTCATTGGTGAGAGCTACCTTGGCGCCGGTCAGCACGGCTCCGGTCTGGTCGGTTACCGTTCCGACAATGGACGCCTTGTCAGTTGTCTGGTTCGGCTGTTGTTGACCAACGGCACAGAGTGGCATCCACAGCGCGATAGCGATGGCACAACCCAGACGAACCAGACCGCCAACGGAAACAGGCATCACACGCCCTCTCAGAATCCAGCGCTTCAATTCAGTTAGTTGGGGAAAACGAAGCGGAATACTACAAGATGGATCGCCGGCACAATTATTAAAAGACTGTGAATTCTGCCTCCGGCGGTGAGAACAGCGAGGCGATGATTGTAACCAACAATTAACAGAACTTTCGATAGCTATTCACACGGCGGTCACAGAGAGACGCTATGGTTCTCCCGCTTTCCGAGTACAACCCTGTGAGCTGTATTCCGCGCGGGGTGGACTGCGGCAGGGCGCAAGTGAGCCAAACCTATTTTCGGCGTGCGGTGAAGTCTGCACGTACTCTAACGCAGCTTTTACAACCACAAGAGAGGAACATCTATGTCGCGTATGAAATCACTCTTCGCGGTCCTTCTATTAACCGCGAGCGTGGGCCTGGTGCCTTTGGCACATGCGGCCCCAGTCCTCAAGGTAGTGATTGCCGGCTCTTCAGCGATGTGGCAGGCGATGGCACTGGCTGCTTACAACAACGGGAATTGCGTTTCTGGAGGAACGAGCCCCTGCTTCCATTACACCGACAGCGCGGCCTTCAACCTCAACGATACGCGGCCCACCCTCAAGGGTGGAACAACCGCGACCGACACCGGCGACATCTGGATCGTATGGGATAGCTCCGCCGGGCCCAACGTCTGGGCATACATCAAAGTTGATTCGGTGGTCGGAGATCGCTGCTACTTCGCTCAGCCCCATTGCAATGTCAACGTGTCCAGTTTCCCGACGCCGGGCAACAAGATCGCCTCCGTTCTTTGGGGTGACAGCAGCGCAGACTCGACGCCACCCTCGTCGGTGCAAGCTCTGTTCACCGCCAGCGGCGGGCTTCTGATCAATACCGCCGCCACCGACATCCGTCCGGAAGATGGCTTGTTCGCCATGTGCCGCGCCAACTCTGCCCAGGGCGGCGGGGCCGACGGGCTTGCAGGAATCGGATACAACTCCAACAATCCCGCAGGTGCCTGCCCCGCGGTCACCGACTTGGCCCACCTGGTGGGAGGAGACATCCTGAGCGGCTACCCGGGTAGCACCTCGACCGCCCACGTGCTCGATTTCAACATCAGCGGGACTGATCCCTTCAGCAACCGAGCTATCCCGGCTGCGACGACCATCAGCGTAGGGGCAGCGCCCATCATCTTCGTCACCCAGCGGACGGGCGCTCTGGCCAGCGTGACCAACGCCAGCGAACAACAGCTGCAAACTGTATTCAGCGGCGCCAACTGCGACGCCAGTGTCTTTGGTGCTCCTGCCGGAATCATTGAGGCTTATCTGCGCGAGCCGCTCTCTGGCACGATGAACACCACCGAAGCCACCGTGTTCCGGTACCCCAACGCTTCGGGCAAAAGCCAGGAAGCCGGTGTAAACCACATGAACCCGCTCGCCGCCCTGCCATGTACCGCCGGCGGAAGCCGGTGGCGTTCGATTGGCACCGGAGAGGAAGTCAAGTTTGTTCTGAACTCCAATGCTAACTTCGGGCATGACGGCATCGGCTACACGTTCTTCAGCTATGGCAACGTGAGTTCGATCTCCAACAATGCGAGCTATGGTTATCTGACCCTGAATGGAGTGGATCCAATCTTTCACAAGTACGGAACCACCATTGATCCGGGACAGCCTGCTACGGCCGGGGTTTTACCAGCCTCGGCAAACTTGCCCGCATCCTGCAGCGCCCAGTTCCCCTGCCCCGAGAAAAGCATCTGGAGCGGGAATCTGTCATTTCCCAACCTGCGCAACGGTTCCTACCGGTCATGGTCGGTTCTGCGACTGGTCAGCAACGGCGCTGCCCTGGCCAGCGCCAAGCTGCTGGCGACCAGCGCTGGCACGTTCGCTGTCAACAGCACTCCCGACTACGTGCCTATCGCGAAGGTGGGATCGACCGATCCGGGCCTTACTCTCCTGCGGTCGCACTACACGCAGGAAGGTGTGGCGCCGGTTAACCTGGGGACCCTGGGTGACAAAGGCGGCGACATGGGTGGCTGCATTCTGCACAACAGTGGCGTAGCGAGTACTTCCGACACCACCACCAAACTGGCGCAGACGTTTCCTGACACTTCCTGCGTCATCGTCCCGTAAGTAGCCAGTCTCACAATTCGGCGTTGGGGCGAGCTGGAATTTCAGCTCGCCCTTATACTTCAAAATCGCTCTTTGTGGAGCGCATTCCGCGGGGGAAGCATAGATGCCAGGACGTTTCCGTCTCGTTCGCTTGATCACCGTGCTCGTCTTAGGGCAAGCCTTCATCTCATTTACTCCTGCCGCTGCCCAATTGATTCCGACCACGCCTCCGATCGCCGATCCCGCTGACCGGCGCTTCAAAGGCGTGAAAGAGGACTGGACTTCGCCCGCTTTAGCGGGAAGCAATTTGAGGCCGGTTCAAGCGCTGGCGGTCGATGTAAACGACTATCCGGATTACACCCAGGAACTGCTTCAACTGCAGTGGCGATGGGGCGACCCGCTAGACGTTTACCTTATGAAGCCCAAGGGAATCAAGAAACCTCCTGTGGTCTTGTATCTCTACGGATATCCGACCGACACCGACCGCTTCAAGAACAACGACTACCAAAAGGCGGTCACACGGGAGGGATTTGCCGCCGTAGGATTCGTCTCCGCTCTTACCGGGCATCGCTATCATGACCGGCCGATGCGCGAATGGTTCATCAGCGAGTTACAGGAGTGTCTGGCAAGCTCAGCCCACGATGTGCAGATGGTATTGAACTACCTGTCTGCCCGGGGTGACTTTGATATGAGCCACGTCGGGATGTTCGCGCAAGGATCGGGAGCCAGTATCGCGATTCTCACCTCGGCCGTGGATCCGCGTATCAAAGTGCTGGATGTGATCGATCCATGGGGCGATTGGTCGACCTGGATGGCCAAGTCTCCTTTCGTGCCGGAGGAGGAGCGGCCAGAATATGTAAGGCCTGAATTTCTGAAGAAGATAGTGGGACTGGATCCCGTGGATTCGCTGCCGAAAATCCAGGCAAAGAAACTCCGCTTCCAGGATGCGATCTTTGAGCTCAATACACCTCAGAGCGCAAAGGAAAAGCTGCGCGCTGCGGTTCCCCCCGGCTCAACCCTTGTGATCTACAAAACCGCGGAAGAATTCAACGCGGTTGTGCGAGACAAAAAAGAGCTGGAGTGGATCCGCACTGAACTTCGGGCCTTGCCGGATGCGGGCGGCACTGGCGCTGCGGCACTTCAAAAGTAGTCCACGGACTGGCGAGTTACGGCCTGCCTATCCCGTGGTTACGATGACCGCCCCGCAGGGTCGTTTGCCTAGCGCTGGTACTTCCGATGTACCGCTGAGTCAAAATAGATCGCATCTCCTGAGTGAAGAGTGCGGACGTCAGAGCCAATGGGCGTTTCCAGGCTGCCGGAGATCACGTAAAGCAGTTCGACGCCCAGGTGCTGGTGCATCTTGAGCTGTTCGCCTGGAGTGGAGCCCGTCGGTGGCGATTGCATTCCGGCGTGTCCTCTGGCTCAATGACCGCTACCTACTGGATGGGCGCGACCCCAACGGCGATGCGGGCATTGCCCGGGCGATTGCGGGCAAGCATGGTCGAGCCTGGTTCGATCGTCCGGTGTTTGGCAAATCCGGTACATGTCTTCGGCCAATACGGCAAGGAAGTTTGACTCGAAGAAATGGATCGCGCAAATTGCCCCCCTCGAAAGCACCGCCTCCGGCGGCTAGCGGCCGGTTGAGTCAATAACCCCAATCATTCCATTCGAGACACTCCCGCTTGGGCCGGGTTTTACCCCAGGGCCTCGGAGTGCGATCCATGGGTAGCCGCAATTCAGCGCACAGGCATCTGAAGCGGGTAAAAGAGATTCTGAACCACTCGCGGTGGATGCACAATCTATAGCACTTTGTAACGAGGAGGAAGTCCTGATGGCAAAGAGACCGATAAACGCGAAATCTGCCCACAACATCAGTGCACAGCCGCGCCTTCATCAGCGAGCGCGTGAGCTTCAATCTTACGGTACGGTGAGCCATCTGCTGCCGCTTGAACTTGAAGAACCCGTACGCCTGGAAATGACGGAACAATTGAACCAGCTGCTCGCCGACACCATGACCCTTCGCGACTTGTACAAGAAATCCCACTGGCAGGTTGCCGGGCCGACCTTCTACCAACTCCACCTTCTTTTCGACAAGCATTATGACGAGCAGGTTGAACTGGTGGATGCGATCGCCGAGCGAATTCAGTTACTGGGCGGCGTGAGTATCGCCATGGCTGCGGACGTGGCCGAGACAACCCAAATTGAGCGGCCGCCTCGCGGTCGCGAAGAGGCTCCCGTTCAACTGTCGCGGTTGCTGGATGCTCATCAGGTGATTATTCGGGAAGTCCGTACACTGGCAAGCCGCGCTTCCAAACTCGGCGATGACGGGACGAATGATCTGGCGGTTAGCGAGGTGCTGCGCACGAATGAGCTGCAGGTCTGGTTTCTGAGTGAACATCTGGTGAACGTGCCGTTGGTTGAGGCCGAAGGCCCGTCAAAGACTGCCGGCGCAGCGTAAGCATACGTCTTTACAACCTAGGACTGAAAGCGCTCCGGTGGTGCGGCGCGCAGGTCCTTCCTGCGCGTTGGCTCTCAAAAGCGGCGGCTCTGGTGCAAGCATTAGGGCCCGGCCCTCTCGCGTTGTGGCGCAGGCCGGGCAGTTCGATGCACAATCAAAGAAATGGGCAGGTGAGTGGGGGGCGGCCACGGCTGAAGCCGAAAAGGTGCGTACCTCATCTATTATTTGTTACTCGCGGCTATCGATTCCACCTGACAGGAAAAAACCATGTCTACCTGGCCTGCACCTAGTGCGCTCGACGCTCGTACGCAAGCTTTTCCGACCTTGACGGCGGCACAGATCAACCGTATTCGTCCCGGCGGCAAGCTGCGCCAGGTTGAGCCCGGCGAAACACTGTTTCAGCCCGACGATACGGACGTCCCCTTTTTTGTGCTGCTCTCCGGAAGCATGGAGATCGTGCAGCCCGACCTTAGGGGCGAGCGGCTCATCGCGACGCACGGCCCGGGCGAGTTTACCGGCGAGATTACGATGATCTCCGGTCAGCGCTGCCTGGTGCGGGGCCGGGTGACCGAGGCGGGTGAATTTCTCGAAGTCAGTGCGGACGGCTTGCGGTCGCTGGTCGCAAGAGATGCCGAATTGAGCGAGATCTTCATGCGGGCGTTCATCCTGCGGCGCCTGGCGCTCATCAGCCGCGGCCAGGGCACGGTCATTTTGATGGGCTCCCGCCACTCTGCCGACACCCTGCGAATCCGCGAATTTCTCAGCCGCAATGCGCATCCTTATACCTACGTGGACCTGGACACCGACAAAGCATCGCAGGAACTGCTCGATCGCTTCGAGGTAAAGCTGGCGGACGTTCCGGTGGTGATTTGCCATGGTCAAACCGTATTGCGTAATCCTTCAACGCAGCAGCTGGCAGATTGTCTGGGCTTCAACGTCAGCATCGACGAGTCTCAGGTGCGCGACGTGATCATCGTGGGCGCGGGCCCGGCGGGCCTCGCGGCTGCCGTTTATGCCGCTTCCGAAGGTCTAGATGCGCTGGTGATCGAGACGGATGCTCCCGGCGGACAAGCGGGATCCAGCTCAAAGATCGAAAACTACCTGGGATTTCCCACTGGAGTCTCTGGACAGGAACTGGCGGCACGCTCGATCGCGCAAGCTCAGAAATTCGGGGCCAAGATGATGGTGGGACACACGGTTGTGCGGCTCAACTGCAAGCGCCACCCTTATGAGGTGATTCTGGATAACGGCAACGCGCTGGCTGCGCGTGCGGTTGTCATCTCCACCGGGGCCCAGTACAACAAGCCGCCACTGGCCAACCTGAAGAAGTTCGAAGGTCAGGGCATCTATTACGGGGCCACCAATATCGAATCCCAGCTGTGTGGAGACGAAGATGTGATTGTAGTCGGTGGGGGGAACTCGGCCGGGCAGGCGGCCGTCTATCTCTCGCAGACGGCGGGCATGGTTCACATGCTGGTGCGGTCTGGAGAACTATCGGAGACCATGTCTCGCTACCTGATTCAGCGCATTCTGGAGAATCCTGCTATTGCGCTGCACTACAAAACGGAAATCACGGCTCTGGAGGGCGAAACAGGCTTGCAGCGCGTTACCTGGCTCGACCGGAATACCGGTGAAACTTCCACCCACAATATCGGCCACGTATTCATTATGGCGGGAGCGTCGCCTCGAACCGATTGGCTGGAAGGCTGCGTTGCCATGGATGACAAGGGGTTCATTCTGACTGGGCGAGATCTGGATGCTCTTCCTGGCCCGGCTCCGTCTTTCACCTGGCGCCTCACCCGCCCGCCGCAAATGCTGGAAACCAGCCTTCCGGCAGTATTTGCCGTGGGCGACGTGCGCTCAGGCAATGTGAAGCGGGTGGCCTCCGCTGTGGGGGAGGGCGCGATTGCCGTCCATCTGGTGCATCGGGCATTAGCGGAAATTTAGCGCTCGCGATAAGCAAGAATTTGATTTTCTCCATGCTGAGACAAATTGCTTGAATGGAAGGCGTGATGAAATCGTTCCTTATAGTTCATCACTGACGACTCGACGGACAGCGCAGTATCAGGTCAAATCCACTTCGGGAGTTTTCATGAACGTTGTGATGGGTAAATTGTTTCGGGCATTTCCTGTAGTGATCCTGGTGATTGCCAATTTCAGCAGCGTCCAGGCTCAGCAGCGGATCGTTATTGAAGAGCATTATGCGGAGGTCAATGGCGTCAAACTTCATTACTTGCTCGCCGGCAAGGGGAGTCCGGTCATCCTTCTTCATGGTTTTGCGGAAACATCCCGCATGTGGCGGCCACTCATGGTTGAGGTCGCAAAGACCCACACCGTAGTCGCCCCCGATTTGCGAGGCTTCGGAGAATCTTCCAGGCCGCCGGGTGGATACGACAAGAAAACCATGGCACAGGACGTTCACGCGCTGGCAACCACGCTGGGCTTCAAGAACTCGCAGATTGTCGGCCACGATATTGGACTGATGGTGGCTTATGCCTACGCCGCGCAGTATCCGACGGAAGTTCAACGCATCGCATTGCTCGACGCCTTCCTCCCCGGGGTTGGCGACTGGAAGACGGTGTGGCTGTTACGGGATTTGTGGCACTTTCATTTTTACGGCGAGACGCCGCTCAAGCTGGTGCATGGCCGCGAACGCATTTATCTGGAACATTTTTGGAACGATTTTGCCGCCGATCCAAAGCACTCCGTGCTTGAGAGTGATCGCCGCTTCTATGCCAAGGCGTACGCGCAACCCGGAGCCATGCGCGCCGGGTTTGAGGTATTCCATGCGTTTCCGGAGGACGCCGAAGATTTTTCCCAGTTTGCGCAAACGAAACTGACGGTGCCGATGCTGGTGCTGACCGGGGAAAAAGCCTCAGGCGACTTTCTGATCCAACAGGCCCGGCTGGTGGATGTCAATGTCGACGGGGTCGTGGTCAAAGGTTCGGGACATTGGCTGATGGAAGAGGCGCCGGACCAGGTCATTCCCAGGCTGGTCGCTTTCGTCAATCAATGATCTGACCGAAAAAAGCTGACTGCTATCGCATCCTGGAGATGACCGTATGACATCCGTTCCGAACCTTCCAGATAACGGACTGGTCCACCTCAGTTGCCCGTATTCGGTTGCGGGGACCATCATGCGGTTGGAGGCCTTGTTGCAGAAGCAGTTTCTCCTGATCTCGGGCAAGCCGCTACAGGAGCCGGTGGCGTGGTACGGCCCGATCGTGATGAACACTCAGGAACAACTATAGCAGGCGTTCACCGAACTGCAGGAGGGAACCTTCCTCCACGACCCGCGCGGCGTAAATAGCAAGAATAAATAGCAAGAAGAAGACTGGACCATTCCTGTTTCCATTGAGGCGAAGCCGGCTGTGCCCTTTCCACCGCACGTCCCTGGGCAAAACTCTGCGGCGAACGTGCAAGAAACTGCATTCCGGCCCTGCGGAATGAAACTGGGAACAAACGGAATCCCTTGAAAACACTAGGCAAAGAGGAAGTGATTGGATTGGAGAAGGGATTGCATTGTCTGGTATGTCAATAAACTCTATTACAACGATAGGGATTTGTGAGATTATAAACGGCCATGAAGATCTCCCAGAAGGGTTTGTACGCTCTGCAGGCGCTGATGATGCTGGGGCGCCACTACAACCAGGGAGCGATTCGCATCCGCGATATCGCTTACGAAGAGGATCTGCCGGAAAAGTTTCTGGAACTGATTCTGTTGGAATTGAAGAACGCGCGCATTGTGGAAAGCGTGCGTGGCGCGAAGGGCGGATACCAGCTGCGTCGTCCGCCCTCCGCGATCCACCTGAGCGAAATTATCCGATTGATTGACGGGCCGCTGGCCCCGTTTGGCGACGCAGAGCAGTTGCGGGTACTGATCGATCGCGATGCGGAACACCGGGCGCTTTACCAGGTGTTTCTCGAGGTCAGGGATGCGGCGGCGAAGATTTTGGAGAACACCACCCTCGCCGAGATCGTGGGTGGGCCGGACAGCGGATCGTCCCGGGGAAAGAAAAACCGCCGCAAGAAAGAAGAGAGCGGTGTTCTGCCGATGGTAGTCCATGGAAAACAGGGGCAAGGATGAAGAGACGGGTCTGGTTATTGCTTGGGGTGATTCTTGGGGGCTCGCTGATCGGGCATTCGCAGGGAAGCCCAATTGTGGTGCGGGTGGGTGCTTTTCCTAATATCACACATCCACAGCCTATGGTAGGCAAGGCAAACGGATACTTCGAGAAGGCGTTGGGACCGAACGTGAAGATCGACTGGAAAACGTTCAACGCGGGACCGTCGGCAATCGAGGCGCTGTTTGCCGGGGCCATCGACATGACGTATATCGGACCCAATCCGACGATTAGCGGATATGTGCGCTCCCAGGGAGAGGCGCTGCGTGTGGTAGCCGGGGCGGCCAGTGGCGGAGCGGCTCTGGTCGTACGGGCGGACGCGGGAATTCAGAAGCCCGAAGACTTTCATGGCAAGAAAGTGGCTTCGCCGCAGCAGGGAAACACGCAGGACGTCGCCTTGCGCGCATGGCTCAAGGCGCACGGGATGAAGTCCACCGATAAGGGTGGTGATGTGCAGGTGATGCCGATGGCCAATCCCGATCAGCTGACCTTGTTCCTGAAGAAGGAACTGGATGCGGCATGGGCGCCGGAGCCCTGGGCAACGCGTCTGATCCGCGAAGGGAACGGGCGCCTGTTTCTGGACGAACGCGACCTTTGGCCAAAGGGACAGTTTGTGGTGACGAACCTGATCGTGAGCAAGAAGTTTCTGGCGGAGCATCCCGACATCGTCAAGAACTGGATTCGGGCGAATGTGGAATTGACTGACTGGATCAACGGTCATCTGCCGGAAGCCAAGAAGCTGCTGAATGAGCAGATTCAGAAAGAGACGGGGAAGGCCCTCTCGGCGGGATTGCTCGATGAGGCATTTACCCGCATTGAAGTTACCTACGATCCCCTGCGTAATTCCTTGCTGACCTCAGCACAGTCGGCATTTGAAGCGGGTTTTCTGGGACGGGAAATGCCGGACCTTTCCAGACTGTACGACTTGAGTCTTCTGAACCAGGTCCTGGCGGAAAAGGGAAGGAAGACGATCCAATGACAACGGCTCCTCAGCCTTTCTCCGGCGACCACCGGAGCCCGGCCCGCGCCGGGATGAGCCGCTGGAAGACCAGCGCTGCGACCGCGGTTTTGCCGGCGCGCCCCGTCAACGAGCCGCCTAAGGTCTCGCTATGCGACATCTCGCTGAGTTACCAGACCGATAACGGAACACGGCTGCTGGCGCTCGACCGGATCGATCTGAAGGTCCAGACAGGGGAGTTTCTGTGCATCGTCGGGCCCTCGGGATGCGGGAAGTCAACGTTGCTGCACCTGATCGCCGGACTGCACCGGCCGACTTCGGGCCACGTGCTGGTAGACAACAACCTGGTGAATGAACCGGGCACGGACCGCATTCTCATCTTCCAGGAACTCGGACTTTTTCCCTGGCTGAGGGTCGGCGAAAACGTCGAATTTGGCATGAAGATGAAAGGTATCGCGAAGGCCGAGCGGGATGAGCGGACGGAGTACTACCTGCGCCTGGTGCATCTGTCGCAGTTCCGCAACAGCTACATCCACCAACTCTCGGGCGGGATGCGGCAACGAGTGGCCTTGGCCCGCGCGCTGGCCACCGAACCCGACGTCCTGCTGATGGACGAGCCTTTTGCCGCGCTGGATGCGCAGACGCGCGACCTGCTGCACGACGAGCTGGAGCGGATCTGGGCGGAGACCGGGCGCACCATCATTTTCGTTACCCACAATGTGCGCGAGGCGGTCCGGCTCGGCGATCGCGTGGCTCTGTTCACGTTTCGGCCGGGACGGATCAAGGAGGAATTCCAGATCGACCTGCCGCGGCCGCGTCATCTGGAAGACGTGACCGTAGCCAAGACCGCCGCCGAAATCCTGAGCAGCTTGCGGGAAGAGATCAACAAATCTCTGGAGGAGCAGTACGGCCATGAAACGGTTCGCTAGGCACGCAGTCTTTTACTCGGTTTTGATCGGCATCTGGATTCTGCTGGCCTGGCTGAAAATTTGGCCGCCGTATGTCTTTCCCACGCCCAAAGGAGTGGCGGAGTCGTTGTGGGCTGGATTTGCGGATCACAGTTTCTGGATCGCCATTGCCGTCAGCATGAAGCGCATGCTCATGGGCTATGGCATCTCGGTCGTGCTCGGAATGATTCTGGGACTGGGCGTCGCCAGCAACAAGTTCCTGGAAGAGACGATGGGCGGGCTGCTGGTCAGCCTGCAGAGCCTGCCGAGCATTTGCTGGCTGCCGCTGGCGGTGCTGTGGTTCGGGCTGACCGAAAAGGCGATTCTGTTCGTGGTGGTGATGGGTTCGCTGCTCTCCGTGACCATCGCCATGGAAGACGGGCGCAAGCAGATGCCGAAGATCTATGGCATGGCAGGACGCAATCTGGGCGCTCGCGGCTTCAATCTCTTCTGGTACGTGCTATTGCCCGCCAGCTTGCCTTATATCGTGACGGGCTTGAAGCAGGGATGGGCTTTCGCCTGGCGGTCGCTGATTTCCGGCGAGATGATTTTCGTCAGCCTCGGTCTGGGACAGTTGCTGATGATGGGCCGTGATCTGAACGACATGAGCCAGGTCATCGCGGTCATGATCCTGATCATTGCCATTGGCTATGTAGTCGACGGGCTGGTCTTCAAGACGGTAGAGCGCCGGCTACAGCATAAGTGGGGCTTAGTGCCCGCGGCCTAGCGTGGCAGGCATCTTGCGTTCATAAGCTGCAGAACTATTTTTGGCGGGCCGAAAGGGAGCTCGCTGGCAGTAATACAAGTAACATTATGGACATAGTTGTATTTCAATTTCGTGATTGCAATTTACGCCACCACCTCTGGCCGATTGAGCTGGTCTCTGGTGTCCCCGTCGCAAAACAAACCAAGGAGCGCAGATTCATGCAACCCATAGCAAGTCGAACATGGTTCCAAACCCTGGCCATCGTTGTGGCGATGACCACGGCTCTCTCTGGCCAATCAGCTTCGCCTGGCACGAAAGCGAAATCAGCACGAAGTACGACCGGCGCCTCACAGGCCGTCAAAGATCTGCGGTCCGTGGTGGCCGCGCAACAACAACAATTAGAGGCGCAACGCCAGCAGATGGAGCAGTTGCGGGCGCAGGTGCAGCAACTGATCGAGGTCACGCAGCAGTCCAATGCGGTGGCGCAGAAGCAGCAGGACGGCGTGCAGCAGGCGCAGACGACCGCGGTGCAAGCACAGCAATCGGCGGCGGAAGCGCAGCGCCTGGCCGATCAGGCCTCGGCCAACGCGGTGGAAGCCAAAACCTCGCTGGCTCTGGTCAACCGCAAGACGCAGGAGGACGACAAGAAGTTGAGCGCGCTCTCCGACCTGCTGGGACGTTTCCGCTTCACCGGAGACATCCGCCTGCGGGGAGAGAGTTTCTTTCAGGATTCGCCCAAGTTCTTCGACCGCAACCGGGCGCGGGTGCGGGTGCGTTTCGGGGTGGAAGGCAAGTTGAACGAGGATTTCTTCGGCGGGTTTGCGCTGGCCACGGGTTCGCTGGGCGATCCCACCACCACCAACGAAACCTTCACCAACTTTTTCGACCGCAAGACGATCGGACTGGACAAGGGATACATCACCTACAACCCGGTGGCGCACCGCTGGTTCTCGGCCACGGGCGGGAAGTTCGCCTATGCCTGGCAGCGGAGCGGGGTGACCGGAGATCAGGACATCAATCCGGAAGGCTTCAATGTGAAGTTTTCCTTCGACACCAAATCGCCGGTGGTGAAAAACTTCACGGCACAGGCCATCAATTACTTGTTCAGCGAAGTCTCCCGGGGGACGGACTCGTACGCGTTAGGGGGACAGGTATCGAGCAAGCTGGAGTTTGGGCGGTGGACGGCGACGCCGTCGTTGTTGCTGTTGAAGTGGCAGAACACCAGTGCGATTCTGCAGGCCAGCGCGTTTGCGGTGCAGGCCACCAAGGCGACCGACAGCGGTGGGGGGACGATTCCTCTTCCTGGCGAAGGACCGGGATGCGCGAGCGGATCGGCGGGCAGCAGCAAGTTGCCCTCGACTCCGCCCTGCGCTTTCGCGGGGAACGGCCTCACCAATGCGGTGGTGAGCGATGCCGACGGCACCCCGCGCTTCCTGTCGGGATTCTTTTACTCCGACTTCATCCTGAACAACCAGATCAAGACGGGATGGACGCGGTTCCCGCTGAACGCGCTGCTGGAATACGAGCAGAACCTGGATGCGGCCGACCATCCGCTGGACAGCAAGGGCAACCTGATTGCCAGCCTGGGCGGGCAAAACAAGGCGTACCAGGCGGACATTAGTCTGGGGCAGGTGAAGAACAGGAATGATGTGCAAATCGGTTATGCGTGGCTTCGACAAGAGCAGGATTCGGTTCTGGCATCGTTTGCCGAGAGCGACCAGCGAGCTCCGACGAACATATTGCAGAACCGGGTGTACGCGTTGTGGAAGCTACGCTCCAATACAGTGGCCGGCCTGACCTGGTGGCATGGCCGCACCCTGAACACGGGATTGGAAAACAATCCCGCCCTGGCCGGCAAAACCATCAGCAAGGCGGGCGATCCCGAGCCTTACCTCAACCGCTTTCAGTTCGACTTGAATTACACGTTCTAGAGCTCCTCCATGGAAATCACCGGCCGGCTGCTGTTTGGGAGAACCGGTCGGCCGGTGATGTTTTTTGACGCCTCAGAACAGGCCTTGTTCGTTCAAGACTCTTTTGTCGAACCAAGGAGCTAGGGTATGTCGGAAGGGAATTCTCCAGTTGGTTCTGATTCGGTCGCAATCATCGTTGGCGGGTTCACCGGAACAACGCTCGCGCAACATGATCAAGTGGGGCGCGGTGGTGAATGCCGGGGGATCGCGAAGAGTTCGTCGAATACCTCAGCCTGAATTTCCCCGTGGACCAGCCCGCCTACGTGCCGCAAAGGACAGCGCGTGGGAAGAACAAGAATCATTAGATGGTTGTACGAACTAGCCTTCCAGGTTTCATCTACAATTTCTGGGGTCGTTTGCCGCTGATTGCAGGGGAAAGTCCAGGAATGACGTGCCCGCGCACCATTTCAGTGCTATAGTTTCCACCCGCTATAGTTGCCGTAACCTCCATACTTTCGACCCAAACGAGGTTCCGGACGGGAGGAGAAATGGACATCAGACGACTCGGGGTAAGCAGAATTCTAACTATTTTAGCGGCGGCCGCCTTGTTGATGAGCGCCGCCTGGGCGAGCACCACAAAGGTGATCTACAGCTTCGCCGGAGACGAAGACGGCGAGTATACCGACACGGACCTGGTCGCGGATCAGGCGGGCAATCTTTACGGTACGTCTGTACAAGGCGGCGATTTCGGCGGGGGGACGATTTTCCAGCTTTCCCCTTCTGGCGGCGGTTGGACCCACACTGTGCTCTACGACTTCACCGGCGGGGCCGATGGGGGCGAGCCTTACAAAGGCGTCACGCTTGACGCTCAGGGCAACCTCTACGGGACGGCGGTTACCGGAGGCGGAGGCGCCTGTGAAGGTGGTTGCGGCGTAGTCTACAAGCTGACCAAGTCCGGCAGCAGTTGGACCCAGAGCGTGATTTATGCGTTTCAAGGCGGCGCAGACGGCTACGGGCCCGGGGCGGGAGTGACTTTCGACCGGCACGGCAATCTTTATGGCATGACTCCCACCGGTGGAGCATACGGAGTGGGAACCATCTACAGGCTGAAACCGAATGCTGGCGGCACGTATAGTTTCGGGGTTGTGCATGCCTTCACCGGCGGCAAGGATGGCGGCTCGGGATCGGCTGGGCGATTGATTCCGGACCAGGCCGGAAATTTCTACGGCGTGGCTACCACGGGCGGCGCTTTTGGCTCCGGCACGGCTTTCGAGCTCACCCCGGTGCAGGGCAAGTGGCGGCTGAAAACTCTCTACTCCTTCAAAGGCCAGCCGGACGCAGGCTTTCCTTATGGCTCGCTGATTTTCGACAGGGTAGGAAATCTTTACGGCACCACGTACTACGACGGCGCCAATGACCTGGGTTCGGTTTACGAATTGTCTCCCAGAGCCACCGGCGAATGGAAAGAGAGAGTGATCCACAATTTTACCGGTGGAACCGATGGGAACAGTCCCATTAGCAACCTCGTGTCTGACGCTGCCGGGAACTTATACGGGACGACCAGCGAGGGTGGCGCTCCTTCCTGCGGGTGCGGCACCATCTTCAAGCTAACCCCGGGTGGGCACGGTACCTGGACGGAGAGCAATGTCTATAGCTTCCAGGGACCTCCCGATGGAGCATTCGTCTACAACGGAATGGTTGCCGACCGAGCAGGTAATTTGTATGGCGCAACCGTGCACGGAGGCGTCGACAACGAAGGTGCGATTTATAACTTCATTCCGTGAGCGGCACGGCGCGAAGCTAGCTGCAGGAAAACTTCGGCGCTAACAATTATTCGCCCCCATTTTCAGGGTTGGATCAGAAAATGGGGGCTTTTGTTTGTATAAACACTCCATGCCAATCGCTGTGACGGCACTCCCCGTAAGATCTCAGCCCGGGAAGGGCGCGGCCGGGAGCTCTGCTCGATCTACGACTGCGCGGGCTTGCGTTGTCCAATGGCTACCCGCGACAAGGCACGGTGAATGGGACGGATACGGACCGGCTCTGAGGACAATCTGGCTTCGCGCGCAAGTCCTTCCCCTTCTCGTTCGCGAGGTGGCGCAAGTTTCGGAATTTCGATCTTCAGACCGAAGCTCGCGCCCAGTTTGTCCAGCAGAGAATCTACCGAGTATCCGAAAATGCCGGCCGTCGCTTTGGTCAGCGGCAGGGCTGAGATTCCCAGGGTCGCGCCGAAAACAGCCGGAGCTTCCATCCATAATTGCAAAGCTAGCGCCGAGAGAAACCATCGCGCGAACACGAATTGCCAAGTCAGCGCGAACCATTCACGTATGGAACGAAGCCCGTTGGACTTCGAACTCACCGAGGCTTTCGCCTGGAGCAGTGCGTGGAGCATCCACCCCGCCAGAAATATTGCCCAAAGTATGGTCCTGCTCATGGCACCCTCCCTGTCATTGAACCTGCAAGTCACGCTGGGAATAGCAAGATCGATGCCATAAGTGGGCAGGAACTGCGGTCTCGGCGCGATGGTCATCCAAGCTGTTGATTTAGAAAGAAGGATGAGGGCTCGATTTCCTGAAGCACCCGGAAGGAGGATGGGCCGCACTTCCGATTCGCTAACCCAACGGTTAACGCTCATCGCGAGATAGATAGACTAAAGCCCGGGCGGCCCGCGTGTGGCGAAAATCTCAAGGGGCCGTCCAGGCAAGATGAGCGCTAGACGCGGGCTTTACTTCGTCAGCTCAGCTATTTCGACGGCAAACGGCTCCAGCGTCAGGGATGAAAGCGAGCTTTCCTTCGGGGGATTCGCGGAGGTTGCCGCCAGGATCTTTGCTTTTGCCGACCCCAAACCCTGCGGCGTCAGATCAAACGTCACATTCTGGGCTTCGGACGACATGTTCAAAACCACCAGCACCGTCTCATCCTTATATCGGCGCAGGTAGGAGAGCACGTTCGCGTCATTCTGATTCAGGGGGATGTACTCGCCTTCCAGAAGGGCCGAGTTCTGATGACGAAGCGCCAGAACTTTGCGGTAGAACTCCAGCACCGAGTTGGCATCCTTGGATTCGCTGGCCACGTTGTGCGTCTTGTAGCTGGAGGGAACAGGCAGCCAGGGGTTGGCCTTGCTGAAGCCGGCATTGGCGGTGTCGTCCCACTGCATGGGCGTACGTTCGCCATCGCGCCCCTTGTCCATGGGCCAGCCTAGCCGGCCGATCGGATCTTTCACGTCTTCTCTGCGCTTCGGATCGTTGTTCTCCATGCCAATCTCTTCGCCGTAGTACATGATGGGCGTGCCCCGGAGCGTGAGGTAGAGTCCGGCCATCAGCTTGGCGATCTCGTCGTTATGCCGCCCATCGCCATATCGGTTGTAAGAGCGCGGGATGTCGTGATTGCTGATGACATAGACCGGCCATCCGCCCGAAGCATCCACACCCGCAATCTGTTTGCGGAACTCTGCCGGCGAGAGTTCGTCCACGCGCGTGAACATGAAATCCATCGGCATTTGCAGTTCGTTGCTGTGTTCGCCGTAATATTGCTTGAGCTCGCCGATGTCTTTGGTCCACGTCTCACCGATCAGCACCGAACCGGACTCGTCGGCGACTTTGCGCAGATCGCGCAACACATCGTGCACCCCGGGAAGTTTCTTGTTGTAATCCTCTTCAGTGTTGGGGTCGCCGTACTTGTTCTTGCCGGGCAGAGTGGGATTGTCACGCAGGTCGGGATCTTCGAATAAGGTATCGACCGCGTCCAACCGGAATCCAGACACCCCGCGCTTGTACCACCAGCGCGTCACGTCGAACATGGCCTTCTCTACCGAGGGGTTGTGCCAGTTCAAATCGGGCTGTTCGGTATAAAAATAATGGTAGTAGTACTGGTTGATTTTTGGGTCGAGCTTCCAGGCTGAGCCGCCAAAGGTGGAAATCCAGTTGTTCGGTGGCTGACCATTACTTCTGGGATCGTGCCACACATACCAGTCGTGGTGCGCGGAAGCGCGCGACGAGCGCGAGTCGACGAACCACGGGTGGCGGTCCGAAGTATGGTTCATCACGAAATCCATAATGATGCGCACGCCGTGCTGCTTCGCACCGGCGGCCAGATGGTCAAAATCCTGCAGTGTTCCGTACATCGCATCGATATTCTCGTAGTCGGAAACGTCGTAGCCGAAATCCACTTGTGGCGAGGGATAACAGGGGGTGATCCAGATGGCGTCAACCCCCAACTGCTTCAGGTAGTCCAGTTTTGAAGCGATGCCTTTGAGATCGCCGACGCCATCATTGTTACTATCGGCGAAGCTGCGCGGATAAATCTCGTAAAACACCGCATGCTGCCACCACTGGCGACCCTCCGCATCAACCGGCGGCTTCTGCGCCTCACCAAATGGGAGCGCAAGAAAGAGATAGAACATGGAGATCGAAATGAGAGCAGATTTTCGACGCATAGGAACCCTCCATTACTTGTTGATGGCGCCTTGGTGTGCGGCCCGTTGGTCGGCGAAATGAAAAGTGATCTGGGCATGTGTGTAACTCGCCGAGGTCGCGGGAAACTTGACGTACAACTCCGCGCCCGCTTGAGACTTCACCACCGCGCCTCCCTCGACTGAGGTGATTGGCTCCGGGTTCCACAACGCCAGCTTGTATTCACTCCCTGGAACTCCTGAAAGTTCGAGGGAAAGACTGTCGCGCCTGGCGCTCCAAGTTTGCGAAAGGATTCTTAATCCCCGGCTGCCAGAGCCTAACGGTGGCAAAGTGGATGATACGCTGGCCTCAAAATTGTTTCGCAGGCGAATGCGCAGGACGTGGCTGCCGTTTCTGGAAGCAAATTGCGCATCCGGGTGCTGATCTTGGGAGTTCGTCTGGGCATGCACCTTCCAAGCACGTCCATCGAGTTCCGCTCCAAGCACGTCGGCGCGCAAGCCCACGGCGGGTGCGAATTCAACCTGGCATGACTCGCCACCGGTCTGTAACACTTGCAGGGTGATGCTATCGCTCGCCTTTTCGTAGATCAGGTCGAAGCGTGCTTCTCCCACCCGAAAATTGTTTACCTTCAAGTGGGTCCAGTCGGCCGGTAAATGCGGGGCAAAACGGATGTGGCACGTTACCGCATCACTTTCCAGGCCAAGCATTCCTGTCAGAAATGGGCTGACCACCATCGCTGCCGACCATATCTGATGGGGTGAGCTGGTCGAAAGTGGTTGGTAGTAGTCTCCGGAAAGAACCTCGGTTACGTGGCCAAGCGATCCATCCAACGCCAGCAGGGAATTCGACCGAAGGTTGAGATAACCGGGGAAGGCTCTGTGATAGCGGTATTCGCCCACCGAGGCCCAGCCCGTGAAAAGCGGCCATACCGCGCCGAAATGATAGCCGCCGGGATTGTAGTGGACATCGCTGGAAGAAATGATCCGCGTTCCCCAGTCGGTCTGATGATCGTAATCGGCGAGCTGGTCGATTGTGCCTTGAGCCTTCTCATCGTCGAGAAGCCCGAACCACATGGGTACGGCAGTAAGCACGCTCAGGATTTCCATTCGCCGATCGTTTTGATCGAGCGCAAAGGCAAAGGCCTTCTTTTCCGGCGACCAAAAGGTCTGATTAATCAGAGTCTGCAGCTGGGAGAACTCCTGCCCCAGTTGTTGACGCACATCTTCCTTGCTGGTGAGGTGAGCCAGGTTCCCGAGGGCCCGAAGGGCTTCTGCTCCCAGTCCGCTCTGATAGATTTCGGCCTTCAGCGGCAGCAACGGGCCCCCTTCTACCCAGCCGTGTCCAATGCCGAGGTTCTGCGGAACCCCCTGCGCATCGTAAGTCGAATGCAGGAACTGGTAGGCGCGCCACAAGTTGTCCCATTGCGATTTGGCAAAGTTCACGTCGCCGCTGCGTACCACATAGTCGTTGGTGGCGATGATGAAGAGCGGCGTGGCATCAGCCGATGCGTAGGCATACAAATAGTCTTTGAACCATGGCACCAGGCCCGCGGACTGCGAGATTTCGTGAGTAATCTTGCCGTCTGCCCGCTGGTATTTGCTGAGGAATTCCAGCGCGGTGCGCGTGGTCGCGAAGTCACCCTCGGCGTCGAGCGCGAGCGACGTCCACAGTGCGTCGCGCCCGAAGAACCAGGCAAATCCAGGACGTTGCGATTCGCCGGAGGTGCGGTAGCCCGCGATCAGTCCTGTACCCAGCGACGGGTTCGAGACCACTCCCTGCAGCATGCCGATGCGCGACCAATCATAGGCTTGCTCCAGTTGTGGTTCGGGCAATTCGAGACTGAGGGTGTGATCGAGATAGGCGCGGTAGTAATCCGCCGATGCTGCCAGCAACTTGTCATAATCGGTTGCCAGTTGCTCATAGACGTGCTCTGCGTCGGCCTGTCCCTGCGTCGAAGCCGCAATCACAATGGTTTTGCTGTCCCTGCCCTTGGCGGTGACCCCCAGGCGGAAAGAATTCTCGGTAGACGAAGCGTAATTCGAGAAAAACTCTTCCCGGTATTCGGCGGCCGACGGCGATCCGACGAATGCTGCGTATTTCTTCTGTTCTTCCCCGAAAAGAAAAGCATGCAAGGCGGGATTCCAGTTCACGTACGTTCCACCCAGAGCTGCCGGCCATTCCAGGGTAAAGTCTCGCTCAAAGGCGGCTTCTACCTCGAGCGGTTCGGCGGTTTCAATGTCCAGCCGGATGACGGCGCCGGGTTCGTGGACGGGAGCAAACCAGGTTTCCCGCACGCTGAACGTGTCGCTGGAATAAAGGATGCTGCTAGATTCAGGGCGCACCGTAACGGTTCGGGCAAGCGCTTCAGCTGGCAGAACGCGGCCGCCCGACAGAAAGCGAAGATGAAATCCGCGCAGAATCTTCAACGGATAGACCCAAGCCTCAAACTGCCCGGCTTCGTTTCCGAAAAGCCCTGCTCGTGTGCCTACCGCCGAGAGGAACTCCCACGGCCGCACGGGACGTGACAATTCCAGGACCGGAGAGGTCTGTGCGGCGGCAATCGCTGCCCCCAGCAGGGGAGTGATTAAGCAAAGTAGTAGTAATCGAGTAAAGAAACGCATCCGCCACAGCATGCGCGCAAGCAGTGAAGATCGAGAACGGGCGCCCGCCATCAGTGTCGGCATCGGGTCTTGCCAAGGTGCAAGGCTGTACTATACAAAGTAGGGGCGCATTCCACCAAGCGTCATCGGATATCAGGCTTGCCTTTCTCACGCCGCAGTTTTCTCCAATCGCTGAGCCGTTCTACCCTGGTTCTGCCCCTGGAGTCCTTGCTGTCGCTCGTCCTGCCGAAAAAATCGTGGGCATCTGAACCCGCCATACAGGCTCCAACTTCAACGCCAGCCAAGCCGGAGCCCAAACCGGAAAGTGATCTTGGGGTCAGCTTCCGCAATGTCGCACGCGAGTCCGGCCTCAACGTCAAGACTATTTTCGGAGGCGAGCACAAGAACAAGTATCTGCTCGAGACCACCGGATGCGGCGTGGCTTTCTACGACTACGATAATGACGGATGGCTCGACATCTTCCTGGTAAATGGCTGGCGTCTGGAAGGCTTTCCGGCGGGGCAGGAACCGGCATCTCATCTCTTCAAGAACAATCGAGACGGCACCTTTACCGACGTGACCGCGAAAGCGGGGCTGCATCACACCGGCTGGGGACAAGGTGTCTGCATCGGCGACTACGACAATGACGGCTTTGAAGATCTTTTCGTCACTTACTTCGGCAAAAACGTTCTCTACCACAACGACGGGGACGGCACGTTCACTGATGTAAGCGAGAAGGCCGGCGTGGCGGGCAAGAAAACGCGATGGGGAACCGGCTGCGCCTTCGTGGATTATGACCGCGACGGCCGTCTGGATTTGTTCGTCGCCAACTATATAGACCTGGATCTGGCCACCGCTCCCGTGCCGGAGTCCGGCCCATGCCTTTACAAGGGTGTCATGGTGGCTTGTGGGCCACCTGGGCTCGCGGGAAGTAAAAACATTCTCTATCACAACAATGGTGATGGAACCTTCACCGACGTATCCGAGGCGTCAGGCATAACTCACACCGACGGAACCTACGGCCTGGGTGTGCTGACGGCAGATTTCGACAATGACGGTTGGCCGGACATCTATGTGGCGAACGATTCTATGCCGAGCATCCTTTATCAGAACAAAAAGGGAGGCAAGTTCGTTGACGTTGCGATGGAAGCGGGCTGCGCTCTGAGCGCCGACGGAAAGCCCCAGGCCGGGATGGGTGTTTCCGCCGGCGACTACGATCTGGACGGCAATCTCGATCTGCTGAAGACCAACTTCGCCGGCGACACGCCGTCGCTTTACCACAATCGCGGAAACTTCAACTTCGACGATGCTACTTTTGGCGGCGGCCTTGGAATGCACACCCAATATCTCGGCTGGGGTTGCGGGTTCTTTGATATGGACAATGATGGATGGCTCGACATTCTGCTGTGCAACGGCCACGTTTATCCGGAGGTCGAGCAACTGAAGACCGAGGCGGGATACGCCCAGCGAAAAGTGTTGTACCGCAATCTTCGCAACGGGCGCTTTGAAGAGGTTACCGACCGGGCTGGTACAGCACTCCACGACCCTTCGCCTTCCCGCGGATGTGCTTTCGGCGATTTCGATAACGATGGCGATATTGACGTCATTGTGAACACGGTCAACGACTATCCGCAGCTTCTGCGTTGCGATTCCCAGCTGCAAAATAATTGGATCAAGATCAGGACCATTGGCACGAAGTCCAACCGCAGCGGAATTGGCGCCCGCCTCAGGTGTGTTACCCGGGCAGTGGGTGAGACGAAGCCGCACCAGCAGATCGATGAAGTGCGCAGTGGCGGAAGCTACATTTCACAAAGTGATCTGCGGGTTCACTTCGGTCTGGGCAGGGCCGAAAAAGTAGAATTGATCGAGGTCCACTGGCCCAGCGGCCAGACCGATACGGTAAAAGACGTCAAGCCCAATCAGGTGCTCTATATAAAGGAAGGCGAAGGGGTCATTCGTACCATGCGATTCGATGGCATGGATGCCAAATCCAGATAATGCGGGCTTTGGTTCGGCCCCGGTTCTCAAATGTCTCAGGATTTTTTTGGGCTTGGCTTGACCTCGATTCCTGAGCCTTCCTTCAGGGTATGAATCTGATCTACTGGCAGGTTCGCGAAACCCTCCACCAGTCCGCTCGGCCAGCGGATTCGTAGTTCGTCAGTCCTGTTTTCTGAACCCAGACCGAAGTGAACTCGCAGATCACTTTGTGAGATGTAGCTTCCGCCGCTGCGCACCTCATCGACCATCGTTTTCTTTCCGGCCCTCACCGTGATTTGCGCGCCGATGCCGTCGCGATTCGACCGGTTCCCCACGGTCTTGATGGCGATCCAGTGGTTGGCGCTGTGAACGTGGTTCACCAGCAAGCTGGGACGGGTGTTCATGTTGCTGATGAGAATGGACAGCTGTCCATCGTTCCATAGATCGCCGACGGCGAGACCCCGCGCCGAAGTAGCAGCATTGATGCCCGAACCGGCGGAGGCGGAAATATCGGCAAACGTGCCATTTCCCTTGTTGTGGTACAGCACACGCGGTTCCTGGTAACTGCTGCCGAGATGGAATTTGTCCACTTCTGGATAGACGTGCCCATTCGCCAGCACCAGGTCGGGCCATCCGTCGTTGTCGAAATCGAGGAACATGGTGCCCCATCCCAGATACTGCGTGTGCAGTCCCAGTCCCGCAGTGAAGGTGGCATCGGTGAACGTGCCGTCACCATCGTTGTGATACAGGGTGGAGGTGTCATCGGAGAAATTGGTCTTGAATATGTCCAGGCGTCCGTCTCCGTCATAATCCGCGATCGTCGTTCCCATGCCTGCCTGTTCGCGGCCATCTTCATTGAAGGCAGCGCCGGCGGTCACGGCCATGTCGGTGAAGGTTCCGTCACGATTGTTGCGATAGAGAATGCTGGGCGTGCTGTCGCATGCCACATAGATGTCCGGCCAACCGTCATCATCGAAATCCAGGGTGGTGACTCCGAGTGAATAATGCCCGTTGGTCTGGTCAATGTGAGCCTTCAGCGTGACATCTTCGAAGTTACCGCTCCCCCGGTTGCGATAGAGGATGTTTTTCGCGCCCGGTAGGCCTCGCGGGCCGCACATCACCGGCACTCCCTTCCAAATGCAGGACGTTCGCTCCCCTGGCGCTGGTGCGGTAGAAAGATCGAAGTCCACATAGTGGGTGACGATCAGGTCGAGCAAACCATCGCGGTCGTAGTCGAGGAACGCGCAGCCGCTGCCCCAGGCTTTGCCTGATCCTGCGACTCCGCTTTTTTCACCCACTTCCGCGAACACACCGTGATCGTTATGGTAAAGACGGTTCTTTCCGTAGTAGGTGACGTACAAGTCTTCCCAGCCGTCGTTGTCATAGTCACCGGCGCAAACACCCTGTCCCCAACCGGCAGCCGCCAAGCCAGTTTTCACGGTCATGTCGGTGAAAGTTCCATCGTGGTTATTGCGATAAAGATGATTCGTCGGCACATTTCCTTTGGACGGCTGTTCCAGAGTCGTGCCATTTACCAGGAAGATGTCTGACCATCCGTCGTTGTCATAGTCGAAGATCGCCACGCCGGTGCCGGTGGTCTCGATAATGTATTTCTTCGTCTCCAGGCCACCGAAGACATTGCTCATCGTGAGCCCGGCTTTCGCCGCGTCATCAGTAAAATTGGCGATAGGTGGGGGCAGATCCTTCGATTGCCCGTAGGCCAGCAGCAGGAACAAAGACGATGTGGAGAAGACAAGCAGCAACATTCGCGCGACGTGGAGGTCCAAGCGGGAATTGCGGCAGGGGGGAAGATTCATGGCCCTTTCGGATACTAGGGCGCTGGTGGGACGAGGTCAAGCCGGGCTCGTGCGGCATCTGAAGGCCGGCTTGCGATAGTAGTATGGACACAGAAGGAATCATCGAGTCACCCGTGCTGCTCAGGATCTTGCGAAAAACTCCGGCTGCTCTCGTCGTCCTATTGCTTGGTTCCCCCCTCCTCGCCGTTCCAGTCTTCCCCCAGAAGCCGACCGAAGGCACAAGGCTCGAGAGTACTTACCATCACGGAATCGCGGCGCTGAAACGCCAGGACCTGAAAACTGCGCAGGCGGACTTCGAGAAGGTAGTACGCCTTTCACCGCGCAGTCCTGAGGGGCACAATTCCCTGGGCTGGGTGCTGCTCGCACAGGGACGGATGGATGCCGCCATCGATCACTTCCGTACCGCGCTGAAGTCCAAGCCTGATTTCGTGCAGGCACGTATCAATCTGGCGAATGCCTTGTTTCAAAAAGGGGACGTTGCCGGCTCGATTGAGGAGGCCAAAGAAGCCGTACGGCTTGCGCCCAACGATGCCGAGGCTCACCGCAGTCTGGGCCGGGGTCTAAGCTATGGTCAATCCCTCGACGGTGCCGTGGCTGAGTTGCGCCGGGCTACCCAGCTCGAACCACAGCGCGCGGAGCTGCATGACGAATTGGGATCGCTGCTGGCCCAGCAAAAACAGTCCGATGCTGCCCGCCAGGAATTCGCAGCGGCGCTGAAGCTGCAACCCGACCTGGCTCGGGCCCACATGCATCTCGGTGTCGTGCTTTGGGATCAGAAGTCCCTGGACGAGTCTCTGGTCCACCTGCGAACCGCCGTACAATTGGCGTCCGGAAGCCCCCAGGCGCATTATTATCTGGCGCGAGTTCTGGAAGAAAAAAACCAGGCAGATGAAGCCATCCGCGAGCTCCAGGTGGCGGTCAAGATCATGCCTGCGTATGGGGAAGCGCTGAACCGCCTCGGTCTTTTGCAGCAGCGCACGGGCGATGCCGAAGGCGCCGTCGTGTCCTTTCGTCACTATGCCGAGCTTCAGCCAAGCGATCCAGATGCCCACAACAACCTTGGGTTGGCACTGATCCAGGTCGGGAATGCGGCCAGCTCCATTCCTGAGTTTGAGGCTGCGTTGCGCCTGCGTCCGGAGGACAGCGGCTATCTGGGAAATCTGGGAGTGGCCTATCTGCAAAGGGCAGACTTTGCGGCTGCGGTCACCCAATTCGAGTCGGCTTTGAAAACCGCCCCGCAGGATGCGACTTTGCATTACAACCTGGGGCTCGCGCTTAAGCTGAAGGACCAGTTGCCGGAGGCGACAGCAGAACTGCAGAAGGCCGCGGGTTTGGCGCCGCAGCAGGCCGACATACGTTATACGCTCGGTGTCACTCTGTGGCAGCAGGGGGAGTTCGACGCCGCAGCGAAAGAACTTCAGGCGGCCCTTCGATCGAAGCCAGATTATGCCGAGGCCTACTACACCCTGGGCACAGTCTTGAAGCAGCAAGGAAAATTAGAGGAATCCGCAGTGGCGTTGCGCGAGGCCATACAGCTGCAGCCTGACTTCGCCGGTGCCCACACTACGTTGGCGGCTGTGCTGCGTCAACTCGGTGATGCTGCCGGCGCGGCAAGCGAGAGCCAAGCGGGGGAAACTATCGGCAGGCAAAAGACCAGCCTCCAGGCAGCCACGTTCGCCACCAACTCAGGTCGCAGGCTATTGGATGCAGGAGATTTAGATGGGGCCATTTCGCAATTTCGCTCTGCCATTCGGCAATCGCCAGCCTACCCGCCGGCGCATTATCAACTTGGGTTGGCACTGCTGAGAAAAGGCGAATGGACGGAAGCGAACCAGGAGTTTCGTAAGGCCTCCGGACTGGACCCTCGGCTACAACCGCCGGCACGCTAGTTCTACCCAGCGGGCAAACGTGATATTGAAGGAAGGGCCCTCGCAGCTACGTGAATTCATATTTTTGCAAACCTATACAAGACGCTTGGGTAGTGGGTTCCCACCCACTACCGACGCTTGACAAGACTTTACAAGAGTACTAATTTTTTCCTCACGCTGGGATGTGACGTACGACACCCTGTGCTGTGAGGAGCCTCAGCTTGGGTACAAGGTTCTGTCCCCGTTGTTCGGAAGTTATTACGGCCCAGGCTCTCTCCGCGTTTTCTTCTTTTTATTCACTCCACATTCGAAGCTCGCGTTTTCTTACTGACGAACTCGCGAATAAAATGCCCGCCGCCAAGCCTCAAGCTTGTGCGCGGTGTGTGCCCTGATTCTGGCGGAGGATTACGATGGCAAGGCGACTTATTCTGGCTGTGTCCCTACTGGCAATTACATGCCTCTTTTCACTTATTCCCTTGGCGAATGGCCAAGCGGTTTACGGAAGTATCTATGGCACGGTCACCGACCCGCAGGGCGCCGCGGTGGCGGGTGCAAAAGTGACGGTCACGTCCGTTCGAAAGGGCACTGCGGACGAGGCTACCACTAACCCGAGTGGCAATTTCAATGTCACCCACCTTATCCCTAGACGTCTATGACGTCAAGGTTGAGTCCCAGGGATTTAAGACTTTCGCCGCCAATAACATTACCGTCTCGGCAGATACCTCCGAGCGAGTGGACGCTCAATTCCAGGTTGGTGGAACCAGTGAGACGGTCGAAGTCACGGCAGAGACGCCGGAACTGAAAACCGACCGCGCCGATGTGGCCACCATTTTTAATGAGCGGGCCGTTGAAAATCTTCCGGTGTACAACCGCAACTTCACTGAGTTTGAGTTGATGTCGCCGGGTACCCAGAAGCTGGTGGGCTGGAGTCACGCGACGACGGAAAATCCGCAGGGCAGCCAGCAGATTTTCGTCAATGGTCAGCACTTCAGCGGAACCGCCTACGAATTGGATGGCACCGACAATCAGGACCCGATCCTCGGCATCATCGTGGTCAACCCCAACCTGGACGCGGTGACCGAAACCAAGATCGCGTTGCAGAACTACGACGCCGAAATCGGCAAGGCCGTCGCCGGCGTCGTGACTGCGCAAACCAAGTCCGGCAGCAACGACTTTCACGGCAGCGTTTTCTACTTCCGCCGTACGCGATGCACCGAAGCGCGCGATCCCTTTACTCAGTTTGCGCCCGACCCGGTCACCGGGCGTTTGCATTCCTCCCGACCGCTGGCAGCAATTTGGCGGCTCGATCGGTGGTCCGATCATCAAGAACAAATTGTTCTTCTTCGGCGACTATCAAGGCACCCGGCGTAAGACAGGCCGCAGTCTGATCAAAACTGTACCCACACAATTGGTGCGAAACACTTGTCTGGGATCCACCGGTCTTTGTGATTTCAGCGAATATCTGAATGCTGGCCAGAACCAGATTTATGACCCCACCTCAGGTGCGGACGGCTCGCGGACGCCTTTTGCCAATAATAAAATTCCCGTCGGCATGCTTTCGCCCCAGGGCGTTGCCCTGCTGGCGGCTTTGCCTGCTCCCAACGTCACAGGCGCCGGTATTACCAATAACTACGTCGGGGCCGGCTCCGGCAGTTATGACGACAACAGTTTTGATGTTCGCGTTGACGATCAAACCACTTCGAAACTACATACCTTCGGGCGTTTCAGCCGCGCCAGCTTTAGTCTTCAGGGCATGGGCATCTTTGGCGTCCTGGGTGGCGAAGGTTTTGGACCTGACGGTCTGGATGGACAGTCGAAGGTTACGAACTACAGCCTGGCTTCCGGTTTTGACTACGCGCTGAGCACGACCCTGTTGACCGACTTTCGGTTCGGGTGGTTCCACTATGGGGTGAATGCCACCAAGAATGATCAGAGCGCCACTCCCGCCAGCGATTTCAATATTCCGGGCTTGAACCTCGGCGACACCACGACAGGCGGACTCCCCGGGTTCTTTATCGTCAAGAGCGATAACACCAACGAGGCAGGATTCGGTGAAGGCCTGGACCAGCTTTTCGGACGGTGCAATTGCCCGCTGACGGAAAGCGAACACCAGATACAGTTTGTAAACAATTGGACCAAGATCTCCGGCAACCACCAGTACAAGTTTGGCACCGACATCCGCTATGCATGGAATTTGCGGGTACCCAGCGACGCCAACCGCGCCGGACAATTGAGCTTCAACCAACTGGCGACTGCCAATGCCGGAAGCGGCGGGCTCGATTGGGCCACCCTCCTGTTGGGCGAAGTCACCAGCTTTAACCGCTATGTGAGTACGAGCATAGACGCAGCCGAGCGCCAAAAGCGTTGGTTCTTCTATGGTCAGGATACGTGGCGTATTACTCCCAAGCTGACCTTGAAGTACGGATTGCGTTGGGAAATCTACTTCCCGGAAACGGTCAACGGCAAGGATAAGGGTGGCTTTGCCGACCTTACCACCGGCACGATTCGGGTGGCGGGTGAAGGTCCTTTTGGCACCAACGGAAACATCGACAATACTTTCAAAGCCTTCGCTCCACGACTGGGCGTCGCCTACCAGATCAACCCGAAAACCGTGGTGCGCATGGGTTATGGCCGTAGCTTCGATATCGGAGTGTTCGGCTCGATCTTCGGCCACACCGTGAGCCAGAATCTTCCGGTTCTGGTCAATCAGGCCATTCAGAGCGTCACCGGCGACAATCACAATCCCGCGTTCCTGCTTGGTCCGGGAACGCTGGCAACCACGTTGGTTTCTCAAGTTGGTCCGACCACGTTTCCGTTCCCCTGCCCGAGTTGCTCGGGGGCCATTCCCAGCAACGGATTGATTCCATTTGAAGAGGGCGAAAACATCAAGGCTCGTCCGTTGAGCATGCGCCTACCCACGCTGGATGCCTGGAACGTGACTATTCAGCATCAGATCACGGAGAACTTGAGCATGGAGCTCGGCTATGTGGGGAACAAGGGTACTCACATATTTGCCGGCACCGGACCGTCTTACAACGTGAATCAGGCGACGGTCGCAGGCTTCGCTAGCGGCGTCCCCTTCAATGATCGCCGCGTCTTTAACCCGGGCGGCGTACCGGCGTTCACGCATACCGCCCCGAACGGGTCGATCGTGACTTGTTGCGCAAGAACCGACCTTACCTACCTGGGAAATGACGCGAGCAACAACTACAATGCGTTGCAGACCAAGATTACTGAGCGATTCTCCAAAGGTCTGCAAGTACTCGCCCACTACACCTGGTCCAGAGCTCAAAACTATAACGACGAGTACTATCCCATCGATCCAGGCGTGGAATACGGTCGCGATGAGTTTAATCGCGAGCATGTCTTCGTCGGCAATGTGGTCTATGAGCTTCCCTTCGGCAAAGGCAAGTCATACCTGGGGAATGCTAACCGTGCGCTGGATTTGCTGATCGGCGGATGGCAGACCAACTGGACGATCAACTGGAGCAGTGGATTGCCTTGGACCCCCAACTACTCCGAATGCGGCGCCGACCGCGATACCGGGCCCTGCCGGCCTAGTCTTGTGGGAGACTTCAGCCCACAGACAAGCAGTTTCGATCCTATAAAGCACCAGGTCGTGTTCTACCAGCCAGTGGCTCCCTTGGCTGCCAACGGTGACGTCTCGGGATCGTTCGCCAGGCCGGCAAAGGGAAGTTTCGGCGCCATTGCGCGCGACAAGTTTACCGGGCCAGCCTTCTTCGGGGCGAATATGGCCATGATGAAGAACATCAGGGTGACGGAGCGGGTGCGCGCCCAGTTCCGCCTGGATGCCTACAACATCTTCAATCACCCGGTCTATAGCTTCAACTCGCAGGCCGGAAACCGCTGTATCGACTGCGTGGAACCGACGCCGGCCTTATTAAGGACATTGAAAACGGCACCACCATGCGCCAGTTGCAATTCGGCGTAAGACTCGATTTCTGAGTCGGGCGCCAACCTGCAGAATCCAAGGGAGCCCGAACGGGCTCCCTTTTTTGTGGTGTAATCGTCGCAGATTCTGCTTCAGGTTCTTCCTATGAGTTCACTACGCCGGATGTTTTTCATTTTTCTATTCCTGGCTGTTTTGGCTGCGGGTCAGGACAAGGTTTCTCCCGACCGAAAAGCATCGGCTTCGGCCGCGGCTAGCTCCCCCGAGGTCTCGGGAATCAGCCCTCCGTTCGCGCAGTCGAGGGATCTGCTACAACAGGGCCGCTACGATGAGGCGATAGCCCAGCTACAGAATTGGGCGCTCAAGCACCCGGAATTGAAGGGAATTTCCCACGAACTCGGCGTGGCGTACTACAAGAAAGGCGATTACAGCAACGCCGTCGATTTTCTCAAAAAGGCGTTGCAGGATGATCCTGCGGACAACGAAGCAACTCAGTTGCTGGGCCTGTCATATTACCTTTCGGGAAGACCGGCCGAAGCTATTCCCATGCTGGAAAAGGTCCAGACCTGGTTTCCCCGCGCCAACGTTGACGCTTCGTACATCCTCGGCGTCTGTTACATCCAGAGCAAAGATTATCCACGGGCGCGCACCGCGTTTGCGCGCATGTTTAGTGTGCCCTCGGACTCCGCCGCCAGCTACCTGTTCACCGCCCGCATGCTGTTGCGCCAGGAGTTCGAGACCGTCGCCGAAGAGTATGCGAAGAAAGCGATTGCGCTCGATCCGCAGCTTCCGCTGGCCCACTTCTTGCTCGGGGAGCTTTACCTGTTCAAGTCGCGGATACCGGAATCCATTACCGAGTTTCAGATGGAATTGGAAATCAATCCTGGATATGCCGCGGCGTATTACAAACTCGCCGACGCTGATTCCCGCATCCAGAAATTCGAAGAGGCGGAAAAGCTACTGCAGCAATCCATCTGGTTGGACGCCACTTCCACTGGCCCTTACATTCTGATGGGAAAAGTGCTGGAGAAAAAAGGGGAGATTGATCTCTCCGTCCGGGCGCTTCGCCACGCCCTGGCGATGGATCCCAACAATCCGATTCCTCATCACCTGCTAGGGCAGGCGTACCGGGATATGGGTCGAACTGCGGATGCGGATCGTGAACTCAAAGAAGCCGAGCGTTTGCAGACGGCTCAGGACAGCAAGCAATAGAGCAGGGCTGTTACTTTGTACCGGTGGCTGCCTGCTCGGTCGCAAGGCGATCCACTTGCTGTTGCGGCATCGTCTGTAGCAACGAAAGAAATACGCCATTGGTCCAGCCAAACCCGACAACGTTCTCCTTGTAGCCGGCGGTGATGTGTGACTCGGAGGATCTCGTTGCCACGTTGTATTTCTCGCGGATGGTTCCGTCGTGGCGGAAATTTTCCGCCACGGTTGAAAGAAATTCAAAAGAAACACGATCGGCATCGGAAGTGTA
This sequence comes from Terriglobia bacterium, assembly GCA_963809295.1. Lineage (GTDB taxonomy): Bacteria > Acidobacteriota > Terriglobia > Terriglobales > Acidobacteriaceae > JAIQFF01. The sequence continues at coordinate 10,177 of CAWEJA010000017.1, read as the reverse complement.
GCCATAGCGGCGTAGGCCTTCTACCCCCAACAGCTGGATGGGCGCCCAGCCGTAGGGATAATCCCATTGCACGCCGGTCTCTTTTGAACTCATCGCCAGGCCGCCTGGATGTTCAAAGATCTTCAAACGATGCGCCACGGAGCGCGCTTGTTCTTCGCTGGCGAGTCCTGCCCACAGGGGATAGAAGGTGGTCGCGTACTCGTAGGAGGAGATTTCTCGAGTCTCGAAGTTGTAATCGAAGAACATGCCCCGGTCGTTATCCCACAAGTACTTCACGATTCTGGCCTGGCGTTCTGCGGCGCGTTGCCGCCATTTTTCGGCGTCGTCTTTCTTCCCTAGCCAGGTGGCCATCATTTCCATATCCTTCTCTGTCTTGTAGAGCAGGCTATTGAGGCAAACCGGAGCATAGTGATGTGTGGCGGCGCTATAAGGACCGAAGCGGAAAGAAATATCGAACCCGGACTCGCGCATGGCGCGGTCGCCCTTGTAGTAATCCTCGGTCAGCGAAATCGCTCCAGCCGGATCGCATTCTGGCCGGGCCATGGTGTTGGCGACGTCACAGACTTGCACGCCGTATTTTGCTCCTACGGCTGGCGGTGATGGGTTCTCCGTCTGATCGATGAGGTAAGCACGGCCCGCATCGGGATGCTGAACGAAATAAGCAGCGACTTTCCGGTAGTAGCCAGTTTCATCTTTCAGACTCTCGGGGGTAGGACCAGTGCCAAAATCATAATAGCGGGAGAGCCCGGTATCGCCAGCCAGATGCGGCGCGCGCGTCCACATCTCATAGTCGCGGTTCACGTATCCGTAGGCCTTTTCCAGCCAGGCATGATCCTCATGGTGGGCCGACTTCTCGACGTCATAGACTGCCAGCACCATCGAGCTTAGGAACGGAGGTTGCGCTCGCGACAAGAAATACGTCCGGTTCGCGTTCAAAATCGTCCCGTAGTGCTCGATCTCAAAGAAGAAGTTATCCACCATTCCGCGTGCCAGATCGACCCGGCCGTCGACCAGGAGGCCGCGAATAATGAAATAACTATCCCACCCGTACATCTCGTTGAATCGTCCACCGGGCACGACATAACTGTTCTGCAGGTAAAGCAACCCGGGCGGGCTAATCTTGCTGCCGTCAATTTCGCCAGGTCCGTGCACCGCCCGTGGCAGGTGCTCGACTTGAATGTTGCAGCTTCTCTCCAGGTTGTGTACGGAAACCGGCTCGGAGAAGTCCGCCGGCAGGTACAGAACCGACCGCGCCGTCAGTTTCGGATCGACTACGGTATCGCACTTGGCCATCGATCGGGTCAGCGTGTCCCATCCGGAGGCAATGTAGCTGCGGATCCCACTCAGTGCCTGTCCGTTCCCCGCATTGGTAGTTTGTGCGGGCGACCAGCCGGAGAGCAGCGCACACAGGGCGAACGTCGCTACTGCGCGCCGTAGTGTCCACTGAAAAAAGTGAGATGGAAGGGAGGAGTGCCGGGCGTCTGCCATGATGCCAAAATCATACCTCGCTGACAGCAAGAAATGACAAGGCCGATCGGCAAATTATGCATTAGCTACACGGGGACCAACGAGCTGTCAGGCAGGCGGGATTATCCCGGGCGCTTCAGGCAATGGTCGTGGTTTGGCGGTCCAGAGACGCCGAGCTGCTCGGTCAAACAGTGCTGCCAGTGAACGCAGGTTCGACAATTCTGCCGGCACGATCGCCGCGCGAGACCTGCAATCAGGGCCACGTAGAACGCGCATAACACCAAGAGCACAACGGTCCATACGTCGATCATGAAAGCGCCTCACTGGAATGCCAACATGATTGCGCTGGCGTCCCACAACGGTCTGTGATGGCGGTCACAGGCCGATGTATTAGCGTCACAGTTGGCACAAGCCCCGCTATTTTCTTCAAAGGCGTGAAATTCCTCGCGGCGGCAAGCGGACGGTTCGGGCGGAAAGCCTTGTGCGCCACACCGCATCACAGTCGGAGGAGAACTGTGATGCGGTGCTCCGTTCAGCCCCAACGCCTTAACCCTTAGCCTGCGGCCAGTTGTTGCAGGGCCGGCAGGTTTCGCAATATCAAAGTCGCACCGTTCAGATCAATCCAGCGTTTCTTCTTGAAGGCAGCCAGTGTCCGTGTGACCGTTTCCCTGGACGAGCTGATCAACTGGGCGATCTCTTCGTGGGTCAGAGTAACCTGAAGGCGAACCACGCCATCGCCGAGCTTTCCGTCGGCGGCCCAGTGCAGAAAGAGCCGCGCGATTTTTTCGGAAACCGAGTGGCATAGTCCGATGGAGCGAACCACGTCGTACGCCGACTGACACTCGCGACTCAAGTGCTGCGCAGCCTGAAGGCAGGCATCGCCATGTTCTTTAAGGAAACGGAGCAAGTCTTCGCGTCCAATGTAGGCCAGTTGCGACGGCTGCAAGGTTTCGGCCGTGAGCTCATGCGGCTTGCCTGTCACGACAGACGAAAGGCCAAGTATTTCTCCTGCCTGCACGATCTTCAGGATCACCGTTCTGCCGTCGCTGTTGGTGGTCATCAACTTGACCTGTCCGTGGCAAAGAATGTAGGCCCCCCGGGCGGACTGTCCTTCCATGAAGACCAAAGCACCTTCCGGATACGACGTGCTGTGGGTAATGTCATCGAGGTTTTTCATGGTTGCGGACGCCAGAAGACTGCAAAAGAAGTTGTCCTTGCGCAGTTTGCAGCTGAGGCAGTTGTCGACGATCGGCAACCCGTAGGGCGACGTCTGGTGGAAGTGCCTGCCAATGGCTGAAAGTCAGAACCCACGGTGCGGCTTGCTACGGACATGATTGAGGTCGCCATGCGAGATCCTTTTCCGGCTGAATTTCAGCCCATGCTGCGATGTCTGCCCTGTAGAAGGGCAGTCAGCATGCCAATCGGCGAGACAGCAGAACAGAAGCATGAATGCGCCCATAAGCTATTTGTACAAAAGACGTTGGCTGGATCTTGGTGGTCGTCGCATAGCTGCCGACCTGGTCTCACAGGCGGACGGCCTGCGCCATTTGGCACAGCGCTGTGTGATCTCCATCACTTGAAGATGTGACCGAAGTAAGGGCTACCGTAGCAGAGACGCACCGTTATGCCAGACTCGAATCAAGGATCTTGAGCAGGGCGGCGCGGGTAAATGGCTTTTCCAGCAGATTCACGCCCGGCTGCAAGAGCTCCTGCTCAGCGATGAGTTCGCCCGTATAGCCTGACATATAGACGATCTTTACATCAGGATGGGACGCGCCCAGCCGCCTGCCAAGTTCCTGTCCACTGAGGCCCCGCATGACCACGTCGCTCAGTATCACGTCGATATGAACCTGGCTGGATGCAATGCATGCAAGGGCGGAATGTCCGTCTTTGGCCTCGATCACGGCATAGCCGTGTTCCTGAAGGATTTCCCGGGTGAGAGCGCGCATCATTTCGTCGTCTTCGACCAGCAGCAGCGTAGTGCCCGTCCGTTTGGGAATTTCGGCTTCGGGTTCGGGTTCGGAGACCAAGCCGATCTTGTGGTCCGCAGACGGCAGGTAAAGCTTGAACGTGGTGCCGCGGCCAGTCTCGCTGTAGACCCAAATGTGGCCTCCATTGTGCTGCACGATGCCATACACGGTAGACAATCCCAGCCCCGTTCCCTTTCCTATTTCCTTGGTGGTGAAGAAGGGCTCAAAGATGTGAGAGACCGTAACCTGGTCCATGCCCGAGCCAGTGTCGCTGACCGCCAGAAGGACGTATTTCCCAGCGGTGAGGGGAGCGTGCATCTGGGCGATGGCCGCGTCGAACTCCACCGAGGCAGTTTCCAAAATCAGCCGGCCACCCTGGGGCATGGCGTCACGAGCGTTGATGGCCAGGTTCAGAATGACCTGATCGAGCTGGTTGGGATCGGCTTCCACCAGGGCAGAGTTGGACCTGCAAACGGTGACGACCTCCACATCGTCGCCCATGACCGGACGCAGGAGTTTGGTGATTTCTTTCAAACGCTCGTTCAAATCCAACACTCTTGGTTGCGCCGCCTGCTGGCGGCTAAAGGTGAGCAGTTGCCGGGTGAGAGAAGCTCCACGATCGGCGGCCTTGCGGATGTTATCGATGTAAGTTACCGGGGCGCTATTGGCGGGGAGGCGGCCGCGAAGCAGTTCACAGCAGGCGGTGATGATCCCCAGAATATTGTTGAAGTCGTGAGCCACGCCTCCCGCCAGCCGGCCGATGGCTTCCATTTTTTGAGCCTGACGGAGCTGTTGTTCGGTGCGCTTCTGAGCGGTGATGTTGCGCGCAATGACAGAGGCGCCCACGATAGCGCCGTTGTTGTCGCGAATGGCGGACACGGTGATCGACATATTGAGGTGGCGTCCGTCCTTGGCGACGCGAACGGTCTCGAAGGACTCAACGCTCTCCCCCAGGCGCACTCTTTTGAGGATGTCGAGGATCTCGTTGGCGCGGTCGGAAGGCGCCAGCATGGAAATGGATTTTCCGATCGCCTCCTGAGGTTGGTAGCCATAGATGTTCTCGGCGCCCTTGTTCCAGCTGGTGATGATTCCATCCAGGCCTTTACCGATGATGGCGTCTTCGGAGGAATCGACGATCCACGCCAGACGGGAGCGGTATTCCGAGAGCTGCTGGCTGGAGCTGCGGCGCAATTCCTCGTGCGCGCGGCGCAGTTCTGCTTCGATCTCTTTCCGGTCGCTGATGTCGCGGATTGCGCTCAGTACCAGTATGCCCTGATTGGTCGCGACCGGGCTGAGGCTGATCTCGACGGGGAACTCGGAGCCGTCTTTGCGCCGGGCTTTCAGGTCCAGGCCGGCGCCCATGCGACGAGTCCGGGGGAGGTGCTCAAAATCGTGCCGGTGCTGCAGGTGGCCTTCGCGCTGAGCCTGCGGCACCAGGATATCAACATTCTGCCCGACCAATTCGCCGTGTGCGTATCCGAACATCTCCTCAGTCTGAGAGTTGATCTGGAGGATAATGCCGTCTTGGTTGACGGCGACGACCGCGTCGGGGATGGCTTCCAGCAATCCGGTGGAAAGCAACACATCGGACAGGGTCAGACCTGCCGAAGACAGGCGCGCGGCTCCGTTGGTCTGAGGCTCTGATTGTGCCATCCGATACCGTATGGGGAGCAACTAGCTGCTTCAGTTGTAATACCAGACAGGAAAGTCCGCAATAGGGCCTAGTGGGATGCAGGTGTTAAGCCTGTAACTCCTGTGCCACCGAGAAAGACCGTTAGCGGATTGCTTTGTTGGTCGAGGACGACGTTCAAATATGCTGTTTGATCGCCCACACGGCGGGGTGAAAAGGTTACATGGATAGAACAACTGGCATCCCCGTCAAGCGTCCCGCCGCAGTTGCCGCTCTGACCGAATTCCCTCGGATTGTGTCCTGCAAAACGAATGTCCCGGACGTAAATCGAGTCCTTACCGAAGTTGCTGAGAGTGACAGTTTGGGGGTCGCTGGTGGTTCCACGGAGCTGGTCGGGGAAGGCAAGACTTGACGGCGAAATGGGGGTTGAGGACTGTAAGAAGACAGAGATGTTGCCGTGAAAATCCGGGAATGGCTGATAGTCGCGCATGGCGACATCGAGTTTGCCATCATTGTCTAAGTCCCCGATCCCAAGTGAATAATCTCCGTAACCTGGCGTGTAGAGCGCGTTGAAGATAAATGGAGTCTGGAAGCTGCCGTCGTCATTTCCGAGGAACAGCCGCAGTTGGTTGGAAGTCGAAGAGGAAGAATCGTTTGCTCCTATCGCCAAGTCGGGAAAGAGGTCTCCGTTGAAGTCGGCGTACCCGAAATCAGTAGACTGGATTAATCCAGCATAGATCCCGCCTCCTGATCGAAATGTTCCATCACCATTGCCCAACAGTACGCTGGCAGCATTAGTAACAATGTCGAGTTTCCCATCACTGTTCAAGTCAACTGCCTTGGCGCCCTCGTCATTCCCTGTCCAGGGAACATCAACGGGGTAGGAGACGGGGCTTTGAAAAGTGGCATCGCCATTGCCCAGGAAAACGTCTACCTCGGTCTTCGCTGGTACTCCCAGATCCAGAATCCCATCGCCATTGAAGTCACCCACCGCGGGCGCTCCGATTTCATAAAGAACATTAGTAAGGTAAAGCTGGTGCGTAGGTATGAATTTGCCGTTTCCCATACCGAGATCGACAAAAACCCCCAAGCAGTTTTCGCAACCCTGAAGCAAATCCAGCCTGCCGTCGCCATTGAAATCGGCAAGAATGAGAAAGCCGCTAATGCCCCATGCGTTGTAGACGATTGAATGTGGCAAAGCCGAAAAATAACCGTGCCCGTCGCCCAACAGCGTCACATCGGTGCCGAAGTCATTGTCCCCAACCAGCAAGTCCATCTTGCCATCTCCATTGAGGTCTCCCTCGGCAAACAACGCAACATTGATTCTTGTGGGGATCAAGGAGGACTTGCGGAAAGACTCGTCTCCATTACCTAGAAGGATCTGCACGTGATCGTATTCTCCGACTGCCATATCGAGCTTGCCATCTTTATCAAAGTCAGCCAGGGCAAAACCATTGGCGGTATCGGAATGAATGTCCTTTCTTGCAAAACCCACCGACGCCGCTGGAAAACGGATCGGCAGATACGCCGGGTTTGAGGTCCCGCCCCCGGGTGGCGGAGTGACCACCGTGACGGTTCCGGTGCTGATGCTGAAAACGTCGGTCGCCGAAAGTGTCGTCTGAAGCTGCATGTTCGACAGGAAAAGCGTTGTCCGCGGGGATCCATTCCAATAAATCGTCGAGTTCGGTGTGAAACCAAAGCCTGTAACCGTGAACGTGAAGGAGGCTTTTCGCGGCCGTGCCGTGGGTGGCGTTAACTGATTAATGAGCGGCACCGGGCTGTTTTGGGCGGTGAGGAAGCTAGCCGAGAGAAAAGTGACGACGAGCAGCAGGGCGGCAGAGCGCATGGCAACCTCCTGGAAGTTACAACCACCGAAGCACCAACACCGGGGATCTGGGCCCAACTCCGGCGGGCAACAGTGGGGAACAGCCGCCGCCCTCGGCGAGAGTGCGCCATTCTACCCCTTTTTGGGGCCAGCAAAACTTACAATTTCTTGACAACTGGCTAGGCCAATGAGCCTAGCCTGTCTGCGTCGGCTCTTTCAGTTTATGCAGCGAGCTGGCCCTTATTCGCCAAAGGTTTCATTCTTCTCTCCTGCCTCTGGAGACACCCACGGAGCGCTGAACGTCCCGGTTCAGGCATCGTGGGTTTTTTGTCACTAAAATCACCTAAGAAGTGGCGCTGCTATCTTGGCGGCATTTGGGGCCTATCTTCGGGACGCCAGCGCTACATTCGCCGCCCTCTTGGCGGCACGCTCACGCGTGGGGGCTGGCATCTGCCACCCGCTCGCTCCATCGGCTGGGATAGTGGTATAAAGAATCGCGATTATTCCCGGCTCCGTGCGACTTCGGGAACAATATATGGCGAAGAACTTCAAGGATTTGTCAGAACGCGAGATCCTGGCGCTGGCGATTTCTCTGGAAGAGGAAGACGGACGGATTTACGGCGATTTTGCCGACGGGTTGCGGCAATCCTACGCCACCACCGCCAAGATGTTCGAAGAGATGCAGGCGGAGGAGTCCGGGCATCGCGCCAGCCTGATTGAGACTTATCGCGCACGATTCGGAGAGCATATTCCACTCATCCGTCGTCAGGACGTGAAGGGATTCGTGCAACGGCGACCAGTCTGGCTCAGCCGCCCACTGGGCCTCAGCACGGTGCGCAAGCAGGCTGAGATCATGGAACTGGAAACCCGGCGCTTCTACGAGCGCGCGATTCAGCGGGTGAGCGACGCCTCGGTGCGGAAGCTGCTGGGCGATCTCGCCGAAGCGGAACGCAAACACTATGCTGCGGCGGAATCTCTGGAAGAGACGCTGCTTACGCCGGAAGCGCGGGAGAGCGAAGAAAGCTCGGAGCGCCGCCTGTTTTTGCTGCAAATCGTGCAACCCGGATTGGCCGGGCTGATGGATGGATCGGTTTCGACCCTGGCGCCGCTGTTCGCGGCCGCTTTCGCCACCAAGAATACGAATGACACCTTCCTGGTGGGCTTAGCGGCTTCGGTGGGCGCGGGCATCTCGATGGGCTTCGCCGAAGCGCTTTCCGATGATGGTTCCCTGACCGGCCGAGGCCGGCCGTGGCTGCGCGGTGTCGCCAGCGGACTGATGACAGCGACAGGCGGACTGGGTCACACTTTGCCTTACCTGATTCCCAACTTCCGCCTGGCGACCATGATCTCCGTCGCCGTGGTGGCCGCCGAGCTGGGCGCCATCAGCTATATCCGCCATCGCTATATGGACACACCATTCCTCTCGGCGGCGTTTCAAGTCGTCGTCGGTGGAGTACTGGTATTCCTGGCGGGAATCCTGATTGGCAGCTCGTAGACTCGCGGAGGGCTGGGGGCACCTTCGCTGCGCCGGCCTAGCTCTTTACTTCAGTGGTCTGAGCTTTCGCTTGCTCGGCGGGAGCAGCAGGAGCTTCCTTCATACCATCTTTCAGAGAGCGAATCCCTTCGCCCAACCCCTTGCCGAGTTCCGGCAGCTTCTTGGGCCCGAAAACCAACAAGGCAATGGCAAAAATCACCAGCAGATGCATAGGCTGGAAAAGACCTTCAAACATGGGACAACCTCCTCACACCCGAACTAAGCCAACCTTATAAGAGTCAGGTCTTTCCGTCAACCACCAGAGAGTGGCATATTTCTTCGTAACTAAATGGAAAATAATAGTTTACGGCGTTACCAAATTTTGACGGCGAAGTCTCCCCGTTACTTCCGTGACCTATCGGCGGGTGACCATCGCGGGTATTTTGAAAAGCACGGCAGGATACCGACGGTGAAGGAGTTTCAGTGCGCCGCAGATTAGTCTTCCTGGGCTTTTTTTTTCTGGCGAACGTTCTCTGGGGCTTTGGCGAGTCTGGGAATCTCCAGTCCCTGAATTGCACGCAGCTGATGGGATGGTTGGCGGGCGGTGTTTCCAGCGGGCGTTTATCGCGACTCGTCAGCCAGAGGGGGACGAATTTTCCCACCAACCCTGAGAATTTTGCCGCATTGCGCGCGGCGGGCGCGGCGCCGTCGTTGCTGAAGGCGTTAGGCACGTCTTCCGGAATCCCAAGAGACAAGGACAATGACGGAAGTTGTGCGCCAGCCGTCGCCGATGCCAGCCTCCTGACCTTGCAGAAGCGCTTGGAAGACGCGGAAAGCGGCTGGCGCAGGCTGATCGCAAAGGATCCGAGGAACGCGGCTCTGCATTTCGCATTGGGGTTTGTACGCCAGCAACAGGGGGATTGGGACGAAGCCTTTGACGAATTTTCCACCTCAAAGGAACTGATGCCCGGCCTTCCCGAAACGCACAGCCGCCTGGCCTATGTGTTTTATCGCTCCGATGACGGCGACAATGCCATCGCGGAAGCACGCACGGCGCTGAGCATCGATCCAAAGAATGCGGAGGCTTATCGTTTCCTAGGTCTTGGCTTGTACGCCAATGGTTCCTACTCTGCAGCGCTGCATGCTTTTCGCGAATCGATTGCGCGCGACCCAGGGGATGCGAATGTCTACTATGACATGGGCATCACGCTGCGGGACAGCGGCGATCCCAATGCCGCCGCCGACGCTTATCGCACAGCCCTCCGTCTCGATCCGCAATTTTGGGAAGCGCACAGCAACCTCGGCTTGCTGCTGCACGAGCAAGGGAAGATCGAGGAAGCCATCGCCGAATACCAGCAGGCCAAACAGCTGGCTCCAGACGAACCGTCGGTGCGCAACAACCTGGGCAATATTTATTGCGATCAAGAGGACTACGCAGCGGCAATGGCGGAGCTCGGTGAACTCTTCCGCCAGCATCCGGATTGGAAAAACGGCCACGGCTGTTTGGCGAAAGCCTACCTGGCGCGGCATGACTATGAGCCGGCAATTGCAGAGCTGCGCTTGGCCATCCTGTCGAATCCGATGGGCTCTGCGGAGCACAGGGTGCTCGGGCAAGCATTCATGCTGACCGGCCAACAGCGGGAGGCGCTACGGGAGCTGCGCATTGCCGTGGCGCTGGATCCTGATTCAGCGCTCACTCACCATTACCTGGGTACCGCCCTGTTTACCGCGGCGAGTTTCGATAGTGCGGCGAAGGAGTTCCGCGACGCGCTTCGCCTTCAACCCAGCGCGGACAATCACTATTTCCTGGC
>CAWEJA010000016.1:0-123722 GCA_963809295.1 Terriglobia bacterium | reverse complement strand
CTAGAAACCGTACTTCGTGACCACTCTCTTTTCGTGTTTTCCGATCACGGCAAGAGCTGCATGTTGGCTGGCGAGTGAAAGAGTCAGTCGCGTACCCGTCAGGCTGTCACGCAGGTCGATCTTGGCATCGCCGGAGCTGTCGGAAACAAATACGTAGAGGACGGAGTCCTGAAGTTCGATCGGATACACCAGAACGCCATGAGCTAGCGGTGACTGCAACTCGAACATCGTCGTAATGCCGAGCTCTCCTGCAACGTAGGAGTATAAGTCGGCTGCAGGCTGAGTCCCTTCCGCCAGTTCCACCGGGTAGGCAGCCCAGAAGATGCGTCCCTTACCGTAAGGAATCTCTTTCAGGGATGCTCCGTCTTTGAATCGCAGCGAATCCAGCCAGCCTTGTTTCTGCTGATCGAAAGAAAGCGAGATGGAACGGCCGTTCAGCTGGATGACTGCGTTGTGATAGGTGAGCGGTTCCGTTTGCGTGTCGAGCTTCAGTCCCGCGGATCGGTCCGTGGCCTGCCAATGCTCGTCGTGATCAACTGGCCCGGTGATCAGCAAGTTTCCACCTTCGCTCGTGTACTTCAGAAGTGCCCGCCATGCCTTTTCGGTGAGAGCTTGAGGCGAAGGCAAGACTGCCAACTTGGGTGACCCCAGCTTCTCGATCTGGTTCTCTGCGACTGCGTACAGCGCGAACCGATCGTCATATGCCAACGCTCGAACCGCCTTGCGTTGCGCCTCTAGTTGCAAGTCCGCGATCACAGAAAACTGTGCGGCTTGAGAAGTGACCACCGCAATCGAAGGAATCCGGGGCTTGCGAAGACGCGCGCTCAGAGATTTCGAGAAGGTGCCATAACCGCGCAACACTGTGGCCTCCGGTTTTTCGGTGGCATCAGGGAGGATGGCTCCGATCGGAGTTTCGTTACTCTCCGCCATGTCCGAGTTTGTATTCCACAGCCACTCGATTGCGCCCGAGCCCTGGATAAACGATGCGGCGATCTTCCGCTCCAGAAGTGCAGCTTCGTTTTCCGGAGTTCGGCGCGCGGTCTCGTCGAGATTTAACTCGCGTTGCAGGCCGGTCTCCTGAATCAACATGGCTTCGCCGGGCTGTTTGGCCAGAAGAGAATCCCAGAGCACGTAGTCGTTCTGCCACCAGGAGTGGTTAGTGGTGAAGTTGACGAACTGTCCCCAGTACGCCGGCGAAAGGCGATCCTGGATGCCTCCTTCATCTTGTCCGACCGTGACCAGCTGTTGTGATCCCGTGGAGCGAACTGCATCGCGCATGGTTTGCACCCAGCCGGAGAAAACGTCCTGGGCAAAAAGGAAAAAGTCATAGAGCTTGAGCGAATTGTGGCCGACGTACATGCCTCGCGGCGTAAACTCGATTTCCTCGGGAAGCGGAATGGTTCCGCTTACTGAAGCGGACGGAAGATTCCAGGCCGCGGCCAGTGCAGCCCGATCCGGATAGCGTTTGTTCAGCCAGTCATTCCACGCCTGCAGCTCAATCGGATCGCCATTCGGGCGCATCGTCCACAAGTGTTGTGAGATGCTCGGCTCATTGATGAAATCCCACGCCAGCCAGGGCACGTCGTGGAAACGCGCCACCACAGCGGAGGTCAGCGTCCTCTGTTTACGGACCGCCTGGGGATCAAGATAGGGGTTTACGCCGCCCAGCACGTCGGGCAGGAACGCAAAGAAATTGAACTGCACCGGCAGGTTATTTCGCCGCGCAGTCATCAGATAGGCTTCAAGCGTACGCAGAGTGCGCTCGTAAGGCTGTCCATTTTCGTCACAGAATTTGTCCCAGCCGGTCCACCAGCCGCTGCGGATCATATTCAGGCCAGCCTGGTGAATTTGTGCAAGGTCGTAATCCCAGACATAGGTGTTGGGATGTTCAAAGTAGAGCCGCTGCACTTCGCTCGACATGTAGGTGGTCCCGACAACCGCAAGAGGATGCCCATCAAGTTCGAAATAATCCTGGTTGACGGTCAGCTTCGGACCGGAACGCAAATATTCTTCGTCGCGTATCCAAAAACCGGAGTGATAGCGGGCCCGAATCTTTTCACCCTCGGCGTCGTTGCTGAGAAGTTCGGCCTCGATGATGTGCAACCCCTTTGCGCCAGCCGGGAGAACGACAGGAACCTGAAGGGACAGAGGCTGTGGGGCAGGGGTAGTCGTGGTCGCCACCGCCTGTTCCGGTGTTTGGTCCGCGGGAAAAATCTTGACTCTTACAGTAAGTGGGGCTGAGGTTGGCTGGGTTGAGTGCCAGGCAATGTTGAGTTGAACCGGCTCGCCCGGCAAATATAGAGGCAGAACCGGAGTCACCGAAAATTCCTCACTGCCGCGCAAGGCCGTTTCTGCCAGGTCCTGGATCATCTTCCCTGAACCGGGGACGCCATAGAAATCAGGCGGTAGGTCAGCATTGAGAAAAATCCAGCGTCCGCCGTCAAAGCCGTTTCTCAGATGGTCAATCTGCAGGGCCGGGGCAGCCAGTTTGCGGTCATCTTTTACACCCCAGGCGAGGGCGTCAAGTCGAGCATCAATCGAACCCGCGGCTCCGCCTCTCTTGTATAGGTCAACGGCACTCAGACGAATGATGGGGCTAAACGCGCGGCGCCAATGGAAAGCGGACAGGCTCAGAGGAATCTCGGGATTCGCCTGAAATTGAAGTCCGTCTGAACCGGGCGTGACCTGGTACTGATCGATCATCAAGGCTCGGGTAAACCGGACGCTGTAGTCGCGCAGTTTCCAGCCAGTTGCGTCGCGGTACGCGGAGCGAGTAAAGGGCCGGCCGCCCAATACCAGCAGATCGCCTCCGCGCTGGAGAAACGCATAAATGTCTGGCCATGTGGATTCGGGGAAAGCCGAACCGTAGGGGAGCACCAACAGGCGCGTGGTTGTCTCCCTTAACAGAGACGGCAGTTGCTCTGTCGATGCGAAGCGAGCACCGGGAAGCAGCGTCTGCAATTGTTGTGATGGAGCCGCCGTATCCGCGAAAGGAAATCCGGGCTCGGAAAACACCACCACGGCGGAAAAGCGTTCCGCCGCCTGTGCCGTGCCGCAAAAACAGAGAAGGGAAGCGCAGAACAGGGACATCAATATTGGCCTTGCGCTATTCACGGTGACCTATGTGTGCGGCGAACCAGGGGGATGGGAAAACTGGGGCAGTCTGAGGCATTCGCCCTCCCGTTGTCAATAGGGAGGTCCGGTTTCACGCGTAAGTAAGCGATAACCCTACGGTGAGCGGCGTTTCGCGGCGGTATGATGCTGGTCAACAGCGGGCCAGCGTGTCGTCTATTTTCGGGTTCAGGCGGTTGGGCGGGTGATGTAGACTGTCGCCGCGCTTTCCAAACACTAAGGAGCTCCGTCCATGTCCGATTCATTCGTCAAGGAAATCACTCGCCGGGGATTCATCGCCAAAGTTGGGCAGGGTCTGGTAGCGGCCAATCTTGCCGGGACGCTGTTGAAGGACGCGGCAGCACTCGAGGTTCCCGATCCGCCGGGTAAGAAATTGGGGTGGGCGATCGTGGGTCTGGGCAGTCTGGCGATTAACCAGATTCTACCGGCGTTCGCGAAGTGCGAAAAATCGAAGGTGGTAGCCCTGGTCAGCGGCCATCCCGACAAGGCGAACAAATTGGCGCTGCGCTACGGCGTAAACCCGAAGAATATTTACAACTATCAGAATTACGACACGATCAAGGACAATCCGGATGTCGACATCATCTACATTGTGCTGCCGAACGGAATGCACACTGAATACACCGTTCGAGGACATCAGGCAGGCAAGCATGTGCTCTCTGAAAAGCCCATGGCCAACACGCCAGCTGACTGTCAACAGATGATCGACGCCGCCCGCAAAGCCAACCGAAAACTGATGGTGGCTTACCGCTGCCGCTACGAACCCTACAACATGGAAGCCATCCGCATGGCGCGCCAGCAGGAACTGGGGCCGATCAAAGTTATTCTGGCCGATCACGGTTTCAACATCGGAGATCCAACTCAATGGCGGCTTAACAAGACGCTCGCCGGAGGCGGATCGCTGATGGACATCGGCATCTACTCTTTGCAGGCTGCGCGCTACATTTCCGGCGAGGAACCTACCGAGATCAACGCCATGATGTACACCACGCCGGGGGACGTGCGCTTTAGGGAAGTGGAAGAGACGATCAACTTTCAACTGCGCTTCCCCAGCGGCATTCTGGCCAACTGCACGTCCAGTTACGGATATTCGGGACAGAACCGTTATCGGGTTGTGACCACCAAAGGATGGTTCGAACTGGAACCGGCGACCCCGTATACCGGGTTAAGAATGTACGTACACCATGACAACACGACAGAAGAGCGCATACTTCCGGTGCGCGATCACTTCGCGCTGGAGATGGACCACATGTCTGGTTGCGTGATGGAGAACAAAGACCCGCTTACGCCGGGCGAAGAGGGGCTGCGCGACTTGACCATCATGACGGGGATTTACGAAGCGGCGAGGACGGGGAAGACGGTCAAGCTGTAGCACCGTTGGGCAGCGGCCGTTCCCGTGCCCACGCTTCAGACACCACCCGTGCCTTGGCAAGGTCGTTGACCACGAGGATCAGTTGGTGATCGTGGTCGCTGTAGAGGATCTCGATATTGACGCCCGCCTCAGCCATCCGGCGCGAAATCTTGCCGAGTTGACCTGGTTCAGCCTGGTTCAACCGTTGGACGAGCACGTCCCGCTCCTCTACCACACGGATTCCTGCTGTTTCCAGCGCCGCGCGAGCAGCGGCCCCGTTCTCGAAGGGGAAGTGGCCGATGCCTTGTCCGTTAAGAACGAAGGCACCCCCACCCTCGATGCTCACGCCGGCCCGTCCCAGGGCTTCGCCCATCTCGGCCAGTGCGCCGGGCCGGTTCTCAAGCGCGATTGTCAGATCCTTCATGGTTGCCGCCCCCCGGCTGGCTAGTCGGTGCAGATCAAAAGAGATCGACCCTAATCCCTCAATGCGAATCCCGCTTGCTGCGAATCTCTTCCAGTCGCTTCTTCAAGTATTCCTTATATTCCTGCTTCAGCTTGGGATCGCTGGGAGATCCGTAAATTTCGCTGGATTTGTATTTTCCCTCGTCAAACTTCTTCTTGGTCCACTCATCGTGTACGTGGGTTTCGTCGGCCCGGTCGAGGACGTCCTTCACGGCTTGCGGCGGGATGAAATAAACTCCTTCCCGATCGCCGACCACAAGATCGCCGGGCATGACCGTGACCCCGCCGATCCGGATTGGAATATTGATTCCCGTCAGCATGACGTTTCCTATGGGCGTGGGATCGACCGAGCGGAAATACGCGGGCATGTCGATTTCCGAAATTCCGTCAAGGTCGCGCACGCTTCCATCCACGACCAGCCCTGCGCCGTGAGTGGCCTTCATGACGTAATAGAACAAATTGTCGCCAACGATGGTCCCGTCGACTTTCTTGCCGAAGAGATCGACCACCAGCACGTCCCCCGGTTGGAGCATGTCAATTGCCATCTGGTTGGTGAGCCGCGGAAGGCCATGAGCCTTCGCTTTGGCCTCGGCAACGTCGTCCACGTCGGAACGCTCCGGCATGAATTGGACTGTGAAGGCGCGTCCAACCATGGTTTTACCCGGATACAGAACGTGGAACCCGTCCGCATACTGATTGCGGAACTTCTTGTCTTCAAGACCCGCCCAGATCTCCTCCGCTGATAGCCCGCGCGCCCGCTCGATCAGGTCGTCCGGCACCTTTGGCCTGCCGTCGGGAAAACGGCCAAATGGATTCTGCGCGGTGTAATCCAGCAGATCCTGATTGGAGAAGGTAATCATTTGCGCGGTGGCGGGCGGCATGAATGACAAGAGCGCGCATGCGCTGATGGTTAAGAGGGCTAGTTGTCGGATCGAAGTCGTAACTACGGCGCTGGTCATCGGTTCTCTCCGGTTTGGGAAGGCTGAGCGCCAATTGGAAAGCATTCTCCGCTGGCGTTCACGAAAAGTCTCAAATCGGAAAAGGTTTGTCAAACCAGCTGTCGGCAGGGTGGTGGGTCAATTTCAACTTTCACCCGCTGTCATTCTGAGGAAGCGGAGGCCTTCGCTTCGCGAAGGGCTCCCGACGAAGGATCTATGCATTCCAGACGAGGCGGCACGCAACCCCTCGCCAAATTAGCGGATGCGCTTCCACTCTGGATTTGAGCAGACATTGTATGGAGGGAGGCGCGGAATGCAGAGGTCCTTCGCTTGCTTTCGTCCCGCTACGCGGGACGAAAGACTGCGCTCAGGATGACAGCCCTTTGGTGGGACAAATGATGAGTTGGAGCCTGCTTCAAACTGACCCACTACCGTTGGCAGGGAGACGTCGCCAGCTGTCGTGTGTCAAGACGTTGTTCCGCGTCGGAGTGAAGTCAGTCGGCTGATGGGTGGAGCGTGATTGAGACTAGCATGGGGGCGCTGATAGTTGTACTGCTGCAGCCAGGGCGGCAGGCAGAGGCTGCGATGGTGAGACGAAGAGTAGTGGAAGCCGTAGGCCCATTCACGCAGGGCGGTGTGGATGAAACGTTCGGCCTTACCGTTGGTGCGGGGAGTGTAGGGACGGGTGAAGAGATGGCGGAGTTGGAGTTGCTGGAGGCAGCGGCGAAAATGCCCGCTGCGATAGCAGCCGCCATTGTCGGTCATGACGCGGCGAATGGAGAGGCCGAGAGCGGTGAAGTAGTCGAGGGCGGCACGCAAAAAAGCGAGAGCGGATTGGTGCGATTGATCGGGGAGCAAGCGGGCGAAGGCGATGCGGGAGTGATCGTCGATAGCGACGTGGAGATACTCCCAGCCGGCGCCGGAGCTGCGGCGCGAGCCCCGGGGATGGTGGCGAAACTGGGGACGGTGAAAGCGGCCGAGAGCTTTGATGTCGAGATGGAGCAGGCCTCCCGGTTGGGAGTACTCGTAGCGTCGCGGGGGAGGAGCGGGATCGAGAGCGCGCAGGCGGTTGAGTCCACGACGGCGCAAGATGCGGCTTACGGTGGAGCGGCTGAGCGCGGTGTGCTGTGCGATGCGAAAGCCGGGCCAACGTTGGCGGCGCAGAGTCTCGACCTGGGCCAGCAGAAGGGGAACGGTGCACCGTGGAGAAGTGCGCGGACGGGAAGAATAGTCGGCCATTCCATCCCGGCCCTCCTGACGGTAACGGCATACCCACTTGGCGGCGGTCTTCGGGCTGACGTTGAAGGCGGCGGCCGCCGCCTTCAAGCTCAGCTGTTTTCCCAGAACGCGTTGCGCCAGGGCTTCTCGACTAAAGGGCGTGAGTCGTGCATTCTTGTGGATGTCCATTCGATCTCCTGAGGAACTGGATTGCTCGACACAATCAGCTTCTCTGGTTTCGGTCGAATGGACAACGTCTTGAAATTTCACAGCCAGGCTACGTCTCTACAGGATCTCTGCGGGCGGGGTGGACGCTGATAGGAAACGGAAAGTTGTTGAACCGATCCTGGTCCCGCATTAACCTGCTTGCGACTTGCGGGAGAAAGGACAAATCATTCATGAATCGCCGCGACGTTCTGAAGACCTCGATGGGGGCGCTGGGAGCAGCTCTGTTGCTCGACGATCGGTTGGAGGCTTCTCCGAGAGGAGTCAATACTAATTCGAGTCCGTCGACGCTCAAGATTACGGACCTGCGCGTAGCGACGATCGTGAAGCCCGGTCCCAGCCCCTGTCCCATCATTCGTATCGATACCAACCAGGGCGTTTACGGGCTGGGGGAAGTGCGGGACGGCGCCAGCGCAACATACGCCCTGTTTCTGAAGAGCCGCATTCTGGGTGAGAACCCGCTGCAGCTCGACAGGATTTTTCGCAAGATCAAACAATTTGGCGGCCACGCACGCCAGGGCGGCGGAGTTTGTGCCATCGAAATGGCGCTGTGGGATATTACCGGCAAGGTCTACGGCACGCCTGTGTATGCCATGCTCGGCGGCGGCAAATTCCGCGACAAGATACGCGTCTACGCCGACACCACCGAATCCAAGGATCCGAAAATCTACGCTCAGCGCATGAAAGAACGCAAGGAAGTGATGGGAATCACGTGGTTGAAAATGGACCTCGGCGTCGAGATGGTTTCAGATACGCCCGGCACCGTGACCGAAGCATCGGATCACACCCAATGGGAAATGAACCAGCTGGAGCATCCTTTGCTGGCGATGGAGGTCACCGACAAGGGCATTGCGATGCTTGAACAGTACGTGGCTGCGGTGCGCGACGCCGTCGGCATGGAAATCCCCCTCTCCATGGATCACCTCGGCCACCTGGGCGTGAAGTCGATCATCCGGTTGGGCAAAGCATACGAAAAGTACAACCTTTCCTGGATGGAAGACGTGATTCCCTGGACATACACTGATCTGCTGAAACAGATTTCCGACGAGAGCCCAACGCCGATTCTTACTGGCGAAGACATCTACCTGAAGGAACCCTTCCGCGTGCTCTGCGAGAAGCACGCAGTGAGCAAGATTCATCCCGACCTGGCAACCTCCGGCGGAATTCTTGAAACTCACAAAATTGGCAACATGGCCGAGGAATACGGCGTGCCGATGGCGATGCACTTTGCCGGGACGCCGGTCAGTTGCATGGCCAACGTGCACTGCGCCGCCGCCACGCTCAACTTTCTGGCACTGGAGAACCACTCACTTGACGTTCCCTGGTGGTCATCGATGGTAGAAGAGGGAGTGAAGACGCCCATCGTGGAACACGGATGGATCACGGTTCCAGACCGGCCGGGCCTGGGTGTAACCCTCAATGAAGACGTAGTGCGACAGCACCTGGTGCCAGGCACCGGTTACTTCGAACCCACATCGCAGTGGGATCAGGAACGTTCATGGGACCGGCTCTGGAGTTAGTCGCCGCTCTGGTCCTCACTGCGCCGAGGCTTCAGCCAGTTTTTGCAGCCGCTCGGTAACATTCAGAAGGGCGCGGCCGTCGTGATATGCCGCCTTCCAGATTTGTCCCTTGTTGTCACTTACCGGAGTGCCGTCAGCCCTGATCTGCGCGTAGACTCCATGAAACTCGGCATCGGTCTGGTAGTCGCGGATGAACTGCCATTGCCGCTGGAAGGCTTTAAAGTAGACGTCGGTTTCGCGGCCGTACTTTTCGTGCATCAGCAAGAGCGAGTTCAATCCTTCCATCTGCACCCACCAGTCTTTGGTTTTGGATTCGGGTTTGCCGAAGGTGATGCCGTCCTGACAAAAGCCACCGTAGATTTCGTCCCATCCGTTGGCCAGCGCATGATCGACGAGTTGTTTGGCCATATGCTCGGTGCGTGGATCGTGACCGTGGCCGAGAACGTCTTCCGCCTCCAGCATGAGGTACGCAGTCTCCACGTCGTGACCGTAGGAGTCGTAGTCGGGAATGGGGCGCCACTCATTGGTGAAGAAGAGGTTCATCACTCCTGGCTGAACGCAGATCTTGTCTCGAACCAGCGCCAGCATCTCTTCCAAACGCTGGCGCAGCGTGTCGTCCTTCCATACTGCATACAGCTGCGTGAGCGACTCCAGCAGGTGGATGTGCGTGTTCATTGACTTGTAGCCGATGAGAAATGCTCCCACCGGCACCGATTGCGGGGTGACCGCGTCCGGTTCTCCTTCCACCACCTTGCCCTCGCGGGTCAGCCACTCGAAGTACCCGCCGTTCTTGGCGTCGTGGGCGTGTTCGTCGATCCAGCGAAAAGTCTTCTGCGCAAGTTCCAGCGCTTTGGGATCGTGAGTCGCCTGATAGGCCGCAGCCGCACCGTAGAGGTCGAAGCTGATTCCGTAGAGTTCTTTGCCCTCGCTGTAAAAAGGGGAGATTCGACCATTGTCGTCGAGGCCCCAGAAAAACCCGCCGTACTGCTTGTCCCACATCACGTTGCTCAGAAACTCGACACCGTGTTGCACGACGGGCAGATACTGGTCTTTCAAATCCGGCCGGCGCATCACGATCTGGGCCGCAATCCACGTCATGCGTCCCTGAAACACCGAGAACTTTCCTTGGCTCTTGGTGGGCTGCCAGTCGCGGGCGAAGTTGGAATAAAACCCGCCGCGCTCGTGGTCCACAGTTCTAGGGAACCAGACGCCCAGAACATCCCGGCGCAGCATGGCGTCGGTTTCAGCGGCGAACTTCAGATAATTCGCTTTGGTCGGCGCAAGGTAAGTGATGGGCTTGGGCGTGGCCGCCACTGGTACCGGAGACTGAGCTTCGGCGGCGCCCGGGCACATCGCTGCCCGAATCACCACAACGGATATGGCGCACACTCGCAGGAGCGATCCAGTGGTCAGCATTGGAATCCTCGTGTGGTACGGCGGGAATGCGGGAATGTGCCCAACCATCCCCGTTTGGACGTCAATCTACTTTGCCGTTTCGCTCTTCATCTCGTTATGGGCCTCAACCGCAGTCTTCCAATAGGCCTGGTGACCGTGATAGTCATCGTCGGCCAGGTTTGCGATGATCAGCCGCTTCAGTTGGAGCGGGTCCACTGTACCCTGGCGCTTGTACACGACTTCGCCATCGGGACGGATCAGCAGCGTGTATGGAACCGCCGCGTTCCAGTCCGGGTCGAACGCGGCCAGTTGTGGATAGATATCCGTCGAGCTCAGGATATGGTTGGTGCTGGTGGCGTGCTCACCGGTGAGTACTTTGAGTACACCCGCCTGTTCATCGGGATAGTTGATGCTGACCGTCACCAGATCGAACGCACGATGTCCGTACATCCGGTACATGGTTTCGAACTGCGGCAACTCCGTGCGGCAGGGACCACACCAGGTCGCCCAAAAATCCACGAGGAGTAATTTGCCGGTGGAATTCTTACGAAGCGCTTTGAGATCGTCGACGCTCACGGGCTTAAGGCTTACAGGCTTCTTCGCGATTTCCTCCATTTCTTCGCGGCGGCCTGCTTCCTTGTAAAGCCACTTGGTCGAGCATCCCACGGAGGGAGTCTTGGCTACCGCCACCGGCTTGCCCGCCAATAGAGCATCGATGGCGGCGCGGGCGTCACGTTTGGTGACCAGCGGCTCGCGCATGTTGTTATCCACGCGACCTTCGTAACGGAGTTTGCGGTCTGAATCAAAAATGAACAAATGCGGTGTCGCCGTGGGCCCATACGCTGTAGAGATTTTCTGGGTCTCGCCGTCGTACAGATAGGGAAAACTGAAGTGCCGGTATTCCGCCCGCGTCTTCATGTCTTCGAACGAATCGCCGACGTCGGTATAGCCCATTTCGTCGAGCATAACTGCATCGGGATTGTTGGGTTCAATCGCCACCACCGCGACACCCTTGTCTTTGTAATCTTCCGCAATCTGCTGGATTCGTGTTTCGTAGAGTTGCGAGGTGGGGCAGTGATTACAGATGAATGCGATCACCAGCACCTTGCTGGCGGCGTACTCTTTCAGACAGTGGGTCTGGCCATCCACGCCGGGCAGACAGAAGTCCGGTGCAGCCGAGCCCACGGCCAGAGTAGGATGCTGGACCTCGTCTGCAACGGCACGCGCGCATAAGAGGATCCCGGATAAGACGCATAGGAGGACGGAACATTTGAGAGTCATGCCGACTGAGTGTACGTCGCTTTGCAAAGAAATCGCGAACATCGAAGGATTCGATTCGCCTGTATTCGTCACCATCGTGGGTCCTCAGAATCGTCTGATTAGCTCTAGCATCTTCCGGTCGAGCTTGTGACCTTTGAAGTCTTCATATTGTACGTCCTGTCGCTCGCTGTCGAGCACACCAAAGGCGCCGCCCAGATTCCACATGGCATTTCCCCATCCCACTTCTTTCCACAGCGACAGGCAGTCTTCCATCCAGGCTAGAGTGACGGCGTGAGGCGTTCTATTGAAACAGCCCCACTCGCCGACGTGGATCTGAACTCCCTTGTCAATCAGGGGACGGTAGTTGTCAATGTACTCGCGCCGGAGGCGATCGCGGTCCCAGGTCTGGCCCATGTCGTCCTTGAGCGGCCACGTCGGAGGATTCATGGTTTCGAATTCGTCCTTGGGAACCCAATTCGCGGTGTAGTGGGTAACCGCCTTCGGCTTGTAGCCTCGGGTGCTCTGCACCAGACCAAGATCGACAATTCCCAACACCGGCAACTGGCCAATATCCATACCGTCGGCGAAGATGAGGCGGTTCGGATCTTCTTCACGGATCGCGGCTACCAGCGTGTTTACAATCTCTACGTATCTTTCCTCGAGATAGCCCTCGTACGATCTCATTCTTGGCGGCTCGTTAATCAAATCGAAACTTAGGCGACGGTTGGGAATGCCTTTGTAACGCCGGGCGAAAGCCTTCCAATGGAAGACGGCGGCGGCCATGGCTTTGTCGCGTTGGGCTTTGGTTCCGCTGAACAGATCGGCTGGCTCGAGTTCACGGTTGTTGATGCAATATCCAGGAATACGATGAAAATTCAAATTGATGTGAATTTTGTACTGGCGGCCCAGCTCGATGGCACGATCAATTTGTTTCAGAGGTTCTTCCCGAATAACGGACCAGTCATCGCGACTGCCCCAAACCCGGTAAGAAAGCGGCAAACGGGCAAAGTCGAATCCCCACTCCACCATGGTGGCGAAGTCGAACTCCTCAAAGGCAATTCCCTCATACGGTCTGTCTGGCATGGCAAACTTGCCCTGCAGATTGAAACCGCGCCAGCGGGGAATACGGCTAGCGTTGATGTCTTCGTCGGCGCCCCGGAGTGCGTTTGCGCCCGCATCAGCGGCGACACATAGAATCGCCATTCCTTTTACAAACGATCTGCGGTCCATGCCGGCCAGCCTTTTGAGTGAACCCGCGAAGACGATTTGTTTGCAGTGGCGGAGTTTACTTCGAGTTCATTTCCATCGACCATATGGCTCCGGGTCTCATGTACATGCTGGCGCGGTACATGCCTCGCGCGTCGTAGGCCTCCGGCGTGCGGAAGAAGTAGCCACGATTTTTCCAGACCACGTTGTTGACGCCGCGTGCGGTGTGGAATGCCTGGTCGCGCATTCCCTCCGACAACATGTGAGAGGCGATGGCAAACGTGGTGCCGGTCCAAACCTCTTCGACCTGCTCGTTTTCGTGCAGTGCCTGGCCGTCTGCACTCATGCCGTTGATGGCACCCATCTCTCCGTTCTGGAACCTCATCACGTTGTAGTCGTAGACGCGTTGCAAGGCGGACCGGCGCATTGTCGCCGGAACCAGATCGCCGAGTCCGGTGAGGTTGGCATACCACTGACCGGCGAGCTGCTCGGCCATGATGTCGGTGTGATAGGTGCTGCCCTGGTCATAGTTGAAGTAAGCGCCATTCCAGAGATTCTTGATGAAAGCCGCCTGTGCTTTCTTGAACAAGGCATCGTAGGTCGTAGCCGAGCTGCTATCGCCCAGTTTGCGGGATATCTCGGACGTGGCACGCAGTGCGGCCAGGTAAAGACCACCGCTATAAGCGCTTTCGCCCCGCGCCACCCAGTTGTCGTAGGTTTGATCGGGAAAGCCGCCGTTTTCAATCAACCCATCGCCGTCCGTATCGTACTGGGCGAGGTGCTCCATCGCCTGCTTGACTGCCTTCCATGTGTACCGAAGGAAAGTCTCGTCGCTGCTGCCGCTCAAGACGTAGTCCCGCCAGATCATGAGCACGTACTTGCTGTTGAGATCGCGCCAGTTGGAGACGTCCTGATAGTTGTACTGATTCACATTCACAAACGGGTCTTCAGTTGGTGACCCCAGGTCATGCGGAGCCGATCCTGCAACCTTGCGCTGCATGGTTTCATACTTGTGATCGTGCCCCAGCTTCCACGACCACAGGTAGTGTTGTGGAATGCTTTCAGAAATGGTGTCAGTGTACTGGCGCATTTCCTGCTTCTCGATCTCTGGCCAGAACTTGATCAGGGGGAAAGAGCCATAGAAGCGGACGTCCGAGGTGCCGTAGTACGGGTAATCGAAGCATTCGAGGTAGGCGAAGCTGTCGGCGTTCTTGGCGGAAAGATGTAAGGGATTCGCCGGGCCGCTCTGCTCGTGCGCCCACAGCGTTCCGCCGTCCGCGACGATATAAAGCTCGTTGAAAAGTTCGCCGCGGTACCAGGCGGGCTTGGTCTCATCCTGGATGTAGGGTTTCTGCCAGGCGTCGATTTGGTCGCTCCAGCGCTGGTCGTTTTCCAGGGCTGTGCGCGCGATGCTCCACGCATTGGTCCCGGAAGCGTCGAAGAACTGGGTGTAGTGACGAATCCACTTGCGGCCTCCGCCGAACTGGACAACTGGGAGGTCCCAAGATAACGACATCGGGATCAGTTTCTTTTCTTTCGGGGCCAGGGTGAAGCGAACGGCGATGGCACCGGCCATCTGTTCTCCAGCGCTGGCTACGTCCGGAGACTGATTCGGCAGCCGGCCCGTGGTCGAGAACGGTTGCCAGACTTCAGCGCCGGAATCTTGCGGATCGAAGTTAGTGATATAGCTGACCTCGACACCAGGTGTAGCCAGGGCTGCGATGACGAACTGGCCGTCCCATTCCTCGGACACCGGCCCGCTGCGGATACGATCGAAGACGATACCTTGCATCTTCGCGTCGGAGAATGACGCGCCAGAGAGCGATTCGGATCGGAACGTATTCTTGTTCTGAGCATTCAGCACCGCATTGAAGTTGCTGGTGGTGTCACGAAACCAGCCCACCATGTTGGTCCAGGAGAAAAGAAGAGAGACCGTCACCGGCTTGCTGGAGGGGTTCTCCGCGTACCAGTTATAGAGGGCAACGGGATAGCTGGTTTCCTTGTAGTTGTTAGGCAGGATGGGGGAGAACTGTTCTACCGTCAGGGTGACGGGAAGCTGAGGCGAGCGGTAGGCGAACCATGATTTCGGATACAGCGCGGCGTAATCGCCGCCACCCACGGGATAGGACCAGTTCCAGGCGGAGAGTACTCCACCATCCGGCTTGCTGGTCGACAGAACCTGCGCGATGGACGCTCCGCCATCTGGTTGCACGAATACGGCAAACTGGTTTGCGGGAACGCTTTGATACTTGTGAACTCCGGCCTTGATGTGCCAGCGCTCGAAATTGCCCCGATAAGAGCGCGAGAAAGTTCCAGCGCCGATGCCACCGACAGGGGCACCTTGCCAGAAGCCATCGTCAATATTGGTCAGTTCGGGCTTTCGGCCACCGGGATTTGCGGGCGGCTGCCCGATGGGGATGCGCCACGCCGTGGATGGAATCTGATCGCCGGCGCTGAGCAACAGATGCGCGCCCAGCACAAAGAAGGTCAAAGTGAAAAATCGATGAGTTCGTGTCATGAGATCAGGAACGCGGAGCTGCGGGTCAGGAAACGTGGGCAGTCTGAATGACCCAGCGCAGGTTGTCAAGGCCTGGTTGCAAAAAATCAAGGTAAACGATTATCCATGGGGGTTATTGTAAGTCGAACCCAACTGGCGGCATTGACAATTCTCGTCACGCAGCCTACCTTTTCCCACCGAAGCTTTGCCATGGAACTTCACGGAGGCCGCGTGAACAGGGAAAAGAATTCGTCACTGATCTTGATCTGTACATTGTTCCTGGTTTGCGTTGCGCCGAACTTGGTAGCGGCGCAAACCGCGCCGACAACAACAAAGACCGGCTTGTTCGAAGACCACGCCGACGTAGGTACCGTGCTGCATCCCGGTTCGCTCGGGTACGACCCGTCCAGGCAGACCTACGTGGTCACCGGCAGTGGGGAAAACATGTGGTTCGCCACGGACGCGTTCCACTTTGTATGGAAGAAAGCCTCGGGCAATGTTTCGCTAACCGCCGACATCTCCTTTGCCAATACAGGGGGAAATGCCCATAAGAAGGCGGTGCTCATGGTTCGCCAGAGCCTCGATCCAGACTCCGTCTATGCTGACGTTGCCCTACACGCCAGTGGCTTGACCTCACTGCAATACCGCGAGGAAAAGGGCGCAACTACTCACGAGGTTCAGTCCAATGTCTCTGCTCCAGCGAGGCTGCGCATCGTGAAACAAGGCGATTTTGTATATCTCTGGCTGGCTGACGCCGAAGGTGACTTCAAGGTCGCAGGTGCATCCGTGCGGCTGCCGCTGCAAGGTACGTTTTATGTCGGGATCGGGGTTTGCTCCCACGACAAGGATGCGGTGGAGAAAGCTGTTTTCTCCAGGGTTGACTTGACCACGCCGCCCCCTCCGGCCGGAGATCCGAAGCTTTATAGTGCGCTGGAAACGATCACGATCTCATCTAGTGACCGCCGCGTGGTCTACGTCGCGCCGGAGCACTTTGAGGCACCCAACTGGACACGCGATGGGGCGGCGTTCTTGTTCAACAGCAATGGTCACATTCTGCGACTGCCGGTAGCTGGCGGCACACCGGCAACAATTGATACCGGCTTCGCGGTCCGATGCAACAATGACCACGGGATCTCACCCGATTCGAAATGGCTGGCCATCAGCGATCAGTCGCAGGAAGATCACCACTCTTTGGTCTACCTGGTGCCGATTGAGGGCGGTGCGCCCCGCCGCATCACAAAAAATTCTCCGTCGTACTGGCATGGATGGTCGCCCGACGGCGCAACTCTGGCCTTTGTTGGACAGCGGAACGGGGACTTCGATATCTACACTGTCCCGGTCGCAGGCGGCGATGAAACCCGGCTGACTACCGCCAAGGGGCTTGACGATGGTCCCGAGTATTCGCCAGACGGCAAATACATTTACTTCAACTCCGAGCGATCTGGGACCATGCAGATCTGGCGCATGCAAGCGGACGGAAGTGAGCAGGAACAAATTACCTCGGACGAATTCAACAACTGGTTTCCGCACATTTCTCCGGACGGGAAGCGGATGGTCTTCCTGACCTATGAAAAAGAGGTTACCGGGCATCCCGAAAATAAGAACGTGATGCTGCGACTGATGTCGCTGGAAGACAGGCAGGTGACCGTTTTGGCCAAGTTGTTCGGAGGGCAGGGCACGATCAATGTTCCATCCTGGTCACCCGACAGCAAGCAGGTTGCGTTTGTCAGTTACGAGTTAATTCCGTAAGAGGACTGCTGCAGATGTTAGAGTTTTGGGTGTCGGAGACTATCATCCGCAAGATGACGCTCACCTGACAGAATGAAAGCCCTCATAATAAGAAAACCAGGCAAAGCTGAAGTAGATGTGATTCCCGAGCCGGCCGTTTCCGTGGAGAATCTGCTGCTTAAGGTCCGCATGATTGGACTTTGCGGTAGCGACCTGAATTCCTTCCGCGGCAAAAATCCCCTGGTCACCTACCCGCGTATTCCCGGCCATGAAGTGGCAGCTACTATCGTGACCGGGAGCAAAGAGAACCCGGCTCTGGCTGCTGGCGTCAATGTGACCATGTCGCCGTATACCAGTTGCGGCAAGTGTGCATCCTGCCTCCGCATCCGTCCGAATGCTTGCCAGTTCAATGAAACGCTGGGCGTGCAACGGGATGGAGCGTTGACTGAATACATCGCGATGCCGGCGGAAAAACTTTACGCTGCCAACCTGAACATCAAGGAGCTATGCCTGGTAGAGCCGCTGACCGTCGGGTGCCATGCCGTGGCCCGCGGGAGAGTGACGGAGAACGATTCGGTCGCCGTACTTGGCTGCGGAGGAGTGGGCCTGGGAGCAATCGCGGCTTCATATTTCCGTGGAGCGAACACCATCGGTATTGATGTGGACGATGACAAGCTGGCCCTCGCCAGGAAGGCCGGTGCCCGGCACACCATCAATACAAGCCGGGAACCGTTGCATCAGCGCCTGATCGAGTTAACGGAAGGATTGGGACCAGACGTCACTATCGAGGCGATCGGCCTGCCACAGACTTTTCGCGCGGCCGTCGAAGAGGTCGCCTTTACCGGACGCGTAGTCTACATTGGTTATGCCAAAGAGCCAGTTGCCTACGAAACCCGGCTCTTTGTGCAGAAAGAACTCGACATCATGGGTTCGCGGAATGCTCTCCCCGAAGATTTCCGCCAGGTGATTCGCATGCTGGAGGAACACCGGTTCCCGGTGGACGATGCGGTGAGTTCGATTGTGCCCGTCGAGGAAGCTCCGGGTGTTCTGCGCGCCTGGAGCGACAATCCGGCGCACTTTGGAAAGATCATGGTCCGCCTGGATTGAGACCATGGGAAGTGGCTAATCTTGCGGTTCGAGCTGTGGTCGGAGAGTAGGGGGCGAGCATGCCTGTTTCAGAATCTGAAAATCTCGGTGCATCTCGAAATGACGCGTCCAGGACTAGCGAGCATCGGGACCGGCTCTTTCCAGTAGGGCACCTCCTTCCTTTCATACTGGTGACTGCGCTGTTCTTCCTTTGGGGCATCCCTAACAATCTGAATGACGTGCTGATTCGCCAGTTTATGAAGTCGTTTGCGATCTCACGTTTCCAGGCTGGCCTGGTTCAGTCCGCGTTCTACATGGGGTATTTCCTGTTGGCCATGCCCGCTGCCCTGATGATGAGAAGAGTTGGGTACAAGGCAGGTTTCGTTACCGGTCTGGTCCTGTACGCATCGGGCACGTTTTTATTCTGGCCCGCCGCCCTAATCGGACGCTACGAGTTCTTTCTCTTAGCGCTGTTTGTGATTGCCAGCGGCCTGTCGTTTCTTGAAACGGCGTCGAACCCGTTCATCGCACAGTTGGGCGATCCGGAAAGTTCGGAGCGGCGGCTGAATTTCTCGCAAGCCTTCAATCCGCTGGGCTCGATTACCGGAGTCCTGATCGGCACCATCTTCATTTTTTCGGGGGTTGAACTAACCCCGCAGGAAGTGGCGGCCCGCAAGCTCCAAGGGGTCTACGAGGCCTACCTGCGCACCGAGACGCTGCGGGTGGTCAAGCCCTACCTTGTGATTGGCGTGATTGCGCTGATCTGGGCCGTCCTGATTCTGCGCACCAAATTTCCCAGCATCCAGAGTGAGCACGAGAACAGCGCAGGCGACCACGGCCACTTCCGTGATCTTTTCGGATACCCGCACTTCCTATTGGCGGTGGTGGCGCAGTTTTTGTACGTTGGCGCACAGGTTGGCACCTGGAGTTACTTTATCCAGTACGTCCAGGAATATGCGCATCAACCAGAAAAAGTTGCGGGGTACTTCCTGACCGGTACTCTGGCCGCCTTCGGAGTGGGAAGATTCGCCTCCGCCTACGTGATGCGTTTCATCGCGCCCAACAAACTTATGGCTGCTTACAGCACCATTAATATCGCTCTCGTGGCGGTTGGAGTGTTGAGGCCGGGATGGGTGGGCCTGTGGTGTCTGTTCCTGACCAGCTTCTTCATGTCGCTAATGTTCCCAACTATCTTTGCGCTTGGCCTGAAAGGACTCGGTCCCAACACGAAAATCGGTGGATCGCTGCTGGTCATGGCGATCGTCGGCGGCGCCGTACTGACCCCGCTGATGGGACTGATCTCGGAGAAATCCAGCAGCATCGCGCTGGCCTATTCCGTTCCGCTATTTACCTACGTTTACATTGCGCTATATTCCTTGCTGGGATCGAAGCAGCGCGCGCTTGGCCGCTTGCCGGACTAAAAGGCCCTATGCCTTTTGTAGAGACGTAGCTTGCTACGTCTCCCACCACGAACCCGGCGTAGCAAAGCTACCTCTCTACGTCCTCACGCGCGAACGCGATGGGATTACGCCCCCTTATCAAAGAAGAAAAACTAATATCCAAGTTCAGCCAGACTCAATGACGCAAACTGAAAAGACTCAGCCTCTGAAGCCGCGTCTGACTTTATAATTCAAGCCACCAGAAACCGGAGGCGCAAGGGTTCTCGATGGGCCATCCTCTTCTTGATCTTATTAACAAGACGGCGGTTGTGATTGGCGGAACCAGTGGCATTGGCCTGGCCCTTGCCAGAGCGCTGGCAAAGGCCGGAGCCAATGTAGTTCCCACAGGCCGACGCGCTGCGCAGGTGGCGGCAGCCGCCTCCGAAGTCAAGGCGTTAGGTCGCGGATCGCTGACTCAAACCTGCGACGTGAAAGACGATGCCAGTCTGGCGCAACTGTTGCAATCGGTCTGCGCCGAGTTTGGCAGCGTTCAAATTCTGGTGAATTGCGCCGGGCGCACAAAACGGATGCCCACGCTCGATTTTCCGGATGCAGAATGGAACGACATTCTCGAGACCAACCTGAACGGGACTTTGCGCGCCTGTCGCGTCTTCGGACGGCACATGATCGAAAAGCGTTATGGACGCATCATTAATATTGCTTCGCTGGGTTCGTTCGTGGCGCTCTATGAGGTTGCCGCATACAACGCCAGCAAAGCGGCAGTTGCGTCGCTGACCAAGTCACTTGCGGTGGAGTGGGCCACGTCAGGCGTGTGCGTCAATGCGATCGCCCCCGGCGTCTTCCGCACCGACCTGAATGCCGCGCTATTGGACGGAACCGAGCGCGGGCGGGAGTTCCTGCTGCGCACGCCGATGAAGCGATTCGGCAAGGTGGATGAACTGGGTGGAGCAGCCGTGTTCCTGGCGTCGGATGCTGCTAGCTTTGTCACCGGTCACGTGCTTGCCGTGGACGGAGGGTTCCTGGCCAGCGGCGTCAACCAGTAATGGTCTGTGTGGGGCGGATACTCCTGTCCGCCGCTTTTGACTTTGACTCTCAGTAGTAGCGCGAGCGCTAGAACAGACGAATATCAAATGGTCTTGAGCAAAAGTGTCGCTGACGGCTTGCTGACTCGCGATGAGATCCGCCAGATCGTTGCACAGGCTGCCGATGAACTTCGCGTGACCGGCAAGCGCGTGCTGATCATCATCCCCGATGGCACGCGTACCATGCCGATGCCGCTGATGTTCGAGCTAATACAGCAGGAGATCGCTACGTGTGCGGCTGCGTGTGATTACCTTGTGGCCCTTGGCACCCACCCACTCATGAGTGACGCAGCACTGACTCGGCTGTTGGGCCAAACCGTCGTCGATGGAGAGTGCGGCAAAGCCCGTGTCTTCAATCATCGCTGGGACCTCCCCGGCACTCTAGTGGACTTGGGCACCATCCCGGCGGAAGACGTTGCGAAAAGCTCCGGCGGTCTGCTGTCCGAGCCGATCCTGGTAAAAATCAATCGTCTGCTTTTCGACTACGACCACGTGCTGATTTGTGGTCCGGTGTTTCCCCACGAGGTGGTTGGGTTTTCAGGTGGAAACAAGTATCTGTTTCCGGGCGTCAGCAGTGGAGAAATGATTAACCAGACGCACTGGCTGGGCGCTCTGCTGGGCAGTTATGACCTCATCGGCACAATGTGCACCCCGGTTCGTGAACTCATTGATCGAGCCGCCGCCAAAATTACCGTGCCCATCGCGTGCTTTGCTCTGGTGCTCGACGGGCAGGGCATTGCAGGCTTGCATTTCGGTCCCGCGCGCGAGGCGTGGAGAGCCGCGGTCGAACTCTCGTCGCAAAAACATATTCAGTGGGTGGATCGCCCGTTTCGCCGTGTACTCTCCGTGCTGCCGCAAATGTATGACGACATCTGGACCGGCTCCAAGGGAATGTATAAGGTCGAACCCGCCATGCTCGAAGGCGGAGAGGTTGTTCTTTACGCTCCGCACATCACCGAGATCAGCTACACGCATGGAGTCTTTCTCGACCAGATCGGTTATCACTGCCGGGATTATTTTCTCAAGCAGCCTGGCCGGTTCGCTGGCATCCCTCGTAGCGTGATCGCGCACTCCACGCATTTGAAGGGGCAGGGTACATACGACGCAGCCACCGGGGTTGAGACTCCACGGATCAACGTGACTCTTGCCACCAGCATTCCAGAGGAACGCTGTCGCCGATTGAACCTTGGCTACATGGATCCTAAAACTATCAGGCAGGAAGACTGGCAGAATCGCGAAGCTGAGGGAATCAAGCTGATTCCCCGCGCGGGAGAAACCCTCTACAGGCTGAAGGTGCAGGCAGGGCAAGCAGGGCAATAGACAGGCCACATCAAATTCATGAACGAACTCAAACTGCTGCAACGGAATGTCCTGAAAATTGGTCCCGCAGACAATGTTGCGGTGGCGCTAATGCGTTTGGAAACGGGCGACCAGGTTGTTCTCGACGGGCAATCCTGCAATATCCAGTCGAGAGTACCGGCCAAACACAAATTTGCCCTGCAGGATTTCAACGCCGGTGACGAAATTGTCATGTACGGCGTCCTGGTCGGGCAAGCTACAAGCGCAATTCGCAAGGGTGAAGTACTCACGGTTTTGAATACGAAACACCAGAGTGCCGAGTTCCACGCGAAGTCTGTCTCTCAGCAGTGGAACCCTCCAGACGTCTCGCGCTGGAAGACACGGGCATTTATGGGATACCACCGCGCCGATGGCCAGGTGGGCACGCGCAACTATTGGCTGGTGATTCCCCTGGTCTTCTGTGAAAACCGTAATATCCGCGCGCTCCAGGAGGCGTTTGAAAAAGAGTTGGGAATTTCTCCTCGAGACACATACCGCCGGCATGTGGCCGACCTGGTAAAGCTGTATCGGGAAGGGAGGAAGGACGAGATCAGGAGCTATGCGTTTCCTGAGACCGTTCCAGTCGCTGAGCCCGCCGCTCTTTTCCCCAACGTGGATGGAATCAGGTTCCTGACTCACGACATGGGATGCGGAGGGACTCGAGACGACGCCCAAACCCTTTGCGGCTTGATGGCCGGCTACATCCATCACCCCAACGTAGCTGGTGCCACGATTCTGAGCTTGGGCTGTCAGAATGCACAGATCTCGATGTTGCGGGAGGAACTGCGCAAACGGGATCCGCGCTTCGACAAACCATTGCTGGTTTTTGACCAGCAGCAGAGCAAGCTGGAGTCGGCGATGCTTGGCGAGGCCATCCGGCAGACCTTCCTGGGATTGGTGGAAGCTAACCGGCTGACTCGCACTCCCGCGCCCCTTTCCCGCCTCACTGTCGGTCTCAAATGCGGTGGCTCTGATGGTTTTTCCGGAATCACCGCCAATCCCGCGATCGGTTACCTCTCCGACTTGATTGCCACCCTGGGTGGAAAAAGCATTCTGTCGGAATTTCCGGAGTTATGCGGCGTCGAGCAGAGTCTTATCGACCGTTGCGGGAGCGCGGAAGTAGCCGACAAATTTATCAACCTCATGCGAACCTACGCCTCGAGGGCCGAAGCCGTAGGCTCTGGGTTCGATATGAATCCGTCGCCGGGCAATATCAAAGACGGCCTGATCACAGACGCAATGAAGTCGGCGGGCGCGGCTCGCAAGGGTGGAACATCTCCGGTCAGCGACGTTCTGGACTATCCCCAATACGCGACCGCTTTGGGGCTGAATCTGCTCTGCACTCCCGGGAACGATGTCGAGGCGGTGACCGCGCAGGTGGGAGCCGGAGCCAACGTCGTTCTGTTCACCACAGGTCTCGGGACTCCCACAGGCAATCCCATCGCACCCGTGGTCAAGCTCTCCACCAATTCGGAACTGGGGAATCGGATGCACGACATCATCGACATTGATACTGGCGGAGTCATCTCAAAAGGCACGACCATCGAGCAAATGGGCGAATCAATCCTGGAGCAGGTGATCAGCATTGCCAGCGGCGAGACGCGAACCAAGGCCGAGTTGAAACCCCAGGAAGATTTCATCCCGTGGAAGCGGGGCGTGTCGCTCTGAGCGGTGCGGCCTTGCCCTTTGAACAAACCCACCGCACCGCTGTAATCCCGAACCTGGCTTCAGCCGGTGACGGATCTTGCGCGCGTCGGGGCCACTTCTGCGGGGGACTTTTGACTGGCTACGTCAGCGCGCGATCGAGATGCGAATACCCGCCGTCCACAAAGATATGCTGACCCGTTATGTGACCAGCCTGGGCGGAAATAAGAAAGATCACCATGGCGGCGATCTCCTCCGGCGTGGTCATTCTCTTGCCCAGTGGAATCTTGCCGATGATGGTTTTGAGTTTTGCTTCCGGATCGGGAAAACTATCGAGCCACTGGCGATAAAGCGGAGTCATTACTTCGGCGGGCACCACTGCGTTTACGCGGATGCCATAGGGCGACAACTCGACAGCCCATTCTCTCGTCAGCGCCAGGATCGCACCCTTCGAGGACGCGTAACCCGAGGTTCCGCCTTGCCCGGTAATGGCGGTCTTCGAACTCACATTTACCACTGAACCCTGCGACTGCTTCAGCCAGGGAAGAGCGTAGTGCGCCATGTTGTAGCAGTGCAGCAGATTGCGCTGTAGCGATTCCACATATTTTTCCGGGCTTCCATGCTCCAGGCCGATGCGGTCATTCACTCCTGCGTTGTTGACCAGAGCGTCGATGCGGCCCGTAAGCCGAACGGTTTCGTCCACCGCGTGAGAGCAGTTCCCGGCCAGCGCGAGTTCGGTAGTGATTGAATGACTGGTGGCGCCGCTGCGCTGGAGTTCAGCCTGAACTTGCTCCGCAGCGGACGCGTCTCGATCGACAATCACGGGAACTCCGCCCTCACGGGCAACGCCTCTGGAAATCGCCGCGCCGATGCCCTTGGCGCCGCCGGTGATGAGTACAACTTTATTTGTGAGCTGCAGGTCCATAAGGTGAGGGCAGACGGTAGAAGCGGGCTGCGCTGGAACCGAATATATTCTCGCTTTCCGAGGTAGACAGATTCCGGGTGTAGTGTTCGATGACTTGTTTCACCTGTCCATATGTGCCAGCCAACAGGCACACCGGCCAGTCCGAGCCGAACATGAGCCGGTCAAGTGAAAAAGCTTCGAAGACAACATCCAAATAAGGGCGGAGGTCGTTCTCCGTCCAGTGGCCCCAGTCGGCCTCCGTAATTATGCCCGACAATTTGCAGAAGACATTGGGCGCGGCCGCGATTTCTCGCATGTGCCCGGCCCAGGTGGCCGTTTCCCTGGTCTTGATTGGAGGCTTGGCGATGTGATCAATCACGAAGGGCTGCTTGGGGAACTTTGCGACTAGTTCGATCGCTGCAGGTAATTGTCGTGGATAAATGAGAATGTCATAAGTAAAGTCGAATTCCCTCAGACGCTCAATGCCCCGCACGAAGGATTTTCGCAACATGAAGCGATCATCTGGTTCGTCCTGAAGAAAGTGGCGGAACCCGCACAGCTTGTCGTGGTGGGAAAAATACTCTAGCCGTTCGGGTAGGTTCTCAGAGCATAAATCTGCCCACCCAACCACTCCGGCGATAACCGGGTACTGCTTTGCTAGATCGAGGAGAAAGAGAGTTTCGTCTTCGGACTGATCGGCTTGCACCGCGATGGAGGCACCCATGCCGCTCGCCTGCAGCTCCCGGTTCAGATCAGGCGGCATGAAATCCCGCTTGAGCACTGCCATTGTGTCGGTAATCCAACTGTGTCTCGCGGGTTGGTATTGCCAGAAGTGCTGGTGAGAATCGATCTTCATGTAATCCTGCGAACACTAAAGGTTGCGGCGCGATGCCGTTTACGAGAAGGCTGCATGCAAACTGCTCTTTCGCCCCGTTGGGGCTCGACCTCATTTCGTCTTGGACCCACGGCTTGTCTAGGGCTGCTCTCTTGCGCTGCTTCGCGGCTGCTTAGGCTACGGGTGGATCCTTGCCGCCCAGCCGCCACCCGGCGCCAGGGTGATTTTCAATTTCTTGCCGCTGGTAACTTGGGTTTTCGTCTTCACGTAGTCGCTGGCAAAACGGTCGGCGTTCACGCCATCCTGGTACGCTTCCATAGTGAAGCCCCCCGAGGGCAGGAACGATAGGTCCACGTCGAGGTCACGGCCTGTCCAGTTTGTCATAGCGCCGACGTACCAATCGCGGCCGTTTCTTCTTGCCACGAGGACATACTCGCCCAACTTGGCGTCGAGCACTTTG
Source organism: Terriglobia bacterium (assembly GCA_963809295.1). Taxonomy (GTDB): domain Bacteria; phylum Acidobacteriota; class Terriglobia; order Terriglobales; family Acidobacteriaceae; genus JAIQFF01. Next base: position 98,041 of record CAWEJA010000016.1, on the reverse strand, counting down.
GTCTCGTCCCATACGGTTGGCACCGGTCCCAGGAACTCCATCGTTTCCGGTTCACGCAAGTAGTTCGAAGGCGTGTCGGCCAGCATCTGCAAGGGGCTTTCGAAGACGACATACATTCCCAATTGATGACAGCGCGTTCCCATCGCCATGGGGCGATCGAATACCGGAGCAAAGTTCTTCTTGGTGGCATTCAACATCGCGCCGGGAGTGTAGTCCATCGGTCCGAGAAACATGCGGGTAAAGGGCAGTGTGACATTATGCTGCGGTTCGGACTCGGCACTCCACTTGCTCCACTCCATGCCGCGAACCCCTTCGCCGCTGATCATATTGGGCCAGGTACGGGTCATAGTGATCTGGCTCTGTCCTCCGTGAAAATCCACCAGCATATGGCGTTTGGCGGTTTCGCGGCAGGTCTTGTAGTAGAAGTTGATCAGCTTCTGATCGTTCCGCTGCATGAAATCGATCTTGATCCCTTTGATTCCCCACTTCTGGAACTGATCCAACGCCTGGTCGAATTTGTCGTCAAAGCTCTTCCACACCACCCACAAGATCACACCCACATTCTTTTGCTTGGCATAGGCGGTGAGCTCGTCCATGTTGATTTCAGGAACCACGGCCATTACGTCGCCCAGCTTGTACCAGCCTTCATCCAGGACAATGTACTGCAGTCCGTATTTCGCGGCAAAGTCAATGTAGTACTTGTACGTCTGGGTATTTACGCCCGATTTGAAATCCACGCCGGAGATATTGTTGGCGTTCCACCAGTCCCAGGCGACCTTGCCGGGCTTGATCCAGGACGTGTCCTGCACCTGCGATGGCTTTTCCAAAAGCCAGACCAGTTGATTTGTGATGAGGTCGCCATCCTTCTCGGTAATACCCAATAGTCGCCAGGGATAGGTGCGAGTGCCACGGGTCACGGCAATGTAGTCGGCGGTCTCGGTAACTCTGAAGTCGCGATCGCGTTCCAGGACTTCCTGAAGCGGGTAAGGAGGATGGGTTCCCGCCAGTCCATTGTCGCCAGTGCCATGCAGCCAGAGCCCGGGATAGTCTTCAATATCCGATTCAGCGACGGCCACCTTGACGCCATTGCCGGCATCTACGACCGCAGGCAGGCTGGCGATGGACGAGGCTGGGATCTCTTTCAACTTGAAGAGAGGAAACTTTCTTTCGTTGTGGGAAAAAAGGCTTTCTTCCAGAGGATAGTACGCGGAATAATCGCCGGCGAAATTGAGGCTGATCTCTTCATTGTAAACCTTAACTTCATCCTGGGGCAGGGAAGTCTCAAAACGGTAAGCCGTGCCCTCGTTGTAGGCTCGGAAAACAACGGCGTAATTACCTTCCATTTCGAGCCGCAGTTCGTTGTAATTCTCGCGAACCTTTGCGAATTTCTGCCGCACCACAGGTTCGAGCGTTCCATCATGTGTCCCGGTCTTCGCGGCTTTTACTCGGGGCTGCAGGCCCAGGGTGTTGTGGTCAATGTCGATCGAAAACGTGGATTTCTGTAGTAACGGCGTTCCCTTGAACAGCACGTCGTACTGAATCCGGTCGCCGGTCTGGATTTTTATTTCGATCTGCTTGTTGGGCGAGAGCAAGCTATAGTGCGACTGTGCAACGGCGGAGCCAACCAGCATCAGTGCCATGATCACGAAAACTGCCATCTTGTTCAGAGTTTCCATCACAGGTTCTCCTTGGAGCGAGAGGTTGACGAAACTGAAGCAGGCTATTGCGCCAGGCGACGGCACGCGCCCTGGCTTTCGGCTCAAGTGGGAGAAGAGGTCCCATGTCTTGTGCGGGCCGGCATTCGCATTCAATGCTGGAAGCCGGTCTTCATTGATGATTATTTCTGCCGGCGCTCGAGGATGGTTCCTTCTCGAACAACATCTCGAAGTCTTCAACGGAGGTGAGAAGTACTACGATGGACGACCCTAGAATGCCGACAACAAACATCCCCTCAATGGCGCAAATCAGGGCAGAAACCAAAATGTTCATAGTTGCCACATTCCTGCGAAGGGGGCGCAACATCCAAAACAGAGATCATAACCGTAGCCCCGCAGAGTAGCAACCCAGGCAGCGGGAGGTGTCCTGAAGCACCGGAAGCGGCGAGGATAGTGACGGAAATTAGCGGCCGGCAGGAAGAGACGCCGACGTCCTTATGTAGCTCAGCCGTGGATGGCGAGCGAGATGACGAGAGGCATGTTCTCAAACAGCAGCCTGAGCTCGAGAGTTTCGGAATCCGCCGGAGAGTGCAGATTGTAGTCACTGCCCGTGATCACGGTGGGGGTTGACAGCAGGCATCCGTCACTCAGACCGGAAATCTTGTTCTTAAAGTTTCCGGCCACCATGTTGCAAATCTCGCCCATAGCGTCCGCCAGTTCAGAGCCGACCTTGTCGGGGTCCACTCCAAGCATCTTCGAAGCCATAATGGCAGCGGACGTCCCGCTGCAATGGATGTTCATTACGCCGCACAGCTTGCCCGCCAAACCCACCATGGCAGTGATGTTCAGCGATTCTCCGGTGGAAGGTCCGGCGGCCGTCAGGTGGCATCCCAGCATGACTTCGAATACTTCCCGCGCTCCCACCTCGAGCAAGGGAAGCCAGTGTTGATGAGTGCTGACCGCGGGGGTTGCACTGGCGGCCTTCACGCTTTTACTCCCAAAACCGGGATAACGTGCTCCTTGACCTGTTCCGCGGTAAAGGGTTTGCGGATGTAACCTCGTGCGCCGCAGGAGAGGGCTTGCACCACATGAGCTTCGCTGCCTTCGGTAGTGATCATGACTACGGGGACGTCTTTGGCGTTCGCTACGCCGGGAAGCTGCTTGATGAACTCCAGCCCATCCATCACCGGCATGTTGATGTCACAAAGGATCAGGTCAACCCGTCTCTCCGCGAGAACGATCAGCGCCTCGGCTCCGTTCCCCGCTTCAAAAACCTGGGACAGGTTAATGCCCGCCTGGCGCAATGAACGCTCCACAATCTTCCGCATGACAGAGGAATCATCGATTATTAGGGCGGTGACCGCATCCATGAAATGTTCCCCAGTCTCGAACCGGTGAGGTGACGGTTACTTCCTCCGTCACCATCACTTATCGGCATAGGACTAGGAAACTTTAGGGAAGGCATATCAGACGCGGGTCTAGCGTAGTCCGCCGAGATTCCTCGTCAGACGGTCGGCTTCCTGTTGTTCGGCTTTGGCCTGCGCTGAACGTCCGGTGAGGGTGTAGATTTCGGCAAGGCGCCGGTGGGGTTCGGGTTCCTGAGGACGTAGCTTTACCGCCTCCAGGAGCCAGCGAAGAGAATCGGAATACAGCCCGTCGCTCTGACTTTTCGGGGGCGTGCCCGTCTTTTCAAGGCCTTTCTTCGCGAGATTCAGGGCGGTGAGGTAGAGCAGATCCGTGGTTCCGGAATCCTGCGGATTGAGTTGGTGCGCGTGGTGAAGCGCCTGATACGCGGCAGAATCCTCACCCAGCTTGGCCAGGACGGCGCCGTAGAGGGCATTTAGTTGGAATAAATCCGGCCAGCGCTTGAGGGTAGTGGCCAGAGGCTCACGAGCCGCTTCAAACTGGTTCAGTTGATAGTAGGCCAGCGCCAGGTTGTATTGCATCTGCGGCGATTGCGGCGCCAGTTCAGCCGCGCGGCGTAAGGGCTTCAGCGCTGCTTCCAGGTCTCCGTGCTGGCCGTAGATCGTGCCCAATGATGTCAGCTTTTCCGCATTGTCGGGATCGTACAGCTGTTCGCAGATGGCATGCGCTTCTTCGCGCGTACCCTGATCCAGCTTTTGTGCGCATTCCACCCGAAGCTGGCTCTCGTTGGAATCGCGCTTGCGCAATTCTTCTGAAACCGCCAGGGCCTTGGTTGCTTCCTCCTCGCGCCCCTGTTTGCGATACACCAAACCCAGCTGATAGGGAATTCGGGCATCGCGTGGATTCAGCTGCGTGGCCTCTTTCAGCCATTCTTCCGCCGCTGGCAAATCGCCCTGTTTGAAGTAGGCATACCCAAGGTAATACGACGTGTCGGGAAAGGGTGGCTTGGCCGCCGCCTGACTCAGGTTTCGGATGGCGTCGTCGAAATGGCGGTCGTCCAGGTCCAGCCTTCCCAGGTAATAGAGCACGTTTGGATGATCTCCCACTTCATCACGCACGATTTCAAGTTCCCGTCGCGCCTCATCGGATTTGTGCCCCTCGAAAAGCGCGACCGCCAGAGGGAATCTCGCCCGCAGAGTAAGCGTGGGATCGATTTCCAGGGCAGCCCGGAATTCGCTGACGGCTACGTCATACTGATCCTGCTTCAGGGCATCGTAGCCCTTGCCCAGGTGGGCTTCGGGAGCGTTGCTTTGTTGGGACAAGGCTGAGTCGACACTGAAAGCGAGGAGCGCGAGCGCGGCCAGCAAGGCCGAGATTTGTCGCCTAAAGATCATGAGAGAAGCCAAAATGTGGGCGCGAGCGTCCCGCTCGTGCGATCGAGCAAAGCTCGACAAGAGATCATCGCCGAAATCCGCCACCGGGTTCAATATCCCGGCAAGGTCGGTGTGGGGACGGGTCTCCGACCCGTCCGGGCCGAGCAAAGCTCGGCACTTCGTTTCGGAGTGAGACGCCGCTGGTGACTACAGCACCGGCGGGACGCCCGCGCCCGCATTTCGTTCTCGTGCCGCTTTGGCCAGAAGTGCGGCAGCCACTTTCTTGATGTCGGAGATTTCCTGGGCCGTAGCCGTGCCCACATAGTCACGTACCAGCATTTCGCAGCGTTCCCGCACTTGATCGTAAGCCGCAGGGTCTTCGCCCCGAACGGCGAGTAGCTCTTTGAGCCAGTGCTTGCCATAGCCAGCGTGCATGGTTTCGTCGGCCCAATCGAAGTCCATGTCGTGCTCGCTCACCGCGTCGCCGTAAGCGTGGAAGAGTTGGGCGCGGGCGGGCTTGTGCTTGATATTCTTGGTCTCAAAAAAATAGAGCATGCCCAGGCGATAGATTGGATCCTGGCCTGATGCGCTTTCGTAAATATAAGTCCCCAACGGAATCTCGGCGGGATCAAGGCCCCAGGCCATCAGCCGCTCGTAACCCATGCGGCAATGGCGCGACTCGTCGTAAGTCCAGCGTGCCGCGTTATGAATCCACTCCCAGGGCAGGACGTCCGCGAACGCACTCAACATCACACCGCCGGCTTCAATGGCCCAGACTTCGTTTACGTGGCTGATTGCCGAGCGGAGTTGCAACTGCACCCCTTCGCCATAGGGATAGCTTGGATCGACCACGTCCGGCCAATAGAAGCGGCAAGGCCAGAAGCGCGGATCGCGGGCGGGCCGGTCTGGAACAGCGTAAGGCTTGGATCCCGGCAAAGGCCCGGCGTCGGCGGCCGACGGCGAAGGCCCAACGCCAACTCCACCCACTTGCGAAAGCCGGTCCGCAACCGCTTGGGTCCATGCGAGCGAGCTTTCCCGCAATTCAGGACTCGAGGACAGTGCCGAATCCGCCCACTGCTCGAAAGCGCTGATCTGCTCTTGTTTCTCGGACAGCGCGAGAGACAAAAAACGGTGCGTAGGCCCGTCAGCGATAGCATCCGACGCTTCAAGATAATCGCGGTAGGAATCGCGAAGAGCAGGCAGGAGAACTTTCCCCACGCTTAACAGGAACGCGGGTACCGAAGGCGAATCCTTAACCGTTCTGAAGAGTTCGATCAGGGCGTGGTCGGCTCCCTGCTCTTCCAGCAGGCGGCTGGGGAAACGCAGCTCGAACACGCGATTGCGAAGCGCATGAGCGGTCTCCGCGCTTTGCCAGATGAAGCGAGCTATGCCGATTTTGGCATCCAGGGAAGCGATCGCTGGGATCCACGCGGCTTGACTTACCAGCAGCGAGCGCTCGCAGAAGAAGAAGCGCTTGAGAAGCTGCGCGGTGTCGAGACGCATCCAGCGGGCGCGGGCCTGCGGGCTCGACAGGAATGTGGTGGGCTGTGACATGAGCGGTTCTTTTTTCGCTGCAACCAGCCTCGGGTCATCCACTCGCTAATTCTAAGGCCGAGACGGCGTTCAGCGCACTACCCGTGTCACGATACACAAAGGAATCACCACAGAGACACAGAGAAACAAATTCGCCAGATTTTCTCTGTGTCTCTGTGCCTCTGTGGTGGAAATTACCCGAACTCGCAACGTCCCGCGTTCAGAACGTATTGCTAAGCGCCACCGTAATCACCGCCACAATCAAAATCAGCAGACCCTGATTCAGCAAGCGCCGTGGCGGCTGCGGGCGCGCCCCGCCACTCGCCCCGCCACAAGCCCCAGAGATTGCCCACGACAATCGAGAGAGAAATGAACAGCGGCCAGCCCACGACCGCACCCCAACGTCCAAGCCTTGTCGCGCCAGCTCCGTAAAGATAAAAGCTTCCGATCCACATCAAGGCCATCAGGGCGCTCAATCCCAGATTCCGCGGTGTCTGAGGGTTGCAGTACTGGCCCAGTGTGTGCTTGCTGATCATCAGGTACAGGCAATAGACAAGGTTCGCGACACAACCCAGGGTGAACAATAGCGCCCACACCGTATTTCCCGCCGAAGCCTGCGAGACGCCGAGCGCGACTGCGGACCCGATCACGTTGCCGCCAAAGGCCATTCCCACGTTGGGCAGGCACGACAGCATACCGGCGAGTATTGCGATCACGAGCCCAACCGTGAAAGCGCTTGAATGCGTCGCGATGGACTCTTTTCCCGAGGGTGCCCGACGCGAGCCGCCGAGCGAACACAGCCCGATGCCGAAAATAACTAGCGCTGTGCCGGCGAGTAGCACCAGGCCCTTTGTCGTAAAAAGTGTCTGCGGGAAAAAGACGAGCAGCGGAATCAGCGCGCCCAGGCTTGCGATGAGGCCCATGATGATGGGATATCCCAGAGCCATGCCAAGCCGATCCATCCCCAAGCCGAAAAGAACCGCCCCGACTCCCCAGCCCAGTCCGAAAAGCGCCAGCACCGCGAGGTCCCGCCTCGGCGATCGCGGCATACACGGCAAAAATATTGGGAACGAACAGAAGAGTGATGATCCAGTTGAAGACGAGCATACCCAGCAGCGAAAACGTCGCCCAGGTATGTTCCCACGACCATTGCCTTACCAGCGTCATGGGGAGGACGAAGGTGCCCTGCAGCAGAGCCGCCAACAAGCACCAAAAGGAAGCCGATTGCTAAATCGGAATGAACCAGTTAGCCCCCCTCAGTGAAGGACCGGCGTGGCATTGGTGGCGACGCACACCCACCTCCCGCCCTTGTAAACCCAGGTATCGACGAAACGCTCACGCCGCACGTAGGGCTTGCCCGCCTCGACCCCCTTTGCTCGAAAAACGCCAGTGGCGATCGCGGCGTTTCCGAACACGTGCACGCTCATCGATTCCGGTGCGACCTGTTGCTCCTGGGAGTCGGACTTCTTTACGGTCTTCAGAAACTCGGCTTTGGTCTGCACGCTGCCGTCGTCGTTTATCAGCACAATCTGGTCGTCGAGAATTCCGTCGAGCGCTTTTGTGTCCCCTGCCTTGTAAGCCTGGTTCCAGGCTTTCTCCAGGGCAATAACTTTCGATTGAACACTGGAATCGTCCTGCCCCATTACGAACAAACTCGCTACGCATAAGAAAGTCATCAAAAGCCCGGTCTGTCTCATGGGTTCACCTCCACGGCTGATCTAATTCCCGACCGAGGAACCGGTCGCAAACCAATCTGGAGGATTTAAACCGTTTTGTCGATAGCATCGCAGGACCTCATCGCGATGGGGCAGGGAAGGAATTACGCCCTCTTTGGTTACCGCCAGGCCGCCTGTGACCATGGCAAACTGCACTGCACCGTCAAGGTCCGCACCGCAGGCGAGTGCCATCGCCAGACCGGCATTGAAAGCATCGCCCGCGCCGGTCGTATCCACGGCCGTCATTCGAAGTGCAGGAATGTGACGGGAAGACGATGCGGTGACGATCAAGGCTCCTTTTTCTCCCAGGGTCATGACCACCTGCCTTACCCCGCGGCGAATCAGATCGCGTGCGACTTCCTCGGGGTCAATAGCCTCATCCGGACTGTGCCCTGCCAGCACTCTGGCCTCAGACTGGTTCGGAGTGAGTATGTCCACCAATTTCAGAATTGCTTCCGGCAAGGGCCGGACGGGCGCCGGGTTAAGAATCGTCACCGCGTCTTGCGCGCGGCCACGCGCCATGGCCGCTTCGGCTGCCGCCACAGGAATTTCGAGCTGGGTGAGCACCGCCGCTGTCGCACCGAAAGCGGCTCCACTCTGGGAAACATCGGCAGCGGTCAAGAGATCGTTCGCGCCCGGATCAATCGTGATGCAGTTATTGCCATTGGCATCGACAATAATGAAACCGACTCCGGTCGGCGCCGCGCCAGTTTGCGCAACATGAGTTACATCAATGCCCTCGTCGCGATAAAGCCCCAGCGCCATTTCGCCGAAGACGTCCCTTCCAATTCTGGCGACAAAGCGGACTTGGGCTCCGAGGCGCGCGCAGCCTACCGCCTGATTGGAACCTTTTCCCCCATAGTCCACGCGATACCCTGTTCCCAGAAGCGTCTCACCCGGGCTCGGCAGGCGCTCGACTCGCATGGTCAGCCCCGTGGCATAACTACCCACGACGGTGATTCGAGGAGAGCTCAATGGAGATGTCTCCGCAGCATCAGGGTAGACAAAACGCCGTAAGCCTATCACAGGCCCTGATTCCATAAGGTTGGCCCAACTCAGCAGACATTCCCCGTCCCTGCCCTGTAGAATCTGCAATGCACATTCGTGAAGTTCAACAAGAAGTGCGATAGAAGTTCAGCAGGACGAGGAGCACATGCTAGAGAAGCCCGCTGCAGCCGATGCCCGAACCGACATCGAGTCAGTCTTGCAAGAACAGAGGAAATTCGAGTGTCCGGAAGACTTCCGCCAACAGGCGCATATCAAGAGTCTGGAAGAGTACGAGCGCATCTACCGCGAGTCGGTGGAGCAGCCTGAAAAATTCTGGGGCGCAGTCGCCAGCGAGCTGCACTGGTTCAAGAAGTGGGACAAAGTTTTGGAATGGAAGCATCCCTGGGCCAAGTGGTTTGTCGGCGGCCAGCTCAACCTCTCTTACAACTGCCTCGACCGCCACGTTCAGACCTTCCGCAAGAACAAAGCCGCGATCGTCTGGGAGAGCGAGCCGGGCGAAGTCCGCACCCTGACCTACCAGCAACTGCACCGCGAAGTGCAGAAGTTCGCCAACGTCCTGAAGTCGCTTGGGGTAAAAAAAGGCGATCGGGTGGCCATTTACATGGGGATGACTCCGGAGCTGCCGGTCGCCATGCTCGCCTGCGCCCGCATCGGCGCTCCGCACACGGTGGTGTTCGGCGGATTTTCTTCCAACGCCCTAGTGGACCGCATCCACGACTCGCAGGCCGTTGCCGTCGTTACCCAGGACGGCTCGTATCGCCGTGGCGCCGAGGTGAAACTATTTCCCGCAGTAGAAGAGGCGCTGAAATCCTGTCCGTCGGTCAAGCATGTGATCGTATACAAGCGCACCGGGTCGCCGGTCAGCATGCGGCCCGGACGCGATCATTGGTGGCATGAACTGATGGCTTCAGTCGCCGATGAATGTCCTGCCGAACCGCTTGACGCCGAGCATCCGCTCTACATCCTTTACACCTCGGGAACAACCGGCAAACCCAAGGGCGTGGTGCACACCACCGGCGGATACTCTGTGGGCGCGTACATAACCACCAAGTGGGTATTCGATCTTAAGGAAGAGGACACCTACTGGTGTACGGCCGACATCGGTTGGGTCACGGGCCACAGCTACATCGTCTACGGACCGCTACAAAACGGCGCCACCAGCCTTATGTATGAAGGCGCACCCAACTTCCCTGAGCCCGACCGCTTCTGGAGCATTGTCGACCGGCACCAGGTGAATATCCTCTACACCGCGCCCACGGCCATTCGTACGTTCATTAAATGGGGAGAGCAGTGGCCCCGAATGCACAAGCTCGACAGCCTGCGCTTGCTGGGCACCGTGGGTGAACCCATCAATCCTGAGGCATGGATGTGGTACCGCGAAGTCATCGGCCACGAGCGCTGCCCGATTGTGGACACCTGGTGGCAGACCGAGACCGGACACATCATGCTCACTCCCATCCCGGGTGCGATTGCGACCAAACCGGGTTCGGCCACGCGTCCCTTTCCCGGCGTGGTTCCGGAGATCGTCACCATGGACGGCAAACCTGTTCCCGAAGGCTCGGGCGGTTTTCTCGTTCTCAAGCAGCCCTGGCCCGGCATGCTGCGAACCATCTACGGCGATCCCGACCGTTATGTGAGTCAGTACTGGTCGCAAATTCCGCCCATGTACTTCACCGGCGATGGCGCCCGCAAAGACAAAGACGGCTACTACTGGGTGATGGGCCGCGTGGACGACGTGATCAATGTTTCCGGCCATCGCTTGAGCACCATGGAAGTCGAATCGGCGCTGGTCGCACACGAAGCCGTCGCCGAGGCTGCGGTCGTGGCGCGTCCAGACGACATCAAGGGCCAAGCCATCTCAGCGTTCGTGACGCTGGAACACGGAAGAAAGCCAACGCCCGAACTGAAAGACGAGTTGCGAAAGTGGGTCGCGAAAGAGATTGGCGCGATGGCCAGGCCAGACGACATCCGCTTCACCGACATGCTGCCCAAGACGCGCAGCGGGAAAATCATGCGCCGCCTGCTGCGCGAACTGGCCAGCAGCGGGGAAGTGAAAGGCGATACCACCACGCTCGAAGACTTCGGCGTCATCGCGAAGCTGAAGGAGAGCGAGGAAGCCTGATCGCTCGCGGTCCCACAAAAGCAGCATCCCTCGACGGACGCGGGGACGGCGTTACCGTAGAAGAGTTCAATTGAAAGGGAAAATCGGGAATGGACTACAGCTCTCGACGCGTGAGTTATGTCTTCCTTTGCATGGTTCCAATCCTCGCGATCGGCGTCGCGGCCCCGCGCGCCCTTCGCGTTCCGGGCGTTTATCAGGCGATCGGAGGGGTGCTCTTTACCGCAATCGTAATCGCAGCGTGGATACTTGGTGTACGGACGATCAGAGGCGGTGTGGAAGAGGAGCAAAGGCTCGCTCTTGCCGGCGGATTTCTTATAACGCCATTTGCACTGGTTTCGCTCCTCTGGGTCGGTCTTGGTCCTCCTTGGAATGCAACTCGGCCAGAGAACCTGATGCGCTATCTCGTACTCCTTGTCAGTGCGATCGCCGTATCGGCTGGACTCGTCGTTCTCAAGGACGCGCTCAGCGAAGCCGGTGAACGCTACTATTCGACTCTCGGATTTGCCGCGACCACGCTCGCCGGAGCGGCGTATCTCATATGGATGAGCTTTCTGCTTGGATCCTACGTTGTGGCGGTGCGCGATGGGAAGGTGCCTCCCGCGATTGACGCGCTGAGTGACGTGTTTGACATCTTGCTTTTTGTCGCGTGCGCCCTGACCTATCTCGCGACGGCAGCGTTCGCGGCAGGCCTTGGACGGACCCTCTGGCTGGGGCGCGGCGCAACTCGCGCATACGTGGCTACCAACTTTATCGCGTTGCTGTTCCTTGTGACGAGAGGTCTGTCATTCCCGGACCCGGCGGCTCTCTCGACCCCGTGGTACACCCAACCCGGTTTCGTTGCCGGAATCCCCGCGATCCCATTCATCATGCCGTTCCTTTTGGGAGTGGTTTTACTGCGACGCGCGGGAGATAAACAGGCGTGACGGAAGACCGCAGGATCAACGCAGAGTTGAAAACCATAGCGAACCACGTGGGGGCCCCGCCCCCGGCTGTCTGGTCGAGCGGAAGCTCGACAGGGTTTGAGGCCGCCAGAGGTCGCCTGATCGCAGAGCCGGAAAATCAGGCCGGGAAAAAATCTGCGGAGCTTCGCTCCGCCGGACAGCCGGGGGCGGCTGTCCCCACGTGGCCGTCGCCTATTCTCCTGCTCCCATCATCACAATCGGCATCGTGGGCGTTGCCGATCCCTGTTCCGGCTCGATCGTAATCGCAAACGCCTTGGCCTCGACTCCCGCGGGCAACGGCGGTTGGATGACGGTCGCACTGCCGTGCGCATCCGGCTTGAAGACTCCGGCCGAGATGGGTGCGCCGTTGGTTGGAATCAGCCAGAGTTCGTAAGCTTTCTGTGCAGGCAGGGCCGGCATGTTGCTGGCCAGGAAAACCAGACTGGACCAGTCGCGCACATAGATCGCTTTCCCCTGCGGCTGGGGAGGAGCTTGCGCGGCGACCAGCGTGACGCGCACCGCATCGGTCGAAGTCAGGGTCGCCACTACTTCACGGGCGCGTTCGAGCTGGGTCTGCTGCTGGGCCGATTCGCTCTGCAATTGGGCTACACGCTGCGAGAGACCGTCGCTCTGCCGGAAGAAGAAAACAGCGGCCAGCGCGAACACAGCGGTCGCCAACCAGGGGACCAGAGTCCACGTCCAGTTACGCCCGGCAACTTTGGTTTCCCGTGGTTCCTTGGCGATGGCTTTCAGCAGACGCTCCCGTGAACGCTTCGGAGGCGCCGGACCAGCCGTTGAGAGCGCCAGCAACGCCGTGTCTCCGCGCAGCTGCTCGAGCTCGCGGCGGCAGGCGGCGCATCCTTCCAGATGCTTCTCCATCGCGGCGCGCTCGTCACCCTGCAATGCTCCCGCGGCAAGCAGAGCGAGATCGTCGGCGAATTGTTCGTGGACGCTCATGCTTCTAAAGCCTTGCGCAGGGCCATCAGCCCGGCGCGAATGCGTGTCTTGATGGTGCCCAGCGGCTCTCCGGTCTTGGCCGCGATTTCGGTGTGGGTGAGCCCTTCGAAGTAGGCCATCTCCAGCGCGCTTCGCTGCGCTGCCGGCATGCCACCCAGCGTGCCGCGAACTTTTTCCATGGCTCGCGATCGCTCCGCTTCGCCGGCCATATCGGGTTCTACAGAAACCACTACATCGGCGATATCGGTTTCGGGACGCCGTTTGCGCAGAGTGTCAATGGCGCGGTTGCGGGCAATCACCGCCAGCCACGCGCCCAGGTTGCCGCGGCTCGCGTCGAACACGCCGGGATTGCGCCACAGCTGCATGAACACTTCCTGCAACACGTCTTCGGCCGCGCCAGTATCGCCGAGCACCCGCAAGCCGACTGCATAGACGACGGAAGAATAGCGGTCGTACAGCGTCGCCATCGCGTTCTCGTCGCCTGAACGGATCGCCAGCACCAGCGAAACGTCGGTTGCGGCTACCTTTGATTCAGCGCCGGACAAACAGATATCTCGTCCTTTCAAAAGTACGCTTGCAATGCCCTGGACGGATTGCTCCCGGAACTAACACTTTGGTGTCATCCACTTTGCCTGCAATGGGTTACTTCGAGCACAGGGAAAACCCGCCGGGGAATAATAACGCATTCCTGCGACCCGTGGTCAGGGCGATGGTCAGGGCGACTCGGGAGTAAACTATGCCCGCAGCGCTCCACGGAGAGGCGCTTTCATGGGAGATCTAAGCCGCATCGGTGTGGCCATCGATTCAGACCTGCTTCGCCGCTTTGACCGGTTCATCGCGCAGAAGGGGTACGAGAATCGTTCAGAAGCTTTTCGAGATTTGATTCGAGATCGGCTGGTGGGTTCAGCGGTCGTCGCTCCAGACGCCTTTGTCGTCGGCACCGTAACTCTGATCTACGACCATCACACCCGCCTTTTGCCGGAGAAGCTCACCGACCTTCAGCACGAGCATCACCACGTGATCATTTCCACGCTTCATGCTCATCTGGATCACGACAGCTGTCTCGAGGTGGTAGTCCTGAGGGGTAAATCGAAAGACGTGCAAAGCCTGGCTGACCGCTTGATCAGCACCAAGGGAGTGCAGCACGGCCGCCTGGTGATGAGCTCTCCAGAAACGGCCGCGCATCACCACTGACATTCAACTGAGAACCGGGAACTGTCTAACTGATAACTGGGGTTTAAATCCAAACGCCATAATTTACCGTGCGGCAAGGATCTGGTCATGTCGGTAGCGCGCGAGAAGCCTACTGATTTCTCATCGCCACCTGTCGCTCTTCCGGGGTCATCTGTTTCCAGAGCACTTCCAGATCACGTTGTACCCGGGAATTGGTCGGATCCCCATGCAGCGCCTTGGCAAACCAGCGATAGGCAGTGGGCAAGTCGCGACCCACGCAGTGCCCGGTGGCATACATAGCGCCCAGCAAGGTCTGCGCCTTGGGATTCGATTGCCGTGCGCCGATCAGCAAATTCCGCTGTGCCAGAGCGCAGTCGGGGCGAACACCGCGCCCGTAAAGATATCGTTCTCCTTCGTCCACCAGCCGGTCTTCAGGGCTAACCCCAGGGATTGTGGGCGTAGGCTTGACCACAGCCGGTTTCCGAACGGGTGCAGCTGGGGTGACCGGCGCGGCCGGGGTTTCCTTCGGGAGAGGGGACGCGGTTGCATCGGGCGCGTTGGTCTCCTGATTCTGAGGTGGTGCGGCCATTGGTTTTGCGCTAGAGTCTCCCGCGTCGGCGCCATTGGCCGGGGGTAGGGTTTGCTCGGAGGGTTTCACCACCGCGATCGGGCTAGGAGAAGCTGTGCTTTCGGGCGGAGGCGCGGCGGAAGCAGGTTGCACGCCATCTCCTGTTGCCGTCAGGGTCGTCGGGTGCAGCCTCCGCCGGCGTTGGGCTTGCAACTGCTGGGGCGGGCGCAGCCGCGACCGGTGCTGGCTCTGACGGAGAACTCGCCGGAGCTTTGCCCGCCACCGGCGACTGTGCCAGTCCCGCCCACGGATAGCCGTCGCGTTGCCAGTGCCAAGCCAAAAGTCCCGCGCTTAACACCAGCAGAAGAAGTGCCAGGTACATACGGCCGTGGCCACGGGGTGGTTCATCCTCCAGTAGATAATCAAGGTCATTCGTCCGGTCGTCGCCGAGACCCAGAAAAGAGGGGCCGCCAACCGATGAAACTCGTCTCTCCGGTTCCCGAGCCGGTTCCCGAGCAGGGACGCCCGGTGGCAATGGAGCTCCGCACACCCCGCAAAAACGATATTCGGGATTATTGTCGTGACCGCATTGAGTGCAGCGGGCTGTCATGAGAGTTGGCATAACTATAATAGTCTTAGATGCCGGGACGTGATAAGGCTTTGGTATCCGCCGTGCCGATAGTAATGGATTCCCCTCTCAGTGCATCTCCAGGCGTCGCCGCCCCCGCCATCTCCCGCCGACTCCATCTCGACCCTCTCTAAATTGTCATCCCGACCGGAGCACAACGAGCCGCAAAGCGGATCGTTATGCGCAGTGGAGGGACCAGCTTTTCTCCACACCGGGGCGGAACGGGGAAGAACAGATCGGACGTACCCTTCACTTGCGCCGTATCCGACTCACGCCCGCGCCGGCTTCACATCCGTCCGCGAGAAGTCTTGCCCTTTGAACAAGAGCGGCTCTCCCTTGGCCTTCGCCAGCGCATAGGAGAAGCAATCTCCAAAGTTCAGTTTGGCGGGATGGCCGCTCGTTTTCCCGAAGTCGCGATAGGCCTGGCGCGCTATGCGGGCTTGCGCTTCAGTAACCGGCTCAATCGCGATTTGCGCTGCCTCGATCAACTCATCAAAACGGCGGCTGGCAATCGGGTCTTTGCTGCCATCAATCACCGCTGCGGCTTCAACATAACTCACCGCCGAAATACGAGGATGTGCGGCGCGCTCAATGATCTTGGCGAACTCGGCCGCTTCCGCTTCCAGGCGAAGAATGGCGATCAGGGCCGAGGTGCGAGAATCACGCTGTCGAGAATCATTTCGGCAGCCCTTTCTCGTCATAGAGAAGGTCGCCATGATCTCCCGAGCGAAACGGTTCCTTCAGACGGGTAGCGCAGTCCCGCCCGATTTCGAGCAGCCGATCGGAAAGCCTGGCAGCATGTTTGTCCTTGTCCTGCACCCTCTTAAGTCGTTCGCGGACCGCCTCGGTGACCGCTTCGGTCATGCTCTCTCCGGTAAGCCGGGCCAGTTGCTGGGCAAGCTTGTGGGCATCTTTGTTTTTGATGTTCAGGCTCATAGTGGTAGATAATCTACCTCAAATGTATACCATTCTACCACACAACTGGGTCAAGCCGCGAAGCGGCGAAATAGTGCAGCCCACGGCGCAAGCCGTGGGTTTAGTCCAAGGAGCAGTTAGTCCCGAAGGGACGAAAGGAACTCCCATCGCCAGTTGCTCCAGGTAACTCGAGGGGTGCCCCGGCATCAGGATTCCCATATCGGTCGGGAAAATTGGGGTGCGTCCCGTCTGTCCCCGGATCTTCCCGGATTTTCCCAATCCGCGGCGGCCTCACAGGGTGGAGCTAGTTATTCCGGTCGTACATAGGCGAGGGCACCGCGAATTACCTCCGGATGTTGACCAAGCAATTCCCTCCCACTTAAAGATGATCGGGCGACGCACCCTATGCTGTAATACTCGTTTACGATGTCGGTACCGCAGGACATAGGCTTTGCCGTTCGGCAATTTCGGCGCAGCCCGGGATTCACGATCACCGTCGTGCTCACCTTGGCTCTCGGTATTGGTGCGACGACGGCGATCTTCAGCCTCGTCTACGGCATCCTCCTGCGTCCATTGCCGTTCCCAAATTCGGAGCAGCTGGTTGCAATGGCAACTTTGGAGTTTCCGCCGGGCGTAGCGCCCACGAATCCCGGTGGAGCGGACCGAATTGGCAGCTCATACCCCAATTTTTTCGATTGGCGGCAGCGAAATCACACATTTGAATCGCTCGCTTCTTATGACGAGACCGTCCGGCTGTTCAGCAAGATGAATGGCGACGGCGCTCGTGTGATACCGGGTGCCCGTGTCTCAGCAAATTTGTTTTTGACACTCGGCGTTGCTCCCGCTCTCGGCCGTACGTTCACGGAGGAAGAGGAAAGGCCTGGCCACCGCGTTGTTATTCTAAGTCATGAACTCTGGGCGTCGGATTTCGCCTCCTCGCCGAATGTGATCGGCGAAACTGTAAAGATTAGCGATGAGCCCTCAATCGTCGTTGGCGTGATGCCCGCGGGTTTCCATTTTCCCGTAGGCGATCCAGTTTATTTCTGGGCAACCTTCGCGGCAGATGCCGAAGGACCTTCGCCGTATGCCTCCGAGCGCGGAGGGGACCGATTATCCATCATCGGGCGGATCAAGAAGTCGGCTGGCGTCAAACAGGCTCTTGCCGACTTGAACGCGATTCAACGCAGTCTGGCGCAGCAGTATTACGAAAATACTTACAGGCTCGGAGTTTCGATTGCGCCGCTGCTCGAACAGTCAGTAGCGGACGTGCGCTCAGCGCTGTCACTTTTGTTAGCCGCGGTGGGAACGGTCCTGATCATCGGATGTGTCAACATAGCGGGACTGCTCCTGGCTCGCGCGAACGGACGACAATCGGAAATCGCCATTCGCACAGCCTTGGGTGCGAGCCGGATTCGAGTCTTGCGTCAGCTTTTGGTAGAGGCGCTGCTGCTCGCAGTTTCCGGTGCAGCTTTGGGCATTCCGATGTCTCTAGCTCTGTTGCGAATAGGTCTTCGTTTCGTTCCGAGCGATGTGCCAAGACTGTACGCGGTTTCGGTTGATGCACGCGTGCTGATATTCGCTATTGTGCTGTCCATCGCTACGGCACTAGCTTTCGGGCTTATTCCCGCCTGGAAAATGTCGCGGTCGGATCCGGCATCTAGCCTGCGAGATGGAGGACTCACGACTACTTCAGGCCGTCGCCGCAATCGAGTTCATCACGCGCTGGTTGTGGCAGAAACTGCTCTTGGGTTCACTTTGCTCATCTGCTCTGGATTGCTCATCCGCAGCGTGATCAAAGTGCTCGTCATCGACCCCGGCTTCGACACCCACACGATTGCGTTCGATGTTGCGCTGACCAAGCTGCGCTATCCGGACCCCAGCAAGGTTCAATTTTACGATAAGCTCTTACCGCAGCTCGCGGCGCTGCCCGGAGTGGCAAAGGTCAGTGCCGTCCATCCACTTCCTCTTCATGGGCCTACCTGGACAAACTGCACCATTGCCGGATTCCCGACCGAGGGATATAACATACCAACTGCAACGGATGCGGTTGTTGAACCCGGCTATTTTGAAACCCTATCCATTCCGCTGGTCCGGGGACGCACTTTCGACCAGCACGACAACGACGCGAAATCAGCACCGGTCGCGGTTATCAACCAGAGTTTTGCGCACAAGTACTTTCCTGGCAGAGATCCCATCGGACGCTACTTCACACCCAATCTTGATCGTCATCCAGGAGACCCGCGGGTAGCGCGCCAGATTGTTGGCATCGTGGGCAACACCAGAAATGGCGATCTCTCGAATCCCTATCTACCTGAGTTCTTTCTGCCCTACGCACAAGATCCGGCGCATCAGCGCCCTGAGGTAGTGATGAAGGTCAGCGACGATCCACGGAGCTATGAGAACGCCGTTCGGAAAACCGTCGCTGACATAGACAAAGATCCACCCATTTTTGAATACCGCACTTTTACCGCCGACATCGATGCGCAGGCAGCGCAGCCTCGCTTTGAAGCTGCTCTGGTGTCTGGTTTTGCCGCGATCGCTCTTCTGTTGTCGGCAGTCGGACTCTACGCCGTGCTCTCCTATATTGTCGCCGAGAGGACACGGGAGCTCGGGTTGAGGATGGCATTGGGAGCTTCGCGTTCCAACGTTTTGCAGCTCGTGCTGCGACGAGGGGTGGTTCTAGCGTGCGTCGGAACTGCGCTGGGAGCATTGGCTTCAGTATTCGCCGCCAATTTGATTCAAGATGTCCTATATGAGGTCAAGCCGCTGGATGGATCAGTATTCCTAACTGTGACGGCTGTGCTGTTGTTCGTCTCGACGGTGGCCGCGCTTATCCCAGCTCTTAGAGCGGCAAGCGTAGACCCGATGCGGACTCTACGCGACCAATGAGAAAGCGCGGGGCGGCGAAGACCGCCCTACACGGCTACTTCACCTTCTGTCTGCTCCAGCGCACGTATGCATGCAGGTTTTGTTCGCTGATGCTCATCAACGGCGCCCATGCCCTCGCCTTTACACCCTGGTCCGCAGCGTGTTACCTTAAATGCACGTTACGAACGAATTGAAACTAATAGAAGACAGGAGTGCACTAGGTTAGTGCTAGCCAGAGAGCAAAAGAAATCCCTCATCGACCAGTACGGGACGCATGCCACCGATACGGGCAGCCCCGAGGTCCAGATTGCGTTGCTGAGCGAGCGCATTGGTCAGTTGACGGAGCACTTCAAAACGCACCAGAAGGATCACGGCTCGCGCCGCGGTCTTCTCATGCTGGTCAGCA
Source organism: Terriglobia bacterium (assembly GCA_963809295.1). Lineage (GTDB taxonomy): Bacteria > Acidobacteriota > Terriglobia > Terriglobales > Acidobacteriaceae > JAIQFF01. The sequence goes on along the minus strand of CAWEJA010000016.1, from coordinate 78,814 downwards.
AGCGTCGCCGCCTGCTGGACTACCTCAAGCTATACGATTCCGAGCGTTACAAGACGGTTGTGCACAAGCTTGGCCTGCGCAAGTAGGTTGCAGCGGGGCCGTTCCCGGCTCGGGGTGTTCTCGCCGGACCACCATCGGAATCATTATCAGACGGTCGTCACCCATTAAGGATAAAAAGCCGAGAACGGTGTGTTTCCGGCCATCTCCAAAGCGCTACTGGCTCTTGCCCTTCACCTGTGCAGTCTCTTCCAAGCGCACGCGCGTGTCCTCCTGCCTAAAAGGAAATGAATCATGAAACAAGAAGTATCAGTTGAACTTGCCGGCGGTAAACGAATCTCATTTGAAACCGGAAAATTAGCCAAGCAGGCGCACGGTTCGGTTGTGGTGCGCATCGGCGATAACGTCGTGCTCGCCACCGCCACGGCTAATCCCGATCCTCGCGAGGGAATTGATTTCTTCCCGCTGACCGTCGATTACCGCGAATACACTTACGCCGGCGGACGCATTCCCGGCGGCTTCATCAAGCGCGAAGGCCGTCCCAGTGAACGCGAAATTCTCACCAGCCGCCAGATTGACCGTCCCGTCCGGCCGCTCTTCCCGGATGGCTTCCGCTGCGAAACCCAGGTGATCGCCTTCGTCCTCTCGGCGGACACCGAGAACGATCCCGACGTCGCCGGCATCAATGGCGCATCGGCTGCGCTGACCATCTCCGATATCCCGTTCGAAGGTCCTATTGGCGCGGTGCGCGTGGGTCTGGTTAACGGCGGCTTCATCATCAACCCCACCTACAGCGAAATGCGGGACAGCCTGCTGAACATCATGGTGGTAGGCACTTCCGATGGCATCGTGATGATCGAATCCGGCGCCAAGGAAGTGAAGGAAGAAACGGTCGTAGACGCGATCGAATTCGCCCACACCGAAATCAAGAAAATCTGTGCCGCCATCAACGATCTGAAACAAAAAGCCGGGAAGCCCAAGCGGGCAGTCACTCCGCCGGAATTCGACCAGGCGTATTACGACGACCTGAAGAACCGCGTCGGCGCCGATCTCGCCGACCGCCTCAACACTCAGAAATATCCCAAGGCAGAAAGCTACACTCTGGTCCGCGAACTCAAGAAAGGGCTGCAGGCTGCCATCCCGGCGGAAGACGAAGCTGCCCAGAAGAAATTCAAGACCTACTTCGAGACGCTCCGCGAGCGCATCTTCCGCGAACAGGTCATCAACCAGAAGCGTCGTCCAGACGCTCGTGCCTTCGACCAGATTCGCGATATCTGGATCGAGGTCGGCGTCCTCCCGCGCACCCATGGATCAGCCATCTTTACCCGTGGCGAGACCCAGGCCCTGGTCACCACCACCCTCGGCACCAGCGATGACATGCAACGCCTCGAAGTCTTCGAAGGCGAAGCCAAAAAACGCTTCATGCTGCACTACAACTTTCCGCCGTTCTCCGTTGGGGAAGTGGCGTTTCTGCGCGGAGCGGGGCGGCGTGAGATTGGGCATGGAGCGCTGGCTGAGCGGTCTATTTCCAATGTTCTCCCTGACGAAGACAAGTGGCCTTACGCCATGCGCGTGGTCTCCGACATTCTGGAGTCGAACGGATCTTCGTCGATGGCGACAGTTTGCGGAGCCTCGCTGGCGTTGATGGATGCGGGCGTTCCGTTGAAGTCTCCCGTCGCCGGAGTCGCGATGGGGCTGGTCAAGGAGGGCGAGCAATATGCCATTCTGACCGACATCGCCGGCGCCGAAGACCACTACGGCGATATGGATTTCAAAGTCGCCGGCACCAAGGACGGTATCACCGCTCTGCAGATGGACATCAAGGTCGGCGGCATCACGGCGCAAATCATGCGTGAGGCGTTGTCCCAGGCACAACGCGGACGCCTGTTCATTCTGGATAAGATGAACTCGGTCTTGCCCTCTACGCGTGAAAAGGTCTCGGCCTACGCGCCGCGTATTTACACCCTGCAGATTCCGGTGGACAAGATTCGCGACGTGATTGGGCCCGGCGGCAAGATGATTCGCAGCATCATCGAGCGCACCGGCGTGAAGATCGACGTTGAGGATTCTGGCAAGGTCAATGTGGCTTCGAATGACGAGGCTTCCGCGGCCAAAGCTTTGCAGATCATCGGCGACCTGACAGCCACGGCCGAGGTCGGCAAAACCTATCTCGGTACGGTGACCCGCCTCGCCGATTTCGGAGCATTTGTGGAGATCATTCCCGGCACGGATGGGCTGCTGCACATCAGTGAAGTCGCGGAACACCGAATCAAGGACGTCCGCGACGAACTGAAAGAAGGCGACCAGGTGCTGGTAAAAGTCCTGGCCGTCGAAGGCAACCGCATTCGCCTGTCGCGCAAAGCTATCCTCAAGGAACAGCGCGCAAAGATGGGTGGCGGCGAGCTTCCGCAGGATAATGGCGGCGGAGAGGGCGGCGGCGAACCTGCCCACGCTCCTGCGCTAACTATCGAAGGCGGCGGCGATTTTCCTGACGACGAGCCTAACTTCAACCGTGACGCACCTCTCGCCGGAGCTGGCGCCACAGATCGTGGCCCGGAACGGAGCGGAGATCGGCCAGACCGCGGCCCCGATCGAGGCGGAGACCGCGGTCGCGGTGGACGTCCCGGCGGCGGTGGCAGAGGTCGCGGCCGCGGCGGCCCCGGCCGCGGTGGTCGTGGTGGCTTCGGCGGTGGCGGCCACGGCGGTGGAAGGCACTAGTTTGATGTAGGCGCGAGCGTCCCGCTCGTGCAAGGTTGCTTGTGTGGCGCGGGCGCCCTCGCCCGCGTTATTCCAGAACAAGGCCGCGACCAAGATCGCGGCCTTTTCATTTGCCACGAACCACGTGGGGACAGCCGCCCACGGCTATCCAGCCGAGCGAAGCTCGGCAGTGCCGAACACCGCGCCAAAGAGTATCCTTGCCATGGACAAGCTGCTATGGACAAGAAAGAAATCGAATCGCCAAAGCTCACGGCTAGGTTCCTGGTCTGGATCAGCGCATTCATGCTCCTGCTGTTCGCGTTGCTCGCCCATTTCGTCTGGAAGATCTTCTAGACGACAGCGGGTAAATCGTGCTGCAGGCTTAAACAGCAAAACCCCGGCGGATAAAGGCCGCACTGGTTTTCAGCAGATTGCGGCACGACTGAAGTCGTGCCCTTCCCCGAAATCATCAGGACGGGGCCTCCTGGCTTTCCAAGTCGGATCACGGCTTCTCTTTATCCTTCTCAGCAGCCAGCTTCCACTCTGCTGCCAGAGCCTGAAATTCCGGCTGTCCCTGAAACGATTGGAACTCCGCAGCTTCCAGCGCGGAGATTTCATGAAAACCCCCTGCCAATGAGAGCTTCAGTTCAGCCAGCGTGTTTCTCCGGTCCGCGAGCATGGCGTAGGCGCGAGCCCGCTGGTAGTGTGCCCATGCCGGATTCGCGGATCCGGCTCCAGCCAAATCAAAATAGATCAGGGCGGCGCGGTAGTTCTTTTCCTCGAGATTGCGTTGTCCCGACTCGTAAGCCTCCACAACCAGTTCTCCCACCGCCCGGCGCAGCACCAGTGCCTTCAGCTCGGTTGAGTTGCGGGAATCCGCTGCCCGTCTCTTGAGATCGGCAATATTGGCTTTCAGATCCGCGACGTCGACTTGGTAATGGTCGTTGGTACCGATTGCCTGCATCTGGGAGGAGAGGTTGGCGGTCATCTGTGCCTGCTGATCGATGGCAGATGCTTCTTCTTTTTCGCCTGTCTTCACAGCTTTGTTTTTCGCCAGTTGCGCCAGCGAAGTTTCCGCAAAACTGAGGTCGCTGACGTCCGCCAGTCCGCGGAAATCGCGCAGTAGTGACTGGTACTCGCGAAGCGCGGCTAACGGATTGCTTTGCGACTGAAATTCGCGGGCGGTCGCGAGTGCGCTGGCAACCGTCTGTTGAATGCGCGCCTGATCGCGCGGCATGGTTCCCGCGGACATGGCCTGCATGTCCATCCAGTTGAGGGCCTCGATCCATGCTTCCGGGGGAGCCCAGCCATGCTGGCCGTCGAAGATGCGAATGCGGTAGCGCGCGCTGGCGGTATCCAGTTTTCGCCGCAGGTCGACGAATTCGCCGTAGTTGAAATCAGCGTTGCCAACCGCTGCGTAGTAAGCGAACGTCATGTCTCGCGTTGGCTCGGCGCCAAAGGGAAAACCGGCCGCGTTTGCAATCACGCCCGCTACGCAGCCCTTGCAGGACAACGCAATGCTGGTAGCCACGCGAGCGCCGCCTGACATCCCAGCCAAATAGCGGCGCTGTTCGGCGATGGGGAACCGTTGCTGGGTGTCTTGCCACATCGCCTTCATCGCCGCAGAGGAACCTCCCATGGGGCCGTTCCGGGAGTTGTTCGAAGCCGCGACGATATAACCAAACTTTTCTGCCGCCGGCTTAATCGTCTCTACGGCCACTTGACCTCTCGCAGCAGGATCAAAGACATAAATAATCGGCCACGTTCGGGTGGTCGAAAAACTGGACGGCAAGTACAGCGCATAGCTCTGTGTGCTGTTTGCACTGCAAACCAGGTTAGGGACGATCGTGCCGACCGGAAGAGATGGGAGTGATGTGATTTGCGCAGTCGCCGGCCAGCATGACAAAGCCATAGAGGCGGCCGTCAGGAGGGTCCGGTGCACTCAGACAAAATAGACTCAGCCGTCATCGCGACGCAAGGCCGACCGCATTGTCCACAAGCATGTCCGGATTCAAGACGGTTTTCAGTTTTGAGTTCTCAGTCTTGCGCTGGTTTCTGGTGAGAGATTACCGAGGCAATCAGACGCGCGCGGACGGGGCCGTTGCCCGCTTCGGCAGGATCTCGCCGATGCGGCGAATTTGGGCGCCTACGCCTTTGAGTTTTTCTTCGATATTTTCGTAGCCACGATCGATGTGGTAGACGCGATCGATGATGGTCTCGCCATCGGCGACCAGAGCGGCGAGTACCAGCGAGGCTGAAGCGCGCAAATCGGAAGCCTGCACCGCCGCCGCGCTCAGCGGAGCTTTGCCGCGTACTACCGCGCGGCGTCCCTCGACTTTGATGTTCGCGCCCATCCGCACCAGTTCGAGGACGTGCATGAAGCGGTTCTCAAAAATGTTCTCGGTGATGATAGACGTGCCCTCCGCTTGTGTGACCAGTGCCATGTACTGTGCCTGCATGTCGGTGGGGAATCCCGGGTATTCTTCGGTGGTGATGTCCGCTGCTTTGAAGGGCGCATCACCCATGACTCGTACCGAGTCCGCGGATTGCGCGGTTTTCACGCCGACCTCATGCAGCTTGGCGAGCAGCGCGCCCAGATGGCTGGGATCGCAACTGGTGATGTTTACGTCTCCGCCGGTCATCGCGCCCGCGATGATGAACGTGCCGGCTTCGATGCGGTCGGGAATGATGCGATGCTTGGCGCCATGCAGCTTGCTCACACCCTTCACGCGAATCGTGGAGGTGCCCGCGCCTTCCACCTGCGCTCCCATCTTGTTCAGCAGGTCGGCGAGGTCGGCGACTTCGGGTTCGCGGGCGCAGTTCTGCAGCACGGTTTCACCGTCAGCAAGAGTGGCAGCCATGAGCAGGTCTTCGGTGCCGGTGACCGTGATCCTTTCGAATACGATCTCGCCGCCCTTGAGCCGGTCGGCCGTGGCCTCGACGTAGCCGTGTTCCTGGGTGATCTTGGCACCGAGCTCTTCCAGCCCCTTGATGTGGAGATCGATGGGGCGTGCTCCGATTGCGCAGCCGCCAGGGAGAGAGACGCGGGCGCGGCCGCAGCGGGCTACCAGCGGCCCGAGGACGAGCGATGACGCGCGCATCTGTTTGACCAGTTCGTAAGAAGCTTCCGGGCTGGTCAAGGTGCGTGCGCAGATAGTCGTGCGGTGTTGCGCGCGGCCGTACCCCAATTCGACTTCGGCACCCATGGCGGCCAGAAGTTTGCGCGTGGTTTCGATGTCGCGGACTTGCGGGATATTTTCCAGAATGACAGGTTCTTCGGTGAGTAGCGCAGCGGCCATGGCAGGCAGGGCGGCGTTCTTGGCGCCGCTGACGCGTATCGTCCCCAGCAGCGGATTGCCTCCGCGAATTACAAATTTATCCATAGCGAGACCGTTCTCATCGTGCGGTCGGCAACTGCGAGCGCGAGCTGTTCCTGTCTGTGACGTCCGACTATTCTAACGGGAAGGGCGGGGAAGACAGGCCAGGAAATTGTTAATCGAGAGGGCACGACCTTGGGTTAGGTTGATTGGGCACGAGCGGCGGTACGGCAGTGCACTAGAATCAGCGCTACAGGCTGCGCGCGGCGGCGATCGCCTTGCGGACGTGTCCTCGGCTCGATTCCAGTGCCTGTTCGGCCCCCTCGCGGTTCACTTCGGCCTGCAGCATCACCAATGCTACGGGGACGCTGTTTCCCGCAGCCTTCAAGGCCTGTTGCGCGGTTTCCCGGCTCACTTTGGCGGCGCGCCGCAGAATGCTCACCCCCCTCTCCGCCAGCTTCGAATTCTTGGGATTGAGATTCACCATCAGGTTCCCGTAAACCAGGCCCAGCCGGGTCATGGCGCCGCTGGAAAGCATATTCATGACCATTTTCTGAGCGGTACCGGCTTTCATGCGGGTTGATCCCGAGATGACCTCCGGTCCTACCTCCGTGACGATCGCCAGATGCGCGGCCTTTTCCAGTGGTGAGTTGCGATTGCAGGTGATGGCGATCGTCTTCGCTCCTTTTTTATGGGCGTAGTCGAGGGCGGCCACGGTGAAGGGAGTGCGTCCGCTGGCGGCGATTCCGACGACCACGTCTTTCCGGCCCGGCTTCTTTTTCGCAATCTCGCGTTCCCCGAGTTCGCGGGAGTCTTCGTTCGCTTCTGCCGCGGCGGCCAGAGCTGTGAGACCACCTGCGATTACGAACTGAACGGTTTCGGGATCGGCATTGAAGGTGGGAGGAACCTCGGCGGCGTCAAGCGCGGCAATGCGGCCACTGGTGCCGGCCCCGACGTAGATGAGCCTACCGCCGCGCCGCATAGCGTTGGCAATCAGATCGATGGCGCGCGCGATTTGTGGAAGGGCGCGCTGCACGGCGGCCGAGACTTTGGCGTCCTCGGCATTGATGATGCGGGCGACTTCCAACGCGGACTTCAAGTCCAGGTCGGCGGAAGCGCGATTGGGCTGCTCCGTGGCCAGGCCACTCAGGTTCTCCGGTGTCGTTTTTGGTCGTTGCTTCAAACGCTTTTCTCACTCTTCGTGTTCGAGTCGTTCTTTCCTTGCAGCGACGCTTCCAGTGCCGCTCCTATTGCGTCGTGAAACCTGGGTCGCACCTGCTTGATGGCTTGGTTGGTGCAGTCGGGCCAGGTGCGATTGGTGAGTAGAGTGACGGAGAGTTCGCGCTGGGGATCGATCCACAGCGAAGTTCCCGTGTATCCCAGGTGGCCGAACGAACCGGCGGAGAAATATTTTCCTGACTGGGAGGGTGAGGAGGGTGTGTCCCACCCTAAGGCGCGGGAAGTGCCGGCTGGGGAAATTTCCCTGCGAGTGAAGAGTGCCAGAGCTTCTGGGCGAAAAATTTCAGGATGAGGAATTTTCCGGCGAACCGTCGGTCCTGCTTGCAACACCGTGTGAGCGAATGTGGCCAGGTCTTCCGCGGTGCCGAACAAGCCGGCATGTGGGGCCACGCCGCCCAGCACGCTGGCGTTTTCATCCTGTACCTCGCCCTGGATGATGCGATTGCGGAAGCCGCGGTCATCGGCGGTCGGGGGAATGGAATCGTGCCACGTTGCCGGGGGGGTGTAGGCGGTGCGGGCCATCCCCAATGGGCCGAACAGTTCACGCTGGCAGAAGCGGTCCAGAGTCTCGTCGGCGATACGCTCCAGGGCAACCCCGAGGATTATGAAACCGATGTCGCTATATGCGACCCTTGTGCCCGGATCAGCGGAGAGCGGCATCGTGAAGGCGGCGGCGAGAAGCTCGGCTTTAGTCTTCACCCTGAGAAATAGCTTTTCGTAGGCAGGAAGACCGGAGGAGTGGGCCAGCAGCATGTGCACGGTAACGTCGCGGCGACGCACGTCGGCCCCAGAAGCACCGGCCTCAGCGAACTCGCGCACGATGGCAGCCACGGGCGCTTCGAGATCGAGCAGGCCGCGCTGGTAGAGAATCATGGCCATGCTGGTGGTAACCACTACTTTGGAGACCGAAGCCAGATCAAAGACACTGGTAGTGGTGACTTGAGGCGAGTCGGGCGCGTAGGTAAACCGGCCAAAGGCTTTTAGCGCGACTAGCCTCTCGTGAGAGGTGACCGCAATTGAAGCGGCCGGAAACGCATGTCGGGCGATGGCGTTGTCCAGTACCTCAAACGCTTCCCTGAAGATCGCATCCTGCCGCTCGTAGGCAGGGACTGGGAAGCGCGGTGCGGATTGAATGCCAGTGTCCGGCGAGGAAGAGCTTTCTGACAAAGGGATCGTATGCTCGATGTTCGGGTTATAACAAAGTTCCGGGGACGGGTAAAGATAGGCGGGTTGGCGAGATAAGGCCCGGCCCACGGTGTGGCGGGCTGGTATGCGCTAATTGGGCGCCTCTTTAAAGCTTATTGCTACTTGTGCCGATTGAGTAATTTTGACCCGAATCGGAAGGGTGCGTCTCCATGCCAACAATGCTGGATCGAATCAAGACTCCGCCTGCAGACGAACGCCCGAAACTGAGCACAAACCAGAAGGCGCTCAAGATCAACCTCGACCCGCTCCGTTACGGCACCTTTGCCGAGATTGGCGCCGGACAGGAAGTTGCCCGCTGGTTCTTCAAGGTAGGTGCGGCGGCCGGCACAATTTCCAAATCGATGTCGGCGTATGACATGGCCGTCAGCGACGCAATTTACGGGCGCTGCAAACGCTACGTATCCAGGGAGCGAATTCAAAGCATGCTCGATTACGAACATCGATTGAACATGGACCGGCTGCAAGCATCGCGTGGCGGAAGCACTGCGTTCTTCGCATTCGCGGATACGGTAGCGGCGCGCAACTATCAAGGCACCAATGAATGCCACGGCTGGATGGGTGTGTAGTTCCAGACCCACCCGCGGGACGAGGACAGCCAGCTCATCATCCATTTCCGGATGCTTGACCATGAGAACAGCCTGCAGCAGGAAGCTTTGGGAGTTGTCGGAGTCAATCTTCTCTACGCGGCTTTTTTCCTGCATCACAGACCGTACTTGATGCTGGAATCGCTCTTAGACAACCTTACGACGGTACGCCTCGAAATCGACATGGTCGAGTTTTCCGGCATTGAGTTTCGCCACGTCGACAATCGCGTGATGAGTCTCAAGCTGGTGCAACTAGGTCTGAGTGGCGCCGCGATCTTCGGCCCCACTGGGGAAGTGCTACAGCCGTCGGAATTGCTGCGCAAGCGAGCAATCCTCGTTGAGAGGGGCAGCTTCCGTCCCGTGACCAAGGTCAACATGGACATGGTCCGTTGCGCATATGATCGCTTCGCCGGCGAGCCGGAGGTAAAAGAAAAGCCGGTGGTGCAGCTCATGGAGATCGCCATGCGCAATCTGCTCGCAGCCGGCCAGATCGATCTCAGTGACTTTCTGGCCCGAGCTGATGCACTGGGCGCCGTGGGCAAGACGGTGCTGATCTCGGACTACTTTGAATACTATCGACTGGCAGCCTACTTGACGAGATACACCGCCGAACCGATTGCGGTGACCATGGGTGTGGCTAGCCTCCTGGAGCTTTTCAACGAGAAGTACTACACGGAGCTTGAAGGCGGCATTCTGGAAGCCTTCGGAAAGCTGTTCACCAAAGACCTGCGGCTCTATGTGTATCCCCTGCGGGACCACGCCACGGGCCTACTTAAGACAGTGGAAAACATTGAAATACCTGGGACACTAGGCAATCTTTTCCGGCACCTGGTGGAACGGGGCAGAATCAAGCAGCTCGACAACTTCGATGAAAGCGTGCTGCACATCTTCTCTCGTGATGTACTGAAACGAATCAAGGAGAACGACAGCTCGTGGGAGAACATGGTGCCCCCGGAGGTTGCGGAAATGGTGAAGCACCGCCAACTGTTTGGCTACCGTGCTCCAGAAATTCTCGATGACGCTGCGTTCGCGGCCGTGAATCGGTGAATCACGGGAAACAGTCGAATTTAAGGCTTCGGTCCTCTGCAATCTGCTGAGCAATCCTGTTACGAATGAGCGAAACATTAGCCGGATAGATGTCGGAATCAGGCGTTCACGCCAACAATCCGGTCATGACTGCAATGGCGATGTTACGACAGCTACCCGGAAACGGACGCGAGTAAAAAGCGCTTTCCTCCAATCCAACGACTCCACAATCTGTTTCTTCTGACGCACAACCCCCATGCATTTCGTGTTCTGAGGCACAGCTTTCGGGGGTCTGATGTGTGTCCGAATGCCTGCCACACCGGTGAACTGATGCGCGTCATGACCATGTACGACGGGCAATTGACGCCTTCCCGAGACGGGGCTAGCGTTCGCATTAGTTTTCTTTAATCTTCTGCGGTCGTTTTGGTAAGCATGACAGCCCGTCCTGGGCTGCGCCACTCCCGGGGCTGTTCTGCTCGCATGGGGGCCAATGGAGTTCATCCCCGGTCCGTGTGAGCCAGACAGCTAGGAGATGCACGGCTTCTCCCAGCGAAAACTTTGTCGCGTTGCCGGAAGACATACGGCAGATGGAGGTGTGTGTGACAGGTCCCAAAATTTTGGCGACATTTGTATGCCTTGGTTTGCTGGTGATCACATCGGGAAGCCTGCAAGCTCAGAGTGACCCCGGGCCGCGCGGCGGTACTGCAGGCGCCGGTGGACCTCTGCTTAACCTGAAACCGGAAGCACAGGCGCTGTTCGACCAGGCGCAAATGGCGTTCCAGGAAGTGCAGTCTGTATCCGGCGATATTGAAGGTGAGGATAGCGGCGGACTAGGTCCGACATTCAACGGGAATGGCTGCGCCATGTGCCACAAGCAGCCAGCCGTTGGCGGCACCAGCCCCAGCTTGAACCCGCAGGTGGCTCTGGCCAAACTTCACCATGCTTCTAATACTGTCCCCCCGTTCGTTCTGCCTCACGGTCCAGTCCGGGAAGCACGCTTTGTCAGGAATCGCGACGGCTCGCTGGATGGCGGTGTTCATGGTTTGTTTACGATTGCCGGCCGCGAGGATGCTCCCGGATGCAATCTCTTGCAGCCTGACTTTGCCCGGCAGTTGGCCTTCAATAACGTGGTTTTCCGCATTCCGACTCCGGTTTTTGGGTTAGGCCTGGTGGAGAACACGTCCGATGCCATTCTGCGGGCCAACCTGGCAGCTACACGAGATGCGAGATATCGCATGGGTATTGGCGGGAGTTTTAACACCAGCGGTAATGATGGGACGATCACCCGCTTCGGGTGGAAAGCGCAGAACAAGTCGCTGCTGATTTTCGCCGGTGAAGCCTACAACGTCGAGCAGGGTATAACCAATGAAGTATTCCCCGACGAGCGCGCTGGGGTGGACGGCTGCGTATTTAATCCTTTGCCCGAGGACGCCAACGGGATCAGCAACGAAGCAAGGGAGAGCCCGTACTCAGATACTGTGAACTTCGCCATATTCATGCGCCTGGCTGCGCCACCGACGCCCGCTCCAGAAACAGACTCTACCCGTAACGGGTCCAATCTGTTCAACACCATCGGGTGTGCTCTGTGCCACTCCCCTTCGCTCACTGCCGGGCCGTCTGTCTTTAGTGCCAGTACGGATGAAGTGACCTACCATCCGTTCTCGGATTTTGCCCTGCACCATATGGGCTCGGGGCTGGCGGATGGAATCAACCAGGGAGCCGCGGGTCCTGACCAGTTTCGCAGCGCTCCCCTGTGGGGCATCGGTCAGCGCCTGTTTTTCCTGCACGACGGGCGTACCTCAGACCTGCTCCAGGCCATCGAGGCGCACGCCGACTGTGCGGATACGAGCTCGGATCACGATCGCTTCCGCCATTCGCACTGCGGCTCGGAAGCAAACGGGGTTGTGCGTAACTTCAATAAGCTCAACCCATCGCAGGTGCAGGACATCTTGAACTTCCTGCGCTCGTTGTAGAGTACCAATCCCTGCTGACGGATCGCGGAGAGCCGGACTTTCCGCGATCCGCAGAAATTAGCATGCCCGATTTGGCATCGCTCTATCGCCTACCTCAATTGTCGAAACCAGGCGTTATCACAACTATGCGCTATTTGTTCGCCCGACAGCAGGGTCAACCAGTGATATAGGGACTTTTCACCAGCTAGGCTCGGGTGTTCCGGTCAACCCGTTGGCAAAATCTGAACCGCTTTATTGATTGGACGGGCGGCGTTTCCTGGGCGAGGGTTTCTCCGGGATGTTGTCGTCAACAATCCGGTGAGGCGATTCGAACTTGTACGGGTCCCAGCTATTGAGAACCAGATCAGATCCCGAACTGTCTTAAGTGATGATCAATATGGCGATAGGCATAGCGCATGCGTTCGCTCTTCGACATTTGCCCAAACATGGGGTGGGAGGCGAATGCCCCCTCACGGGCACAGAAGCGCTCAAACAAACTGCGGAGCCCCTCCAAGTCGGATGCAAAGTCCGTGGGCGGCGTACCACCCTGTCGCTGGTCCATTTCAGGGCGCGTCCTGAAGCCGTGTGGCCAGGAAATTGGGACCCAAAGCGCCAGAGGTTTCAGGATCGCGCGCTTGAAGAGACTGGTGGACGGACTGATGTACTTCTCGTTCAGCGCCGCCCGTAAGGAATCGCTTAGGTGACAAATCATTTCATGAGCCGACATTGTTCCCCACCTAGGCTGGGCGTCCGCACGGACGTTTGCCAGCCGGCTAAGCACTTCGCCCCGATCGCGAACGTTCAGGAGAGTTTTCATCTTGGCCTCGCATTTTACAGGTGGCCTTTGCCTGCCTGATACGAGGTTCCCCGATAAAAATCCAGACGCCCCTAAATGGTCGGGGAGTTGATCGAGCTTGCTGCAGAAGAGAACACGTTGTTGGCGTTCGAGCCGATGAGGCGTATCGAGCCCATCACGATCAAGAGAATGACGGCAAGCATGACGGCATATTCCGCGATGTCCTGCCCATCATCATCCAGCCACCCTCGGCGAAGAATATCGGCCATATCCCACCTCCTGAAATTTCTCAGTGCCAGAACCCGATGAGCAAGATCTCAGGGTGGGTGGCAGCGAGAGACGGGAGGGCTCAACCTGACGAAGTGGCTGGCGCTCACCCCAGAAGTGCACCAGATTTTGTGCTTCTCGCGGAAGCTTGTCAAGCAAGATTGGTAAGGAAAGATGAACAAATCACGGCAGTTAGTCTCAATTTGATAAAAAACCGTTGGGTGGTGAGGGCTACCCTCCTGTCGCCAAGACAAAGCCGAGCGGTCTCGAATGAATCCAAAGTATGCTGTGGATTCCCCCACAACCCAACGGGGCCAACACTATCTGGCGAACAGTCGGGTCCAGAAATGGGGAGTCAACACTTCCCCTGTTCGGGCATGGTCTGCGATGGAATGTGCGAAGAGAAAACTGCGCTCAGCCGCGCTTGCGCGTGCGTCGATTGACGAACATGCCCCCGAGGCCAAAACCAAGCACCGCTCCGAGCAGCGCCGCGGTGAGCATGGTGCTGGCTGAGGAACCGCCGGTGCCGCGGGACAAGAGGACGGAGGTGTATGCCATAGCCAAAGTCCAGAAGGCTAGCCGCACGTACATAAGGGTTACCTCCTGGGAAGATTGTCTCACGGACGCCCTCGCAAATTGCAGAAAATTTGCGCCGCTGAGCACAGACCTATGAGATTGCTCACGAACGGCCTATGATGAGCGTCCAACCCCCACGGACCAATGGGAAAGAGCCAATCCCCCCTCATACTTGATCTGGAACAATGAATAAGAGCTATCCGTATAGACGATGAGAACTATCGGTATAGACGATCGGAGCCCTATGCAATTCCTGGACGACGTCCGCTATGCGATTAGGCAATTTGCTCATGCTCCCGGCTTCACTGCGACGGCGGTGTTGACGCTTGCACTCGGGATTGGTGCGACCACAGCAATCTTCACGCTGGTGCACGCCGTGCTGTTGAAATCCCTGCCGGTAGCCAAGCCCAGTGAACTGATCCGAATTGGCGACGTTGAGAACTGCTGCGTCAACGGAGGGCTGCAAGAGAACTGGTCGCTTTTCTCCTATGACAAGTACAAGACGTTCCGTGAGGGGACGCGCGGGTTCACCGAACTCGCGGCGTTCCAGTCCGGGCGCGGTCTAATGGGCGTTCGGCGCAGCGGGAGCAACCAGCCCGCCGAGTCGCTGCGGAGCCAGTACGTTTCCGGGAACTACTTCTCGATGTTTGGGATCAGCGCATATGCGGGACGGGTGTTCACGCAGGAGGACGATCGAAAGGGAGCGGAGCCGGTCGTGGTGATGAGTTATGCGACGTGGCAACAGAAATACGGGCAGGATCCGTCGGTGATTGGAGCAAGCTTTACGCTTAACGGGGTGCCCTTTACGGTAATCGGCGTTGCGCCGCCGAAATTCTATGGCGATCGGATGGAGAATGCGCCCGCTTTCTGGGTGCCACTGAACGCGGAAGCGATGATCGACGGCCCGAGCAATCTGCTGCAGTTTCCGGAACAGGACTGGCTTGACCTTATCGGACGGCTTGCGCCAGGCGCTGATCCGAAAAACATTGAGTCCCAGATGCAGGTGGAACTCAAACAGTGGCTGTTGAGTCCGGTCAGCAAGTTGCAGCCTGGTGAACGGGAGCTGGTGCCGAAACAGACTCTCCATCTGTCTCCCGGCGGAGCGGGTGTGCAGATGATGCGCAATGACTATGAGTCGGGTCTGCATCTGCTCATGTGGGTTTCTGGCTTCGTGCTGTTGATCGCGTGCGCCAATGTTGCGAATCTGATGCTGGTGCGGGCAGCGAGCCGGCGGCAGCACACATCCGTGCGAACAGCCCTGGGCGCACCCCGGTCGCGCCAGATTGCACAGGTGCTGACCGAGAGTACGGTTCTCGCGTTCCTCGGCGGAATTGTAGGAGTGGGGTTTGCGTTCGCGTGCACACGCCTGATCCTGCGGCTCGCATTTCAAGACAACCATGTGGCCATCAGCGCCATGCCTTCGTTGCCGGTGCTGGGGTTCACCTTCGGAGTTTGCCTGCTGACGGGAATTCTGTTTGGAGTTGCGCCCGCGTGGATGACGGCGCACGCCGACCCGGCCGATGCTTTGCGCGGAGCGCACCGCTCGACAGCGCACGGAGCTGGCTGGACACAAAGATCGCTAGTCGTGGCCCAGGCGGCCTTATCGCTGGTTCTGTTGTGCGCCGCGGGATTGCTGACGCGGAGCTTAAGCAACATGCAGCATCAGAGTTTCGGGTTCGAGGTTGCGAATCGGTACATCCTGCATATGGATCCGTCGATGGCCGGATATACGCCGGAACGACTGCCCGCGTTTTATCGCCAGCTCCATGACAACCTGGCGGCGATTCCGGGTGTGAACCGTGTGAGTTTTGCCCTCTACAGCCCAATGGAAGGAGATAACTGGGGTGAAACCGTCTACATCGAGGGGCAGGCTCCGCCTCCGGCCGGGAGTAATCAAAATCAGGCATCGTGGGTACGAGTCAGTGACGGCTACTTCGAAAGCGTTGGTACCAAGATTGTGAAGGGTCGCGGGATTACGGAACAGGACACGGCTACCACTCGGAACGTCGGTGTGGTCAACCAGACATTTGCGAAAAAGTTCTTCAAAGACGAAGACCCGATCGGAAAACACTTCGGCGACCTGGACGAGAAGTACGCGGGAAGGTTCGAAATCGTCGGGGTCACAGAGGATACGCAGTACTACGATGCAACCAGCCAGATTCGACCAATGTTCTTTCTGGCCCAAGCGCAGCAGGTCGTGAATGACGATGCGCGTTTTAGGGCCTTCGAAGACCGAAACCACTATCTGAACGCCGTGGTATTGCGAACTCAGGGTACCGTGCCCGGACTGGAACCGCAGGTCCGGCGCGCTCTTGCCCAAGTGAATCCCGATCTTGCGGTGATCGATTTCAGAACCTTCGCCGCCCAAGTGGATGGGAACTTTGCCCAGAACGCCATGCTTGCGAAACTGACATCATTGTTTGGATTGCTGGCGCTGCTGCTGGCCTCGGTCGGACTTTATGGCGTGACCGCGTACTCGGTTGAACGGCGCACCAGCGAAATCGGGATCCGCATGGCGCTCGGTGCAGACCGATTGAATGTGCTGAAGCTGGTGCTGAAGGGCGCGTTTGTGCAGATCGGAATCGGATTGGCCATCGGCATTCCAGCGACCATCCTGGCGGGATACGCGATGACAACCCTGTTGTTTGGAGTAAAGCCCTACGCTCCGGATATTTTGGTGGTAACAACGCTTGTACTGAGCCTGGCGGCGCTGGTGGCTACGGTGCTGCCCGCTCGCAAGGCAGCAACTCTGGAACCAATTCGCGCGCTGCGGACGGAGTAAGATCAACGGTTAGCAGGCCGCGAGGCGGCGCTCTCTTGCGATGCCGCAACCCCAAGGCCTTCATTGACTTGCCTGTTTCACCGACGTAAGTTGCCCGCGATCCGCAGGCTCTCAGCCGTTTCCAGCGAGAGGCTCAAGCTGCGTCTGACATCGGGGAGGAAGCCGGTCACGCGTTCATCGCCATGGAATTTTTGGATGGCGTAACGCTGAAGCATCGCATCGCCGGAAGGCCGGTCGAGACCGAAGTCTTGGCCAGGTTTTCCGGGGACGGAAGCAAGCTCTACTACGTGCTGCAAAGCCGTTGGCCTGAGTGCGGCATGCACGAGGCAACACACTTCTCCGAGCTTGGGTTTTTGCGTAAGTTCAGTCTCGCCGCGGGGTGCGCTTCTTCTTCGTCCTTGTATTTTTTTCTATCCTAAGCCTCCATGCTGTGCGCAGGGCACCGGGTCAGCACGTCCTCGTTTGCTTGCGCTAAGTGAATGTGCGTCATTCCCATTCTTCCCCATCCCCCCGGAATGGGTAGGAAAACTTCAGGCAACTCCCCAACGAAGTCTGCCTGCTGCTCCGGTGCGAGCATCAAGTTACCGTAGCCCTGGTCTTGGGACGCGAGCGTAGCGAAGATCCTGCCCCCTACCCGGAAGTCAGGTGCCCCCATGTGCGAGCCTTCCTCCGCGCCTTCGAGGCTCAGAGCAATCCGGCGGAAATCCGCTACATTCATCGCAAATCACTCCTCTCGATTGTCGAGGATGCTACACCATGCCAGTCTTGAGGTTTCAACAGATTGTTGCTGCGCTTTGGCTTTACTTCTTCTTCTGGGCAGCGGCTTGCGCCATCGCCTGCATCCGGTCCATTGTCGGTTGAAGCTGTTGAGGGTCGCGAATGCAAGTCAAAAATATTGAACGCGGATCGAAGGGAAAGCCGCCGATGTAACGGTAGTCCTCAGGCAGGGGTGGGCCTCCGGGCGTGCCCGCGGCGGGAATCGCCAGGGGAAGCTGAATGGCGTACATGCTGCCGCCGGCCAGAACTTGATGAGGATACCGCATCAGCCACAAACAATTGTGGCCATCTGCGATGCTGCTGGCGGAGACCACCGCCCACTGGCCGCCATCCGAAGGCGAGGCCTCCTGGCAGCTCCACAACTGGGCTTGGGGAACATATGCGCTGGGCTCGGAGAATCCGTATTCGTCCAGCAGGACATGGTTCAGTCCGCGCTGCTGCACGAAGTTTTCGACTTGCGGCAGAGCCTGATTCCAATCCAGGTTCGAATCATTCACCAACAAGTAGCCTGGGCGCCCCATGCTGAGCACATTCAGGAACGGAAAATAATTTGGATAGGCCCACACAGCGGTGGCGAGCGAAGCAACCGCGAGGCCTACGGTTACCCACTGTCCCGCGAGTGCGCCGCGCCAGTTCGCGCGATGCAATGATTGCAACATGCGTGGCAAGGGAGCGAGCAGAAGAACGAGCAGCGCCAGCGCGATAGTGAAATGGCGAATGCTGAGGTCCAGGCGATTCAGCATGCACATGGCCACGAAGACGACGAGCGAGACCCACACTGCACGCCAGTGCAATTCCATGCCGCTGGGTATCGCCGATTGTTGTCCTTTGGAGCGGCGCTTCAAGAGGACAGCAATCCCGGCCGCGAGAAGAAGCAAGAGCAGAAACGCCAGCGGTGATTTCAAGACAAAGAGCGCCGGGAAATAAAACCAGACGCCGTGCGAATAGGCGCGGCCCAGAATATAGGTTGGCCGGCTGCCAGCGCTGAACGCGAACAAGACAAGACCCTGCAAATAGAGCCACGGCGGCATCAGCAGGCGCCGCAAGAACGGCGACGCGGGAAAGTGCGGAATGAGGCTGAACGAATCGGTGGGCTCGTTCCAGGAGAGGACGAAATAAAAAACGTACACGAAGAAGGCGGCCCAGAGCGTTGCCTTGGCCAGGTTACGCCAAGCGCGGCGCCGCCAGGCACGTCGCGCGGCTCTATCCGTTGGCTGCTCCGGAACACCGCGCCAACGCAAGCTCAACGCGAAAGCGATAAAGACAAAGAACAACAATCCGGAGGAGAATTTCGAAAGAAAAGCGCCGGCCAGAGTGAGTCCAAAGCTGAAGACGGTGTGGCGTGAGGGTGAGCGCCACATCTCCGGGAGCTGCCAAATGGAGAGGACCCAGAACAGCGTGATCACAACATCGGTGATTACGAGCGGGCCGAATGCGAGAAACGCCGGCATGCTGGCATAGACGCAGAGGCACAACAGCCCTCCCCATACGTCTCCCAGTCGTGAGCCAAACGCGTAGGTCGCGAGCCCGAGCAGCAGAGTGAGCATCAGCATGGGCACGCGGGCCCACCACACCGTCGAGTAGGGATCGTTCCAGCGCATGATGAGCCAGTGACCGAACACCCACTCTCCCAGGTATTCGTTGAAGTTTTTGCTGCTGAACGTCCATGAAAAATTTGAGTAGTCGGCTCGCACTCCACGCAGGACAAGCGGCAGGGCGGCCAGTACCTTGGCCAGCGGGGGGTGCTCCGCGTTCATCCGCAGATCGAGTTTCTGCAGATAGCTCACCCCGGCGCCAATGTGCGCGACTTCATCAATGGCGACAGACTCCCTCCGTGCGGCGCCGCCAGACAGCAGCGCCATCATGGCTAGAAGCAGAGCCGCGGCCACAAAGGCCTTTCTGGATTGCTGTGTCAGCACTATTTTTCCTGGGTGGGCAACTACGGGGATCGCCAAACTCTGGTCGGGCACATGATACACGGCTTTGTGGCAGTTGTTGACCTGCCAGTCTCTTGCCGCCCACGCCTAGTTGCTGCTCCAACGAGGTCACTTCCTATTGAATTTGCCGTATGGTGATTAGTTTCATAAGCGCCTTGGGGACGAGGCACCCCCGCACATCGATACCACAAACGGCACCCCCTTACTTCAGTTTCTTGAGCTATTCCACGCGGGTTGTGTAAATTCAAAGCATCCACTCAATTTTGACAACTCGACGTTTGTATACGTGTGGCCTCGTTGCTGGTTGCGCTCTTTGTGGGCCTTGCCTCGGCGAGCACGGGCGGGACGCCCGCGCCCACACTCGCCGTGGCGACCCAAGCGACCAGTGTTCCTAGCCTCGGTGTGCTGGACTCCATCGTGCGCGATGCCATCCACGATGACCAGATTCCCGGCGCCGTCCTGCTGGTCTGGCATGACGGACAGGTGATCTACCGCAAAGCCTTCGGCAACCGATCGCTTGAACCGCGCCGCGAAGCCATGACCGTGGACACGATTTTCGATATTGCCTCACTCACCAAAGTCGTGGCTACGACAACCGCCGTGATGCAACTGGTGCAGAAGGGCGAAGTCCGGTTGAATGATCCGGTAGCGAAATATATTTCCGAGTTCGCGGAGAACGGCAAGGAAGACATCACCGTCCGCAACCTGCTGACCCACTTTTCCGGGTTGCGCCCGGACATCGATTTGACTCCGCCCTGGGAAGGCCGCGATGCCGCTCTCCGCTTGTCTTTTGCTGAGACGCCCGCTTATTCGCCCGGCTCCCGCTTCGTCTACAGCGACACGAATTTCATCGCTCTGGGAGCGCTGGTGGAGCGCGTGAGCGGCAGCACGCTGGATGCATACTGCGCCAAGAAAATTTTCACTCCGCTGCGGATGACTCACACCCGTTTTCTGCCTCCAGCGGCGTGGCGGCGCAAGATCGCGCCCACTGAGTACGACGAGCAAAACAAGATGCTGCGCGGAGTCGTGCACGACCCCAGGGCGCGACGCATGGGAGGCGTAGCCGGGCACGCCGGCGTGTTCTCGACCGCCGACGATCTATCGAAGTTTGCCCAGGCGCTGCTGAACGGCAGCCCGGTGCTTTCGAAAGAGATGGTCGAGAAGATGACCACGCCGCAGCAGCCACCCACCGCAACCGTGCTGCGGGGTCTTGGGTGGGACATTGATTCGCCCTTTTCCAGCAATCGCGGCGATCTTCTGCCGGTCGGGTCGTTCGGGCACACCGGGTTTACGGGCACATCCATGTGGATCGATCCGACCACTCGCACCTTCATTATTCTGCTGACCAACGCCGTCCATCCTCGCGGGAAGGGAAGCGCGGTCGCGTTGCGCTCGAAGGTGGCTACGGCCGTGGCTGCAGCTCTCCCTCTCACCGTCAGCGAAAGAGATGAATTGCGCTGCAAAAGCATTACCGGGTACAACGAGGCGCAGACGGCGGCTCGCCGGGTGGCGACGCGCAATGGGTCGGTGCAGACCGGAATTGATGTGCTTGAAGCACACAACTTCGATCCGATTCGCGCGGCCGAAGGAAATGGAAAAAAGAAAATCGGAGTGCTGACCAACCAGACCGGAATCGATTTGCAGGGACGCCGAACCATTGATGTTCTGGCGCAAGCGCCCGGGATTTCGCTGGATGCGATCTTCAGCCCTGAGCACGGAGTTACTGGCGAACTGGATACGACCCATGTCGGCAATTCGACCGGACGCCGCGACTGGCGTACCGGTTTACAGCGTTTACGGGGGGAGCGATGCAGCCCGCAGACCCTCGCAGGATGTTCTCAAAACTCTGGATGCAGTCGTGGTTGACATTCAGGACGTAGGCGCCCGTTACTACACCTACGAAACCACTCTCGGATATTTTCTGGAAGCCGCGGCCAAGGCGGGAATCGAGCTTATCGTGCTCGACCGCCCGAATCCGGTTACCGGTTCCTTTGTGCAGGGTCCAATTCCCGATGCCGGGCGCGAAAGCTTCGTGAACTATTTCCCTGTTCCCGTCCGTCACGGCATGACCATGGGCGAACTGGCGAAGATGTTCAATGCCGAGCGCAACCTCAATGCGCGGCTGACGGTTGTCCCCATGGAAGGATGGATGCGCGGAGACTGGTACGATTCGACTTCGCTGCCCTGGATCAATCTCTCGCCCAACATGCGCAGTCTCACGGAAGCGACCTCTATACACGGGCGTGGGAGTGGTGGAAGGCACCAATGTTTCGGTCGGACGGGGCACCGACACGCCCTTTGAGTTACTGGGCGCGCCCTGGATCAAGGCGACGGAGCTGGCGCAATACTTGAACGCCAGAAGTATTTCCGGAGTGCGATTCGTGCCGGTGACCTTTACGCCCAACGCCAGCGTGCACGCCGGCCAGAAGTGTGAGGGCGTCAACATTGTGCTGGTGGATCGCAATGGGCTCGACAGCGCCTGAGCTGGGCGTCGAACTGGCCTCGGCGCTGCACAAGCTCTATCCCGTCCAATTCCACATGGATCGGATGATCGATCTGCTACCCAACCAGGCCGTGTACGACGCCATCGCAGCCGGACAAGATCCGCGCCGCATTGCCGACGATTGGCGGGAGCCGCTGGAGAAGTTCCAAAAGCTTCGAGAGAAGTACCTTATTTACAAGTAGGCGATATTACCGCGATCGCCTGCCACGGCGCTAGAATATCCTGACGGCTGATTCGTTTCCCCGGGAGCATTGCATGAAAGCTGGCAACTCGCCTATGCCTGCGGCCAATCTGCTCTATCGTTGCGCCGGTCCCAACTGCGGGACGCTCAAGGGCGCCACCGACCGCTGGTGGCTGATGTGGACATCCTTCCTCGAATTCAACCGGCCCGTGCTCTACCTTTGCCCCTGGGATGACGAAATTGCGGCGCGCGAAGGGACACTGCACGTGTGCGGCGAGCTGTGCGCTCAGCGGCTGCAGTCGCAGTTTATGGGGAATGTCCGGGAAAACGAGCGGTCTACGAGCGCCTAGGATTGGTATAGGCATACCTCTCCAGCAAAGCAGATCCCTCCACTTCGCTTCGCTCCGGCCGGGATGACAGAGTTATGGAGTGACGCAAATTTCCGATAAACTTTCGGACTTCAACTTGCATCGTACCGTCTAGCGGGTCACGATAACGGGTTTGGGGAGACAATCGATGCGCACAATCATTCTTCTGTTGCTCGCGGGTGGTTTGGCCGCGGCACCGGCCACGGCAGGCGCTCAAACTGATACGTCCGGCAGTCAGCTTACGATTCCCTCTGGCACTAAGGTTCCCCTGGCGCTTAAACAGGCCATTTCAACCAAGAATGCCCGCGAGGGGGATGCTGTGTACGCGGTTACGACCTTTCCAGTCGTCATCAACGACCGCATCGTGATTCCCGCAGGAACCTACGTGCAGGGCAGGATCAGCAACGTAAAACGCGGCGGGCACGTCAAGGGCCGGGCTGAAGTGCTCATGCATTTCAGTACGCTGATTTATCCCAGCGGCTACACCGTGATCCTGCCCGGCGCGGTGCAGAATGTTCCCGGAGCCGAGAAGACTTCGATGAAAGACGAGGAAGGAACCGTCCGGCAGGATAGCCAGACCGGCGAGAAGGCGAAGACTGTTGCGACGGCTGCTGGAACCGGGGCGGTGATCGGCGGGCTTAGCAACGGGGTCAAGGGAGGCTTGATTGGGGCCGGAATTGGCGGCGGCATCGGCACCGCGATCGGTCTGCTGACCCGCGGCAATGACGTCAGGATGGATGCCGGCACGACGCTGGAAATGGTGATTCAGCGTGAGGTGCCGCTGGATGGAAGCCGAATTCCAAAGTAGTGTTGATGTGGGCGCGAGCGTCCCGCTCGTGCTGGGCTATCCGGTACCTGACTAACCTGAAGAGGACTGGGCGGGGCAGCAACTGCCGAGCTGCGCTCGGCTGGGCGGGTCGGAGACCCGCCCCCACACAGTTCGTGGTTGCTACTTCAAGTTGAACATGGCGTTCACGTGGGCGGTCACTGAAATGGACTGCGGGGTGAACTCTTCTGTCGGCGCTGGCGCGGCAGTAGCCGCGTTCATTCTCATCATGGCTCCGACCATGGGCATCGGGCGCACATTCTCAAATGTATCTACCGAAGCGTAGGAAAGCTCTCCCAGCGTGCGGCCACTGCTGCGGGCTAGTGCGGCGGCGGATTCACGAGCCCGGCGGTAGGCGTCTTCGACTGCCTTGGTTTTGGCTGCGTCCATATCCTCGAGCGTGTAGTTGAGCGACTGGTTCTCGCTAACATCGGTGTCAGCGAGCTGCTGCACGATCGGGGCGATCTTGGAGAAGTCTTTCAGCTTCAGTGAGACATTTGCATTCACGCGATATCCCACCAGCTTGCGCTTGGCGGTCTTGAAGTCGTAGACCGGCTGAAGAGAGAAGTAGCCGATCTCGGCGGTCTTTGGCTCGATGCCGTTCGATCGCAGAATCTGCCGTACCTGTTCCGCGGACTTCGAGGCCCGGTCGTAGGCCTCGCGCGAAGTTGCTTCCTGGGCGGAAATATTGAACTGCATAACCGCAGTGTCGGGATTCGCCTCAAATTTGCCATCGGCGCCGACGAAAACCGTGTTGGACTGGGCCGTGATGGTGGGGCGATCCTGGGTGGTTGCGACGGAGCCAGCCAACAGAAGAAGTATGAGCGCGGCAGTGATTTTCATGAATTCTCTCCTCGACTTGAATTTATTGTTGTCTCGGGTCCCGGGCGGTTATTGTCTCTCGTTTTGGTGGGCGAGTGCTAGTTTGGGCAGACGCGGGCAGTGGTGCAGCATGAATACGTATCAAACTTGTCATTCCGAAGCGCGCAGTACCGCGCGAGGAATCTACTGCTTTGGTGGCACAGCAGATTTTTCGCCGATAAAATCGGCTCGGAATGACAAGGGTCATGTGCGGGGTAGCTTAGGAAGAGCTCTTGGCGGCGGTGCTGGAGTAGGCGAAGCGTTGGACCTGGCCATCGACTTCCTTGCGCAGGTCGGGCCAGATTTTTTCGTCCATCTCGAGGAAGACCTTGACTACTTCGGGATCGAACTGACGCCCCGACCAGCGCGCAATCTCAGCGCGCGCCGCGGCGAGAGACTGCGCAGGACGGTAGGGGCGATCGGAAGTGATGGCATCGAGCGTGTCGGCCACCGAGAACATCCTGGCGCCTAAGGGAATCTGATCGCCTTTCAGGCCTCGCGGGTAACCGGTGCCGTCGAAGCGCTCCTGGTGCGCATAGACAATTTCGGCGGCTTCATTGAGGAAAGGGATCTTTTTCAGGATTTCGTAGCCGTGGTAGCAGTGCTCCTGCATGATCAAAATCTCATCCGGAGTGAGTTTGCCCGGCTTGCGCAGGATGGCGTCAGGAACCGCCATCTTGCCGATGTCATGCAGAAACGCGCCGCGAGCAATCACGGCAATCTGATCTTTCGACAATCCCATGGCCCGCGCGATGGCGATGGTGAAGGCAGTGACGCGCTTGGAGTGGCCTTCGGTCTCTGCGTCTTTCTTGTCGAGGGCGTCGCCCAGCGCTTCCAGGGTAATGTCGTAGGAACGCTCCAGGTCGACCACAGCCTTGCGCAATTGTTCGGTGCGAGCTTCCACCAGCGCTTCCAGATCGGTCTGGTAGGCGCGGTTCTCCAGTTTGAGGCGGCGATTCTCCAGCGCTCGGCGCACGGTGGCCAGCAATTGTTCGCGTTCGAAGGGCTTCAGCAAATAGTCGTAGGCGCCATTGCGGATCGCGGCCAGCGCGACCGATATGTCGTGCACCGCAGTGACCATCACCACTGGCATGTCGGGAAAGCGTTCCTTGGTTCGTTCCAGAAGGCCAATGCCGTCCAGATTGGCCATCATCAGGTCGGACAGCATGAGCTCGAACTTTTCACCGGATTCGAGCAGGGCCAGAGCTTCATTGCCGGAAGCGGCCTGATGACACTTGTAGCCCGCGGTCGCCAGCATGGAACTGACGATTTCGCGGATGCTGTCCTCGTCGTCGACTACCAGGATGCGATCTGCGGCCATGGGCTTGTTTAGTCTACGGGCAATTCTACCGTAGTTCCGAGATTCCGAAAGTAACCATAAGGACAGGGAAAGCCCATTGGCCATCGGGGTAAGCGTGCTATTAAGGGAATGAGCGCTTTAACTCCTGGTCGCGATGAATCTATCGATTTTCTCTGCATGGATGGCTGTCGGGGACATTATTGTCCCCCGGTTGACGCTACAGGAGTCGGCGGCTTTGATCCTGCTCGCCAGCAGCCTCCTGGTATTCCGCACCTTTCGCGAGCGCTACCTGCTGACCTGGACCGTGGGCTGGCTGGCCTATCTGGTATCCCATTGGACCATTCGGGAGTTTGCGACAACTTCCGCGCCCCGCTACCTGACGGCGATTTCGCAAGGAGAATTTGTCCTGGCGATTGGCCTGTTTACAGCCGCGATCCTGGTCTATAGCCATGCCCAGAAATTGCTCCTGCCCGTGCTGGTGATGACGTTGTCCGTGATGGCCTATGCCGTGGCGCGCGCCTGGTATTGGCCCGATTCGTTCAGCCTGCGCGTGGTGCTGGAAGTCGCCTACCGCCTCCTTCTCGTGACCGCGGCCTTCCGGCTGATTCGCTATCGCTGGGCGCGATGGGAAATTGTCCCCTGGGTTCTGAGCGCCAGCCTGCTCCTGCTGCATCTCCCTTGGGATCCGATCCGCCGATACTTGCCGTTCGGAATTGCTCTGTTCGCCAACCTGGTCGCCGGGCTGAGCATGCTGCTACTGGTTTTGGACGATTACAAACTGCACATGCGCCGGCTCAAAGTGGTGAACGCGCTGACCGGTAGCATCACGCGGGCGCAGCAGCAGGGGCCCATGATGGCTACTGCGCTTGAAGAACTCAAGAAACTCATGTCTGCCAAGGCGGCCTGGTTCCGTTTGCTGGATGGGGACAAGATGGTCCTCTCCGACCAGATCGG
Organism: Terriglobia bacterium; assembly: GCA_963809295.1. Classification (GTDB taxonomy): domain Bacteria; phylum Acidobacteriota; class Terriglobia; order Terriglobales; family Acidobacteriaceae; genus JAIQFF01. The sequence continues at coordinate 52,668 of CAWEJA010000016.1, read as the reverse complement.
CCTTTCCAAGGAGTTTCTGCGCGATCGCCTGTCGGTCGCAAAAGATGACGACTTCGAACGCACACTCAGTTCGACCGAACCGATTGTGGTGATGACCTCCAAGGCCGCGGAAGGCGTCCGCCCCTATCTGAAACAGGAAAGGTTTCATCATGTGGTGATGGTGCCGGTGCTGGGCAAGAAGTCAGTAGTCGGCACGTTGGCTCTGGGCAGCCGTCACTCGCTTTCTTACTCGCCGGATGAGATGGAATTTCTGCTCACCACCGCCCACCAGTTGGGCTTGGCGGTCGAGAATTTGCGCCTGGTGGAACAGATCCTGCGGTCGCACCGGCAGTGGACGAACACCTTCGATTCCATCCACGATCTCGTGCTACTCCACGACTCGGAATTTCGGGTGATGAAAGCCAATCACGCACTGCTGGAACGTCTGGGGCGGGCGCCAGCCGACGTGGTCGGCCAACTCTGTGAGGCAGTGCTGCCGCGCAATCAGGCCCAGTGGAAGGGATGCCCCTACTGTGTGGGTTCTGAGGATGGCTTCCACGAAGGGTTCGACCCTGGTTTCGGTGGCTTCGCCATGGTGTCAACTTCCTCGTATGTTGAGCAGGGAAGCAAGCAGAAAGGCACCATCCACGTGGTGCGGGATACCACCGACCGGCGCATCGCAGAGGAAAAGTACCGTCTGATTTTCGAGCAAGTGCAGGAAGGAGTCTTCGTGGCCACGCCGGAGGGCAAACTGCTCGATTGCAATGACGCCTTCATACGCATGCTGGGATACGCCAACCGCGAGGAACTGGTGGGCGTGAACGTTGATACGGAGCTCTACGCCTCGGCCGAGCAGCGCGATGTGTTCCGCCGCCAGGTGGAACAGCACAATTACGTGCGCAACTTCGAAGTCACCTTGCGCCGCAAAGACGGAACCCTCTTGAGTGCGATGGAGAGCAGCTTCGCCAGCCGGAACGCGGAAGCAAAAATCGAGCGCTACCAGGGCTTTCTCCTCGATATGACCGAGAAGAAGCGCGCCGAAGATGAAATACGCCGGCGCAACCGCGAATTGAATGCGCTGAATGCCATGGCGGTCATCGCGACTCAGTCCTTCGATCTGGACGAAATTCTCAACCTCACGCTGCGCCAGGTGATCTCGCTGCTGGGTGCGGAGACGGGATCCATCTATCTTTGCGATGCCGATGAAACCACTTTCCGCCGACGTGCCGGCTGGGGTCAGCGCAGCGCGGAGCGAGCACGCTTCTCCGAAGTCAAATTCACCGAGGGTTTTGGCGAACTGGTCACGCGGTCCCGCACCGAAGTGGTGACCGCCGACTATTTGCCCCATATTCCCGCCCTGGTGGCCGAGTTCATTCGCGCCGACGGGTTGGCGTCCTGGATCTGGGTATTGCTGTGGGGAAAAGACAAGCCCATCGGCATCATGGGCATCAGCAGCCGGGAGAGCCGCGAGTACACCAGCAATGACGAGAGCCTGCTGGTGGCGATTGGCCGGCAGCTGTCCACCACGATCGAAAAAGTCCGTCTATACGAAGAGACCTGCCGCGCCTACGAAGATTTGCGTCGGACTCAGGAGCAGCTCCTGCAAAGCGAAAAGATGTCCGCGGTGGGACAGTTGATCGCTGGGGTGGCGCACGAGCTGAACAATCCGCTGACCGCGATCCTCGGTTACGCCCAGTTGCTGGAAAGCGAAGGGCTGGCGGACCGGGCGGCGGACTTTGTGAGCAAACTTTTCAAGCAGGCTCAGCGTACCCATCGGGTAGTGCAAAACCTGCTGTCGTTTGCCCGCCAGCGCAAACCCCAGAAAGAGCTAGTGGACATCTGCAAGGTGCTGGACGAAACCCTCGCGTTGCGTGACTACGATCTGAAGGTAAACGACATTCAGGTCGAGCGTGAGTTCGAAGCTGCACTGCCGGCGGTTACCGCCGACCCGCATCAACTGGAGCAGGTTTTCCTTAACATCATCAACAATGGCGTGGATGCCCTGCTGGAGGCGGGCCGAGGCGGATCGCTGAAGGTGCGGGTCTACGCGCACGAGGGCAATGTGATCACCGAATTCCAGGATTCCGGTCCCGGCATCAAGGAACCGAACCGAATCTTCGATCCGTTTTACACCACCAAAAGCGTGGGTAAAGGCACAGGCCTCGGACTAAGCATCTGTTACGGCATTATCAAAGAGCACGGCGGAGACATTTCCGCTCGCAACTGTGAGACCGGTGGGGCGGTGATCCAGGTACGGTTGCCCGGCAGCGGTCGCGCAGACGCTCCCCAACCCGCTCCGTCTGCCACTCCGCGAAAGTTTGTTATCGAGGGCAGCGTGCTCCTAGTAGAGGACGAAGAAGCAGTCCTCGAATTTGAGCGGGACGTGCTGGCGGGCGCCGGTGCGCAGGTAGTGACCCTCACGAGCTTTGAACAAGTGAAGACGCGGCTGCAACAATCATCCGACACGGGTGGCTCCGATGCGATGGGCTTCGATGCGATCATCATCGACGGCAAGATGCCGAACGGATGGAGTGCGCCAGAGGTATACCGCTGGATTGCCGAGAACCGGGCTGGTCTCGAGAAGCATCTGATGTTTACTTTCTCGGGCGCAGTCGAACCCGAAACCCGCGCCTTTTTGAACAACCACAATCTGCCATACCTGGTGAAACCCTTTGAAGTGGGCGATCTGATCTCGCATGCCCGTCGTCTGCTGCAGAAGACGCTGGCGGCAACAGCGGGGTAGAAAAACCTCGGACTTCAGACCTCGGACTTCACTCAGACCCCAAGATCTCTTGTCGGCAATCCTCAGGACAATTTCAGCAACCGCGGCGGTGCTGAAGTCCGAGGTCCGGGTCCGAGGTCCGGTTTTACAGACTCTTCTTCAGCGCGCGCGCAAACTCACGCAAGGCGGCTTCATTCCGCCGATACCATCGCCACAAACCAATTTTCTTTGCTTCCACCAACCCCGCCTTGGTCAGGATCGCCATGTGATGCGAAATGGTGGGTTGGGAAAGATGAATGCGCTGCTCGATATCCGATGCGCACAGGCCCACGTCCTTGCCAATGGAACATCCGCCGTGCTCCTTCAGGGATTGCAAAATCCGTCGGCGGGTGGGATCCGCGATGGCGTTCAGGATGCGATTCAGGTCCTGCTCTGTCGGGGTCATAGACAGTCAGGAATAGACTATGAATCGATGGTTGTCAATGTGAACCAAGAGCCGTTCGGGATACGAAGAGTCTCCCCGCGGCGGCCTGTCATTGAGGGTGCCCGGGAACAGGTTCCCTCCGCGAGCTTTGTACGAGTCTGTAAGATCGGCCAGGACGCCAAAGACCCGGGATGTGCTCTGTAATGAGACGGGCAAGCCAAGCATAGATGTGACTGCAAAGGTCGAACGATTCGATCCGCGGCAACTAAATGCAGGGAACCAGAACCAGGACGGAGGCCGAAGTGACTATCAGTAGCTCTGAACGCTTAGTAACGGTCAAGAAACTTGTGAGGGCTAGGGGTTGGGTGACAGCGGGCTGTGTCATGTCTGGTGATGGGTTGGGTCGCGCCAGCCGATCGCTAAATTCCCAGCTCATCACTGCAAATCCTAGCTTTCACCCAGGACCTTACGAACAGGCTCTTCTGGTCCAGATCGTGGGCACAATGCCATTTCCAAGGGCAGCAATCGTCGCGCCAACTCAGTGTGGGCGAATCCGTCCCTTCGAATTCCGTGCCAGTCGGGGCAGACAACGGTCTGCTTGCGCCCAGCAACCGCTTGGAAATCACCAAGGGCTGTGCGATTGTTTTCAATTAGCGAGGAAAAGATTTTGCCGATCGCGAGTAGGCAGTTGAGCGGCGCTACTTATGCAACTCCATCTTCTTGGTATTTCCCCGTCAGAGCGTTCCATCGAATCCTCAACATTTCCAAGAACATCTTGGCTCCGTCTCGTAGCGGACTGATACGGGTGCCTTCTCTATGAGCCCATGCTACCGGGACTTCCACGACCTTCAACTCAAACTGTCTGGCCAAATAGAGAAGTTCCGGATCAAAGCCCCAGCGTTCAATCTTCTGCAAAGGGAAAATTTGTTGCGCGGCTCGCCGGGTGAAAGCTTTGAAGCCGCACTGTGTATCTTTGAAATTCAGACCCAGTATGATTCGCAGCAGCAAATTGAAAGTGCGCCCAAAAAGCTGCCGGTAAAGCGGCTGGCGATGGGTTTGCAGATCGCTGCGCAGCCAGCGCGAGCCAATGGCGATGTCAGCGCCGTTGGCGATCACGTCGAACAACTTGCTTGCTTCCTCTATAGGAGACGAAAGATCAGCATCGCTGAACAGCAAAATTTCGCCCTGCGCGTGCAGCATGCCGTTTCGCACGCTGTATCCCTTTCCCCGGTTGCCGGGATTCATCAACAGTCGCAGCCGCGGATTCTTCTCGGCGTAACCACGGACAATCTCCGCCGTGTTGTCACGTGAGCCGTCGTCCACTGCAATGACTTCTGCGTCCCATCCGTGCTCCGCTACGTAGGCCAGCACTTTCTCCAGGGTGGCGCCGACCCGTGCCCCTTCGTTGTATGCAGGGATGATGATGCTGTAGCTCAGCAAGCGGCCGTCAGTCTTCAGGTCTGCGCCCATGAGTTCCGAAGGGAGTCCGGTCGAAGCTTCGTCCGGACAAACTAACAGCGTTGAATCAAAGCTCATAATTCTACCTTTTTGGCAAAATCACTTTTGATAACCTAGTGAATCTCTTGCGTTCGAGAACAATGCTTGCAGTCAGGAAGCCACGCAGCGCAAGAGATTCAATCCTTGTGATGCGTACCTTAATTCACTTTAAACGTAAGAGGGACGGCAGCGGTCTTGGAACCGACAGCTGCCGTTACGGTTAGAGTATAGGTTCCGGACGGAGTCGCGTTCGTACTTCCGCTCGAAGGCGCCGTCTGGCCGCCAGTGCTGCCTCCGCCTCCGCACGAAATTGAGAACATTAACAGGACCAACGGCGCGAGCCAGAAATATCGCCGCGTTAAACGTCGGGAAGACCGTATTCCGGGCGGAATTACCATTCCCAGCAAAGGGATCGTCCACAACCAGAGCCCGGATACAGAAACAGGAAGGCGAAGGGACCCAGTCGAAGGCGCTGTGGTCGTAACCGTGACGCTAAAATCTGTCGCGGTGTTGGAATCGAACGGAATGCTTGCCGGTGCCGAGCATGTCGATTTGGCTGGCGCTCCTGTACAGCTCACTGTGGCCGTTCCGCTCATTCCGTCGCCACCGATATGAAAATTGAAGGTAGCGCTTTGACCAGGGGACACCGTGGCCGAACCTGGCCCGGAGAGTACGAGGCCCAATCCTGAACCATAGGTATAGCCGTTAGACAAAGTGCCGGTCTGGCCATCGGTGTTGGTGACCACAACGCTCACTGCGCCGGCTGCGTGGGCTGGAGCCGTCGCTGTGATCGACGTGCCGCTTGTTACGCTCACGCCTGTCGCGGCTGTCCCATCCAGGCTCACGGTAGCTCCGGCCAGGAAGCCCGCACCGGTGATGGTCAATCCCGTCCCGCCGCTCGCGGGCCCCGAGTTCGGTGTGATCGAGCTTACGGTCGGCGCCGGAACGTACGTATACCCATTGGACAAAGTGTCGGTCTGGCCATCGCTGTTGGTGACCACTACGTTTACCGCGCCGGCTGCGTGGGCTGGAGTCTTCGCTGTGATTGATGTACTGCTGGCAACGTTCACGCCCGTCGCTGCCGTGCCATCGAAGCTGACGGTGGTTCCGGAGGCGAAGCTCGTGCCGGTGATCGTTACCGCCGTCCCACCGGCCGTGGGGCCCAAGTTGGGCGTGATCGAACTCACAGTCGGTGCCGGACTGACGTATGCATAGCCATTGCTTAACGTGCCGCTCTGGCCATCGCTGTTGGTGACTACCACGTTCACCGCGCCGGCTGAATGAGCCGAAGTCGTGGCCGTGATTGACGTGCTGCTCACTACCGTCACGCCTGTTGCCGCTGTTCCTCCCAACTTTACCGTCGCCCCAGACAGGAATCCTGTGCCCGTAATGGTCACGTCCGTTCCGCCACCTGTAGCGTCCTGAGCTTGGAGAGATCGAACTCACGGTCGGCGCCGGATTTGATCCGGTGCTGTTCAGCAATACAAAGCTGGCCACCGACGGCACGCCTTTGTTGTTCACCAGGAACAGCATGTAGTATCCCGGCGGGGCAATCTTGCTGTTGGGCGGTGCGGTTACCGTCAGCGTTCCCGAGCCAGCCGTGAACGACATCCCCACCAGACGTTGGTCCATTGTCAAACCCGTGGGTCGAAGATCCCGGCCGCATCAGCACGGCTTGCGAAATGTTAGCCGCGTCCGGAGTCGAAACCGCAAACGCCCCTCCCCAACCAATGTTGCTGGGTGCGCTGGCGATCGGTCGGCCGCGTTGCCGCTACCACGTTATTGTTTCCGTCCCGGGTGAACAGATACGCCGGCTGGTAAATCTCCATGTGCGGTTCCCACGTCCCGCGCGCGGGATTGCTGCCCGCAGTCCACACCGTAGCGTCAGGCAGAAGCAGTGCCACCGAGTGATAGAGCCGGGCGTAGGTATTTGCCCCAGCCGAGGAGAAACTGTTAGTGGCCGGATCATACAGATCCGCGTTCAGACTGGCGGTCGCCGCATTTTCATCGGTGGCGGAACCGCCCGTCGCCAATATTTTTCCGGTCGGCAGGAGCACCGCATCCATTTCGACGCGGGGCTGCGACATGTCCGGCCCCCAGGCCCACGCTGGCGACGATGCCCCCAGATCGATCAATTCGGTGGTAGCCGTCGGCGTAAACGATCCGCCGAGAATGAATACTTTCGGGTCGTAGCCATTGGCTGGCGTCAAAGGCAGCATCACCGCACTGCCATACGTTCGCGTGCCGCCGTAATTCGTGTTGTCCACAAAGGTCCAAGTCTGGTTGGAAGGATTGAACGTGTAGGTCGCGGAGCCAGGTCCGGAAACGAAGACATTCCCGTTGGGCAGAAGGTGCTGCCGGGGATACAGCGGCGGCGTCCAATTCGCGATGTACTGCTGACTCCATCCCGAGCCCACGGTGTAGATCTCTACTGCCTTGTTCGTGGCGTTGGTCTCGTCCCATCCCGAAAAAGTCATGACCCGGCCGTCGCTGAGCAAGGTGTCGGTCGGATACCAGCGCCCGTGGGCCATGCTCTGCACGTCCGTGAAGGTGTTCGTAGCCGGATCGAACAAACTGGTTTTTTGGATTCCGAAAAACGGGTCGTAGGAAATGGTGCCACCGTTGACCATCACCCGCCCGTCCGCGAGCGCGGTCATGTTGTTACAAAACATGTCCCAATTTACCGATAGCTGGGTAATGCTCTTGGCGACCGGATCCAAAACCACCGCACCCGAGTGATTGGACCCGTTGTAGGGCGGCCCTGACGGGCAACCCGATTGAGAAGGAGGGCAGTTCCCTGAACCAGTGGTGACCAAAATCTTGCCATTGTGCATCAATGCCACGTGAATGGGATTGATGGTCATGGAGTAGTTCAAAGTGCTCCATTGCCCCTGCACATCCGCCTGTGCCATGGCTCCAGGAACTAGTGCTGCGAGTGCGAGAAATAACGCTAGGAGAATTTGAGCTAAACGCGCAGATACACCACAGGACATGAGACGGGCCCTCGTTCTTTGTTCGTTCACGAGTTTTCTCGTAGCTCGAGACACGCTGGGACGTGCCGCGAGGTAGCTTCGGACAGTCGGGGAACTGAAGGGGAGGGCGCCCATCACACAATGACGATAGGCTATTCAATTTTTAGTTGATTTTAGGGGGTTTGTCAACGTTGATTGATGTGACAAACTTGAGCGCAAATGCCTAATTAGTGGCAGCAGCAACCGTTAGAAGATCACTAATAGATTCAGGCTCTTATACTGCTATTGCTAGCCTAGCCAATACCGTAAGACGGCTAGCTGTCCAAGTCCCGGCGCTAACGTCCGTTCCGCTCTTGTGCATGTAGCTGTGCGCAAGGCATCTCGCCACACACGAAACAGACCGGCGATGAGGCGATCAGCAACCTGGTGCTGGCTTCTGTATTGCTGATGAAATTGCTGCTGTAAGACGCGCCCCGCTCCTAGAATGAGCCTTGCGTGCTATCGAACGCACTGAAGCTGCTGAATCCGTAAGTCGGATTTGTTCCCGGGCAGCCGGTCCCGCCGTTGTCCAGATTAAACCCAATCCCGGGACTTCCGCTGGTATAGGTGCTGTCAGTAACCTGGCCCTGCTGCACGCCGTTTTTGTAGGCCGTGATTACGTTTCCCACGACGGTCGCCATCACGGTATCGCCGTTGGTGACGCCGAATTGTTGTCCGCTAAACTTCTGAAGTACCGTGAAGTCTCCCACGGCGCCGTTCCATCTGACGATCTCCATGTATGCGCTCGAATCCGCGGAGAACTTGTAATTGATCTCGTACCCCGTGTTGCTGTGGGCTGATATCACAGTCCGCAGGCGCAGCTCAACCTCCTGAAAACAGCTCTCAAGTGGAGCGCTGGTGGTAGAAACTACCGCAGTGGCCTTCTGGTCTGGTCGCCAACTCATGCCCTGCAATACGGCAGTCGCGTCGGTGAAATTGGCGCCGACCTGGAGGCCGATAGCTCGGCCTGGAGTCGTAGAAACGTTTGTCCAATCGAGACCGACCGTTCCTCCGTTGACCCAACTTCCTCCTTCAGAAATCGGATTTTCGGTCGAGGGAAAATTCGTAGAGTAACTGCCCGGTGGATCCGGTGTACTTGATGTCGTAGCTCCACCGCAGCCGGCGAGAGAAGCCAGAAGAAGTGCCAGTTCAAGTTTCCGGACAATTTTCATTGTTATTATGGAGCCCCCTATCCTCTGTGATCTCTGCTCTTCCATAAGCCCGACAGTCGTTACCTGCCTGGACTTCTCCCGCCTCTGGTTTCAGGATGCTCCTCCAGATCGTGCCCATTACCGTTCTGAAAACGTTTTTGCTGGTGATCCTTTAGGACGCTCAGTTTGTCGAGAAGGTGGCCTGGGACACCAGAATTTTCCTACTCCTGCAAGCAAGAATTGGTATTGAGTTGGTTCTGCCGGAAGTCCCCTACCGCGGCGGGTTTCGCGGGGTGGGGATCTTCACTTCTTCAAAAACACACCGCAGAAGGCTTCGGCAATTATTTTACAGGGCATGACTCAGAATGTCAGCCTTGCCGGGGAGTTTTCTACTCGGGGCTGAATTCAAAGTAGATAAGGTGCAATTAGTTTCACATGCAGTGAGGATCCTGAGCGTGAGCAGTTCGCTGAACTCAATCCATGACCCATTGGTGCCATTCACGGGCACTACCATGTCTGCTAGGGTTCAAGCGAGTCAGTGGCTAGCCGTTTTCATCTTCGTTACATACCCCCCCGAAACCTTCGTAGCTGCTTTGCGGCAGGTTTGAACCGCGAAGGAGACGTCACACGACCGAGACTTTTTCCCAGGAGCGGCTTCCTGCCTTCGCCTTCAGCGTGAGCAATAATCCGTCCCAATTTGATGTTGACCAACACACCCGTCACCCGCGAGGCCCTTTCGTGAAAGCAAATTCTGTGTGCGAGAAACTTGTGAAACGTTGCCAATTTCTGTCCGCGTTCCCGATGATGCTTGCGTGGCTACTGTTTCCAGCTCTGGCAGCGGGACAGGTGAGCTCCGTTCAGGTCAACAGCAGCGACGCTGCGGCCGTCTTCAGAAATTCAGTTGCCGTTCCATTTGCCACCGCACAAACCGCGGGCAATCTCAACGTGGTGGTGGTGGGGTGGCCTGACACGTCGTCCAGCATTGCCTCGGTGACAGACAGCAACGGCAATCTCTACACCCTCGCTGCGGCCACCGAGTCCACTGCGGTGCCTGCGCCCGGCGGTTCGCAACAGGCCGTTTCGCAGGCGATTTATTACGCCAAGAACATCATCGCCGGAGCGAACACGGTTACGGTCACCTTCAATCAGAGCACCGCGGTTCAAAGCGTCCGCATCGTGGAGTACACCGGGCTGGACACTGTTAACCCGTTGGACACATCGGTGGGGAATTCCGGCAGTGCGCTGACTGCCGACAGCGGCACAATCACGACCAACTCGGCGAACGATCTGTTGTTCGGCGCCGGTTCAATTACGACCGCATTTACCGGCCCTGGCACAGGCTTTACCACGGTGCTCATAAACGGACTGGGTGACATTGTTGAGGATCAAGTTGTCACCAGCGTTGGAAGTTACGACGCCACCGCCACGCTTGGGCTGGGCAATTGGGCTATGCAAATCGTGGCTTTCCGTGCAGCGGGACAAACTCCACCGACCTTCGCGGCTCCGACGATTAGCTCTCCTTCACCTACCTCAGGTCCGGAAGCCGGTGGAATTGCGCTGACCCTTACAGGGACCAACTTTGAACCCGGCGCCGTCGTGCTTTTCAGCAACACTGGGGGTACTACTGCTGCCGGGGTGAGCTGCAGCGTCACTTCCACTACGACGATCAATTGTCTTACGCCCTCTTTTCCGATCGGCTCGGCCAGTATCACGGTGACTAATGTAGATGGTCAGACATCTGCACCGTCGGCCTTCACCTTCACCGCGAGTACGCCTTTTGCTACGGCGGCGTCTCCCAGCATCACGCCGGACACAGGTTCCACAAACGGTGGCACGGTTGTAGCCATATCTGGTAGCGACTTCGCCGCTGGCGCCGCAGTGACGGTTGGAGGGCTTCCTGCCGACCGTGTCGAGGTCATAAACGTCAACACGATCCAAGCCAGCGTGCCGGCGAAGGCGGCTGGGTTAAAGACTGTGGTCGTGACGAATCCCAGCGGTAACGGGGCTTCGCTGGCCGGCGGCTATACGTACGCAGCTGGAACGACGGGTATCAACTTCGTGCAGGTGAACTCCGCACAGCCCACATCCCCGGCGACAACTGCACCCGTCAACTACACCCTGGCGCAAACCGCAGGAAACCTGAACGTGGTTGTCGTCGGATGGGCGGACACCACGGCGACGGTTCAGTCGGTGACAGATAGCGCCGGAAACACTTACACCCTGGCATTTCCTGCGACCGTCGGCACCGGATTCAGCCAGGCTATTTACTACGCCAAAAATATTGTTGCGGATGCCAGCAACACAGTTACGGTGACGTTTAGTGTGGCAGCCCAGTCTCCGGATGTTCGCATCGTCGAGTACAGCGGACTGGATACAGTGAGTCCTTTGGATGACACCAATGGCCAGTCCGGGAGCGGGACCTTGCTCGATAGTGGCACCGTCTTTACCAGTGTCCCGGGTGATCTGGTGGTCGGCGCTTCCATGGCTGGTGGAACCGTCGTCAGCGCCAGTCCGACCTACACTACGGTGACCACCACGCCCGGCGGTATCAGCGTGGAGCATCTGATTGGCGTGGCAGCCACCCGTCTCGGTGCAACCGCCATTCAGGACTCGAGCGCGAACTGGGTCATGCAGGCGGTCGCGTTCAAGCAGGCAGGGATCGTCCAGGATTTCACCATCAGCGTGACTCCGCCCACCACCGCTACGGTGGCGGCCGGTAACCCGGCGACTTACTCCATCTCGGTAAGCGCCATCAATGGCTTCAGCAGCCCGGTTACCCTTACCTGCTCTGCTGGTCTGCCGCTGGGCACAAGTTGCGCCTTCGTACCACCCGCGGTTACACCGGGGGCATCGGCGGCGACCTCGACCCTTACGATCACTACTTCTACGGCTACACCAGCAGCGACTTCCAGCGTGACGGTCACCGGAACTTCCAGCTCTTTGAGCCACGACACAACCGTCGGCCTGACGGTGACACCGGCGCCCGATTTCACGATTGCAGCCACGGCTCTTTCGCCGGCCTCAGTTGTGGCGGGAAACTCGTCTACTTCCACAGTGACCATTGCGCCTACGAATGGCTTCACTGGAACCGTAAATCTGTCATGCGGCAGCATCATACCCACCGGGACGGGCAATCCTACGTGCACGTTCAACCCGGCTTCGATAGCCGGCGGCTCAGGGACTTCAACCTTGACCGTCAACACCTCGCTCACTACATCGCCCGTTGCCTATACCGTGACGATTACCGGAACCTCCGGTTCTCTGAATCACTCCACGTCGGGTAGCCTGACCGTCACCGCGCCGCCACCTGGCGATTTCACGATTGCAGCCACGGCGCTCGCACCCGCCACGGTTGCGGCGGGGGCATCGTCTACTTCGACGATTACGATTGCTCCGACCAACGGCTTCACCAACGCAGTGGCTTTGACATGCAGCGTTGCCCCGGCGGTGACTCGAGGGCCCACATGCGCGCTCAATCCGGCGTCAGTGGCGAATGGTTCAGGCACTTCGATGCTGACGGTGGGCACCACTGCCGCAACCACCGCGTCCCTGGCGCCGCAATCGCGTGGAGCTCTTTACGCGATGTGGCTTCCCGTAGGTGGGTTGACGCTACTGGGAGCTGGTTTCACGTCACGCAAGAAAAAGATCTGGTGTTTGTTGCTCGGCTGCCTGATGTTCTCGGGGTTGGTGTTCATGATGGCTTGCGGCGGGTCGTCCTCGAGCAGCGGTGGCGGTGGTGGCGGTGGGCACCCCGGCACTCCCGCTGGAACCTACACCATCACGGTCACGGCAACAAACTCGGGGTCACTGACGCATACCGCGCCAGTGTCGCTCATAGTTCAGTAACGCTCAGTAACGTGAGGGGATCGGTGGCGGTGATGGTGAAGGAGTCAACCGCCACGCGCGAGGTGGCTATCGCTTTCCCATCGTGCCTGAGCCGTTGTCCGTCTCGCACCTTCGACCGGCACTGCCGTTCAACACGTAGGTCAAGGTCAGCAGAGTGCCGGTACTGTCAAGCGTGCCCTTGAAGGTGATGTTGTCACCATCTGCGTCACTCCCGGCCAGCACGATGTTCGAGCCATTCACAGTCACCTGGAGGTGATGGCTCTTGATGCATTGCGACACAACACTGGCGTCGCCGACCAATCGTCCTTTCGAGTTTGGGCCAATCAGGACGGTGATTGTAAACGGTGAAATATCGGAGCTGTTCGAAGTGAAAGTACCGGACCACGTCCCCTTGAGGCTGGCCGTAGAAGCACTCGTCGACGCGACTGCGGATACCGCGTTGCTCTGATCGTTTCCACCAGTGCTCGAGGCATGCGTCAAACTGACCCCGGCAAACGAGACCAGAAAAACCCACAGCAGAACACGGCCCAACGAGCTTTGAATCGTCATAGCGACTCTCCGTTGGTGTTGAGCAATTCTACCAAAAGAAAAAAATATCAATCATGGTTGTGGAAAAATCGCGGAGCGAGCAGGACGAATGATGGCGTTGAAGCCGCCACAGAGGCATTTCACGTACGAGACGAATCGGACACTTATGAATTGGCGATAGCACCAAATTTGGGTAATTGACAAACGTCACCTGCGGACGTATCGTTCGCAGCGTAACTCCCCCGTGTTGCACCTTTTGCTTTCCCCCCACAGCTTAAGGAAGAACCTGAACATATTTTTCCACTCCAACTCGTAAAAAAATGGGTAGGTCCACACAAGCGAGAACAGGGCAACTAAGGTTCGTGGCACAGCCGAAACTCATTCTTTGAGACGGCTAAGTGGTGTGCTGCGCACAGTGATTTATAGGAAGAAAGACAGTGGAGCAAGACGACTACGTTCGTTTGTATCGATTGTTTGTGGTGGCTTTGCTATTACTGACAGGTGTTCCTTCCGCCAAAGGTCAGGCACAAACGGTGGGGCAATGGTCAACTCTGTCCTACACCGCGCCCATAAATCCGGTTCACGCGGCCCTGCTGCACACTGGTAACGTGCTGATCGTTTCTGGTTCGGGAAACGTCCCGGGTAACCACAACTACAAAGCCGCCCTATGGAACCCGCAGACCGGGACCATCGCGGTTCAAACTGTGCCCTTCGACATGTTCTGTAACGGCACAGTCATCCTTCCAGACGGACGACCCTTCATAATGGGCGGCACCGAGGCGTACGATCCGTTTTTCGGCCTCCCCAACACTGCCACCTACGATCCGGCGACGGGGACATTTACCAACCAGCAAAACATGGCGCACGGACGTTGGTACCCAACCGCTACGGTGCTGGGGGACGGCCGGGTGCTGGTCTACTCCGGAGCGATTTCGGGCGAAGATAATCCCGCCCAGACGCTGGACGGCAGCACCAACACGACGGTTGAGATATACACAGTAGGGTCGGGATGGAGTCAGGAATATGCGGCCTCCTGGACACCTCCTCTTTATCCCCGTCTGCACCTGTTACCCAACGGCGACGTTTTTTACTCGGGTCCAAGCACAGCTTCAGCCATCTTTGATACTTCCAGCCACGTCTGGTCGGTGGATGTAGCCGACACCAACTACAGCGGCAACCGAGGCTACGGCACATCTGTGCTGCTTCCGCTCACTCCCGACAATAACTACGATCCACGCGTAATGATTCTGGGGGGAGGGAATCCAGCAACGGACACCACCGAGATCATTGACCTGGGAGCCTCGACACTGACGTGGCAAAGCTCGGCCACCATGTCCCAGCCGCGCATCGAGATGAACGCCGTGATTCTGCCGACTGGGAAGATATTGGCCCTTGGGGGTTCGGTCGACGATGAAGACGGTACTACTGCAAGCCTGAGCGCCGACCTGTTCGACCCGGTGACACAGCAATTCAGCCCAGCCGGGGCCGAGACCTACGCGCGTCTTTACCATTCCGTGTCGCTGTTGCTGCCTGATGGCACGGTTTGGGTAGCCGGTTCAAACCCCGCGCGCGGTACGTATGAAACGCACATGGAGATCTATCAGCCCGCCTATCTGTTCACCACCAATTCCGGCGGGCAGACCGTGCCGGCTACGCGTCCCACCATCACGAGTGCTCCAAGTTCGATCAATTACGCAGAAGCATTTCAGGTGCAGACGCCGAATGCGGCCAACATCTCTTCCGTAGTGATGATGCGCAACGGCTCGGTGACGCACGCCTTTGACATGGACCAGAGAATGGTCGGCCTTTCCTTCACCGCAGGCTCTGGAACGCTCTCCGTGATTGGACCACCCAATGGCAACATCGCGCCTCCGGGTTACTACATGCTCTTTCTGGTGAACAGTCAGGGTGTGCCGTCGGTCGCAAGCTTTGTGCTGCTGAGTAGTTCCGTATCAAATCCGGCACCGACGGTGACGACGATCTCCCCGAGCTCGGGACCAGCCGGCGGCGGAACGCCGGTAACGATTACGGGGACGGGATTCCAGTCGGGCGCGACAGTAAGCCTCGGAGGGACGGCGGCGACAGGAGTGACGGTGGTGAGCAGCACGTCGATCACGGCGACGACGGCGGCGCACGCGGCGGGTGCGGTGAATGTGGTTGTAACCAACACGGACAGCCAGAGTGGAACGCTGCCGAACGGCTATACCTACAACGCCACGACCGGCGGAACCATAAGTTACGTGCAAGGCAAATCAGCGACACTGACGTCGGGCACGTCAATAGCGATTACCTACACTGCTGCACAAACTGCGGGAGACCTGAACGTGGTGGCCGTGATGTGGGGCGACACGACCAGGGCAATAAGCTCGGTCACAGACAGCAAAGGGAACACCTACACCCTAGCCGTGGGCCTAACCAAAGGGACGGGACTGAGCTCAGCGATTTACTACGCCAAGAACATCGCCAGCGGCAGTAATACGGTCACGGTGACGTTCAATGGGAGCGCCGGCTGGCCCAATGTGAATGTACTGGAATACAAGGGGTTGGATACGGTCAATCCGCTGGACGTGAAAGCAGCGGCAACGGGAAGCGGAACGACGGCGAACAGTGGTTCCGCAACGACGACCTCAGCGAACGAGTTGATCGTTGGCATGGGCAATCCGAGCAGTGTGTTCACTTCGGCGGGGAGTGGATTCACTAACCGGATGATCAACGCCTTTGGTGGTATATCGGAAGACAAGATTGTCAGTAGCACGGGAAGCTACAACGCGACGGCGACGCTGACTTCCGGAAGCTGGGTGATGCAGATGGCTACCTTCCGCGCCAGCGGGCAGGGTGGGTCGAATCCAGCGCCGACCGTGACCACGATCTCACCGACCTCGGGACCAGCCAGCGGTGGAACGCCAGTGACGATAACGGGGACGGGATTCTTGGCGGGCGCGACGGTGAGTCTGGGAGGAACGGCGGCGACGGGAGTGACGGTGGTGAGCAGCACATCGATCACGGCGACGACCGCGGCGCACGCGGCAGGTACGGTGAATGTGGTGGTGACCAACACCGACAGCCAGACTGGGACGTTGGCAAGCGGCTACACCTACGGGAATCCAAAGCCGACCGTGACCACGATTTCACCGACCTCGGGACCAGCCAGCGGTGGAACGCCAGTGACGATAACGGGGACGGGATTCTTGGCGGGCGCGACGGTGAGTCTGGGAGGAACGGCGGCGACGGGAGTGACGGTGGTGAGCAGCACATCGATCACGGCGACGACCGCGGCGCACGCGGCAGGTACGGTGAATGTGGTGGTGACCAACACCGACAGCCAGACTGGGACGTTGACAAGCGGCTACACCTACGGGAATCCAAAGCCGACCGTGACCACGATTTCACCGACCTCGGGACCAGCCAGCGGTGGAACGCCAGTGACGATAACGGGGACGGGATTCTTGGCGGGCGCGACGGTGAGTCTGGGAGGAACGGCGGCGACGGGAGTGACGGTGGTGAGCAGCACATCGATCACGGCGACGACCGCGGCGCACGCGGCAGGTACGGTGAATGTGGTGGTGACCAATACCGACAGCCAGACTGGGACGTTGACAAACGGCTACACCTACGGGAATCCAAAGCCGACCGTGACCACGATTTCACCGACCTCGGGACCAGCCAGCGGTGGAACGCCAGTGACGATAACGGGGACGGGATTCTTGGCGGGCGCGACGGTGAGTCTGGGAGGAACGGCGGCGACGGGAGTGACGGTGGTGAGCAGCACATCGATCACGGCGACGACCGCGGCGCACGCGGCAGGTACGGTGAATGTGGTGGTGACCAACACCGACAGCCAGACTGGGACGTTGACAAGCGGCTACACCTACGGGAATCCAAAGCCGACCGTGACCACGATTTCACCGACCTCGGGACCAGCCAGCGGTGGAACGCCAGTGACGATAACGGGGACGGGATTCTTGGCGGGCGCGACGGTGAGTCTGGGAGGAACGGCGGCGACGGGAGTGACGGTGGTGAGCAGCACATCGATCACGGCGACGACCGCGGCGCACGCGGCAGGTACGGTGAATGTGGTGGTGACCAACACCGACAGCCAGACTGGGACGTTGACAAGCGGCTACACCTACGGGAATCCAAAGCCGACGGTGACCACGATTTCACCGACCTCGGGACCAGCCAGCGGTGGAACGCCAGTGACGATAACGGGGACGGGATTCTTGGCGGGCGCGACGGTGAGTCTGGGAGGAACGGCGGCGACGGGAGTGACGGTGGTGAGCAGCACATCGATCACGGCGACGACCGCGGCGCACGCGGCAGGTACGGTGAATGTGGTGGTGACCAATACCGACAGCCAGACTGGGACGTTGACAAACGGCTACACCTATAACGCTGCGACCGGTGGAACGATTGCTTATGTGCAGAGCAAATCCGCGACGCTGACGTCGGGGTCGTCGGAGGCAATTGCATTTAGTGCTGCGCAGACGGCAGGGAACTTGAATGTGGTGGCGGTGATGTGGGGAGACACAACGTCCACCGTCACTTCGGTGACGGATAGCAAAGGGAACACTTACGCACTGGCTGTTGGTCCCACCAAAGCCACGGGACTGACTTCAGCGATTTACTACGCCAAGAATATTGCCGGCGGAAGTAATACGGTGACGGTGAAATTCAATCAGACGGCAGGCTGGCCCAACGTGAATGTGCTGGAATACAGCGGATTGGATACAGCGAACCCGCTGGATGTGAAAGCAGCGGCGACCGGAACTGGGACGACTGCGAACAGTGGCTCAGTGACGACGACCTCGGCCAGCGAACTTATTGTTGGGGCAGGCAATCCTACCAGCGTATTTACGGCGGCGGGGAGTGGATTCAGCAACCGGATCATCAACTCATTCGGTGGCATATCGGAGGACAAAATTGTCAGCAGCACGGGAAGTTACAACGCGACAGCTACGCTGACATCCGGTACCTGGGTGATGCAGATGGCCACCTTCCGCGCCAGCACTCCCTGATCCAGTAGTTGAGATTCTCAACCAGCCGGTTGCGGAATCAGATTCAGCGGGAAGTGTCACCGAAGTAACTAACAAACTACAACCCAAACTGCTAAGGTAGGGCTGAACCAGCAGGTTGCCGGTTTTAACTTTGGCGCCTGCGCGCGCAAGCCTTGGCTCTCGACTTGGCCAGTGAAATGATCGACACCGAGCTGAGGTCTAGCGCAAGCGTGCCAGCGTCCTGTTGGCATCTCCAGTGCAAGCGATGCACTGGCTGAATTTCGATTCGACTATGAGATCCCACGAGGTCAATTCCATGATGAATTCTGCATGTGGGAAATTCCTGCGGCGTTTCCAATTTCTGTTCGGGTTCGCGATGATTCTCACGTGGCTCCTCCTTCCGGCCTCTGGCCGCGGGACAGGTGGGCGTGGTGCAGGTCAACAGCAATCCCTATCTGTTTATATATACGGATACCGTCGCGGTACCGTTTACAGCCGCACAGACAGCGGGCAATCTTAATGTGGTCGTGATCGGATGGAATGACACGTCCGACACGATTGAATCCGTGGAAGACAGCAATGGCAATACCTACGCCCTGGCGGCGGGCACCTTTGCCACGTCACTCCCGGCGCCTGGCACTTCGCAGGAGGGTGTTTCGCAGGTAATTTACTACGCCAAGAACATCAAGGCCGGCGCGAACACGGTTACGGTCACTTTCAATCACAGCACCGGGAAACAAAGTGTGCGGGTCGTGGAGTACAGCGGGTTGGACCAGACGAATCCGTTAGACACTTCAGTGGGAAACTTGGGCACTTCCATTCCTGCCGACAGTGGTGCAGTTACGACAAACTCCGCCAACGATATACTCTTCGGCGCGGGCACGATTACGACTGTATTTACGGGCAGTGGCCCGGGCTTTGTTACGCAGCTGTTGAACGGATTTAGCGACATCATCGAGGACCAGTTCGTAACCGCCACGGGAAGCTACAACGCCACCGCCACGTTTGCGACAGGCGCCTGGGTCATGCAACTGGTCGCGTTCCGCCAGGCTGGGCAGACGCCTCCTGTCCTTGCGGCTCCGGCGATCACCTCGCTTTCAGTTTCCACCAGTCCCGAAGCCGGTGGCGTTCCACTAACGATTACCGGGACCAACTTTGCGTCCGGTGCCACCGTGCTTTTCAGCAACAGCGGCGGCGTTACCGCGGCGGGAGTGAACTGCAGCGTGACTCTTCTCACAGCTCCCAATGCGACCATCAGTTGTCTTACTCCCTCATTCCCAACCGGAACAGCCAGCGTCGAAGTGACCAACGTGGATGGCCAGACTTCTGCCGCAGACGGCCTTCACCTTCACCGTGAGTACGCCCTTTTCCACTGCGGCCTCTCCCAGCGTCAACCCAGGTTCGGGTTCCACGAATGGCGGCACGGTTGTTTCGATCTCTGGTAGCGATTTCGCCGCGGGCGCCAAAGTGACGGTAGGAGGAGTTCCCGCTGACCGAGTTTGGATCAGAAACGTCAACACCATCCAGGCGAGCGTGCCAGCCAGTGCTGCGGGGGGTGCGGACGTAACTGTCAGGAATGCCAGCGGCACTCCTGGAACTTTGTCTGGCGGGTACACGTACGCGCCTGGGACGGGTATTAACTTTGTACAGGTAAACTCCGCGCACCCCGCGTCTCCGGCGGCTACTGCGCCCGTCGTCTATCCGCTCGCGCAAACTGCCGGCAACCTGAACGTGGTGATCATTGGTTGGGATGACACCACGGCAACAGTTCAGTCGGTCACTGACAGTGCGGGAAATACTTACACCCTGGCGTTCAACCCCACCGTTGGCACCGGAATCAGTCAGGCAATTTACTACGCGAAAAACATCGTTGCGGCGGTCAGCAACACAGTTACGGTTACTTTCAGCGTCCCGGCGGCGTCTCCAGATGTCCGCATACTCGAATACAGCGGAATAAACACAGTGACTCCGCTGGATGCCGGCGGCGGAGTTTTTGGAACAGGCACGGCCCTGGATAGCGGTCCCATTACCACCACTACAGCGGGAGACCTGGTAATTGCCGGTTCAACGGTTGGCGGAATCGTGTCGGCGGCCGGCCCCATCTTCACAACAGTGACCAGCACTCCCAACGGCCTCAGTGTGGAGCATCTGGTTGGCCCGGCAGCCGAAACTCTCAACGCGACCGCGACCCAGGACTTGAATATGAACTGGGTCACTCAGGCGGTAGCATTCAGGCAGGCTGGGGTTGTTCTCGATTTTGGCGTCAGCGTGTTGCCGCCAAGCAGCGCTTCGGCGTCGGTCGGCAACCCCGCGACCTACACCATCTCGGTGAGCGCAATCAACGGCTTCAACAGCCCGGTTACGCTGAGCTGTTCGGGCCTGCCGCTAGGCTCGACTTGCACCTTTAGCCCCTTGGTGGTGACACCCGGAGCGACGGCAGCTACTTCCACTCTTACGATCAATGTAACCGCGGCTACGCCGATAGCGACTTCCAACGTCACGGTTACCGGAACTTTCGGATCTTTGATCCACAACGCAACCGTTGGCTTGACGGTAACGCTCGTGCCTGATTTCACGATGGCGGCCTCGACGCTCAACCCCGCAACGGTCTCAGCCGGAGGATCTTCCACTTCCACGATTACCATCACCCCGATCAACAGCTTCACTGCAGCAGTCGCTTTGACTTGCAGCGTTGCCCCTGCCGGGACTCGGGCGCCGACCTGTTCGTTCAACCCAGCGTCGGTGACTAGCGGTACAGGCACTTCGACGCTGACGGTGAGTACGACCGCCGCAACCACCGGCTCCCTCGTGCCACAATCGAAAGGAGCGCTTTACGCGATGTGGCTTCCGGTTGGCGGGTTGGCACTACTGGGAACTGGTTTCGCGTCGCGCAAGAAAAAAATCTGGTGTTTGCTGTTGGGCTGCCTGATGTTTTCGGGACTAGTCTTCATGATGGCTTGCGGTGGGTCGTCCTCAGGCGGCGGTGGTGGTGGTGGACACCCTGGCACTACCGCCGGAACCTACACCATCACGGTCACGGGAACGTCGGGATCACTGACGCACACCGCGTCGGTGTCGCTCACAGTTCAGTAGGGGCGAGGGGGCCTTGCCAACACGCACAAAGTGATTGTTGGGGCAGGCAATCCGACCAGCGTGTTTACGGCGGCGGGGAGTGGGTTCAGCAACCGGACCATCAACGCATTCGGTGGAATATCGGAAGACCGAATCGTCACCAGCACGGGAAGTTATAACGCGGCAACGACAATGACCTCCGGTGGCTGGGTCATGCAGATGGCTGCCTTCCGTGGCAGGGGGCAAAGTTCTGCGACCAATCTTGCGCCACCGGTTCCTGATGCGTTCGCCGTCGCTAAACGTGAGTCCCACAGCCCTCAGCTTTGCCGGCCAGGCCGGCAGCTCCTATCTCACGCCGGCCAGCGTGAGCATCACGAACGCCGGGGCTGGAGCGCTCACCTTCACGGGGGTCAGCGACCAGCCTTGGTTGGAGCTCTCGTCTGCTTTCTCGGAACCCTGCACCCTCATCACTCGAGGTCAGACCCTCGATCAGCGGGCTGAAGGCGGGATCTTACATCGGACATGTGACCCTGACAGCGCGGGGCACCACGAAAGCTGTTACCGTCGCCCTTAGCGTGACGGCGGTCCCGGTGCAGCATTCAGTTTTGCTGTCCTGGAAGGCTAGTACAAATCTCAGAAGTCTGTCAGCCTGATAGCGCGTACCGCTCGACCACACGGGGAGGCTACATACAGCCTTCTGGCCAGCGCACTCGGCACGCCGGCTTACAGAGATCAGAGCGTTCAATCGGGCACTGTCTACTATTACGTTGTGACGGCGGTTGACGATACGGGACAAGAGAGCACTTATTCGAATGAAACCCGAGCGACCATCCCATAGCGGGCTGCGAGAAAATGGGCATGCCATCACGCAGCGGTCGTTATGTCGTGCGCGTGCCGTAGCGTTGAACTTGTGTCACGCCAACTGCAGTTCGCTGGCCGAAGTCGTGGTTGCTGAACCACTGTTTGCGGTCGTCCCGCTACCACTCGCGGTAGCGGTAACGTCCAAGGGAAGAACCCCGTCTAAACGCTGTATTCCAGCACATTCACATTGGGCCAGCCCGCTGTCTGATTGAAGCTCACCGTCACTGTATTGCTGCCGACGGCAATATCTCGGCGAGTAGATCGCTGAAGCCAGTCCGCTTACTTTGCTTGGACCTACCGCGAGGGCGTAGACGTTCCCTTTACTGTCGGTGACCGATCTCACAGCGGAAGTCGTATCCCCCCACATCACCGCTACTACGTTCAAATTGCCCGCAGTTTGTAAGGCAGGGTAAGTGATGGCTACCGAGGACCCTGACATCACCGTCGCCGCCTTTACCTGTACGAAACCGATACCACCCCCTCCTCCGCCAGAAGAGGTATAGGTATAACCACCCGACAAGATCCAGTTCTGGCCATCGCGGTTGGTCACCACCACGCCCACTGTGCCCGCCGCATGCGCCGGGACCGTCGCCGTGATCGATGTGCTGCTGTTTACGACCACGTTGCTCGCCGCTGTTCCTCCCGTACTCACGGTCGCGCCCGCTGAGAATCCCGTACCCGTAATCACTACCCGAGTCCCGCCGTCGGCCGTCCCGGTGTTTGGTGTGATCGAGGTTGCGGTCGGGGCCGCCGGATTAACAGTCACGGTAGCGGACGCGCTCTTTGCTGGGTCGGATTGGCTGGTTGCGGTTACGATGACCGACGTCATCGAGGACACTGTGGGAGAGTTAAACAGGCCGGATGAACTGATCGTTCCCGCGCTCGCAGACCAAGTGACTGCCGTATTTGTAGAGTTTGTGACGCTGGCCATGAACTGCCGGGTCACACCTGGGGTCGTGGTGGCGCTCGAAGGTGATATGGAGATACTCACCGGAAGCGCGGGAATGATGTGCTCAAGACCGATTGTCAACACTCCGTCAGAGTCTCGGGACCGCACCCGGAAGCGATACGTGAGCCCCGACGACAGGCCGGTTATGGCCACGCGAGTGGGCGGTGACTCTGGCTGCGGCGATAGGTGTAAAATTGCCGTGGGTTGCGGTAGGTCCGTATTCAACTTGCGAATCAGATGGCACGGCTGTATTCCACGTGACGTTCGCAGCGTTGGCCGTCGTGCTGACATTCGCTCCACTAATCCAGGTTTGAGCATACGAATTACCGGTGGCACCGAGGAGAACCAGAAACAGTAAAAAGAGAAAAGCAAGGGCGCACTTCAATCGGGACATACTGCACTTAATCGGCCGATTGACGCCCGGGCCTCGGCTAAATACGCTTGCGTGGCAACACCGAAGACCAGCAACCACATTGATCGAAAGCTGTGTGGAAGTTGGCGGAAGCGACCTGTGATTTTTGGCACCAGGCCGACAGCGAACCAATGGGAGATGAAATCTTCAGAGAATGCGCTGCTCGCCCTCCTCATGATGGCTTGCGGGGTCGTCGTCGTGTGGCGGCGGTGCCGAACAGACTTCAGCGACCTATTCGCCTATAAGGGCTCGCCCCAGAGCGCGAACGGCTATCTCACTCGCGAAGGCCAGTTCGTCCATGCGTCTCCTGAGGAATTGACCGCCCGGGTTGGCACGGAACGCGGCAAGAAGGAACCTGTTCACATTGCCAGCGAAGGTGAAGACTTGATTGCGGATCTCAAGCGGGGTCTTTCCTATGTTCGCCGACAACGGAAGATGGAGCAATTTGCCCGGAAAGAACCCTGGCGTCTGCGGATAACCATATGCGTGACACACAGCAACGACTTGTCCAGTCCACCAATAAGTTGTTAGGACTGGAAATAGTTCGTTTTGTTTCTGCCTTCGCCGTTTTACTTTGGCACTATCAGCACTTCGCCTTTATAGCAGACAAACCTGCAACTTTTGTTAAAGAAAATCAACCACTTTATGCCTTATTCAAGCTTTTTTACAACTATGGGTTTTATGGCGTACAAGTGTTTTGGTGTATTAGTGGATTTATTTTCTTCTGGAAATACAGAGAATCAATCTCAAGTACACTAGTCAGCGGTCACAAGTTCTTCATTCTTCGTTTCTCGCGCCTCTATCCACTTCATTTCACCACGCTTTTATTTGTAGCGGCTCTACAATTTGCCTACATCCATATAAACGACCACTTTTTTGTTTATCAAAACAACAACGTGAGCCAGTTTATTTTGCAGCTTTGTATGGCCAGTAATTGGGGAATTGGAAAAGTTGTAAATTTCTTATTGCACATTTTCACATCGAGCGCCTGGAATTATGGGGAAGGGTTCAGTTATGATGGCCCTATTTGGACGATATCGGTGGAGGTGCTGGTCTATTTTATTTTTTACACCCTCCTTCGCTTTGTCAGTAAATCATGGGTTATAAACGTCTTAATCGTTGCCGTGTGGCCCATAGCCAAACTCCTAAAAGTTGATTATCCAATTATCGACTGCTTGTATTATTTTTATGTGGGGGGAGTTTCTGCGATTGCGAAGCGATCTATCTCAAATCGTGGGGCAAAAATCAGTTTAAGTGTATTCGCTTGGTGTTTTATCTTTTTGCTTCCACTCTTTACTTGGAGGTTTAGTCTTTACGACGTCAAACATTTTGATGATTCCACAACGCATTGTATGGCGGCTTGCCCCGCCGTGAGAAGTTGATGCGCAGTCCGTAGCCTTAGGCCCATAGGTCCATCGCCTGACTAGGTTAATTCCGAACCGGTGTCGCAGAACATCACCTTGGCGCTCCATCGCTCATCGTCATTCCCGATTCAGCACTATCGCAACGTGTTCTCCATTCAAACTCTGCCCAGCTTCAATGGCCAGGCTCTCTCGGGTATAAATGTCCACCACCGTCAACGCCCGAAAGCGTCGTCCATCCGCCAATTGATCGGCCACAAAATCCAAACTCCACACCTGGTTCGGAGCCGTGGAACGAAACCGCTCCCGGCGTGGCTCCGCTGCCCGGCGCCGATGACTGCGGCGCGGCCGTAGGGCTAAGCCTTCTTCGCAATACAATCGATACGCCAAGTAGCGACTGACGTTCCAGCCCTCGTGGTTCAGCAACACTCGGATCTTGCGATACCCATATCAACCCGTACCTTGCTATAGCTCCCGCAACGTAGTCGCAGTTTATATTTATCTACTACCCTGTTGGCCTCATCTTTGATCTATAGATACTTTGAGGCGCCAGCACAAGCAACGCTCTTCGGAGCGGTGTAAATGGCCATGGGAGGAAGATGAACAGAAGATCCCACGCCAATTCGCCAAAGTGCCAACTGCCGACAGGCAATCGGAAGCCAAAGATGTTGTTGAGCCCATCCTAAGAATCGGTGTCCGAGTGACTGAACAGTATCCCGTCATCGTGATTTAAAGGTGCGGACCAGAATTGATTTAATTCTTCGGGCTCCAGCATTTCCGATTTTGGTCCGCACGCTCGTCAAACTACTCCTGGCCCGGGATTCTAACTTGAGCCATCCAAACGGTTCGTTGAATGAAAGTTCCAACAACTCAGGCCATTTAAGCCTAATCAGGTCTTGTGGCATTCGTTCTTCTTTTCGATAGTCCTGCGGTAGGCTCAACATCAACTCATAGATCCGCCTGGAGTTGAACGGATAGATGAGAAATCGATCGTAAAGGGGGCCATACATCGCCGGACCTGCCCAGCATCCCAGCCGTTGTTCGATATAGAAAAGGTCCAATTTTTCCAGAAGATCCGAGGTTGGCAGCTGGTCCAGCCAGTTTGAAGCCGCCTGGATGACTACTTCCACAGGTGGAAAATTAAACCGTCGCACAAGCTCGTTGCCGGAAAGGGGGCGAGAAGGGACGTCGTCAGGTAGCCAGTAATAGCCACGGCCTACTTCGCCGCCCACTCCAAGCAGCGTGAACCGCGTTGGGTCAAGCTGTTGATCCGTCCTAGTGCAGCGCGTGATTCGGTCGACAACACAAGTCCCGGTGCGGTAAAGCCAGTTCTCGATCTCCTGTTTAGAGGCATCCTTCCAGGTCAGGACTGAGTAGTTCAGACCGAATCTTTTCGCCATCCGCCGACCGTAGGCACAATCCATACGAGCATTGACATCGGGAATCGGGGAAGTGAAGAAACGAATTGAAGGCAAGCTCGGGCGCGAACACGCTAGCAAAACTCGTGTATCGTAACCGGCCGTTAGCGGAACTTGAGCTGGGGCTAGTTTAGTTACACCGGATATGAATGCTTCGATCAGAGCAGCAATGTCGCGGATGGTTTCATCGGGATTACAGGTAGGATCGAGCAGTCGGCCGTTTGGCCAGTGTCGCTTGCGAACCCAATTGCCGAGATTGAGATAATGGTTAGGCAACAACCTAGTGATGCCAAACCAGGGAGTCAGCCGGAACGGGAAATATCCATCGCGCTCAGGAAGTCCGAAAGCTTGGACGAGTGCGAGATTCTGTTGGAGATCCCCGACTTGAGGGACCAAATTGCAGGAAGATGCGACAACCTGATGTTCCTCGCAATATACGGCGGCCAGCGAACCGCTCGCATCAAGGTAAAATCGCTCGTTTCCGGAAGTAAGAAAAACAGCCGCAAAACGACCGCCCAACCCATTCAGTGCGGACTCAAAGCGATCCGCCGAATCGGCCTCACTACAATCAAAGCCAAGTCGCCAGACCGCGGGTACGACGTGGCCCTCCGCGTCGACTGCAATGCCCATTAACCAGCCGACATCACTGCCGTCCTTCGAGCGAATCTGGGTAACTGGGAGTCTCGGGTGCCAGTGCAAGATCCACCGGCCAATTTGCTGCTTCGACCAGCTTGCTACCTCCCGCACTTCAGTTTTCCCGAGCAGGAACTGTCCGACCATATCAGCGGGTCGGTTCACTCTTGGACTCCCGTGGCGGTAGGGAGACCGCGTTTGTCGACTTTAGGTTCAGCCATTCTGCAGGCTCAGATGAGTTCTCCGTCGCATCCTCGTGCAAACTCCCATACTTTATCAGATCGCAGCGCACACGACGCGCCCTATCCTGCTGCTTCCTTGGCCGCACGCGCGCCACATTGGAGTCTCCAAGAGCATCACATATTTCCCTGTCTCCCGGTCATGCTGCAATCGAACGTTCGGTCGTCACTTGTAGTTCGCAGGAAATTGTCTCCGCAACACCATTCAGTAATGATGTAACATTTCCACGGCAACTCACTTGGTCGCTGGGGCGGGTTGCATCAGGGTTTAGATTGACTTGAAATCTGCTCACGCCATGCGGAAGGGGTCTCGACAATTTTCCACTGGGTCTTTAAGGAGATGTACCAGGTTGTCATTTTTCACGTCGCGGCGTAGGTTCCTGCAAGCGGGCGCTGGCGGCTGGCGCCTTGGCCGTCGTTGGCGATGGCACCATCTTTGAAGCCAATTCACCGAAACTGGTTTCGATCGAAATCCCCCTGTCTCGTTTGGGCGAGGCGTGGGACGGATTCCGAATCGTGCAACTCAGTGACCTGCATTACGACGACTATTTCTCCGTCGTGCCGCTTAGGAAAGCTGTCAATCTCGTCAACGGGTTACAGCCCGACCTGGTGGTAGTGACAGGCGATTTTATTACTGCACCATTCTTGAGGTCACACCGCTCACTGGAAGTTCGGGCTGCGAGAGCGATTGAGCCATGCGCCCAATTGCTGGCTCAGATACGGGCTCGTTTTGGCATTCTGGCAGCGTTGGGAAACCATGACGTAAGCACAGACCCGGCTCACATCAGCGACGTACTCGAGTCGCACGGAATCTCAGTCTTGCGTAACCGGTCTGTTCCCCTCGAGCGCGAGGGGGGAAGGCTCTGGCTATGCGGATTGGATGACATTCTGGAGGGAAAGCCGGACCTCAAGCTGGCCTTGCGAGGGATCCCGCAGACCGAACCGGTTGTCCTGCTGGCTCATGAGCCGGACTATGCAGGCTATGTGTGCCCATGTGGATCTGCAGCTTTCCGGCCACTCGCACGGCGGTCAAATACGCATTCCGCTGGTCGGCGCTCCTTTTCTGCCGGTGATGGGACAAAAATATCCCTGGGGACTACGACGGATTGGACCTCTCACCTTGTACACCAACTCCGGAATTGGCACGATCTGGATCCCCATGCGTCTCAACTGTCCTCCCGAAGTTACGCTGATCACTCTTCGAAAGGCCTCGGGGGTTGTGACTGCGCGGCTAAGCGATTGATGTCATAGCTCCACCGCAGCCGTGCGAGTAGAAGCTAGAAGAAGAGGCAGAGCTGGTTTCCGAACCGATCATTGTTGGGCGGGACATTTACTACTGGGCGGGCATATTAGTCCAGAGGGTCGGCGCCGATGAAGGTGGCTGGGTCTGGATCTCGCCGCACCTCGCTCTTCGCCAGGCTTCTCCGGTTTGAGATTTTCCCGTACTCGGGCCGATACCGCTCCGAAGTGCGGTGCAGTTGCCCCAGGACTGCCAGTGACGTGCGAGCCGAGCGCGCTTTGCGAACCCGCCAACCTTGGCCGAAGGTTGATCCCCTTGTCCGACGCCAAATGAACCCGGCAGGAACCCCACGCTGCTGTAAACCGGCTTGGGTCAAGGTCATAAAGAGCAGTTCGAGGCGGCTGGAAACGCCAAGCTTGTCATAAACCCGAAAAAGATAGTTCTTGATGGTGTGCTGGCTGAGTCCCAGGCGCTCAGCGATTTCACGATTGGTGAGTCCTTCGGCCAAGACTTCGGACCACATCCATTTCACGTTTGGAAAGCAGACTCAAGCCGTTGGAATCAACCGCGCGCACCATCGGTGAGGTTGCCAGCGCTTCCACCGCGAACGCCATCTGCTCACTGTTGGCCCAGATCTGACCTTCATACACAATTCGAATGCACTTGGAAAGAGTCTCGAGTGAATCGTGCCGGCTGAAAATTCCCCTCGCCCCGGCGCGAAACGCTTGCAGGACGACCTCCTTCTTGGAGGAATCCAATAACATGATGGCAAGAATGCCGGGATGGGACGCTCGCAATTCCCGAAGCAGCTCGAAGCCGCGCAATGGTTCCTCATCGAGATTGGAGCTGAGCACCACAACGTTTACTCGGTGCAGCTTTACGGTTTCAACCAGGTCGTGGGAGCGGACGGGCGGAATGATCACTTCCAGCTGGGGATCGCGTCTCAACGCGTCGGCTAGAAGCTGAGTGTGAATTCGAGTATCGTCGGCAACGAGCACTCGAATCATTTCTTCCCCCGAATATTGAGTGGACTGCATAGATCCTCCGAGCGGCGCCATTAAGAGGTGCGCCAAACTCACAGCGGCGCCTTAATTTAGAGAACCAGGACTCTCTGGAGAAATTCTTCTCCGAGAATCAATGGGGGAGAAAGCCTTTGCCTTAGGGGAGGCCATGCAGAGCAATGCAAACCGCGAGCATCGCTGCGAACTAGCAGTAGTTTAGCGCACACTGATAAGGTGCGGCAACAGAAGAGTTGAAATGGTTTGCAACATCTGTTGCCGACGCCGTGATTGCAATCTCACTATGAGATTGATGGCGGAACACGATTCCGTAAGCTGCGCAATATGTATGGTACAATGAGCCATAGCAATACATAGTTAAGTATATTGTTTTAGGTAAGATATTTCATTTCATGCTCCTGGCCTTGTGCCCCCGGAGGAGGGCGTCAAAATAGCTTCGATAGGGTCTTTGTACTCTGGTACTGTAGTACTTTTCTGACTGGCACTGTATACTCTATTTGTATGGTACTAGCTTCGCCGGGCTAACGTGCCTCTTGCAGCCATCTGCATCTGGACCTATTCTGTAAAAGTATTTGGGCAGTTCCGAGCAATCCCTCCCCCCTGTGTTGCCCCCAGCATCTAAAGTTCGAACGCCTATCGCGTTAGGGTCAAGTTGTCGATGTGACTCAGAGGGCGAAGCTATGAGCGCTGGCGATCTGCGATCCCGCTGCTCGGATCCTACGACTATGCAGGAATCAGCAAACTGGTACGCCGTTCAAACCCGGGCTCGAAACGAGAAAGTGATTTCTGAGCGGCTCCAGGAACAAGGCTTGACCACTTTTCTTCCGCTGGTAAGCGAAATACGTCGTTGGAGCGATCGCAAGAAAAAAGTAGAACTGCCATTGTTCAGCTGTTACGTCTTCGTGAAGCTGGTGGCGAGCAACAACGCGGAGCGCATGCGCGTGTATCGCACCAACGGTGTTTTTCGGATTGTCAGTATGCGCGGGGAAGCAATTCCTATTCCTGAAGAACAGATCGAAGCGCTGCGCACGGTAGTCACGCAACAGGTTCCCTGGACCGAGCATCCCTTCCTGAAAATCGGACAGCGAGTGCGAATTCGTGGAGGTTCGCTGGAAGGCGTGGAGGGCGTGTTGCTCTCCCGTAATGGGGACCGCACTCTGATTATTTCCGTCGATGCTATCCAACGATCCTTGGCTGTGCGGGTTGAAGGATATGACGTTGAAGCTCTGTAGGGTTCTAACCTCCCTCTTTGTGGCCTAAGTCAAAAATGGAAACCGCACAAATTTTGCTCGTGAGCAGGGAACGGTCAGCTCATGATCTTCCTTGGACCTTCGGCCAAGACAATGGCTGGCGTCTGGAGACCGCTGGTAGCCGTTGGGAAGCGCTGGAGCGCGTCCATGCGGGCCTCGGTCCCGACCTGATTCTCCTGGACTTGATGCCAGGCGACTCCGACGGATTGTCTTCTCTGCGGTGGCTGCGCCGGGTTCGCCCGGAGTTGCCGGTGCTTGTGCTCGCCGGTGCTGACGATCCTGACCAGAAGCTGGAAGCGATTCGCCTGGGCGCACAAGATTTTCTGGTCTATCCCTTCACGCCGCAGCAACTCGAAACCGCGATTCGGCGATCTCTCTTCTACTCCACCGAGAGCAGCGAAAGTGAAATCGTGAGCGAAGAGATCGAACGAATCGGCAACGACATGTTCTTCGTGGCCGCCAGCCCGACCATGCGCCGGCTGCGTGCCCAGGCGGAACTTTTGGCGCAGGTCAGCGCGCCCGTATTCATCATCGGAGAGAGCGGCAGCGGCAAGGAGTTGGCGGCCCGCCTGATTCACAATCTGTCGGTAAGGTCCGGCTTCCGGTTCCTCAAACTGAATTGCGCGACGCTGCCCGGCGATGTCCTTGAGAGCGAGCTTTTCGGCGTGTTCAACGGGAACGGACGCAGCAAGCGAAGCAAGCTCGAACAATGCCAGCGAGGCACGCTGTTCTTGGACGAGATCACGGAAATGCCGATGAGCCTGCAGACCAAGCTGCTGCACGTCTTGCGGGATGGGCATTTTGTCCGGCGCGACAGCGAGGACCGCATTGAGATGGATGTCCGGATACTGGCGGCCACCCACGTCAATATTGAACAGGCCATTGCCGACCGGAAATTGCGTGAAGATCTTTACTACTTCCTGAGTGCGTTCACCGTACATGTCCCCGCCGTGCGGCAGCGCAAGGAAGAGATCCCTCTGCTGCTCGGCCATTTCATGAACCAGCTGGCGAAGCGTTACAACCTGCCGGCGCGAGTCTTTTCTGCCGCGGCGCTCGATGCCTGTCAGCGGCATTCCTGGCCGGGAAATCTCCGCGAACTGGAAAAGTTTGTAAAGCACTATCTGGTCATGGGAGACGAGACGCCGGGTCTGGGAATTTCGCAGCCGGAGGGCGACGTGGCGTTCTGGAATTCATATCCGCCGCAGACCGTTGAGCGGATTGGCTTGATGGCCGAGTCCGCCGAACCCCAGACGGCTATTACCGGCCTGAAGTCTTTAGTGCAATCCGTAAAGGGAGAGACCGAGCGAAATGCCATCGCCTCCGCGCTCGAGCAGGCGCGCTGGAATCGCAAATCGGCGGCACGGTTGCTGAAGGTGAGCTACCGGACGTTGTTATACAAGATCGAGCAGTACCACATGAGTCCTCCCACAAGTCACTTGTCCGGGTACGGCAATGGCGGGTTTCGGGAACGAAACCTGCATAAGGGATAGAGGCTGCTGCTGGCGGTTGAAACAGCATCCAAGTAAGGCAAATTTTTCTGCAGGGTCAAGGGGTCATTTATGCGGCAATCGATAACATTCCAAGGATTTAGCCTAACGCTTCTGCTATTAGTTCATCTGACGTCGGTCGGCAGCCAGCGAGCTTGGTCGCAGAGCGCCACTCCGTTACTTCCAGCTACTCAGGCCGAACCGCAGACTGCCACACCCGCAAGGCCTGGCGGATCGACGCTGATGATTGGTGGCGGCGACCTACTGAAAGTGAGTGTCTTAGGGGCTCCAGAGTCAGATCAGGAAGTGCGTGTTGGCGAAGACGGAAATGTCCCCCTGAATTTCATTGGCTCCGTGCATATCGCGGGGCTGACGACAACTCAGGCGCAAGACCTGATAGCAAAGAAACTAATGGCGGGTGGCTTCTTTACCCAGCCACAGGTTGCGATCTTTACCAAGGAATATGCGACTCAGGGCATCTCCGTACTGGGCGAAGTGCAGAAGCCCGGCGTTTACCCGATACTTGGGCCTCGGCGGCTGTTTGATGCCCTGTCGCTTGCTGGTGGCACCGGACCAAGGGCAGGCAGGATCGTGAGCATCACTCACCGGGAACATCCCGAGTCACCACAGACCGTCATGCTTTCGAACGATGCGAATGAGTCAGCCAAGGTGAACGTAGAGGTTTTCCCGGGCGACACGGTTCTGGTGTCGAGAGCGGGCGTGGTCTACGTCTCAGGGAGCGTCCACAAACCAAGCGGTGTAATCATGGACAACAGTTCGGAGATGACGGTTTTGCAGGCGATTGCCATGGCAGAAGGTGCCCTTCCGGACGCCGCGCTGAATAAGTCCAGATTGATTCGAAGAGTCCCCAACCAACCACCCCAAGAAATACCCCTGCGCCTGCAGGACATGCTTTCTTCGAAGGCCCCTGACATTCGCCTGCAAGCCGAAGATATCGTCTTTGTTCCGAACAGCGCAGCCAAGAGTGCTGGCAAGCGCACCTTGGACGCGATTATTTCAACCACTACCGGATTGATCATTTACGGTGTCCGGCCTTAGGCCTGGTTCACCCGGCAAATTTGTCCCTGTAGCTCAGCACATCAACGAATAACAATCCCGGCGGCCAGATTGAACCAGGTTTAGCGCGGGCACGGAGGCACGGCGTGAGCAAAAATTTCGAACTAATGCGGCGAGCGGGTAACAGCTTCGGCTCGAAGCAACCGCTTCACCTTGATATCCAGACAGAAAGTTCCCCGTCGCCATTCACCTTGAATTCGGCCCCTGCCCCCGTCGCCGAGAAATCAATTGATTGGCTACGTGCGATGACCATCCTGCAGAAGCACTGGAGGCTGTCGGCCATCTTCGGTCTGGCGGTTTTTCTAACCGTGCTTTGTGTCACGTATTTGACCAAACCGGTCTACGAAGCCACAGCACGAATCCAGATCGATCCCTCGGGCGAGGTCTTTTCCCTGGACGGCACCGCGACCTCGAGCGACGCGGAGTACATGGAAACCGAAGCCCAAGTCCTGCAGAGTGACGGCGTGGCTCTGGATGTCATTCGAAAGCTGCACCTGGATCAGAACCAGGAACTGGTGAGCGAATCTAACCCCGCGGACTCGACTGCGACTACCTTGGCTTCCGGCGCCGGCGGTCTGCAACTGACTTTGCGGGAGAAGGCCGCCCTACACAAATTTGCCGGGCTGCTTACCGTGCGACGTGACACCGCGAGCCGGCTTGTGCAGGTCAGCTTTGCCAGCCACAATCCGCAACTCTCAGCCCAGGTAGCCAACACCCTGGTACAGACATTTATCGAAGACACTTTTCAGAGCCGGCACGACGCCATTATGAAGTCTTCCGAATGGCTTTCGCGGCAACTCGACGACATTCGCGGCAAAATGGAGACCTCCACCCGAGCTTTGGCGGAATATCAGGGATCCATCGGGGTGGCGGACGTTGACGAGAACAAGAGCACTTACACCGAGCACATGGGCGAACTTAGTCGGCAGTATACGCAGGCTGAATCGGAGCGAATTCAACTCGAGGCCCTGCTCAAGAACGTGCAGGGAAACCCCGATTCACTTCCCGAGGTTCGCAACAACCCCGTCGTCCAACAATTGAGCCAGCATTTGGCGGAACATCGCGCAGAGCTATCCCAGGCGCTGGTGGTCTACGGCAGCAATCATCCGGTGGCGAAGAAGCTGCAGAGCCAGGTGGACGAACTGCAGAGCCAGTTGAACAGCCAAAAACACGCAATTGTCAATTCCATCCGAGCCAGCTACGCGGCGGCCGAAGCGCGTGAACGGCTGATGTCAGCGGAGATGAAGGGTACTACCAAAGAGTTAGGCCAGATGGCTCACTACACGGCCCTCAAGAAGGAACTCCAAACCGACGTGGATCTGTACAACTCGCTCTATGCCAAGATCAAAGAAGCGGGGATCGCGGCTGCCTCGAAGTCGGCCAACATTCACGTGATGGATCCGGCCCTGGTGCCCGACATGCCCAGCAAGCCGCGCTGGCTCCTGAACATCGCCGTGGGTCTGCTCGGAGCCATTTTTGGCGCCGTGATGCTGGCTTTCATCTCTGAAGAACTGGATAACAAACTGCGCTCGCCCGAAGACATCAAGCAATGGATCGGGACATCCAACGTCTCCATTATTCCTGTCGTTGGTGAAGCTGAGCGCCAAGAGGCACGACTGGGGTGGCCGAAGCGGATGGTTGGACTCTTACCGTCTTCTACCGCCGACGACAGTCAGACCAACGCCTTTTTCCTGGAGAGGCCGAATTCTCCAGAAGGCGAGGCCGTGCAGGCCTTGTACGCCTCCATCATGCTCTCCCGATACGGCCATCCACCGCAGGCCTTACTGATTACTTCTGGCTTTCCGGGAGAAGGCAAGACCACTGTTGCCCTAAATCTGGCGTACGCCCTGGCCAAGCAAGGCAGGACCTGCCTGGTTGACGCGGACCTGCGAAAAGGAAGACTGGCGCGAGCCGTTAGCCTGAACTCCAAACACGGATTGGGCGAACTGCTGCTGGGAGAGGCGACTCTGGACAGCGCCCTGCTGGAAATTCCTGGAATGAGCAATCTGTCGATCATTCCGGCCGGGACGTTGAAAGGAAATGCCGGCGAACTCATCTGTTCCGAGACCATGCAGCAGATTCTGGAAGAACTTCGGCAGCGCTTTCAATTCGTGGTAGTCGATTCAGCGCCGATCCTGCCTTTCGTGGATGGGCGGGCTATTTCGACCTTGGTAGATGCGGTCATACTTGTCGGGAGGTCCGGTATTACCACCCGCCAAGCCATGCAACGGAGTGTGGAACTGCTCTCGGAAGTGCGCGGGGCGCCGATTCTACAGTTTGTTCTCAACGCCGCCGATCAGAATTCTACCGACTACAAACACTATGGATACGGATACTCCTACACGAATACTACGGAGTCACGTTGATCCGGTAACCTATGCTGATTTCCTCTGATAGAAAAACTCCCCCAGACCCAAGGGCCCAGGTTCGTTTGTCATGTCAATCAACGCGGGGTGCGAGGTAGTGATCGAAAGTAAGTCAGCACCGACGAAAGAGGACACATTTATGTCCGCCGGAACCACCGTACAAAATATAGTTACCACGTTTAAGATCAAACCGGAGGGCAATGGCCTGCTGAAATACCGGAGCGCGTTGATTTTCGCGTCGCAGGCTGTGCTCATCGTGTTGACCTACTACGCCAGCTTCGTACTGCGCCTGGATACCGGCCTGAATGCCGCTGACCGCGCCATGATTTGGAAGACCCTTCCGTTTGTCTTGTTGATCAAGCTGGTGCTGTCCTATCAGTGTGGTCTCATGCACGGCTGGTGGCGATATGTAGGAATCAGCGACCTGCTGGACATCAGCAAGGCATCGCTGCTCAGCTCCACGTTGATTTTTTGCCTGGTGCTGGCTGTTTTCCGGATCCCGGGTTATCCGCGTTCGGTCATCGTCATTGATTTGTTCCTCACCATCATGGTGTTGGGCGGCGCCCGATTTGCGGTGCGCGCTTACACGGAACGGGCTCGCACCGACGGTGTGCAGCGCAATACGCTGATTATCGGGGCGGGTGAAGCGGGTAGCGCCATCGCGCGTGAACTCCTGCAGAACCCCAAGCTGAGCTACAACCCGGTCGGGTTTGTGGATGACGACCTTAGCAAGAAAGGCGTCAAGATCCACGGTGTTAAGGTTTTGGGAAACACGGACGCGCTCCACGAGTTGATCCTGCGCTACCAGGTCAGTTGCGTGATGATTGCCATCCCCACCGCCAAAGGAAGGCTGGTGGAAAGAATCATCGCCAAGTGCCGCGAGTGCAAAGTGGATTTCAAGATTCTTCCCCGCATCGAGGAGTTGATCAACAAGTCCGCCTCGATCAGCCAGGTACGCAAGTTAAGAGTGGAAGACCTGCTCGAACGCGAGCCGGTTTGTCTCGACATGGATCAGATTCGAGGCAGAATTGCGGGCAAGGTGCTACTCATCACCGGCGCGGGTGGCTCGATCGGGTCCGAACTGGTGCGGCAAGCAGCCGCGCTGGATCCGCGGCAGCTGGTCTTGCTGGACCGTTCAGAGAACGATCTTTTCAAACTCGGGCATGAACTCTCCCGCAAGTTCCCCAAACTGGACTACGTCCCGGTAGTAGGAGATATCCAGGATGTGACCCTATTGCGGGATGTGTTTTCTACCCATCGGCCGCAGTCGGTCTTCCATGCCGCGGCCTATAAGCATGTTCCCATGATGGAAAGGAATTGCTTCCAGGCCATTACCAACAACATTTTCGGCACCTATAACGTCGCCCTGATGGCCCGGCAGTATCGGGTGGAGGATTTTGTTCTGATTTCCTCCGACAAGGCGGTGAACCCAACCAACATCATGGGCGTAACCAAACGGGTAGCCGAACTGATCATGCAGGGACTGCAGGAAAACGGCACCACCCGTTTCATGTCGGTGAGATTCGGCAACGTGCTGGGCAGCAACGGCAGCGCTTTGCCTTTGTTCGAACAGCAGATTGCGGCCGGCGGTCCGGTGACGGTCACGCATCCCAATGCACGGCGATACTTCATGACCATCCCCGAGGCGGTGCAATTGGTACTACAGGCCTCCAGCATGGGCCAGGGCGGAGAGATCTTTGTTCTGGATATGGGCGAGCCGGTGCGCATTCTGGACCTGGTTCGCAACCTGATCCGGCTGTCGGGCCTGGAACCCGACCACGATATCAAGATCGATTTCGTCGGCCTGCGCCCGGGAGAAAAAATGTTCGAAGAGCTCAAACTGGAAGGAGAGGATATCAAGCCAACCGCGCATGAAAAAATCCGCCTCCTGACCGGCAGTAAGATGACCTTCGAGCAGATGTCGGGCTGGCTGGACGAGCTCTCGATGCTGGTTCAGGCGAAGAACGTGCACGGCCTGGTCACCAAGCTGGTAGCGATCGTGCCCGAGTATTGGCCGAGCCCAGAGATTATCTCGTTAGGCACCGTTGATCGCCACGATCAGGCGCTTAACTACCAGCTGGCACGCGCCAGCCTGGCGTCCACGCAGGAATCTGCAGAATCTGCCGCATAGTTCTGATTGGTCCTCCCCTCTGATTCACAGTTCCCCATTGCCACTCTTACGTTCAAGAGGCACAACTTCTATTTATGAATGACACATCCTTTATTCCGTTCCACCGTCCTTCGATCGGTGAAGAAGAGACCGAAGCCGTACAGCGCGTGCTGGCCTCCGGCTGGCTAACCACCGGACCAGTGGTTTTGGAGTTCGAAAAGCAGTTTGCAGCGTACGTGGGCTGCAAATATGCTTTGGCGGTCAATTCGTGTACAGCTGCCTTGCAGTTGGCACTGGATGCCATCGGACTGCGGCCCGGCGATGAAGTCCTGGTACCTTCCTATACTTTTACGGCAACCGCCGAAGTGGTTACGTATTTTGGGGCCAAGCCGGTGCTCTGTGACAGTCTGCCCGGCGGCTTCAATATCGATCCGGTAGATGCCGAGCGCCGGGTCACGGCGAAAACGCGGGCGATTATCCCGGTCCACGTCGCGGGCGAACCCTGTGATCTCGATCCGCTTCATGCGATGGCGAGTCGGCACGGATTGCACGTTATCGAAGATGCGGCGCACACACTGCCGGCGTGGTATCGCGGTCGGCAGGTGGGAACCATCTCCGAAATGACAGCCTTCAGCTTCTACGCTACCAAGACAATTACCACGGGCGAAGGCGGCATGTTGGCTACGGACAACGACAAGTACGCGGAGCGGGCGAAGATGATGCGCCTGCATGGCATCGGAGGCGATGCCTGGAAGCGCTACGCCAAGACCGGTTCCTGGTTCTACGAGGTGCACCACGCCGGCTACAAGATGAACCTGCCTGATCTCTTGGCGGCCGTGGGAGTGGCGCAACTGGGGAAGGCAGACAAATTCTGGCAGCGACGGCGCGAGATTGCCGCCCGCTACCAGCAAGGATTCTCGACCGTTTGGGGAACTGGAGTTGCCGCCCGGCGATTCCAGCATACTGGAGCACTCCTGGCACCTCTTCATCCTGCGCCTCCGGCCGGACTGTCTGTCCATCAACCGCGACGAGTTTATCGAGGAACTGAAAGCGCTCGGTATCGGCACCAGCGTGCACTTCATTCCGCTGCACCGCCATCCCTACTATGTGCGGCAGTACGGCTGCAAGAGCGCTGATTTTCCGGGCGCGGAAGACGCTTTCTCACGCTGCATTTCGCTGCCGATTTATCCCGACATGAGCGATGAGCAAGCCGACCGCGTGATTGAAGCAGTCACCAAGATCGTTTGCAGGAGCCGAAAGTTCGTATCGGTATGAGCAGCTTGCCTACGGTTTCCGACATGTCCATGACCCCGGTCCGGCGCGGCGATCTCAGCCTGTGGAATTTCTCGTCGCGCAAACGGATTCTGGATGTAGTTTTGTCGGGGTCGGGTCTGCTACTGGTCTCGCCAGTGCTGGCCATGATCGCCGTCGCGGTCAAGCTGACCTCGTCGGGCCCGGTTCTGTTCCGGCAACAACGCGTCGGCAAAGATGGCAAGCTGTTCGCACTCCTGAAGTTCAGGACGATGATCCACCGCCAGGAAGCGACTGGCCCGGGGGTCACGCGCAAAGGAGACTCGAGGGTTACGCCCCTGGGCCGGGTGTTGCGACGATTCAAGTTGGACGAACTGCCGCAGCTCTTCAATGTGTTTCGGGGAGACATGAGTCTGGTGGGGCCGCGTCCGGACCTGCCTGAATTTTGCAAGACGCTGCGCGAAGAACAGCAACTGGTTTTCAGTTTGCGTCCGGGCATAACGGGATGGGCGACCTTGCACTTCAGGGACGAGGAAAGAATTTTGGCCAGTGTCCCGGAGGAGCAAACGATTCGTTACTACATTGACCAGATCCTGCTGCAGAAAGCGCAGTTGGATCTGGACTATGCCAATCGCGCTACGTTTCTCGGCGACGTCAAGATCATCATGCGAACCTTAACCGGCGCCTAGAGGCTGCGGTACCTGGGATCGCGAGGTTGTTTTTCTGTTCTTGGGAAATATGTCTCATCTTCAGCCAACCACCAAAGAGTTCCTAGCTTCGTCAGACGGTGCCATTGAAAAAGCGTTTTTTGCGCGGGTATTTCTTCCCAACCGTAGTGTGAAGACCACCTACGCGAGGAGGCTTGACGATCTAAACCAGATAGTTTTCAGGCACATTGCGGGCCTGGGCGAGTCACCGATAAAGATCATGGACGTGGGGATGTCTTCCGGGATCAGCACCGCCGAATGGAGAGATCAACTCACGGCGAACAAGGTTGATTTTGATCTGACCGGAACGGATCTTGTCATTGATGCATGGCTCTCTTCCTGCTCGATGTTCGGGTTGCTCCACGACCGCAAGGGCAACCTCCTGCATTTCGATCTCTTGGGGAAAGGCTGGCCGCCGCATCAGCGTGGAATCAGCTTCAATTTCTTCCGCCAGTTGCTTGCGCATTCCGCTTTTCGTTGTGCATCGGCATTGGGCGGTAAGGTAGAAACCACTCCGGTAAAGCTGCTGAGCAAAGGGTTTTCGGACAATTGCCGCATCAGGGCCGTGGAGGATGACCTGTCCGCTGCCAATCCACCGGCTTTCAAGCGGGCATTCCACGTAATCAGGGCAGCAAATATCCTCAATCTTGCATATTTTTCCAAATCAACGTTGCGAAGCATGCTGGCCACCCTGCAAGAACGCCTGAAGGATGGCGGACTGCTTGTAGTTTGCCGTACCGACGCTTCCACAAACAACGGCACCATCTTCCGCTTGTCATCTTCTGGACTGGTGCCAGTTGAGCGAATCGGGAAGGGATCAGAAATAGAAGCACTCATTTAATCGTGCTTTGCAATGCGGTGGCTGCTATCGCCACCGGAAATTTGCTCGCCAGTCCCCGCGGCGATCAGAGTAATTTCTAAAGAAGGTTGGAGTTAAGCCTCTTTATGAAGTGTGTTCTGCTCATCGCCTACGCTTATCCGCCGTGTACTGAGATCGGGGCGCTCCGGCCCGCGGGGCTTGCGAAGTACTTGCCACGCTTTGGCTGGGAACCGACGGTGCTGACGGTGAAATTGCCCGGTGCACGACCAAACTGGGCGCCAGTTGTCGAGACCGACAACGAAGACGTGTTGCAAACCTGGAAAGTCAGGTTCGGCCTGGAGGGGCGGCGCAGCTTGCATGAACAGCTTGGCTTACCGTTGGCTCAAGAACGCGATTCCCAGCTGGTGCACACGAAAATCCTGTTTGCGATGCGGTACTTGCTGACGTTTCCCGACGCGACGAAGGGCTGGATTCCCTTTGCCACGGAGGCGCTTGAGCAGATCAAGAAAAGCGCCAGTGTGGATGCCATCTTGACCACTTCTCCGCCAGTCTCTGCGCACCTGATCGGACGCAAGGCCAAGCAAATGTTGGGATGCCCGTGGATCGCCGATCTTCGCGATTTGTGGTCGCAGAACCTGGCGCAGGGCAACGATCTGGTCCGTCTGTTGGAACGTCCTGTCGAGCGGAAAACGCTTGGCGATGCCGATGCTCTGGTGAGCGTTTCCGAGCCTTGGGCGGACCGGCTTAGAGAATGCTATCCAGACAAGTCCGTTTTCTCGATCACGAATGGTTTCGATGCGGAGGAATTTCGGCGGGAGCCGGTAGCGCTCACGACGCCTCTTACCATCACATACACCGGGCGTCTTTACGAGGGGAAAAGGGATCCGACGCCGCTGTTCGAAGCCATCCAGGAACTGATTCAAGAGGGCGTATTGAGTCGCGACGCGATTCGGGTTCGTTTCTATGGCTCGATTGAGCCTTGGCTGGCCGTGGCCGTGCACTCCTTTGGTCTTGAAGATGTGGTAGAAATTGCCGGAACTGTCAGCCGGGACGAAGCGCTTGCATCGTCAGCGAGAGTCGCAGGCTCTGCTCATGCTTTGCTGGTCAGATCTGCGCGAGACCGGACAGCATACCGGAAAACTGTTCGAGTACCTTGGCGCCAGGAGACCCATTCTGGCGATCGGGGGCAGCCGCGGGGTGGTCACAGATCTGCTTGAGCGAACGAAAACCGGAGTGCATGCCTGCTCAAAAAACGAATTGAAGAGTACGTTGCGTGCATGGTATGCCGAACACCGCCAGCTTGGCCGCGTACTCTATCGGGGCGAAGAGCGAAAACTCGATCTCTATACTCACGAGAAAATGGCTTCAGAGTTTGCCAAGGTACTTGATTGTGTTGCCGCTGGCTCTCCTGCCCACGCACGGGCCGCACGAGCTTAGCCCTCACAGACCTGCGCTTCCGCGCGAAAACTGCACTGCCACGAAGCCAGATGCCTTAACCGGCTCCGCGAGCTCCCGCCTGCTACTTTTCGCCTCGCAGAACAGCCCACAACAATGAAAGAATGGTTAGTGTCTGCCACTAGCTCGCAGACATCACACATGACGTTAGACAGACCATTGGGAAACCAATAATGGCATCGCCAGCAACAACCAAAACCGTATTCACCAGCCCGGGGTGGTACCGTTGGCTTCCCGTCGGCCTGACCATTTTTTTCGCCCTCCTGGTTGGCACAACGGTGGGTCAAGGCCGGTGGCTGATAGTTGCTGCTTTGGCCGTCATTCCGCTCGTGGTCCTTTGGCCGGTTCAGATTGCTCTTGGGGCATTTGCGCTGTTGATTCCTTTTGACAGTGCTACGTTCTCCCAGGGTAATGGAACTACTGGAACGACGCTTAACTTTGTAGTCGGAGCGGCCGCGGCCTCCATTCTCTTCGTCACGTCGCTCGCGGGACGCAGACTGCAAAAGCCGCCACGAGCAGCCCTGTGGTGGACGCTCCTAATGGCGTGGTATTCGTTGACCTATCTCTGGGCGGTCGATCCGCGCGTTACTCTAACCCGCCTGCCGACTGCCGGTGCTTGTTTGCTTCTTTATCTGGCGGCCACTTCGCTCCGGGTGCGTGAAATAGAATTCAAGTGGATTGTCGCCGCGTCGATTTTGGGCGGATGTCTGGCCGGGGTCTACTCTTTGTACGAGTTCTACCACCACGTAGGTTGGGCTGGGGGCATGCGAAATTCTCTGGTCATGGGCGAAGAGGCCATCAACCCCAACATTTTCGCGACTCGTCTTCTCTTGCCGCTGGCGCTGTCCGTGGGTGGTTATTTTGCTGCCCGCTCCGGTTTACTTAAGAGCATCATGTTGGCCAGTAGCGCGCTTCTGACGCTGGCCGTGTTACTCACCCTGTCCCGTGGCGCGGCATTAGCTGTACTGGTTATGGCGATCGTGTTCCTGCTCAGGTTTGGCGTCAAGCCACGAATCCTGGGCATGGTTGCCTTGATCGTGGTCATCGCGATTACCCTTCCCGGCCAGTTTTACAGCCGCATTGACACCGCTGCCCAAACCAGGGGTGCGGGACGTCTGGACATATGGTACGTGGGGTTTGAGGTTCTGAAACACTACGGTGTTTTCGGGGCTGGAATGGGTAATTTTGCGGAAGTTTACTCGAAGTATGCAGGTTACGCACCGCAGTTCCGAGGATTCGCCCGGGCTTCACACAACCTTTACCTGGAGATGTCCGTGGAAGCCGGAATCGTGGGAATAGTTCTCTTGTTGCAGGCAATCCGG
The DNA here is from genome assembly GCA_963809295.1 of Terriglobia bacterium. GTDB lineage: Bacteria > Acidobacteriota > Terriglobia > Terriglobales > Acidobacteriaceae > JAIQFF01. The sequence continues at coordinate 9,467 of CAWEJA010000016.1, read as the reverse complement.
ATGCAGTTGTGGGTGAGAAGAAACATCCGCGCTCAGTCAAGTAAACCGAACCCATGGCTGGTAGCCTGCGAGGCAGCGGGCTGGTCAATCTTGACCTCGGCAGTGTTTGCGCACCTTTTCTGGCAGAAGACCTTTTGGCTGCTCTGGATCATGGTTGCTTTTAGCGCTCAGCTGTATAAAAACACCGTTCAGGATGGGGCGAAGCTACAGCACCAGCAAGCCCCCAGAGTGAGACCGCGAAGCCCAGTTTTTCAGTAATCCGCAGTTTTACTATCCTTCAGGTCTTGCGCTTCTCCGCATCTCGATCGAGGCAACACCACACAGGCATCAAACCTTGGACCCTAATGATCAAATTGGCCACTGATGCGCTGCGGGATGAACGCTTGATGTCCGATGTCGCGATTTGCTCCCGGTCCGCTTCCATAACTAGCGTAGTGGTGGATGCCTCCTGTTTCTCACTTCCTTACGACTACGCTCTTTGCGACGCGTTGGGCCATCAGGGGTGCCGGGTTTTTCTGGCGCGCAGCGAATTCCTGGCGGGGGAATGGAGCCAAGCGGCCTCCACATTCGAAGCCTGGAACCATTTCTATCGTCTAAGCCATGGCAAGAAGCGCACAGGGGTTTTCGCCCCGCTGTGGAGAGGGATTAAGGCGGTCGAGCATCTGGGCGATATGCGGCAGTTCGTAGCGCGGATGCGAGAGCTCAGGCCCGACGTCATACATTTTCAGTGGCTGCCGGTGCCTCTGCTCGATGGCGTCTACCTCGGCGAATTGAGCAAGGTAGCGCCATTGGTGCTCACGATCCACAATGCCAAACCCCACGGCAGTCTGGTGCAGCGTCTTTTCCAGGGTTTCCGGCGGACTTCGATTCTAGGACATTTTGAAGCGATCATTGCCCACTCTCAGTTCACCAAGCAACAGATTGTGGAGAGGAACTTGGCTCCATCTGAGCGGATTCATGTGATTCCGCATGGCGTGCTTGACTACTATCTGTCTCTGGGCGGGAGCGACAGTACCGAGCATGCTTCGGGGTCGAACCAGACGGTTATGTTTTTCGGAAACATTGAGACCTATAAGGGACTGGATGTTCTTGTCCGCGCATTCGCAATGCTGCCGCCGGATCTATTGGGCCGCACTCAGTTATTGGTTGCTGGCTCGCCGAACACCGATATCGCCTCGCTGCAAAAGCTGGCGCGCGATCTGGGAATTGACGGACGAATCGTCTGGAAGCTTGGTTACATTCGCGAGGAAGAAGTTCCTCAACTATTCCGATCAGCGACCATAGTGGCTCTTCCTTATCGCGCCATTGACCAGAGCGGTGTATTAATGACTGCATTGGCATTCGGCAAGGCGATTGTCGCCAGCCGCACGGGAGGCTTTCCCGAGGTCATAAAAGACGGAGTCACGGAATCCTGGTAACCCCTGGAGACGTGCAAGAGTTGGCTGGGGCTCTCCGGGATCTGTTATCCAATCCTGCTCGCAGACAAGCGATGGAGCAAGCGACCAGCCATCTGGCGAGAACCGAACTCTCGTGGGCCACGAGCGCGCAAAAGACTATCGGTCTATATGAAGCTGTGTTGGCCAATCGTCGCCGCCCTCAAGTCTGATGAAGAACTTATCCGAAGTCGATAGCTTCTCGTTCATCCCCAGGCATGGCGAACCTGGAGTCAAGCCTGGGTCTCGCAAGCAGGCCAAGGATCCGAGTTCTCGCACTGGTCGAAGGCTCCACTATTTCGGGTCCTGCAAAGAACCTCTTTGAGTTCTGCAGGGTGGCGCGGACATTTTCCGCGGGGCCGGTTGTGGATCTGGTGGTGGTTACATTTCATCGATCCCTTTCGCTGGCTGCCAGCCGAAATACCGATTTCATAGAAGCGGCGCGACAGGCGGACCTGACGGTAGAGAGCATTCCTGAACGGTTTCTTTTTGACGTGCAGGTCTTGCCACGCTTGCGAAAAATGTACGAGCAGTTCAGGCCGGACCTGATCCAAACCCACGCGGCGAAGTCTCACTTCTCTGCTGCGGTCTTCGGGCCTGTGGAAACAGACGCCATGGATCGCGTTTCATCATGGGTACACCAACACCGATTTTCGTTCGCCGATTTACAACAGCCTCGATCGCTGGTCCTTGCAAGTTCCGGCGCGGATCGTGACCGTGAGCCGCGCTACTGAACAGCAGCTACTGCGACGCGGAGTGCCGGGGCAGGGAATTAGAGTGTTGCACAACGCAGTGCGGCCCCAGCTCCGCCAGGTACCGGCTGATGCTTCGGTTCTGCGGAAGAAGAAAATCGATTTGGGAATCTTGCCGGAAGAGATGGTCATTTTGTGCGTAGGCCGTCTCTCGAAAGAGAAGGCGCAGATCGACATGGTCAGGGCCATGCAACATCTAAGGCAGATAAGTCCCAAGCGCGCGGTGCGGTTGATGATTGTTGGCGATGGTCCGGAGCGGACACGAATTTCGCAAGCTATCCAGTCTGCGGACCTGGGCAAGCATGTTGTACTTGCCGGTCACTTGAAAGACCCTACACCTTATTATGAGGCGGCCGATGTGGTGGCAATACCCTCGCTCAGCGAAGGATCACCGAACGCCCTGCTGGAGGCGATGGCTTTCGGCGTTCCGGTGGTGGCCACCGAGGTGGGAGGAATCCCCGAGATCGTCACTCACGGAGAGACCGCTCTTCTGGTGCCGGCGCGCAATCCAGGCGCCATGGCCGCAGCCATCGACTTGCTGTTTTCGAATCCTGAAACGAGGATAGCCGTGGCCCGCCAAGCGCGAAGGAAAGTAGAGACGGACTACTCGCTGGAATCGCGTGCGAATTCTCTGGTCAGCATCTACGCCGAGGTGAATCGCCTGCGCCGCTGACGATTCCGAGCCAAGTCCAGTACCAGTCAATCCGGCGATACCTGCTTCTGGTCAGGGTTGGCTTGTTTTGGCAGATAGACATACTGCTGGCCCACGCTGTAACCAAACGAGTAGTTGGCGTCGAGGTCCTGCAGGAATTCACCGCCGAAGTGGACTTCCTTATACCATTTCTTTCCGGCTGCGCTGCTGGGATCCTGCTGTAAAACCACGGCGGCAAAGCCGTGGTGAGAGAGCTTGTCCCCACAGTTCAGCACCCATGGCGGGGTATTTGTTTGTGGCCACTCGGAACATGTACGGGTCCAACAAATACGGGGCTCTTCCTGACTGGAGAGTCATGAAAGAGTTCTCGGCCAATATGGGGCGGCCATCGGACGGAATACTTTCCAGAACCTTTTGCATATCGGCGCGCAGCGACGGTTTGCCAAAATCGTAATATACGTTCATCAAAATTTGCGCGCATCCGACGAGAAGACCCACCGCAAGGATGCCGGTGCCGATTTCAGCGATCGCCGAATTGCGAGATGCCGAATAGGCAAGAAGCAATGCCGCGGCAACGTGCAGGTCAATCAGGTGATTGAACAGCGTTCCACGAGAGCCGAAGATCACCGTGGTAGCGAGCAAGACCACAAAAAAATAAATGGGTAATATCTCGGTTGGATATTTCCGAAAATGGCTCAGGGCAAAAGCGATCGCCGGCACCAGGAAGATAAGCATGACGGGATCGTATTGGAGGGCAGCGCCAATCAGCTGGAGTGGCGCCTCCAACGCGTAGGTAAGCGAACCGCCACCGCCAGCGCACACGCGAAAGACCTCGAACGCTCGCCCGTCACTTCCGAAATATATTGCAGCGAGAACCAGGACGTACCCGAAACAAGTTGCCAGGCCTAGTCGCCATGCTGCCTTAAATTGACGACTAACGGCCCAGCCGAGGATTACGGCGGCAAAGCCAAAGACGGTTGTAAGTTTTGCCGCGAAGGCCAGCGTGAAAAGGATTGCCGCCAGATAGAGCCAGCCGCGCTTCTCTTTTTCTTTGTCTGTGCGGCTTACACAGAGCGTTATTCCCCAAAGGTTGAGCATGGCGGCTAAGCCATCGCCCTTGGTTTGAAGCAGCGCTTCCTGAGTGGTTGCGGCGACCAGGACAGCGATGGCAGCGCCGAGGCTGAGCGGGAAGGGTACTTCGAGACGGCGCAGCAAAACAAAACAACTGTAGGCAAGCAGAATCACGCAGGTAGCAGACAAGATCAGACCAGTATTTTCCAGTCTGCCGAAGATCCTGGAGAGCGTGCCGGTCAGGACGAAGTAGAGCGGAAAAAAGCGCGTCCCGCCGTACCCCAGCGGACCAAGTAGCGGGCGGTACAAGACTCCGTGGACGAAATCGAAGGCACACGCCAGCCACGCGCCTTCGATTAACGACATGTAGGTCAGCTTGCGAAAGTTAAGAACGACGCGCCCCAACAGAAGCGCGGGGACCATGACCGAGGTTCCCACGATCGCCGTCAAGTAAAGCTTCAAGGTTGGCATCCTTTCATGAAAAAGTAATGGGATTACTGCCCGGCTTACGTCAACGATCAATACGGCGATCAAGCGACGGTATTAATTTACGCAATCAGTGTTTAATAATCTTCGAGTCACAGCCCGGAAATACTGGCCCCAGTTGGTGATGATCGCCTTCGGGCTCGGTCTGGCTGTGGCCCTATTTTTCCTGCAGCGTGCTCCAGTCGGCGGCCGGAACATCGTCAAGATCACTGGCGTCGATGCGGTCTACTACTTCGCGACCGCCCACTCTCTGCTATTTGATCGTGATTTCGACCTGACGAACGAGTTCCAGTTTCTCGAGCCCCATGCGATGTACCGAACAGGAGTGCGGTCCACCCGCGAGAAACCGGAAAATCCCTTCGCGATCGGCTATCCTATCTTATCAATTCCTTTTCTCGCAGCCGGTACCGTCGTGGATTCCCTCTCGGGCCGGCCTGCCAACGGGTACTCATACGCGGCTCTGTACTCTTACTTCCTGGCTAACATCACTTTCGTGGTCATCGGAATGATTTGTGTGTCCCGGTTTCTGCAACACATCGGACTGAGCTCGTTGCAGGCAATTTTCGTAACGTTTGCGCTGTGGTGTTCGACGACCCTCGGATATTACACCCTGTCGCCGATGTCGCATGCGGCAACGTTCATGATGGCGTCGGCTTTCCTGCTGGTGTGGTGGGGGGTCAAGGATTCGGCGAGTCCCAGGGCATGGGCCTGGTTAGGGCTTTGTGGCGGGCTCCTGTCGATCTGCCGCTGGCAAGACATCTTTTACCTTGGAATTCCTGTCTTATTCGAACTGTCTCGCAACCATACATTGGTTCCCTGGCGCAGGTGGTTCGTATATGGCGGAGCCGCCGGAGTCTGCTGGATTCCACAGATCGCGGAGTGGAAATCTATTTACGGGCGGTTCTTAACCATTCCGCAGGGCTCGGATTTTTTGCAGTTTCCTCCGCGTTACGCGCACCTGGTCCTGTTCTCAACCAATCACGGCTGGTTTATTTGGACGCCGATCACGGCGCTGGGCATGCTGGGTCTCTTTTATGGCGCTCGCAGCGCCACCGCGTTCTACTGGCCCTGCATCCTGGTGATTCTTCTCGAAGTGGCGTTGATGGGATCGATGCCAACCAACTGGCATAACAGCGAGTCATTCGGGATCCGGTCGCTCACTTCTTGTGTGCCGCTGATTGGGTTAGGCGTCGCCACGCTACTGCGGGACCTCGGCTCAGGCTTCAAACCCGTAGTGGTGGGGCTGATCGCGGTTTGCGCCGTTTACACGATCTTGTTCGCCGTTCAGTACCGGCTCGACCTGGTACCGAAGGTTGGGACCCTCACGGTCTCGGAGTTGTTGTGGGACAAGCTGTTGCTGAAGCAAGCCTACCTGCGTACCCACAGGCCGCCGCTAGCTCAGAAGCCCGCGCACTAAAAATTGGCATCTTCGCGCCGACCAAGAACCACTTCGCGGACAACATCGTACGCCGCAAGACTTCGGAAACGCAACGCTTGCGATTTACAAGATCGGATTAACGCATCTAAGGTTCGATCTACTCCTCGTTTAATTTATTCACTTTTATGCCTCGCGCACGACGCATAGCCCAGAACGTGTTGTCTAACTGGTTGGCCCTGGTCATCACCACGGCGGTCGGCTTCTTCCTGTCGCCCTTCGTGGTGCATCATCTCGGCAATCTCACGTACGGCGTTTGGGTGATCATCATGTCACTCGTGTCGTACATGAACTTGCTCGACCTGGGGCTGCGAGGGGCAGTCACCCGTTTCGTTTCGAAAGGAACGGCACAGAAGAACGACCAGGAATCCAGCGAAGCGGTTTCCGGGGCCCTGTGGATCCGGCTGTGGATAAGCGCAGCGATTATCTGTGCCGGCGTGGTCGTTTCCTTCGGCTTTAACCGCGTTTTTGTCATCCCGATCGAACTCCAGCAAGCTGCACGCATCGCGGTCCTGGTCACTGCGGTCACGGTGGCGATTAATCTCTGGTGCGGAGTGTTCGGGGGCGTCCTGGTAGCGCTCCATCGCTTTGATCTGACGAGCACCGTTTCCATTCTGCAAACCGCTACTCGCGCCGCCGGCATCGTGTTCCTGCTGCGTTCTGGCCATGGCATTCTGGCACTCGCGATATGGGACCTATGCACGTCCCTCATTGCCAATTCGGTCACCGTCATTTTGTCTTTCCGCATCTACCCTGCGCTGCGCGTGGTTTTGGGCTGGCCCCATCGGGCTGTACTCAAGAAACTCTGGAATTACAGCTTCTATGCGTTCTTGATCAACGTGGCCGTTCAGGTGACCTACTACACTGACAACATTGTGGTGGGCGCCTTCCTGTCGCCGGCTGCGGTCACTCTTTATGCGATCGGCGGTCTCCTGATTGGCTATGTACGCCAGATCGTCGGCTCGATGGTCACGACGTTTACGCCTCTGGCCAGCACCTTCGAAGCCGAAGGGAACCACCAGAACCTGCGGCGCTTGTTGATTCACGGTACCCGTGCCGCTCTTCTGGTTTCTCTGCCCATCGAGGCAGCGCTGTTCTTTCGTGGTCACACTTTTATTCACCTGTGGATGGGCGCGCAATATGCCCAGCCGTCCGGAACCGTGATGCAGATTCTGCTGTTGTCGGTGCTATTCAGTTCAGGGAACGTCACCAGCGGCGGCATCGTCTACGGCATGGAAAAGCACAAACGGATCGCGCAGTGGGCCATGGCTGAGGGCGCGGCTAATCTTATTCTGAGCATTATCCTGGTTCGCCGAATTGGAATCTATGGCGTAGCCTGGGGCTCAGCCATCCCCAGCATCATCATCGAGCTGCTGCTCTGGCCGGGATACATTTCCCGGCTGGTACAAATACCCGTCAGGACGTATCTGTGGCAGACCTGGGTGCGATCCGCCTTGGTCGTGCTTCCGTTCGCGACGGCCTGTGCTGTGGTCGAGCGCTTCTGGCCAGTCCACAATTTGTTGGTATTTTTCCTGCAGATTGGCGTCTTGCTCCCTCTCCTGCCAGTCACGCTGTTCCTTGTGTTCCGCGAAGAAGTAATAACAAAAATTCGAGAGTGGAGAAAGCGATCCAATACACCGGGTCCAATGAGTGAAACCTATGAGCCGGTTACAACTGGCGTCCGCTGAGGTGGAAGTTATCGCCTCAGGTTCTGCGCCCAAGAACTCCCACAATCCGAGATATCATCAGCCCAAGGATATGCGTAGATTTCTTTTGATTGCCTTTGCCTACCCTCCCGTCGAAATCGTCGGTTCGGTACGGCCGGCAGCGCTGGCCAAGTATCTGCCTCGATATGGATGGGAGGCCTTGGTCCTTACTCCGAAGCGACAAGTGGCGCGTGAATCCGACCAGATCATCGAAACCGGGTACCGCGACATTCTGGGTGAATGGAAGGCGAGGCTGAGGCTGGACGGCCAATGTCGGTGTGCACCAGCAGTTAGGGCTGGCCACCGCCAAGAAACCCGGTTCCAGGCTCGGGCACACGCGCCTGATCGGTCTCGCAAAGTATCTCCTCACGTATCCCGATCCATTCAAAGGATGGATTCCCTACGCGCTGGAGGCGATTGAAGAGATACGTCGCCAAAAGCTGCGCATCGACGCCATTCTGACGACTTCTCCGCCCATCTCATGCCACCTGATCGGTCGCCAGGCTCGGAACATATTGGGTTGTCCCTGGGTCGCCGACCTTCGAGATCTCTGGAGCCAGAACCTGGGAGTAACGAACTTTCCGCAACTGCAGGCTCGATTGGAAAAGCGAACTCTGAAAGATGCGGATGCGCTGGTCACCGTTTCCCAACCTTGGGCGGACCGGTTGCAACCGCGCTATCCCGGGAAAAAAATCTTCGCCATTCCCAATGGCTTTGATCCGGATGACTATCGTTCCCCGGCGCCCGCGCTGACCCGTGAGTTCTCGATCACTTACACCGGTGAACTGTACCAGGGCCAGCGTGATCCGACCTTGTTGTTCGAAGTCTTGAGCGATCTACTGAAGGAAGGAAGCATCTCGAGCGACGACTTGCGCGTCCGGTTTTACGGTGCGGTTGAACCATGGCTCCCGGTTCAGGTCGAGAAATTCGGGCTAACCCAGGTAGTCGAACTCCATGGTCCCACCCCGCGGAAGAGGGTTTTTGAACATCAGCGAGAGTCACAACTGCTGTTGGCGCTGCCTTGGAGCGATCCCAGGGAAACCGGGCATCACTCGGCCAAGCTTTTTGAATACCTTGCGGCCAGGCGTCCGGTGTTGGCTGTGGGCGGGACCAGAGGGTGTTAACCGAAGCCCTGGAACAAACCCAGGCAGGCACGCACGGCACGTCCAAGACACAAGTCCGCGAATTCTTGCTTGCCGCTTACGCCGAATACAAGAAGAAGGGCCACGTGTCCTACGGCGGCGACAGCCAAGCGATTGCGCAATATAGCCACCCTGAGATGGCCCGCAGTTTTGGCCAAGTGTTGGACGGCGTAGCGGTGACAAAGAAGAGCCTGGTTTAGACACGGAGCCCGGCTTGCCTGACTCCGATCTACTTGGAAAAATTCAGCCCCCGTTGCACTCGTCTAAAGGAAGAATGAGAGTTCGATCAGGAGCGGAATCATCCCAGCCAGTTTGGAGTGACGTGGGAGTCATTGCTCTGGTCCCCGATGAGTGGGGTCCGCAGTGGCAAACCCGGCACCAGGTGCTGAGCCGCCTGGCCCGCTATTTCCACGTGGTTTGGATCAACCAGCCTCACGGCTGGCGGCAGTGTTTTTCCGCTCTTGGCGTACCGGGACGAGGGGCGTAGATGACCCGCCCACCTCTGCGAACTTTGAGGTCTATCGGCCGGAGTTCTGGCTCCCGTTGTTGGGCCGACCAGCCCGGCTTGCCGACTTTACCTCCCGGCAACGGCTGGCTCGCGCCAGTGCGCGGCTGCGCGCCCGAGGTTGCAAGAAATTGGTTCTGTACGTCCTGAGGCCCGATTTTGGCAGGGCTCTTGACCATATTCATCATGAACTCAGCGTTTATCACATCGATGATGAATACACGTTTTCTTCCACCGAAGAGGGAATCCTGCCGCCTGAGCGCAAGCTGCTGGAGTCGGCTGGCA
>CAWEJA010000015.1:0-57014 GCA_963809295.1 Terriglobia bacterium | reverse complement strand
TAGAAGTATCCGGTGCGAAACCACGGCTTAAGTTCCCACGCAGGCTGGAAGCCGCCCTCGATAGCGACGGCTCCAGCGCGCTGATCCAATACACCCCAGTTGCCGGACTGCCAGGTGCCCCAGAAGAGCAGATCTGCCGTGCCCCGGCCCGTGTCTATCGTCTGCAGGTAATTGCCGCCCAGGCTCGTAACGCGGATATTGTTGTGGTCTGCCGTGCGCGCGGCCGTGGGACGGTTATCCGTTTTCAGGACTGGCCGGCCGTCGTGATAGCTAAGGGCAAAAACGCGCCATTCACCTGGCGACTTCTTGCCAACCGAACGCGTAAGTGCGCCATACAGGACATCCGTGTCCAGTTCGCGCCAGCCGTTGACTTGGAAGACGCCTTGGGTAGCACGCGCCGCCAGCAAGGTGAGATTCATGCTGGGCGTTCCCCGCACGTACTGAATTCCGTCAAAGCTCCTTCCCACATGGGAAAAACCGAAATTCCCGAGCAGGCGGTGAGCGATCCGGTCGCGCTTCAAAACGGCGAGTGTGGTGTCCTTTGGAACAACTTCAGCCCCATCAACAAACTCAAAACGGCCGAAGCGCAGGCTGCTCGCTTTGTCATCGAAGATGCCCTTCAAACGAACGAACCCTTGCTTGGCAAAGAAATATGCTGCGGCAGAGTCACGATTGGCCGCGAAGTAGTTGGGTCCTAATCCCAGCTGCCCTTGCGGCGGGGGCGCGATGGAATTCTCAGGGAGAGCCAGCAGCAACGGCTGGGCGAATTCCGCCTGCCAATCCCATCCTGGCCGTTCTTGGCTAAAGCTTAGTCGCAGCAGCGAAGCAAAGTACGTGTAGTTGGGCTCAGCAGCGGTGGTATCGAACCAGTCCCACACCTCTGGGCGCACGCGTAGGCTGCCGGAAACGTGGATCCCGGCAAACGTAATCGGCGTAGAGGATGGTTGGTTTTGTGCACTGGACAGATCGCCGCCGGCCAACAACAGCAACAGGGTGGCGCCGATAAGCGCCCTTTCCAGCATCCTCCTGTGGCGTCGTTCGTCCACCGTCGTGTGCCTCTAGAGACATGCCAACAGTCAACGTTACAATTGCGAGCGGCAATCAGCTATGACATAAGTCACGGTGTCTCGGCGTGATCAGGTCGCGACGCGATAGACATTCGTCAACGCACTGGAATCGCTCCGTTCGAATGCGCTACTGTAGACGAAAAGCTCGAATAACAACGACCAGAAGGGCCAAGAGGAAAGGAGCACGCCATTGACACTAGAGCGGTTGCCTAGGCCTGTGCAGGACTTCAGGAAGCTTTACCCTGAGGTGTGGAAAGCCTTCAATGAATTGGGTGACCGATGCCACGCGGCAGGTCCCCTGGATGAAAGGACCAGGCGCTTGGTGAAGGTTGCCCTCTCGATGGGTGCCGGCCTGGAAGGCGCGACACACTCCGCCGTCCGAAATGCGAGGCGAGCCGGAATCACGCTGGACGAGATCAATCATGTTGCTGTGCTGGCTGTCAGTACGCTTGGATTACCCGCCGCCATTCGCGCCTTTACGTGGACCAGTGATCGATCTCGCGGCACCAAGGCATGACCAGTCAGCTTCAGATAGCGCTGTCATGAGGCTCACTCTTCTCCGGCCTGCTATTTCGGCTGCGATAGCCGCGCCTTTTCCATTGCAATCGCCCGGGGAAAGAGGATGTTGTTTTCCAGGTGAATATGCTGATGGAGGTCGGCTTCAAAGCCTGCCAAGGCCTTGTACAAAGTCTGGAAGCTGATACAGGCATCGTCCGGCGGCGTATAACCCGCGCTGCCCTTACGCATCGAGCGCAAGGCTTCGCCCGCTGAGTCGTGCTCATGCATCATCATCGTCACCGGGTTCTGCACACTGCCGAATGGCGGCGGCAGCACCGGTTCCTTCTGGATGACCGACTCTTCCATCCTCACTATGTAGGGGAACAGGACCCTCTCTTCCTTCATCATGTGCATGATCAATTCCTGCTCAAGGCCCTGAAAACTGGACCGAACCTGCAGCAGTTCGGGATGGTTTTTCCCGTGCACAGAGCAGACCTTGTCGAACAATGGACCGAGACGAGCCATCTCCTCGCGCGTGTACTTGTGATGAGTACTGGTGATATACGCAACCAGGTCGGCCAGCAGTTCGGTTGGCCAGTTACGATCCTTTTGGACGGCGCGTGCAGACTGCTCGGCCATTTCGAGCGAGTCAAGCACCTCGTCCATTGGGAGGTTGGCCACGCGGCAGGCTTCTTCCAGCGACTTGTTTCCGCCGCAGCAGTAGTCGATGCCCAGCTTTTCAAATACTCGGGTCGCAGCGGGGTTTTCCAGGGCCAATTCCCGCACAGTTTTCTCAGCGGCAATGCTCATTAGATCCTCCTCGCGACCCAGCTCCATGCCTCGCAGCCGCGCTTGATGTTCTGAGATTAGCGGAGCGCAAGAGGCGTGCCGATGACTTTTGTCACGGCGATCACAAAGGGTCGTGATGGGTAGAACATCACCCAGATCGGGGAGTAGAACAGAGATGCGGAGGATGACAGCCGCAAGACTCGAATGTCATGGGAGTCACTCAGCAGAGTCCGTTTCGGTTTCCAGGCTTTTCAAATCGCATATAACCACTCTGCGGCCATCGATCTTGATCATTCCCTCCGCTTGTAGCCGGGAGAGATTGCGGGATACTAGCTCGCGCACCGTGCCAATTTGCGAAGCCAATTCCTGGTTGCTGACTGGCATGGTGACTTCCACGCCTTCGGGGGTGCGTTTGCCTTCCTTCTGGGAGAGACGTAAGAGAAAGGCGGCAAGACGATGTCGCACTGTAGTGAAAGACAGCTCTTCGATGATTCCGACCAGCCGGCGCAGGCGCGCACCCACCACCCGCAATACCTTCAGCGCGACCTGGGGATGAGCCAGGCAGAGCGCCTGAAAGTCCTGCTTGCTTACAAAGAGGAGGGTGGCATCGTCGACTGCGGTGACCGAGGCCGGGTAATTGCCTCCATCGAAGACTGGAAGCTCTGCGACCGAACTGCCCGGCCCATCAATGCTGAGTACCTGCTCGCGGCCGCCAGCGGAACTCTTGAAGATGCGGATGTGACCCGACTCAACCACGTACAGTCCCGCGCACGGCTCACCCTCAGCGAAAACGGTTTCGCCTGCTGAAAAGTGGTGCGGCACTGCGCGTTGAGCCAGGAAAGCGAACTCGGATTCCGTGAGCCCGGAAAAGATGGGGACTCTCGCCAGCGTCTGACCGTGGTTGACCTTGATTTCCGCCACGGCGGCTATTGTACCGGACCAGGCCCGTGCAGCTGGCCCCGAGATCCGTTGATACACTGGCGATTACCGAGCTTCCAAGGGAAATGGCGCAGTCAGCAGCTTAGTGCGGCTTGTTTTCGCCACGTTCATGGTTCTCCACAGCTCAACTCCCCACCAGAGCAGCGCAGCAAACTCGATGAACCCGGTGAAGCCGACCAGTGGAAACGCGACGCTCGGCGCGAAGTCAGTCAATACCTGAAACACCACACGCCCAGTACAGCCGAGGTTTATGAGAATGAATGGCACCCACAGCGAATTCATGTGTTTGGAGTCCATTCCCGCCAAGATGGGAACAACCCGCGAAGACACACCCATAATCATCAGGCTGATGAAGCCGACAGTGAAAGCGTGCCGATGGGAGCCCATGTAAGCGTGTGCGAACACCTGGTGCGTGAGAACACCATAGAGCGGGAACAGCGGCATCATGACGCAGGAAACCAGCAGCCATGCATACGCGGCTCGAATAAATTTGAACGTCCGGTCCGGTTGCGATGGCTTCCTGAACACGCCAATCTGTCGCGCCAGCAACACTGCCCAAACGGGCATGAGCAAATAGGCGAGCTCGAGGCCGATGGCGAAATACGCTTTGTGCGTGGTTAGCAGCAGGACATAGCTGACGATGTTCAGAACCAGACTGCCATTGATCAACCAGAAGATCAGGGTTTGGCGATCGCGTCCCGGACGTTCCAGACCGTACACCTGGGGAACAAAGCGTTGGCTCACCCCTGCAATGATGAGGGCAGCGAAACCGAGCAACTGGATGTCCCGCAAAGGTCCGTCAACTAGTGCGATGCGCATAATCAGGTCATGCTCAGTGTGTGCCGTAGCCTTGGCAAAGAAAAAGATGACATTCAAGATCGTGCCCAACAGGAACCACAAGAATGAACTGGCAATGAACTTTTCATAGGGACTGTGGGGCTCGATCGACTGCCGCGCCGTGCGATACAGCACCAACATGAAGAGCACGACGGACGAAACTTGAGCGGCACCGGAGAGTGCCCCTAGCACAAACGAAGCTGGGTTTGGCAGCAGCATATCGGCGGCCATGCCCGTCAGAATCCCCGCGCCTAGGAGATAAAAGCTGATGTTAGCGAGTTCGGGACGCCACAATGTTGTGTTCTTAAAACGGGGAAAAGACTGGTAGGCGAACCCCATGACGAACATTCCCACCCAGCCGAAGATCATGGCGTGTGCGTGAGCGTGAATCGAGGGCAGCAGACGCAGTTGCAGGAAGTTCTTGCCCAACGCGATCTGCAATAGGTTGACAGCGCCCCAGAGGCAGCCGACCGTCAATACGGTAAACACGCCAGCTTTGAAGAAACGCCGGTAGATGTAGTCCGGAAGCGTCTCCTTGTAGACGTAAGGCTGGGCGAACGGGTTTCGCAACTCGTCATTGATCTCCCGCACCAGTTCATCCACGTTGACCTGATGTACCGTGGCAAAGAAGGACAGCGACTCGCTGGGGCCGTATTCGCCACCACAACCTTTCAGCCCGTGGCGGTCAAAGATGCGCCGGGCATTCGGGCAACTCCTGGCAACTTCCGCCACACTTGTGTTTCCGTTGATTGCGCTCATAGTTTCTGCCGCCTCGTCTGCAGACTAGCCAACGATAAATTCGCTAGAGATGCGGGACGATGACTTATGTCACAGCGCTCCACCTGAGCCTCACGAATGGTACTCAACCCTATGAGAGGTACCACGACAATTGCAGCCGACTAGCGATCATGGACCGTGCTGGCCTTGCCGGCGAGAAGCTTGTAGGAATCCTCTCCTTGCGACCACGCAGCTCCCGTGATTCGAACTTCGGGCCCAAATGGCCGCTGGCCCTCCAATTCAAATCTTAGCCCCGAATTGTTCCACCAGCGGCTTTCCGCGAGACATCACTCGATAAACAAGCCGCCCGGTCGGCATGTTCGCAGCTGTGGGCACCGTTTCAATCGTCAGAAGCAACTCCCCATTCGGTGAAGCAATCTCCTCGGCGCGCAATCGGCCGCCGACAGCCTTATGCGCTTTCTGCTTCACAAAACTACAACATCTTTGTGACAAACAATTGACACCGCTCGCGCACCCATTCCGGCTGGGCCAGAATCCAATTCTCAAAACACACTGAAGACAGTTTTCACGAGCAGGCAGCGACTGAAGTTCACGGAGCAACCGGACTAGGCGGCGTCGTGTCGCCTGATGGACGGCTGATTTTCGCCTGGTCGCTGAAAGCAGCGGGCGGGAGCGCTCGAGGATCAACCTAAAAGCAGCAACTACAGAGTACACAAGGAGAACTATGAAGAAGTTTCTGTTGGGCACACTTGTCATGATCGCCGGCATAGTCGCATTGGCTGCTGGAGCTCGCGCGGAGACAGGCGGCGGCGTCATAGTCCACATTAACCAGGATTTCATCGCAGGCGGGAGGGCATTGTCCGCGGGGACATACAAGGTGTATCAGGGCTCGCCGGAAACGGGGCAATGGCTGATTCTGCGCAGCAAAGAAACGGGAGCCTCGATCTTCGTTCTTCCCAGCACGCACGATGGGGCCTTTCCGGGCCAGTTCGGGGCGAAGCTGACGCGAGCGGGGAGCGTGTATTACCTGAGCGAAGTCGTAACAGATCTCGGGGCTTACACCCTTCCCGCACCTCACGACTTGACGCAGACAGCCAAGAAGAAGGACCACGACACGATGGCTGCGTCGGGCAATTGAGCTGAATCTGGACCGAAACAGCAGTTACAAACAGCAGTCCAAAACCTGGAACTGCGCGTCGCCGGAGGTCGCACCGTGGCCAAGGCGTTGACTAACTCGGTCGAGACGCTCAAGACTCCGGGCTCGCCGACATTGCAGTTCAAAAGCGATAGCGGCCGTTATGTACTGGCTCAGGTCTGGCGGGAGAACTATTTCATTGGCCAGCAGCTAATGCCGCTTAGGTCCTGGATGAAGACCACGAAGCAGCAATCCGCCAGCACTCAAACCGTTGCGGCCCGCAACTCACAGTAAGGGACAGACCAGCGCAACCACAGGGGAGAACTTGATGAATACAGGCACGAACCAAAGCAACGGGCAAGCGCAGGCGGATGACCTCCACGTACAGGAGGTTATCCGCTCCGCGGAACGGGAGCTTCATGAGTTGTTGCAGCGGCGCGCGGAACTGATGAAGCGAATCGGTACCATCAAACAGACGCTGGCCGGGTTGGCAAACATTTTTGGCGACTTCGTACTCAGCGACCAGCTGCTCACGTTCCTTGACCGTAAAACGGCCAGCCGGCAGCCTGGTTTCACGCGGGCCTGTCGGGTCGTGCTCATGGAGTCGGGCAAACCGTTGGGCGCCCGCTTTGTCTGTCAGGCGCTGCAGAAGAAATTCCCGGAACTGCTGGAGCGCCACAAGGATCCCATCGCATCGGTGACTACAGTGCTGAACCGGCTGGCCGACTACACCGAAGCGCGATGCTCCCTGGATGCAAATGGGCGCCGAGTCTGGGAATGGATCGCGGACCGTGAGAACCCAACCGCTCTTCTGCTCGGCGGAGATCCAAGGCTCACGCCACGCCATCAGGCTGTCAAGGAACAATAGGAAAAGGAACGGAGTAGCGGACCGGCGTCAGAAAGAATATTTTGGCATTCACCCTGACGGAGAGCCGATGCGATGTCCAAGACGGCGGCACTCCAGCCTGCACCAATCTTGGGTAATTGACTCCATTCTTTCACCGGGCGTATTTTTCATCCAAAAGGAGTTCCCCCATGAATGCAAATCTCCCGAAGAAACCGCCAGTGAGCGCGACAAGCGATCAACAAGAGCTCGAAGAGCAGATCCGCCTACGTGCATACGAACTCTATGAGGCACGCGGCAGGGAGGACGGTCACGAGCAGGAAGATTGGTTTCGTGCGAAAGAGGAGATCACAGTCAAGAAGTTTCGAACCGCCACCGCCTGATTCACACAACACACCATCACAATACCAATGAGGAAAGCCCTGGAATGATCCGGGGCCTTTTTCATGCAAACCCGAGACCCTACCATCATTTCAATCGCCAACTTGAATTAGGCGGAGTAGTACCTGGACCGGGTCTAACCTTTATATGATGCGTAAGCACGGCAATCCCAATTGGGGCCCTAAAGCCGTTTCGCCGTAGCGCACCCAACGTGGAGTCCGACGCGGCGTCAGCGCCTGCATGTTGGACAAGTGGCATAAGCAGGGATGCAAATCCGCGCGGCCAGTTTGATGAATACGGTGAGGGGCACAGCGAATTTCGCACGGAAGTTCACTCGCATTGGCGAGTAGCAGGTGATTCAACCGACAAGTAAGAGTTACCTCTTGTTGTAAAGCAGATTTGCTCGTTTCTTGCCGAACTTTCCCGCACGGCCTCGAAAGCACGACTCATCTTGCACATAGCACAGGGATGGTACTGATCGTGCTCTAAATGAACGATGTTCGATGGAAACAAGCATTTAGGAGGAAGTCATGCTGAATGTAACCGTTGAGAACATAGGTGAATTGGCGGTGGTTGAGTGCGAGGGCAGAATCGTGAAGAGTGACGCCGCTTTCAAATTGCGTGAAGCCGTGACCTCACAGACAGAAGCCCGAATTGTTGTACTCGAACTCTCAGAGGTGCATGCCATCGAAGGCGGCGGTCTTGGCATGCTCGTGTTTCTGCGAAGATGGGCGCGAGAGCACAACATCCGGTTCCTGCTGTTCAATCCCTCCAAGTCAGTCCGCAACGGACTGAAACGTGCCAGATCGATCTCGGAGTTCTACATTCCCACGATAGACGAAATGATGGCCCTGTTGGTATACGCCAGCAGCCGACACGCGCTGGCTGCTTGAGCCATAAGCATCGCCCTGCAGTTTGTAGCGGTTGCCGAGAAGATCAAATCTCTACCGCTTAGATTCAAGCGCCCCAGTAGCACGGGGTGTGCCGACGCAAGAACCCACCCGATGAGGCAAAGGGCCTTGGCCTCGCGGTGGCTGGCTTCATCTCGGGTTTCCCGTATGTTGCAGTGCAAAAAGAACAAATACATATTGACATAAATACAGCGAATTTGTATAGTTAATGTGATGCTGCAATGCAGCATACGAATTAAATGGAGGTGTCACATGCCGGCAACGGTAAGGTCAACTCATTCTCGGGAACCGTCGTTTGTTTCTCTTTTTTCCGGGTGGGCCCAACAGGGCGTACAGAGTTTCTTTTCTACGCAACGGATCCTCCTGGATCTCGCTATGCGGCAGAATGCGAGCATTATGCATTCTGTCCGGCAACAACTGTCCGATCTTGAGCACTCGCCGACGGCCATTCTGGGCGAAGTAGCCGGCCAGGGTGTAACCAATTTCATTGAGGGGCAGAAGGTACTGCTTGACCTAGGACTCAAACAGCATGAAATCCTGATGGCCGGCCTGAAAGAACGTATTGGGGAACAGCGCGCGGCACATGCTGTTGCTGACCTCATGCGGCGAAGCGTGGAGACTTTCATCCACTTGCAGCGGGAGTTTCTGAAGATCGCCGGAAAACAGACCCATACCTGGGTGGAGGCAGCCAAGGCCGGGAAGCCGTATCAGCCTAAGCTCCTGGCGGAGCTGGCCCGCGAAGGTATGGAGAACTTTGTCAATGCCCAGAACAAATTCATGGATGTCATTGCCGACGAGACAGCCAAGGCCACCGGCAGCAAGCACAGCAACGGCTTCAAGAAAGTCAAAAAGACGGAGCTGGCCGCACTGGCGCGACAGGCAACGGAGTCGTTCATCGATGCCCAAAGGAAGCTGGTTGACCTGGCTGGGCAGCAAATGAATGCCAGTGTGAAGAACGCAGGCAAGACTCTGGAACTCCTGAAGCCATTCCCCTTCCTGCCGTTGGCAGAGCTAACGCGAGAAGGAGTGAAAAGGTATGCGGATACCCAAAAGGCGCTGGTGGATGTAATGGTGAAGCCGACTGGTGAGCACAAAGGCGCCGGCAAAACCAAACACCGCGCGAAGGCGACTCGTCACGCCAAGAAGCATGCGGCAGCCGCCTGATCTGTTGGGCGGAGCGAACCGGGTTGCGGCCGTGCCCAGCGCAGGCAAGCCGAGCATCCTGTAGCCTGCGGGGCATTCCTCTCGAATAGCTTGATTCGCGAATGAAATAAGGTAACTGCGCTAACGTGCCCTCGCCGCGAGAGCACGTTAGTGCGGTGGGTCAAAGATCCGCTAGATCAGTGGACGTCAGCAGTAGCTGGGTCATGGGTTTTCTAGTCTCGTCGAGAGGAGAGGTCAATGCGGGGGTAGGAAAATGGAAAACGCGCTTGGTTTAGTGATGACGGGCGGGGGGGCTCGCGGTGCTTATCAAGCCGGTGTTCTTAAACGCATTGGAGAGATAAAACGGGTTCAAACGCACGGCAATCCTTTCCCTATAATAGGAGGCTCTTCCGCCGGAGCGATCAATGGTTCCGCAATTGCCGCGGGTAGCGACAATGTTGCTTTGGCGACCAAACTTCTCGCACGGGGATGGTCGGAGATCCGACCTTCCGATGTCTTTCGCTGTGATGTTCTATCACAAGCCCAGAATTCCCTTACCTGGATACTGGATCTCTCCTTTGGAGCACTTCTCGGAGGAGGTAACGCCCGATCTCTACTAGACGCGACTCCTCTGAGGCGCTTTCTCAGCGAACACATCCATTGCGACCGAATCCACAACAATATCAAGCGTGGGCATCTCTACGCACTCGCCATTTCCGCGACCAACTATAACTCGGGGAAGAGTTATCTTTTCATTCAAGGAATGAAAGGCCACCCTATGTGGAACAGAAGCCGGCGAGTGACACTTGCGACAAGGATTACTGTCGACCATGTCTGCGCATCGGCTGCTATTCCTTTGGTCTTTCAGCCTGTAAAACTTAAGACCGCTCGAGGGGCGGCTTTTTTTGGTGATGGTTGCGTGCGCCTTCAACAACCTCTCAGCCCGGTCATTCGCCTGGGAGCAGAAAGAGTTTTTGCGATCGGCGTCCGGGACGAAAATCTCACGCATCAGAAAGAACCCTCGGATCAGAGAGACCCTTCGCTAGCGCAAGTCATGGGAGTTCTTTTTGATGTTATGTTTTTGGATCACCTGGCTACTGACATCGAGCACCTTGAGCGGTTGAATCAGCTGCTCGGCGGTGGCCGAATCAGCCAGTCGGGTGTTCAAGGATGTGAAAAGATGCGGCCGTTGGCGTCATTTCTCATGACGCCGTCGGTCGATTTGTCACAACTGGCGGAGCAACACCAGAAAGACATGCCTTATCTTATCCAGTACTTTGTAAACAGTTTGGGACGGGATGCGGCTTCATGTTCAGATCTGATGAGTTATTTGTTATTTACATCAAAGTACACGAGTGCTCTCATTGAGATTGGCTACAATGACGCCAGCAGGCAAATCGATGAGATCGAGAGTTTTCTCTATTCTTCTGATGATGGGGGACACCGAAAACCTGGGACCAAGCGCAATGGGAATGGGTAAGTCGAGGCCGGTACGCTCAAGGGGAGCGTGGATGTACCGCCCCTAAGGATAGCAATCTAGGAATCGATCTCCCTCTGCAAAAAGGAGGCCCAGTCTTCCAGGAGGTCGAAACTTGATGAGCATCTTAATGGTGTAAGACAGCAATAGTCATATTTACTATATAGGTGATAAGTCTAGGAGTTTATGAAGGTGTTGACGTATGAAAGATGTTTACGAACTTCTCAGACAGAAAGAGCTTTGAGATATCAAAGCTGGAAATAGAAGTGGAGGCGTTGCGCATCGCAGCCCCTCTTCCTTTCCGCAACCCGAGCACTCCGCTGAGTGGAAAGAGAAGGAGAAAGTCAAGGGTTGGCCGTAGCCATTCCGGACCCGATTGGCGCTATTCCTTGGACGTCATTTCTTGGCGGTGACCCGGTCTGCAATTTTGTCATACTCGGTCTTCGAAATGATGCGCCGCGTCACCAATTCACCGGGTTCGTCATAGGGACGCCCAGCAATCACCCGGTCTGCTTCTGCCGCAGTCACGCCGGGCAGGATCAGCAACTGCTCGTTTGTGGCAGTGTTCAAATCCAGTGGCTTGTCGCGGCTCCAGCCCTCGCGTATCCCTGCCGCCACAGCCTTGGCATCGCGTTTCACCTCCGCCGTTGCTTGCGCGGTTTTCTCCTTCAGGTCCCGAGAGTTTTGTTGTTGAGTGCAGCCCGCGAGCGCAGCCAGCAGCAGAATTGTGGAAACGTGCCGATATCTGAGGAAGTCCATTTTGATCAGCTTCTTTCCGCTGTCTTGGATAATATCTCAGCGCTCGCGGGTTGGCCATTCTTGTGGGGACGGGGGCCATCCGCCGATGCGACGCTCATAGAGAAAACGGCCCATGAATTGTCACCGAGTGGCCAAAGTCCTAGTACGGCGACGACATGAAGGGCCTGCGGAACGTGGCGCATCGCTATCATCTCAAGAAGCTTGCCAGCGGGCGTTAGTCTTTGCAGGCGGCTTGTAGTTTGGCTTCTGGCTGCCCTCACCATAGTCCTCCTTTCAACGCACGTCGTTCGCCTCACTGAGGCGGTGTACCGCCTTGGGCGAGGGTCCGGGCCGGGGGAACTCGAACACATGGGGTTATCTTCGCTGCGGACCATGATCTTGCGAGAGTGGCTGGTTGTCGAAAGGTCGACACAGTCGTGCGTGCCGGAGTTGTGGGTTTCTACTGTTGTGCTGCGCCCTTCACTACCAGTGCGAAGGAAATCTTTTCGCCGGTCGAGAGTTCCACGCTAGCGGAGAAGGTCCAGTGGTCCTGGTCATCCTTGGAGACCGCCGGGGTCGTGCCTCCGCTGTCGGGCTGAACCAGGCTCAGGGGCCCCGGGTGCCGGGTACCGGTCGCCTTCTCACTGAGCGCCATCAGATCCGGAAACTTGAAGATGGCGTTGGCATCGGCATCCGAAGCTGCAGGAACCAGAAGCAGAAAGTCACGATTGGGAGCCGCGCCGAGGTGATTGGCGTCACTCGGCAACAATCCATAACGGAGGGTGTAAAAGCCCGCAGAAATCGTCTGTCCCCGGTAGTCACTGCCACCTTTCGGATAATGCAGGACGCCCACCAACGTCGATTCGGCCAGTTGCGGATAGACCACATCTGCAGCGTCCCTTTTCGCTTGGGCCGGAACGCTCTTGCGCAGCCACAGGTCGCAGAATACTGTTCCATCATCGAGCGAAATGCGGTAACCAGCGGGGTCAAGCGTCTGCCGCACGGCTTCGGGGACAGCCGGGTCAGTCAGGGGGCCAATTTTTTCCACCTTGCCAGTCTGAGCACTGCAGACCGCCACAAGAATGCCGATGAGTGCGATCGACGATCGCGCCGCGAACTTACCCATGCTGAGGCTCCGGTCTCGGATTATTGGGCAAATGCACCCACGAAGGCGCTGCGTTTGCCGTGAAGATTCCACGATACTCCCAGACCGGGCCCACTGTAGGCGTCCGTGAGAGCAACCGCGGGCATGGAATGCGTCAGTTCGGTCAGCGGCGGGTAGTAAGTGACTTCGTTGCCGCACAGGTGGTCGTTTTCACCAATGGAGCGCGTCTGCACGGTGGCAAACTCGCCCGCGCGGAACATAGCGGCGCCGTGGTGCTCGGCGTTTACCACCAGCTCCATCTGCACCGGAATTACTTGCGAAATGTTCTTCAACAACTCACCCCCCATGTGCTGGGCAAAGCTGGCGAGGGCGCTGCGCTGCTGTGCACTGGCCTGGTCGTCCACCAACAGTACGGCGTTGGCCGGATAGGGGTTCTCGTAGGGATCGCCCAGGGTGCCCTTGGCGCGGACCGCGGCGGCAACGGTGAGCCCTTGCAGCGGGACACCGCTCCAGCTGCCGCTCCGGATGTGCCAGGCCAGGATGGCCTCATTGCCGACGAGATTTACCTCGCCATTCGCGAAACACTGACCGGTGTACACGTCGGCGGAGCGGGTCTCGAGATAGTCGCCGCGAATCTGCTGCGCGGCGGAAACTGAAACCAGCAGAAGGACCAGAAACAAAGCGACTGGCAGGTGATAACGCATACGAGACTCCTTCGTTCCGGTTTCTCCTGATTGTCCTATACGAACCGGCAAAGAGGAAAGGGCGCTACGCGCATTTTCCCCTACCGTGGCAGCCGCGGGTCTTCGAGCAGCAGTTGCCGGGCTCGGCCAGTTCGCCGTCCGGGCCGATGCAAGTCTGCGTGTGCAGGCACCAGAACAGGCCGTCATTACACGCCGGCACAGTGGGGTCTGCCTCGGCCAGGATGAATTGACCCTTCCAACGTAATGCTGAACAGAGGTTCGGGCGATTCGTGTTAAAGCGATCGGATTCGCTGATCACGCGACACCTCCGTGCGCAGCTTTCAAGATGGCGCGCTTCAGCGCCACCCGGGCAAGCTGCACTTTGTATCCATTACTGCTCAGTGGCGTCGCGTGCTGCAGAGCGGCTTCGGCAGCCTTCTGCGCGCTTTCCTCGTTTACCGGCTGTCCCTGCAGTGCCTGCTCGGCTTCCGGTGAAGGCCAGGGGACGGGTGCAACGTATCCCAACACAACCCGCGCCGACTGCACATTAGAGCCGCTCATCTTCAGCTTGACGGCGGCGAGTGCGAGCGGCCAATCGAACACTTCTTTCTGGCGAACTTCGTAATGCGCAGCCTTGACCCCCGCTGCCGGCGGAATCACCACTTCGGTGACGACTTCGTTCGGTCGCAGATCGTGCTCGCGTTCGCCTTCGGCTTTGGGGATCACGAAAAACTTCTCTAGTGGCAGCTCGCGTTTCCCATTCGGACCCTCGATCCGAACCATGGCGCCGTAAGCAATCAAGACCGGAACGACGGTAGAGGGACTGACGAACTTGGCGGGACCGTCGTTTCCGAGAATAGCGTGATAACGATTCTCGCCGGCCGCCACCAATTCCCTGCCGGTCTCGTCCCTGGGCAGCAGACCAAGGCCATTGCGGAAATACCAGCAGCGCGGGCGCTGGCAGAGATTGCCACCCAGCGTGGCCAGATTACGAATCTGAGGGCTGGCAGCTTCGATCAGGGCCTCGGCCAACGCGGGATAGTTCTTCTTCACATTCGCATCGTCGGCCAGGTCGCCGAGAGTGGTGAGGGCGCCTACACGAAGTCCTTGCGCGCTCGAGGAAACTCCGCGGAGGTCCTTGATCTCCTTGATGTTGATGAGCCGCCGGGGGGTGACTACGTCATCCTTCATCAGGGCGAGCAGGTCGGTTCCGCCCGCGAGAATTTCCGTGTTGCCCCAGGCCGTGCCGAGCAAGCCGACGGCCTGGGCTCTACTGCTGGGACTCACATATTCAAAGGGCCGCATCAGGCACCTGCCTTCTGTTCCAGAGCCGCCAGGACGCGGTCCGGTGTGAGTGGAAGGAACGGAACACGCACGCCGATGGCATTGGCGACCGCGTTGGAAATGGCGGCACCAGGCGAAATCACGGGCGGCTCGCCCAGCCCGATCACCCCGCGCTCGTCGTAGCCTTTGCCGGTCATCATTTTCACCACCAGCTCGGGGATGTCGCTCAGGCCCGCGAGACGGTAGAACTGCATGTCGGGATTGAGCATGCGGCCTGTGCCCGGGTCCATAACTTTTTCCTCGAACAGGGAGTAGCTGATCCCCATGATCAGAGCGCCATAGCACTGGCTTTCGGCAGTCTTGAGGTCGATGATCAATCCGCAGTCCTGTACCGCCACCATCTTTGTGACTTTCACGATGCCGGTTTCGGTATCAACTTCAACCTCGGCCATCTGTACGCCGCCAACACCGCTGTTGGTTAGGTCGGGAGGTTTGCTCTTGTCGGGGTTCTTGCCGCGAACAGTCAGCGGCATGGCTCCCAGCTTGGCACAGGCTTCCTTCCAGCTGAGCGAACGGTTGGAATCTCCCTTGACGCCGACCCTTGCGTTCACGCATTCGAGCTGTTCGGGTTGCGCATTCAGCGCAGGAGCGACCCGCGCAAACAACGCATCGCGCGCATCCACTGCAGCACGGCGGGTGGAGGAACTTACGCCGCCGATGGTAGTTGAGCCCCCCGAGCCGCCCGAAGGCGGATAGATCGTATCGCCAATCTGAAGCTGAATGGCGTCGATCGGAATTCCTAGCGTGTCGGCGGCGACAATCAGAATGCAGGTGCGAGTCCCAGTGCCGAGATCCTGCGATCCCAGCTTCAGCTCCACAGAGCCATCCGGATGGATGGTCAGGTCGCAGTCGCTGCCGTGACCGCGTCCTCCCCAGGTATGAAATGAGACGCCAACGCCGCGCACCAGCCCTGACTGGTTCTGGCGCCGGGGATACCACTTCTGCTTCCAGCCCATCAGGTCCGCGGCGACGCCGAGCTCTTCGCGGTAGATATTCTGGCGGGGTTTGGCAATGTCCAGATTTTTGCCGAAAAATTCGACCGGATCCATGTTCAAGTTGGCGGCCAGATCATCCAGTGCGCACATGGTGAGCACCGCGGCCTGTGGGTGGTTGGGTGCACGCCAGGCACGGGCGGGACCGATGTTGTTGCGGATGGCAGTGTGTTCTTTTCGCTGGTTGGGCACGGCGAATACATAAGGAATGGGCGGCATCCCTCCGCCACCCGGGCCGCCGGTGCCCCAGGACTGAGACTGCCAGGCGACGACGGTGCCGTCTTTCTTCGCACCCACCTTCACACGGGCGTATGCCGACGGCCGCGCCCCGGCGACCTTGAGCTCGGCCGCTCGCTCCAGCATGATGCGTACGGGTTTGCCGTCCGCCTTCTTGGAGATCTGTGCGGTAAAGATTCCCCAGCGATCCGGCGAGAACTTGCTGCCAAAACCTCCGCCTACGTGGTCCTGGTGAACGCGGATGTTGCTGGCCGGAGTTTTCAGCGGCTCCGCCATCTGCCCGGGGATTCCGGAAAGATTCTGAGTGGAGATATGTGTAAACAGATGATCGGCGTCGGTCCACTCGGAGATGGAACCATGGCTCTCCAGGCAACAATGTGTGATTACCGGAACCCCGTAGAGGCCTTCAGAAACCACTTCGGCCTCAGCGAAAGCTTTGTCGGGGTCGCCCAGAGTCACCGCCGCAGCCTTCTGATAATTCGATTTCGGCCTGCTCCCGGCCTCGGGATGGACTGCAGCCGCCCAAATGGCGTCCAGAACGGCGTCGGTTGCGCCATCGGCTTTCAGTCCCTTAAGTGCGTCTTCACTGGGCTTTGCCGTGATCCCGTACTGCTGAATTTGACTGACCATCTGCTGGCTGGGCACCTGATTGTCGAGCATGTCATCGATATCGTCCGTACTCAACGGGCCTTGGCCCTCTGCAGATCCCTTTGGAGGCTCGGTATCGGTGACCAGGTACGGAAGCTGCTGATATTCCACTTTAATGGCGCGGACCGCATCTTCCGCAGTGGGTTCGTCTACTGCTGCCACCGCCACGATCTCATCACCATCCCAGTGAATCGTTGAACCTGGTCCCTGGACGACGTGGACAGCCTTCACGCCGGGCATCTTCTCCGCGACACTGGTATCGATGCTGACAAGCTTGGCGTGCGCATAGGGCGAACGCAGCACTTTCCCGTAAAGCATGCCGGGGCGATGGACGTCGTAGGTGTACTTCGCCTGTCCTGAAACCTTGGCGGGAGAATCGACGCGGCTAATCCGCTTGCCGATGAGCGTCCGGTGTTCTGCATCGGGCCATGCGTAGTCCGGCATGTCTTAGGCTCCCTTCTGCGCGACTTGCGCGATTGCCTTGCGGATTCCGTCATAAGTGCCACAGCGGCAGAGATTGCCGCTCAAACCGTGGCGAATGTCGTCCGCGTTCGGGTGCGGGTGGCGGTCGAGAAATGCTTTGCAGGCAACGACGAACCCCGGGGTGCAGAAACCACACTGCGAAGCGTCATTGTCCACAAACGCCTGTTGCACAGGGTGCAGCTTCCCACCTTGCATCAGGGACTCAACGGTGATGATTGGCTTGCGCTGGGCTTCGATGGCCAGAACCGAGCACGAGTAAACCGGCTTGTTGTCTAGCAGGACGGTGCAGGCGCCACATTCGCCACGATCACACACCCGCTTGGCGCCGGTGAGCTCGAATTGGTCCCGTAGGGCGTCCAGCAGCGTGACTCTCGGTTCGAGATCTGCTTTTAGCCGCCTGCCGTTAACGGAGAATTCCATCGGTACTTTGCCCGGACCATGGACGGGGACTTGCCGGCCCGCCGCCATGGCCATTTTGGGGTCGGCCACCAAGGGCAGACTGATGGATAGCCCTGAAATCTTGAGGAAGTCGCGCCGGGAAACGCCGGAGGCATCGGGCTTGGCTTCAGGATCGTTCAGATTCGGGTCATCATCATCGCGCATTTATCGACCTCCAAGGAACTGGAGACGTCCGGAGTTGCAACGGCAAGCGACGAAAGCACCAGCTAGCTCGTTAGACGCAAAATTCGGGGCCTCGACACTCCGCCAACCGCTTTCGAGTTCGAGCAGCCTTCGAAACACAGGAGGCTCGCATTGTTTACGCACCCAATCGTATTCCTGGACCCGGTGGTTCCGCAACCTGCTCCCTGGGTCTCGCACGATCTGCACCCTGTCAAATCGTGCTTGATAAATTAGTCCTCTAGATTAAGAGCAATCTGTTGCGCCTGCTCGCGCACGGCACTCAGCAGGAACTTTCGTTGGCATGTGGAGAAGATGATGCTACCTCAATGATGCGCAGGTTTACCACGCCTACGGCCTGGAATTACTTGGCCCACCACTATCGCTGGGATGAGCGTCGGGAAGAATTCAAATTGTCGGGAAGTTGAAATGGCCAACATTATGACCGAGGCTGTATCGACCCGGACGTGACTTAGAGGGTCAAGAGGGCTTGGACGTAGGGGGTCGAGCAAAGGGCCGTAAAGTAATGACTGCCAGAAGCCAACGGCAGCAGAGCCAAAGACAAGTCCTGCCAAGGGCTGGCCGTCTAGTGTTGTCCAGCTCAGAACCAATTTTTATAACATCCACCGCATGAAGGAGATCAAAATTGCACAGATTAAATGTTCCTCAGAAAGTACCGTAATCCTTGTTCCTAATTTTGTTCGCAGTGGAGCGGGTCATGGACATCAACCAAAGACAAATCGCGTTATCGTTGCTCGAAAGCCTCAGGGAAGATCTGATTTATGCGCACCTGAACAATGGAAGCCGCATTGTTGACGTAGCCGACCTTCGCCAGTACATCTATGAACAGATGGGCCGTATAAGGACAAACGCCTTTGTGATGGTTGGACTGTACGGGAACGACAAAGGCCACGGGCAAGACATCAGCAAGAACAATGGTCACGATGGGGACCCGGAGGAGAAAATCTGGCGAGAGCGACCAGCGAGCCATTTCTGAGATGGGTTTCGTTCAGCTCAGTCTGGATAAGGAAGAGTTGACGACGGAAATTAAGACGGCAGTGCGTTAGTCCGGCTGACCGGGGTCGTTGGGGCAATCGCCTGGTTGCAACGGTAGACGAATAAACTCCCCGACGACTCAAGGAAATCCTGTACGGTTGAGGTCTCAACCTTAATCAAGCCTTAATTTGGTGGTCTTACCGAAGAGTTTGACCTGAGGAGGTCCGCAAGACCCACGCCGTGAACTGCGCTACGGCATCCAAGTATACGAGTGGAGGTCACAACCATGAAACGCGTCAGAGCTGTCACGGTAGCCATCTTGTTCTTACTCCTTGGAGCCGGTGTTCTGGCCTACGCACAACAGGATCAGCAGGACGAGAAACAAGCGAAGCCCGAAAAGCAAGCCAAGCCGGAGCAGCACGCCAAGCCCGAACCACAGCAGCAACCACCGAATCAGCAACAACAAGAGCGCGTGCAACAGGAGCGCCAGAGAGAACAGAATCAACAACAGCAGCAGGAGCGAATGCAGCAGCAGAATCAGCAACAGGAGCGCCAGCGACAGCAGCAGAACCAGCAGCAAGAGCGCGTGCAACAGGAGCGCCAGAGAGAACAGAATCAACAACAGCAGCAGGAGCGAATGCAGCAGCAGAATCAGCAACAGGAGCGCCAGCGACAGCAGCAGAACCAACAGCAAGAGCGCGTGCAACAGGAGCGTCAGAGAGAGCAGAATCAACAACAGCAGCAGGAGCGAATCCAGCAGCAGAATCAGCAAGAACGCATGCAACAAGAGCGGCAGCGCGAGCAGAACCAACAGCAGGAGCGCGTGCAGCAAGAACGCATCCAGCAGCAGGCTCACCGGAATCAGGCGCAGGAAGATCGCCAGCAGCAGCTCAATCGGCAGCAACAGGAACGTGCCCAGCAGCAATGGCAGCAGCAACAGCAGCAGAAGCAGCGCGAGCGTCTTTCACAACAGCGGCAGCAGCAATTGATTCAACAACAGCAACAGCGCCTGACGCAATATCGCCAACGCCTAGACGAGCAACAGCGCCGCCTGCAGGACCAGACGGCATCCTTGCAGCAACAGCGGCGGATGGCGCAGTATCGCTTTCAGGAAGAGTACCTGGAGCGCCTGCGTGACCAGGACAGACGCCTCCGTGAAGAACGGCACGATTACAACAACGATCCCTACTTCTACACCGCCCCAATTTACCGCTACAATCGCGGCGGCGCCTACTACGAGACCAACCAGTACGGAGCCGACTTACTAAGGCAGGCGGTGAATTCTGGCTACCAGGAGGGCTTCCGCGCCGGGGCCGCCGATCGTGAGGATAACTGGCGTCCCGATTACCGGAGCAGTTACGCCTATCAGGACGCGACCTATGGCTACAACGGTTATTACTTAGACCCCGAAGATTACAGATACTATTTTCGCGAAGGTTTCCAGCGTGGATACGAAGATGGCTACAATGACAGATATCAATATGGCTACAATTCAGACGGCTCGTATGGCGTTCTGGGAAATGTCTTGTCGCTAATCCTCAACCTGCAATCGCTTCGCTAGAAGTTTGCAGTTCTTGACCGCGCCCGCCTTAGTTGATCGAAGAAGGTCAACTTAGCCGGGCGCATTGTTTTTCAGGGATAGTCATTTGTTTCTCGGCGAGGGCGCGTGCGAGATGGTTTGGCGAATCTTGGGATCGAGGAATGCTAGGGTACGCGAGGGCAAGGCAATGAAACCCAGGGGGTACCATTACCGCAAGGAGGACGTGCGAACCTCTTCTTGGGAGTCGGAACTGCCAGGAACTGGATCTGGCGTAATATCCTTTTCGTGTCCGAATCTTCAGATTTTCCCCGGTTTTTCGCGCTTCGATCTTCATTTTCCGATAGCGGCCGTCAGGCATGAAATCTGCGGGCTTATAGGAAACAGCGTACCGTCTGCGCAACTCCTCAGTGATTTTGACGAAGGCTTTTGCCACCTGCTTCGGATCGTCGGGAAACAGTATTCGTCCTCCGGTATGCTCTGCCAAATTTACGGAGGTCCGAATTACCCTGAGCGGCGCCGCGTTGCCCTAGTACTCGAACTTCTTACTAGCATCGCTGCGACAATATCCGGTGCAGGATGACAGGGGCGGGGCTCTGTTCAAGCACCGGAAGGACAGACAAAAGTTCTCGGCGGGATGTCGGCTACTCGGAAGCTATGCGGTTGTTGGCGATGTTACAAGAGCGGCCGTGACCGTGACTGGCGATGCGCCAATTGGTTTCTTCAGGAAGCGAGTTCGGTCGCTTCCAGCGAGCGTCACGGTCGATCGCGAGAATAGGTGCTCATAACGTGGTCAAGGCATCCGGGTCTGTGCTCATGGATGCGGTCTTGTCGTCCGTCCGGACGCCACCTTCGGCGATGTTGGCATGCCACCAGCGCTTCGCGTCTTCCGGGGTCCAGAAGCCGACGTCTTCGCAGCTTTCGAGCAAACCCGCAAGCACCTCGGCACTTGCAGGGCGTTCTGCCGGTTTCTTGGCAAGGCACATCATGATTGCGCGATCCAGACAGGCTGGAACGGCCAGATCATTTCTCATTGACGGTACAATTGGCGCTTTCTGCAGGTGGGCCAACATCATGGCCGCGGCGCCTT
Organism: Terriglobia bacterium; assembly: GCA_963809295.1. GTDB lineage: Bacteria > Acidobacteriota > Terriglobia > Terriglobales > Acidobacteriaceae > JAIQFF01. The sequence goes on along the minus strand of CAWEJA010000015.1, from coordinate 35,784 downwards.
TTTCTTCAAAGACAAGGCTGCCGGTAGTCAGCCAGTAGGCAACGCAGCCCAGTCCGTAAAGATCGACACGCGCGTCGATATCTGAACTCCCCAAAGCCAGTTCGGGCGCCATGTACGCGGGGGTTCCCGTCGTTGTTCCCTCGACCGTCATCTTCGTTTCATTTTCGTTCAAGACTTTGACCAATCCGAAATCGAGGACTTTTGCGAAGTCATATTCGTTTCCCATGCGGCAAAGGAATATGTTTGTGGGTTTGATGTCGCGATGAATCATGCCGTGACTGTGAGCGTCCGCCAGCGACCAGCACACCTGGTGCAAGATATTCACGACTCGCGCCGGAGGCAGCGGCCCAAACTTCTTGACGAGGGTTTCGAGATCAATTCCGTCCAACAATTCCATCACGTAGTAGAAAGCACCATCCTTGGTCACACCAAAGTCATACAGCTCCACAGTGTGAGGCGAACGCAGCAAAGCCGTCGCCTTGGCCTCTTGTTCGAACCGGCGCCGCAGCAGTACGGCGCTGTTTCCCGACTTGCTAGTCAGCACGTCAGGTTGAATCAATTTGATGGCCGCGTCGCGTGCCAGCATGTGGTGGCGGGCCCGCCAGACCTCTCCCATTCCACCCTTGCCCAACAGGGATACGAGCCGGTAGCTGCCCATTTCGCGGGCCTTGGTGACCTTTTGGCCCAGTCTCATCACCACGCGCGAGATTACGACGGCGACGCCAACCAATAGATAGTCGGGATAGTGCATTACGAGGACATTGCTCAAGGAGCCAAAGTCCCATGTTCCCCGGGCTTTTGCTATCAACATTGAGAGAGGGTTCATCGACACCGCGATGAGCCCGGCGACCAGCGTTTTCATCGGGGAATTGGGCACAATCGCTGCGGACATCAGTACCACTGCCCCAATCCAGCTGATCATGGGCGAAACCGGCCAATCCTTAGGCACTCGGAACCAGTGGATAAGCATGCCCAGGGCAAAGGCCATGATCACCATGTATACCTGCCCGAGGTCCAGAATGAACCTCGGGTCCCGATCGCCCTGGCGAATGTAAAAGAATAGCGCCAGGGACACGAGGACGCTAACTCCGGCGATCAGATCTGTCGCTTGCGGGTGTAGCCAGGTCCGGTCACCGTGGGTCATTGCCAAGAGCGCAATACGGTCCCCGATCGTGCCAAGCACCCAGAGCGAGGCAGCGATGAGTGACATGATCTCCAACCGCCGGGAGGCCTCTTTCAGCAGATCGTACGGAAGCGCGCGGACGTGGTCGCGCGATATGTCGGGATCTGCCGGCGTACTACCGGTACCGGGCTCTATCAGTTGGGGGTCTGTCATCGTTCCCTATGAATGATGAGCGAAAGTTGCGCGAAGATGCACCTGCTCAGGGTGACCACGCCCACGTACCGCCAGTCTAAAATATTCAGTTGGAAAACGCATCTGCGCCTCGATATCGGTGGGTCGCGGCGGGAGAGCGCAAAGCGTGCGGTGGGCAATTGCAGTTGTAGATGATGTACGCGACTCTCCAGTCGCCACCCGTGCGCTTCAGAATCACTACGTATGTTCCAATAGCCCCGTCGGAGACCGGCCTTCTCATCCCATCTGATTCCGTCACTATCCACTTCATAGCAATTCCTACGCTGCTCATCGAGCGGATTGCTTCCCGTGTGGCCATCATCCACCCCCCAATGTTTGGATCGCGCTACAATGCGCGATCAGGCGGGTTCGGACAGCAGGTGCGAATCCTGTGGATGCGCGGGGAGGCGAAAATTTGCAAGGGACAATGATGCCGTACGGTCTGACGCTCACGTCGTTCCTGGAACGGGCGGGCAAATTGTTTCCTGGGGTTGAAGTGATCTCGCGGTTGCCAGACAACTCCGTTCGTCGCTCTACCTACTCCGACCTGTACCGCCGGGCTCGAGCTCTGGGGGCAAGTCTGCAGCATGCTGGACTCAGAAAAGGGGACCGTGTCGCGACCCTGATGTGGAACCACTCCACGCACCTGGAGGCATACTTCGGGATCCCTGCGGTCGGTGGCGTGGTACACACGCTCAACCTCCGGTTGCACCCGGATGAACTGGCCTTTATCGCCAACCACGCACAAGATCGCTGGCTTATCGTGGATGACGTACTCCTTCCGATATACGAGAGGTTTGCCGACAAAGTGAGCTTCGAGCGCGTGTTTGTAGTGCCGTTTGGTGGATCGCCCACACCTTCCAGATACGAAGATTACGAGTCATTCCTGGTGCAGGGCGGTGGCAGTCCCACTTACGCGAATCTTGACGAGAACACCGCGGTCGCTATGTGCTACACATCCGGAACGACGGGCAAGCCCAAAGGTGTGGCATATTCGCATCGATCCCTGGTTCTGCACTCCTTGTCAATTTCCTTGCCCGACAACTTTGCCATGTCTCGCATGGACTCCGTGCTGCCCGCGATGTCCATGTTTCATGCCAATGCCTGGGGCCTGCCGCATGCTGCTGTGATGAACGGCTGCAAGCTCGTATTTCCCGGCCCCAATCTCCAGCCCGAGGCACTCCTGGAGTTGCTTAGCAGCGAAAGTGTCACCCTGACCGGAGGAGTGCCAACAGTGTGGCTAGCAGTGATTGACTGCCTGGAGCACAATCCCGGACGCTGGAAGCTGGCGGAGGGATTGCGCATCATCGTGGCTGGGTCGGCAGCACCGGAAAGTCTCTTCCGCCGTTTCGACAAGTTCGGGGTGCGCGTGATTCAGCCATGGGGTATGACAGAGACGACGCCGATTGCAACGACTTCAACCCTCAAACCTGAAATGGCCGGCTGGTCCGAAGACCGCAAATACGAGATTCGCGCCAAACAAGGTCTTCCTTCGCCGTTGGTGGAGATGCGCGCAGTCGCCGATGACGGCGAGATCCCATGGGACGGCGAGACTTTCGGTGAGTTGCAGGTGCGCGGGCCGTTTATCGCCGCAGCCTACTACAATCTGCCGGAGGCACAGGACAAATGGACGGAGGATGGATGGCTGCGTACGGGAGATGTGGTCACGATCGACGCTGAGGGGTACATGAAGATCACTGACCGTACCAAAGATCTGATCAAATCCGGTGGAGAGTGGATCAGTTCGGTCGATCTGGAGAACGCACTGGTTGCACATCCGGCGATTAAAGAAGCCGCCGTGGTTGCAATTCCCCACCCCAAGTGGCAAGAACGTCCGCTAGCGTGCGTAGTGCTGAAAGACGGAGCGCGGGTTTCCAACGAAGAACTGCGCACATTCCTTGGCGACCGGTTTGCTAAGTGGCAAGTGCCGGACGGTTTTGTCTTTCTCGCGGAGTTGCCGCACACCTCTACAGGGAAATTGCTAAAGTCACAGTTACGCCAGCAATTCAACAATTTCCGTTGGGAAAACATCGGCTCCTGACTCATGATGAGTCCTCGCAGATTAATTCAACTATGCCGACTTCCCGGTACTGATCCGCTCGGTGCCCATCTGGATTACTTCCGGACCTCCCGTTACAACGGCGAAGAATCAGCCGCAAAGGTTTCCCGTGCGCTGCCCTTCGCAAATTCCAGCCTAGCCCCCGCGTGCCGGCGGGTTTCTCTTGCAGCGGGCATCAGGAAAGCTGACAATCAGACCCAGTACCAAAATATCGCGGAGAGAGGACATGCCCGGCTGGTTCCCCCGTTTAGTGGTGCTCTTCTTGCTGTCGTGCACGCTCGGAGCCTCGGGTCCCCCGGCTCCGGAGACGTGGGTTCCGGTTCGCTGGACCGGTGGCCCGTTGGAACTTGCCTGGCGAACCCGCGCGAAAACGCTCCCTGCCGATGCTGCCGTCCGCGACGCCCTCGCCCGCTGGTACGAACCCGCCACGCTCAGTCTTCTTGAAGACTCGTCCGCGAACTGCCTGCTGGTCACCTGGAGCGCGCCCGCCGATGCGGCTGTCGAAGCCGAGCAGCAGCAGCTGGTGAAGGTCTATGCGGAGGCGGCACACAAACGCGGTCTGGCCGTGCTCGGCCTCGTCTATGCGGCAGGCAATGCGTCGAAAATCGCTGCGGACGCCGCCCGGGCTGCGCTCGATGGACTCGTGCTCGAAGGCGAGTTCGCCGCGGAATTTCCTGCCGCCTTGCGCAAAGCCGCCAGCTCCCTGTTGGTCGTCGAGATCGCGAAGGACGCGGCGCCGTGGCGGTGGAAGCCTGCACCGATTGTCGCCGTCGCGGGCGTGACTCCGAGCGCACGCAATCTCTCGGAAATGGGTATCCGCGGTGCGCCCTCGAGCGAGCCGTGGATCAAGTCGAATATCTGGCTGGTGCGGTCGTTCGGTCTCGCCTCGCCCTCGCGTCCGGTGTGGATCAGCAGCCAGCTCGAGAACGCCTCGGCCGTCGATTACGCGCGGACGGTGGCCGATGCTGCCGCAGCCGGCGGTCGTTGGATCGTCTCGCTCGACGATGCTCTTCGCGCCAAACTGCGCGCCCGGGATGCCTCGGCGCTCGAAGCATGGCGCCGTCTCTCGAGCTATCTGAAATTCGCCGAAAGTCACGCCGCCTGGCGTGCCCTTGCGCCCTATGGGAATGTCGGCATCGTGCTCGATCCGGCGAGCACGAAACAGGGTCTCGCCGACGAGTACCTGAACCTCGCGGCACGCCGTCAGGTGCCTTACCGCCTGGTGGCGCGTTCCGGGCTGAACGCCGCTGCAGTGGCGAAGTTCCGCGCGCTCGTGGCCACCGAACTCGACCCGCCGTCCGCGGCCGAGCGCAAACTGCTGCAGGATTTCGCCGAGACCGGCGGGCTCGTGATCGCCGGTCCCTCCTGGGGCGGCGCTCCGAAGACGGAGCCGTTCGCTGAGGTCCCGGCCGGCAAGGGCCGCGTAGTCGTTTACAAAGATCCAGATCCCGAAGCGGTGGCGCGCGATCTCAAGGAGCTGCTCTCGGACGACGACCTGGGCGTGGTCCCGCTCAATGTGCCGTCCGTAATCACGTTTGCAAGCGGAGGCGGTGCCGGACAACCTCTGCTCGTACAGTTACTCAACTATTTCGACCATCCGGTGGAGGCGATCACGCTTCGTGTGGCCGGGAAGTTCGGCTCGGCTCGCCTGGAAACACCCGAGGGTGCGGCGGTGGATCTGCCTCTACGGGACGCGGAGGGAAGAACGGAAGTGACGATTCCGAAGCTATTGTTGTGGGGTGCGGTTTCGATGGAATAATTGAAGAGGAGACAAAACTAATGAGAAGAGAAGGTGTGACGCGGCGCGATTGGCTGGCACTCTCTGGTCTTGCTCTAGGGGCAATGGCAGCGCGGCCAGCCGAAGGGGCGCGGGCCGTATCGGCGGGTCCGGTGGAACCGGTATCCGTCGCCAAGGTCCGCAGCTACGACGAGGACCTGACGGCCCGATTCCGGCAGATGTTCGATCAGATCGGCGGGATCGACAACCAGGTCAAGGGGAAGACGGTCGGCATAAAGGTCAATCTGACCGGCAGCGGACGGTTCCCCGGATACACGGCGGGCGACACGCATTGGGTTCACCCCCGCGTGGTCGGCGCGGTGGTCGCGGTGTTCGGTGCACTCGGCGCGAAGCGCATCCGCATTCTCGAAAGCGCTGGCGGCCACAAGCCCGGCTACAAACTCGAAGACAAGTTGCTCTCGGGCGGTTGGGACGTCGCCGCCATCCGCAATGCGGCGCCCCTGGTCGAATTCGAGGACACCAACGCGCTCGGCGAAGGCAAGCAATACTCTCTGCTGAAGGTCCCGAGCAAACCGTACATCTTCCCGGCCTTCCAGTTGAACCACTCCTATCAGGACTGCGATTTCTTCGTGAGCCTGGGCAAGATGAAGAACCACGAAGAGATGGGTCTCACCGTCTGCATCAAGAACCTGTTCGGCATCACGCCGATGGGCTTGTATGGCAACCGGGAGACCGTCTTCCACTACGGGCAGGTGCAGACCCCTTCCGGCTCGCCCGCCGAACTCGATCCGAAGTCGAATCGGTACGAAGGCTGGCGGCTCCCTCGAATTCTCGTCGATATTCTCGGCGCGCGCCCGGTGGACCTCGCCATCGCCGACGGCATCGTCTCCATGGTCGGTGGCGAGGGCCCATGGGTTCTGGGTTCCAAGCCGGCTCATCCGGGACTACTCGTCGTCGGCAGGAACTGCGTGAATACGGACGCTGTGGCCGCGGCTACCATGGGCTACAACCCCCGTGCCGGCCGGCATGAGGCGCCGTATCGCGTGTTCAAAGACCCCAAGGGGCATCCTTCGGAACAGTTACAGCCCGGCGATGAGACGTTCCAGTACGCCGACAATATGATGCTTCTGGCCGAGGCCGTGGGACTCGGGTCGGCAGAGCTGAAAAAGATCGATGTGCGCGGCGTGCCCATCAAGGAAGCGATGTTCGACTACGAAGCCTTTTGGAAGAACCAGATGCCGAAGGAGCAGTCCTGAGCCGTTTGTTTCTCGCCCTGTTCGCAGCGGTTCTGCTGGTGCGGGCAGCCAGACCGCTGCAGTTGGAAAGAAGCACGGATGCCATGGGGGCGACGTTTTCCGTCGTCCTCTATGGCTCCGATCGGGCATCCATGAACCAGGCGATGGACGCAGCGTTTGAGGAAGCCCACCGCCTGGACGCGTTGCTCTCGAATTACCGGCCCGCGAGCGAGTGGAGCCGTATCAATCGCGAGGCGGCCGCGCGTCCGGTCGCAGTCTCGCCGGAGTTGTTCCGTCTCCTGTTCGATTGCATCGAGTACAGCCGCGCGAGCGAAGGCACCTTTGATCTGACCGTCGGCCCGCTCATGCGCGCCTGGGGCTTTTCCGGCGGAGGCCGTCATGTTCCATCTCCCGACCAGATCCGCGAGGCGCTCGAACTGGTGGGATACCGGCACGTGCAACTGAACGCACGGAAGCGAACCGTGCGCTTCGATCGTCCCGGTGTCGAGATCGATCCCGGCGGACTAGGCAAGGGCTACGCCGTCGATCGCATGGTCGAGGTCCTCCGCGCACGAGGTATTCGCAACGCGCTCGTCGCCGCATCCGGCAGCAGTATTTTCGGCCTTGGCAACCCACCAGAGGAACCCCGCGGCTGGCCCATCAGCATTGCCGACCCCTGGGACCACCGGAAGAACTCGGCGCAGGTGTTCCTCAAAGACCTGTCTCTCTCTACCTCGGGCAGCTACGAGAAATCATTCCGTGCCGGCGGACGCCGTTACTCGCACATCATGGATCCCCGCCGCGGCGTTCCGGCCGAAAGCGCTGTTCAGGTGACGGTCATTGCGCCCCGCGCCATCGATAGCGAGGTCTGGGCAAAGCCCTACTTCATTCAGGGATGCGCCTGGACGGCGGCGCACAAGCCGAAGTCCTGGCGTGTGCTCTACTGCGAAAACACTCCCGGCGCCGCGTGCTCCTGGGTGGAGTAGGCCGCTCGACTGAACCCCTGATTCTTTGAAAGCTGCAAACGGATAGCCGCGCACGGCCGAACCGTTCAGTCTGGAGGCATGCACATCACTGCCACACCGCGCAGAAGCTTCAGCGTGAGAAGGAGTACGTCCTGAACCTCCTCTCGGTGGCGCAGGTGGGCGCGGCTCACCGGTTCGAACCGTCACACCGTCTAGCGCCTTGACACGCTGGCTTTCCCCATCTTGGCCGTCTTGGTGCAGATTTATGCTGCCGCTCGGTCTGCCTGTTTCAGGAACAAGGTTCCGGTATTAGCGTTCAATCGACGGCGGATACGAGACAGAATCGTCGGCGAGCTATATTGCATGCAATTGTAAAAATTGTGGCTAGCAATATACACATAACATGTTGACTTACCGTAAATACACTCTTAGCATTGCATGCAATGTCGGCCCCGCCTCTCACTTCATACTCGGATACGCAGACAGAACGCCTGGTACTTTCCCTGCGGGAGCGGATCTTGAAGGGGGAATTCCCGCGCGGCGAGCGGCTCACCGAACTGGGGCTAGTTTCACTGCTCCAAGCCTCTCGCACGCCCATTCGGCTTGCGCTCGAACGGCTGGCCAATGAGGGATTGCTCGACCCGATTCCCACCGGCGGGTTCCGCCTGCGTTCATTCAGCCTGGTTGACATTTGGGACGCCATCGAGATTCGCGGAGTTTTGGAAGGCACCGCTGGCAGATTCGCCGCTGAACGGCTTGGAACGGTGGAAGAACTCGCGGGAGTAAAGCGACTGCTTGCAAAAGCTACTATGGAATTCCCCATCACCGCTGAAGGATTCGCGCGGTACCTTGAGGTGAATAGAAGCTTTCATCGGGAATTGTGGTGGATGGCTAAGAGCCCTTCCCTGTTCCGAGAGCTGGAGCACATCTGCAAGATTCCTTTCTCTGCGCCTGAAGCCCTGGTTTTCGGCCTTGCAGACCGCGAGCAGAGCACGGCCTATGTTGCAGCCGAGCAACATCGCGCGATTGTGGAGGCCATTGAGAATCGCGAAGGCACACGGGCCGAAGCGCTCGCGCGCGAGCACTCCAGAATTTCGAGGCGCAATCTCGAATTCGCTTTTCGGAGCAAGGAGATCAGTAACCGTTTGCCCGGAGCAGCGCTAATCACGAACCAACCCAAAACTTAAGGAGCCGACTTGAAGCCAATCCTTCTAGCAGTCATCGCAGTCACGCTTGGCGTGCCAGTTGTAGCCCAGTCAAGTGCATGGCAGTTGGATCCAGCCCATTCATCCGCACAGTTCGCGGTTCGGCACCTGGGAATCTCGACGGTGCGCGGCACCTTCACAAAGCTTAGCGGCGCTGCCCGCTATGATGACCAACAATAAAGATGATTTGGCTGTACCGATGTAGAATTTGAATCTGAAATAAAGGACGTCCGTATGACATCCGATTCCGATCCCCTGCTCATTGGCCGTCGCAAAGTTCCTCGCAAATAGTTCGATGGCGCTGGCGGCCGTGGCGGGTAGCTCGGTCGATTGGCACGACTAAATTCGCATGGGCGCGGCCAGCGCCCACAGAGACGGTCAAGTGAAGACCGCTTACGGACGCCTACGCGGTACGCGCAAGGGAGATCTGGTTACATTCAAAGGCATTCCTTACGCCGGTCCGGTCTCCGGAGAGAACCGTTTTAAAGCGCCGCCTCCGCTTGAGCCCTGGACCGGTGTTCGTGATGCATTCACTCCTGGACCACCGTCATTTCAGCCGAGCGGCCCTCCTTGGAATGGACGAACCAGTCCCTCTCCGAAAATTGCCTTGTACTTAATATTTGGACGCCCGCAGTGGATCAGCGCCGGCGTCCCGTCATGTTCTATAACCATGGCGGCGGCTTCGTCGTGGGTTCGGGAAGTACCTGGTACCAGGATGGCAGCAACCTCGCCCGGGAATACGATGTGGTGGTCGTGGCCAACAATCACCGCCTGGGACTCCTGGGATATCTGTTCCTGGCTGACCTGGCCGGCGAGGAGTACGCCACTTCCGGCAATCAGGGAATACTCGACATTGCCGCGGCCTTGAAGTGGACATACGAAAATATCGAGGCGTTTGGCGGCGACCCGCACAATGTAATGGTCTTTGGAGAATCCGGGGGCGGCGCAAAAACTTCGTGTATCTACGCACTACCACTGGCAAAGGATTATTTCAACAAAGCCTCGATTGAGAGTGGGCCCGGCGTTCACATGACGCCTCGCGACATGGCTACGGAAACCGCCAGGATGGTTTTGAGTGAACTCGGCTTGTCTGAAAAAGAGGTTCTCAAGCTCAAAGACGTTCCCGCCGAGAAACTCGTGGAAGTTCAGGGCGCAGTGGCAAAAAAGGCCCCAGGAAACCTGACCCTCAACGGCGGGAGAAAGGGCATGGTGGTTGCACGCCCCGGCGGATTCGGTCCCGTCGTGGATGGGACTTACCTTCCGCATCGATCCTTTTGATCCGACTGCGCCGGCAATTTCCAAAGACAAGCCGCTCATGGTCGGAACCAACCGGGACGAAATGGCGTTCTTTTACTGGGAACGCAAGGCAACCGACATATTTACCCTGACCGACGACGGGTTGAAGTCGCACCTGGACAAGGACTTCGGCGCGGATGCCGAGAAGAATTCTGGCGACGTATCGCAAGAGCCGGCCCGGCGCTTCGCCGGCGGACCTCTACGTTGCGATTACAAGCTCGCGCGCCATGTGGCTTGGCTCGATTGAAATTGCCGAGAAAAAGTTCGAACAGAAAGCCGCCCCCGTGTATATGTACATGTTCACCCACGAATCGAACTTAATCGTTCCCGGCACGAACCATCGGCTGGGCGCGGCTCACGCCACCGAGATCTGGTACAAGTTTGACAACGTAGATGTGGAAGGGCCGAAGAATGCCCCGGGCCCGCCACTGATCGGCACGGACCCGGATCGCAAGAAGCCGCGCTGCACATGAGCGAGATGTGGGCCACGTTCGCTAGAACCGGTCACCCGGGAGCCAAGGGGCAACCCTCCTGGCCCGCCTACACCCTGCAAAAACGCGCCACGATGATGATCGATACGCAATGCAAAGTTGAAGAGAATCCCTTCGGGCAAGAACTCGCATTGTGGGACAGCCTGAGCATCTAGCGTGGGGCCCGCGGTCGTAGAAAGCGTAGGACGTGAACACTGCGGCAAATGACTGTGCGGAGACAATTCACCTTATGAAAACCAAATTCCGGGTGTTCGCCTTGCTCGCCCTGTTGTTGACCGGCGCGATCAGCGCATTCGCTCAGCTCCCTCCCGAAGCTCGGGCCGGACTGTGGAAAGCGCAATGGATCACTTCACCGAGCGCGCCGCAACGCGACACTGTCGTCCTGCATTTCAGGAAAGCGATCGAGGTTCTCAGCGGGTTCCGGAACATTTTGTCGTCCACGTCAGCGCCGATAGCCTGTTCATTCTCAACGTGAACCAGCGCGAGGTAGGACGCGGTCCGGCGCGGAGTGATCTTGCCCACTGGAAGTACGAAACCTACGATCTGGCGCCATTTCTGCGCCCGGGCCGCAATGAGATCGCCGCGACGGTATGGAGCTTGGGCGTTTCCACCGGCGCCCAGATCAGCGATCGAACTGCGCTTTGTGCTCAGCGGTGTTTCGCCGGAGGCAAGTGTCGCGGACACCGACAATAGCTGGGAAGTCGCAGAAGATAAGGGCGTGCAAACCTTGCCGACTCCGCCGGAGATTCAGCGGTCTTACTTCGTAGCGGAGCCGGCGGAGCGCATCGATGGCGCACTATTCGATTGGTCCTGGAATGACGCAGCTTCTTCTCGCGGCAAATGGGAGAAGGCTGCTTCCATTGGAAATGCCATCGAGCGGGGATCAGTGCTGCAGAACAACAACTGGCAATTGATGCCGGATTCGCTTCCCGCCATGCAAATGGAACTGACACCGGTTGGACGCGTGGTGCGCGCATCCGGAATTCAGCCCCCGGCGGATTTCCCCGGCGCCGGATTCGAAATCCCGGCTCATGCCACCGTCAGTCTGCTGGTGGACCAGTCCCATTTGACCACGGCGTATCCCGAGCTGACAGTGAGCGGAGGCGCCGCGAGCAAGATCCGTCTCACCTATGCGGAGGCGCTCGTTGACAGCCAAGGGAGTGAAGGGCAATCGCAACGAAATCGAAGGCAAACACATCGTTGGCATCTTCGACGAATTTTTGCCCGACGGCTCGCCGAAAAGCGTGCCTTCATGCCTCTGGCATGGCGTACGTGGCGTTACCTGCAGCTCGACGTCACTACCGCCGACCAGCCGCTTCGCATCGAAAACCTCCGCTCCTGGTTCACCGCCTTCCCGTTCGAAGAGCGCGCTCGCTTCCAATCAGACGACCCGGTTCTAAGTCAGATTTGGCAAATCGGCTGGCGGACGGCCCGGCTCGACGCGCACGACACCTATATGGATACGCCGTATTGGGAGCGCATGCAGTACATCGGCGACACGCGTATTCAGGCCTTGATCTCCTATAACGTTGCCGGCGACGATCGCCTCGCTCGCCAGGCAATTCAGGCCTTTAATGATTCCCGAATTGCCGACGGCATCACTCGGAGCCGCTATCCGTCATCGGTTACGCAGATCATTCCGACGTTCTCGCTGTTGTGGATCGGAATGGTGCATGACTTCTGGCAGTATCGCGGAGACGATAAATTCGTTAAAGCACAAATACCCGGCACCAGGACCGTGCTGGACTGGTTTCTCGACCGGCAGAGACCAGACGGACTCATGGGACACCTGAGTTGGTGGCCCTTTCTCGATTGGGGAAAGGACTTTGCCTTCGGCATGCCGCCCGAAGATGCGGATGGCGGATCTTCTCCCATCACGCTTCAGTACATTGAAGCGCTTCGGTACGGCGCGGAGCTGGAATCGACCTTCGGAGACTCGGTTCGTGCGCAACGCTACCGTGATGCCGAGAGTCGCGCGGTGAGTGCGATCCGCAAATTGTGCTGGAATAATTCCTCCGGTCTGATCGCCGATAGCCCTGCCCAGAAACACTTACAGCCAGCATGCCAATATTCTCGGCGTATGGCTCGACGTGATTCCGCGGGAACAACAGAAGGATGTTCTCAACAGGATCCTCTCGGTGAGCGACCCCGGTTTTACATCAACCGGGCCCGTTCCGGAGATGACGAAGGCCACCTACTACTTTCGATTCTATCTGGCCCGCGCGCTCGAGCACGCAGGCATGGGAGATCAATATCTGAATCTGCTTAAGCCGTGGCGGGACATGGTCGCATTAGGACTTACGACATGGGCTGAGCAACCCGAGCCGACAAGATCAGATTCCCACGCCTGGAGTGCTCATCCGAATTTTGACCTTCTCACTATCGTCGCCGGAATTCGGCCGAAAGCGCCTGGATTCTCGAGCGTGAGTATCGAGCCTCATCTCGGCCTGTTACGCAATGTGGTCTCCGCCGTGCCCACTCCTAAGGGCATGGTGGAGGTGAACTACGTTTCCAAGAACTCAGGAGTGAGTGCTGAGATTAATCTCCCCTCGAATGTGGAGGGGAATTGGTCTGGAAGGGCAAGACCCTTAACCTGCATCCTGGTCGTCAAGAAATAATTTTGCCGTAAGACTAGACCGTTAAGTAAGCAGGAAGCATGAGTAGTCGAGAACTGAGTGACCCACATCTCCCCCTGCGAAGCGGAATTCGTCACTGCCGGGCAATCCCCCGGAATTATTTACATACTTGTTTGCCGGTGTTAAACGACGCCCTTTCCGGCTCCGCTAGCCCGGGCTGAAAACGCCCATACGAGATGGAAAACACTTCGGTACTGTTCGGACTTCCGGTGACGGTGACCTCTTGTGTGCCGTCCGAGTTGAAGAAAGTGTCTTGTGAGCGATGGCCGGTTATGGCGTGATACCTCTTGAAGCCGACCAGGTGTTTGGCGTACCAATCCACCACCACGTCAACCTTCTGTCCCATAACGATGTAGAAATCACCTTGCATCGCCTTTCTGCAGACGTTCGCCTTGGGCAGCGGGTCGGGGTCAGTCATGCCAGGGTACACGGGAAGGCTGGTGACAGGATCGTTGGTGGAAGCGGCGCTTGCGAGTACGCAGGCAGCGCCACTAACGATGGCGATGAGTAACAAGCGTTTGATCGCGAATAGTCTTTGCATGATCCCCTCTTTATTCTTCTGAAAACGTTGGGCGCGCAGGTCAGGCGATCAATGCACACCCGCCGGTGCCTGCACGTTGCCGTATTCGTAGCGGATGGACATGTGACGCTTGTCCCCGTCGCCGGTGTCGACATCTTCCTCGGTCTTCAGGGGCAGCCCTTTGCTTTTGGAGATCCAGGTCTGCGCGTCGGACTTTATTCCGTCGTTTTCGCTGTGCCCCATGTACAGGGCTGCGGCTTCGCCGTTCACCACCTCGTCGCGTACATGGCGGCACGTACTCTTCGAGTCGCGAATGTTTTCCTCTTCCTGTTTGAGCATGTCCTGGGGCGTCATCCGGCTGTGAATCCATTTGCCTCTCATGAGGACGTATATGGCGCCGTTGGCAAAGATTGCCTCGGAGTTTTGGGACTTGCCCCCGGGAAGAGTTTCAATGGTGTAGGAATGCGATGGCACCGAGAAGAGCTTGAACCTTGTGTCAAAGAGCGTCTGGCAGGCGGTGTCAGCGGCAAAGGCTGGAGTGACGAAAGAAGACATTGCGAGTGCGACCACCGCAATCGTTGTTCGAGACATCGGGTTTCTCCTTATTGAAATGCAAAGTTCTTCATGACTTCTCACGGGCAGGCAACTTTCTCCTGAGTGAAGGCGACGATGGTTTTCGCTGGGAGGCCGGGATGAAGGCTGTAATAAACGATGCCGTGCGTACTGACATTCTCGCCGTCCTTTCCGGGGTCGCCGGTCACGATCACCGCTAGCGTTCCGGCGTCGTTGTAGAAAGCATCCCGGGAGCGCCCGTTACTGTACGCATGTGCCTTGTGAAAACCGGCAAGGTGAGCCGCATACCAGGCGAGAGTGGCATCGATCTTGGAGTCATAAACGACATAGAAATTGGCTTGCATCTGACTCTTGCAGATCTGCGAATCGAGAATCTTTGTCGGCTCGTTTTCCAGGTGAAGCCGGGAGTCGGTTGCGGGATAAAGTGGCAAACCGGTTAGGGGATCGGTAGTCAGGGTCGCGGCGCTGGCCGAGAGGGCGAGGCCCAAGCCGAGTCTCACGAAAGATGTGCTCAAGAATTTCATGATTGTCTCCTGGCTAAATCGTGGCTGTTATCTCTCATTTGCACGTCGGATTCGACGGGCTGAACACCATCCACTGATGCTCCGTGAGCCTGGTCTTCAGAGTGAGATACATCACGGAAAACGCTTTGTCGCTTTTGGGGGTTCCAGTGATGTTGACGCCCTTTGTGCCGTCGGGGCTAAAGAACGTGTCCTGCGACCGGTTATCCCAGAATGCATGCACCATGTGATATCCCGGCAGGTGAGCTTTGTACCAGGCAATTTCGGCGGGCACCGTGTCGCTGCCGAAGATGAGTGAGTATTGGTTGGCTTGTGCCGGTTTTCCGCAGATGGTAATGGTCAGGGGATCGTTGCTCGGATTCATGCCCGGCGCCAGGGGAAGGCCACTTACAGGATCGTTGGCTTGACCAGCCGTGAAGGCTGGGATGGCCAGAGAAAACACTACGGCAAACGCAGCTGGCAGAAATGATTTGATCATTGTTATTTTCACGTTGTTGTTTTCCTTTCTAGTTTCAGCGTTAGGTCGGCCTACAAATTCAACCTCTCGGTTGTGGGTCATCTCGACACTTCTCACCGTTCCACGAACGGCGTCATGCTGAGCCTGCGAAGCATCCTGCGCGGACCGGATTCGGACCTCGCAGCGGCGAGAGCGACGCTGCACGCCAGATCCTTCGGGACTGAAGTCCCTCAGGATGACGTAGACACTGAGAAGGCGCTTGACCTAAGTCAAATGCCGAAGATTCACAACGATCAATCCAGGGCCAGCTCTACTCTTCGGTTGGCGCGTCCTTCGACCGTGTCGTTGGTGTTAGTCGGACCGGAGTCGCCTTATGCGACGTTGGATTCTTCCGGCCAATTCGCTCGCCATTCCAATCACTGGCAGGCGAATTTCCCTTGCGTGAAACCCGCGATCGTTTTGTCGGAAATGCCTGGCTCGTAGCGTTCATAGGCAACGGAATACGCGTCCGTGTTCTCACTTTGAGCGCCCGGGACTCCGGTCAGGAAAATCACAATTGTTCCATCGGACTTGTAGAAGGCGGTCTGCGCGCGGCGGGATTCGTAGCCTTGCAGTTTTTTGAAACCCGTGAGATGCGCCGCGTACCACGCTGTCGCGGCGTCCATCTTGATGTTGTAGAGAGAATAGAATGTGCCCTGCATCTTGCTCTTGCAGACCTGCCCATCCGGCATCTTGTTGGGTTCGTTGCCTACATTTTTCCCCGCATCGGTTGCGGGAATCAGCGGAAGGCTGGTCAGAGGATCGCTGGTAAGCGTCTTTGCCTGCCCTGCGGCGTTTGCCAGGCAGAGAGTTAGCATCGTTGCGACTAGCAGAATGTTTTTCATTGGTTTCTCCTTTTTTTAGTGTGGACCCGGGAAATTTGTTCTCGCCATGCGAACAGCCCCGCTCAATCCAGCGTCAGCTCCACTCTTCGGTTTCGGGCCCGCCCTTCGAGCGTTTCGTTGGTGTCGATCGGGCTGGAATCACCGTATCCGGCGGTCGAGAGCCGGCTGCCGTCCACGTGGTAGCGCTCGACCAGCGCGCGTTTCACCGACGCCGACCGGCGCTGTGACAGATCAAGGTTGTATTTGTCGCCGCCGATGTTGTCGGTGTAGCCGACGATGGTCAGCTTCCAGTCCGGTCGGTCGGCGATGGCTTGCGCAATTTCCTTGAGCACAGATTCCGACTCCGGCTTGATCGTGTCCTGGTTGAAGTCGAAATAAATGCCGTACACGATGGCGCGCTTGTTTTTCAGCAGGTCCTGTTCGATCTTCTTGACTGGTTGTGGAAGCGGAAAGCGGATTTCCGTGGTTTGCACGCGGAAATTGTTGACATCCATCCTGTACAGCAATAGCAGAGGGTTTTTCGGATCGTCCAGGACGTAGAGCTCCGAACGCTGAGGCTTGTCGGAGTCGGACTTGCTCATCTCGCGAGCTTTTTTGTCCTCGACTAACATGGTCCCGGAGGCGTGAATCGCCGGAAGTGTCGTCGGGGTTCCATTGACGATCACGGGGAAACTGACATCTCCCGGTTCGACGCGGGTCATGACGCCGCCATCCCAGTGGAGGTAGCCTTCGCCCTTTTCCATGTCCGCCACTTTCCACCACTCCAGGTAACGGAAGTCCGTCTTGCCGCTGGTTTTCAGATTGTTGAATACAGCCTGGGAGACGCTGACGGTTGTGGTGCCCGACGAGGTTCTCGGCCCATCGTCTCCGAAGCCGGTTCTTACGCCGCGCGCCGTTTGTAAATCTTCGGCGCATACATCGCGTGCATCCGCTCCGGGCGCGCCCTTGATGTCGTCGGGCGTGCTGAAATAGGTCCCGGTATCCGCAATCTCGACGTACTTGTCGGTCATTTTCGTCACGCGGTTAATACTTTCCGAGTCGCCGGGCTTCCGTCCCCAGGCATGAATGAGCATGAGTCCCTCGCGCATGGGAATGCCGCTCGGGCCGATTTCGGAGGCTGTCGGCGGGGGCAGTTCCTTGGCTGCGTCCGCGGACGGGCACAGGTTCTTGGAGATTTCCGCCGAGGTGGCGACTGGCAAGTCGGCGTATGGGTTGGGCGGCGGATCGCCGAACCCAAGGCGATCCATAATGCCGCCGATTCCGTCGAGAGCCTTGGAGACCTGCTCGTTCTCGTTATTATTTGTTGATTTGCCGGAATCGCCGTTCGCGGGTGGGTCCTGAGCCGTCGGCGTTTCCTTCGTGCTCACGGCATTGTCGGTTTTCGTGAAATCAGCCACCTTCTGCTTGACCCGATAGCCGACGTAAGCCAAGCCACCGATGACCGAGCCCATGAGCAGCACGACGAAGACGATCACAACCGCCAGGATCTTGCCCCAGGGGGTTGACGATTTCAGCGCTGGCGCAGTTGGCATTGCCGAGACCGGCGCCGGCGTGGCGGGCGATAGCGGCGTTGTCTGCGCAACCATGGTGCCGCAACCTGTGCAGAATGCACCGCCAGCATCCATTCTTGTGCCACATTGAATGCAGAAGCTCATCTCTGCTAACCTCCGCCCTTCTGCGTGGCACAGTTGCCGGGCATTTGGGTGTTGCCGTGGAAAAGGGGCTTCGTGGTCCCCAGGATCGTTCCCACACGTTGAATCTGATACGAAGTGAAAGCACTGAGCAGCTTGTTGAGGATGTCGATGAAAAAACCGGGCAGCGAATAGCCAACCCCGGCGTCCACGAAAGCCCCGATTGTCCCCTGCCTGCAGGGCCAGGCTTCGTCGGGTGCGCGCAGGATCGTTCCATCGAACCTCATTCCTATGTACACTCCGGTGTTAAATCCAAATGCGCCAATCCCCACCATGGCGCGCACCGAGCACGCCATAACCAGCGAGTTGATTCCGAGTGATATGCCCTCAATGGAGCGGCCCATGTCGACTCGCCGCTCCAGGTCTTTAACGGGGTTTACCTCCCAGCCTTTGCCGTTGTATCCAGCCCACAGACCGCCCGTGTACCTGTAATCGCCCTCGGCATGGAGAATGGACTGTTTGGCGGTGAAGCCGGAATCGATCTCCAGCATCATGTTGAAGGTCACGCTGAACGGGATCCCGAACACGTTGCCGAGACCCAGAGGAATGGTCAGGTCAACCGGCGCCCACCATTTCTTGTGGATATTGACCTGGAACTCCTTTGAGCTGTGCGCGTCCATATAGAGCTTCACGCCCAGGGCCCCGCCCACGTCGATCCCGCATTTCACAATCCGGCTGCCAGTAATATCCAGAATGAAATGCAGGTGAAGGTTGTTGACATCCATCAGGGTCTGGGCAAACACCGCCAGACCGCCAGCCATATTCTTGGAATAGAACTGAAGCCCGATGTTTGAAGGATTGAGGATCGCCTCAATCCGCATGTCGCCGATGTCCACTACCGGCGGAGTGCCCGCCGTTTTAGCCGGGGGCAGCACCGGATTCTGGTGTAACGGCGCTTGCGGGAATTGCAGCCCAGTGCCCGGATCGAGCGGCGGCTGCCCCTGCTGTACCTGAACCAGCCTTGCAGGTCGGTATTGGCTGCGCAGCAGCACCGGATCCGGCTGCTCCGTCGCAAACCCGGACGATCTCCAGTGGTCCCCGACTCTTTGGAAGGTGACCCCGCGCCCGCCGGAATAGGTTTCCGCCACAGACATTGGCGTCCAGACGCCGCCTTGTACGCGAGACACAACCACGGCGCGCTCGACCTGGGGCAGAAAGTCGCCCGCATCATTCGAGTTCAATCTCGAGGTCTTCTTTTGCTCCGGTTGGCCTTCGGGTTCCTGGGGATAATCAGGCGCGACGTAGGAGATCATGTTGTCAGCGCTGATGGGCTGATCCATGGTGAACTTGCCGTTCTTGATGACATCGGTGAGCTGGATCGGCCCGAGTATGGCTTTTACTGAATTGCCCTCTCTCCGGAGGCTGATCACGCGGCCGACTGCCCGGCCGGTGGCAAAAACGATTTTCCCTTCCTGGAATTCGTTTACATGTTCGGCGTTGGCGTCGAATTCCCACTCCATGCCATTGCTGGAAATGGAGCGGATCGCCTTGTCTCCCTGCTCCATGACGATCACGCCTGGCTGGTATTCCACCGTACTTGAGCGCCGGGGGGCGATGCCGAACTTCATTTCACTTTCGGACAAGGAGTGGATATCGATCGGCTTCAACACCGTTGCGCCCGGAACCGCCGCTGGTCCAAACACGTCCTGAGGCAGGTAGGAAGCGTCCGTCGCCGTCACCCCTTGGGCAGGGCTTGGGGATTCCTGTTCCCCGGTTTGCTTTTTCTTACAGCTGGTCGCCGCGCCCAAGGTAAGGACGAGAACGATTGCGAGGGCGCTGCGAAACGGTCCGAACCAGCTCACGCTTTCACATCGGCCCGTGCCGCGACGATTTTGCCGCAGATGAGATTGCATCCTTCCTCCTCCGTCGAAAACCGCTCCCTCAATGCAAATCGCTCCTACAAACGATCGGCCAGTATCTTGGCCAGGGGCTTGATAGCGTCCACCGAGCACGGACAGGTGGAGTACATGATGCGGATCAGCTTGTCGCCTTTGCGGACCATCATGATGGCGCCGGACTGGTCGAATGCCTGATCGCCGATGCCCGGAATTGCTTCCTGAGTGGGGCCAAGCCTTCCGAGCACCTTCGCGTTGAGGCGCATTTGGGCTTCGGCCGCAGTGTTATCGACGCTGAAACCAAAAACTGGAACGTTTCCGTTTTTGTCCGCTCCGGTGTCATGGTCTTCACTTTGGAACGCCTTGAAGAGCCCACCCGAGAGGTTCTGGATCGTCTGTTGAGTCTTTGCGTCGACGCCTTGTTTGCCCATCATGGCGGCCATGTGTTTGGCGGTCATGTCGCCTGAATTGCCCTGAGCCAGGTAGGAGCAGCCGCCATCGGAGGTCTCGGTGGCAACGATTTCGACTCCGACGGCGCGTCCGACTTCTTCTTTACTCAGGAGGCGGCACGGATCTCCGCTGATGCCACCGTTGGAATCACTGTCGCTGGAACTGCTATTGCCGGAACCGGAAACCATTTTCGAAATGGGGCTCATCAGTCCGCCGCCGGAACTGGAATTGCTTTCCGAACTGGAACCCAAGCCGGGCACATCGCGGGCGACCTCGTGCACCTTCTGCTTTACCCGATACACGACGTAGTACACGCCACCGGCAGCGAGAGCGCCGACGGTAATCACGACCACGGCAACGCCCACGAGAATCTTGATCAGAGGGCTACCTTTGGCTTGCGCTTGTGGTGCACTCACCATCTGCGATGGATCTCGCGGTTGAGGTGGAGGTGGTGATAGAGATGAAGGCGGCGCTTGGGCCGCCGGAATGGCAGGTCGCAAAGGCGGAGCCGCTGCCTGCCGCAGGTCGGCTCCGCACCTGTTGCAGAACGGTGCACCAATCGATGGGGCGCCGCATTTGTTGCAGAATTTGGCAACGGGCACGCTGGCGGGCACGGAAACGGCTGGCGGTGGCGTGGACGCTGGGGCTGCTGGCGGAGCCTCGGGTGTCGCAGGTTGTGACGGCGGGCTTCCCGCCAGCCGAGTATCATATCCACACTTCACGCAAAAGATTCCGCTGACCGGGGCGCCGCATTTGTTGCAGAAGTTAGCCATGGTTGAACCCTCCCGTTACTCGGTGTGATCGCAACACTCACCGGACGCCGGCGCTACGCAAACTCTGCTCGGATTCGAAGGCGGCCGCGCCCCCGACGCGACCGTCTCGAACCGCGAGTTGATGAAGAGGTCTTCATCAAAACCTTCGGTCTTTCTTTCCATCACGGCTCGACCTTATACAGGGCCGCCATTCCTGCTTCCATGTGGTCATCAATGTGGCAGTGGAACATCCACGTTCCCGGATCGTCGGGAACCATGTCCACGGTCAGCATCTGGGCCTGCATGAGCTCTACAACGTCAGTGCGCTTGCCGTCCTGCAGGACGACATTGCCGTGCCAGTGCGGCGTGTGAACGCTGAACTGTTCGCCCAGGCTGACCAGATACCAGCGGACTCGTTCGCCTTTCTTCATCGTCATCAGCGGCACGTTCCCGTAAATGAAGCCGTTGATAGAGAACTTGGCATTGGCGACGGCAAACCCGGTGCCGAGGTTAGAAAGATTTCCGTCGAGATCGGTGGGCGCGAATTCGAGTTTGTTGACTCCTTTGGGATCACCCGTGTAGGTCTGGATGTTGTGGTCGAGGTACCAGCTCACATTCTCGTCAAACAGCATGAACAGACAGACGAATTCACGGTCCACATCCCTCGGTTTGCCATCTGCATCGGCCACGCCGTCGCGGGTGACGATGATCGCTCCGATTAACCCCGTCTCTACATCTTTCAGTTCGTTGGTGTGCGAGTGATAGAGCCACACGATCGAGCTGGGATCGTTGGGCCCGGGGCCGGCTCGCTCCGGCACCTTCCAGGTATAGACATGGGTCTTGCCGGGCGGGACGGCGTCATCTTCTTTGTCGGCTCCGGAGGTTCCGTCGTCGTATAACGCGCCTTCGGAATCCTTGTCGTAGAACACGCCGTGAGGATGCATGCTGTAAGGCCGGGTAGCGTTGTTCTTGAAGACCGCGCGAATGGTGTCGCCAACTTCGGCGCGAAGGATGGGACCCAGAATTCCGGTGTGCTCCCATTGGATGGGACGCGGCTTGAGCTTTGTGAAGGTTTCATCTGTGTATTCGCGATAGAGAGCCTTGCGGTAAACTGTGCCGATGCGATGCGGTCCGCGCTCGATGAAGACTGTAGGGTAGCCTTCGAACTTCATGCCCATCATCTTGTTGACGCCGCCGGGAGCGTAGTCCCACTCGACTTCGTCGGCGGCGATGTAGTAGGTACGGAGCCTGGGCGTGCCCGGCTGGGCCTTCGCAACACTGGCGAAGGCGGTGAGAAGCGCGAGCATTGCCAGCAGTGATTTCTTCACGAAGTCTCCTTTTTACTTCTGGGTGGGCGAGACGCCCACCACACAGCTGGCGGGACGCCGGCGCTACAAAACTACTTTCCTCGTCAATCCGCGCCAGTGCTTGCCGTTGCTGCGAACGCGAATGTGAGGCAAGTGATGGACGCAGTCAATGAAACTGCTCTTTAAGCCTGCATTAACCGCGAAATGGCCGTCAGACAAGGGGTTAGGCCGGTGTCTTAACTGCGGTGGCGGGCGATTTACCGTGATAAGATTTGGCCTCGCTCTGCGCTCGCGGTGAAGTCATGAGCAGCTTGGCCCCAAAAAATGCTCGTTATCGTTTTGGCCTATTCGAACTGGATCCGGCCCAAGGCAGACTTTCGTGCAGCGGCTCGCGGGTAAAATTGCAGGATCTGCCACTGCGCTTGCTGGCTTTGTTGGTGGAGCGGCCGGGCGAAATCGTATCCCGCGAAGAGTTACGGCAGAGGCTCTGGCCCCAGGACACGTTCGTCGAATTCGACAATAGCCTGGGAGTAGCCGTACGGAAGCTGCGCGAAGCGTTGCACGACGATGCCGATACCCCGCGTTTCGTCGAGACCGTGCCCCGCCGGGGATACCGGTTTCTGGCGCCCGTTATTATTCAGGATTCAACTGACGCTGAGGACTTTGCCAGGGAATCCCCAAAAGACCCGACCGCTCCCCCAGCCCAGGCCAAACCTAAAAAGGCGGTGGCACGCACGGCATCCGTGCGCGGCCGCTACTGGACAATCGCAGCCCTGGTAGTGCTCATGGTCGCAATCACGGTTTACGAATTCCGATCGAACCCGCGGAACTCGGCCGCGAAGGCCGGCGATGCCGTTTCCCAGGTAAGGCCTCGCCGGGCGGTGGCGGTGCTGGGTTTCCGCAACCTGGCAGGGCGTCCCGACGACAATTGGCTCTCGACGGCGTTTACCGAAATGCTGAGCACGGAACTGGCGGCAGGCGGCAGCCTTCGCCTGGTCCCGGGAGAAGACGTGGCGCGCGCCAAACGCGAGTTGCCTCTAGCTGATGAAGACACTCTGGCCAAGTCCACTCTGGAAAGGTTGCGGACGAACCCGGGCGCGGATGTGGTGGTGCTGGGGTCATATACCTTGCTGCCCGGCAAGGACGAAAATCGCATCCGGCTGGACATTCGACTGCAGGATGCTGCGGCAGGGGAGACGATTGCCGAACAAGCTCTGACCGGCAGTGAGGACAGACTTTTCGAACTGGCGGCACAAGCCGGAGCTGATTTGCGGCAGAGCCTGGGCGCGAACGCTGTTTCAGCGGAAGCCATCAACGCCGCCCGGCTTTCCCTGCCGTCCAATCAGGAAGCGGTGCGATTGTATGCGGAGGGCCGCGCCAAATTGTGGGGATTCGATTTTCAGGGCGCGCGCGACCTGCTGATCAAGGCGGTTGCGGCTGATCCTAATTACCCTCTGACGCATTCGGCACTTTCCGAGGCCTGGTGGCATCTGGGCTATGCCGGCAAGGCGCGAACGGAAGCGCAGCAGGCTCTGGACCTGTCCCAGCATCTGCCGCAAGAAGAGCAGCTGCTGGTCGAAGGCCAGTACCGGCGGGCGATAGCCGACGGGCCCAAGACGGTGCAGGCATATCAAACGCTGTTCCATCTTTTCCCTGATCGCCTGGATTACGGTTTGCTGCTGGCCTCGGCGCAGATCGGGGTCAGGCCGGCTGATTCGCTGCAGACCCTGGACGCTCTTCGCCGCCTTCCAGCGCCGGCGGGTGACGATGCGCGTATTGACATGATTGAGGCGTCCGCGTTGATCAATACCGACTTCACGAAAGCGCGGAGCGCGGCACAGCACGCTATCGACAAGGCCAGCGCCCAGGGATCCCATGTTCTGGTGGCCCGAACTTATGGAATCCTTTGCCAGCAGGCAGTGTCCATCGAGGCATCGGCGGACACGATTCGTGAATGTCAGATTGCGCTGCAGAGTTCCATGGCGGCAGGAGACATGAATGGCGAGGCCATGATGATGACCGACCTCGCCGGCGTTTATTACCAGCAAGGTGACCTCGCCCGGGCCGAAAAGATGTGGCGCCAGGCAGTCCAGGAATTTCGCCAAGTCGGTAACCCCGAAGGCGTTGCCACAGCATTAAGTAATATCGGTAGCGCAGATCTCACCGAGGGGAACCTGAGCGAAGCGAAGAAGCTGCTCGAAGAATCGATCCCGCGCTACCAGGCCGTCGAAGATAAGAGCGGAGTGGCGTTGTCTTTGAACAATCTGGGCGACTTGTCGCGTCAGCAGGGTAATCTGCAAACCGCAGAAACCACCTACCAGCAAGCAAGAGCGACAGCCCAGGAGATCGACGATAAGGACGCGATTGCGTACGTACTGAACGGACTGGGAGACGTCTTCACCGACCGAGGCGATCTTGCGGCTGCTCGCAAGGCGTATGAAGAATCGCTTGCCCTGAGAGGCCAGGCCGGTGAAAAACAAGCGGCAGCGGAAACCCAGGTTGCGCTGGCCCGCCTCGCCATAGAAGAAGGTCATGCCGCCGATGCCGAGGCGGAGATGCGGAAATGCAAAGAACAGTTCCATCGGGAAAAGGCAATCGACGACGAATCGGCTGCCAGTGTCATGCTGACCCGGGCCTTGCTGGCGCAGGGCAAGCAAGAGGATGCGAGGAAGGAGCTTGAATCCGCTAAGGCCCTGACCACAGGGAGCCAGAATCGCCTGGTCCGCTTCCAGTATGATCTGGCATTTGCGCGCGTCCTCCTCGGTTCGGAGCAGGCCAAATTGTCTCGGCCACAATCGGAAAGGATCCTGAGAGACGCGCGCGAACATGGATTCGTGGGCATCGAATTCGAAGCCCGGCTGGTCCTCGCGGAATGGAAGAAAAAAACCGGGCACGACTCCGCGGCGCGAATCGAACTGGTCGCGCTGGAGAGTAGCGCCCGCAGCAAAGGGTTTGGTCTCGTGGCTCGCAAGGCGGCCGCTGCCCGCTGAGCCAAGCCGGACGCACCTAGGTTTATTTCAATCCTGGCTGCGATCTATTTTCGTCCAGAGCGCGCCGGTTCGGAACCGGATGATTACCGTCAAAATGTCCACGGATGGACGCCAGGATAGGTACCGAGAAACGTTAGGGCCCTATCGGGACTGCCCCGAAAGAAGAACTGTGGGGGTGCGCGGTCGTGTGGTCGGGGCAGTTTCGATAGGGTCGTTTGAACTGAGCCGCTGGCGTTTGCGGCGGACGCGGTGGGCTATGGGATTTCAATCCGTCCGTGCCGGCTGCAGGGCGTCTCTAAAGCAAGCAACCGAGACGAAGGGAGAGACAGCGTTGTTCTTGAGCATCGCATTGGAGTCTTGACCTGTGACATAAAGGGTGGTGTTTGGGGGACTCCGTCGCTGCGTGAGCAGACGAGGGCATGGCGTGCTGGAACACACCTACAACGGACGTTGATCGAAACAAGTTGCGCCATCGGTATCTCAGGAGGAGTCAAGGCTGCACCTCTGGGAATCAGGCGTGGTCAGGGTCGATTGGAAATAAAGCTGGCTATTGGTCAGCCGTTCAATAGTGAACATGGGACCGGCGCAAACCGGACAGCGCAGATGGGTTGTTGTGTCAGCCTCGCTTGGGCAGTGCGCGCTGAGCAGATTGCGGCAGCGTGACAGCATATCGCCGCGTCTGCGATTAGCGAAAAGTCCGAAGTGGCGGATGCGGACCAACCCTTTCGGGAGAACGTGGATCAAGAATCGTCGCAGAAACTCATCTGCGGAAACCGCCATGATCTTCTGCTTACCGCCCCGTGCGTAGTCTTTCCAGCGAAACGAGACTCGATCATTCTGGAAAGCCACCAGTCGATGGTTGGAGATGGCGACGCGGTGCGTATAGCGGGCGAGATAGTTCAGAACATGTTCAGGACCTCCGAAGGGTGGCTGGGCGTAGACCACCCAGTTTTCGCGGAAGAGGAGTCGCAGGAACGCGTGGAATCGGCGGGGCTCAGCAAGACTCTGGAGTGAGCTATGGAACTGGAGCTTGTGCTGAAGAAAGAGTTGCTTCAGTCCCCCTTGACGGTTGGCAAATTAACTGGCGTTTTTAAACGATCGAGGGCCATTTGAGTATATTGGCCGGCCTCGATGAGGTAGCCGTCGGGATCACCAGGTAGCAGCGCCATTCCCAGCCGTGATTGTCTAGATTTTCACCCCCTAGTAAATAAGGGCACACTCACTCCGAGTAGCCGTCATCGTCGTTGTCGTCATCGTCATCATCGTCATCTTCCGTGCCGTCGCCTTCGTCTTCCTCTTCGTTTTCTTCCTCGTCTGGCTCTTGTCGAAGGAGGGCACCGGCAGCTACCGACCGATCAGAAGGGTCTGAGTCGGGGCATTTTGGATGTAATCTGCGCATGTCTAATGGTACGCCTCGTGTTCCTTGGCAACGTAGCAACGATAGGCAGCACTGCGAGAAGCACAATGTTAAGCCGATTCTGAAAGCTGGCGTGCTCTATTTCGCGCTGGTATTTGGAGCGAGCTTCGTGCTTGGAACCACGATAGTAGCGGTTGTTCGAGCGCGAAACCAACATCAGCAATCTTTGGCCTACGCGCCTTCGGATCTGAACGACCAAGTCATTCCCCAAGAGTAAAAGCCGATCATAAGCATGACGTCGACAGGCATGCCGAAAATAATGTAAAGGACCGGCATGAACAGTACGGACTTCTGCAGTACCAATGCTTGTAGAAGGACCTGAAGGGGTAGAAACAGCGCCAGATGGGCCATCGTGATCGACGTAAGCAGTGCCTTCCTCGGCAGACCAAAGTCGAAAATGTAATACGTCAAACCGAATACAAAAGGCACCAATGAGATCAGACCGATTCCAGATGTTACGAACCCTGCCAAATAACTGTCCGGGGTGTGCGGAAAACGGGCTGGAATAAATGCAAAATATAACAACGCGATCGCTTGTACTAGCAAGACCGCTCGCAAGAGATAGATGACAGGAATCAGGCTCTTAGAAATAAAATAGGTGGCCACGAAAATCAGCAATGTGACGGCACAACTGAGCCACCACACTTGGGCGCTCGGCAATACAGCCTCCATCCGCAGGTAAGGAATATTGAAACTGAGAAAGGGCGCCCAATGATGCTCCGCCAGACCGAGTTCTGCGCGCAAAGGGAGAGAACGAATTCCGAACGTGAAGATATGAGTCCAGAGGCGGCAAACCCGCGGCAGCAAAACCAGCCAGGCAAAGGAAAAGAACACAAAAAGACAACTTGCAGTAATCAGGTTCATGGTGCCGAGGCGAAAGTGGATCAAGGCCCGGTGCATGGAAATAACCCCGCCGCGATGTCCGCGGGCACGAATCGGGGCCGCCCCTTCGAGGGATCAAATCCCTTGCTGTTGCGGTTCTCAGAACTCCTTGAAGAATCCAAAGCTCGTACCACCTCTAAGATAGGTTGGGTTGTGATAGTAATCCGCTACGACGTTGACGCCCCAGTGTGGACCCACCCACTGGCGCCATGTAATAGTCAAGGTCTGGCTGTGAAAATCCGTAATGGTCGATGTTGGCCCGACTAGTTGATACGCTTCTTTTCCAAGACCAGCTCGAAGTGTGATGTAATGTCGCTGGTTCCGGCCTTGTGTCACCGCGATGAAACCTGCGGGAGAAAAGACAGATCCGGGATTGCTGACGTTGAAACGAACTCCTTCTTCGAGGATCCACGGTTTTTTGAAGTAGTAAGTAGAGCCGACGAAGAAGCTGTGATCTCGGTGGGCGTCTTTGGCAGCGTAATAGCCGAAGCCGAGAGTAGTGATCAACTGCCGGCGGCCCATCCACTTCTTATTGATGAATCCGTCTGCTCGGAAACGAGGCCAGAAAAAGCCTCCAGCGCTGGAGCCCAGAGTAAGTGAGCCGTACCAATCGGGACTAAAGTTATAAGTGTCGCCAACTCCGAAATATACTCCTGCATTGCCGAATTCGTGCTGACCATTGATTTCTGCATTCCAAATATTATTTTTCTGAGTGATGACGCCGCGGGCATATCCGCCGGTCCAATTGCCAAAGCCATCGGTTAGGGCTAGATAGTTACCCCCGCTTTCAACATAATTGGTAAGCAGCCGTAGTTCTGCTGGCGGGGCTTTTTCAGTTGGCGATTGCGGACTAGCCTCTGGGAGCCTTGGCAAGGCGGCATTTTCCTGGGCCTGCGTGGCGCAGACGAAAGCAATGCCCAGAATCAAGAACCATATTGCGGGTTGGCGACCTCGGCAGTCAAAAATGCTCATTTCGTCAGCACCTTTGACTGGCCAGCGTCTTGGGTCTCGAATTGCAGCATTGTCCCTTGGCCGGCTACGATCATCCAGGCATCCGGGCGCCGGACTACCTTCGCCGAGCCCTGGACAATTCTTGGCTCCGCAAATTTCGCTGATGACAGATGCCACGTCGCGTGCTCCAGGTTCTGGGGGTGAATGGCCTTGATGCTCATCAGCTTGCCGCGAATCGAGACCTTCCACTCCACTCGCTTACGCGAGTTTAAAAAGTTTGCGAGTTCGGTCATCGTGTACCAACGAAATGTTCCTTTGGCTCTCAAGTCAGCCGTTTGGTGCAACCACTCCTCAACAACGTGTTCATAGGGCAGAATTCCGGGAGGATGGAAATAGATCAGTCTCACTGATTGATGGTCCGACGCGAATGCAGTGATTGCATCAAGCCAGCGTCCTACCTCGAAATCGGAATATCCCTCGGAGCCCATTTCCTCAAACCCCGCAGCCCGATCCAGATGAAGAATGGGAAATGCCCAGATGTTTTGACCTTCGCGGGCTCCGCCGCGATAACCCTGGGTTGGACCCATCCCGGTATCACCGGTGAAGTAATAGGCGACAAAGCCATGCGACTCCAGCCAGTGCGTAACCCAGACCGGATGATTGCCGTCCGGAGCGGAATACTCGAAGACCGTTTTTCCGGTGACATGTTCGAGTGCGCTCTTGTTTAGCGCCAGGAATTGTTCCAGATTCTTCGGGTCATCCTTATCCACATGCGAAGCAAAGTAGTTGTGGATCCAGCCTCCATGGCTGCCTATTTTGTAGCCCAGGTCCTCGTATTTCCGGATCAGTGCCTGGCTGATGGGGTTGTGTTCAACACTAACGCCCCTACCGTCTCCGATTGCCATGGCGTCGGGACCGGCGGTTATGTGAATCGAATACGGTCCTTGCCGGAGCAAACTCCATGCATTCATCTGCTGGAGAGGCTTGATAGCAGCATTGGAGTCGACGTGCCAATTCAGAACAAGTCCTCCGACTCCATCCGGAACGGACTCTAAGAAAGTCAGGGAGAGGATGTGTTTCGCAAAGTACTTGAGAAAGGCATGCATCGGAAGCCCATCCGTGTTGCCTTTGAGATATCCAAGCGGCAGGTTTACGAAAAGCACGGACCCAGCTTCATAAGGATGCTCACCCGCGACGATCCCAACCTTGGATTGGAATAAAACCTCGCCGGAGTACTGTCCCGAAGTCACGAAGCTGGGATACAACAGTTCACCGTATTTGTAGCGTCTGAGCTCGACCTCAACGCTGGGGGGACTAGAGTCGTTTGCAGCTCTCGCCGGATCGGAGGCGCTGATTTCCGACCGGAAGGGATAATATTTTCCCGGCGGTATTTCCATCTCACCGACAACCGCCCTCGTGCCTTTGACGCTGCCCCATTGGGTGGTTTTGTCTCCGAGTGCGTCATAGAGGGCGTAGTCCACGCCTGCCAGGTCCGACAATCGGGAGCGTCTTGCCGCATAGCTGCCATTTAGCGAGAACGTGCCGGCATCGTAAACCAGCATCAATTTTCCGCCCTGAGCAACAAAGCGGCGCAGAGTCGCGATGAAAAGGTCACTCGCCCGCTGATGGATCGAATCGGGCAGAATCACTCCCGCACATTGGAATTCCCCCAAAAAAGGCCGCAAGAATTCGGAATCATGGACTGGCACTACATGCAGGCCTTCCTCGCTCCCCGCATCGCTCCACACCGTGACCTTGGGATCGGAGAAACTCGTTCCATCTGGCACCAGGAGCAGCAAGCGGTCGGCACTCGAACGGGGCCGGTCACGCGCCACCCATAACCATGTGACCAGCAGCACGAGAGCTAGACTGCCTGCGACGATGATGGCTCGGCGCTTCATCGGCTGGCCACCACTTCACCGTGCTCGCGGGCCCACAACGTCCCGAACACCACAACACCCTCTTCCGCTTCAATGCGAGGGGCGCTGACCGTTGTCGGATGTTGAAAACTCCCGCATCGAGTTCCGGCAGATATGTGCAAAGAGCGTTCAGCAATGATCGGACCATTGACGACACAGTCCTGACCAATGAGCATCAGTTGCCCGCTAATCAGGCTGCCTTGCACGGAAACACCGGCCCCGAGAACCATGTCCCTGACACTCTTCACGCTGCCACGGATGCTTGCGCCGGAGCCGATGTGCAATTTACCTCTTGCTACGATGTTGCCGGTAACGACCTCATTTGCGTGAACCTCAAAGTCTCCGTCATACAGGAAACGTTGGACCGCCCCTGAACCTCCGTTTGCGTTGTCTTCGGAGTGCGGCCGCGTCGAGTTTTCGCCTGGCATTACATGACCCGTTTCAATCTGCGGAGCATTGAGTCGCAGAAAGTTAATAGCACCTTGCAGCCGTATGCATGAGTCCGAGGAAATACGCCCGGAGAGCTTGCAGTCATGCTCTGCAGAAAATTCTCCCACTGCATGAACCCAGCGGGTCACGCGACTGGAGCGACCCAGGTGGACCTCCTTCTCTCCCAGGATGGCTCGGTAGCTGTTGCTGTCTCCACCTCTGAATTGCCCGCCGGCATAGACATCTCTCAGGAACGTAGTCTCAGGTGGCACGACGAGGTCAGTACCCGCCGCAATCGTCACTGGGCAGATCGCGCCCGGTTGCTGGATTGGAAGCATCTGCGAATCGTCGCATTGGCCCAGTACCAGGTATTCGACTCCATCGGGCAACATGCCACTTGCCGTCGCACCTGAGGCTACACACTGCTGCAGAGTTGGCTTGAGAACTTGGATATAGGTCCGAAAGCTATTGGCAAAATGACGAATTTCGCCAGCATGTTGCTGAACTACTTTCAGTGGAGACGCGTCAGACTTGCTCCATAGCTCCACAAACGCAGGAACTAGCGGCAGCACTAACATCAAGCTGACGAACAAAGTCAACGCGGCCACTGCAAGCGAGGAATTCACAGGACCTTCCGAAAACGTTCGGTCTTGTCCCAATGGAGTTCAGCACCGGTCACAAGATCAGATATTTGTGATAGAGCGGCCCGAGAGACAGAGAAGATGCTTACGGCGAAACCTAGAATGAGGAAGGGCAGAAGGCAGATTCGCTTGCGTGTCCCATCGAGTCGAGCGGCGGCAGCTATTTCAAAAAATGCGGCCAGGTTGCCGAGTGCAGCGTAGGCAGTCAATGAGAACATGGCGATGACGCCATGAAGGGGAGTCACACCCTGGAAGAACACAGCTAGTGCCAGCGCCCAGCCCAAGAGCGTGACCGGCGCCATGGCGTAGACTCCCAGCAACAGCGCGCCATCAATCCGCTCCCGCAGCGTTGCTCGATGCTTGCCCAGCAGCAGGCGCAGACCATATGTCACCATCGCCTGGTTGTGGCCCTTGGCCCAGCGCATGATTTGCTTTATGCGGACCGTCCAAGTCTCTGGGACTTCCTCGTAGCATTCAGACCGGTTCTGATATACGGTTTTCCAGCCGTGCGGCAAGAGACGATAGGTCAGGTCGGTGTCTTCGGTCAGAGATTGGTCATTCCAGCCACCGATCTCCCGCAATGCACTCAATCTCACTCCGGCGACCGTGCCACCATGTTGTGGTACCAGGCGGAGGTTCATTCGGGCTTGCTGATCGACCTGATAACCTCCCGTTCGTTCCAGATCCAGCAGGCGCGTCAGCAGGTTCGTGCCGACGTTCAATGGCACTACCCGGCCCATGACGCCACCGACTTCGGGATCAAAGAATGGCGCCACCAGTTGCTTAATGAGACCCGCACCAGGAATGTAATCGGCGTCGAAGATCAGGATGACTTCGGTTGCCACCAACTCCATGGCATCCTTGAGCGCCGCAGCTTTGCCGCCCTTTCCGCCAGCGCGATGGAAAGGCTGAATGCGACCGGGAAATCGCTCTACAAACTCGTCGATGATCGCCCGTGTTCCATCGGTCGAGCGGTCATTTACGGGAATCACCAGCATTTGGCCCTCGGGATATCTCACCGTCATCAGGGCGCTAAGAATGTTGGAGATGACCTTCTCCTCATTGTGAGCGGCTACGAGTACGGTCACCAGTGGCCAGGAGGCTGTGTCGATGTCGATGTAAGGATGCCGTTGGAAAGCGAATAGCCGGTTCAGGGTGAACCAATAATGACGAGCCGTGTATACGCAGATCAAGAAAACGATGAAGTAGAGAACATAGATCATGGCGTGCGACTATGACGGCAAGGCAGGGTGTGGGCCGTCACTCCTTACCTGCGGCGGCCGCGTTTCCAGCTCTTTCCGAGAGGTCACTCTTTCGCCGACGGGGAATTGGTCTGGCCGGTAGCTTGAATTGCTGGTCCGGCGCTAACAATGGGGTCTTCTTCTGATGCCAGCGGGATATGGCTTCCACAATTCTTTGCGAGCCATGCCCGTCTCCGTAAGGATTGCTGCCCTCCGACATGTCCTGATACGCGTCCTCATCGTTCAGCAACCTGTTCGTCTCCTTGACAATCCCCTCACGGGACATTCCGATGATTTTGGCCATGCCAAACTGCGAAGCTTCGGGACGCTCAGTTAGATTTCGCAGCACCAGCACAGGCTTGCCGAAAGTGGGCGCCTCCTCCTGAACTCCTCCCGAGTCAGTCAGCACCAGAAAACAACGGCGCAGCAAGCTGACGAAAGTGATGTAGTCCAGCGGCTCTGTCAAATGGATCCGATCAGTGTTTCGCAGCAGGGCATTGACTGTGCTGCGAACATTTGGATTCATATGAACGGGATAAATAACGCGAATGTCAGGATGCTGGCTGACCAGATCTTTGAGGGCGAGGCACATATTCTCCTGGTCCTTACCCCAGGATTCCCGTCGATGGGAGGTCACCAGAACCAGGCGGTAATTCTCAGTCGGGATGCCAGCCAGAGGTGTGTTGTCCCAGGAATGCGGTAGCTCGCTGAGTGCGCGCAGAGTATCGATGACGGTGTTGCCCGTGATCACGATCTTGTCTGCTGGCACTCCCTCGGCCAACAGACTATCGTGCGCCAAGACCGTCGGCGGGAAGTGAATCTCGGTTAGCACCGCAGCCAGTCGGCGATTGGCTTCCTCGGGAAACGGATTGTAAATATCATGACTGCGCAGTCCGGCCTCGATGTGGCCAACAGGAATCTTGCAGTAGTACGCGGCAAGAGCCGAAGCAAAAGCGGTTGTGGTATCGCCTTGTACTAACACCAGATTGGGCTCAAAACGGTGGCACGCATTTTCGACCGTGTCCAGTACACGCGCGGTCAGAGAGTTAAGGGTCTGATTAGGACGCATAACATCCAGGTCAAAATCGGGTTTGATCTTGAAGTACTGGAGCACGTGGTCGAGCATCGTTCGATGCTGGCCGGTATGCACTACCGCGGTCTCAAACTCTTCGGAGCGGCGGCGGAATTCGTGAATCACCAACGCCAGCTTGATTGCTTCCGGACGCGTGCCTAAGACCGCGATAACCCGACATTTCACGAAGGCACCCCTGCAAATGAGACGTGTGCGAGAATTCCATTTCCGATCGTTTGTAGCCGACCCTTAATCGGCTCTTCCACAATGAAACTTTAGTTGTCCGGAAAGTGACCATGCCGTCCCTGCATTCCTCGGCGAGTACAAAACCATCAGGGCCGATACGAATCGTGGTGGCTGATTCGGAACCGGGAGGGGCAGCCAACTTCTGGCGGAGTCGCTGGGACGGGTCCAACTTAAGGAAGAAGGCCCAGTCTTCCTGGAGGCCAAGAGTTGATGGGGCATGCAATGATATGGGGCGCAGGAGTAACATAATAAAATGACAAATTCTGGATTTCATAAAGGATGTTGACGTATGAAGGATGTTTACGAACTTCTGAGACAGAAAGAGCTTGAGATATCGAGGCTGGAAAAAGAAGTAGAGGCGTTGCGCATCGCAGCCCCGCTTCTGTCAGACGATGGGGAATTCGGCGATGACAGTCAGCCAACCTTGACCCGTCGGCCGGCGTCAACGCAGCCGGTTCAGGTTCCACAGGCGGTGAACGCCTTTCCGCAACCCGAGCACTCCGCCGAGTGGAAAGGGAAGGAGAAAGCCCAGGGTTGGCCGTAGCCGTTCCTGGCTCACTAACTCCTTGGTATGAGCGGTAATGTCACCCCGCCCCGCCATCGCAGGAGCACCGCAGCAAGTCATGATTTCCGCGCACTCAGTGCATCCAGAGGGGGGATCGAGAAGGACACGGTCGCCGAGTATTCCGGTGGCTTTGTTCCATTCTGAATCGCTTCTGCGAGACTCTCGATCGCCTGGCCCGCAATTGGTGGAATGCAAATCGTTGCGGCGAGCAATCCCTTTCGCACCCATGCTTGACCCGTGGTGGGTAGTCCATCGCAGCCAGTGAAGAGCAAGCTGGACCATCTTCCGTGTTCTTCGTCCGGTGTCTCCTGAAAGGCTTTGCGCGCGCCCATCGCCATCGAGTCATCTTGTGCGCCGACGAGGTCGAGAGCCGCTCTTCGTGAGGTTGTGAGTTGCAACCAGGAACCTACCGCTTTCCAGGCACTTTCTTCTGTCCACTGGCCCTTCAACGTCGCGACCTGGATATTTGAGGGCTTCGTCTCCAGCATCCCCAGCGTGCGGTTTTTGGCTGAAGAGCTATGCGAGGGTCCTTCAATATAGAGAACCGAGCCACCGCTTGGAAGCAACGCCGCAAATTGTCTTCCTTGAATGCGGCCAATCTCAACGTGGTCAGAGCTGACCGAAAAGATTGGTGCGGTCGACGTTCTGCGCAGCTCTGAAATGTAGTCCGGAGCCCGGTTCAACACGGCCCATCCTATTCCGACGGCACAAGCCGCTCGGGCCACCTGAGGCAGTGCAGTTCCACTAGCTGGTTCAATCACAATCGCATCTGGTCTTGTTCCAACAGGAACCTGGATCGCTTTCAGAATTTGCGTACTTTGCTGTACTGCGTCGTTATCCGCGTAGACGATCTCCAAATCAATCGCCCGTTTCTGAGCGGTCTGCTCTGCGGAAAGAGCCTGTGCTAGCTGGAAGTCATTCTTGCTCGTCGGAAGAGAAATCAGAAACCTGAGCTTTTTCATTGACCATCACTCAGTAAAACATCCGCCAGCGAAGCGTGGGTTTCAGCCAGATTTGGATCAAGCTCGATCGCTTTCAGCGCGGCGCGGCGCGCCGAGGGCATGGTCGCTCTTCCTCGGATCCCAATCACACCAGACTTCAATGAGCATCTTGCAGTACGCCATTGCACACCCCGGCCATATCAGGGTGAAGTGTATCAAGAAACAAAAACAGCCCCGCAAAGGGGCTGCCTTGTACATAGCATCTCGTGGCTGTGACAGCAGAGGCATATCAGCTGCCATGTCGCTTTCTCTGGACCGGTCTTGCCAGACGTCCAGAATAGATGCCTGATGTCATGTAAGCCGTTGATTTGAAGACGTCGGGATCTCTGCCCTCTCCGAAGGCATCTAAACAGACAGAGGCGTTTATATGAAGCGATTTTCTCTCGTGGCAGCCATCTTGATTGTGGTGGCGGCAATTTCCGCGCTGGCTGCGTCTAGTCCCACTACCGCGAACGTGCCGG
>CAWEJA010000014.1:0-107077 GCA_963809295.1 Terriglobia bacterium | reverse complement strand
GCCGGCCATACCGGCAATTTCTACCAGACAGTGCTGCAGAACGTGAGCGCTCTGCCCGGAGTTCAATCCGCCAGCGGCATCAACCATCTGCCGCTTGCGGGCGACGAATGGGGCTTCCCGTTTCACATCGAGGGCCGTCCGCCCCAGCGTCCGGGAGATGACCTCATTGCCACCTACCGGGTCGTCTTCCCGGCTATTTTCGGACCATGCAAATCCCGATCCTGCGAGGCCGCGACGTAACCGATGCCGACAACTTGCGCGCGCCCGGAGTGGTGGTGATCAACGACTATCTCGCCCGCCGCTACTGGCCCGGCGAAGACGCGATCGGCAAGCGAATCACATTTGACGATCCGGCGAAAAATCCTTCGTGGCTCACCGTAGTGGGTGTGACCAAGAACACCGCACGGAGTAACTGGGTCAGTCCGCCTGAAGAAGAGGTATTCCTGCCTTACCTGCAGAACCGATCGTATCTCGACACTCCATCGCCACCGTTTGCCTATTTGACTCTGGTAGTGCGAACCAGCGGTGGCCCTGCGGTTTTAGCGCCAGACATCCGCGGAGCAATTCGTTCGCTCGACAAGAACATTCCCATCTCTGAGATTCAGACCATGGACCAGGTGGTTGGTGAAGCCACCGGCCAGTCCGGTTTTACATGGTTCTATTGGGAGTGTTTGCCACTGTAGCGCTGGTTCTGGCGGGCGTAGGCATCTATGGCGTCATGAGCTATTCAGTTTCGCGGCGGACGCACGAGATTGGCGTCCGAATGGCGCTGGGGGCTCAGGGAAGAGACGTGCTGAGGCTGGTGGTTTTCCAGGGAATAGTTCAGGCGCTTGCCGGAGTCGCCGTGGGATTGGCAGGAGCTTTGGCTTTAAGTCGCCTGATGGCGGGCCTGTTGTATGGCACGCGACCCACTGACCCGGCGACGTTTGCCGCAGTGGTGGTCGTGCTGAGCTGTGTGGCGGTTGCGGCTAGCTACCTCCCGGCCCGGCGCGCCGCGAAAATCTCGATCCCATGGTAGCGCTGACGAGTGAGGGAAACTATGGAAATGCTGCTACAGGATCTGCGTTTTTCGATCCGCATGTTGCGGAAGAACCGGGCTTCACATTGGTCGCATTCTTCACTCTGGCGCTCGGGATCGGTGCGACCACCGCAATTTTCAGCGTGGCGTACGAAGTCCTGCTGCGGCCACTGCGTACGAAAATCCTGACCAGATCGTCCGCCTTTGGGAGGTGAATGCGCAGGGCCGGCGGACGAATACCGACCCGAATTTTGAAGACATCCGTTCGCAAAGCCGTTCTCTGCAGGCGTTGGCCGAGTATGTAGCGTGGCCCGAATCGGTTGCCGGCGGTTCCGAGCCGACGCGCATCACGGTGGCGACAGTTTCCCGTGACTTCTTCCCACTCATGCGCGTACGGCCCGCGCTGGGACGCAGCTTTGCGGCGGATGACCAGCATTTCGGCGCAGCCCCCACCGCCCTCGTGAGCTACGGATACTGGCAACAATATCTTGGAAGTACCGCTGATCTTTCGGCGGTCAAGTTGACCATCGAGAATCAGGCGGTGTCGGTGATCGGCGTGCTGCCACCCGGCTTTCGCTTCCCCGATGATTCCACTGTCTGGATGCCACGAGAACTCCGCCAGCGGCTGCCGAGCCGCAGTGCCCACAACTGGCATGTATTGGGACGCCTCCGTAACGGGATTGCTCCGGCGCAGACGCGGGCCGAGTTGGCGTCGATTGCGCGCCAGATCAAACAGCAATACGGCCAAGACGTAGACATGACCGACGTCGCGGTGGCTCGTCTGCAGGATGCCATGACCAGCAACGTGCGGCCCGCGTTAGTCATTCTGCTGGGTGCCGTAACCTTCCTCTTGCTGATTGCCTGCGCCAACGTGGCGAACCTGCTGCTGGCACAAGCCACCGCACGGCAAAGGGAGTTGGCGATTCGCGCTGCAATCGGCGCGACGCGAGCCCGTTTGGTCGCAGCAGTTCCTCACGGAAACCCTGCTGCTCTCTCTGGCCGGAGGCGCCGCAGGCGTCCTGGCGGCACGCTGGGGAGTGGTTACGCTGGTGCGGATGGCTCCGCCTGAACTGCCACTGGCAGAAAAAATTTCCATCAGCCTACCGGTATTGCTCTTTGCCCTTGGAATCTCCTCGCTAGTGGCGGCGGGCTGGGAGTTTTCAGTGCCCTGCGGGCCACATCGGGAAACGCGCAACCGGCTTGGCAGAGCGTGGCCGGTCGCAGAGCGGCGCGCCGCGCAGCCATCGTCTGGGCCGCGCTATCATCGCCGGGCAACTGGCGATCACATTGGTGTTGCTCACCGGTGCGGGCCTATTGGGGCGCAGTCTGCTGAGCGTTCTCGCCACCGACCCGGGCTTTCATACCGAGCACGTCATTACCGTTGATCTTGCGCTTTCTTTCGCCGACAAAGACGCTGACGACGCGCCATCTAGTTCCTCAACCAGTTGATTGCGCAAATGCGCGCCATACCCGGAGTGCTGGAAGTGGGGGGAACCGGAAATCTGCCGTTGACCGAATGCCTGTCGAATGGAACCTACGTTTTGTTGGCGCCTGGTGAACAGCCGCCTCATGCCATGGAGGAACTGGGGGCCTGGTTTCACACCGCCACGCGCACCGGATACGCAAACTATAGCCCGGCGAGTGAAGGCTATTTTCGCACTCTTGGTATCCCACTGCTTCGCGGACGTCTGTTCGACGACCGGGACACCATCGATGCGCCGCACGTGGCCCGTGTCAGCCAATCGCTCGCCCGCGAAAAATGGCCGGGACAGGACCCGCTAGGACAGAGCATCGAATTCGGCAACATGGACGGTGATCTGCGCCCGCTCACCATCATCGGCGTGGTCGGCGACGTGCGCACGGACAGCGTGGAAACGACTCCCAGCCCGACCATCTATGTGAACTATCGCCAGCGTCCGCAGGCGACCTACCATTTCACGGCGGTCGTGCGTAGCCAGACCGACCCAGCCGCCGTTATCCGTTCCGCCCGGCAGATTGTGCACGGACTCGATCCCAATATCCCGCCGACTTTCAACACGTTTACCCAAGTGTTGTCGAACTCTCATAAGCCCGGCGTTTCAACCTGACGCTGATGGGCGTGTTCGCAGGCGCAGCCCTGCTGCTGGCCATCGCGGGACTCTACGGCGTGATGGCCTATGCAGTCTCCCAGCGAACCGGAGAGTTTGGAGTGCGAACAGCGTTGGGTGCATCACCGGGCAACATCCTGCGTTTGGTACTGGGGCAGGGAATCGTGACTGCGCTGATTGGCGTCGCGGTCGGACTAGCGGGAGCACTGGTCCTGACTCGAACCCTGCAATCGCTGTTGTTCGGGTTGAGTGCGACTGATCCCCTAACATTTGCTGTGGTCGCCTTGATGCTCGTTGTTGTGGCGATGCTGGCTTGCTACATCCCGGCGCGGCGCGCGGCGAAAGTCGATCCCATGGTGGCACTGCGGTACGAATGAGGAACGACCAATGACTGGACTGCTACAAGATGTTCGCCACGGACTTCGCATGTTGCGGAAGCGCCCCGGCTTCGCTGCAGTTGCGGTGATTACTCTCGCCCTGGGTATCGGCGCCAATACAACAACTTTCAGCACGGTCAATGCCATGCTACTGAAGCCGTTTCCATTCCCGAATCTCGATCGCATCGTCACGGTCTGGGAGACGGCGCCCAAGCAGGATGACAACCATCTGAGTCCAGCTCCCGCAAACTTCCGTGACTGGAGTGAGCAGAGCACGCAATTCGACCAGCTTGCGGCCGTCCGCGGCTGGGACGCGAATTTGACTGGCGGCAGCGTGGCGGAGCATGTGGAAGGTTCGCAGGTAACAGCAAACTTCTTTTCGTTGCTGGGATTGTCTCCGCAACTGGGCCGTTACATTGGGGGTGCAGATTTCCAGAGTGGGGTTGCGCCAGTGGTGGTTATCAGCTATGGATTCTGGCAGCAGCATCTGGGTGCGGATTCTGGAATTGTAGGTCGGCAACTGCTCTTAAATGGTCGAAATTTCACCGTAATTGGTATTGCATCTGCCGATCTTGATTTCCCAACTGGATCAAAGGTTTGGACTCCGCTCGATCTGAATGGCACTGCAAGAGAAGACCGCGAGACTCACTATTTGACAGTCTTCGGACGGCTGAAAGATGGCGTTTCCATACATCAGGCACAGGCGAACCTTGAGACGATTGCCGCGAGTCTGGGCAAACAGTATCCCAAGAGCAATGCCGGACACGGGGTCAGCGTCAGAAATACGGTCGAAGATCTCACTGTCGGTTCGCGACAGTTCATTCTGATGCTGATGGGCGCAGCCGTCTTTGTTCTCTTGCTGGCCTGTGCCAATGTTGCCAACTTACAGCTGGCCCGCGCTTCTGGGCGTCAAAGGGAGATCGCGCTGCGTGCCGCACTCGGGGCCAGCCGCTGGCAGGTCGGACGGCAGCTGCTGGTGGAAAGTGTCTTGCTCGCACTGCTCGGGAGCGCGGGCGCACTCCTCTTGTCCGCCTTGGGGATCAACCTTATGCGCCGTAGCCTTCCCCCATTTATCGTCGAACATATCGCGGGCCTAAAGCACTTGCAGATTGATTCCCGAGTGTTCCTGTTCACACTTCTGGTTGCGATTCTTACCGGCATCGTTGCAGGGCTGGCGCCCGCGTGGCACTTCTCGCGTCCTGACGTGAATGAAACTCTGAAAGAGGGCACGCGCGGCGGCAGTCCCAGTGCCAGCCGGCTACGCTATCGTACTTTGCTGGTCATCTCCGAGATTGCCCTTTCTCTGGTTCTGCTGGTAGGCGCAGGCTTGATGGTGAAGGGATTCCGCACTCTGTTGACCAATAGCATGGGCTTTGATCGGACCCACGTCCTTACGTTCCATGTCGTGCTGCCGGAAGCGAAGTACCACGATAGAGACCGCATCCGCGGATATTACGAACAGGTCCTGCGGAA
The DNA here is from genome assembly GCA_963809295.1 of Terriglobia bacterium. Taxonomy (GTDB): domain Bacteria; phylum Acidobacteriota; class Terriglobia; order Terriglobales; family Acidobacteriaceae; genus JAIQFF01. The sequence goes on along the minus strand of CAWEJA010000014.1, from coordinate 102,122 downwards.
CATTCAGGTTCTGCCGGGTGTCGAATCTGCGGCGTGGGTGACCAGCTTGCCGTCGGGATGGTCGTGGAACTGGACCGAGTTCACCGCGGAGGGTAAAGGCCCGGTCTCTTCTGGAGACATGCCGTCAGCCATCTCGCAAGTCGTCACTCCAGGATTCTTCCCAGCATTGCATGTTCCCCTGCGGCAAGGCAGGCTGATTTCCGATCAGGATGGACCCAACGCTCCTCCGGTCGCGGTCATCAGCGAAACGATGGCCCGTCAAAACTGGCCTGACCAGAACCCATTGGGAAAACATATCCAATGTGGACGGCCCGAAGCTGCTCAGCCTTTCCGCACGATTGTAGGAGTCGTGGGGGACGTGCAGCCGATTCCCCTGGATTATGACCCCGCTCCGACTGCGTACGTGCCACTCGCGCAACACCCGGAGTCTTCTTCCGCATTCGTGGTGCGAACGTCGGGAAACCCCCTGACGCTTGCCGGGCCCGTCAACGCGCAATTGCGCGCCGTGGACGTGGACCAACCCGCGTATGACATTCGCAGCCTGGAGCAGGTGGTTTCCGATGGCCTGAGCGGCGTCCAGTTGTCGGCTCGCATGATGCTGATCTTCGGCGTCTGTGCGCTCACCCTGGCGGCGGCCGGGATCTTCGCAGTCATGGCCTACTCCGTTACCCAACGCACTCATGAAATCGGAGTGCGCGTGGCACTGGGAGCGCGACGCTTCGACATGCTCAGGCTAGTCGTCGGCGGGGCGATGAAAATGGCCGCCATTGGGCTGGGCATCGGTCTAGTGCTCGCATTGCTGTTGACCCGCGCACTCTCGAGCCTGCTCTTCGGGGTGGTGCGGATCGATATTGTGACATTCGCTCTCCTGACCTTCCTGCTGGCTTTGGTAGCAGCTATGGCGGCTTACATCCCCGCACGATGGGCGATGAATGTCGATCCCATGGTGGCACTGCGGTACGAGTGAAGGAGAACACCAGATGAATGGATGCCTTCAAGACGTACGTTACGCAATTCGACAATTAATAAAAACGCCTGCCATCACAGTGGTCGTAGTTCTCACGCTGGCGCTGGGGATTGGCGTCAACACCGGCATCTTCAGCGTCCTGAACGGATGGCTTTTCCGTCCCCTGCCTGTACCCGCGCCGGAACAGATCACCGTTCTGGCCGCGCCACGCGAGGATGGCTCCAAATTCTCATTTCTCGACCTCATCGATGTGCGCAAGCAGGCAGACGTGTTCTCCGGCGTGTTCGCGTACGCCACGGGAATTGCAGGACTGAGTACCAATGGCACCCCCAGTGAATTCGCCTACAGCGCGGTGAGTGGCAATTATTTTTCCACGCTCGGAGTGAAGCCCTTGCTCGGCCGACTATTCCTGCCGGCCGAGGGCGAGAAGGCAGGGGACCAACTTCAGGTAGTCCTGGGTTACTCCTATTGGCGAAAAACGTTCGGTGAGGACCGGGGAGTTGTCGGCCGGCAGGTCCTGGTCAACGGCAAACCAGCCACGGTTATCGGCGTCGCGCAAGAGGAATTTCATGGCACCTTCTTCGCCTTCCAAATGGATGGCTATCTGCCGCTCAGTTTCCTGTCGCAAAGCGAAAACTCAACTGACTTTTGGTCCAATCGCGGCCATCGCGAATTGTTCGTGCTCGGCAGGCTGAAACCGGGCATCAGCCGACACTATGCGCAAGCCTCGGTTGACGTGATCGCCAAGCGACTGGCAGCGGAATATCCTTCCACGGACGACAAGTTCAGGATTCGGTTGATCCCCGAGTGGATGTCCCGGCCGGCACCGTTCGTCTCCAGCTTTGTTCCCATAATCGCAGCTTTGTTTCTCGGGCTGGCAGGAATGGTCCTGGTCTTGGCTTGCATCAACGTGGCCAATATTCTTCTCGCCCGCGCGACCGCGCGCCAGCATGAAATGGGTATTCGCGCCGCCCTGGGCGCAGGGCGTGCCCGGCTGATACGGCAGGTCCTCACGGAGAGCCTTCTGCTCGCTGTGCTGGGCGGGGCCGCTGGCGTGATCCTGGGAAAGGGGGCCATCGCGGCCAGTGGCTTCTTCCTTCATTCGATCGTTACGACCTCCTCCAACCTGGGTTACAGCATGGATTGCAGCTTCGACTGGAGAGTTTTTGCCTATACGCTCGGAGCCGCGGTTCTCACCGGAGTGATTGCCGGCCTCTGGCCTGCCTTTCGCGCCGGACGAACTGACATACTCACCACATTGCACGAAGGCGCGCGGGGCGCTTCCAGTGGGCCGGAGAAGCATCGCATCCGCAGCGTGCTGATTGTCGTGCAAGTCGCGTGTTCCCTGATGTTGCTGGTCGTCGCCGGATTGTTCGTCCGCAGTCTCGGCCACGCGGAGCGTATGTATCTGGGTTTCGATCCCGATCACGTCCTCAACGTCATGCTTGACCCGCGTCAAATTGGTTACAGCGAGGCGCGCAGCACTGACCTGTATCGGGAACTGGTGGAGCGCGTGGGTGCGATGCCCGGCGTCGAATCCGCCAGCGTCGCATTCTCTGTGCCGATGTCGTTTCCCGGACATTCGGATCCTCTCTATCTTGAAGGCCAAGCCGTTGTTCCTAACCAACAGCCCCCCAAGGTTTCTTCCAACAGCATTGATCCTGGATACCTGCGCACCATGCGTGTCCCCCTGTTGCGTGGCCGCGATTTCAGAGATTCCGATAATGAGAAAGCGCTGCCGGTCGCGATTGTGAACCAGGCCATGGCAAATCGCTTTTGGCCGAACCAGGATCCCGTCGGCAAACGCTTCAGCCTGAAAGGCGCCAGCGGTCCGTTCATCGAAGTGGTTGGGGTGGCGCACGATGGGCAATACTTTTTTCTGTCGCCGGATTCCTCTCCCTATTTTTATGTTCCCTTCGCGCAGAATCCGTCTGCATTTGCGGCGCTTCAGCTTCGATCTTCGATACCGCCAGAGCAGCTGATTCAGAACGTGCAGCAGGAGATTAACAAGCTGGCTCCCGACCTGCCCGCGATTGATATCCACACCATGGACCAGACCGTGCATGGACTTGCCGGAATGTTCATTTTTCGGCTTGCCGCGGCGCTGGCCGGGACCATGGGGATCCTTGGCCTGGTTCTTGCAGTTGTGGGTGTCTATGGGGTGGTTTCGTTTTCGGTGACACGGCGGACCCAGGAAATTGGAATTCGTATCGCGCTCGGGGCGGAGCGCGCACGACATTATTAAGCTGGTTTCGCGGCACGGGTTGCGGCTGGTGATTGCAGGCGTGGCGGTGGGTGTGATCGTTGCCTTGGTCCTCACGCGCGCGATGGGCAAGTTGTTGATGAGTGTCAGCGCTGCCGACCCAGTGACATACGCGATCGTCGTGATTCTGCTGTCAGCTGTGGCATTGCTCGCGTGCTACATCCCAGCCCGCCGGGCAACCGCGGTCGATCCGATGGTGGCGTTGCGGTGTGAATGATTGCGTATTTCTGAGAAAAGTTAGTTCAGGGGAAATATGATCCAACTAAAAAGCATCGAACGCAGCTATAAAACCGCAGCCGGACAAACCTGGGTCTTGCGCCGCATCAATCTGGAGATTCGCCAGGGCGAGTTCGTCACCTTCATGGGGCCATCGGGAGCAGGGAAGTCTTCCCTCTTGAATGTGCTTGCCTTGCTCGACGATCAGTGGGCAGGTGAGTACTGGTTTCGCGAGCAGGCTGTTCATGAGATGAAGCGCAAAGCAGCGTGGCGAACTGGCCAAGCGGAACATCGGCATGGTCTTTCAGAGCTATCACCTGCTTGACGATCTGACGGTGCGCGAGAACATCGACCTGCCGCTCTCTTATAAAGACGTCCCTAGCGGTCAGCGGCAGAGCCTGGTGGCGGACACGCTGGACCGGTTTCAGATTGTCGCGAAGAAAGATTTGTTTCCCAGCCAGCTCTCCGGCGGACAGCAGCAACTGGTGGGAGTCGCCCGCGCAGTCATCCACAAACCCGCGCTCCTGCTTGCCGACGAGCCCACAGGAAACCTGCACTCCTCACAGGCCAAGGAAATCATGGAACTTTTTCGCGAACTGAATCAACAAGGAACCACGATTGTTCAGGTCACCCACTCAGAGGTTAATGCGGCCTATGGCACTCGTACCATTCAACTGCGTGATGGCTGGATGGTCGGCGACACGGCAAACCCCGATCTGCAGCCGTATGAGGCGGTGAAGCAATGAAGGATTGGCATCGCCGGCCCAACTTTCCCGCGCGATGTCGTGTCATGGTTCCTTGTTGCCGTGACCGCGACGGCTTCCGGACAGACGAACGCGTCTGTTCGCTTTGACATGCCTGCATCGCGCAACCCTCTCAGCGCGTATTCGGCAGATCAGGTTCCTCGCCCGGACCTCACGAATTCTCCGCTGCTCGGTCAATTGATTCGCGACGGCAAGCTGTACTTGTCGCTCAAGGATGCGATCCGGCTGGCGCTGGAGAACAATCTCGACTTGGCGATCGCCCGCTACAATCTGCCAATCGCTAATATGGACATACTGCGTACCAAGGCCGGCGGAAGTTTTCGCGGGGTTAACGCCGGAGTGGTGCAGGGAACTCCCGGCGGCGGAGTTGGTGGTTTCGGCACAGGAGCTCCGGGAGCGGGAGCGGGTGGAACTACTGGCGGCGCAGGCGGAGCGGGCGCGGGCGCGTCCGGATTGGTGCAATCTACCTTGGGCGTGGGCACGGCGGTTGCTTCGTACGATCCCTCAATCATCGGTTCAGTTGGCGCTGAGCACCAGACCACACCGCTGGCCAATCAGCAGATTTACGGTGTGCCGTCGCTGCAATCAAATACCGGACAGGCAAGCGTTAGCTACTCGCAGGCTTTTCCGACAGGGACCAGTTTTACGGTCGAATTCAACAATAGCCGCCAGACAACTAACAGTCCGTTCTTCAATTTGTCGCCGGTCCTGAATTCGATGTACCGCTTCTCTTTCCAGCAGCAGTTGTTGGCAGGATTCGGTTTCGGGCCCAACCTGCGGTATCTAACGATCGCAAAGAACAATAAGAAGATTTCTGACATCGCGTTTAAGGATCAGGTGACCGCGACCATCACCCAGATCAAGAACATCTATTGGGACCTGGTAAACGCCTATGAACAGTCACGGGTCAACGAGCAGTCGCTGGCGTTTGCCCAGCAATCGCTGGACAATGCTCGGAAACAACTTCAGCTTGAAAGCGTTCCGGCGATGGATGTGATGCGCGCGGAGGCCGAGGTATCAAAGCGCGATCAGGATCTGACGGTGGCGCGCACCAGCCTGCAACTTCAGGAATTGCTCATCAAGAACGCATTGACCAAGAGTCTTGATGACGCTGTGCTTGAGGCTGTGCCGGTGGTTCCTGTCGACCGCTTTGAATCCGTCGAAACCCAGGCCGCGCAGGCGGTTCAAGGCCTTATTGCCGAGGCGTTGCGTGACCGCCCTGAGCTTGCCGAATCTGATGTTGACCTGGTGAACCGACAGATCAGCGGGAAAGCCGCGCGCAATGCGCTGTTGCCGTCGCTGGCCCTGGTCGGCTTCTATGGAGGATCGGGGTTAGCCGGGCCGCTGAATCCGATCTACAACCTTCCAACTCCGAACTCCTCGAATGTGCCCGTGGACTATTCCGGCGCTCTGGCAAATGCCTTCAACAATTCCTCTCCTGACTACTACATCGGACTGAGTCTTAATATTCCTTTGCGAAATCGGGTGGCCAAGGCAGATCAGTACCGCTCAGAATTGGAATACCGGCAGGCGGAACTGCGCCGTGAGCAATTGAGAAAGCAAATCCGCATCGAAGTGCGGAACGCGCAATATGCCTTGGAGCAGACCGGGGCCCGGGTCGGGGCCGCTCGAAAGGCGCGGGACCTGGCGCAGCGTACGTTCGAGATCATGCAGAAGGAGCAGACACTCGGCGCGGGATCGACTTTCCAGACCATGACCGCCCAGCGGGATCTCTCCATCGCCGAACTGGATATGGTCACCGCCATGACCACCTACGAAAAGGCAAAAGTTGAGCTGGATCGTGCAACTGGCAGTACTTTGGAACATAATGGAGTAAAGGTGCAGGACGCGGAAAACGGCGCCATCGCCAGTCAGAGTCCTTAGCTCATGCCAAGCTCAACCAAGACCGGGGAGATTGGGCTTTCCGCCGGGTTGGCGCAAAGCGCATCCAAATTTCCCCGCATTTTAGCGGCCGACGACCAGCAGCATATCCTCGAGGCCATCGAACTCCTGCTGAAGCCGCAAGGCTACGAAGTTGACGTTGTCCGCTCTCCCGAACTCGCTCGCGACGCCCTCGCGAGTTCTTCCTACGACGCCGTGTTGATCGATCTGAACTACACTCGGGACACCACATCCGGACAGGAGGGGTTGGGTCTCCTGTCAGATATTGTCGCGATGGACAGTACACTTCCCGTGATCGTCATGACCGCATGGGGAAATGTGGACCTGGCGGTTGAGGCGATGCGCCGGGGAGCACGGGATTTTATTCAGAAGCCATGGGAGAACGAGCGGCTTCTCGCTATTCTGCGAACCCAGGTCGAACTTCATCGTGCGCTGCAGCGAGCAGAACGGCTGGCCGCTGAAAATCGTCTGCTGAGCGTTCAGGGCCGGCCCGAGTTCATTGCCACAGCGCCGTCAATGATCCCGGTGCTGGAAGCCATCACTCGCTTCGCTCCGTCCGACGCGAATGTCTTGATTACCGGCGAGCATGGGACGGGCAAGGAAGTAGTCGCGCGGACGATCCATGTCTTGTCGCTGCGGGCTTCGCGTCAGTTGGTCGCTGTGAATACCGGCGGCCTGGCCGAAGGTGTTTTTGAGAGTGAACTCTTCGGCCACGTGAAGGGCGCTTTCACCGATGCCCGGACGGACCGCATCGGACGCTTCGAACTGGCGGATGGTGGCACGATCTTTCTTGACGAAATTGGCAACGTGCCAATGCGCCAGCAATCCAAGCTGCTGCGCGTGCTGGAGTCGGGAGAAATCGAACGGGTGGGATCGTCCCGCTCCAAGCGGGTTGATGTACGCCTCATCTCCGCTACGAATTCGGATCTCCAGGCTGCCTGTCAGGCCGGCCAGTTTCGCGAAGATCTGTTGTTCCGCCTCAATACGGTTGAAATCCATTTGCCGTCCCTGCGTGAGCGCCGCGAGGATATTCCGGTTCTTGCGCTGCACTTCTTGTCGCACTACGCCTCCCGTTATCGTCGTGCGATTCGAGGGCTCGATCCGTCAGCCTTGCAATCCCTGATGCAATATTCCTGGCCAGGCAACGTTCGTGAGTTGGAGCACACACTGGAGCGAGCTGTCCTCATGTGCCGCAGCGAGCAAATCCAGCCCGGTGACCTGGGCTTGGGTCTACAGCGATCACAGGCGCAGAACCTGGAGGAACTGAGTCTCGAATCGGTGGAGACGATCCTGATCCGCAAGGCCCTGCAACGTTTCCAGGGAAATGTAAGCCAGGCCGCCGAAGCGCTCGGTCTGAGCCGCGGCGCGCTGTATCGTCGAATGGAAAAGTATGGGCTTTAGCCCGCGCGAGACGGAAGGATCCAAACGCAAGAAACCGCGTCGAGCTCCTTTTGAGCGCCGGATCATTCGTTCGTCGTTGTGGCTCGCTTTGCCCGGATTGATAGTCAGCGGAATCCTGATCTGGCTGCAAGACTGGGCCATCGAGTCAAAGTTGGCTTTGCTTTTCGCCGAGTTGGTTATCTGTGGGTTAATCGTCGCCGCTCTCCACGATCAAATTATTCGCCCCCTGCAGACGCTGGCCAATGTGGTCGGCGCTCTTCGCGAAGAGGATTATTCCTTTCGCGCACGGATGGCGGTTCCCGACGACGCACTTGGGGAGCTCTCTCTAGAAGTCAACATGCTGGCCGACCTGCTGGCAGCGCATCGCATTGGCGCGATCGAGGCGACCGCCCTGCTCCAGCGCGTCGTCGAAGAAGTGGACATCCCACTTTTTGCATTCGATCCCGGCGAAGCCCTGCGGCTAGTGAACTCTGCCGGTGAAAGACTTCTTCAACAGGCTTCTCCGAGACTGCTTGGCAGGACCGCCGCGGAGCTGGGTTTGAAAACATGTCTTTCCGCCGAGAATGCATCCGTGATCCCCTTGCACTTCAACAGCGACGCGCGCTGGTTTGTACGGCGAAGTTCGTTTCGGCAGCGAGGAGTACCGCACACACTAGTTGTGCTCTCCGATGTGAGCCGGGCATTACGGGAAGAAGAGCGGCTAGCGTGGCAGCGCCTTATTCGTGTGATGGGTCATGAATTGAATAACTCGCTCGCACCCATTAAGTCGATCGCAGGAAGCCTGCATGCGCGACTTTCGGGAACGACTCTGGCCGCGGAGGAGCGTGAGGATTTCGAGCGCGGGCTGGGCATCATCGAAGCTCGGGCCGCGTCGCTCAACCGCTTCCTGCAAGCTTATCGGCAACTGGCGCAGATGCCATCGCCCGTTCTCAAGAGATCAACCTTGTCGCCATTGGTAAGGCGTGTCGCGGGATTAGAAACCCGCATAGAAGTGAAAGTGATTCCCGGACCCGAGGTCACCGTGATGGCAGACTCGGATCAACTCGAGCAGATGCTCATCAATCTGGTGCGTAACGCGGCGGAAGCTGTCCTGGAAGGGCCGCCCGCCACCAAAGGCCCAAAGGAACCTGAATCCACTCCAAAGAACGGTTTCCAGCCGAGCGTTGTCATTAGCTGGAAGCTGCTCGAAAAAGCTGTGGACTTGACTATCGAAGACAACGGCCCGGGCCTGTTGAATCCGAGCAACGCGTTCGTTCCGTTCTACACAACCAAGCCCTCCGGCAGCGGTATCGGTCTCGTCCTTTCGCGTCAGATCGCGGAAGCGCACGGCGGCTCCCTTGAACTCACGAACCGGCCTGACGAGCGGGGGTGCAGAGTGAGAGTCATTCTGCCCCGGCCAGCGTAGTAACGGCACCTTGTCAGCGCGAACTGACCGTACCGGTATTCGCAGCTCAACCGCCCAGAGCAGCGCTAGCCCTCAAGCTGATACCCCTGCCTGACCGGATTACTTGTCAGGCATCGGGCGTCACCTTATAGTAGTGCTTCACTTCTTAGAACAGGAGCCCGTATGACCCCGAAGGAATTCTTCCAGCAACTGGATGCGTGTATCGCTAAGTATGACCTGCTTTGCCATCCCTTCTACAAGGCTTGGGCTGCAGGTGAGTTGACGCGCGAGGACTTGCAGGAATACGCGCGCGACTACTACTACCACGTAGAAGCTTTTCCAACCTACCTGGCAGAGTTGGGAATTCGGCTGGAAGAAAGCGAACTGCGGCGGGCGGTGCTGGCCAACATGAGCGACGAGAAAGGCGGAGAAGACCTGTACGGGGAACCGTTACCGGCGCACTCCGAGTTGTGGCTGGATTTCGCCGAAGGCATGGGCGCAAGCCGAAACATGCGCGGGCACACGCCCGTGCCCGCCATCAAGCGGTTGGTGAGTTTCTATCACCGGGTGGCGCAGCAGGGGGCGCCCGAAGAAGCGCTGGCGGCATTCTATGTCTACGAGTCACAAGTGCCGCGAGTTGCGCAGGAGAAAGCCCGCGGGCTCGAGCACCTGTATGGTGCAGACGAGAGGACTCGTGGATACTTCACTCTGCACACTACGGCCGATGTGCACCACTCGCAAGTGTGGCGGCAGCAACTGGCTAAACAACTGGCGTCAAATCCGCAAGGCGCGGAAAAGGCGTTGGAGTCGGGAGAAGCCGCAGCCAAGGCGTTGTGGGATGCGCTGGACGGGATTGAGGGACGCCGAACGGCGCGAGCAGCGTAGGAAAATTTTCAAACTGAGATTACGATTGCGGGATTCACCGCGAGTTAACGTGAGCCCTGGCGCGAGCTGGTGGCTCATTCCTTCTTGTGCCCGTGGGGCGGGGTTTAAGAAGACCTGGGCAGACCACTGGGGACTGGACAGCGCGCTGGCTCTGTTTAATCCAGGGCCGATCACGTAGGGTCAGGTTCACGATGTGTCATCCTTCGAGAGTAAAGTCTCTCAGGATGACGCCGTGCAGGGAGTTCGTCTCCGCACAACGATCGCAATAGTCAAAGCGTCTTCTGCTCGGCACTTTCCACTTGTGCATCCGCAACCGGCTTGCTCTGTGTAATGCTGAAGTCTCTGACATTCTTGAGCACCAGCGACGGAACCTCGGTAGTCTGCGGCAGCTTGACGTGAATGAGCTGCACGCCACTTACATCGTCAAGGACGAAGGCGGGCCGCATATCTGGATTCATGGGTCGGACCTCGACATCCCTCATCTCGATTCTCTTCGCGTGACGGATGTAGAAGCCGTGGGCCGGTAGCGGTCCGAAACGGTTTGGGTCGGGATATACGTTCTCCAGTTCCGGTGGCTGAATTGCTGCGCCTTCCTTTGTGCCTCCGCCCTGGTGTAGCACAAGAATGTTGCTGAACTTGACGTCTTCGATGTAATGGCCCGGAATTCCGGTGATGATCGTGGCCTGGCGAGAGGCGCAGTTGGAGACGATCACATTGCTGATCAGCACGCGTCGCAATTCTCCCACCGGTGTTCCTTCGGGACCGCGCATCCGCCTACCCAGGCGGAGAAAGAAAGGAACGTCGACGAGGTCGCGCATGGTGATGTTGGTGATGGCAACGTCCTCGAGTATCGCGCCGTCAACTGACTCGAGGGCGATTCCCCGGCATTTCTCAACTACACAATTGGAAACGGTGATATTGCGGAAGCCGCCGTTACTTTCGGTGCCGAACTTGATCCGACCGTTGCGGGGAACCTTGGCGTCTGCGGCAAAGGACTTGTAAGTGGCATCGAGCATGGTGCCTTCTTCGTAGCCGCCCGTTACGTAGCAGTTGGTGATGGTGACGTGGTCGGTGGATCGTGCGAAACCCAGGCCGTAAGAGTCTTTCAGGCAGATGCCGTCGTCCCAGGGCGAGTTGACGCTGCAATTCGAGATGCGCACGTTGCGGCAGCAATCGACGTCGATCGCGTCACGATTGGTGTCGATCTTAAGGTTGTCGATGGTGAGGTTGTCCACTCCGGTGGCCAGGATTGCGAAGTGCCCGCCGTGCAGGATCGAGATGTCACGAAGGTTGACGTTGCGGCAGTTCTTCAGGCTGATGGATTTGTTGCCGACGCCTGCGGCCAGTACGAGGTCTCTATCTCCACGGCTCAGGCCTTTGCCCCAGATCAGCCCCTGGCCTTCGATGGAAATATTTTCCAGGTCTTCACCCCAGATCAGGCTGTTGTGCCAGTGGCTGTGGCCAAAATCCTGAAATTTGTCCCATGCATTGGGCTCTGCCGGGTCATAACCACCGCCGGCACCTGCGGCGGGCGCGTCCGCCGCCACTATGGTTGCGCCCGGGTCAAGGAACAAAGTGATGTGGCTCTTGAGGTGGATGGAATAGCAGAGATAGCTTCCTGCCGGAAATCGAACGATGCCCCCGCCCGCGGCCGCCGCGGCGTCAATTGCTTTGTTGATGGCTGGAGTGTCCAAAGTCTTCCCATCGCCGGTGGCGCCGAAGGTTCTAACGTCGAGTGTGTCACCCGTCTCAGGATTTGTCTTTGTCTTCGCAGGGGCCGGCTGAACGGTTGCGGCCGTTGCCAACGCGGAACCGGTGATGCCTGCTCCAGTTAGCTTCAGGAACTCTCTTCTCTCGGTAGACTTAGCGAACATGATTGCTCCCTTGGTAGTTTATGAAGGTGACTCTAGCCACCCGTGCACAGACGGCGCAGAGCAGACTGAAGGAATCGCAAGGTAATGTCAAACGAGAAATTTTAACGGGTCATTTCAGCAAACCTGCTTGGGGCGGCGACGTCGGTTGCCACTCTCCGTGTTGAGTGTTTCTAAAGGGCTCCTTTAACACTCTTGATTTGACAGGGTGCAGCCAGACACGTACAAAACCACCCATGTCCCCGCTTTCGAACGCACGAAAGGGGGGTACAGCTAACGCGCCCAGCGCGTTTCGGTTATCCTTATTGCATTGCATGTGGCTTGATCGCTGCTTAGTTGGAACTGCAAGCCCCTCGAACGGAAGCGCAGGAACGAATGGAGACTACACCGGCCAGACCACAAGTTGGGGACGATCTGCTAACCGCGGATCAAATCCAATCCACCGTGGAAGAAGTACTCACGACCACGCCCTTTATCGACGTCCATACCCACCTGTTTGCCCCGTCGTTTGGAGGCTTGGGCCTGTGGGGTATCGACGAATTGCTGACGTATCACTATCTGGAAGCGGAGTTATTCCGCTCGTCGGCCGTTTCTCCCGAGCGCTACTGGGCGTTGTCGAAACGCGAACAAGCGAATGCAATCTGGCAGGCGCTGTTCGTGGAAAATAGTCCAGTTTCAGAAGCCACACGCGGTGTCATTGCCGTTCTCGATGCTTTCGACCTGCCAACCGATAGTCCCGACCTCGAAGAAGCCCGTTCTTTCTTCCGAGCCCAAAGGATTGAATCGCACGTCCTGAAAGTGCTTCAGATGGCGGGAGTGAGCTCGGTGGTGATGACCAATGATCCACTCCACCCTGAAGAACAGCGGGTCTGGATGAACGGCTCGCAACCGCGGGCGGACTTCCAGGCGGTGTTGCGTCTGGATAGGATTCTTTGGGGCTGGGGCAGCCACTGGCAAGAGCTGGTTGAGCAGGGCTACGCGGTGGATGCTCAAGCTACTGGCAAATCGGTGGCCGAAGTCCGCAGATTTCTTGCGGATTGGCACGAACGTATGCGCCCGGTGTATATGGCAGTGTCGCTCACCGACGACTTCCAATTTCCCGAAGACAGTGTTCAGGGCAGGATCCTCAGCGAGGCGGTTCTGCCTTCATGCCGTGAATTTGATATACCGCTATCGTTGATGATTGGCGTGCGCCGCCAGGTGAATCCTCGTATACGTCTGGCCGGCGATGCGGTCGGCAAAGCCGACCTGCGCGCCGTGGAGAATATCTGCCGCGATTATCCCGAGAATCGCTTCCTGGTGAGCGTTTTGAGCCGGGAGAATCAGCACGAGCTCTGCGTGTACGCGCGAAAGTTCAGCAATCTCATGCCCTTCGGGTGCTGGTGGTTTTTGAACAACCCTTCCATCGTGGAGGAAATCACGCGCGAGCGCATTGAAATGCTGGGGACGAGTTTCATTCCGCAGCACTCCGACGCGCGGGTTCTCGAACAGGTCCTCTACAAATGGAGGAATACCCGCGCTACCATGAGCGGGATTCTTGCCAACAGCTACAAACTGCTGGCCCGTGACGGCCGCAGTGTCACCCGCCAGGTAATCCAGCGCGACGTGAACCGCCTGTTCCGCGGTAACTTCGAAAAATGGGTAAACCTAGGGTGAAGTTCCGTGGTAAGTCAGTTAGCCTACTGCTGGCTTGCAAGTATGTTCTACAGAAATTCGGCGACGGATTCGGTCGGCTTGCGGGAGCGAAACTGCGCGGGGGCACAGATTATCGCTACGACCAGCAGGCGAACAGACTCACTGTCTCTTTTCAGGGCGCGAGCAAAATTGCCATCGCTGGCGCCGAAAGTTTATTTTGATGCCGTTGAAATCCAGACACGGCGGATCGAGCTTCAGATGCGAGCCGCGACAGACGCCAGCGCATCGGGTTCAGGAAACGATCTAGGCGGCACTAGCGTGCGTTCAGGCGGTTGCTTGTGTTGGCGGATAGCCGCAACGACGATTTCCAGAGCCGTAGAGGTGATCGCAGGAACGATTACAGTCGCGGTGAGCATACGTTGTCTCACCCATTCCTGGCCGGTCTTGGGAAGACCATCAACGCCGAGAAAGGGCAGCCGCGATTTGATTTGCCTTTCTTCTCCCGTAGTCTGTTCCTGAATTGCCTTCTTCGCGCCCAGCGCCAGAAAATCATTCTGGGCCTGTACCACGTTAACTTGTTCCTTGTGAGAGGTGGAGAGGCGTAGCCAGGAAGCAACCGCCTGGTAACCGCCGTCCTCTGTCCAATTCCCACTTTTTATAACTTTGATCTTCACGTTTTCCGGCTTGCTCTCGTACATCCCGGCCGCCCGTTGTTCTGTAGCACTGCTTCCAGAGGGGCCTTGGATGTACAGGACAGAACCGCCGTTGGGCAGGAGGGCTGCAAGCTGCCGTCCCTGGATTCGCCCCACATGGCTGTTGTCGGCGCTGACCGCAAACACGGGAGAGTTCCTGAGAGAATGCAGTTCTCTCAGGTAGTCGGGCTCGCAATTGAGGGCACCCCAACCTATACCCGCCGCCACGGCTGCATGTGCCACCTTAGGGAAGCACGTTCGGCTCGCCGGCTCCACCAGGATCGCGTCAACGCCGGTGTGGGCCGTCTGGATGATCTTCAGCAGCTGTTGGCTTTGATTGATCGCATCATTGTCCGCGAACAAGGTCTGTACTTCCACATCTAGCCGTACAGCGGCACCCATAGCGGCAGCGGCTTGCTCGCGCTGGTAATCGTTGTCGTCTGTGATCAGCGAAACCACAAAGCGGAGCTTCTTCATGGCAGTCTTCCCGAAGCAATGGTCCCGCCGGTCGCATAGCCTTCATATTTCCGTCGGGCCGATCTCATCCAACGCCTACTTGTTCTCATCCGGTAACGTGTTAGGCTTCCAGCCGAATACCTGAGATTACGTTTACCCGCAGGTTTTGCGCTATTGTCAGAACGATTACCTATCGAGATATACCGCAATCTTGTTTTTTGGGGGACGCTGGATTTTCAGGGCAATCAGGATCGGAGTGGTCATGAAAGTTGTGACCAAGGCCATGAGAACCATCATGGTGAACAAAGCAGGGGAAAGGACGCCCAGATCCAGCCCGGCATTCAGGACCACCAGTTCAACCAAGCCACGGGTGTTCATCAAGACACCCAGTCCTAGCGAGTCCTTCCACGTCATCCCGGCTGCCTTTGCAGTGAGAGCTGCTCCCGCAAGCTTGCCCAAAACGGCGGTTGCGACAATCGCCGCGGTGTAGCCCCATAAGGATCCGCCGGTGAGCAGGTCAATGCGGGTGCGCAAGCCGGTGAGCGCAAAGAACAGGGGCAGCAGGAGTGCGAGACTTAGAGATTCGATTCGCTCGACTATCTCGGCAATCATGCGCTCAGGTTTCGGCATGACCAGACCGGCCATGAACGCGCCAAACAGCGCATGCACTCCCAGCCGTTCGGTCGTCCAACTCGCCGCCAGCATGCCCAGAATCAGGATGGAAATGAGCTCGACGCCTGCGCCGTGCTCTCGATAGAGGGATTCGAGAAAAGACGCCGCACGCCGGATCGGAACCAGCATGATCGCCACAAACGTAATCAGCAAAAGCAGTGTGACCGCAAGGCGACGCCAGTCTTGAGCCGAATGCACCATCGCGGTGAGAAGGGCCAGAAGTACCCAGGCGCTGATGTCGTCAATCGCAGCGCAGGAGATAGCCGTAGTTCCGAGGTCTGTTCCGAGCAGGTTGCGTTCTTTCAGGATCCGGGCAAGCACCGGGAAAGCGGTGATGCTCATGGCCGTCCCCATGAAGAGTGCAAAAGAAGAAAAAGGAACGTGTTCCCCAGCAAATTTCGGATACAACGCCCTGGCCAAGCCCACGCCCAGCGCAAGGGGCAGGACGATGCTGACATTGCTGATGAGTACAACCGCGGCACGCTGTCTTAGAATGCGTTTGAGGTCAACCTCAAGACCAACCACAAACATGAACAGGAGAAGCCCAAGCTGACTTAAAGCGGTGAGCACGGGTAAAGACGACGAGGGGAAAACATAGGCGAAGGCTCCAGGAAAGAACCGTCCAAGAAGAGAAGGGCCAAGCACGATGCCGGCTACCATTTCGCCCACGACGCGGGGCTGGCCGATGCGCTGGAAGATCCAGCCCAGGGCGCGGGCTACCAGCAGAATGGTTCCGGCGGAGAGTATCAGTTGTTCTGTGTGCACGTGCCGAGCGCCCTTTTTCTGGGTCGGTGCCCATTTTATCTTCTGCAGAGACGTAGCTTGCTACGTCTGGGCTCTGACGGGAGACGTAGCAAGCTATGTCTCTACGGCAAACTGGAGTTATTTCTCACAGCTGGTGAAGCCGCGCCCATCCCGAACTTCTGACGGCCACTAGCAACGTAGTCTCTGGAGCTACGCCGCGGCAGCCCTTTCGAAGAAGCGGAGAAGCTCCGCGGCAACAACCTCAGGATTATTCAGAGGAATGAAGTGTCCTGAGTCGACCATGACGACTTTCGACCGAGGAATCAGATCGGAGGCTCGGTGCGCGAACCGTTCCGGAACGGCGGTGTCCCGCGAACCCTGGAAAATGATGGTAGGAATCAGGAGCTGAGGCAGCATCGCCGGGATGGCAGCCAGGACCTCGGCGGGGTTTCCCCACCGCAGCACCGACATCAGGCGCCATGAGCCCCATGGCCCTGAAAAGGGCGCATGAAAATCCTTGAGCGCATCACTCAGGTCAGCCTGTTGCTGTTCCACAGCGTATCGCATCGCGATATTCCAGAAGATGCTGTTTACCACGGGAGCGAGCATCTCGCCGATGACCGGCTTCCTGATGATACGGAAGAGATGAAATGGTTTCAGTTCGGGGAACACCGCCGGAGACAGCAGCGCCAAATGGTCAACGTGCTGCTGAAACCGGTGAGCGTAGTGCACCGCGATGGCTGACCCGGCATCATGGCCGACGACATGCCACTTGTCGATCTTATTCTCGATTCGGATTTGTTCGATTCGGTCCGCGAGCGATTCCAACTGCTCGAGGCCATAACCCGCCTTGGGTGTCTTGCCCAGGCCGGGTAGATCGACAGCCAGGCAAGTAAAGCGGCCCAGCATTTTGTCGATGACCCCTGTCCAGAGCTGGCCGCTGGTCGGTATGCCGTGGATGAACAAAACCGGGTAGCCTGATCCGCGAGAAAGCAGATGCACGCAGCACTCCTCTCACAGCAAGAACGAAGTCACAACCAGAAAAATCACCCTGACATCGCGGCGGCTGGTGTCCGCCGTTTGCACATCTGATACAACACCCAGGCACTGGCCCGGAAGAATCCGAGAATTGAGCCGAGCAGGAAAGTGGAGAAAATTCCATTCGGTTTCAGACGCGCGTACACCACGTTCATGCTCCAGGCCGGGCTGGTGTAGGCCGTTCCCGAGCTTCCCAAGCCGATACGGTTCCTCACAGGCGGCTCGTACACGATCTTTTCGATTCCACTGTTAAAGAACTTTGCCATTTGCAGAATCCGGCTTGCATACGTGACTCGTGCATGGAGTGGCAGCTTGCCCCGCTTGTGATATTTCAGAATCAGCCTTGAGGCTTCCGCCGCATGCCGCAGCGCGGCGGTCACTCCGTTCGCGGTGATGGGATCGACCATGGATGCAGCTTCGCCGGCGATGAGCCAGTTCGGCCCGGCCACTCCTGTGTGCACGCGGGACCGGTAGGAAGTGACGTTGAGATCGCCCTGTGCACCCGCCTGCAGCAACGGCTCAAAGCGTGGAAACTTCATCAGTTGCTGCTGGAAAATGTCCTCGACGGAAAGCCCCTGCTCACGCTTGGCCTTGGTTGCGGTGCCGGTGGTGACGTATCCGACGCTGACCACGTCAGGGCTGATGGGGATTTCCCAAACCCAGTCGAGATATTCCGCGGGCAGGGGTTCCATGTACAGAGTTGTTCCTTCGATCGCCTCAGTCACCGGAAAGTACGTCCATAGAGCTACCTTGGCGGGCCCGAACTGAATCGCGGGAAGGTTGAACTCCCGTGCCAGCAAGCATGCCGCGAACCCTGAGGCGTCGACAAACCAGGGTGAAGAAAACCGCGCGCCGCCGGCGGTGTGGACGGCCAAGACTCTCTTACCATCGCTCTCCACGCGAACCACCTTGTCCCGAACTTGTGTAACTCCGCAGATCGTTGACCATCTTCTGGAGTTCCTGGTCCAGACGCACTCGATCTACATGCAAAGTCCGCAACTCGATGTGGAAGGGCGGTCCAGCCAGCCAGGGAGTCGGAACATAGTGCTCCGAGCAGCCGTCGCGCGATTTCAATGTCACATGCCGCTTCCAGGTAGCCATGTTCGCCTTGATTAAATCCTCCATGGGCAGCCCCAGGGCGCTCAACAGATCAGGAGCCGACCAATCCAGTGACTCGCCCACAGGCTGGCGAACAGCTTCAGCCGGCTCAATGCAAACGACCTTGAGACCAGCCTTTGCAAGATGCAGCGACGCCGCCTTTCCAGCCAAACCGCCGCCGATGACGGTTACATCGGAAACGGTGGAGGAGGTTGGGTCGGACATTCGTTCGGTGCCGGACAGCTTGTCGATCATCGCCGGAGTATAAGACGAGTGAAGCTATGCGGCCACCGATGCGCGGCTGGTTCGACACTGCGGGAAAGTATCATTCCCAGCCAGGGTGCATCGATAGTAGGAAACCACTAGATCAAGGCCGGTGCCGGGTTATGCAACTTCTTGCAGTGCCGCCGACTTGAAGGTCGGCGGCGCCTTGGCTGCTCTCAATTCAATCTCTTGGAGGGTTTGCTGGCCGGGACTGCCGCGAGCTCTGCGAGGCAGGCCTGGTAAACAAGATGGGCTGGGCTGAGACAATGCCTTTTCCCTCCTGGACGGTAATGAATTGATTGGGTTTAAGGTTCGCGATTGAGTCCTTTTGGCCGCTGGGCCAAACGATTGTCATGCTTGCCGTTTTACCCTCCTCCGGCTTACCCAGGCCAAAGGTCAATGGCAATTCGCTCTGCGACAGATAGCTCGAACCGGTCTTCACCATGCCGAAAAGACGTGCTCCCGTGCTGGTCTTGACCGTGACCTTGGCGCCTATGCCGTCTCGATTCGACCGCGTACCGATGGTTTTCACGCGCAGCACGTCGTTTTGATTTCCGTTGTCGTTGCGCAGCAATCGCGCTGGACCGTTGTTGGCGGTGATCAGCAGATCGAGGTCTCCGTCATTGTCAAAATCGGCGTACGCTCCGCCCCGGCCAACGATGGGCCGCTGCAGCGCCGATCCTACCTTTGTCGTTACTTCCTCGAACTTCTTCTTGCCCAAGTTATGGAAAAGATGAGGTGGCTGCGCGTATTTGATGGTTGGCTGCACCACGCTGACGTCGTCGGAAACGTGGCCATTGATGGCGAGAAGGTCCGGCAGTCCGTCGAGATCATAGTCAAAGAAGAATGTGCCGAAGGTGAGCGACCGCGTTGAAATCCTGGCGATCCCGTTGGCGGGGGCCTCGTCCGTGAACAAGCCTGAGCCATCGTTGTGATAAAGGGCCATACCCTCATTGGTGAAGTTGCCGATCACCAGACTTTGCCAGCCAGAGTTGTCGTAGTCCGCGGCGTCGCTGCCCATACCTGCGCGGGTTGTGCCGGCGTCGCCATAAGCCACTCCGGAGGCGACACCAACGTCCGTGAAAGTTCCATTGTGGTTGTTGTGGTAGAGCTTGTTCGGCTCGGTGTCGTTTGTGACGAGCAGATCCAGCCAGCCATCGTTGTCGTAGTCCAGCAGCGCAATGCCGAGTGCTTTGCTGGTGGGATCGTAGAGGCCAGCTCGTTTGGTCACGTTCTCGAACGTTCCATTTCCTTTGTTGTGGAACAGAGTTGAGCTTTGACCCTTGTAGGTTTGCGGCGTGCAGTACGACTTGTTCTTATTGTCGAGCGTGCAATATTGATCTGTCTCAATCGACCACTCGATGTAGTGAGCGACGAACAGATCCAGCTTGCCGTCATTGTCATAGTCAAACCAGACTGCGCTAACGGAAAATCCCGGGTCGGCTACGCCCGCCTTTGCGGTCACGTCCGCGAACTTGCCGTTGCCCAGGTTGTGAAAGAGATGGTTCGAACCGAGAGCTGTGATGTAGATGTCGACCTTGCCGTCGTTGTCATAGTCGCCCACGGCGCAGCCCAACCCGTACATCTCTATCGCGAGCCCTGCCTGCCGCGTCACATCGGTGAAGGTGCCATCCTGGTTGTTGTGATAAAGCGCGGTGAAAGATTTGCCGGACTCGTGCCCGGGCCAGTCCATTGAATTGACGAGCAGAATGTCTTGCCATCCGTCATTGTCGTAGTCGAGAAAGCAGGCGCCGCTGCCCATCGTCTCAGGAAGATATTTCTTTCCGAAAGCGCCAGTGTTGTGTTTGAAATGAATGCCGGCTTTGGCGGTCACGTCCGTGAACTCGATAGGGCCCGAGGGACGTGTAGTGCTCGCCTCCGAAGCGGGCGCAATCGGCGCCGAGGTCGCGGCGGGTGGCGATGGTGCGGGTTCAGTAGCAGGCTTCGGCGAAACCGTTTCCGGAGGATTCGCAGGTTGCTGTTTGCAGCCTGCCAATAAGATCAGCGCGGCAATCGCCAAGCAACACACAATCCTGCTTCGGGGCATCAAAATACTCAGTTTTCCTTTCACACTATCAGTGGGCGGCTAAATTCGCCGTCCTCGCACGTCGCGAATCCATCCATATCTCGATCAGCATGGCAGTCGGTCCCACGATGAACAGCGCGTAGAAAGGAGCGTAAACGATCTGTTGCATGCGCATCACCATTTCAGCCAGCGCTACCAGAAATGCCACAACGCATTGCCAGGTCTTTGATCGCACCGTAGTCTTCGGATCCGTAATCATGAAGAAGATGAAAAGCTGGTACATCGGTCCGGTAATGGGCGCAATCTCAGACTGCCACGGGCTGCCGGTCATCCAACTGCGGAGAAAGGCGAAGGCGATGAAAGACGCCACATAGGTACCCGTAATGTTGAACCTGTGTACGCGCCAGATAATGACCGAGCCCAATATCCAAATAATCACCATGGGCAAAAGATAATTTCCCCACTGGATGCTCAGAGTCGCGACGGTTTCAGGGACCAGGAAGAGCATCGCCGAAATGCCGAAGTTCGAGGGATTCCAGATGTGACGGCCTTTGACACGCAACACGTATTTCGAGGTGATGGAAATCGCGCTGCACAGGGCATAGGGCCAGAACGCAGGAGAGCGAACCAGAATGCCGACGCTGATGCCGGAGATATACGCGCTCGCCGGATGCACCCATTTGTGAAAGAAAATACGGCCCAGTGCCAGCTCCGTCACGATACTGACGACGATCGCCAGCAGGGTTTTCTGGTAGCTTTCGAGAATGCCGAACGAGAGATGGCCGGTGAGCAGGATGCAGGTAATAAAAATTGGAGCGAGATAACGATTGTCGATGCTCAACCACCGCTTCCATCGACCGGTTGAGGCCGGTGGCGTGACCGGAGGCGCGATCGTCTTTTCGCTAGTCTGCTGACTCATGCGGGCTCCTTGATCTTGTGCAACTGGTCTGCCGCAGGCTTATCGATCGTCTGTACTTTGCCCGACGGCCAGCGAATTACGGCCTTTTCAATTTGCGGATACTTGCCCAGCCCAAAGTGCAGCCGCCGCTGATTTTGCGCGGCAAAACCGCTTCCACCCGAAACTTCCTGCACCTGCTGCTGGCCGTTCCAGAACAGCGCGACGCGAGCGCCGATCGCACTGCGGTTACTGGCGGTTCCTTCCAACTCAAACTCGATCCACTCGTTCTCCGGTGTGACCGTGTTTTTGTAAACCAGCAGCGGCCCATTCTGATTGGCGACCACAACGTCGAGCACTCCGCGGTTCCACAAGTCGGCAAACGCCACGGCACGGCCATCATAAATATCGGTGACTCCAACTGCCTGGGCGACATCCACAAATTTCCCGGCGCCGTCGTTCAGCCACACTTTCTTTGTTTGATAGCCTGACAAACTACGTCCTTCGAACGCGGGCCAGTTTTTGGCATCACCGATGATTGTAGTGTTGCCGCCCGCGACCTTGGAAAAGTCATACCAATAGCTGCGATTGCGGTCCAGAGAGATATAGCCGTTGGTCAGATACAGATCAAGAGTCCCGTCATTATTCAAATCGCCAAACTGGGCGCCAAAACTCCAGCCACCGAGTTCAACCCCGAAGTCGCGCGCCAAGTTGTCGTACTTGATGGCGTCGCCCGCCGTTCCTTCCTTGGGTACCCACAAGTTATTTCCCTGGATCAGAATGCCGTCTTCGGAAATGTTGGACACATAGACGGCATACCTGCCCTGGTTGAAGATATCGCCGAAAGCCGCGTTCATTCCGCTCTTGGGGGCGAAGCCCACGCCGGTCTGCTCACCTACTTCATGAAACCGTTTGCCGTCATTGAAGTAAAGCTCGGACACTCCATAGTCATTGGCGACGAACAAGTCAGGATGTCCCGTGCCGCGCAGGTCCGCGGCGGCAGCGGCCAGCGCCCAGCGCCGGCTGTTGATGCCAACTTTCTCGCCGACTTCCTCAAACCTGCCGTTGCCCAGGTTGTGGAACAGATACTTGCGTCCACCATTCTTGGCGTACTCGAAACTCTCGGGCATGATTCGCGTCGTAGTGAGATGCCAGAGATCGATGTCTTCCGAGTAATAGCCGCCGACAAAAAGGTCCAACAGGCCGTCGCCGTCGTAGTCGAACCAGATGGCGGTATTGGCGTTGATCCACGGCGGCAGCCCAGCTTGCTCGCTTACGCGCGTGAATCCGTGGCCGTGGTCGTTGTGAAATAACTCTGGACGTCCCCACTTGATGAGGAACAGGTCTTCGTATCCGTCATTGTCATAGTCACCCCAGACCGCGCCGGTTGAAACTCCAGTGCCTTCCTGATTGACGTCAGCAATTCCCAGCTCGCCGGCCACGTCTTTGAAAGTGCCATCACCCAGGTTGCGGTACAAAGCATTCTTGCTTCCGATGGCGCTATTCGTGACGTAGATATCAGACCAGCCGTCGCGATCGAAATCTACGATCGACACGCCCGCGCCCATCGAAGCGACTTCGGGCATGATAGGAGCCAGCTTGGGATCGAGCGCGGGGGCTTGATGAACAAAAGTGATGCCTGCTGCGCGAGAAACCTCTTGCAGGCTAAACCCGTGGCGAGCCAAGGCAGTCTTAGCGCCGCTCTTTGATCGATCCTCTGCCCGTCGCGCCGAAATCCGCTTCATCACCAGCGGAGTGACCAACAACCCCACGAAGAGGATGCTAACGATGATTCTTGCGATTCGAGTTCCTGTCATTGGGACGGGTTACTCCGCAAGCTGTTCCTGAAAACTTCAGGAGTTACGTAGCGAGTGTGATACGTCTGCCAGTCCTCGGGATGATGGCGGTATACCCATTCGTCTTCAAGCTTTCCCGGTCGCGTTGTGTACTCGTTCTTGGCGTGGTACGGCAAGGGCAATACGGTCTTCGAGAAAGTTGAGTTGTAGTCGCCGTCTTTGATCCAGCCATCGCCCTTGATCACGAAGTCGCGCACCCAGCCTGCAGGTGGTGGCGGCTGCTCAGGAAAGCGCAGGGACATCTCGTCTCCTGAATTCACGATAACGTAACGATCATCGATCTTGGACAGAAGTTCACGAATATCGCCGTAGCGAGTGTAGTAACCGATCAAGTCGCGCCAGTGCTGCTTGGTGCCTTCAATCTGGTTGTAATCCGGCACCTCCGGCGCGCCGGCGCCGACCGGCATGTTCATCACGGAGTAACCGCGATAATGCAGATCGGCCACAGCCGGATCCAGAGTTACTTCCTTCAACGGCGCATCCGGCGCGCCCTGCGCCCAGTGGATCGCGTCCCAGTAGATTTCCAGATTGGTCCGCAGCCGCACCCGGCGCGGCGTTCCGGGATGAAAGACATTGGTCAGATTGAACAGAATTGTCTTCTTGCGGCCTGCAGGAAAGCCGAGGTTGTCCTGCGCCGTGATCCAGCCGCCGCGACCGTCCGGTACTTCGACGCTCAAGCCATGTGCGCGCCAGCGGCTGCCCTGGGTGATGGCGACATTCACCGAGGATTCGGTGTCGTGGATCGAACCTTGGGCGATCAGGTAAAGTGGGCCACTCTTTGGTGCGTCATCGCCAAGGTCGACTTCGAGATAATGATCGCGAGTCAGGCCCTGGAACTGGCCGCGCCCGAAGCTGCTCAAGGCCTTCCCGTCGAGCGTGCGGACGATATCCGTAACATCCTGACCGTTGTCGTCCATCGCGCGCGCGATGTTGTGCGGCGTGGCAACGGTGGTGATGCCAAGCTTCGCCGGCGGAATCACAAAGCGCTCATCGACAAAAATCTCCGTTCCAACCGGGTGATCAACCGTCATGAGAGCAAGATAATCGTAGTAGTAAACTTCCCACAGTTCGGCGGTGACGCGGACGTCGTAAAAGCCGTCGTGCGGCACGAGTTGATCGCGTCCGATCTTGTACCATTCTCCTGTCGCTGCGATGTTGGCCGAGCCAAGAGTATTGATGCGCAGGCCGATGGCGGATCCCCAGGGAACTGCGTCCTTCACGAACTCCATTTGTTTGCCGTTGTAGGCGAACAGAAACGGACACGAAGCCTTCAAGCGCTGTTCGGTCACGACTTCCTGGTCGGCCTTCACTCCAAACTCGGCGCGCACTGTGCCATTCGGCCAGATGACGCGCACGACCTCTGCGCTCGTCTGCTCGCCCAATCCGAAATGAAGTTGCGGCCCCGTGATCGGCTGCTTCTGCACCAGCAAGCCCGAGCGGATTTCCACTTCTCCGCCGACTCCGAATGGATTGATGCGCTGGTCGCCGACCGCTTGCGCGGCGTGCGGCCGCACGACTTGCCAGTGATAATTTTTCGAGCCGTGATTGACCGCCTGGACTGGCTTGTCCGTCAGCGGACAGGCCAAGCAGATCGAGCTTGCCGTCGCCGCTCAAGTCTGCCGCGTCGAAGACGAGCGCTGGCGCGACCGGCTGTTTCAGCAACACGAACTTCTCCTGCTCATCACCCAGCCAGATCAGTGCGCCGGCGTGCTCTTTCCGGCAACTTGAGTCGTGGAAGACAGGATCAGATCGAGCGCTCCATTGTTGTCGAGATCGGCGACACGCAGCCTCACTTCGCCGGCAAGATAGTTGGCTGCATCCGGAACTCTGGCGATCTCAGCAGTGTCCCAGCTCTGTCCTTCATTCTTGTCCGAAATGCGAATGATGGCGCCGTCAGCCTGTACCGCCAGCAGATCGATGATGCCGTCGTTGTTGGTATCCGCTACCGCCACCGCTTTCACCAGCGGCAAATTGGCAGGCAAGGGACCGCTCGCGGAATTGGCCCTGCCGCTCGTTCATGAAGACGTGAAGTCGCCCGCGCCGTCAATGATCGCGGCATCCGGATTGCCGTCGCCATCAAGATCAGCCCAGGCAAAGCCGCGCACGCCGGAAACCCCGGTAAAGGGATGAATCGGCAAGAAACGTGCCATCGCCGTTGTTTCTTAAAACCGTCGGAACGCCGCTGCCGCGCCGAGCACGATGTCCAGATCACCATCGGCTTCGATGTCCACCGCCCACGCACCTGTGTAGGGCGCATTGGCAACGGACTTCGGCAGCTTGGCTTGAGGCGTCACGTTCGCGAAAAGAACTGGGGCTGTCCTGCGCGAACAACCGGACTCCGCCCGCGCCTGCAAGCACCAGATCGGTCTTGAAGTCGTAGTTGAAATCGAGGGGAACGATTCCTTCGGGCAGTGGGGGCACGCTGGAGGATCCACCG
Organism: Terriglobia bacterium; assembly: GCA_963809295.1. GTDB lineage: Bacteria > Acidobacteriota > Terriglobia > Terriglobales > Acidobacteriaceae > JAIQFF01. Next base: position 76,656 of record CAWEJA010000014.1, on the reverse strand, counting down.
GGAAGGGAATTGTTGCGCCGCTGGACAACTGCACTTCATGTCCATTTGCTACAGCGACGGCAGGAGCGCCAGCACTGCCAAGCGGGATCGCTCCGATCCAATTCCAGCGACCGTTGCCGAGATTGGCTACAGGTTGAGGATTGAACGTGAGCGTCGTGTCTGCCGGCGCCGGTTTGAAGACTGGGGACTCCACCCTCAGGAAAGTGAGTAAACGGCTCGGCTTCTTCTCCGGCGCGGCTTTGATCGCCTTCAGACTCTGACGATACTCGGGAACCCGCATCAGCACGTTGCGCAGAAAGGTCGTTTGAGTAGCGGCCAGATGCAAATCCGAACCCGCGACCGCCGTCTGCACCACCGCTAGTTGATGCTGCACCTCCGGCGGCCAGGCTGAACGACCTTGCGGTAATTTGAGCGACAGCTGATTTCAGCGTAGCAGCGTCGCCGCGTTTCGCTGCGATTCGGCTCAGCTCCAGCAGCGCCGCCAAGTTGTCCGGTTGTGCAGCCAGAATTTTTTGGACGAGCTCCTGAACTTCAGAGTCGCTGTTGGCGGCGCCCTGGCGTTCCGTCTCTTCCGCGAGTTGGTAGGTGGCTCGCAGATTTTGCGGATTCAACTCGGACCGCCTTGCGCAAGTCGGCGATCGCCTGGGCGGAATTGCCACGCTGGCTTTCCAGAATCCCCAACAGGTCGTAGATGTGATCGTTCTTCGGGGCCAAATCGCGCGCTTTTTCCAGTCGCTGTGCCGCAGCATCATAGTTTCTCTGGCGCAGGGCCAGGATTCCCCAGTTGGCCCATCCAGCGGGCTCACCGGGGACAAGCCGCGTCACTTCCGAGAGCCTGCTGTCCGCGTGGACATCGTCACCGACCTGCAGCGCGGCCAGGCCGACGTAGAATGCCGAAACCACGTCGGCGTATTCCTTGGAGGATTTGTCGGGAAACTTGGGGCCTGATTTACATCCGGGGGAGGTTGCGATTAATGCCGCTAAGAGAGAAAGCAGGACCGCATGCCGAAAGCTCGAACGCTTCCCCTGGCAGATGGGAGATAACAAGGCTCCGGAGGGGGAACAATCGGTTGACTGTTGGTGATCCTTCAGCATCAAATTCTTTCGCCTGCAAACGACTCTTTCGCCCTTTCGGGGCTTTGCCAATTTTCCACTCGCGACTCACGGCTTGCGCCGTGGGCTGAATTCTGGCGCCGCTTCGCGGCTCAACGTCATGCGGCCTGCAGCTTCTTCTTCATGCGACTTCGCTGGCGCGACATGCCCCGAAACCACAGGAATGCGACCAGCAAGAAAGGTAACAGAAAGAACAGAAGGTCCCATCTTCCAAAACCTACCGGAGTCGCTTCCACGCGGGAAAATTCTTCCCCTCGGCCCTGCGAACTTTCCAGGACCAGGCGTACACGCCAAAATTCGTCCCGATCGAACTCCACCACGGCCTTGTACTGTAACTGGCCCCCGCTGCTGTCCTGAGCGGCGGTATAAACTGCCTCGGGAAGGCGTCCGCTCTCCGGTTGTACTCCGATTTGGACCTTCAGATCCTTGGGGACACTTCCCCCCGGAATCGGCTCCGCAAAGACAAAGAAACGTGCCCGTACCGACATCAGGATGCGTCCAGAGAGAAATGACGCAAGGGCCAACTCTGCGGTTCTCGATGATGGGGAACGGCGGGCCGTTGTGTGCCCTGGCCGGTGTCGGCAGCATCAGCCAGAGCACCGACAGAACAGAGCGCTCCTTCGAAATAGCATTTCGATTTCATCCTAATGGTAACAGCAGCCAACGGTTCCCAACGCCTACCCGCTCATCGTTATCCACGCAAGGCTATCCACTCATCGCTAACCGCTTATCATGGTGGCCCGCATTTCCATGGGCTGGAACATCAGCCACATTGACGCGGTCCACAGAACGAGGCTGACCGCTGCCCACGGGAGGAACGCCCGCATCGGCCGATGCGGCGAGTCATCCTCCGCCAAGCCATAGCTCACCGCCAGCGAGCCGGCAAATCCCAGCAACAGGAATCCGATTTCGATCACCAGCACGATGTTCGAAGGCAAGACCGGTGAGAGTCCAGCGCGGCTCACCCAGAATAGGCCATCCCAGGCTCGCAAGAGCGCTTTGGGTCACGGGAATGATGGTGTAGAGTCCGGTCAAAAAGTGAAATCCGTAATGGGCCAGCCACATCCCGAAACCCAGCGGAACCAGGCCGTAAGTGTAGCGCACCATCAGCGGCAGCAGAGCGCGTTGGCTGCCGGCCCAGGCCCGCGTCAACCATGCGGCCAGGCCCAATAGCAGCACCGGTTCCACAATCAGGAAAAACGCGAAGATGATCCCGAGCACCGGCGCCTCGTGACTCACGTGCAACATTCGTCCCAGCCAGCCCTCCACTGCGTAGACCGGGCTCACCATGCCAAAAGCGTTCAGAAGTGCGCCAAAGGTAAACACAATTGCCAGCGCGGCCAGATCCTTGCGATGCGAAAAATAACCAATCCCCGATCGTATGGGATCGGTCAGCAATTCGGTTCCGGGCAGCCGGCTCAAAATACCGACGTTGTCGTGCGGGCACGCATGCACGCAGTCCAGACAGAATGTGCAATCCATGTTGCCGACCTTGCGCGGCTGAAAGAGAGCCAGTTCACAGCCGCGAATCACAACCAGGTCCGACGCCGGTTCGCAGCGCCGGCCACGAATGCAATCCTTGGTATGGCAACTGGTGCACACATCCTGATCGCGCACCTTCACCTCGAACGGAGACAGCGTCGAGGCCACAAAGTTGAACTGTCCGATGGGGCAAACGAACTTGCAGAAGGAAGCGTGCTTGAAGAAGCCGTCCACCACCAGCACGGTCACGAAAGTAAGCGATGATCAGCCAGGCCGTCCACCACGGCGAGGACCACAGATCGAATAGCTCATAGGCAAAGAGGATCAAGACGAAGAGGGCGACCGAAAGCCACTTGTTGCGCAGTGCCCGCGGCCAGTCGAACCGCGGTGTAAAGAAGCGTCGCGCCGCCTGGCGCACCAGCATGAAGGGACAAGCCAGACAAAAAAAATTCCCCGCGCAGAGCAGGACAAGCACCAGCACGCCGCGAAAATGAAGCCAGCTAAGAGTCGTTGCCAGATTCTTCGGCGCGAGAGTCGGGCCGAACAGTCCATGCAGAATCATTACCACGCTAACGACGAGCAACGGAGCCTGGAGCAGAGGGCGGGCATAGCGCCAGCGAAACAGATGGCCCAGGCCTGGGACTCGCATCAAGTCAAAAGGCAGCGACTCTGGAGCTTCCAGGGCCGGGATGGATGATGGATTCAACAGCTTGCCTAGTTGGGTCGGACGCCCCTCACGTAAATCTGGCGTTCCAACTTTTGCCCGTCGGGCAATGTGACATGCAGCAGGATAACCCAATCCCCTGCCATCTCGAACCGAGAGATGAGCCTGGTAGCGCCGGGCTCGATTTCCTTCGCCTCCCCGAAGACCGGAGACATGCCCGCGTGCGACATGTCTGCCTCCAGCGCGATATGCGCCTGCGTGACTGCTCTCGGGGCAGAATCGGCTAAACGGAAGGTGACCACAACCGGGCCGATCCGGGCCGGCTCTGGAGAAATTTCGTGCTCAATGGTGACCCCGGATGTCGAGTCGGGCGGTCTGGAACATCCGCTCAAGATCCACGTGGCAGCGAAAGCTAGCACCAGATTCATTCGCCACCTGTTTGGGATCAAGCGGCTTGCATTGAAGGCTTGTGGCCCCATTCGCAGGTGCAGGCCATCTTCCCGTGTTCACTCTCTGGTGGAAACATGTGGTAGTACATGCCAATCACCATGGGGATGAACACGATCGAGTTGTAGAAGAGGTGGAGTTCAACGCGCGGAAAGACCAGCTGCAAGACGCTGCACGGTACCGGCTTACCCCAGAAATTGTGATGGAACGTGGCCTGCCAAATCAGAAGGAAGTGCTCGATGTGATGCCAGAACTGGATCACCAGGGCTGCCGTCCACCACTTCCGCGAAACCCCGGTGAATCCTTTGCGGAGCACCCAAAGGCCGATGAGCATGATCAGGGCGTAGCCATAGTGCAGGGCTTCGGACTGAATCAGCCAGGGGTACCACAAGCCAAGAATGCCATTAGCTTTCGGGCGCGGCCATCCCATGACGTAAATCTGGTAAGCCTGGACCAGATGCTCGCCCCAATGTGCGAGCACAATGAACATGAAGCCCTGAAGCGCACGCTCATGCCAGCGGGTGTTCAGCTTCTCGTAAAAGCTGGGCTTCGTGGTTGGCGTAACTTCAATGTTTCCAATACTTGGCGTCGAAACTGCCGTAAAACCTTCCCTTCGTGGAGCACACGCAACCCAAACGGTAAACGATGCTCACACCCCGACTACCCTCAGTCAATAGCATATTAATACCAGGCACCGGCCCCGCAAAGCATCATTTCACGCTGGTATCCAGCCTAGAACGAAAGTCTCGCACTGAGCTGAATTTCCCGTCCCGGCGTCGCCGCCTCGGTAATTGTGCCGAACTGCGGCGTGTTTACAAAGCGGTCTGGCATACCTAGGTTGGTATAGTTGAGCGCATTGAAAAATTCGGCGCGGAACTGGAACCGCGTCGCCTCTGTAAGTGAGAAACTGCGAGCTACCGCGAAGTCTAGAGTCTGCATTCCCGGCCCATAGACCGAGTTCCGGCCCGCATTGCCAAAGGTGAAGGCCGCTGGCGCGGCAAATGCTGCCGTGTTGAACCACGCAGTCGCCGTCTGGGTGCCGGAAGGAAATATGGGCTGGCCGGTGAAGTTGGCGCGAATCGGGTTTTCACCCAGCACCGTACCCGAGTTAGCTGTGTCTCCAAATACAGAAATAGTGAACGGGAATCCGGTCTGAACTTGATACACGGTGGACACTTGCCAATTCTTTGTGACTTTCTCGAGCAAACCGGACTGCTTCCAGCCAGGCAGGTTGTAAACGGCGCTCAGCGCGAAACGGTGCCGAACGTCGCAACCTGGTCCCTTCTCCGCTGCCAGGTTGTTATTGTTCTGCGGGATCGAGGACTCGAACATCGGAGAACGGAAATCAGGCGCGTCGCTGAGGTTCTTCGACCAAGTGTAATTGGCCAGGAAAGTGAGGCCGCGCGCGTAGCGCCGGCGCACATTGACGTACCCAGCGTCGTACCAGCTTTGCGCGGTGTTCTCCAGGACGTTAATCGTGCTGACTGGGAAGCAGATGGTGCCGTTGGGGCAGCCCGCTGCTGGCGGAGTGTACACCACATTGTCAGGCAACACAGTACCCGGCACAAAGCTGATACGTGGGTAGGGGCGGCGCGGACCGATGGCCCCGGGTCCTGGCGACGCATTGTTGATAAGGTGGGCGCGCTGCAGGTGCACTCCGTGTGATCCGAGATACCCCGCTTCCAGTGTGGTGTGCTGGCCCAGACTCTTCTCCACTGAGAAGCTCCACTGCTGGATGTACTGCGAAGGCGCTCTCGGATCCAAGGATCCGAAACTAACCGTGGTCTGCCCGAGCACAGGGTTACCGAAGTTGAAGTGGGAAGCGACAATACCAGCCGCGGGAGTGAAGTTATCACTCTGCTGCGTCTCCGGGAAAACATAAGGAACGTTGTGGCGCTGGTTACACCATGTATTCATATCTACCGGCGTATAGAAAATGCCAAACGCTGAATGCAATACCAGCCCGTACCGCGGGACCGCCTGCGAAATGCCGAAGCGCGGCGCGAAGTTGCGGGTATTCGGATATTTCAGACCCTGAGGAAAGCCATTCTGCGCGCCAATAAACGCAGCCGGAGTTCCGTTGTCGAAGGTCAGATTTGAATTCGGATAGGTGATGTCCACCAGCGGGTTCATGTACTCGTAGCGGAGTCCAATCTCGATGGTGGTGATGTGGGTGAGCTGAAAGCTGTCCTGTGCGAAGCCGTCAACATACCATTGCCGAAGTTGCATCTGGGGGATGCCAGCCTGCCGCTGCTTCACTGCTGGCAAGCCGAGCAAGAAGCTGGCCAGCGCAGAACCAGTCTTGTCGTTGGTAGCAGTCTGCGTGGTAAAGCCGTTGGTGAACTGGTAGTAGCCTCGGTTCTGGAAGAAGCCCCACATCGGCCAGATGTAGTCGCGGTAGCTTCCACCGAACTTCAGACTGTGCCGGCCGCGCTGCCAGCTGAGTACGTCGCGGCCTTCAATAACTGTGTCCCAGGCTTTCATCGGGGTCGCGGCGTAGTTGTCGCCCATGGGCGAGAAACCTTGCACATTAAAGAATGGTGCGCCAAAGGCTCCCTTGCCGCCGAAGCCGACTCCCTGAATGCCCAGTTCGGAAACGATGTCGTTGTTGTCACTGTTTTCGGAGGAGCGATGCATGGCCAACCGGGATATCGTGATGTTTGCAGTATTGATGATGCGGGGACTGATAATCCGGTTCCAGGCAATGCTGCCCTGCTGCGAGAAGTTGTCGTGGAAAGAGCCGAAACCGGGGAGCAAGGAGCCCAATCCGGAAACCATCTCTCCCGGCGTAAAGCCATGTTCGCCACTCAGAGAGTAGCGAGCCGTCACGCTGTCTCCCCGATCGAACATGTGGTCAACACGAATCGTGCCTTGATCGTTGACGTGAAGTTCGTTTCTGACGTCCACGTAGTTGTTGCAATCGGTGCCGGCGCCCACCACAGTGGGTGCGCCCATCATGGCGCTGCCGCAAGGCATGGTGCCCATATCCATCATCATGTCCGCGTTGGGCATGGGCACGTGGTTCATCAGGAATTCCTGCGCTACCGGGCTGATCAGGTTTGCCGGGATAACGTTGTTGACACCATTGTCCTGGAACTGGTCGCGAATAACTTGGGGGTTGCTCGGGCTGACTGGCTTGGTTGGATCAAACGTCGGATTGGGATGAGAGCTGAACGGATTGTAGATATTGATTCCGCTCTGGGTGAAGTCTCCGTTGATTTCCGCCAGCGTGGGCACGGTGTCAATCATGGTGTGCGCCATGGCATGGCGAAAGCCCTCGTAATTCACGAAGAAAAAGGTCTTGGTGTGCCCGATCGGTCCGCCGAGAGAAGCGCCAAAATTGTTCTGCACCAGATGGTTGTTACCCATGGAATCGAACGTGGTGGCGTCGAGCGCGCCATTGCGCAGGAACTCGTAGGCCGTGCCATGGAACTTCTTAGAACCGGAGCGGGTCACGATATTGATCTGTCCGCCACCGGCCCCGCCCATCTCGGCAGAATAGCTTCCGGTCTGCACTTTGAATTCCTGTACCGCATCGGGGGAAGGGCTGAGGTTGAGGGTGTTGAATGTTGGGTCCGTATTGGTGGCGCCGTCGAGCAGATAGTAGTTCGCGTTGGGCCGGTTGCCTCCGATGCTAACCGCGGAGCGCTGCCCGGGCCGCCAATACAGTGGGTTCATATTGCCGGTTTGGGCACCGTGACCCTCGTGCGCGCCGGGAACGGTGAGCACCAGGTCAATCAGCATTCGCCCATTGAGAGGAAGTTCCTTGATGGAAACAGGCTCGACTACCTCACCCACGGCGGCGTCCGTGGCATGCAGCGCTGGGGCCTGGGCCCCGACTTCCACTACGTCCTTGGCTCCCGCCACCCTCAGCGTGAGATCCAGGGAAAGTTGCTGGCCAACTTCGAGCTGCAGGTTGCGGGTCAGGGTCGCAAAGCCTGACGCCTCCACCTTAAGCTCATACTCGCCAGGCAGCAACGCGGGAACCTGAAAGATTCCCTGCTCGTTGCTGTTCACTCGGCGCTCAGCCCGCGTGCTGAGGGAAGTAATCTTCACCGCCGCCCCGGCAAGCGGCCTTCCCTGGGGGTCGAGCACGGTGCCACCCAGAACCGAGTAGTTGCTCTGGGCAAAAGCCGCCAAGGAAACTAACACCAGGCTGAAAAGTAAGAGCGCTCTACGCAAAGGCCACCCCCAAAAGGTAAAGATTAGGAAGGACGTACCCGCCATCGTCTTGGAAGGACTGAGAACCGCCCAACAGTTGCGGAAGAATCTACTGTCGGAAAGTCTGCGGAGCAATAGTAGGAAGATACTAGGGGCAAGAAGGGTGGCCCCGGAAGAGCAAAACTTGTTACTTTTTTGCGTCCGCTAGCGGGCGATCGGTGGAGACGACGTAACCTTCCTCCGCCAGCCGTTTTCCGTTGGCACGATACATCTCGGGATCATGTGGAGCCCAGGTAGCCAAGCCATCCACGTAGCGGTTGTACATGCAAAAGGCCGCCGCGATCAGCACAGTGTCGTGAATCTCCTTGTCGGTCGCGCCTTGTTGGCGCGCGCGGGCAACATCGTCAGCACTGACTTGCTTACCGCCCTTCTGGACCTTCCCAGCAATTGCCAGCAGGGCCTTCAGCTTGCCGGAAATCGCGGCGGACTCAAAGTTCAACTTGATTTCGTTCACCAGCTTTTCGTTACCGCCGAGATGATGCGCCGCCACGGCGCCATGAGCGTTCTGGCAGAAATAACAGTCGTTCTGGGAAGAGACATAAGTGGCGATCGTCTCCCGGTCGGCGGGGCTCAAAGTATTCGGTCCGCGAAGAAGCACCTCTGCCAAGGCGTTTAGCGGCTTTGCGGTTTCAGGACTGAAGGCCATCGGCCCAAGGATGCCAGGAATACCTTCGGGCAATCGAATGTGCGCCATAAGAAGCTCCGTTATTTTGAATTATTTTTGGCCATTGCCTGGAGTGGCTGTTTCCAGTCGCGGGCCACATAACCCAGCCGTGATGTTTGTTTCCCAATCTCGCGATAGACTTCGCGATCTTGTGGCTGCCAGGTAGCCAGGCCGTCGACGTAGCGATTGAACATGCAAAAGGCGGCAGCGATGAGTACGGTGTCGTGAATCTCTTTATCCGTCGCGCCTTGCCGGCGTGCGGCTGCGACATCTTCGGAAGTGACGTATTTGCCGCCCTGCTGGACTTTGCCCGCGATAGCCAGGAGCGCCTTCATTTTGTCGGAGACGGGCGCGGCTGCGTAGTTGTGTTTGACCTGACTAATCAAGTCATAGTCGGAGGAGCGGCCACCAAGATGCTCCGCCGCCGTCGCGCCGTGGCAGCTTTGGCAATAGTGGCAATCATTTTGCGAAGAAACGTAAGTCGCGATCATCTCACGTTCCGCCGGGGTCATGGTGTGCGGGCCGCGCAGTAACACTTCCACCAGCTCGCACAGGGGCTTCGTGGTCACGGGGCTGAACGCGAGGGCGCCGCGGATGCCAGGTAGTCCTTCGCCAAATTCGATGTGAGCCATTCTTGGTTCTCTATGCTGGTCCAGTCAGGCAGCTTCCGTTGAGGAATTCCTGGGGCGGACATATCCTTCCTTCGCCAGCCTTTGTCCCATCTCGCGATACAGCTCCGGATCGGAAGGTTGGCGTGTAGCCAAGCCATCCACGTAGCGGTTGTACATGCAAAAAGCCGCAGCGATCAGAACGGTGTCGTGGATTTCCTTGTCGGTGGCGCCGTGCTGTCGGGCGCGCGCGATATGCGCCGATGTTACCTCCTTGCCGCCTTGCTGAACCTTCCCGGCAATGGCCAGCAAGGCCTTCATCTTGTCCGAAACCTCGGTGGTTTCGAAGTTCAGCTTAAGGCGGTCAATCAAGTCGTAATTTCCTCCGAGATGTTCTGCTGCCGCCGCTCCGTGAGAGAGCTGGCAGAACTGGCAATCGTTCTGCGTGGAGACGTAGGTAGCGATCATCTCGCGCTCGGCAGAGGTCAGTGTATTGGGTCCACGCAGCAGAGTTTCCGCGAGTTCGAGCAACGGTTTGGCGGTATCCGGACTAAAGGTCAGCGGGCCGACGATTCCGGGCAGTTCGTCCGACAGTTGAATGTGCGCCATGAAAATCATTCTCCTTGAGATAAACAGCAGTTCTTGACCTGGAACCAGACCTCAAACCAGACTAAACGCCAAGAGCTTTTGACGCCATCGCGGTTCCCTCCACCCGGCTCTTTATTTTGGCGAAAGCGATTTCGCGGGAGGTGGAGGTGTCGTCAGCGAACGGAGAAAATCCGCAATCGTCCGTGGTTCCCAACAATTCAACTGGGATCAGTTCAGCCGCTTCAAGCACCCGGTCGTGCACTTCCTCTGAGGTTTCTACTTTCGGATTGATCGGATCTGTGACACCAACGAAAAGCACCTGGCCGGGTTTAAGCAGTTCCCGGACCGCTGTCAAGACGCGACGACGATCCGGCTCGCTGGCCAACTGAATGTAAAAGCGTCCCGCATTCAAGCGGAAAAGGGACGGCAATAGACCCGAATAGTCCACGTCGGCGCTGTGGGTGGAGTCATGGTCGCCGCCCGGGCAGGTATGCACTCCGATCCGCTGCCGTTCCGCGGTGGTAAAGAGATCGAGCACACGATTGTTTAAGTCGATGAACGAATTGAGTAGTCCGCCGGAGGGGTCGAGCTTGAGAGCCAATCGCCCCTCGGTGAAATCGATCTGCACGCAAACAGCGCCCGCATCCAGACACTCCCGAATGTCGCGTGCCGACTCCTTAATAAGGTCTTCCAGGAATGCCTCTCGCGAATAACCTAGCAGGCCACTTTGCGGATACAGCAGACTCAGGGCGGATGCGGAGATCACAGCCTGTTTCAGTGGCCGATGTGCGTGCCGTTGGGCAAACTTAAGGTAGGTCACAGCATGGACGCCGTAGCGGAAGGGGCCAGCCGTCAGTTTGGGTAACTGTCGCGTGTGCCCGTCGGCAAACGGAATAATCACGCCATCGGCCGCCAGATTGTCGAGTGCAGAAAGAGGATATGTAGCGAAACTCGGCTTGGTCTGTTCACCATCCGTAATGATGGGCGAGCCCGTCTCTTCAAAGCGAGCAATGGTATCGCGTAGGGCCACCTCTTCCGCAGCATGAAGCTGTTCGGCAGAAATTCGTCCGGCCGCACGAGCGCTCATCGCAACCAGTAAGTCTGTTGTGCGCGGGATACTTCCGATCGGTTCGGTCCTTATCGCCATGGTGTTGTCTCTAAAGCTCCCGCATGCGGACTAGAACGTCAACCGCAGGGCCAACTGGACCTGCCGCGCTGGGGCAACAAAATTCGGGCTGCCGAATGTCGGATTGGCAGGGCTGCTGATGCCATCCCCGAACTCTTGCGGAACCGGCCCCAGGAAAGCTGGTGCGCCATACACCGTATCGATGCCATTCACATTCTGCCGATTGAACAAATTGAAGACTTCGGCGCTGGCTTCCGCTCTGAGGCGCTCGCTAACGTTGAACACTCTCTGGACGCGCACGTCGGTAGTGTAGGACGAATCTCCCCGGTATGTGTTGCGCCCGATATTGCCGACCCGGTCTGAAAACGGAAACTGGTCGCCATTCACGTCAAAGCCGGCAAAGACCGTATAGTAACGCGGGCTTTGCAGGGTGTTTAACATCGAGACCTTGAAGTTCCGGAACGCAGGAGTCCAGGTGTTGGGAGATTCTGCCATCAAGGTCAGCACGAAGTGATGACGCATGTCGTTCTCGCCCAGGCCGCGGTCGAGGTTGGGATGGAGGTAGTCCATGGGTGAATCGGTGAGCTGGATATCGGTTGCGATATCGATGGACTTTGAATATGTGTAATTCGCCAGGATGCCGTAGTGGTGTGCAAACGGTTTTCGTACACTCAGCGTGCCTGCGTGGTAGATGGAGTACGCCGAGGGAGTGGCCTCCAGAGTGAAGCCGAAGTTGGGATCGGCGGGTGCGAAAGCCTGAACGCCGGTAGGAAGCGTGCCCTTCGGAATTCCATTGATGCTGTTGTAGATCGGCAGCTTCAGCGCGTGGACGAACTGATATCCCACCGACACGAAAAGATCTTTCGCAATTTCGTTTTCGACTTCGAGACTGGTCTCTTCGGCGTAGGCGTTGGGGAACTTGCGTTTCACGTACCCGAGGGGAAACTGAAGCAGCGTGCCGGGGTCCGGATACACGCCGTTGTGCGCGAAGTTGCCGAATGCCTGACTGGCAAGAAAGGGGCCGGAGATACCGACAATGCCCGAGGGGCCAAGGCCAACCAGGTGATTGGATGGATCGGCAAATTCAGGCAGGATGGGCTGATGCATGTTGGTGAATGCGGAAGCCCCCTGCCAGGAAACCATCACGTCGCTGTAATCAAACGGACCGGTGAATAAACCGAATCCCGCCCGCACCACCCCCTTTCCTTGCCTGAACCCGTATGCCAGGCCAACTCGCGGCTGCACATTCCCGTAGTTGGTTGCGTGCATCTTGCCGTTCACTCGGACGTCGGCGGCGGAAGGGAAGAAGTCTACGTCGTAGCGCACTCCCAGAGCCAGAGTAAGGTTTGGCCGTGCCTTCCACTGGTCCTGCGCGTAAAAACCAGACAGCTTGTGCCAGAACCTCAAATTCGTGCTGTCGTTGAATTCAGAGGCAGTGGGACCCGCATACAGGCCAGTTTCGAATGGCAAAGTCCGCGGCGGAATTTGCTGGCCGAAGAACGAGCGCGGCTGCAGGAACAGGAACTCAACCGGAGTTCCGGGGCCGAAGGGAGGCGTATCGAACGGAGCTGCACCGAAGAAACTCTGCGGAGTGAAAATGCCGGCGCCCGGAGTAAAGAATGTCGTGTGGGCGTTGATCCATACCGGTTCAAAATCCCCGCCGAACTTGAACGCGTGATTGCCCCGGACGTAAGTAAGATTTTCAGCGGCCTGGAAATGCTGTTCGCTGTAGTAGTGGACGCTGCCTTCAAATCCCCCGGCATTCAGCAGGTCGGCAACCAGGATTGCCGGCTCAAACCCCGCACCCGTGGGATCAAGATGGAAAATTCTTCGCCCGAAGTTCAGGACACTTTCGGACGTCCAGTGGCTTCCGAACACATGGAGCAAATTGCCGTATACGGTCTGGTCGCGCACGGAGTTGTTGCGGTAGGAGGAGGGCAAGCCCTGACCGGGAGCAGCGCCTGGTATGTGTTGTTTGCGGTCGTCGTTGAAGAGGTATCCAATATTTAGAGTGCTCTTGTCACTAAGAACGTTGGTGAGCTTTCCGAAGAACTTGTCATAGTCGCCAATCTGGAGAATGGAACCCAGATTTTCCGCCTGCAGGCCCAGCGACTGCTTTACCTGGTTGATGCTGGGCGTGCCGGGCCCAAGGCAGCCGGGATTGTCGGTGCAGTGCAAGATGAATGAGGAATACAAAGGTGACTCTGCCCTGCGTTGACCTTCGTATCCCAGGAAGTAGAAATTCCTGTCCCGCCGAATGGGGCCGCCGACATTGCCGCCGAACTGGTTGAAGCGAAGGGTATTAAATCCGGGTGCCGAGAGCAGATTGTTCGAGTCGAGCTTGTTATTGCGGAAGAATTCGTAGGCCGAACCGTGAACGTCATTCCCGCCAGACTTAGTGACCGTGTTTACTACCGCACCGAGATTGCGTCCGTTGTCAGCGGTATACGGACTGTTGGCGACACGGAATTCCCGCACCCAATCCTGCGACGGGCTGACGCGCTGCACGCCGGAAATGCTGGTGGTGTAGTCGGTGCCGTCGAGACCGAAGAATGCGCTGTGAGTCTCGCGGAGCCCGCCAAAACTCAGTTGCAAAACCGTCTCCTGGAACGGCGATTGCGCTCCCACGGAAGTGCTCCGGCCTACGTTTACACTCGGAGTGAGCAGCACGAAATCAATGAAGTCCCGGCCAGAAATCGGCAGGTCGGCAATCTTCTCGGTTTCGATGACCTGGCTGACTTCCGATTTTTGCGAATCCACACCCTGAACTGTTTCCTGAACGTCGACATTCTCCTGAACTGTCTTGACGCCGAGGGTCACCGAGATGGAGGCGTTCTGTCCGACGGTAAGGGTAATCGTGCCCTGATAGGAGCTGAACTGGTCGGACTCTATCTTGAGTTGGTATTTGCCGGCAGGCAGACCTGGGATCACCGCAATTCCGGTGCCCGAAGAGAAATCAGTTCGCTTGGCATCGGTATCTATGTTGCGAACGGTGACTCTCGCTTGAGAAATTACGCTTCCAGACGGGTCCGTAACCGTAACGTTCAACGTGGCCAACTGCTGTGCAGAAAGTTGGACGGTAAATAGTAAGAGCAACCCAAGAAAACCTGCGACTGCTCGAAAAGGCATCTTCTTCACTTGTGCCCCCGCCCGTTCGGCAACGGTTGTGCTTGCCAGGAGAGAATGCGGGACACCTTAATTGCGATACACATGGGCAGCAATATTACAAAAACACTAGAGATGACGGTCGAGCAGTCCGTGTACATTTGCTTTCCTGCGCGGCGACACCAAGGAGATGCGAATGCAATTCGTAAAACTGGAACCAATTTATCTTCCGGATGTAGAGAACAACCCTCAACCCAGCCCTTACAAAGACATGCTGCAACGAGTGCAAGACAGCGGCCGGGAATATTGGCAGATATGGCATCTCTTCGCCTTCCGTCCGGAGACGACGACGCATCTGGCGCGCTTCACCCAGGGCATCATGCGCGATCCCGCGCCCATCAGTTCCGGGTTGCGAGAGTTGATTGCCGCCTACACTTCGCAGCTGAATGAGTGTGAATTCTGCATGAAATCTCATGCTGCGGTTTCCGGGGAGTTGTTGGGCGAGGATCTGGTCCAGAGGGTCCTGCACGACATGGAAACTTCGCCTCTGGAAGAGAAAGAAAAGACGCTGTTGCGATTTTCCGCCAAGGTAACAAACGACCTGCCATCCATCACGGTTGCCGACATAGACCAACTGAGAACCGCCGGCTGGAATGACGAGGCCATCTATTACACAATCAGCGTCTGCGCACTGTTCAACTTCTACAACCGGTGGGTGACTGCGTCGGGCGTCCACGCGGTTTCAGATGAAGGCCACCGGCTTCATGGAAAAGTGCTGGCGCAAAGGGGATATGACCCCCGGCTCAGGGAAGAGCATTTGAAGAATGCGGGGATCTGAAGTGAGATTCAGAATAGCTATTAGCGTTCAGAATTCGTAAAGCACGAAGGACACGAAGCTCCAGGAAGGTACGAATTCTGGAGTGTTCCCTCGTGTCCTCCCAATCGCAGCCTGCAACCTCGATAGCTCAGGCAGCCTTTCCTTTTGCTTCTACCTCGATTAGCTTTCCTGACTGCACGTCGAAAATAAATCCGTAGACGGGAATCGACTTGGGTACAAGCGGATGGTTGCGAATTCGTTCGACGTCATCGATAACCGCCTGTTTTGGATCCTTGATGGTCATCCAGTCGATATATTCAGCCTCGCGTGATCCGGGGCCGCGGCCTACATCGCGGAATCCCTGCGGCGTCAACTCGGCAGTGTCCAGACTGGAGGCCAGCAATCCTCGCATCACCTCGTTGGTGAAGAACTGCATCCCGCACTCGGTATGGTGAATCACGAAGAATTCTCGGGTTCCCAGCAGTTTGTAGCTGATGACCAATGACCGGATGGCGTCATCGCTGGCGCGGCCGCCCGCGTTCCGGATTACGTGGGCATCGCCCTCGGCCAGGCCCGCATATTTTGCTGGGTCAAGGCGCGCGTCCATGCAGGTAAGAATCGCGAATCGGCGCGCGGGCGGCATGCTCAGCTTTCCCTTTCCCTCAAAATCGGCACTGTATTTTCGATTTGCTTCCAGTACCTCGTTCAAAATCTGACTCATAGGATCTCCTTCGAGAGTAGTGTTTTTAGCTGGAAAATAAAAAAGCCCATGATGTTGATCATGGGCCTCTGAGGAACTTGAATGACTACATTCCAGCCTCGAGCCCACGACGACGCCAACATGTACTTCTACAATAACACCTGCTGATGTGGGCCGTGGGCAGCGCGGGAAGGCTCGTCATTGACCGAAAGTATAGCCGCTACATACTCCCAGCGTCTATTGGTTGAACACAAATTTCCATCTTAATTCGGATGACAGAATCGGATGACAGAAGAGGGGCTTTCACACATTGGTAGCTTGGCGAGACTCTGCCCGTCTGGGACTAAGGGCAATCAGGTGCGTTTTTCCGCTTTCTTTCGCCAAATGCTGGACCAGTTGATACACTTGCTCCCGAATTTCCGGGACAGCCGTGCTTTCCCACAGATTGCCTTTTCTGGCAGGTCCGACCGTGTAGAGCGAGTCGGAAATGATCCCATCTTTATCGATGAGCGCTCCGTCGGCTGAGGTATCAAGCCCAAGAAACAGCGGGTCGGGGCGCACCAGGCCTTGGGCGAGGAGGAAGGCAACCAAGGGATCCCGCAGGCGCCGGCAGTCAGTCTCAGGCGAAGTGCAGTTGATTATCCGATCAACCGACAAGCGGCTTTCTTCGCCGCTCTTGCGCTCGCGGTAGGTAATCTCAACTCCGGGCCCGTTTTCCCGGTAGTTTGTAACCCGGCCGGCATGGAGCTGAATTCTTCCATTTGACCTCTGATCATCAATGAATTGAGCAACGTCGGGCGCGGCACGATGGCGGTGGACTTCCCAGTAAGGCCGGACGTGGCGCAAGAATCGCCGCTTCTCGGTCTCAGGCAGCGATTGCCAAATCTGCGGTGTGGCCTGGCGCAAAGAATTGATGACTCCCCGCCAGTCAACCCCCTTTTGTTCGGCTTCACGCACCTGATCACGCACCAGGCGCAGCAGACCACGAATGCACTTAGGAGACCGTGGGTTCCAGAATGTCGGCCACCGAAGATGTGCCTTGTGGGACCGGGGTTCCAGACCGCGTCGCGACAGGATGTGGATGGTGCCTACAAATCCTCGGTGACGAAGTTTGATTGCCACGTCCATGCTGCTAAGGCCGGACCCTAGCAACAAAACGCTGCTGAGACATTTCACGCCATCGAAAGTTGCGTCCGACCAGGGGTTGGGAAAGTATGGATCGAGAAGACGTGGATTAGAAGCCAGACGCATGCTTGCCGATTCTCGCCCGGGAAGGGAAGGATCGCTGGAGGGAAAGTTTCCCAGTGCGAATACCACCTTCTCCGCCAGAATTCGTGTGCCACTTCGCAACCGAATTTCCATTCGCCCATCGCCGTTCGGTGAGAGGGCACGGGCCTCATCTCGTTTCCACTGCAGGCGCGGCCTGCCGCCGGACAGGACCGCTTCGCTGAAGATCGTCCCAAGGTAGCGGCCGTATTCTTTGCGGGGAAGAAAGCTGCAGGGTTCGGTCGCCCGGTCGTAGTTCGACTTTGCCCAGCGAAGGAAGTGCTCCCGGTCTTCGGGAAAGGCACTCATGTCCTTGGCGGGGACATTCAGGAGATGGGAACTGCACTTAGTGCCGTAAGCTACGCCGCATCCCGGCAAACAGGATTTTTCTACGACAACGATCGAAAAAGATGCACCGGTGTGCCGGGCCAGCTGTGCCGCCAAAGTTACCCCGGCAAAACCTCCACCGATGACAGCGACGGTGAACTCTTGCGCGGGCCGGTGGGCGCTGGTTTCCATGCAATGTCCTTGACTGTCAGATACCCAAATCGGCGTAACACTATAATGTCTATCATATTAGTAGACATAGTGCAAGGGCCATTCTTTCTCTGTGACTTAAGAAGGCGGAGGAATACAGCAGGTGCTCTTAAGAGCGCCGCCCGGCCTGGATGCGGAGCAGCGCAGCGACCAGGGCGTCAACGTCTTCGCAGGTGTTGTACAGGGCCAACGATGGGCGAACCGTGGTCTCAAGGCCAAACCTGCGAAGGATGGGCTGGGCGCAGTGGTGTCCGGCACGTACCGCGATGCCTTCCTGGTTTAGCGCCTTGCCAACGTCCTCGGTGCGGAAGCCGTCGAGGACGAAGGAGAGCACGCTCGCCTTCTCTCTCGCGGTTCCGATCAACTGCAGGCCAGGAACTGTGAGCAGGCCCTTGGTCGCGTAGGTCAGGAGGTCATGCTCGTACCGGGAGATATTTTCCATGCCGATCTGTTCGAGGTAATCGAGCGCGGCTCCGAGGCCCACGGCATCCGCGATGTTGCCAGTACCGGCTTCGAAGCGCGCCGGCGGCACGTTGTAGACAGTTTTCTCAAACGTCACGTCCAGGATCATACTGCCGCCACCCTGCCAGGGCGGAGTGTGGTCGAGGATGTCGCCCTTTCCAAAAACGACGCCGATGCCGGTGGGCGCGAAAATCTTGTGGCCGGAGAAAACGAAGAAATCGCAGTCCAGAAGCTGCATGTCCACGCCCATGTGCGCGATGGACTGCGCCCCGTCTACCAGCACCTTCGCGCCGTGACGATGCGCCATCTCGATCATCTCCCGAGCCGGTGTGATTGTTCCTAGGGCATTCGACACCTGGCTAAAGGCGACGATGCGAGTGCGCGGCCCCAGCAGCTTTTCATACTCTTCGAGAATGACCTCGCCACGGTCGTTGACCGGCGCCACGCGCAGCCGCGCACCTTTTTCCGAGCAAAGCTGCTGCCAGGGAACAATATTTGCGTGGTGCTCAAGCCAGGTGATGACGATCTCGTCGTCCTTCTGGACATTGCGCTGGCCCCAGCTCTTTGCCACCAGGTTGATGCCTTCAGTGGCGCCGCGCACGAAAATAATCTCGCGCGCCGAGGAGGCGTTCAAGAATCGTCGCACCTTTTCGCGTGCGCCCTCGTAGGCGTCGGTGGCTCTCGCCGCAAGAGTGTGGGCGGCACGATGGATGTTCGAGTTCTCGTGACGGTAGAAGGATGAAACGCGATCAATAACGGCGTTGGGCTTCTGGGTGGTGGCGGCGTTGTCGAGCCAAACCAGCGTCCGCCCGTTCACCTGCTCCTGCAGGATGGGAAAATCGCGGCGAATGAAATGAGCATCGAATGGACGCGCAGAAAGTCCCATGTCGGGTACGACGTCGGGGCGAAACTCCAGAGACTCGACGCGGAGCGGTGGTGCTGCCGTCGCCGGAGCCTTCTCTCCACCCGGAAAGTAGGCCGACGAACCCGGCATTGTCGGGGTTGAGACAGCATCCTGGACTGCCTGAAGATTGCTGGGCGGAGACGATGGCAAGCCTGGGACGCCGGGCGCCGACTGCGCTGCCGGTACGCCCGGAAACGAAAACATTTCGGAAACAGCGGGAAAGGACGGCACTGCTGTCAGTGGGGCAGTCCTCTCCGGGTCGAGGAAGTAAGCTGAGAAGCTCGGTGCCGGCGTCGACAAAACAGCAGGGACGCTGGGTGCGAATGACGGCACGTCAGTGAGCGAGGCGGGAATCGCGTGCAGGTCGGCTTCGGTCAATGGCGTGGCAGGAATCGACGGAGGGAACGCGGGAATGCCAGGAAGCGGCTGTGCGCCCGGCACGGCGGGGAAAGAGAATGCGTCATTCAACGACGGAAATGACGGAGCAGCGTTGAGCGGGGAAGTTCGATCCAGAAAATAGCCCGCTGAACCGGGAATCGCGAGAGACGGAGCGGCTTCGGGAAGTTTGGGGGCGAGCACCTGCACGTCCGCTCGAACAGCAGGATGGAGCGATGGAACAACCGGCGAGACTACAGGAAGACCGTCGGTATTGGCACGAACGGGGACGCTCGCTCCCACATTGGCTGGAACCGCATTTGCTGGCAGGGCTGCGAAGAACTCGTTGGCCAGCCGGGCGATCACGGCCGGATCAGGAAACGAGGCCATCGCGGCGGACAGACTGGCACCCGTCAGAGCGCCCGAATTCTGAGTAGAAACCGGCGTGGACCTCTCTGCCGATGCCGGATCACTTGTACTCATGGTATTGATCCACGCTTACGTTCTCGAGAACGCCGAGAGCATCTTCAGTGAGAATGGCCAGCGAGCAATACAGCGATATCAGATACGAAGCGATGGCTTTGTGGTTGATGCCCATAAAGCGGACCGACAAGCTGGGCGACACTTCGCCGGGAATTCCGGGCTGGAACAGTCCGACTACGCCCTGCTTTTTCTCGCCGGTTCGCACCAGCAGGATGTTTGTCTTCTCTCCTTTGATTGCGACCTTGTCGGAAGGGACCAGCGGAAGTCCGCGCCAGGTCAGGAAAGGAGAACCGAAGATGGTCGCGGTCGGTGGCGGCACGCCGCGGCGGGTGCACTCGCGCCCGAAGGCGGCGATCGCCCGAGGATGCGCCAGGAAGAAGGCCGGCTCCTTCCACACTTTGGCGATCAATTCGTCCAGGTCATCAGGCGTGGGAGCGCCCTTTCTCGTCTTTACTCGCATCGATTCGTCCACGTTATTGAGCATCCCATACTCGGTGTTGTTGATCAGTTCGCTCTCCTGGCGTTCCTTGACCTTTTCGATAATGAGGCGAAGTTGCTCTTTGATCTGATCGTGGGGGCTGCGGTACATATCGGAGATGCGGGTCTGCAAGTCGAGTACCGTAGTGACCGCACTCAGCGTGTACTCGCGCGGCTTCTCTTCATAATCAACGTAGATTTCAGGCAGATCGACGTCGTCGTCAGGGCTGCACTCAATGGTGCGGCTGCCCGGGCGCGTGGGCACAACCTTGTTCACACGATAAGTACCTGCTTCGACCGGAACCCATTGCAGGAAGTTGACCAGCCATCGCGGGGTGATCGCCTGCATCATGGGGACCGTCTTGGTGACGGTCGCAAGCTGGCGCGCTTGCTGTTCGTTCAGGGTATGGCGGACTTCAGCTTTTTCGGCCATGCAATCCACTCCTCATCAGGGATTTTGAGAGTGTAACACTACAATCCCGTAGGACTCATGGTCTGTCCAAGTGGTTAGATCTGGGGTGAAGATCGAGGCAAGACAATATCCTTGCGTGGAAAGGAGCATGACGACGCAGACAGCTTTACAGATGGGTATTTGAGCCTGTACGATCTGCAAACCGAAACAGAACGGCCTAACGAATGTGGAGAACTCTCGAAATGAACCTCAGAAGATTGGTTGACCCTACCCTATGCGTCTGGGCCCTGGCTTGTCTGCTCAGTATTGGCATTTCGCCGGCGGCAACGCAAACCGAAGCCTGGCGTCTGGATCCGCCCCACTCCGCTGCGCAGTTTGCAGTGCGGCACATGGGGCTATCTACGGTTCGAGGAACATTCACCAAAGTTAACGGTGAGGTGCAGTATTCCGCTGCGGATCCAGGCAAATCTTCCCTCGATGTAACGATCGATGCGGCTTCGGTGGACACGCGAGTCGAAATGCGCGACAACGACGTGCGCAGCGCGCACTTTCTGGACACCGCAAAGTACCCGACGATCACCTTCAAGTCAAAGCATGTCGAAGTAGCCGGGGCGGGCAAGTTGAAGGTGACGGGTGACCTGACGATCCACGGAGTTACCAAAGAAGTAGTGCTGGATGTGGATGGTCCAACTCCGGTCATGAAGGACCCAAGGGGAAACGAGCACATGGGCGCTTCAGCGACTACGAAGATCAATCGTCAAGACTTTGGTATGAGTTTCATGTCGGGCATGATCGGAGACGACGTGACCATCGTTATTGATGTCGAGATGGTGAAGCAGTCAGGTAATCCGCCACCTCCGCCGGCCAAGTGAGCAATTGAAATCCCGATCTACAGCACGGCCCGCTGCTGCCGGCTTTCCAGACAATGTTACGCGTGCCCGCTCTTACGCGTTACCCGCTCTTACGCGTATGAAGAGACGTTCTGCGAATTCCGCGCGGCGCGCTGTTTTGTGATCTGTTCCAGGTAGCCGCTCTCGCGGAACGCCGTCATGGGGTCTTGGGGGAGACCTTTCGAATCCCGCCATTGCTGAATCGCCGGTCGAACGTCGGTGGCGAACGCGTCCTGCAACAAAGACTCGGCTCGAACCAGATCACACGCTTTTTGGGCCCTGGCCAACTCCGGATAATCGACGATCGCCGCCTTGGAGAAGAGCATTTGTGCCATGGTGACGGTCTGGATCATGGCCTCGATCTTGCCTTTCAGGTTGTGACTCTGATCGATCATGTAGGCGATGTCCGCGCGCTTGCCGGTCTCCCACTCGAAATAGAGAATCTCGTGAAAGATGCGGAAGACCTGGTACGGATCGATCGATCCCAGGGTCAGATCATCGTCTGCGTAACGGCGGTCGTTGAAGTGAAATCCACCAAGCATCTCTTCGGCCAGGAGCCAGGCGACGATCTGCTCGATGTTCTGCGCGGAATAGTGATGCCCGGTGTCGACCAGGACCTTAGCCTGCGGGCCCGCGGTGCGTGCTAGTAGAAGCGCCATCCCCCAATCGGCAATGTCGGTGTGATAGAAGGCGGGCTCGAATGGTTTGTATTCGACCAGCAGACGCTGACCGGGCGACATGGCGTTGTGCGTGGCTTTCAGATTCTCTTCGAACCATTGCTTGCGATGGCGGATGTTGGCGGTGCCGGGATAGTTGGAACCATCGGCGAACCACATGGAGATGTCGCGGCTTTCCAAACGGGTTGCGATCTCGATGCTATCGCGGGTGTGCTGCAGAGCGGTTTCGCGGATGGCGGGGTCGGGATTGCCGAACGATCCGTATTTGTAGTGTTGATCCTGAAAGAGGTTGGGATTAATCGAGCCTGGTTGCACGCGATACTCGGCGGCGACCTTCTTGATTTCGTCGGTACTGGCCACGCCGCGTGGAAAGTCCCACAGGACGTGCAGAGCGACGGTGGGGCAGACCCCGGTGAGCAGATGGACCTGGCCGGCGTCGCTGAACTTTTCTTGGGCGGTGGATGCAGCTGCGGACTGGAGGAACTTGCCGAACCGGGTGCCGGTGTTGGCAAAGCCCCAGGAGGGAAGTTCAATGCGAAACTTCTCCAATGCCTGGGAGACTCTTGCAGCCTTACGGTCTTCCATGGAAAAGCCTCTCTTGAAAGGGGGGCAAGCGTTTCGGTAATGGAATGTCCAGTTTACACGGGCACGGTTGATCATTACTATCCGAACGGTAGTCTGGAAAATTGTGCGAGAAGGCCGCACTGAACATGCGCCTGAACTGTTACGGCAGAAAGAAACACACCAGATGAACAAGATCGATCTGCAGAATCGTCACGCTATCGTTACTGGGGGAGCGCAAGGCATTGGGTTCGCGGTGGCGGAACGTTTACTGGCCTCAGGCGCCTCTGTCACGCTTTGGGACCGTGACGATGCATTACTGACTTCCGCTGTGAGAGATCTTGGCGGTGACGACACTGTCGATGCCATGACTGCCGATGTGACGGATGCCGCGAGCGTTAGTAGTGCGGCTGCGGCTACCGCCGAGAAGTTCGGGAAGATCGATATCCTGGTTGCCAACGCGGGAATTTCCGGTCCGGACCTCAAGAGCTGGGAATATCCAGTGGATGTTTGGAAACAGATCATTGAAGTGGATTTGATCGGAGTATTTTTATGCTGCCGGGCGGTCGTACCTTTCATGCTGCAGGCAAAAATATGGCCGAATCGTAAATGTGGCGTCCATTGCGGGAAAGGAAGGCAATCCGAACGCTTCCGCCTACAGTGCCGCAAAGGCTGGGGTGATTGCTTTTACCAAATCACTGGGGAAGGAAGTGGCTGACCAGAACATCGCAGTCAACTGCATTACGCCTGCCGCGGCGCGCACGCGAATCTTCGATCAGATATCGCAGGAGCATGTGAACTACATGCTGTCCAAGATTCCGCGAGGGCGATTTCTCGAAGTCAAGGAGATCGCCGCCATGGTGGCGTGGATGGTTTCGGAGGAAAATTCCTTCACCACGGGAGCGGTGTTCGATCTGAGCGGCGGGCGTGCGACCTACTAAGAGGCGAACCGTTCGAGGGACAAGGATGATGGAAGACGGGCAAGCTCATACGGTGAAGCCAGCACAATTTGGGTCGTATCCCAGCCTGCGCGACCGAATCGTGGTGGTGACGGGCGGAGCCAGCGGGATTGGTGAAAAAATCGTGGAACAGTTCGCCAAACAAGGCTCCAGGGTGGCTTTTCTGGACATCCAGAATGAAGCAGGCATGCAACTGGTTACGAAGATCAGTGCCGACGGATACACCGAGCCTTATTTTTTGCCTTGTGATCTCACCGACATCGATGCTACTCAGGGCTGCGTGCAGAGTGTCATTGCAAAATTCGGGACCGTGGATGTCCTGGTCAACAATGCAGCAAATGATGCCCGCCATTCCGTGGAAGAAGTGACGCCGGAATACTGGGACCGGGCGATGGCGATAAATCTCAGGCATCAGTTCTTCGTGAGTCAGGCGGTAATTCCGGCGATGAAGAAAGCGGGGCGAGGGTCGATTATCAACCTGAGCTCAATCAGCTGGATGATCCCCTCCACCGGCTTGCCGGTCTATGTCACCGCGAAGGCCGCGATTGTCGGACTCACACGCACCCTGGCCCATGAACTCGGGACGGACAACATTCGCGTCAACTGCATCCTGCCCGGTGCAATCCACACGGAGCGCCAGAGAAAATTGTGGTTTACGGAAGCAGTACATGGCGGAGATTCTGAGCAGGCAGGCGCTGAAGAGGATGATCTTGCCGGAAGAAGTTGCCCGGCTTGCGCTTTTTCTGGCGGCAGATGACAGCAGTGCCATCACCAGCCAGAGCTATGTGATTGATGGCGGCTGGGTCTGAAGATCCTTCAATCTAGGACAATTGGCTTTAGAACAATCCGTTTTGGGACACTCCGTCTTAGGACAATCATGATCATGAAATCAATGATCAAGCGATCAACGATCAAGAATCTGGTGGTCCTCCTGTTTGTTATCTGCTGCTGGCTCATCCCCGCCATCGTCGCCCAAGAGAAAGCAGACCGGACAAACGATTCTCTACCATCAGTGGCCGACGATTTTTGGCAATGGCGGGCCCGCTATCAACCATTTTCCAGGGACGATATTCCGCGAATTGATCATCAGGCTGGGCCAAGAGATTGGTCGGCCGCATCCATCGCCCGGCAGCGGAAGATCTAAGAGATTATGAAACACGATGGAAGCAGCTGAACACTCAGGGCTGGAACCGTTCGCAGCAAGTTGACTACCGCCTGATGGGCTCGGCGATTGCGCGCGTGCGATGGGAGTTGGACCTCAATCGCCGCTGGGAGCGGGACCCTTCCTTCTATCTGGATCAGACACTCACGGCCCTGCTGGAGGCGCTGGTGCAACCTCCGCCATTTGACGCAAACCGGAGCCGGGAAATTGTTGAACGGATGGACGAGATTCCCGCAATTCTGACGGAAGGAAATAAACAATCTCCGTCCAGTCCGACCCTTTGCACAGCTCGCGATCGCTGACCTCCAGCAAATTCGACGCCAAGCTGACGCGGTTTCAAGCTGAGGTTGCGCCTCTGCTTCATGCGGGATCGGGCGGACGCCGCTGGCTCGGCGTACTTCAAGCAGGCGACGGATAAAGCAATTGCAGCGCTGGAGGCCTACAAGTCCTGGCTCGAACAAAACCTGGACAAAATGCCCACCAATGCCGCTGTGGGCCGCGCCAACTATGAATTCTTTCTGAACCAGGTTGCGCTTCTGCCCTACACGCCTGAGCAACTTTTCGCCATCAGCGCTCAGGAGTGGGCACGCGTCCGTCTCGTTCGAACAATATGAAAGAGTGCGGAATCAAGGTTTGCCGGAATTGAGAATCGCTGCGAACCTCGAAGACGAGATCAGGAAATCGCGAAGCGACGAACTTGCAATCCGGAAATTCCTGGACGACAAAGGAATTCTGACCGTGCCGCCGGACATTCGTCACTACACTCTTCGGCCCATGCCGGGTTACCTCGAGGCGCTCGGGGACTTTGGTGAGTTGGACGACTTCACAGGGCCGTCACGGTTGAACGACGACGGTGTCCGCTGGATAAGCGCTCCGACACAGAACTTGGGCTATTTCTGGCTGGCCACGGCCAAGGATGCGCGGCCGGACATGGTCCACGAAGGCGTGCCGGGCCACTATTTTCAGATGTGTCTGTCGTGGAAGCATGACGATCCGATTCGCCGCCACTACTACGATTCCGGCGCCAATGAAGGACTCGGCTTCTACGCCGAAGAGATGATGCTTCAAGCGGGATTGTTTGACGACAGCCCACGAACCCGCGAAATCATTTACAACTTCATGCGGCTGCGGGCGCTGCGAGTGGAAGTAGACGTGAAAACTTGCGCTTGGCACATTCAGCCTCAAGCAGGCGGCCGACTACCTGGCTCAGCATGTTCCCATGGACCAGAAGACCGCAGAGGCGGAGGCCGCGCTGTTTGCCACCACCCCGGGTCAGGCAATCAGCTATCAAATTGGCAAGAATCAAATTCTGCGGTTTCTCGCCGATGCAAAAGTAGCGCAAGGAGAAAAATTCAGTCTGCGGGCATTCGACGACTCTTTATGGAAGAACGGAAATGTTCCGATTGCGCTGCAACGCTGGGAATATCTGGACAAGGACGACGATATCCGTATCCTGGATAGTCAGAGCCACGACTCGGCGCCCACAAAATAGGCTTGACGAAAAAAGATGCCCTAAGTGAAACGTGTTTCTGCGATGGCTAAGGTTTTGCCTGCCCGGCGATCCAGCTCTCGACCTGGGAGTGCAGAACATCCAGGGGCAGGGGGCCACTACCGACGACTTCATCGTGAAATGCGCGCAGGTCGAATTTGGCGCCAAGCTTCTGGCGACCTTCGTCGCGCAAACGCAGAATTTCCAACTGTCCTAACTTGTACGCCAGAGCTTGCCCGGGCCACGCGATGTAGCGGTCCACTTCGGTTTGGACGTTGGGTTCATCCATCGCGGTGTAGCGATGAAAGTAGTCCACCATCTGCTCGCGTGACCAGTGTTTCTCATGCACTCCGGTATCGACAACCAGGCGGATGGCGCGCCACATTTCGTTCTCCAGCCGTCCATAGTCGCTGTAAGCGTCCTGGTAGAACCCGATCTCCTTACCGAGGCGCTCGGAGTAAAGCGCCCAGCCTTCGATGAAGGCGGTGTAATCTCCGTTCTTGCGGAAATCAGGCAAGCCTTGCAATTCCTGGCCGATCGAAATTTGCAGATGGTGGCCGGGGACGCCCTCATGGTAGGCGATGGCCTCGATATTCAAAGTCAGACGATGCTCGGGGTCCCACTCGTTGACGTTGATGTGTCCAGGGCGCGAACCGTCCTGCGCTCCCGCCGTGTAGTCCGCGGGAACGGCATTCTTGGAACGGAACGAATCCATCGGAATTACTACAAGGTTGTTTTTAGGCAGGCGGCCGAAGAGCTTGGGAAGCTGGGCCTCCATCTGGCGAGTGTACTTGGTATAGAGATCGAGAACTTGTTCACCAGATGTGGCGTAAAGACTCCGATCTTTCTTGATGTGATCGTTCAAGCTGGCCAAGTCGTTGAAGCCGAGTTTGTGAGCCAGCACCAGCATTTGTAGCCTCGGTCTCCGCGATTTGCTTGAGGCCAAGCTCATGAATCTGCTCAGGGGTGAAGTCAGTCGTTGTGAGGCGCCGGATTTCAAAACGGTAGCGCGCAGCGCCGTCGGGGAGAGACCAGACTCCCGGCTCCGAACGCCCATGGGGTGCATAGTCGTCGCGAACGAACGCGGCGAAGCGTTTGTACGCGGGCAGTAGTTCGGTGTTGATCGCTGCCAGAGCCGCGGCTCGCAGCCGCTGTTGATCGGCGGCAGAAATGCCTGACGGAAATTTGGCCAGCGGCTTGGCAAACGGACTCGCTTCGCCGCTCTGGTCGGCAATCTCCTGGGCCTGCACGGTCACTTTTTCCAGCAAGTAGCGCGGAGGAATCAAGTGGTCCTGCATCCCCTGGCGCATGTTTGCGATCGTCTGGTCGAGCGCTTGCGGAATCTGATGCAGACGGGACAGGTAGTTTTCGTAGTCACGCAGATCGTTGAATGGAGTCAGGGTCACCAGGTCCAGGAACTCCAGGTACGGTCCCGCCATCTGGTTTACCGGCATTTCCCAAGGCTTGAGTTGCACGCGTTCTATTTCCTGACGCAAGTTCCGGATCATCAGATCACGGCTGAGCGTATCTTGTTGCGGAAAGCCGGCGGCATCAGTGGCCTCAAAACGCGCTAGAAAATTGCGCTTGGCGTCCATATCAGACTGGTGAAATTGCGGCGAAAGATCGGTCAGACGATCGTTGTAGCGGGTCTCCCCCACGGTTGTCGCCATTTCGGGGTCTGACCGTAGCTCGTACTGCCATTCTTCATCGAGCAAAGACAGGAACTGCGTCCTTCGGCTCTCCACGCTGCTCGCCTGGGGTTTGCCGGCGGCCGGGACTTCCTGCGCCGGAGATGTGATGGAAGACGATACTGTCATGCCCACCAGAACTACCAAGCAACAGATTGTCTGAGCGCGAAAGTTCATCAAAATCTCCTGATCGTGACCTTACAGCAGCTGGTCGTCGCACATGCCGCCGAACCTCCCCGAACCCGCGTAAAATGACGCACGCGTCATTACTAAATCCCAATTCGTATGAATGCAGGATAATAGACGACAGACTACACTCCAACTAATCATGAAGGCCAGCGATTCGCGAAGAATTCGAGTGATTGATTCTCACACCGGCGGGGAGCCCACGCGCCTGATCGTCAGCGGCGGCCCTGATTTGGGGAAAGGGCCTGTATCGGCCCGGCTTGAACGTTTCCGCGATGAATACGATGCCTTGCGTTCCGCTGTAGTGAACGAACCGCGAGGTTCCGATGTAATGGTAGGTGCGCTGCTTTGTGAGCCTGTCGATCCGGTGTCCGCGGCAGGAGTGATTTTCTTCAACAATGTGGGGTATCTCGGGATGTGCGGCCACGGGACCATTGGATTAATTGCCACGCTTTCCTACATGGGACGAATCGGTCCCGGCGAACATCGGGTTGAGACGCCGGTAGGAAACGTAGGCGCGATCCTGCATGAGAGCGGCGAAGTAACCGTCAACAATGTGCCGAGCTACCGCAGCGCAGCCAGGGTGGCCGTAAAAGTGCCAGGATTCGGTGAGGTGTGCGGCGATGTCGCCTGGGGGGGGAACTGGTTTTTTCTTATTGAAGATTCTGGTCAGGAAATCGCGCTGGGGAAAGTTGAATCCTTAACTGCCTTTACCTGGGCCGTGCGGCAGGCGCTAAGTGCGAATCACATCACCGGCGCTAATGGTCAGGAGATCGATCATATCGAAGTGTTTGGCCCGTCGAAGTTGCCGGGAGTCGATGCCAAGAATTTTGTTTTGTGCCCAGGTAAAGCCTACGATCGCTCTCCTTGCGGCACGGGGACCAGCGCGAAGTTGGCATGCCTCTACGCCGACGGCAAACTGCGCGAAGGTCAGGTCTGGAAACAGGAGAGTATTGTCGGCAGCGTGTTCGAAGGCAGCATAAAAGTGCGTGATGGGCAGATTTATCCGAGCATTAAGGGTTCAGCCTTCGTCAATGGCGAAGCCGACCTGGTTCTGGATTCACGCGACCCGTTCTGTATGGGGATCCGCTGGTGAGCACCGCAAACGTAGCCGCGGCGAGCTATGACGCAGTTGTGGTTGGAGCAGGGATCGTGGGCGCAGCTTGCGCGGATGAATGTGTTCGGCAAGGTATGCGCGTCGCGGTGGTCGATGGCGACGTGATTGGTGGAGGAACGACCGCCGCGGGTATGGGACACATCGTAGTGATGGATGATTCCGAAGCGCAGTTTGCCCTGACTCGTTACTCGCAACAGCTCTGGCAGGAATTGCGTCCCGCGCTGCCGGCGGATGTGGAGTACGAACAATGCGGAACCATTTGGGTGGCGGCCGACGAAGAGGAAATGGCGGAGGTATACCGCAAGCGTGATTACTACATCCAGCGCGGCGTACCGGTGGAAGTTCTTGAGCAGAATGCATTGGAGATTGCCGAACCTCATCTGCGGAAAGGCCTGGTAGGAGGCTTGCTCGTGCCCGAAGACGGTGTCCTGTATCCTCCATGCTCGGCCCGGTTCCTGATTGAACGCGCGCAAGCGGGCGGCGCAACTATTCACCTTGGCTCTCCGGTTTCACATATCGGGAATGGCCGGGTTCGCTTGGAAGACGGGAGGGAACTATCGGCCGGCGCGATCATTAATGCTGCTGGAAACGGCGCGACGTTGCTGACGCCGGGCTTGGCTATCAAGAAGCGTAAGGGGCATCTGGTCATTACCGACCGCTATCCTGGATTTGTCCGGCACCAGTTGGTTGAGTTGGGATACCTGAAGAGCGCGCACTCGTCCACCAGTGATTCGGTGGCGTTTAATGTGCAGCCGCGCAAGACGGGGCAGGTTCTTGTCGGTTCGTCACGGCAGTATGACGTGGAAAACAAGCAGGTCGACAACCCGATTCTTCTCCGCATGCTCAAGCGCGCGGAAGAATACATGCCGGACTTGGCGCAGATGTCGACGATCCGCGTGTGGACAGGGTTTCGTGCTGCTACTCCCGACAAGCTTCCGCTCATCGGCCCCTGGCCGGGGGATGCGACCGTGTTCCTGGCCACCGGGCACGAGGGACTGGGAATCACGACGTCGCTTGCCACTGCCCGGCTCCTGGCAGATCAGATTGCAGGCAGGAAAGCTGCCATACCGGTTGAACCCTACTTGCCGTCGCGGGTGTCCTCGGAGCACGCCTATGCCTGAGCAAATCGAGCTCAAGGTGAACGGAAGTGCTGTCTCGGTACCGTCAGGGGCCACGGTCGCGGTTGCGATTGCTCTGGCGGGTGCAGCGTGCCGTAAGTCTGTCAGTGGAGAACTGCGGGGGCCGTTATGCGGGATGGGAATCTGTTTCGAGTGCCGCGCTGCAATCGATGGAAGAGCATATTGCCGCACCTGCCAGGTATTGTGCCGCCCCGGCATGGAAGTCATTACCGATGAGTAGCGAGCAAACATTAAAGAGTGAATTTGACGTGCTGGTCATTGGAGCCGGCCCCGCGGGCCTGGCTGCGGCTGCTTGTGCCGCGGAGTGTGGGGTGAAGGTTGGCATTGTTGATGACAATCCCTCCCTCGGCGGGCAGTTCTGGCGAGGCGAATCTGCCAAAACTTCAGAGGCGGCCCAGTGGGTTGGCCGGCTTCGCGCTGCTGGAGTGCAAGAGTTTTACGGGGCTCGAGTCTTTCACCAGCCTGAGCCAGGGACTTTGCTCGCCGATGGGGCGGACCACCTTTTTGAGTTGAGCTATCGAAAATTGATTGCGGCAACCGGAGCGCGCGAATTGTTCCTGCCCTTTCCCGGCTGGACTCTGCCCAATGTGATGGGCGCGGGCGGCTTGCAGGCGATGGTGAAGTCGGGTCTTCCGATCGCCGGCAAACGCGTGCTGGTGGCCGGCAGTGGCCCGTTGCTTCTGGCTGTGGCAGCATATCTGCGCCAGCACGACGCCGAAATTCCGATGATTTGCGAGCAGGCCTCCCGGAGCTCTTTGGCTCGTTTCAGCATGGCTCTTTTGCGTCAACCCGGGAAAATACGTCAGGGATTGTCTTTGCGTCAGCAGCTCTCGGGAATTCCGTTTGTACCGGGTTGTTGGCCGGTCGAAGCCCGAGGCCATGAGACGCTCCAGGAAGTGGTGATCTCACAAGATTCCAACAAACAGACCCAGGCAGTATCTTGTGATTACCTGGCCTGCGGCTTCCATTTGGTTCCGAATACGGAGCTGGCGGAGTTGCTGGGATGCCGGGTTCGAAATGATCGGGTGCAGGTCGATGATCTTCAGCAGACGTCAGTGCCGGGAATATTTTGCGCGGGCGAACCAACCGGCGTCGGAGGCCTTGAACTGGCGCTGGTCGAGGGCCAGATCGCTGGTCTCGTAGCCGGGGAGCGCTCTGAGTCTGCCAGGCACCTGTTCGGCGAGCGCAAGAAACTACATAGCTTCGCACGCGCGCTCGACCGGGCTTTTGTGTTGCGCCCCGAACTGCGGAACTTGCCACGTCCTGAAACAATCGTTTGCCGGTGTGAGGACGTTACGTACTCGCGCCTTGAGCCACACCGCTCCTGGCGCGCCGCTAAACTGCAGACGAGATGCGGGATGGGGCCTTGCCAGGGACGCGTGTGTGGTCCCGCGACCCGTTTTTTCTTCGATTGGTCTCCGGATTCGGTGCGACCACCCATCTTTCCCACACGGTTTGAGAATCTCAGCGCGATTACAGGCAAAGCTGAAATCGAACCCAGCCAAGTGACAGGAGGAGGCGCATGAACTGGAAGGGCGTGATGCCCGCGATTACGACTTGTTTTGACGAGAGCCTGAAGGTCGACCATGACTTTATGACAAAGCACTGCCTCTGGCTAATCGAAAACGGCTGCAGTGGAATCGTCCTCCTTGGGTCCCTGGGTGAAGGAGCAACACTCTCGTTCGACGAGAAGCTGCAAATTGTGCGGAACTCCGTAAAAAACGTGCGAGGACGAGCCCCGATTGTGGCATCGGTTTCGGCGCTTTCCACGGCCGACGCGGTGTCCCAGGCAAAAGCCTTTGCCGATGCGGGCTGTGACGGCTCTGATGGTCCTGCCGCCCTATGTCTATCAAGGCGATGAACGTGAAATGAAGGCGCACGTCTCCGCCGTGTTCGAGGCCACGCCGCTTTCCTGCATGCTTTACAACAATCCGATCGCCTATGGCACTGACTTCCTTCCCGAGCAAATTCAGGAGTTAGCCGCACAGCACGAAAATCTGGCTTGCGTGAAAGAATCCAGCGCGGATGTGAGGCGCGTGGCTGCTGTCCGTGCCTTGCTGGGGGATCGCCTCGAGGTATTCGTCGGAGTGGACGACGCCATCGTGGAAGCGATTTCGGTTGGAGCGACGGGCTGGGTGGCTGGTCTAGTAAACGCCTTTCCTCGAGAATCAGTGGAACTCTTTGACTTGCAACACAGGGCGAGCGCGAAAAAGCTTTCGAGTTGTACCGATGGTTCCTGCCATTGCTCCGCATGGATACCGTTCCCAAATTCGTCCAACTGATCAAGCTGGCGCAGTCTGAGGTTGGAATGGGTAATTCGCGAGTGCGCCCACCGCGTCTGGAGCTGGCGGGTGACGAATTGAGAAATGCCCGGAGCGTGATCGGCAGGCTTTGCAGAACCGGCCGCAGATGGCGAGCAGCCAGGTTTCGAGCAACCGGTTTCGAGCACGAACCAAAATAGTTTGGGAGCCACAGCTTTGAAAATATCGGGACAATCAATCATTGGATTCCGACAGGCGGCGAACACTGGGGAATCCTTCGTAGCAGCAAATCCACGCACTGGAGAAGCAGTAGGGCCGAGTTTTGTCTCCAGCGGACCCAGCGACATAGATTTGGCGGTAAGCCTGGCGGACAACGCTTTCGCCATCTATGGCAGCACCTCAGGACGCGAAAGAGGAAAGTTCCTGCGTACCATCGCGGACAAGATCGATGCTGCCGTGGATGCGCTGGTCGAGCGGGCCGAGTTGGAAAGTGCCCTGCCGAAGCCGCGCCTGATCGGCGAGACGGCCCGCACTTCCGGTCAGCTTCGCCTGTTCGCGGATGTGGTCGAAGAGGGTTCCTGGGTCATGGCCCGGATCGACCGCGCCAATCCAGATCGTAAGCCTGCTGCCAAGCCGGATCTACGATCGATGCTTCATCCCCTGGGGCCGGTCGCTATTTTCGGGGCGAGCAACTTTCCGCTGGCGTTTTCCGTAGCTGGTGGAGACACGGCATCCGCGCTCGCGGCGGGCAATCCCGTAATTGTGAAAGCGCATCCGGCGCACCCTGGAACCAGCGAGCTGGTCGGCCAACTGCTGCAGGAAAGCGTCCGGGAATGTGGTTTGCCGGAAGGTGTCTTCTCGCTTCTGTTCGATTCCGGTAACAAGGTTGGTGTTGCGCTGGTAAAACATCCGCTGGTGAAGGCAGTCGGATTTACCGGATCGCGCAACGGCGGCAGGGCGCTAATGGATGTGGCGGCTGCTCGTCCCGATCCCATCCCGGTGTTTGCCGAGATGAGCAGCACCAATCCGGTTTTCATTTTGCCCGGCGCACTTCGTGCAAAACCCGATGCTATCGCCAGTGGGCTGTATGCATCTGTCACCATCGGTGCTGGCCAGTTTTGCACTAAGCCTGGAATGGTCTTTCTGCCTGAGGGCGTGAGCGACGAACCTTTCATTGCCAACCTGCAGAAGCAGGTGCAAGAGTCGAAGCAGTTCAATCTGCTAACCGCGGGCATACGGTCTGCTTATCAGTCGAGCATCGCGCGCCGCAAGACGGAGAAGGGCGTGAAACTGTCAGCGGAACGGCCGTCGTCCGGTAATGGCGCTGAGATTGGTGTCAATCCAGCGCTTTTCGAAACTGATGTCCAGTCATTTCTGCAAAATCCGGAGTTAGCAGCAGAGGTTTTCGGCCCCGCGACCTTGTTGGTTCGTCACTCCAGTCGCGCTCAATTGTTGGAAGTGGCCTCCCATATGGAGGGCCATTTGACCGCGACCATTCATGGGACAGAAGACGACCTGCGCGAGTTCAGCGATCTGCTTGCGATTTTGAAAACCAAGGTCGGCAGAATTGTCTTTAACAGCTTCCCGACCGGCGTTGAGGTTTCACACGCGATGGTGCATGGCGGTCCTTACCCCGCGACCTCCGACGGACGCACAACCTCGGTGGGCAGCCAGGCTATTTTCCGGTTCTGCCGGCCAGTCTGTTACCAGGGATTTCCGCAAGCGGCGCTTCCCGATGAACTAAGAGACAACAACCCGCTGCAGATCTGGCGCATGGTGGATGGAAAAATGACGACGGAGCCTGTTGCCTGATCTGCGAGTGTTACGAAATCTATTCGGCAGGTTTCTCCGTCGATGACTCAGCTGGCAGCGTAAATGCGACGATGCTTCCGCCTGAAGGCGCGTTCGACTTGCCTCCACCCGCGGCGATGACCACAAACTGCCGGCCATTTATTTCATAGGTCGAGGGCGTGGCATTTCCTGCCGCCGGGAGCCTGGTTTCCCAAAGCAATTTGCCGGTGGCTTTGTCGAAAGCGCGAAACTTTTTGTCGAAGTTAGTCGCCGCAATGAACAACAGCCCTCCCGCGGTGACGACCGGCCCTCCATAATTTTCGCTACCGGTCGCGGCTATGCCCTGCGCAGCCAACTCGGGGTATTCGCCAAGGGGTATTTTCCAAGCGATTTCTCCGGTGCTCAAATTGATTGCGTTCAATGTGCCCCAGGGTGGCTGAATGGCGGGGTATCCATCGGCGTCGAGAAATCTGTTGTAGCCATCGCTTAGATATTTCATGTCGAACGGTGAAGGGCCTTGCTTTTTTACGGAAGAAATCTCGCCGTGAGCGATAAACCTCATCACGGCGCGAAGGTTTTCATCCCCCAGACGATCGAAGCCTGGCATTCTGCCGGAGCCTTGAGCAATAAAAAGCAGCAGATCGTCATCCTCATAGCGCTGGGAGATGCCCACCAGCGAGGGGAACTCCGGTGGGCTGCCCTTCATTTCGGGCCCATGACAAGCCAAGCACTCCTTCTGATAGATGGTTTGCCCCGTCGGATGTTCCGTGGCTGGCTTTTGCTCAACCATGCGCAGCACCCACGCCATTTCGTTTGAATTCACGTAAAGCAAACCCGTCGTCGGATCGAATGCAGGTCCGCCCCATTCCGCTCCGCCGTCGAAACCGGGAAAGATGATGGTGCCTTCCCGGCTCGCCGGAACGAATTGGCCCGAGCTACGAAAGCCCTTGAATCGCTCCACCGCGGCCCGGTGTGCTTCCGGAGTCCGTTGCGTGAGCATGTCCGCAGTCAACTGTTGGCGTGTGAAGGGAGCAGGGGTTATAGGGATCGGCTGAGTGGGATTGGTCGCTTCGCCTTCGAGATCGGATGCGGGAAATTTACGATATTCAATCGGGAACAGCGGCTTGCCATTCGCGCGGTCAAACAGAAAAATGTAACCCGATTTCGTAGGCTGAGCGACAGCTTCTACCTGATGACCGTCGCGCATGACGGTTACCAGGCTTGGTGGAGTCGGGAGATCACGATCCCAAATGTCATGCCGCACCGTCTGGAAATGCCAGACGCGCTCGCCAGTCTCCGCGTTAAGCGCGATGAGAGAGTTCGCAAACAGGTTATCTCCAAGACGGTTTGCGCCGTAGAAATCGTAGGAGGCGGAGCCCGTCGGAATGAATACCAGTCCTCTCTCTACATCCAGGGACATTCCGGCCCAGTTGTTAGCGCCACCGCTGTACTTCCAGGCATCTTTCGGCCAGGTTTCGTAGCCCGCTTCGCCGGGATGAGGAATCGTGTGAAACGACCAGCGCAGTTTGCCCGTACGTGCGTCGTAAGCGCGAATATCTCCCGGAGCAGCGGGCAGGGTTTCGCTAACGCCACTGCCGATAATGACCAGGTCCTTATATATGATGGCCGGACTGGTCATGGTTACAGAATCCCTGGAATCACGACCCAGTTCATCGCGCAGATCGATGCGGCCTCCAGTTCCGAAACCTTCGACCACGTGGCCTGTATCCGCGTTGAGAGCGTAGAGGTATTGACGGGCGGCGAAGAAAGATGCGGCGGTCATTCCCTCCCGCCCAATAAGCCACACCTCGATTGCGCAATTTCCCCACGACCTTACGGCCAGCATTGGGATCAAACCGCCAGCGGAGCTTTCCCGTTGCAGCGTCCAGGGCCACGAGATTGTTTTTCGGAGAGGTCGCATAGAGCACGCCTCCCACAATGATCGGGTTACACTCCATCTCCGAACCGGCGTAGCTATCCGCCGTGTCGAACGTCCACGCCACTTGCAAGCGACTCACATTTTCTCGATTGATCTGCGCTAGGCTTGAGTAGTGGGTGTTTTCTGGTCCG
Organism: Terriglobia bacterium; assembly: GCA_963809295.1. Classification (GTDB taxonomy): domain Bacteria; phylum Acidobacteriota; class Terriglobia; order Terriglobales; family Acidobacteriaceae; genus JAIQFF01. Next base: position 40,215 of record CAWEJA010000014.1, on the reverse strand, counting down.
CCACCGTAAGTCGGCCAGTCACGCGATCCCTTGTCCTCCGTTGTCTGACCAGCGTGGGCGATGAGGACGGAAAGAATGCATAAGGGAACCAGCAGTAGTGCAGCGCGTGCCTTGACATACCTATGTCGATTAATCTTCTCTGCAGGGGGAACGATGCATTTCATCTTTGCGGCCCCATATTTTCCCACACTATTCTTGACTCGCTTTGACTCCATCACTTTGGGAGCCTCATTGACCAGCGATGTTGCCAGCAGGAGGTTGACTGGCGAGCAGGATCATCGCTTCCAGTGTCCTCGCTCGTTCTTCATTCGCTAAAACAAGATAGCGGTGATTGCCACCGGCAGATACGTCAAAGTGGGAGCCTCCATCCGGCGACACGGTAATTGTTCCGGGGGCGAAAGGGAGAAATATCCGTCATCGGGACGGACAGCGAAAAGCACCGCGGTCAAATCCCAGGTGGGGCGATCGTATGGCATTTTCATATAAGAGCGATAAGCATCGGCCACGGGATGGTCCCGGGCATAAGTGAAATCGTGTTCGATTCGGGATGCCGGGAAAGGCATCGCAAGTCCGATTTCAAAACCGCTTACGACAATCGGAGTCGGCCACTCATGAAAGAGCTTCACCGCGGAGGGTACATCCTGTGCCAGATTAAATTCGGATTGTCCGCTGGCAAAATTGCCCGCCATCACCGACAAGAGTCTGACTTTCCGGCTGACAAGAGTGCGCCCATCTTGTGGACTCACAGCATCGGGTTTCGTATCGAGTAGACGCGCCAGATTTGTACTGAAGCCAACCTGAACAATCATGACGCTTCCGTCCGATTGACCTGCCAAAGTTCGGCGAAGCAGAGCTACTGCATCCGGTGCCGCAGTACCGTCCGTGATACGGTGCGGATACACGAACATGCCGTCCGGATGGCGCCGTTCTGATGGAAGCTGGATCATGGGATTTGATTCCGGTGTCTTTCCGTTCCGAACCGTACCGATGGGAATCTCGGAACGACCGTAGAAAGTGTTGACCAGATCCACATAGGGAGCCGCCCATTTATTGTCTTTGGTGATGGTTACGGCAAGCAGGTTGACTTCATGGCGGCTCTGAAAGGCGTGCAACATGGCAAGTGCCAGTGCGTCGTCGACATCATTTCCCATGTCGGTGTCGAAGATAATGTTGACCGGAGCGATGACTGGCGCCTGAGACATTGCGGAGGCGGCCCAGAAGAAAACAGTCAGACAGGTGGCGAGAAGAATGGGAAGCTTCATTGGTTTCCTTGTTCTCTTCCGAGTGTTTGGAGCTTACGCCCTCTAGTTTGGGCCGCCAGCCCAATAATTGCTTCTGAATAGCACGGTCTCCCCGGCGGGATCTTTCAATCGCACTCGAATCTGATGTAGCCCGGGATGCGGATTCTTCGGCTCGAAACTGAGCAGATAGCGATTGTGCAGGTGGTTAGAAAAACTGTTCATGCGAGTCTCAAATCCTTTGCGGGAGGAGAATAGTTCATACTCACCACCGGTCATTGCCGCAATCGCCTTGGGTATGTTCTTTTTCATCGCGTGTCTCGCCATCAAGAGAGCACCCTGAATATCGGGAGGAGCACCCCAGTAGGTTTCGTCCCGGTTGCTACCGCGTTCGGTATCCAGCACCTGGGACAGCGAGGGCGAGAAGGGGAGTGTATACACCGCCGTATTCGTAACCCCGACCAGCGTAATCACGTCATCGAGCTTTGCAAAGTGGCTGCCATGGTCGCGGGTTTCGCTGACTAGGAGCAGGACGCGCTGCTGGTTTTCTGGAAGTTTGGCTAGTAGTTTCACCGCATAGGCCACTGCGTCGAGAATCGCAGCTCCGACGTCGCCAGCCTGCAGATTCTTCAGATCCTCTTCGATCATGTCGCCATTATTGGTGAAGTTGCGCATGAGTTTCAGTTTGCTGTCGAACAGCAGCAAAGCAGCCTGGTTGCTTTTATCGCTGAGGACAGGATCGAGCATGGATGCCAAACCACGCATTCTGGCAAACTCGCGCCATGCCCTGCGTCCGTTCTGGACCGCGACCACGAGAGAGACCGGCGCGGCTTCGGCACCTTCGTCCAAATGAACCTCTTGTGAGATGCCATCGTCCTCAATGATGAAATCCTGGGCGTGCAGGCCGTAAACGATATGCGCTTTGCTGTCTCTCACCATCGTGGGGACAAGTACAAGGTTGGATTGCGAGGTGAAGGTTGGCTCCTGCTGTGCCCTGACAGCTCCGAGGGCCAGCACGATCATCAAAATAAGCAAGCGCGCCCTCAAGATGTTCATGGGACTGAAGATTAGAGGAGCATAACCTGAACAGGGTCGTGGACTCCATCCTTGCGGCTTTTCCATGGCTCACACCTTGTGATCCGCGTCACAGAACATGTCCCTTTAAGTTGGTGTAAAGTATTGCGCCATGGACGCCCTGCTCCTCCATCGCCTGCATTTCGCCTTTACGGTCACTTACCACTACTTGTTTCCTCAGCTCACCATGGGGCTGGCTCTGCTGATCGTGGTTCTCAAGACGATTGCCATCACCCGAAAGGACGAGCGTTACAACGAAGCTTCACGATTCTGGGCCAGAATCTTTGCCATCAATTTTCTTATCGGCGTAGTTACCGGAATTCCAATGGAATTTCAGTTCGGCACAAACTGGTCGCAGTTTGCCCGCATCACGGGCGGAGTGATCGGCCAACCTCTTGCCATGGAAGGGGTCTTCTCCTTTTTCCTGGAGTCGGCATTCTTGGGGCTGTTTCTTTTCGGAGAAAAGCGGCTTTCTGTTTGGTGACATTGGGCATCCGCATTCCTCGTCTTTTTCGGATCATGGATCTCGGGGTTTTTCATCATTGTCACCAACGCATGGATGCAGCACCCTGTGGCTTATCGCGTCCTGCCGAATGGTTCGTATGAAGTCACCAGCTTCTGGGGTCTGCTGACAAATCCATGGGCGTTGCTGCAGTATGCGCACAACATGTCGGGTGCGGTGATCACGGCTTCTTTCGTCATGTGTTCCGTCGGCGCATTTTATGTTCTCGAAAATCGCTTTTCCGAACATGGCAGGATCTTCTTGCGGGTGGGCGTGATTGCGGGACTTGATCTCGTGCATCACCCAGATTTTTCCCACCGGAGACTCTGCACGGCCGCTACATGGCAAAGCACCAGCCCGCGGCAGTGGCTGCCATGGAGGGTTTGTTTGTTTCGGAAAAGGGCGCTGGCATCGTGCTGATGGGTCAGCCCGACGAGGAACGCCAGCGCATTGACAATCCAGTCGTGGTAAACGACGTCTTGAGTTTCCTGATTTACGGCACGACGCGAGCCGAGGTACAAGGGCCTCGATCAGTTTCCCCGCGATCAGTGGCCCACTCCCTTTCCGCTTTTGTTCTACGCTTACCACATCATGGCTGGCCTGGGTACGTACTTTGTGCTGCTGATGACGGTGGCTGCTCTTCTGCTCTGGCGCGGCAAACTTTTCACCAGACCCGCTGGATGCTCTGGCCGCTGCTTCTTGAGCTGCCCGCTACCGTACATTGCCAATACCGCTGGATGGATCACCGCGGAGATCGGCCGGCAACCCTGGATTGTCTACGGCCTAGCTGCGAACCTCGGAAGGCTATTCGAAAACTGTATCCGCCGGCAATACCTTCTTTACCCTGCTGGGATTTATGGGCATGTACACCGTCCTCTCGATTCTGTTCATCGTTCTGGTCTATCGCGCCATCGACAAAGGCCCGGGTGCCAGCAGGCAGCGCATGGTGCTCCGTAACTGTAGTCGTGAGGAATGCAAATGGGATTCGTTTGGTTCTGGCTGGTCGCAATCATGCTGGTCGCCTACGTTGTGCTGGACGGGTTTGACCTCGGAGTAGGCATTCTGCACCCGTTCCTGGCGCGCAATGAAAAGGATCGGCAGCTTATGCTGCGCGCCATCGGCCCGGTATGGGACGGTAACGAAGTGTGGCTGCTTGCCGGAGGAGGCACCTTATATTTTGCATTTCCCCTGCTCTATGCTTCCGCCTTCAGTGGCTTTCTACCTGGCGCTGATGATCGTGCTGTGGCTGCTGATCATGCGAGGCGCCAGTATTGAACTGCGCATGCAGATCGATTCCGGGGTCTGGCGGTCCTTTTTCGATGGACTGTTTTTTTTCTCGAGCGCGCTGCTGGCAATCTTTTTTGGCGCCGCCCTGGCCAATGTCATTCGCGGTGTTCCCCTGGCCGACGATGGTTATTTCTTTCTACCCCTTTGGACTAACTGGCGCGTCGGTGACAGACCCGGCATCCTGGACTGGTATACGGTAATCGGAGGAGTTGTTGCTCTCGTCGCGCTGGCAATTCACGGCGCGCTCTACGTAGCGGTAAAAACAGATGGCGACCTGCAACAGCGCGCCAGAGTGCTGGTCCGGCGCGCGTGGATCGTGCTTACTCGCGGATCACGGTCCTAAGTTTGCCGGCGACGATGATTGCACGGCCCGACTCGCTTGCGAACTACCGCATGTATCCGCTCGCGTTCGTGATTCCGCTTGCTCGTCTTCTGGCGCTGGTGGGTGATCCTTTATTTGCCGCGACGGAGCCGATCGACAGGGCATTCGCTTGTTCGTGTATCTATCTTGCCGTGATGATGGTGGGAGCAGCTGTGGGCCTGTATCCGCGCCTGCTGCCTTCCAGCGTCGATCCCGCGCATGACCTCACCATCCAGAAGGCTCTTTCCGGACCTTATGCTCTGCGCGTAGGGCTGGCTTGGTGGGTGCTCGGAATGCTTCTGGCTTTCACTTACTTCTTCGTTGTCTACGAATGTTCCGGGGCAAGGTTTCTTTGGAAGACAGCGGTTACGACCACTAAGAAGTTACAGAACAAATGCGGGCCGTTCTGCGATTAGGACGCCAGCTTCCTCCACCCAAGTGGAAATTCCCGCAGCGGGAAGCTCGGCGACTTACTGGTGGCCTACGGTCTCTCCCAGAGCCACTATATTTTGTTAAGATCAATAGCGGAGGGGGATACATGGCAAATTTGAAAGGACTGGAGTCAGTCGTCTTGCAACTAAGAGGGGAACGAACCAGTTTGGTTAACCAACTAAGGCATGTGGACGCTGCTCTTTCGGTTCTGGGCAAGTTGGATAACGGCCGTTCCTACACAAAACCTCGGCGGAGAACACTCTCTGTCGCTGCCCGTAGAAAAATCGCCGCCGCTCAGAGAGCACGTTGGGCGAAGGTGAGACAGATGAAGAAAGCGGCCTAACCGCCGATTCGATTTAGAAAAAGAGGAAACCCCGTCCGGCAATCGCCGCGCGGGGTTTTTACTTGGATCGAGTCCATAACCGTGATCTGGGAGGACTATAGGCGGCAGGAAAAGCAGGTTCCCTCTACTCCGCTCGCTTCGCATCCGCTCCGGTCGGGTGACAAAGTTGTTGCACGGGGACATCTGAGTCAAGACAGTAGCTTCCCTTACCATTCCATCGGCAGACCCACATAGTTTTCCGCCAGACTCTGGGATGCTGCGCGCGAGCTGGTTACATAATCCAGCTCGGCGAGCTGGCGGCGACTGTCGAAGAGATTTTCGTCGGGGAAGCGGTGCAGCATGGAAGTCATCCACCAGGAAAAACGTTGCACCTTCCAGACACGCCGCAGGCAGGTTTGAGAATAGGCATCGAGCAGGTCACGACGCCCGGTGGTATAGAAATCCGCGAGTGCGCGAGCCAGCACGCGAACATCAGCGACCGCAAGATTCAGTCCTTTGGCGCCGGTTGGCGGCACGATGTGAGCGGAGTCGCCGGCGAGAAACATCCGGCCGTATTGCATAGGCTCGACCACGAAGCTGCGCATCCCGGTTACGCCTTTTTGCAGGACTGGGCCTTTGGTAAGTTTCCAGCCGTCCGAGGCAAGACGGGTATTCAGTTCCTGCCAGATCTTGTCGTCTGGCCACAGATTGATGTCTTCATCTGGCTTGCATTGGAGATACAGGCGGCTGATTTTTTCCGAGCGCATGCTGAGCAAGGCAAACCCGCGATCGTGATAGGTGTAAATCAGTTCTTCCGATGAGGGTGGCGCCTCAGCCAGAATGCCAAGCCATCCGAAGGGATAGACCCGTTCATACTCAACGAGAACACCGGCGGGGATGCTGGGCCGGCAAATGCCGTGGAAGCCGTCGCATCCGGCAATAAAGTCGCAGGTCAGCTCGCAGGCCTGGCCATCTTTCTGATATCGGATTCTAGGTTTCGAACTCGCAGGCTTTAAATCATCGAAGTCGTGCACGCTGACGTTTTCTACCTCAAACAGAACCTGACCGCCAGCCGCGAGGCGGGCGTTGGTGAGATCCTTGACGACTTCATGCTGTGAGTAGATGGTGATTCCCTTTCCTCCGGTCAGATCCTTGAAATCGATGCGATGACCGCGTCCTTGGAAGCGCAGCTCGATTCCATGGTGCACCATGCCTTCGCGCTTCATACGTTCGCCCAGTCCCGTTTCCGTGAGCAAGTCAACCGTACCTTGTTCCAGAACGCCGGCGCGCACCCGTTCCTCGACATATTGCCGGCTGCGATTTTCAATCACAACCGACTCAATGCCCTGCAAATGGAGAAGGTGGGAAAGCATCAGACCAGCCGGTCCCGCGCCTACGATTCCGATTTGGGTGCGTGATGGAATGGGCACCTGCATATTCCGACGTCGCAATCAGAAGACTATCAAAAAGACGACGGTTGAGCCGGAATCGCAACATCCGAGGGCGATCAGGCGTTTGTACTTTCGCGATTCTCGAGGAAGGGGCTGGCAACTAAGACAGATCGCGAGTTAGACTCGTGCGCGATGCAGCCAGACAATCCCAAGCCGAACGCGACAGAGGCTGGAATGACAAAAAAGCGGGGCATCCTTGCTCATCACTCGTTGAGCATCGTGTCCGTCGCCATACTTGTTCTTTGGACAGTGCTCTATGCGGTGTCTAATCCGAAGACGCACTGGGGAGCTTTTTTTGGAAATGCCATAGCAGATTGGTCCGGGGTGGTAGTGACAGTAATTGCCACCAAGTATCTTTACGAACGAGGTTCCAGTGAAAGCAGAAAACCGCCGAGGAGGCGGCAGGGATCCCGCTGGGGAAAAATAACCGATCATTCCCTGACGCTTTTTCTCCTGGTGACCGGACTTTGCTGGATCGGCGTCTACACTCACGCCGAGCCAGAATCAAAATGGGGGCAGGTCGTCGGCAACGTTGTTTCCGAGTGGACCCAGATTCTAGCTCTGGTCATTATGACCAAGCGTCTGATTGAGACGCACTCAAAAGAAAGTCACAAATGACCTGCTCCAAGACTCAAAACGAGACGAGATTCAAGACGAGAATCGTTTCCGGTCCAAGGCTTGACCGGTCACACCCTGCCAGACAACGCGAGGATCACCACAATCAGCAGGATCAGCCCCAAACCGCCGCTTGGATAGTACCCCCAACTGCCGCTGTACGGCCATGTCGGAAGGGCGCCGAGCAACAACAAAACCAAAAGGATGATCAAGATAGTTCCCATTGATGTTCTCCTTGGAATGTCTATGCGATAAACGTCGGCTGCTACTTTACGGCCACGGCAGTTCGCGGACAATCCGGGCTAGACTGTAGCCGACAGGGAATTCAAGCTTAGAAGCGGACAAATATTAGCGCAGATGTGGATCGCGGTTGGAGTACGGACCGGAGGCTCGAAACCTGAAACCCCTCGGCCGGCAGGGGTTCTACTTGTTTTCGGATTTGCCCGCGGCCGGTTTCGCAACCTCAGTAGCGGCTGCGGTTTTGTTTGAATCCTCATCGCTATCTTTTACGATGTATTGCACGATCAAAGTGATGCGGCGGTTGGAGGGATCAAGCGGATTGTCCTTCTTGCGCAGACTCTGATCGGCGAATCCGCGAACCTGTGATACCTGGTCCTGGGCCAAGCCATCCTGTTGCATCAGGCGTCGGGCCGCATTGGCGCGGTCCGCCGAGAGTTCCCAGTTGCCGTAGTCGCGAATGCCAGCGTAGGGCTTCGAGTCAGTGTGACCTTCGATGGAAATCTTGTTGGGCAGCTTTCCCAACTCCGCGGCCAGCATGGACAGCAATTCCTTTCCCTGGTCGTTCGGCTTGGGACGGCCACTGTCGAAGAAAGTTCCGGACTCGCTTTCCAGGAGTTCGATGCGGAGTCCTTCCGAAGTAATGGTCATCTCGATCTGACTCTTGAATTTGTCGAAGTCGCTCATCTGGCGGATGGACTTCTGTAACTCCTCTTTCAGTTTGGGCATGTTGTCTTTGGACAGCGAGAAATTTTCTCCTGAGCCGACGAAGTTGGTGCCGATTTTCTTCGAAGTCCCGGACGGATCTTTGAAATAGCCACCCACCGCCTCTTGCACCTGCTTGCTGGAATTGAGCAGCCACAGCACGATGAACAACGCCATCATGGCCGTGACAAAGTCGGCATAGGCGACCTTCCACGCGCCGCCGTGATGTCCGCCATGGACGGCTTCTTTTTGATGATGATGATGGGGCGAGCGCTTTTCTCCACAGCGTTTCCGTTCTTTGTTTACGCCGATGCCGATGCCGCCGCTTCGGCCTCGGGCTGGGTTTCACCACCTCCGCGGCAGGCTTTTTCCACTTCCTGAAAAGAAGGTCGGACGTGCCCGGGTATGGCGCGGCGAGCCACTTCCACCGCCATGATGGGCGCGGTGCCTTTCAGAAAAGAAAAGATAAAAACGCGCAGCACGTGAAGGTAGGCACCTTCGTCGTCGACCGCTTTCGACATATTCGCGGCAAGTGGAGCTACCAGCCCATAGCAGCGCAGAATGCCGAGGAAGGTGCCTACCAGCGCGGCCGCGACTTTGTGCCCAATTTCTTCCGGCGGCCCACCAAGCGCGCCCATGGTAATGACAACCCCGAGCACGGCGGCAACGATCCCCAGGCCTGGCAGGGAATCTGCCATGGTGCTCAGAGCCGCGATGGGCTGTGTCGCCTGGTGGTGTTGCACTTCCATGTCAAGTTCAAGCAAATTAACGATTCTCACGGGCATCCGATCGGGGACGCCGTGTTGCGCGAAGTAGCTCACCGCTTGCTTGAGTCAGTGAGAAATTATGACTATGTGGGACGCTACGGCGGGGAAGAATTCCTGGTCGTGCTGCCTGAATGCGCACCCTCGGACCTCATCGTTACGGCGGAACGAATGCGAGCCCACGTCTCGGAAAAACCGGTCGAGACCGATCTAGGGCCGATTCCTGTGACTATCAGCATCGGAGTGGCGGGCCAGCGACCTCTAGGGTCTGAGCTTCCCAGAGAGGAGGAATTGCTGCGCGCCGCTGATACTGCTCTTTATTGTGCCAAGGCTAACGGGCGGAACCGAGTGGAGCAGGCTCCCGGAATTCATCCAGGTGATTCCGCGCGTGCAGCCACGGTCCAATAAATAGTGGCACGTTGGCGGGTTGATTCTGGCTCATTTGTGCTATTCACAGAAACCGGCCCAGCGTCTATTTTCATTGACGAGCAGTTCTGGGGGAGGGCTGCCCGGGCGTCAGGCGACTCGCAAGAGTCGGGGCGCCCGTTAAAGTTTTGGGGTTAAGTTCGCTAGCGCATTCCTGCGCACCTTGTGTATTTCAAGACTTGGCCGCACGGCAATAATCGCAAAACAGAAAGACTGCAGAAATAAATTCTGGGACACGACTAGCGCTGATATTTTCCCATCCACTCTGCTTTTCCCAGGATGCGACCTTCCATCGCTTGTTCTACCTCCTGTTTGCTCGCACCTGGTTTCAGGCCGAGCTTGCCGTTGAGGGCGTAGAGTCGGTAGAAATAGCGATGAGGTTTGCCCGGAGGCGGACATGGACCGTTGTAGCCGATCTTGCGGAAGTCGTTGCGTCCTTGCCGTTCGCCTCCCGGTAATTCGTCGATCTTGCTCACACTCTCCGCCAGACTATTCGTGGCTGGCGGCAGGTCGAAAAGAACCCAGTGGGTCCAGGTCCCGGATGGCGCGTCGGGATCATCTGCGATCAGCGCGAAGCTCTGAGTTCCGGATGGCGGATCAGACCAGGAGAGTTCCGGTGACACATCCGCGCCGTCGCAAGTGAATTTTTTCGGAATGTCCCCGCCATTCGGAAAACTCGTGCTGGTGATCGCAAATGCCATCTTTGCCGCCTCTGTTAGGCCCGGGTGCCCATTTTTTCGCGTCTTTGCGAAAAGCGGAGCCGTCCAAATGATCACTGAGTAGAGATAGTGAAATTTACCGTAATGCGAGCCTCAGTTTCAACCGCCAGACCGGCTTGCAGGTAGGGCTTGAAGCGCCACTGCTTCACAGCCTCACGGGCGGCTGAGGAAAGAATCGGAGGTCCGCTCAGTATGTGCAGATCCTGGATATTTCCGTCACGTCCAATCAGCGCTTCGAGCACGACCGCGCCCTGAACCTTCATCTGCTTGGCCAGCAGGGGGTAGTTAGGTTCAACCGGGCGTGAAATGATCTGCGCAGCTCCGGCGGTCAGATGTACCCGCCCGGTCGCATCGGCGATCTCGCCGGCATCGGAAGAGGCGGTGGTCACAGGTGTTCGAGGCTGCAAATCGACCTTCACCGAACTTGTGCCTGCCTGGATTGTCCGGTGCTCGTCGCCGGCCACGACTTCGACCTCCAGCGGCGGAAGCACGGTTCGGCTGGTAACAACCGGCGCCAGGGCCGGCGCCGGACTTGGCGTGACGGCTGGCGGCGGTGGAGTGTGAGGCTTGGCTCTAGAGTGCTGTGGAACCGACGGCTTGGCCGGCGTTGTCGTGGTTTGAGTTTGGCCTTGTGTCTGCGCCTCGGGCGCAATCTGTTCCACTGGTTCCGATTCTGACGAAGTGGCGGGCGCCGGGGGGAACCAGAAGTCGCGGTCTTTCACCAGAACCAGGATCAATGCCAGGAGCAGAAGAGCCAGGGCAATGAGCATCTGGCGCCGCTGCTTTTGTGCAGAATCATCCCCGAACGAGGGGCTCAACTCCGCTAGTTCATTCTCCTCCGGCAAGGGCATGACGACAAGGCCTCCCGCCCGTGGGGGGACGGGCCTGCGGAATAGTATGCCTTGAAATTTCGTTGGAGGCCAGCGAAACCAGCGCCTTTCGCTGGGTTTGAAAACAGACTCCTATCCTGCCTGCGTCATCCTTCAACTCTGCAATAGTTTTCGCTACTCCGCACAAGATAAAAGCCGGGAAAACAACAACGCCCGGCTGTGGTTGAAGCAGCCGGGCGTCGAGGTAACTTTACTTTGTTAGGCGGACTTTTTCAGGTCAGTTGGGAATGCGAGAACTTTCCCACGCTGCTCTGCTGGAATCCACTTCACTTTCGGCTTGAACCTTGTCGGAATGTAAAACTCGATCACCTGTGCCATAACCAACCTCCGATCCACAGCAGGCTGTCCGTCTCTGCAATCTCACCGCGACGGCTGCTCTGCTCAGTTACCGGATTAGATGCAACTGGACCGGCAAAGTGTCACGGACTTTATCAGCGAGACCACGCAACTTTTGGCAGGGAAACGGGTTACTGCGGGGAAGAATTCAGCAGGCGAGTTGATCGCGCGTCAGCTTCAAACCATTCAGATTTCCCAGCACAGTTACGGCAATCGATTCGGTCTGGAAAAACTCGTTTGCCAGGACGGTCAATTCTTCCACCGTGACTTTCTCGATGCGCTCGATCAATTCGTCGAGGCCGAAAAAGTGATCGAAGTACATTTCCTGGCGGGCCAGGTTGGACATACGCGCACTCGATGATTCCAGCGACAGCATCAGGCTCCCCTTCAACTGGTCCTTCGAACGGCGCAATTCTTCTTCGGGAACCGGTTCTGCCTTCAGCTTGCGGAATTCTGAGACGATGGACTGCACAACTTTGCCCGCCGACTCGCGCGAGGTTCCCGCATAAACCGATAGGCACCCAGTATCGCGATAGGGCGAAAGATCGCTGTAGATCGCGTAGGCCAGGCCCTGGCGTTCGCGGATGTTCTGGAAAAGCCGCGAACTCATGCCGCCGCCCAGCAAAGTGTTCAGGATGTAGGAAGCATGCCGGTTCTCGTGAGCAATCGGGTGCGAGGGCACTCCCACGCAGATCTGCACTTGCTCCAAAGATTTCTTGTTGCGCATGATGATGCGGGGCACGATCTTCGGCTGGGAGCTGTGGAAGCCGTTCTTTACCGGCTTCATCTGGTCGAAATGCTTGGCTACCAACTCCACGAATTGCTCATGCTTAAAATGGCCCGCGGCGCAAATGATTACGTTGCCGGGCGCGAACCTTTGCTTATAGAAATCGAGTACCGCATCGCGCTGGAACTTTTTAACCGTGTCCTTGGTTCCCAGGATTGGTTTGCCGAGCGGATGATCCTTCCAGAAGTTCTGGGTAAAGATTTCGTGGACTAGGTAGTCGGGATTGTCCTCGTCCATCTTGATCTCTTCCAGTATCACACCCCGCTCGCGCCCGATGTCCTCAGCGGTGAAGACCGGGTTCAGCACTAAGTCGCTGAGAACGTCCATGGCGATGGGCATGTGCTCGTCCAGCACTTTGGCGCTGAAGCAGACGCACTCCTTGGCGGTGAATGCGTCCATGTTGCCCCCGATCGAGTCCACCTGGCGGGCGATTTCCTCGGCGGTGCGGTGCTTGGTCCCCTTGAACACCATGTGCTCGATAAAATGCGAGATGCCATTCAATAGCAGGTCTTCATCGCGGGAGCCGGTCTTGATCCATATCCCGATCGAAGCCGAGCGAATGTGTTCCATCTCCTCGGTGATGAGGGTCAGCCCATTGGGCAAGACCTCGCGACGTATATTGCGCACTTCCTGAACCATGGCGTAATTTTGCTGGGTCCGGAGGAAATCCTCGATAACGACCCTTGAAGTATTGTTGCACACCCTGCGCAACTACGGCGACTGCATACTTATTGATTTATAATCAATCAGTTAGGGGGGGTCTGCGAAGGGCCTGAGCAGGCCTTTCGTCCTATCCTCTACAATCGATGGAGAGATCGGGCAGCTTAGAGAATGAGTCAGACCACCCACAATTCGCTTTTGGGGCTTCAGCTTCCCGAACTGATGGCCCTGGTTGAAGAGTTCGGGCAGCCCACCTACCGGGCGCGCCAGCTCTTTGAGGCGCTTTACCGTCAACGCGTTGAAACTGCTGAACAGATCTCGACCCTGCCGCACGATTTTCGACTGAGCCTGGCGGAAAGGGGGATCTCCGTGGGCCGGCCTGGAATTGAAAAGAAGTTCGTCTCCAGCGACGGAACGGTGCGCTACCTGGTGGCATGCGCTGACGGGCAGACCGTAGAAACCGTCTGGATGCCCGAGGGGGACGGAGGAGAAGCCGGGGACGGCAGCGACGCCGGAGACCAAACAGAGGCGGTACGCAAATGGCAGCGTGCGACCATTTGTGTTTCCAGCCAGGCCGGTTGCGCGGTGGATTGCCAATTCTGCCTGACCGCCCTGCTTGGCATGAAACGGAACCTTACGGCAGGGGAAATCGTGGGGCAGGTGTGTGCGGTGCTTAACGATCAGGGGGTTTCTCCTCCACAGGAGCGGGTGAATCTGGTCTTTATGGGAATGGGCGAGCCATTCCTGAACTACGACAATTTCATGAAAGCGGTGCGCCTTCTGGTGGAAGGAGTGGGTATTCCCGAATCGCGCATGACGGTTTCCACGGCGGGCATCGTGCCTCGCATCTATGATCTCGGGGCTGAAGCTGTACGCCCCAAACTCGCGATTTCGCTTAACGCTTCGAATGACGACTTGCGAAGCCGCCTGATGCCGATCAATCGTAAGTGGAACCTGGAGAGGCTGATTTCCGCAGCCCGCGATTTTCCTCTGCGAAACCGGGAAAAGCTGACCTTCGAGTACGTCCTGCTGGACGAAGTGAATGACTCGGGGGAGAACGCCCGTGAGCTGGTGGAACTGATCCGAGGCGTAAGGGCCAAAGTAAATCTCATCGCTCTGAACCCTGGTCCGGGGATTGAATTCCGAACCCCGGCTCAGGAGCGCGTCTTGAAGTTCCAGAATATTTTGATGGCTGCGGGGGTGCCTGCGTTTGTGCGCCGTCCTCGAGGGCGGGATATCTACGCCGCCTGCGGACAACTGAAACGAACCGTGGAACTGGCTTCCGCGTCTTAGCTGGACGCGACCTACTCCCCCTTCCCCAACTGCCGGGCTGCAGAATCTACCAAGGTGGCTTCATCCTGCAGAGCATTCGCTGCCCGCACGATCTGCTCGTCAGCCTCTTTCCATTTCTTCTGTTCGATGGCTTCGCGAACTCCGGGAATCGTCTTGACCCCATATCCGGTATAGGCGCCGGGAGCGTAGATCAGGTGCTGGAACCACGGACGGCGTGGCAACCCTTCAGTAGAGGTAAGCTGGCGCTCGCTCCGCAGAAGTTGGGAGTTGACCGCCTGCAGCGAAGCTGGGCTTATCGCCAGTTCGCCGTTTTTCGTGACCTTCTCCAACGCCTTCTGGTAGCGTTCCGCGCTGTGGGTGAGCGCCTCCGATGCATTTTGCAGAGGAGCGAAGTTCAAATGTGGCGGGACCTCCTCAACCGGCGGAGGAACCGAGGTCTTCTTGGGATCGGCTGTCGCCGTGAAAACTCCTTCTTCGATTTCCTTGTTGCGCTCGACCACTTCGTCTTGCTTGGTCTTCAGAAGCTTCTCCAATTCGTCCAGGTAGCGGTGGATGGTATCGGCGAGACCCGTGAAGTCGTAAGGCAGCAGATCGGAGTCGGCCAGTCTCATCACCGTGGTCCCAGCGGTTTGGGAGAGCGCGCGCCCGTAGCTGAAGTCGGTATCGGAAAAGTGCGTGTACCAGTAAAAATCATCGTAGATGGAATGATAGATTCCGCCGCCATCTTCATCGCCATAGCTGAGGTCCAGCGAAGCGATCCCGAGATGATCGAGAAAGACAGTCCAGTCGGACCCTGAACCCAGTGCCTCGATGCGCAGGTCAGCGCGGTCGCGCACGTCTTTCCGGTCTTCCGGCGTCTTGGCGTCGGCGATAGCTTTCAGTTGGTCGCGCTTCCAGACGGTGATTTTCTTTTCCGGATCCTCGATGTCCCGGGCGACGCCGTTGACGAATTTCTCCAGGGTGTGCGATCCGCCCATGGACAGGTAACCGCGTCCGTTGCCGTCGCTATTGATGTAGGCCACCGCGTGCTGCCGAAGTTCATCGGCGTGGGCTTCGCCCCACTCGGTTGAGCCAAGCAGCGCGGGTTCTTCGCCATCCCACACGCAATAAATGATGGTGCGCTTGGGTTTCCAGCCCTGCTTGAGCAGAGTGGCGAAACCTCGTGCTTCCTCCATCAGCGCAACCGTACCCGAGATCGGATCTTCAGCTCCGTTCACCCAGGCGTCGTGATGATTTCCGCGCACAATCCACTCGTCGGGAATAGTCGAGCCGGGGATTTTCACGATCACGTCATAAAGCGGCTTGATATCCCAGTTGGATTGCACTTTGAGGTGCACCTTGGCTGGACCCGGCCCGAGGTGATAGGTCTGCGGCAGGGAACCGCGCCAGCCATCCGGAACCACATCGCCCTTCAGGGCTGCCAGCAGGGGTTGCGCGTCAGCATAGGAAATCGGCAACACGGGAATTTTGGTAATGGTCTTGACGTCTTTCAGGTCGAGACGTTTGGCATCCTTGGTGGCCCCGACTCCGGGCGTGAGTGGATCGCCGGGATAGACGGGCATATCCATCACGCTGCCGCGCTGCACGCCGTCGCGCGGGCGCCATGCCCCGTTGGGAAAAGCATCGCCTTGAACATAACCATCATCGGCGGGATCCGAATAAATCAAGCAGCCAACAGCCCCATGCTCGGCGGCAACCTTGGGCTTGATGCCACGCCACGAATTTCCGTAGCGGGCGATCACAATCGCACCCTTCACCGAAACGCCCAAACGCTCCAGCTTCTCGTAATCATCGGGAATACCGTAGTTGACGTACACCAGAGGCGCGGTGACATCGCCGTCCCCTGAATACGCGTTGTAGGTGGGGAGCTGCTCCGCTTGCTGGTTCGAGGTGGGATCGATGGCCAGGACGGGCTCCTGCAGCTTGGCGGTGAATTTGGTCGGCTCAACCAGTTCCACGACGCGCGCTTTCGGAGTGGGAAACAGGACATCGAAACTCTCGATGTTTGCCTCCAGACCCCATTCCTTGAACTTGGCGAGCATCCACTCGGCGTTGTCTTTGTCGTATGGCGATCCGACATGGTGCGGACGAGCGGTGAGCCGCTGCATGTAGTCGCGCTGGTTCTGCGGCTCCGGGATCGCGCGGAATTTACCCTCCCAATCGCGCTCGATGCGCGACGAGGCAGCGGAATATCCGCTCAACGGTTGTTCATTGTCCGGAGTTGTAGCCAGAAGCAGGAGGCAGGACAGAACCAGCAGGGACAGCCGGACGCCAGCGCGCATGCATTTTCTCCAGTGGGAAGGCAGTCATTGGATGATCACTTCGATGGAACGAGCATTATAGAGGGTGCGGCGATTCAGCGCGATAAAGGCATCTGTGAAAGAGAGTGATTACCGGCGCCGCCGCACGAGGGAGGACGCTCGCGCCTACATTGGTAGTTAAGCTGCGTCACATGAAGGCTCTCGGCGGCGCGGCTGAAGTGGGGCCGTTCCCAAGTCCGCAGTACCGGCTTCGCAAGTTCTGCTTGCTCTCCTTCACTTCCAGCCAATACTATCGTGAGCGTCGACTGGTGAGTCGTATCCGATTGCCATTCCAAGCGCTGCGACATCGGTTTCTGTGGCGGCAGAGGGCCCCCATCGGTCCGGGCGAAATTCGCCGCATCGAACGATGGCTGGCGACGGCCCGCGTGTTTCTGGCCATTTCTGCCCTGGTGGCCATCCGGATGGATCCGGAGGAAGTTGGCTACTCCTTCTGGGCCTATGGCCTGCTTGCGTTCTATATTGCGCAGGGCGTAATCGTCATATTGCTGTTGCGGCGTCGCGAGCAGTCGACGTTTGCATTCCGACGGCTGGTTCACGCCGCGGACATAGTCTGGCCGGCGTTGATATCAATCTTCGCCACCGGCCAAGCCAATCCCTTCTTTCTTTTCTTTGTCTTTGTGCTGGCGGCCGCCGCCTACCGCTGGGGTCTGTGGGAGACCGTGGCTACGGCGGCGTCAGCGGTTTTCCTGTTGTGGCTTGAAAGCCTGGCTTTTCAGCTGGGCTTCTTTGGCTGGGTGGATAGCCAACTTTCGCATCTACGCTTGCCGCTCTTGCAGGTGCAATCTACAGATTTCGAGCCCAAACGTCTTTTCATGTTGTCGATTTACCTCCTGGTCATGGGACTGCTGCTGGGATATTTGGCCGAGCAGCAGAAGCAGCTGCGCTCGGAAAAGGCGGTGATCGCGCGCGTATTGGGTAAGGTGCGGGTCGAGGCTGGCCTGAGCGGAACGCTGCAGGATATTGTGGGTGAGCTACTGGTCATGTACGGCGCGAGGCGAGCCCTGATCGCGTCACAGGAAGCCGGCGGCCAACGGGTGTATGTCGGTGAAATGCTGCTTCGCAACGGGGAGCCTTCCTTCTTCCGCTGGCTCGAACCGCTGGCCTCCGATCGCGAAATGTACTTGTTCCAGAGTCCGGCGGAAACCTCCTATGCCTGGCGCAACCGCCACAAAGAAGGCCAAAGCTACCTGCTGCTGGGCCTGGACCATGCCGGACTGGAAGTTCCAGAGGCGTCGGCGGAATCTCTTGAGCGACTGGCGCACCAGCACACCTTCGACCATCTTATGACGGTTTCGTTCATCTTCGGGCAGGAATGGCGGGGCCGGATTTTCTTTCTCGACCCGGCACTGACCGGCGAGATGACGGAGGAGCTGCGCTTTCTGCAGGAGCTCGTACGCCAGATCGGTCCGGCGGTGTACAACGTCTATCTGTTACGGCGTCTGCGACTGCGGGCCGGCGCTCTCGAGCGTGCCCGGTTTGCCCGCGAACTGCACGATGGCGCGGTGCAGTCGCTGATCGCAGTGGAAATGCAAGTCGATGTGCTGCGCCGCCAATCCACCACCCGGGTTGAAATCGTACCTGAGGAACTGGGCCGAATTCAGGGACTCCTGCGCGAAGAAGTTCTTAAGCTGCGTGAACTGATGCAACAGATGAAATCGCTCGATATAGACTCCAGAAAGCTAATCGGATTTCTGGCGGATACTGTGGAAAGATTTCAACGCGAAACCGGGATCACTGCGCGGTTTTCTTCCGACCTGGAAGAGCCCGACATGCCCCAACCTGTCTGCCGCGAGTTGACCCGTATCGTGCAGGAGGGCCTGGTCAATGTACGCAAGCATAGTCGCGCGCACGCCGTCCTTGTAAGGCTGAGTGCGGCGAACGGCCGGTGGACGCTGGTGATTGAAGACGACGGCCGCGGCTTCCCCTTCAGCGGCCGCCTTTCCCAAAAGGAACTGGACGCGCTGGGACGGGGACCGCTAGTCATTAAGGAGCGGGTTCGTGTTATTGCGGGCGAACTCGCGATAGAATCAAATCCGGGACAGGGCTCGCGTCTTGAGATCAGCGTCCCGCAGAAGCCGGAAGCGGCCTATGGATAATCGAAAATCCCAGCCCGTGCGTATTCTGCTCGCGGACGACCATCCTATCTTTCGCGACGGCCTGCGCCGCCTTCTGGAAGCTGAACCCGATCTCAAGGTTGTCGGGGAAGCCTGTGACGGCGCCGAAGCCGTAAAAATGGCCCGGCAGTTGAAGCCTGACATCATGCTTCTGGATCTGGCCATGCCACGCACGCCAGGGCTGGAAGCGCTGCGCGAGATGAGTTCGGGTCCGGTTTCCAATTCAGTCCGAGTCATTCTGCTGACAGCTGCCGCCGAAAAGAAACAGATTGTCGAAGCCCTGCAACTGGGCGCTCGCGGTGTTGTGTTGAAGGATTCCGCCACTCAGTTGCTGCTGAAAAGCATCCACACTGTCATGTCGGGGGAGTACTGGGTGGGGCGGGAGAGCGTCTCCAACCTGGTGCAATACTTGAGGAATCTGGTGCAGTCTTCCGGGGAAGAGGCCAAGCAGAAGAAGTTCGGCCTGACGCCCCGCGAATTGGAAATTGTCTCCGCCGTGGTCGCGGGTTACTCCAACAAGGAAATCGCCGAGTACTTCAAGATCAGCGAGGATACGGTTAAACACCATCTGAGCAACATCTTCGACAAGCTGGGTGTCTCGACCCGCCTGGAATTGGCCCTTTTCGCTGTCAACCAAGCCCTGCCGATCAAGACTATCGCCTAAGGGGCTAGCACTTTGGTGCTATGTCTTTCCACAATTGGGCTATTGGCAGTTCGGTATGCCACATTTACCCTAGTAAAAGATTTGCACTATGAGTCTGGAGCTGGTGGGCAGGTGCCCGCAGACAACGAGACTCAGAAGGCCGAACCGTAGTTTCCAAGGAGAGCGGCAATGGTAAAGTGGCTCGGGAATATCTGGCAGGACGATCAAGGGCAGGACGTGGCGGAATATGCCGTGATGCTGGCTGTTATTCTGGTGATTGTTGTGGGCACGATCCGGTTGATCGGCTCCAACGCCAACAACGTGTTTTCTTCAGTTGGCAGCTCGATTCAGTGAGCTCGACTGAGTTGGTCTCCAGCCTCCAACCCATTGTTGCGTCTTGAATCCCTTCATTCTTCCTTTGGCTGTCGGCGACGGCCTTACCGGTCATTGTCGCCAAGTCGGGGGCTAACCCATTTTCCGTTTTGAGCCTAGGTTCTGGATTGCCACATGGCGAGAACTGCCACTCCAGGGCGTCAATCCGCCCGGACATACCAAGAGAGCTACTCCCCAAAATAAGAATATTCTCGTGAGCTGTCAGGCCAACTGGAAAACGATGTGCACCAGTGCGGTGGAATCGGAGGGTTGCCCATCCCGTTTCGCTGGCTTGAAGCGAATCTGTTCGGCGGCGTGAACCGCGGCCTCATCCAGACCGTGGCCGAGGCTCTGCACAACACGCAGGATACGAAGCTTGCCCGAAGCTTCAAAGACTACCTCGAGTA
This sequence comes from Terriglobia bacterium, assembly GCA_963809295.1. Lineage (GTDB taxonomy): Bacteria > Acidobacteriota > Terriglobia > Terriglobales > Acidobacteriaceae > JAIQFF01. The sequence goes on along the minus strand of CAWEJA010000014.1, from coordinate 20,259 downwards.
CTACTTCTCCTTCGATCCGCAAGTTCCTGGCTTCGGCGGTATAAGCCGGAGTGGGTTTGGAGATTACTTCGGCGGGAACCATCTTCGCCGAGTCGTCGGCTGGCTTGGGCCGGAGTTGAGCTGGGGAGACGGCTGCGGCGTCGCCGAAGCCACTCTTCTGTACCGTGCCCGTACCGCGGGAAATGTTCACTTTGCCGCTTCCGTCGCCGGTCGCAGTGCCGTTGCCAAAGCCGGTGCTGGCTACCACACCACGAACGCCCTTTGCTCCTCCGGTGCCGTTGCCGTAGCCCGGTCCGGTGGGCAGATCGAACGCCCCCGACTGGGCGATATTCACCTTCCTGCCGTTGGTTTCACGGGCGGGCACGCCATTCGGATCACCAAACCCACCGGTTTGCACATTCTTTGGGGCGGCGGCGATTGTGGGCTCAGCGGAGCTGCCTGTTGAAAAAGTATTGGTCCTTACCGCTTGTCGCGGAATCACAGCGACGGTGGGCGGAAGGGGAACCGCCTTGGGGGCTGCAACTTCAATATTGGGCGCGACCGGTGCATCCTCGGGGCGAGGCTTCGGTTGTGCTACAGGTGGCGGCAGACGAAGCACTTCGGGTGCCGGGGTTTCCACCCGTGCGACACGCGGAGCAGGAATCTCTTTCACCGGCGCTGGCTCCAGGTTCACCGGGGGCGGAGTGTCAACCAGACGAATAAAGTGATAATCGTGGATCGGATTCGGCAAAACCCCCAGGTTCAATACGCCGACCCAAGTCAGCAAGAAGACCCCGACGGTCTGCACTCCCATGATGAGAACGAACTCTTTCCACGGTGGCCGCCGGTAGGGCAACAGGGAGAATGGGCCGTTTTGATACGTCTGGGACATGATGCTGATCCGGTCGGGGGGCATACTAATCTTGATGTACGATGAGTCTAGACGGCTGCCTTCTGGTCAATATTATCTTAGCTTTTAGCGGAAACAACAATTGTTCTCCGCTTTTCCTCTATCGGGCCGTCAGAGCCCGTTCCTCAGCATTATTGGTGCACGAATATGGCCATTCCCAGTGGAGGAAAAGTGGGAAAGTGGTTGCTCAATAGCCAGTTAGCTTTGTGAAGAAACAGGTTATCAAAGTCCAATGGTGCAGCAGGAAAAATTTTGCATAGTAGTGGGTAGGTATGGTCTCGGTACGGGAAAGCGCCCCTGAATCCAGCTGGATGAAAAACCAGCAAAGGCTTCTCGCCAGAAGAAGCACCCTGCCGCCTAGCAGCGCACGATCTTCGGGCTCTTGATGCCGCGCGTGGCGTTGCGCGTGTCCACTACCAGCTGTGATTCGCGCACGATTCGTTGGTAGTCGTAGTCAGAGTGATCAGTGACGATCAGAACGCAATCGTATTGCCCGAGATTGTCCAGCGGGGCGCACTTCATCTGCAGGTCGTATTTGCGACCCTTTCCTACCATCGGGAAATACGGGTCGTTATAGCTGACTTCGGCACCCTGCTGTTGCAACAGTTCGATGATGGTCAGCGAGGGGGATTCGCGCAGGTCGTCGATATCCTTCTTGTATGCCAGTCCCAGCACCAGCACCTTGGCGCCATTGAGAGCTTTTTTCTGCTGGTTCAGCGCCTTGGCCACGTAGTCCAGCACGTGATACGGCATGCCGATGTTGATTTCGCCCGCGAGTTCGATAAAGCGGGTGCGGAAATCCCATTCCTTGGCCTTCCACGAAAGATAGAAAGGATCCACCGGAATACAGTGCCCGCCCAAACCCGGGCCCGGATAGAACGGCTGAAACCCGAACGGCTTGGTGGACGCCGCCTCGATGACCTCCCAGATGTCCAGCCCCATGCGCAGCGACAGCAGCTTCAGTTCGTTGACCAGGGCGATGTTCACGCAGCGGTAAATATTTTCTAGCAATTTAGTCATTTCCGCCGCTGCCGGCGAAGAGACCCGCACCACCCGGTTAAAGATCGATCCATACACCGCAGCCGCGGCCTCGGTGGCCTGGGAATCAAGGCCGCCAACCACTTTCGGAATGTCGCGCCGCGCCACCGTCTGATTGCCCGGATCCTCACGCTCGGGCGAAAACGCCACGTAGATTTCCTGCCCGGTCGACACGCCTTCCCGCGCTGCCTTCAGGCCGTGCTTGTTCCCTTTTTCCAGGATCGGCACCATCACCTCTTCGGTAGTGCCAGGGTAGGTCGTGCTCTCCAGAACCACTAGGTGGCCGGCGCGCAGGTGCGGGGCGATCGCCTTGGCCGTGTCCGTGATGTAGCTCAGGTCGGGCTCGTGATACTCGTTCAGTGGGGTGGGCACGCAAATGATGATGGCATCCATGTCACCCAGGCGCGAGTAGTCCGAGGTCGCTTCAAATCCCTTGGCGCGGGCTTGCTGAATCTCAGCCGGCAGGATGCGGACAATATAGGAACCACCCTGTGTCAGGGTGGTCACTTTGCGCTGATCGATGTCGAAGCCCGTGACCCGAAAATTCTGCTCGGTGTACAGCAGGGCCAGGGGTAGACCGACGTAGCCCAGACCGATGATGGCGATCCGCGCTTGCCGTTGTTCAATCTTGTTTTTTAGCTCGGAAACAGGACTGGTCGTGAGTGGAGAAGTCGTCATTTTCGGAAAATATGTTTCTCTTTAAGAATTTTACCATGCCCGTGCCCTGACCCTGGCCGGGGACACACTAGACTTCCAGATTTCACGCCGCTTTTTGAAAGATTTCAACGGATTGCCGTTACGGCGGTAACCTATAGCGGCCAAGCCGTTCTCTCTCGGCCTATGGGTTACAGGCTGATGTTTCGTTCCCGGGACTCTAGTGCCAAAAGTACCCAAGAACGCTGGTTAAGTTGTTAATGCGCCGCTGGTCAGCAGCGTGTCAAGATAACTCGCGCTAATATAGTTTCCATTCATGGGCGGAATCTTTGGGATACTGGCGAGCAACTGCTCTATTTCCAGGTCCGCGCTGGAACGTGCAACCGATTCGCTCGTGCATCGCGGGCCAGACGATAGGGGAACAGTCGTTATTCAAGCTGGTACTTCGCCACACCTTGAGATCGGACTGGGTAGTCGCCGCCTGTCGATTCTCGATCTCTCTTCCCTTGGGCATCAGCCCATGCTGGACGCGGAAACCGGCAACTGGATCGTCTACAACGGTGAAATCTACAACTTCCGCGAAGTCAGGGGACGCTTGCAGGCCGAAGGCGTGCGCTTTGTCAGTCAGTCTGATACTGAGGTTCTGCTGAAGGCGTATGGCCGATGGGGTGACCGTTGCCTGGGAGAACTGCGAGGGATGTTCGCATTTGCGATCTGGGATGTGAAGCGGTCTCGCCTGCTTTTGGGCCGAGATCCCATGGGCATCAAGCCGCTCTACTACTGCTCCATTGGCCAGTATTTTCTGTTTGCCTCTGAAGTCAGAACCTTGCTTGGTACCGGGCTTGTCCCCCGACGCCTCGATCGTGCCGGCTTGATTAACTACTTGAATTTTGGATCAGTTTACGACCCCAACACGATGATCCAAGGCATCTCTGCGTTACGGGCCGGGCACTATCTGACCTGGGAGAGTGGCATCATACGCGATTCAATGTACTGGGATCTTGCATCGCACGAAAAAACGGGTCCTGCCGTAAGCTACCTGATCGACAACCAGACTGCGCGAAAGGATCTGGAAAATGACGTGCATGCGACTCTGGATCGGGCGGTCCGCATTCAGACTGTCAGCGACGTTCCTGTCGGATTGTTTCTTTCAGGCGGCGTCGATTCCAGCAGCATAGCCGGCATTCTGAGCCGTGCAGGGATCCGGCTCAACACTTTTTCTCTCGTTTTTCGCGAAGCGGACTACAACGACGCGGAATATTCCAACGTCGTGGCCCGGGCCTTTGCCACCGATCACCAGGAGATCATGGTGTCGCAGGGCGATATGCTCGACACGATTCCGTACGCACTCCAGGCTATGGATCAGCCCACCATCGATGGCCTCGATACGTATCTAATTGCGCGGCAAACTCGCGCGGCCGGCATCAAGGTTGCCCTTTCTGGCCTGGGCGGGGATGAGCTTTTCGCCGGCAACTCCACATTTCATGACGTTCCCAGTATGGAACGCTTCGGCGGATTCTGGGGAATGTGGCCCAGGGCAATACGCCTGCCCGCAGCACGAATGTTCACTTGGCTCGCGTCGGATACGGATCGGAACCAAAACATCGCAGGGCTGGCTGGCTCACAAGACGGCGTGATCCACCCTTACTTTCTGGCGCGCCCCCTTTTCACCGCCGAGCAGCGCAACAAGCTGTTGACGGGCATCGAAGATTCTGCTTCGGCGCGGGCGGTGGCTCCCTTGCAGGAAACCTTAAGCCACACGCGCGCACTGGACCCAGTCAATCGCGTTTCTTATCTCGAAGCGCGCTGCTACATGCTCAATAGGTTGCTGCGGGATTCCGACGTGATGAGCATGGCTCACGGGCTGGAGCTGAGAGTTCCGCTCATCGATCATCAACTCGCCGAAAAGTTGCTGGCCATGCCCGGTTCCTGGAAAATTGATGTGAATACGCCGAAACCATTGCTGGTTGGGGCGCTACAAGGGGCCCTCCCAGTCCAGGTCGTGCATCGCAAGAAACGAGGTTTCACTCTGCCTTTTGAACACTGGCTGCTTGCAGATTTGCGTCCTGACGTGGAAGCGGCTCTTGCAAGAATTGCCCAGGGCCCGCTGGGATCGATCCTGAATCAAGAACCGGTTCTGCAGGTCTGGGATGACTTCTTCAACAGACGGACTTCATGGTCCCACGTCTGGTCGCTTTACGTGCTGGAGCGATGGTGCGAGTTGAATTCAGTAGCCGCCTGAAGGTCGTACCGGTGGAACAACAAAGCTCGCGTCGATTCTCTCCGGATCCGCGAAATCCACTCCGATTCCTCGAGCGAGTAGCAAGCCACCCTCCGCAAGGTAAAGTTTGCGAAATGAGGCATCGATCACTGGCAATTTTGCGAGGGGTTTTGCGAGCGCAAGCCTAAAGAAACCGGACGGTTATGAGCAACAGTGCAAGAACAGAAAGCGATTGACGGGAACGGCACATCGGATTACGATCAGACCTATAAATCCCGGGTTTCGCAGGAGCGTTCGCAGTGCGAAAGTGTGTCTTACTTAGGATCCTGAGTTGCATCATGGCAGTACTCCTGCCCGCCTCGTTGTTTGCTGCGGATTCAGGGGCGGCCATGCTCTACGGCAATGGGCCTACGTGGCTCAACGGTAGCAGCCTCCCAAAATCGTCGGCAGTCTTTTCCGGCGATCTTGTGCAGACCGCACCGGGATCGGTTGCCAAGATCAACGCCTCCGGCTCAAGTCTCATGGTTCTTTCCGACTCTCTGGTTCAATATGAAGGGAGTGCGGTCAATTTGGACCACGGGAGCGTAACCGTATCGACTTCGAAAGCCATGGCGACGCGCGCGGGCGACGTCGCTGTTATCCCAACCGCTAGTGTTTGGACACAATTTGATGTCACGAGTGTGAATGGTAAGGTTCAGATCGTAGCAAGAAAAGGTGATCTTACCATCGATGATGGCACGGGTACTACCACCTTAGCACAGGGTCAGCAGACTACTCGAGATTCGGAGCCCGCGCAGGATAACAACAACAAGAAGAAGAAAAAAAGAAAGGCTGGCGGAGCGGTTCCGGGTGCTGCTGGCGGCGCGCTAGATTCTCCGCTGGCGATCGGGATTGGCGGCGGCGCTGTCGTCGGCTTGGCGACGTGGGTGTTGCTCCAGGGTGGCGAGCCCGTAAGTCCGAAGCAGTAGGCGTTGTTTTGTCGCGCAATTGATCCATTGGTCCGTTGTCCATTCCTAGGTAGATTTAAGATAAGAAGCATTGGTAGAACTCACGCGGCCTCTTCCTCCGTCTCAGTCCGTCGTGCGGTCCGATAGTCTGACACCCCGACTCGCGCATATACAAGTCCTCTGATTTTAATGAGATAGACTTTTGCCCCCCGTGCACCGCGCATCTGCATCCAATTTCCATGGAGATTGAACTATGCGTTGCACCTGTGGGATTGTCGCCACCGTTCTGCTGTTTTCGTTGTGGGGTACGACACAGCAGCCCGGGCAGACGTCACCGCCTGCGGCGTTGGAGAGCTCGCAGGCCACGGACTCATCCGCGGCAGCCGCGTTGAAGGCAAGACAACAGACGGAGACCACGGAGCCAGCACCCGTGCAGCCTAGTCCACTTCCCCTAGTGGCACCCAGGACTATGGATCAGGTCGTCGACCGCGTAGTCGGGCGCGAACGCGATGTGATGAAAATGCTCGAAGATCGTACCCCCATTGTCGAGACCTACCTGCAGAATGTGACCTCGGACGCGCAGCTCGGGCCAGTCCCGAAAGATGACCGTTACTTTCTCGGTCGAATGGATTTCAGGGAATCAATCGATCGGAAAGACTACATGAAGCAACCAAGCATGGAGAAGCGCCTACTGGGTGGATTCACCAAGTTTTTCAGTGTGCAATACCAGCCACTGGGATTTTCATGGATGATCTTTGCCGATCGAGATGATTTCGACCGCGAGCACTACGACTTCAGATACCAGCAACGTGAGTTCCTGGGAGAGGTGCGGTGTCTGGTATTTGACGTGATACCGAAGAAGAATGCAGGCAAGGGCCGGTTTCTCGGCCGCATCTGGGTAGAAGACAAGGATTTCAACATTGTCCGACTGAACGGCACCTATGCCCCACGTCCGAGGAATGCCTACTTCTTCCACATGGATAGCTGGCGTTTGAACCTTGTTCCGGGGTATTGGGTACCGGCTTACATCTACAGTGAAGAGGGTGACTTTACGGCCGGTGCCAAGAATAGGATCGCCTTCAAAGCTCAAAGCCGACTTTGGGCGTACAACGTGAACAACGGGAAGGAGGACGAGCTTACGCAAGTGCTGGTGGATTCGACCGTGAAGGACGAAAGCCCCGCGGCCCAGGACGCCTCGCCGGTTGAGGCCGAGCGCCAATGGCATCAACAAGCGGCAGACAATGTCTTGGAACGCCTGCAACGCGCCGGTCTGGCGGCCCCGCCAGGGGATGTCGACAAGATCATACAGACCGTAGCCAACAACCTGCAGGTTACTAACAACATCGAATTGTCGCCCCCCTTACGCACACGCGTACTACTTACGACCCCCCTGGAAACGTTCAGCGTCGGCAATACGATCGTGATCAGCCGAGGGTTGATTGACGTGTTACCGGATGAGGCCAGCCTGGCGATTATGCTGGCGCACGAACTGGCTCACATCGTTTTGGGACATAATCAATACACCCAATATGCCTTTAATGACCGCATGCTATTCTCCGATGAGGCCACATACTCGAATCTCGGCTTTAAGCACACTGCTGCCGAAGAAGCTGCAGCCGACACGAAGGCGATCGAGCTATTAAAAAATTCCCCTTACGGTCAGAAGTTGGACAGCGCTGGATTGTTTCTAAAATCGCTGCAAACTTGGGCTCCGCACCTTCCGGCCCTAATGACGGCTCACCTTGGCAATAACCTATCCGACAAAGGCACAGTGACACGTATGTCTGCCCTGATTAATTCGGGGCCGAATCTGGAGATCAACAAACTGAACCAGATCGCCGCATTACCCCTCGGCGGCCGAGTGAAGATGAACGCCTGGGACGATCGCGTGGAACTGATCAAGTCGCAGCCCATTGCGCTCACATCCGCTCGCGACAAGAAGCCGTTCGAAGTGACACCCTTTTTCCCCCACCTCAGCCGCATAGAGAGCCGAAATACCAGCAGCACGGTGGCCCAACCCTGACTCGGAACGTGCAATGGAGGGGCCCACTGGACCTGAAAGACAAGCCAGCTGATTTGATCGCGCAGCCACCAGGAAGAGAGAGCACGACCGGTGCGGTTCGACAGGTCATGCCATACATATTGGAGCAGAGGGGACAGGAAGCCTGACTTTTAGTTCTGTGCTACCAGCAAGCTAGATGGCCAACGGCGGCGGGCATGCACGCTAATCGAAGGCTAATCGTCCACAGGCGCTTGTGAAGTAACAGCTACATGTAGAGGCGAGTCTTCATTCGCTCGCCTGCTCGTTCGAATGGCATCACTGCGCTGAAGTGAGCAGATCGTTCTTCAGCAGGCTGATTGCGACCCGTCCACTACTGGTGTGCTTGGCCTTGGTTCCATCTTCGGCATCGACCGGCGCGTTGCCCATGCCCAACGCGTAGATGCGGTAGGCCGGGATCTCGTGGCTGAGCACCAAGTAACGTACGACCGCGTTCGCCATCTTCTTCGAGGTGGCAATCGCCGCCTGACCCCGACCTGGAGCGAAGCTTCGGACTTCGATGATGTAGCTGCGCTGATCCTTCAGCGGGGCTGCGATCTCGTCGAGCGCATCCTTCGCCTTCTTGCTCAGCGCGCTCTGGCCGGGACGAAATCGAATTTCAGTTTCCGCGCTGGCTTTGTATTGGTCGATGTTGCCCACCATCTGCTGCGCCTTTGAAAGGTGGGCCGTGGTTTGGGTGGCGGTCAGTTGCGCCGTCTGCGCCCTGTTACCAGCCTCGATCGTATGCTGGTCGGCCTCGTTGGTCTTAGCGGAAACCAGTTGAATGCCTTGCTGGGCGCTGGCATCCACGTCCTTGATCATCTTGGTGTTGGACGCGGTCAACGCATCCAGTTCGTTGATGCGGTCCCGAATCGGTCGAATCTGTCGCTGTACGTACGCCTTGCGGGCAAATGGGTGGGACACTAGATTTACTAGATTGGGGTCGTCGCCGTCCCAAAAGTCCTGGCTGGTCACGGGTTGAAGCGGTTCTCTGCCGGGGCTGACCACGCTCTGTGAAGCGGGAGCCGTTCGATCAGCAGACGCTGCCGGCTGCGCGCTTGAATTTGATTTGGTTTGCTGCGCGAACGCCGGAAGCGCAAGTACCGTGGAAAAGAGCAGCGTTGCCAGTATGCGATACTTCATTTCGACCTCCTACCGAGGCATGGTGGAGGAGCATCGGGCTCCACCTCAGCCTGATGGCGTGTAGGGTGATCTTGCCCTCATGCGATATATGTTACCACCTATTCCGCCGGTCCGCGATGTGATTGAAGACCTTCCAGCTGAGCTACCCCCAAAGGTCGGGGATCGGCACCCTTACCGTCCCAGGTGACACCAAATCCAGGTCCGCTTTCGCAACACCCCTTCGTTCCAAGCGCAGGTTGAAAGAGCGAGACTCACTTCAGGCAGCGTTGACGGGTGTGTCTCTTCGACCACCTCGCAGTCATCGGCCCCTCGCCTCTGAAGTTTTCGCGATTGGACGGGAACGTATGTACAACGTGCTCCGTACCGGGACGACGGAGGCGTGAGGTCAAAATGCCGGTTCTGCCGTGGAATGGAACTTAACGGGGCGCGCTGCAAGAAGAGATTTATCGCAGAGCCTGGGCAAGAGCGGCGTCTGCAACTGGACTGGCGGTGCAAATATCAGGATGCGATGTGGATGCGAGCCGTTTCATTGGGTTCAAAAATGCCAGACGATCCCAGCCGCCACAAAAATGTTGTGCTGCCGGCTCTTGCCGGTATCAACATTGAGTTGCGGTACGCCCGACCAAAAATCGCGCGCTTCTCCCCTCACGCTAAAGTTTCCGTATACCGTCACATCTAGTCCCAACCCGGCCTGTAACGCTCCGGTGGTGGTACCTGAGTTACTAGGAACGCCAGAGAAACTTGAGCCTTCACTGAAATGGCCGAATCCACCTCCAAAGCTGACCCATGGAGAAACCGCCGAATTAGCGAAAACGTTTAGCCGTGCTGAGGGAGTCAAGAAATAAAACTTAAGACTCTGGGGTACCACGACGGCATCAGACCGTATTTCCTGGTCCCAGTCGAACACGAAGGGGACCTCTAGGGAGATGGAGGCAACGCCTGGTCCTAGCACACGACGAGCATAATTCGCTTCAAACGTGAGCCCACTGCCGAAATGTATGTTGTTGTCGAAGAAGGCGACCCCTTTGATGCCTTGATCGCTTATGAAAGTACGTCCCAGCAGACCCGACAGTTCATTCTTTTGCGCGCTGGCGTGCGGTACAAAGGTGCAGGCAGCCAGTAAAGCCGCAACCGTGAAATGTTTCAGCGACATTGTGCAACTCCTAATGGCTAGTTCGCCGTCGATGCAATTCTTGGCCCTGCCACCCTAGGATCTGTATTCCATGAGTAAATTCGTATTCTACGACTAAATCGGTTATTGGTTTGAACCTTTCGTAGATTCCGTATCTCGCCCTCAGCCCGAGCATTCAATCGCATTTTTTTTACTCTGCGGGTTGAATACAACCGCCAGCAGGTCTTCCCGCTTGACAGCCGCCAAATAGAAACGCTCGATTCGAACATGGCATCAACGTCTTTCGGAAGCGATAGAGTCGTACCGTATCAGGTCCAGCAACTGTACGACACCTGGCATCACGAACAAGGCTAGGGCGCGGAAAGAATTCCTGTGATTCCAAATTTCAAGGGCTTCCTAAACCATGATCAGCTGTGGCGGCCTGCCCGGCAATGGGAAGTGGACGCCCGCTAATGATGGCCAATGGATTGTCTTGAACAAGAGAACGGGCGAGCGCTCGACCAAAGCGATTCGCGACAGCACGACGAGCCCCCGACAGAATTGGCCGGCGTCGTTTGTCGTCATGAGCATCGGAAGCTAGGACGTGCACCGCATCCTGTTCGATCAGCCATGTCGCAATTTGTGCTGGCTTGTCTCCCCAGTGCCCGGTTACAGCGGATGCGGTGACCTGTACGAGGCATCCCGCATCGACCCACTCCAGAATCCGTTCAGGCCGTTTCTGCAAGATTGCGTTCCGCTCCGGATGCGTAACAATAGGGATCAGACCGGCGTCACGCAGCCTTGATAAAACGTCGCTCATCTGCGGAGCTATCCCGTAGTCGCTTAGTTCGACCAACAGGTATTGCCCAGAGCCAATCGGGTAACGTCTGGGGTTAGTGATCGCGTCTTCAACATTTTCGAAAGACAGGTGAAAATCGCAACCTACGCTAAAGGCAAGCGACCCCCCGACTCTCCTGTCTAGTTCTGCGACAAGGTCCTGAATTCGATTGCGGCTGTACTTGTAGGTGTCATTGGCATGGGGGGTCGCGACGATGTGCGTGATGCCGTCTTCGATCGCCAAGCGACACATCTCGAGGGTCATGTCCCAGGATTTTGAGCCGTCATCGAGGCCCGGAAGGATATGGGAGTGGATGTCGATCATTACGAAACCTTAATCAAGGGGTTCTCTCTTGTAAACCAGCGCGGAGCTGGGCTTTTTGGTGTATTTGTCGTAGGAGAGCCTGTCGCGAGCCCACAGAAAACATAGAACAGCGCCGCATTGGCCGGAACTTGCAGATTGAAATCATACAAGCTATGCACAAGTATCCCGGTACAGCCGACGAGGGCCGCGGCTCGAAGAATGCCTCGCCAGTTTTGCTCATGGTGGCCGAACCGCGTCATTCCACTGCTGTACAGGGTGACAATGAACCAAACAACGCATGAGAAACCAGCCAATCCGGTTTCGACCAAAACCTGTATGTAGTCATTGTGGGCAGCGTTTATGAAAAATTGAGTGTAAAAGCTTCGGAAGCCGGGATAGACATTTGGGAAAGTGCCTAGGCCCCAACCTAGAAGGGGTTTACGAAAAAACATTCTCAGCGAATCCTTCAGAATGTCCGAGCGAAGCGCGTCCCGCAAATTACCAAGGTGGCGCCACATTAAGGGCGAGCCTACGAGTGCCAGAAATGCGAGCGTCGCCAGCACCAGCCAGAGGATCCTCGTCCTTGGGGAAGCCCCTTTTTGCACTGTCGATACCATCCAGAATAGCATTGCCAACTCGGTTAGGAGTGAAACAGCGCCGCCGCGGGACAGTGAAAGTACAAGACTCCCAGCCATGAGAACGGCAGCAAAAGCGGCCAGGATTCGCTGTCCTCCATGCACCATCGTGCTCAAGCTCAGCACCACTGCCAGGGGCGTTAGCAATTCCATTAGCCCAGCGTAGTGATTGTGGTTGACATAGGGTCCAAAGATGGAAGCCCCGGTGCTGGTGGGCATGTGCACCCAATAAATACGCAGGGTGGAGCTCAGATTTTGACAGATTGCGAACAAAGCGATAGCGGAACCGAACATGATGAACGTGAGAACAAGAATTCTGGACGAGCGCTCGTCTCCTGCGATCTCGGTGACTACGAACACAAGCATGCCATAAGCGACATATTGCAGGCAGATGAGCAGCGTCTCATAGCGATAGGCCGTGAGATTCAGAGTCAATTGGATCGCTGCAACTGCCGCGAACCCAGCCATGGGAGGATAAAGCGGATTCCATCTAACCGGAATGCCAGAAAGGACGATCTGGTGCAGGACCGCGGCTGCGAAGAGAAGCGCTGAGCCGATTTCCAAGACCGAAGTGGCCCAAGTCTCGACCGCTCCGAAAGCGAGGACGCTGAACATCAGCAGCGCGCACAAAGCCGCCAAATATGGGAGAGAGCTGTGGTCGACGACCCGAAATCTCCTTCCCCGACGAGCGTCCATCGTGGAACTCGCTTTCACGCTCATGGATTAGCCTGGGTGGGGGACGCGCGAGTCAACTCTATGTCGTCAAGCCAAAGAGTTCCCTTGATCAATAAATCGCCGGGTGTGCGCAATATCCGCAATGTCACGAGGCGGGTATCCGGTCCCGTGAGGAAATCAGCCGTGCGCGGCATCCAACCGGTTGTTTCCAGAAATTCGTCCGTGGTTGCAAGCAGACTTTTGGTCGACGATTCCTCGACTACGAGCCGTGGTCCGCTTGCTGTAGTAATTTCGTCCGTTTTCACGAACGCATTGAGTCGGTATGCCGTATTTGGTTGCACGGGGACAAATTCGTAAACTCCCACATCCGAGATGGCGGGGCCAGTGAATTCGATGCGGAGCGATCGGTTACCGCTATGAAACTGGTTCGTGTCGAGCGAAACATTGATTTGGCCAGCAGGCTGGCTCCGCCAATCGAACCCCCCCGTGAGGAATTCAGTTTCAAAACCACCGTTATGAACGAGATTCGACGAAGCGTCGTCCTGCACGTTAGGATCAACCTTACTCAAGTCCGTCCAAACCTGCTTAGCCTGATCGATTTGCTGAGTCTGAAGCAAGTAGTCAAAGTAAGGAAATGCTTCGTCGACCGGGAACCGAAACCCTTGTACGATCAAATCATGCCAAAGCTCGCTGGCTGCTGAGGACTGATTTTGAGCGGTGAGAGTCTTTAAAAACGTGAAGTAGGGTTCGGGTTGCCGCGGAAGCACTTGGCTCACAATCTGACTAACGCTTTTCGTTGTGCGCCAAGTTAGATCGATCGCGGCTGCAGTGTTGGCGGGAGCGTACTTGATCGCGGCCCGAAACAGCGGTAGCGCCCGCGCGTCGTCGTTCTGAATGAGATAGAAGTTGGCCGCTTCCCATGCAACTTCGGTTGAAGTCGGTTCGGCCTGCAACGCTCGTTCTAACGCCGCCTGGCTTTGCTCATTTTCGCCTCTGACCTGGCGTAACTCCGCTAGATCCAGCCAGCAATGCCCGTCGTATGGATTTAATTCAATGGCACGCTGCAGAAATGTCAGTGCTGCCGCATAGTCGTGAGTGACGTTGAGCGAATATCGCCCTAGCAGCCATTGCGTTTGGGCGTCCCAAGGCTGGAGACGCGCCGACGCTTCCAAGTTTTCTCGGTCTATGCGACCTCGTAGCCGGTCTGCGCGCCAAACGCTGCATACCACATAAACGTAGAAAGCACTTGCAACGAGAATTATGGCAGCGATTCCTATTCGTATTGGCCGAGAGCTGACGACGTGATCCATGTGCCGCCTTGCGAATTTGATGGGGCATCCGTCGCCCGGACTATAGCCTGTCTAAGGCCACGACTGGCGAACCGCAATGCCTTGCCGAAATCTTAACGGTTGGCATCAGTAACGAGAACTCTGTGGAGAGCGTAGGATTCAGTCCGACCGACTCGCAAGCCGTGCCATCCGCGCGTGAAGTCAGACCAATTTCGACCAAGAGTCTGAGACGACAGATATGCCGCTGCGAGACACTCTTACGCAGAAGAGGGTCCACTTCTAAGCGGCGCCGCGTCGCTGGCCCGGTAAATCTGGACCCACAGGTGAAGCTTCACGCGGGCCGACCGCTTAGGTTCCTGGCGCATGGCTGAACCGCATACAGGGCATTTCTGGCGCTCAAGCCATGCCAATAGTCGTTCTCGTTCTAAGAGCCTCTTTTCATTCGTTCGGCGTCGCTTGTCAGCCTTCAGGCACTCCGGGTGGAATTGGGCGTGCCAGTCAGGCGGGAGTTTCTCACCGCATCCTCTGCAATAATAGTGCGTTCCTTGCGGGGCTTTGGATCCATACATCTGTTTCGCACTCCTCGATCGGGAAAAGAATGGAGTATGGCCAGAGCCTCTCATTATAGGCCAAAACTCCAGTAATTTGAGAAACACCCAAGAGATTCAAGGCTTCAAGATCAGTGGAAGCCTCGACGGGGCGTGGGCCGTGACATCTGGCGGCACCCGGGCTCGAAGAAGTGCGTAAAATCATGCGGACTGCTTCATTGACGCCCGAATCGGGTGACGGATGGCCGGACACGCCGAATCCAGAAGATCGAAATACAGGTTTTCGATGTCAGTCCGAAGACGATTCTCAGAATAGTGCGCTAAGGCAAATGACCGGCCGACACTCCCCATCGCCACAGCGACGTCATGGTTCTTGGCTAGAAACTCCAAGCAATCGAGGATCGGCTTTGCCTCAAGCGGAGTCAAGAACCCATTGCCGGCGCGAATGACGGGAAAGCGGTTATCCACTTGGGTGGGTGGGGCAGCGAGGTCGATAACGCCCCCTACGTTCGTCGATACGAATGGCTTACCCGACGCCATCGCTTCAACAAGTGCGCTGGGGGTTCCTTCGTTTCGCGAGGTGACCAAACCGACATCGGCCGCCGCCCACAGTGCAGGGATGTCGGTGCGCCAGCCAGCAATGTGTACGTTTGAGCATCCTGTGGTCAGAGCTTGCAGTTTGCCACGATCACTTCCGTCTCCGACGACCAGGAAACGCAATCTCGGAGATCTTTTAGCCTCGCGGACGATTTGGGCTAATAGTTCAACATTCTTTATTGGGACGAGGCGACCAGCCCACAAGACAACAAAATGCGAGTCGTCAAAGCCGAACGCCTGACGCAGGTCACGTGCCCGTTTTACGTCGGTTCCGGAGTCAAACCGAGATAGATCGTAGCCGTTGCGAAGCGTGCAAACTTTCTGACGGGAGACTACGTTGTATTTCTCGACCAGCTCATCCACCTGGGACTCGGAGATCACCACGGTACGAGTTGTGATTTTGTTGAGGGTGCGCTCGACAGCAAGCCACATTCGTGTTTGGAGTGTGCCGAAATATCCGTGAAACACATTTCCGTGGTACGTATGGACCCGCACTGGCACACCTACGAGGACGGCTGCAACGCGGCCGAGGGTACCAGCTTTGGCCGCATGCGTGTGCACAAGATCAGGCTGTTCGGCGCGAAGGACGCGAACAATGTGGAGGAATGCCATAAAATCCGACCACAGGCGGACCGGTCGCGACATTGAGCGAATCCATCGGACTCCGTTTTCCGAGGTCAGCAGATAGCTCATGTCACCTTCTTGCTCGTCCAAACGGCCAGCGATCAACACGGTGTCGAAGTTGTTTCGCAGGGCTTGGTGTAAGAAGCATGCCTGGCGTGCCGGTCCGCCAACGTTAAGGCGACCGATGATTCGAGCCACCTTCGGTTTGGCTGCGTCTTGCTTTAGCGGCTTGACAGAAGCAGAAAACATTGTCGCCAAATTAGCTAGCTACTGCGGCGCGGCGAAATTCTTCGGTCCCCAGCATTTCTACGCTCACGTGCAAGGCGTGCACTGGGATGTTTTGAGGACCGCACAATTGCATCGCCGTTAGCCGCGCCGGCTCGGGGCAGTCAGGCAACACATAAACGGCGGTTACTTTGGACAAAAAAGTCGACATTCGGGTTAGCGGTACAACCGGCACGCCGTAGAGAAACGCATTTCCATTCCTGACCGGCGCAACGAAAGCGACAATGCTACTATGCAAGCGCTGCCACTCAAAATACCGGTAGAAAAATTCTGCACTCGGCCCACCTACGACGAGGTAAGCCTCATTGCTCTGCCTGGGCAGAACGTCGTCGAAAAACCGCGTGGCGGTACGAACGAAGCCCATGAGACAGACTGTGAGAATCATCTCAGTAGCGAATACGGCCCTTGAAAAGTCCTTGAACCCGGTCAGGTATGTGATCGCTGTCACGACCAACATCGATCCGAACACACTGCCTTTAAGTATGGGGTAAGTGTCACGTAGTGCGCGTATCGTCCAGTCGCGACGGTAAACCGAAAAGATAGCAAAAAGGGGAATCTTGACCACAATCAGAAATACGGCGGCCCAGAGAAAAGAGCCTCTGTATTGATGTGGCACACCATCAAAGCGCAGCAGGTATCCAAGAAATTCTGCCAAGACGATTAAGCCCGCATCCACAAAGACCATAGCGGCCCGCTTGCCGATGGAATTCAGGAACTCCGGAACGAAGAACGTAAAGGCATTCGTGCGCGACAGCCATTCTTCGGGTAGCTGGATTTTTGCGAGATAAAACCAAAACGCGGTCGCCGTTAGAAGAAATAGCGCCAGGATGCCAGGTCCAATATCGGTCCAAACTCGCTTGCACAACACCGCAACAACGACGCTGAGCCCTGACAGAAGATAAAGCGTCAATACAGCATTTCGTTCGCTCAGTCCTAGCATAACCAGTCGGTGCGATGTGTGGTCTTTGGCCCCGGCGGAAATGGCACGTCCATTCAACCTGCGCGTAATGCTAACCAGCAGCATGTCAAAGATCGGCAGAAAGAGCACCAACCCTGGCACAAACACTATGGAAAACATTGCGCTGACGTGGCCGGCTTCCGACACGGCGCTGCAGGCCAAAAAAAACCCGACTGCTAGACTTCCGGTGTCGCCCATGAAAATCTTGGCGGGATGAAAGTTGAACACCAGAAAACCAAGCAGCGATGCGGCCATCACGAGCAAACCGATGGCCATCGGACCAGAACTATGTCCAATCAGGACCAAACTGCCCGCGGCAATCACGCTCACTCCAGCGGCAAGCCCATCCATGTTGTCAAGAAGGTTCAGCGCGTTGGTCACACCAAGAATCCAGAGGAACGTAAACAGGTAATCCAGGGATGGTTTGTGAAACAGCGTGTAAACGACACCCGACCAAACGGCCACGGCAGCGATCACGAACTGTGCTGCGAATTTCCAACGGGGCCGCAGCTGGAAGATATCATCCACGAGTCCGACGAGTCCCATCGCAGCGGTCAGAAGCGTAATCGTAAGCAAGCGACTGGAGCCGCGAAATCCGACGACGGCAAGTGAGAAGGTCAGCAGGATCGAAACGCCACCGAATTTCGCGACCGAGATCTGGCTCCAACGGTCGGCTCGGGGATGAACCAACCAGCCATACCGATGCGCCACGCGGATAGTAGCGGCAGTTGCCAGCACCGAAGCGAGGAAGGTAATAGAAAAGGGTAAAACGTTATGCCACATGCGCGAAAACAGAGCCCTTCTGGGTCTTTTGTTGCTGAATGTGCTGAATCACCGCGCTGATGATCTCGTCCAGAGAACGCTTCGGTGCGTAGCCGAAGCAAGCATGTGCTTTGCTGATATCTGGGACTCGGTGTTCCATGTCTTCGAAGCCCTCGCCATATGCTTGCGAATAGGGTACGTAGCGAATGGAACTCTTCGAACCAGTGGCCCCAACGATCTTCTCGGCAAGAGCCTTAATCGTGATCTGTTCCGTGCTCCCGAGATTGAAGATTTCGCCTACAGTCCGGGAAGAAGTGACACACGCAAGAATCCCCTCAATGACATCGTTAACGTGCCCGAAACAGCGGGACTGCTCGCCGGTACCGAAAACTGTCACCGGCTCGTCTGAAAGCGCCTGACGGACGAACGTTGGCAGCACCATCCCGTACCGCCCAGTTTGCCGCGGTCCGGCAGTGTTGAACAATCGAACGATAGTCACCGGGAGCTTCTTCTCTCGGTAGTAGGCCAAGGCCAAGAATTCATCAATGGCCTTCGAACAGGCGTAACTCCACCGGCAGTTGTAGGTGGAACCAAAGACCAAGTCATCCCTTTCAGAAAACGGGAGTTTGGTGGATTTGCCGTAAACCTCAGAAGTCGATGTGATCAGGACTCGCTTCTGTTTCTTAGCAGCCATCTCCAAAATAAGCTCGGAGCCGCGTACGTTGGTCTCAATGGTGTGAACGGGATGCTCAACGATCCGGCGTACGCCTACAGCCGCCGCCAAATGGAATACCACGTCGGCCAGATCAACCAGTTCTGCCACAAGCTGGCGGTTGAAAATCGTGTCCAGATGGTATTCAAAAGCGACGTGATTCTTGAGATGGGCAATGTTCTCGGCACTTCCGGTCGAGAGGTCATCCAGAATGGTTACGTCGTGCCCTACTGCAAGGAGCTTTTCTGCTAAATGAGAGCCGATAAATCCGGCCCCGCCGGTGATCAGAGCCCGCATTGCTTCCCCCTGGTGTTGATGCTGCCTTGGTGAATTGGCTATTGATGTTTGTTGAGATTATGCCTGAATCCAAACTATTTCGCCATGCCCAAACACACAAAATTCTATACTTGGCTCGAATATCTTGAGGTTGAATGTGACGATCGTCACGCATGTCCGTTATCCTCACCACAGATCGCGGGGACCCCTGGAGAAAAATCAGGTACGGATTTTGAATTCGGTTCACCGGCTTGCCGTGGTGGGACTTGCGCGCAGCGTAAGCTGCCCGAGCAGACGCAACAACCGAACGCCGCGATAGAGCGGAAACAAGAATTGCGGCAACCGAGTTGCCTTGAAGTCCTCAATACCGGGAGAGAGCAGCATGTGAGTGAGATATCGTAGCCGACCCTGCCAGCTGTCGAATGAACGAAGATTGAACCAGCCCGTGTCCCAGTATCCAGGCTCCTGTCGCGAGCCGTGGAGAATCTCTGCCGAACACTCCGCGGCGATCCGCTCTACCTGTGGATTCATCCGTATCTCCCGAAGAATCTCCTCTGGCACCGGCGCTTGCAGCAGTCCATGGGCCAGAGACAGACCGGTCAACACCATACGCCGTGCACCAAGCTGATCGGCATTCTTCAGCAGCCCAGGCCAGTCGATGTGTTCCGTAACCCGTATGAGGTCGGCGGTGTCGCATACGTATCGAAGGCGCCGCCAACAGTGCTTGGTTCCATGCGCGCAAAGCAGCAACAAGAGAGTTTCTGGTGACAGCGTTTTGATCTGTGTTGCGCCGATTGAGATTTCTTGGCATTCGCTCCAGACAAAATCGGTTGGAAACGGAAGCGATGGGTGCTTTGAATCCTTCCAGTGGAGTTCGAGGCGTAGCACCTTTACTCGGACTGTATAGTTCGTAGACACATGTGGAGCGAATAAAAGCTATTTCCTGAGCCGGCGACAGGCAAGACGAGGGCTATGTAGCCGGCTGGGGCCAATATTCTCTTGATGCTTAACACATCTTGCTGCTGAACGATGAGATCGATGTCGCACGATTGCCGCAGGCTCAGATCTCCATAGAGTTGCTGTCCGAGAACCGCGCCTCTGAACGGGATCACTTCCACGCTATTCTCCTGGAGCAACTTGACTATGCGTAGCAGTTCTGCAGTTTGTCCCAGATTCTCCATGACAACTCGGCTCTCCGAAGATCGAATCTGCTCCTGCACGCTTTGAGGTACGCCTGGGTTCCCGATAATACAGAGCCTTCTACCCACGATCGGCGCGATTCTGTGAAAGTCGCTCAATTCGAAGAGCAAATTCCAATCGATGCCTGTTTGTATGATTCGAAGCATGGCGTCGTCCGGAGCCGATTGCAGCGGACTGCGGCAGCAGGCCACGACGAGTTCCGGCTCGGACCGGTCATCTCGGGCCTCGTGCAGGCGTCTGTGGGAAAAGCGTAACATCCTCGAATTATACGCAAGGCGAGCTATGCGACTCTGCTAGAATTCCTCCGTAAAGCATCAGTATCCCTCCATCGCATGATTCGATTTCGCAGATTCTCCGCCTTCGCTCGGTGGAGCAGGTGCTCTTGTTTCGGCGCGGCCACACTCTTGAGTGCGATCCGGATTGGTTTATGGCTGCTGCCCTTCAAAGTGCTGCAGAGGGTGATATCTAAAATTCATCAAGGGCGCTGCTGTTTCGTCGATCAAAAGGAACGTTCCC
>CAWEJA010000013.1:0-309907 GCA_963809295.1 Terriglobia bacterium | reverse complement strand
GACACGCTCCTTTAGGTGACTGCATCAATGAGCACGCAATGGAGGGAAATCCGACATCGTTTCCACATGCCACTACTCAGTTTCCGGATAGCCGTCGCGGGCGCCTACGCGTTTTGTGGCAGAGCCACGGTCACAACATCCCGGCCACGCGATTTCGATTCGTAGAGGCATTGGTCGGCGATTTTGAGCAACTCGTCGGATGTTGAGCCATGCTCGGGAAACGCAGCCACACCTGCCGAAAGTGTGAGCGTCCCAAGAGTCTGCTTCCTATGCTGCAAGCGCATGCCCTTTACCTCCGAGCGAAGCGCTTCCGCACGGATAGCCGCGTCCCGCGAAGATGACTCCGGCAGGATAATGGCGAATTCCTCGCCGCCATAACGGCAGCATATGTCGGTGGCGCGAAAGAAGGTACGAAACAGATCGGCAAGGGCCTGAAGCACCATGTCTCCCGCATCATGGCCGAAAGTATCATTAAACTTCTTGAAGTGGTCGAGATCGAGGAAGAGGACTGCGATAGCCTGCTTTTTGCGGCTGGCAATCTGCAGTTCTCTTTCGAGCGATTCCTCCAGGAAGCGCCGGTTGAACAGGCGAGTCAGCGGATCGCGAATCGACTGTTCACGAAGTGTTTCGCGCAGCTGCAAGCTAGCCAACGAAAGGGCGATCTGCGAGGCCACGCTGACGGCCAATCGCTGATGAGAGTCCTGAAGTTTACCCGTCCCAGAATCGAGTCGGGATCCTGCCGTGTTCTCAAATTCGAGATGCAGAACGCCGACCGTGTTCCCCTGTGCGACCATGGACGCACACAGGCACTGGGTGGTTGAACTCTGGGCTAGATGCCGGCAGGAGACGCCCGTTCCCGGTCGCTCACTCCAGTGAGGCTGGCCACGACGTAGAGACCAGCAAGCATCGGGCAAGAATGTAGGCTCCGAGGAGGAGGCTATGGTGCCCCAGCGAAGCACTGCTTCGACGAGGTTTCGCGACGACTTGAACAGGTAGAGTGCTCCAGAAGGAGCCTCGGGGAAAAGCTTCTGAACCGAGTTAGCAACCACGTTGCACGCTTCCTTTACAGTCCCACTGCATTCCAGCAGAGACCCCATTTCATTCAATAGCGTCATCTGTCTTGTGCGTAGTTCCAACTCTTTGACGAGCTGGTCCAGGGACTCCGCGTGTCGCCGCTGTGTTTCGCTCGCCCTGATCTGCTCCGAAACGTCCTCATATATCAAATATGCGCCCCGTACCTCGCCGTTTAGCAGCAGCGGTACACCGCGCAGGGCTACGTCAAGAATCTGCCCGTCTTTGCACCGCTGTCGCACCGTCCTGTGGAAGGCGTTTCCCTCGAAGATGTGAGGAATCAGTTGCCTGGAGTCCGTAGCCTCAACGTCCGGCATCCCCATGCTGGCAATATCAATCGAGGCGAGTTCGTGTCGGTCGTACTGGAAGAGTTTCTCGAAAGCGGAATTCGCTAGCTCGACGCGGCCTTGCCGGTCAAGAACAACGATCCCCAGCGGGCTATTTTGTATCAGCGAGTCTAAGTAGCTGGTTTGTGCATTCAGGTCAAGTGCCAGGCGATGCCGCTCACTGACCTCGGATCCTACGATGAGTCCTACCGCCGACAGCACCAGCATGAGCAGTGCGACTTTGGCGAACAGGACTGCAGTTGGCGGAAACAAGTGCATGGCGACTACGATTCCAAAATTCAGTGCCAGCAGACCAGTAACGACTCGCCGGACTCCCTGGCGCATTGCAATCCAGATGATCGGAATGAAACACAGATAAGAATGGTCGTAACGCCCGTCCCTGGTTCCAAACATCACCCAGAGAACAACAAGTATCGTCAAACTTTGGCCGCAGATTTCTGCAAGCGCACTAAGAGTGAGCGTCGTTCCTGAAGAGCGCGCCGTGGTTGGGTGAAGCTGGGAGGGTGCCGGCGCGAGCCAATTACGAATGTGTGGAAACACATGAACGAGAAGAAACGGTGCAATACCCACCAGGCCGATGGCGTCACCCAAAAACCACCCTAGCGCGGAAGACTTGTGTTCGCCCCAGGTAATGCCGTGATCCCCAATCAGACACGCGACACCAATGATTGTCGCTCCTGTAGCGGCGGTGGCACTCACCAAAACGTACCGAACCACATCTCGACGGCGGCGCAGCCCGAGATCGATTTGCAGAGGCCCGCGAAGCACGTAGGCCGCTGCGCCATAAAAAACAGCGATGCCCATGGCGCCGACAGTGCTACTGAACGAGGTTGCCGGCTGTGCGTAGATGATCTTGCTGGCAAGGGCATCGGAAAGACAGGCCAGAAGCGCATACCAGGGGCTCACTCCCAGCAGGAGTGCCATAACCAGCCCTATGGCGGGATACCAGGCAACGAATCCGATGCGAGAGAAGAGAATGACTTCGGGCCGGTTCAGCAGAAGGTATAGAAGCACGAAAGAGAGAGAAACCAGGCAGTGGCGAATGATCCGGCGTCGCGAATACATGAACGGAATCTCAGTGCCTGATTGGCTCCTCGTCAGCGATACGGATGGTTCAAGCGGAAAAACGCGCGATAGTCTGCTCTCGGACGTCTGCACGCCCGGTCTTACCTTTAAGATGAACACGCCTAAAATGGTTTGTGTCACAATTCGACCTTCTCTTAATTACTTAAGTAAGCCCCAGTGGTGATGATGGATAATGCTGTTATCAGCAGGTTTGCTGGTCCAATCGGAATAAGGGTGGCTTTGACGTTTACGTATGTTGATCCGGGCGCTAGATTGGATCGCTGGGTCGCTAGAACCTGGTTGCTAGAACTGAGGATAAATGCATGGCGTCGCTGAAGCTCCTTGTTGTAGAAGATGACCTTGCAAGCTTGGAACTGATGGCCGAAGTTCTCACGTCCCTCAAGGCGGAGGTCTGTCCCGTCAGTGACAGCGAGAAAGCAGCTGATCTAGTGAACCAGGAGAAATTTGATGGGATCTTCCTGGACTTGGAAATGCCAAACATGAATGGCTTCGAGCTTGCGCGCCGCATCCGCAAGTCGTCCTGGAACAAGTCTGTTCCCATTATCATCGTGACCGGACGGGATGACCGGCGAACCATGCAGGAGGCATTTGAGATTGGAGCAACATTCTTTCTCCAGAAGCCCGTGGACAGGCAGAGGCTTAACGGTTTGTTCCGCGCCGTCCGGGGCGCGCTTCTTGAGAATCGGCGTCGGCACACGCGAGTTCCACTCCACACCGCGGTGACCTGCAGCGTGGGCTCTCGAACGATGCAGGGAGATACCTGGAACCTGAGCTCAGGTGGAATCCAAGTCGAAATTGGAAACCTGCAGCCGGGAGATTCGGTGAAACTGTCCTTTCGATTGCCTCAATCCGGGAGAACGATCGATGCGGTTGGCGTAGTCGTGTGGGCAAAGGAGCAGCGTCAGGGAATCCAGTTCACGAAGACAAGTCCACAAAATCTACAGGCGATTCAGGAATTCATTGTTGAAGCAGAAAAACTGGAGTGACCCTCAAATAGCAATCCCAGCTAACGCCCGTCGCGGCAGGCGGCGTTTGCCGCCTGTTTCTTGCGGTTTGATCCTGCCCGAGATCGCTGGGCATCTCGCTCGCTCAAAAGGCGATCTAGTTCTTCGGCAAGCGATTTTGCGTTGATCGGCTTCGAGAGATAGCCATCGAAGCCCGAAGTCAAGATCCGTTCCCGGTCCCCCTGCATGGCGTACGCCGTAACCGCGAGCACGGGCAGAGCAGCCACGCGAGGATTCTCCCTGATGGCGCGCACCACAGCAAAGCCATCAAGTACGGGCATGCCGATATCAAGTAACAGGATGTCGGGTTGCGCCTGGTCTATCATCTGGAGCGCTTCTCGACCGTCGCACGCTTCGACGACGGTGTACCCACGCGCCTCCAGCAACTCGCGGAATAGTTCGCGGTTGGTTGCATTATCTTCAGCAATGAGAATCTTGCTCATGATTGCCTTGCGGACCTTGCCAGCTTGCGGCCTCGAACCACCCGGCCAACTTCGACAATGAGTTGTTGCTGCCACGAGCCATTCTTTTGAAACAGAGCCTGGGTTTCGCAGGTGAGAAGTGCGATCTCTTCTTGTGCCAGAGTCTTACCCGTCATGACAAAAATAGGCAGTTCTTTCAGAGTGGCTTCTTTCCGCACATGCCGGATCACTTCAAAACCGTCCATGCCCGGCATCAGCAGATCGAGCAAGACCGCACTCACTAGTTTTGAAGAGAGCACTTCTAGGGCTCTCGCTCCGCTTTGCACACTCTGAGTCTCGTATCCAGCTGATCGCAGGGTCTCCTCCAGCAACTCCAGAGTTCTGGGGTCGTCGTCGACCAAAAGAATAGCGGCATCATCGTCATTGGATGCAGCCGGCACATGCTTATGAATAGTTTCCAGCAGCACAGGTTTGCGAATCGGCTTAATGAGATAGTCCGCGGCCCCCAAAGCGAAGCCCACCTGTTTTTGGTCCACGATGGAAACGATGATGATCGGGATATTTGCCGTCTCCGGCATCTTTCTCAGGGCTACCAGGGTTTCAAAACCGGTACCGTCTGGCATCAATACATCCAAGGTGATGGCGTCCGGGCGCAGTTGCTGAGCTTTCTGGACGACTTCCGCTCCCGACGCAGCCATCACAATCCGATATTCCGGTTCCAGGTAGCTAGCCAGAAGCTCCCGGGCTGAGACCTCGTCGTCTACCACCAAAATAAGTGGTTTCTTGCGACCTCGTTCAGCTGTGACAAGGCAATTTCCGGGACCTCCGACCGAGACGATCTCCGAGGCCGTTTTTGATCCTACGGGCAGGGTAAAAGTAAATCGGCTGCCTTTGCCGGCTTCGCTCTGCAGTGAGATTCTCCCGCCCTGTTGTTCGACGAGACGCTTGGTGATCGCCAGTCCCAATCCAGTGCCTTCACTGGTAGCACCTGTCTTTCCCTCGGCCTGCCGAAATTCCTCGAAAATGACTGCCTGGTCCTCAGCTCTGATGCCTATGCCCGTGTCAGTCACCGATACGTAGACGAGGTTTTCATCTTCCAGGCTATCGATTTCGATCCTGCCGCCCTTGGGCGTGAACTTGACTGCGTTGCTCAGCAGGTTGTACAGGATTTGCTTGAAACGAACCCGATCAGCATAGACCGCACGGTCAGTCTTCAGGTTATGTTGAACCTGGATATTTTTCGTCATCGCCAGTGGGCGGATGGTGGACAGGACTTCTGGCAACGTATCTTTGACCTGAAAATCTTCGCATCGGAGTTCGAGTTGTCCGGCCTCGATCTTGGAAAGATCCAGAATGTCATTGATTAACTGCAATAGGTGGGCCGAGCCCTGTTTAATGTGGCCGACGAAGCGCTTTTGTTTGTCGTTGAGTTCGCCCGCCGTTTCCTCGGCCAAGAGTTCGGAAAAGCCCACAATCGCGTTCAGTGGGGTCCGCAACTCGTGGCTCATGGTGGCCAGGAACTTGCTCTTTAGGGTGGTGGCGCGTTCGACTTCACGATTGCGCAATGCCAGTTCGCGGTTCTGCTGTTCGATTTGCAGCTGCGCTTTCTTGCGCTCCGAAACGTCGCGGGTGATTTTTGAAAATCCGCGTAGTTTGCCAGTCCCGTCTGTCAGGGCGGTAATGACCACGTCGGCCCAGAATCGTGATCCCCCCTTCCGTATCCGCCAGCCTTCCTCCTCGTAGCGGCCCTCGGCGATAGCCCTCTGGAGTTCGCCCTCTGGTTTGCCATTTCGCACGTCTTCTGGAGGGTAAAAACAGGAGAAGTGGCGGCCTATGATTTCGTTGGCGTTATAGGCCTTGATGCGTTCTGCCCCTTGATTCCAGCTGGCGACATGCCCGGTGGGATCGAGCATGAAAATGGCATAGTCCCTGACGCCGTTTACCAGCAACCGAAGCTGCTCCTCACCTTCCCGCAATGCTTCTTCTGCCCGCTTGCGCTCAGTGATGTCCCGTGCCACCGCATAAATAATGTTTTGTTCGGGAACAGAAGCCGCGTTCCACAACATCCACTTGTAGGACCCGTCCTTGCATAAATAGCGGTTCTCGAACGCAAAAGTAACCTCTCGGTTCTGCAGCCGGATGTCCTCGGCGGCCGTTGCCGAACGATCGTCCGGATGGATGAACTCCAGGTAGGGCTTCGCCATCAGCTCTTCGGTGGTGAAGCCCAACACCGTTTGCCAGGATGGGTTCAGGCTCTTGAAGAATCCATCGAAACCAGCAATGCAAAACATATCGACCGAAAGATCGATGAATCGGTTGCCAGTCTCCAGCGTGGAATAGAGTGACCCCATGAGAGTGCTCAGGATCAGGCCCACACCGAGAAACACCAACGTGAACAGCCAGACCCTCCGTTCGATTGCCCGAACCCCTTGCTGCAAACCCGCCGAGGGCTGCTCCACAAGAACCCCCCAACCGTACGGCTGCACCGGCTCGTAGCGGGCAAAGAAGGAGTTGCCGTTACGCACGAAGGTTCCCTGACCGGATTGGGAGGCTCGCAGTTGCTTGACTGGTTCATAGCCGCTTAGGTCAACGGCAGCGGAATAAGAGTCAATGTTGGGGTGGGCCGACAAATGACCGTTCTGGTCTACCAGGGAGATGGTCCATCCCCCTTCGAGCTTGGTTTCCACCAACTCCCGGCTCATCGTATCGAGCGCATGCGGGGCCATGAGAATACCCATCGGCTTGCCCGCCTCATTTCGTACGGGGACCCCGATTGCCACCACCAGCTGATGTGGCGCCACTGCGGTCTGATATACCTCAGAGACATAAGGATTCCATTGACGAGCTACGCCTTTGTACCAGTCGCGGTAGGCGAAATTCTGACTCAGCATGGTCGGCTGGGGTGGATAGATCGCGCGCATGGTGCCGTGGAGATCGTATGCGCTGAGAAAAACGAAGTCGGGACTCAAGCCAAGGGCTTGTGTCAGGTTTCGGTCCACCATTTGCTGATCACCCTCAATCCAGGCCTTCCGGAAGGACGGACGGGTGGCAATTGATTCCAGAAACGCGGTGCTCTGGCGAAAGTGCTCTTCCACGAGAGCCGCCGCGACATGCGCAATCTGGGTACTCTCGGTAACCGCCTGGGTTTCCGCCTGATGTCGAAGCACCCGGCTTGCGGAATAGGCGAAGAAAGCGATCGGCAAAATCATTAACAGAAGAAACAGAGCGTAGAGGCGCCAACGGCCTCTTGATATCCACCCTGCAACCTTCGCTGGCAATGTCAAGCGACCCTCATTTTCTGCAGGCGTTCATCCAGTAATCGCGGTCGCCCACTCCGACCGTATACGCTTGTGATTCTTTTCGTTGTCCCGGTGTGCTAAATACTTAGTGGCCGGCCGCTGCGCCCCGAGACAGGAAATCTGCGGCACCGCTCCTTACGAGCTGCTCAAATTGGTCGAAAATATGCGGATCCCACCAACCTTTGCCAACCTCTTGTTTCATGGTTTGCAGCGCATCCTTGATGGAAAAGGCGTGCTTATACGGTCTCTCGGTGGTCAGTGCATCGTAAACGTCGACAATTTGCAGCACCCGGGCGGTAACGGGGATCGCTTCCCCTAGCAATCGGTCGGGATATCCCGATCCGTCGACTTTCTCATGATGATGCCGGATGATCGGAAGTACCAGGCGAAATGACTTCAAGGGCTCACAGATGCGCTCACCGACAACAGGATGTTCGTAGATCAGCTTCCATTCCTCAGCGGTAAGCTTGCCAGGCTTCAGCAGTATGGCATCCGGCACCGCAATTTTTCCGACGTCGTGTACTACGCCGGCACGCCGCAACGCGATAATTTGGTCTTCGGAGAGCCCAAGGTGCTCGCCTAAACGAGCTGAATACTCTGATAAGCGTTCACAATGACCATGCGTGTAGGGGTCCTTGCCCTCAATACTCCTCGCCAGAGTAAACAGAACAGATTCGGCGCGCTCCAGCTCGTCTGTGCGCTGCTTGAGCTTCAAGAGCGATCTTACGCGAGCGAGCAGCTCGGTTCGGTCTACAGGGCGGCTCAAGAAATCATCAGCTCCAACCTTGATGCCTTGCAACCGATCTTGCTTGTCACATAGTGCCGTAATCAAAATCACGGGTATCAAGTACGTGTCCGGGTTGGCCTTGATTTTTTCGCACGCCTCAAACCCGTTCAAGCGAGGCATCATCACGTCCAGAAGCACCAAGTCGGCCTGCACTCTGGCCAACTCTTCAAGAGCAGCTGCGCCGTCCGATACGGCTATGACTTTGAATCCCTGCGCGGTGAGAAGTTCTTCCAATAATTCTCGGTTTGAGGATTGATCATCGGCAACCAGGATAGTTCCGGTAATAGGTTGGTTGGACTGCAACTTCTACCCCCTGCTCATCTAGGCATAAGTAGTGAATAAGCGTTGCATAAATACAATGACATCAGCTAGTTACCGAAGTTACCATAAGGTCAGGCTGAATAATCACTGTGGCTCGCGCTATATCCTCCGGGTACCGATCGTAGTTTGATTCGGCGATTGCGGACGAGTTGTTTGAATGCTAAGTCCAGCGAGGAGCGCGTGGTGTACAAAAGGCTGAACTCAACGGGAACGTTGATTCAGAGAACAACCACGGAGGCTCCTTAAGGACATATGTATTACATCGGGCTGGATGTTCACAAGAAGACGATCAGCTACTGCGTCAATAGTGGCGGTGGGCGATACATACGACACCCCGAAACAAGAGCGCCTCTTTATGGAGGTGATTCGGCCAAAGTCTGCGCCCAGAAAGGGCTGGGGTCAAGCGCGAAATGAAGCCCCGGTGGGCAGTCGTGGCTATCTTTTCTTCGAGCGCTTGGCGTCCCTTACGATTCCGACCTTAACCAGTTATAGCTTGACCACTTTCGCGACTAACCCTCCCGCTAGGCTTCCGGGCATAGGCGATCTTCTGAAGATCAGCCAGGGTTGTTAGCGTGTTGCGGAGTGCAACGCGTTCCGAGATGCTGCCCGCATGTTCGTCTTTGAGCAGATCTTCCATTCTCCTGTGGATCGCATCCGTGGTGTGTTCCATGCGTAGTCGCAGGTTGACTCTGTCCGCCTCCGCCTTAAACAATACAGCATCCAAGAGTTCGCTCCAACCTTTTGTGTCATTCGTATCCATGGTGTGACTCCTGACGCTAACGAGATACAGCAGTACGTCCGGGTCTATGATTTCGTGCCGTGCCGTTTGTGTACTATTAAACCTGGCGCGAATCTCCTCGCATCAACCGGCTACTCCGCGAAGTAGACAAACCTGATAATGCTGATCATGGATACTGATACGCGGCCATGCAAAACCGATGTGAGTGCACGTTGAGAAGCCGTCTAAAGAAAGATGGCATGAGTGCCTATCCTTATCCTGGACAGCAACTTACGACGAGAAACGGGAGAGCAGACTCGCACGCCAGTTCATCCAGTACGGGTTGATGGCCACTGTCCCCCTCGTTACCGAGCGCGCCTCAATGGTCTGGCGGACTTTGCTCCTGTAAAACAACGGGAGTCAACATGAAACTAAAAAAGCCCCGGTCTGGCATCGGGGCTCTAGGTCTTTGGAAAGCTTTCTAGTGGCCCTTGGCGTCCAGGTCCCCTCCAGGTGTGGTCCAAATCTTGCTGAGCACCTAGGCTGTTGAATCGAGGTTGCAGCTGCTGCAGTGCTTCGTCGGTCATGGCCCGCAGAGAACGTAGCGGATGGTCCTGAGGAACCCGCTGCTCGGGACTGATGTAACTAAACACATCCAACTGCTGCTCATCTTTTCCGCGCATACCTTCTTCTTATCAGGTTGCGTTGTGGAAGCAAGAGTGTTTTCTGGTACAGTTTCGGTTTCGCCCGAGGCCCATGGCGAAAGAACTAATCCGATGTTCAAAGCGATCGACGTTTGGAAACGAATCAGTGATTCAGAAGCGGTGCGGTATAGATGCTTCCAGTGTCTTCGGACAGGAAAGTACTCCGTCCAGAGTGCCGATTTCTACCGCTTGCCCGAGAACCCGGCCCAATCAGATCAGCTCGATCGGCAACACATTGAACTGTTCGTCCAGCAGGCTCCTGACGAAAGAACAGGGGCCTACGACACGCTGGAAGCAGCAATCGACGCCCACGAAGCGGAATTCGGACCGGCGAGTTAGGCTCGCACCACATCATCGCATCTATGGTGCTGCGTTTTTCCGCAACCTGCTAGGCTACCGCAGCGAGTGGTTGGATGTGTCCAAGCTGAGTTAAGAGTGTGTATTGATCGTAGTAGCAGCCGCCTGAGACGACCCACCCTTGTTTGTCGAGTTGACAAACCTCGCAGAACGGCAGGGATATCCGACGACCAGATGGCGGGAGCGAACCCAACGGCCCGTCGTTTGTGCCTTCGACTGTGAACTGCGTGACTACGACGTCTCCCGCATCAATGTACTTGGGATTTGTGATTTTTCCATCCGAGAAGGCCATCGCCCATTTTTCCGTCCATTCTCTGAACTTGTCCCGGGTGTTTAACGTGAGACTGCGGCCGTGATCGGTGTAGACGAGGCCCTCAGCAGAGTCACGGATCACGCCTTGGAAGTCTCGTCGATTCCAGCTTTCGTGTGCGGCGCGCACTGCTTCTACGTTTTTCGAGGCCATATTGTCTCCTTTTCTAACGTTGATGTCGGCGACTCGATACGCTTGTAGATGACTTGTTGCGAAGTATCTACCCAAGGCCTCCAGCGGCTTTGCCCGCGGCGATCTTACGGCTGGTCGAGGCGTGGACATTGAACGTGCGAATCACGGGTTCGGACTCAAGCAGTTGCCGAATCGTTTCATGCACGTTCTGGTACTCCGCGCGGTGATATTGCTCGGCATCCTCTTTGGTATTCCAAAAGCCCAGTGTCAGCACGCGATTATCCTCTTTGTCTGAGACGAAAACTGTCTCATCCACGAAGCCTTTCTGTTTCTTCAGAATCGGCATTACTTTGTCATTTATGGCGTCGGCGAGTTGTTTATTCTTCCCTGGCTTGGTCGTTAGTTCGACTATGCGGGTGAACACATTTGCGCTCCCTTCGTTGGTGGGGGTGAAAGGAACCGTCGGGCCGCACCACGACGGGTCACGTTGCTTGGTTGTTTAAACGAACGGTACGCCCGGTCCGGCTGGAGGTCAATTACCCGAATATGGTGCAGTCTTGCAGCGGTACGTGGCGCTCCATTGGTAAGATCTCGGGCCAGGGGTTCACAAAGTTTTGCGGGGTCGTGAGGCGAAACGCGCGCAGGTGAACGCGGTTGCCAAAGGCTCACGGTCCTAGAAAGTGAGGAAGCAGAAAGAGCCTGGGGATAGGGGTTATAACAGATGTAATTAACAGTGCCGATCGTACCGCTCTGAGCAAATGGAAAAGGCCTGTGTTGCCTACTTAGAGTCCCTGCCAAGTTATGAAATTGACACGATTTGGGTGCCCTGCCATCGTCTTTTCGTCCCAGCTTCAGGAGAAAATGTGAAACATCAATTTGTTGCTGGTCTTTGCTTCGCGGTTATTGTCGCGCTGTTTGCGGGAGACAACGGCTACAACGTCAGATATGACGGCGGTTCGTTGTCGGACACCAAGGCTGGTACTGGATTGAAGATGTATATCGACGCAAAGCAAGTCCGGTTAGTGAAGGGTAACGCGGAACTGGCTAAAATACCGGCCTCGGCTATCTCTGAAATTAGCTACGGACCGGATTCTCAGCGGAGAAGAAGCGCAGCCACTGCCGCTGGCGTGTTTACATCAGAAACCGACGGCTTGACGGCAGCTAGCCAATCCAGTGAGCTCTTCGTTGGCTTAGCTTGGGTGAATGGTGATCAACAGGGCGACCTTGCGGTTCAATGCGATAACAATGACTACCGAAGCCTCTTGGCTGGACTCGAAGGCATATCTGGAAAGAAAGCGGTCAATTCGGAATCGATGAATGTTGAAAACTAGAGCACTAATTAGCCTAGCGCGGTGTCCGACGAAAAGATCGGATCGGACTGGACAAACCCGCTTCTTCCTTTCTCCACAGCTTGCCAAGCATTCCTGCGAATACCAGACGGGGACCTGTGCCGGATGGCAGAACAAGGTCTGTCGCCAGCATTGCGAGCATGGGCAACGAATCGGGCTGGAAGATTTAGAGAGACAATATCGAGGCTCGGAAATCCCAGGTGAATGTTTGGCGCGGAGGTGGTCATGGTGTTGGCACTTTCAAGATTGGCCAGGTTTGTGTTGGTGGCGGGGATGTGGATTTTTCTTTTTGTACTGGTGATGGGATCAACCGGTGCGCAGGGTCCCGGCATGCGGACTCCGGTGATTAACGATTGGAGTCATCGGCACTTGGTTTTCTCCCAACCGGCCTCCCTGGCACAAGTGTGGAAGCTGCAGACGGAACCCCGCTATTGGTTGCAAGCCCGCCGCCGCAATGCGGCGAGATATGGCCGTGGCGGGGCTGAATTCACAGATGCAGAGAACGACATGGGTGAATTCATGCGGCCGCAGAAGGGCTCGCGGAAGAGGTTTGACAAGGACTGGGCCCAATCATTGGGAGTAAACGGCACGACGGGTGCGCCTCTCTCGAGCGTGAATTGGTGGCCCGCCTTCCCCGCAAAATACTCGTTCGACGTCAATGCAAACCCAGACTGCAACAACGACTTTGTAGTTTTCCCCACAAATCTTGCAGGCGTGACTGGCGGTCAGGCGAGCGTCATTGCCTACAGAAACCTTTATGCCGGAACCGGCAGTCCCTTCTGTGGAGTGGCCAACCCCACGGTCTATTGGGCCTACAACACGAACTTCAATAGCGCTGGCATCGCGACCACCGGGACAGTAAACACTTCGCCAGTGTTCTCCGGGAATGGTTCGATGGTGGCATTCGTCGAAACGAGGAGCGCTGCTAACGGCGGGGGGATTCTCCATCTGCTCAAATGGCGTGCTCTTGACGGCGGTGCGATCAACACTGCGGCAGCCCCGACAGCCGCTACAAATTGGACTGCGGATGGGCAGGCGGGACATTGTCCAGTAATCGGGGCCTGCATGGTGAGTATCGTGTTCAACGGTGCTCAGCCTGTGACCGGCTCGTCGCCCTTCTACGACTATGCGCGCGATACTGTATACGTAGGTGACGACAACGGAGTACTCCATAAGTTCATCAATGTGTTTGGCCTGACGGGCGCAACGCCGAGCGAAGTAACATCTGGTGGATGGCCGATCATCGTAGATTCGGGAAGAATTCTCACTTCTCCAATATTGGATTCTACATCGGGCAATATTTTCTTAGCGGATACGGTCGGAACACTTAGCTACGTCAGGGAAACATTCAGCACAGCAGGGACGTGCGCGTCTGGTTTAACACCATGCCTTGGCTCGACGACCATCGTTCCCGCTGCAGCCCACGTCATACCTGATGCACCGATTGTGGACTCAACGACTGGGAAGGTTTTTGTGTTCCTGGGAAACAATGGGACCGGTGCCGCCGTGATTCAATCGGACATCACGCTGAGCGCTTCCGTCACGGCCAGTCTCGGAACCGGGACGGGACACCACATCCATTCGGGAGCGTTTGACAACTCTTACCTAACGGGCAACGGGAGCGCGGGTTCACTGTACATGTGCGGATCGTCGGCTAGCAGCGGGCCAACAATTCAGCGCATCGGTTTCACGAACACGGGCAGGATTCCAGCCAGTCCATTCGCAAACCCCATCGGCACCATGAACGCCGCCGTGGACGCCGCGACTCTCACAGTCGCGACCGGCAGCGCGGAATGTTCTCCCGTAACCGAGCTGTTCAACACCAATGCTCCCGCTGCTTCCAGGGACCAGATCTTCTTCGGTGTTCAGAATCTGGGAAGCGGGACCAATTGCGGAGGAGCCGGCTGCGTCATGTCAGTCAATGTCACTGGGACACCCGCAACTCTGGCCATTGCGAATTCGATCCAGGAAGTCAACGGGCCCAGTGGAATCGTTGTGGATGACGTTGCGAACACTACGACCTTTCCACAATCGTCGAGTGTCTATTTTTCGAGGCAAGGGAACAGTACGGCGGGCGTTCCTTGCGGCACAGCGCCCGTAGGCGTGGGATGCGCCATCAAACTGACACAGGCCGGGCTTCAATGAGCGGCTGGAATCGGCAGCAATAGTGGCGGAATGGCGTGTAATGCACGATCAGGGACCACCAGCCTGTCCCTGAACATTAACGGCGTGACTCGCACCTACTTGCCGCATGTTCCGTCGAACCCTTACCTTGTACCTTGCGCGCCGAAGTCGGTCTGGCCGAGCATCGGATTCGTGGTAGCAGCCGCTTCGGAAGCAGATGCTCCATTCTCAGGACAGGAGCATGCCTAGACTCAATGTAAATTAGCGCCGCGGCACATACACTCCAGATCAGGCCGATCGAACGAGCCCGGATCGGTAAGGACTTTGGAATCAACCGAAATCGTGCGAAATGAAACGACTGGATTGAATAGCGAGTCCGGTCGAAGGCGATTGTCCTGGAGTCTCCGATTCGAGGTCTTCAGGCGCCGGCCGAGGCTTCGTGGGTCAAAGTCGGCGCGGCAGTATGGCTGGGCGTGTTCACTTTCCGCAACAGGTCAGAGATCGCCTGGTGATCGGCGGGTTTCGAGAAGTAGTAGCCTTGCGCGAATCCGCAATCGAGCACTTTGAGCTGGTTTACCTGCTGTTCCGTTTCGGTTCCCTCCGCCACGGTGACCAACCCCAGGTTCTGGGCCAGCATGATGATGATGCGGACGATCTTGGCGCTATCGACGTCGCTGTCCATGCAGGAGATGAAAGCGCGATCGATCTTCAGCGAATCGACCGGGAACCGCTGCAAGCGGCTGAGCGACGAATACCCGGTGCCGAAATCGTCTACGCTCAGGCGAACCCCCAGCGCCTTGAGTTCGGAAAGCACAGAAGCCGCCTTCTCTGGATCGCCCATGGCTATGGTTTCTGTGATTTCCAGCTGTAGATTTTTGGGATCGAGCCCTGTTTGCCTGAGTGTTTCCTCGATGTTTTTTGCCAGGTGGGGATAGGCGAACTCCTTGGAGGTGATGTTCACGCTCATGCTGAGCGGCGGCTCGGCAGGAAATTGACTGTGCCACGATCGCAGCTGTTCGCAGGCTTCACGCAGCAGCAATCGGTTCATCGGGATAATCAGTCCGGTTTCGTCGGCTACCGCGATGAACTCGGCGGGCGCGAGCAGACGATCTCCGTGTTGCCATCGGGTCAGGGCCTCGAAACCGGTGATCCTGCCCGTCTTCAGGGAAATAATTGGCTGGTAGTGGGTTCTGAATTCCCCCAGTTCCAGACCCTTGCGAAGCTCCGTCTCCAGTTCTAGACGCCGGACTGCGCCTGCATGCATGGCGGTGTCAAAGACTTCACAGCGAGCCTTGCCGGTTTGCTTGGCGCGATACATGGCAATGTTGGCGTCTCGCAGTAAATCTTCCGCGTGGGCGCAGGCGGTGGTGCTCAAGGCGATTCCGACGCTTGCGGTTACTACGATTTCGTAGCTTTGTACTGAGAAGGGAACAGCCAATCTGGCCTGCAGCCGTTCCGCCACCCGTATGGCGTCGCTGGCGTTGCGGATATCTTCTAGGAGCACCGTGTATTCGTCGCCACCGATCCTGGCCAACGTGTCGTCTCTTGTGGAGGCGCTCAGTTGCGGGCGTGAAATCGTGTCGACTTCGCGGAGCGAGGCGGTTAACCGCTTTCCGATCTGAACCAGAACTTCGTCTCCGACGGTGTGTCCCAAGCTGTCGTTAAAGACCTTGAATTCGTCGATGTCAATGAACAGAACCGCAAATTTGTAATCCGTATGCCTCTTGGAGAGTGCGAAGGCGCGTTGCAAACGGTCGAGGAAGAGCGTGCGGTTGGGCAGGTTGGTTAGGCCGTCGTGGAAAGCGCTGTGCGCCAGCATCTCTTCCGCCCGTTTGCGTTCGCTAATGTCGCGGTTAACGATCACCAGCTTCTCGGTTTTTCCTTTCTGGTCACGCACCACACTGGCCGTCGATTCGAGGATGCGCCAGGAACCGTCCTTATGCTGTATCCGATATTCCAGCCTTTGCCCGTGGCCCGTGGAACGTGCCTTGTGTGCCGCTTCCAGCACGCGCGCGCGATCGTCAGGGTGAATTTGCTCAATAGAAGACGTGGCTTTCAACTCGTCCGCTGAGTAGCCGAGAACGTGCTCATAAGCAGGACTGTTGTAGATTCTCTGGCCGGTACTGTCCACCACGGCGATCATGTCAGCTGCATTTTCGGTAATGAGCTGAAAAAGCTGGTCTCGCTCCGCAAGCCGACGGCGGATTCGCTGCAATTGCAGGTGCTGATAGAGCGTGTAAATGTCGAATAGCAGGACGACGCAAGCCAGTCCGCGAACCCATTCCTTAAGGTCGGTCCAGTAGCTGCCCTCGGTTTGGGGGTGCAACTGGAAGAAGGTTAAGGAAACAATCCCGAAAGTCAGCACCAGAGTTACGACGACGGCAAGCCCCCATAGCCACCACTCGCGGCCCTCGATCTGCCACGTCTGGATCGGGACCGTTGGCTTGCTCGGGTTGACGGTTGGGGTTTCTGCCGGGTTCATAGAGTCGGTCGCTCTTTCGACACTGACGGAATTCTAGACCCGAAAAACTAGTATGAAAGTTACGGAAGTCTTGTGGGGTCAGCGGGCAGGCGACTTCATGGATGGTAAGTTGCCCCGTCTGCCAGAATGCTGCCTGCGTTCCTTTGCTTTTGCGGCATACGTATCGGCAGCTGCCGGCGGCAAAGTTGAGGCATCCAAATGCACTTCGTAGGGTCGATGCTCTGCACGCCAATTTGACCCGCCTCTGTCCGTGCCCGTATCGCCCATCCAGCTCAGCCGGAACCGAGCTTTGTTGTTCTGTTGTTCTTGTAGGTCAGGGAGATAGTCTCTTCCGGCTTGAATAATTCCTGCCCTCAGGAAGTTGACTATTACTACGCTAGCCGAATGTTTGAGCGTCCTCTCTAGGATGGGACCAGACGTTGTGGTTTGTTCGTTTCGGAATAGAATCGTCGGAATTACGGCCTACACTGAGGGTTGTCGCATTGCACTTGGGACCACAGCTATTCTTATCCTTTGGTATTTCCTTGTTTCTCGCGCCCGGCATTCTTGACAGAATCCCAGCAAAGAATATTGGGGCAACAAGCATCTTTGCAAAACCGAAACTACTCATCTCCTCTTCGAGAGCTCCGAAGAGCCTGGACTGTGCTCGGAAATATCCGAGAGTTCTTTCATACTAGGTGAAGGTATCACTCATGTGCTAAAGGTCGTCAGGACTGTAGGCGGCTCGCCGACGCTCGCCCATTCTGCCAAGTTCGGCAGCCTTTGCGGGCTCCGAGTGCAGCGAACAGTATTTCTTGCCCGTCATGTTGCGAGCTCGGCATTGGCTTCCGTCGCGTTTCTTCTTTTGACATTGCACCGCTAACCTCCTATATGCGACCCAACACCGCTAAACGGTAGGAGTGGGGGTGTCAACAAATTCGCGCTGAAAGGCGAGTTCCAGATGGCACTGACCGGCCTTCTCACGGGAGGCGATTCCGTAGGGACAGGCGAGAGTCAACGGCGAACGTTGGATAGAGTTACATCAGTAATCTTTACCCAATACCGGCACCCAATACAATCGAAGCTCAAGCGCCGGAGCGCTTCGGTATCTCGGAAAAGTCTGAGTAAGGGCGTATCTCGAGCGCTCGCATGGTGCGGTTTGGCGTCACTCAGAAAATGACGGAGTGCCTTCATGAAATGTCGGGTTATCGCGGTCTTAGGCACGCGTCCGGAAGCAATCAAGCTGGCG
Organism: Terriglobia bacterium; assembly: GCA_963809295.1. Taxonomy (GTDB): domain Bacteria; phylum Acidobacteriota; class Terriglobia; order Terriglobales; family Acidobacteriaceae; genus JAIQFF01. The sequence goes on along the minus strand of CAWEJA010000013.1, from coordinate 292,166 downwards.
TTGGTGATTCACGAATTCCGCCGCCGTTCCGAAGAGTTTGAGACCGCGGTAGTGCATACCGGCCAGCATCGGACGATGCTTGACCATGTCCTCCAGTACTTCAAAATCAAACCTGATTTCGACCTGGATGTTATGCGTCCTAACCAGACGCTCAACTCTCTTACTGCGCGTGTGCTGGACACGGTCGAAAATGCGTGCCACCGTTTTGAGCCCAATATGGTGTTAGTACAGGGGGATACCACGACCGCTTTTGCTTCGGCTCTTGCCGCATACTACTGCAAGATTCCCGTTGGTCACATCGAGGCCGGACTGCGCAGTCATGATATTTACAATCCGTTTCCCGAGGAAGCCAACCGCCGACTGGCTGCGGTGCTAACCGAGATTCACTTCCCGCCGACGGTCTTGGCGCACGATAATCTGTTGGCCGAGGGAGTCCCAACAGACAAGATCGTGATCACGGGCAACACCGTCATCGATACTCTGCGCGCACTCAGCCAGCTACCTCATTCCTGGGACAACACACCTCTGGCTGGCATCCCGACTGAGAATTACCGCCTGGTTCTGGTGACCTCCCATCGACGGGAATCCTGGGGTAAGGACCAGGAGAATATGTGCCTCGCCCTCAAAGATCTGGTCAGGCAGCATCCTGACATTCGCGTCGTCTATCCCGTTCATATGAATCCAAATGTTCGCGGAACAGTCAATGCACTACTGCAAAACACGGATCGGATCCATCTGACAGAACCACTGGACTACATCACTTTCGTCAGCTTGCTGCGCCGTTGTTTTCTGGTGCTAACCGACTCGGGTGGAGTTCAGGAGGAGGCACCCACTTTCGGCAAGCCCGTGCTGGTGCTGCGCAATCTTACCGAGCGCCCAGAAGCTTCGCAGTTTGGCATGGCCAAAATCATCGGAATGTCGCGTGAAGGGATTGTCAACGAGACGAACAGGTTGCTGAACGATGAGGATGCGTATCAGGAGATGTCGGAGGGCAGCAATCCCTATGGAGACGGGCATAGCTCGCAGAGAATTGTAGAGGCCATATCCCGCTGGCATCAGAAGAAGACCCCGCTGTTAGCACCTGACAAACAATTCAAGCTACCGCCCAGACCCATTCCCCGTCGACGGAGGAGTGACCTCTCGGAAAGCACTGGAAAAGCGGCCGCCGCGGGTAAGGAGTGACGGCCCCAATCCTGCCTTGCCGTCGTAGTTGCGCGCCATGATCTATGTTCTCTACTTCATCGTTTTCCTGGTCTGCATCTACACGGCCCGCCATTACTGGTTCACGCTGAACCGGCTTTTCGGGGTCCAACGGCATCCTTACATCGACATCGACACAGCCTCCTGGCCACTGGTGACCGTACTCGTAGCCGCTCACAACGAGGAGAAGGTCATCTCCAACATTCTTAGCGCTTTGATGACGGTCAAATATCCTGAAGATCGCATGCTGGTGATTCCGGTGAATGACCGCTCGACGGACGGGACGCGGGCAATCATAGACGAGTTTGTAGCGCGGTTTCCTGGACGCATTCACCCCTTCCATCGCGTCGCCGGAAAGGGCGGGAAAGCGGCGGCGTTGAAGGATGCCATGGAGTTGGTGAAAACCGAAGTCATCCTGATCTTCGACGCCGATTACATTCCCGGCGCAGGTCTGATTAAACAACTTGTGGCGCCATTCTTCGATCCCGAAGTTGGTGGGGTCATGGGCCGGGTAGTGCCATTGAATGTCGGTACCAACCTGCTGACACGCCTTCTAGATCTCGAACGTGCGGGTGGTTATCAAGTCGACCAACAAGCCCGTATGAACCTCCGCCTGGTGCCACAGCATGGTGGCACGGTAGCTGGAGTCCGGCTGAGTGCATTGCGAGAGATTGGTGGCTGGAACGACAAGTCTCTGACCGAAGACACTGACCTGACCTATCGTCTCTTGCTGTACGGCTGGAAGACGGCATATCAGAACCGGTCTGAATGCTACGAGGAAGTACCAGAAACGTGGGCGGTCCGCATAAAGCAGATCATGCGCTGGGCGAAGGGCCACAACCAGGCCATGGTGACGTACGGTATTCGCCTCTTGCTGGGGAAGCATCGAGCCACGCTGCGGGAGCGGATCGATGGCGCGTTGTTGCTAGGTGTCTATGCGATGGCCCCGGTTACACTGTTGGGCTGGGCGCTGGCATTGGCCGTGTTCTTTCAGGGTCTAGCTCCCCTGCATGGTGTCATCGCGCTGTTCTCACTGACGGCCTACGCGGCGCTGGGTAACTTGGCTGCATTTTTCGAAATAGCGGCCGCTGCTCGACTCGATGGGACCCGTGCGCGAATCTGCCTCCTGCCCTTTCTCATTCTGGGTTTTGCGGTGAGCATCTTCTCTGTCTCTCGGGCCGCTCTGTCACAAATATCCGATTTCGTGACTGGGGCCGAGTTCCATTGGGACAAGACCGAGCGCTTTCGGAAGGTATTGTGAATCCCTACCTCGCCGTGGCCGCGCTGGTCTTGTTCGTCAGCCTGATGTTCATGCTGCCGCTGGTCCCTGCCCTGGTGGAACTGAAGCGCAAGTCTGACGCACTGCCTCTAAATGTGATTCAGCAGCATGCTGGAGAAATTCGTCATTTTGCCAATAGCTTTCGGACCTATATCCAAATCCTTGAGCCGATTCTGCAGCAGTGTATTGCTTCGGGCGCGTCCGCGAGCGGTTCGTTGCCTGATGGCGTCAAATATCTGGCCCTGGGCCAGTGTGACCATCTGCAGGCACTTCCAATCCAGCAACCAGGCTCGATCTGCCCGGTGACAATTGCGGCCGGCTCTGACATCGTCGTACCGCCTGTGACTACGTTTGTGAGAGATATCTACGCCGCCGGGCGCTTCAGGGGTGGAGACAACAACAGCTACCGGGCCATCCTGGGAGAAAAGGATGTCCACTTGGGTCGTTTCAGCCGCGTGACACGCTGGGTTCACGCGGTGGGAGAGTTCGCGGCAGACCCCGGGTGCGGCCTCTCCGGACGTATCTCCTCGGACTCGTGCATACGTCTGCAAGGTGCTTGTAGCTTTCTCCGACTGAATGCTCCGCGGATTGACACCGGCCCCGTGACGGCCCGTCAAGACGCGATGCCACTGAACTCTGTAGACCCGGTAGTTGAAGGTTCAGAAGCGATCCAGCGTTTCTTGCATGACGGAAACTTCGAGATTCATGCTGGCGAGCTCATCATCGGCAACATCGTCGCCAGAGGCAAATTGCATGTCGGTTCCGGCGCTCGCATTCAGGGGAGCGTGAAGAGCGTAGGCGACATGATTATCGAATCTGGTGTCGTCGTGCAAGGCAGCCTGATTACCGGAAACCGAATGCTCATTGGCCCGGATTGTGTCATCCATGGACCCATCGTTGCTGAACGCTCGTTGCTGATCGCGACCCGAACTCGATGCGGGAGTCTTCGCCATCCCACAACGGTCAGCGCCCCTCGCATGGAGGTAGAGGAAGGTGTCGCGGTGTTCGGTACATTGTGGGCCCGTGAACATGGTGAGGTGGTGACCATCCCATGAAGCCTCGTGCCATCATCGCGGCGGCGGGTCTGGCTCTTGTGATGCTGATCACATGGTTATGGATTACGCATGACCAGCCTTCTGCAACAGCAGACCGTTTGCTGATCCTGGTGCCCGACGGGACCAGTTTATCGGATCCCAAGGTCATGGTGTGGATGGATGCGGGGAGCGAGGAAGGACTGCACGTCGTGCCGGTCCACGATTCCGAGTTCCTTCGGCCTTTCCTGGGAGAATCGCAATGTGCGGGAGTGATTCTGCCGGATTCCATCCATCGGCAGGCGAGCGATGCTTTCATCGCGACCCTGCATCGTTTTGTAGCTCAAGGCGGAAAACTTATGCTGGTTTACGATGCCGGCACATTCTCGCTCAATAACCGGTATGCGGCGGGGCGCTCCCGTTTGTCGGACCTGGCAGGTGTGGACTATGCCCTCTACGACACTCTGGGAGACAAAACTACCCAGTGGAGCAATGTCACGGGCACGAATGCGATTGTCAGTCAGATGGAAATACCCCCGGGAAAATATTATCCCTTCTCGCCGCAAACTGGCGCCTTCGATTCCACGCCGGCTTCGGATGCCTCCAATCGATCGATCGATGAGGTTCAGCTCAGGCGCTACAAGTATGGAGATTTGGAATATCCCAGCTTCGTAACGTCTGGTCCGTACTCCGGCCAGGTTCTATTCCAGTCCAAGGCCGGGATTGTCGCAGGGGAACACTCTTATCAGGCGGGTTCTGTGCTTTTCGTGAACCTGCCGCTCGGATATCTCAAGGGCAACACGGATGGACTGCCGATGCATGCCTTCCTCAAGTACTTCGCGAAGCAGGTGCTCGCATTACCTTACTTAGAGTCCGTCCCGGATGGAGTCGGAGGGCTGGTTCTGAATTGGCACGTCGACTCCAATGCCGCGATCAAGCCTCTCCGGGCGATGAACTCGTGGAGTTTGCTCCAGCAAGGACCGTACTCGATTCACATCACCGCCGGCCCCGATGCCATGGCCATCGGAGACGGGAAGGGCTTTGACGTTGAACACAATCCCAGCAGCCAGGAGCTGATCCGCAAATACGAGAACCTCGGCTACGAAATAGGCAGCCACGGAGGCTGGATCCACAACTACTTTGCTTCGCATGTGGATAAGGACGATCCCAAGAATCTGGAACAATTCCTGGCGCTGAACAAGAGCGCGCTCGAGCATGTGACCGGAAAAGCTGTCGTCGAGTATTCCGCTCCAGACGGGAATCAACCACCCTGGGTCACGTCCTGGTTGGAGTCGCACGGCTTTGTTGCCTACTACTTCACCGGTGATACCGGAATGGGTCCGACCCAGGGCTATCGCGGCGGAACCCGGGAAGGCCACAACCTCTGGGCATTTCCCATGCTCCATCTGGATCGGGCGGCGGGTTTTGAGGAAATGACCGCCGAAGGATATTCCGATTCCGAGGTGGGGCGCTGGCTAGATGCCATCACCGCATTTGCGGCGGACCATCAATCGGCGAGACTCATCTATTTTCACCCCCCCGGAATTCTTCCTTATCAGCGGATTGTGGAGAAATGGTTGCAGCAAACGGCTCGCATGCGAGCCAGCGGAACCTTCCGTTGGTACACCATGACCGAACTCGCAAACTTCTTAAACTCGCGTAAGCAAGTGGAGTGGACGGTCTCGGTTCGCGGCCAGCGGGTGAGTATCAAGGCCACTTCTCCCCGGAGTATGGAGCACGCGACGTGGCATCTGCCATCGCCGAAATTTGCGGAGCCGGAGATTATCCAAGGCTCCGCGAAGGTAATCCGAGACAAGGACGCCTGGATGGTCGTGGCCGGCCCCGGAACGATGTTGCAATTCGAGACCCAGGAAGTCGACCAGTCAAAGGGGATGACGAAATGAGCATTTCTGACTACCGGCGTCATCAACCCGCAACGTCCTTCCGGATAACTTGGCTCCTGATCCTGAGCATTGCATTCGTGTGCGTCGCGCAAGCCCAGGAGAGTGCCGCTTTGCCGAGCCCTACACAGGCTAGTCAGCAATCGCCAGCTGAAGAGGCCCCGCCGGCAGAACTAAAGTTGCTTACCAACTACGTTGAAAGTGGTGGCGACTATCTGGCCCTGACCGACGGCTTTGGCAATTGGACCGGTGGATACGCCCGCGGCGTCATCACTCAGAAAAATAATATCTGGAATGCAGAAATCAATGGTCAGCACGAATTCGGCGATGCCGGCGTATATTTTGGGGTCGGCGACACCTACAACTTTAACCCCGATTGGTACGGCTCACTCACTCTGGGCTCCAGTGCTGGAGGCTTTTTCTGGCCTCGTTTCCGAGCGGACGGATTCATTAACAAGAAGTGGATGGGCCGCCGGCAGTTGATCACCACTCTCGGCCTCAGCTATTACGAGGCCAAAGACGTCCACCGGGATCACAGTTTTTTCATCGGCTCTACTTACTACTTCGAGAAACCGTGGATCCTCGAAGAAGGAGTTCGTTTCAACATCAGCAATCCGGGATCCGTCTTTTCTCCCGCAGGTTTCGTCGCAGTGACCCAAGGCCGTAACCTTCAACACTACATCACCCTTCGGGCCGGCCTTGGCAAAGAGGCGTATCAACTAATCGGACCAACATCGACCATTACGGATTTTCATAGTCAGACTTTGACCGTTACATGGCGCCAGTGGATCGGTCCGCACTGGGGCATCAACGTCGTAGGAGATTACTATCACAACCCGACCTATCTCAGAGGTGGTACCAGCTTTGGATTCTTCAAGGAGTTTTGAGAACTACGACAGAAAGGGATCCGATCCCTCGAATGGGATGGATCCGATTCGTGCCCGCGGACATCGCGGCGGTGTGATTTCCATGCACCGCGCCCTGGTCCATTTTCGCCTCGGCACCATGAACCTGATTACTGCAAGTTGTCTTTTTGTGTTCTTTTCCTTTGCCTGGCTGGTTTTGCTGCCGCGGGTTTGCCGCATGTGGACTCGTATCTTCACGTTCGGAATTCGCTCTCTGCCTTTGCGCGCAGAACTCGGTCTGGCGGAGCATCATTGGACGCCCTTTCTCAGTTTCGATATTCCTTACCTGCGGATGGAGCCTGTATTGCCGAGCGCCCACGTTTGGTGGCTCAGTTGTGCCGTCACATTGCTGATCTTCGTGGCCACCTACTTTATCTCCAAGAGGCTGATTCCCCTGTCATCTATCTCTTGCGAGCGGTCTTGCTAGTACAAGCGATTGCGTTGTTGTATTTTGCATCTATTCCAGCCCGTTTTCCCCACACCCCAGACAGTTATTTGGCAGGTGTTGTAACATCTGGAATCGGATTGATCTCACTGGTGCCTCTCATATTCGGTTTGACGTATTACATTTTCGACTTTGGTCTGCTGAGGAAGGCACTCCTTACATCGATTACGATGGCCCATCTGGCGCTGTTTTTGCCCTTTCAGATCCTTCTACAAGCATTGGTACTGCAGAAAACCGTGCTCTTCATGCCGGTCCTTTACATTATTTTTGGCATGCCTGTCGATGTCATGGTAGTGATCGGCTTTTACTCCTGGGGGATGACTTGGTCGTTTAGATCCGAAGGCGTGTAGGTGCGCAGCCGCGCAATCGTAGCTGCGGGCTGGAAGGTTAGCGTCTAAGACGATCAAGCCCGTTTCTTTAAGTTGGGTCTCCCGCCCACACCGACACGTCGTGGCCGTATTGGACGAGAAGAATGCCCTCCGCGAGGAATACGATACCTACACCAATGGACAACGATATCGGGTTAATCATGCTGTTCGTGTGACCAAAGGCGGTGTGCAGTACACCTTTTGGGCCATGATGGGATTTGCGCCACACGAGCACATGGAGATCGCGTTTACGCAGCGCCGCGACCAGATCGTCGGAGACAATCTGCAACTCAAGATCGATGTGGACGTTTACAACGAAATGAACAAAGGGAAGCGCGCCCCTATTCAGCTAGTGCTTGATTACACGGACGACGTGGCAGAGAAACAGATTATGCGGATGCCGCCCAAGAAGGCAGAGGTGGCCTAGTCGTTCTTCTTCCAGCATGCTCGTGCCGCAAGTCGTGCAATGTCTTGCCGCTGCTCTGGGGTGAGATGCTGGGCACGAGACTTGCCGCCCTTCTTACCGCCCGCACGCCTCTTATTAGACGGGTGCTTTTTGCCTTTACTGACCGTATCTTCGACCTCGCCACTGGCAATATCAAAAACCAGTTTGGCAAGCTGGTTCGGATCGCGTGGGCGTTTTCCTTTGCCGACTGTCATCTCGTTGCGGGTCTTTCAATCCCGAGTTACACTGCTGCCGTTATGAAGTGGGGATTCACTAAATCTCAAGGCATCACAATATTGGTGATCGCGACGGTGGCGTTGATCCTTCTGATGATAGTTGTCTTTCGGGCTACCTCCGTCCGCTGACACGACTTCTATGATGCCACGAACCGCGATGCTAAGGCGAGAGTGCGGAAATCCAAACTGAGACACTACCGCTTTGAGCGGTAGTTGGAAGGTTGGAGGGGAAAGCGCAGTACTTCAGGCCGCCCAGGGGAAAATCGTGTTTCGCTTTCATTCGCGTGACCTCCACCTGGTTCTAGGCCCAACAAAGGATGGCAAGCCAGTTTGTTTTGTGGTCACGTTGGACGGAACACCACCCGACGAAGATCACGGAAACGACTTCGATGGGAATGGTGCTGGCACAGTTGAGGGGCACCGCCTGTACCAGCTCATCCGGCGAAAGGGAGCAGTAGAGGACAGGACTTTCCAGATTGAATTCCTCGATCCAGGTGTGCAGTTGTTAGCGTTCACGTTTGGCTAGCGGTTGAGATGGGAGCTACGAACATGTTGAATCGCCGAAAGTTCCTCGCCAACTCCGTAGTGACAATTGCCAGTCCGAGCCTGGCCTCGTGGCTCGGAGGCCCGATCACAGCGTTCGCGAAGGGCAAGTCATCGGAAGACAAAGACACGGTAACAATTATTCAATTTAGTGACTCCGGGCAAGAACTCGGGCGCGCCCGCGTCAAGAAAGTCCGCAAGACAGACAGCGAGTGGAAGCAGCAGTTGAGCCCATTGCAATATCAAGTCACGCGCCAGGAGGGTACCGAAAGGGCGTTCAGTGGCCAGTACGACATACATGACAAAGGGCTGTATCGGTGCATCTGCTGCGACAACGCCTTGTTCAGTTCAGAAACAAAGTTTGATTCCGGGACAGGATGGCCGAGTTTCTGGGCGCCGATCGCGAAAGAGAATATCCGGACCGCGGTTGACACGAGCTTGGGAGAGACCCGAACCAAAGTTTCCTGTACCGAATGCGAGGCACACCTAGGTCATGTTTTTGACGACGGCCCCAAAACTACCTACTTGCGCTATTGCATGAAAGCATCGTCGTTGAAGTTCGTCAGACACGGGTAACCACGACTATCCCGGCGCGGTCCTTCATCAACACGACGGATGTGATCGCGGCGATCGAGTACATCCTCGGCATGGGGCGGCTCTCTAACTCGATTACTTCAGCCGGTCCCTGGCGGACATCTTCGCACCGGCGCCCGACCTGACGCCTTATGACCCAATCATCCCCACTCAAGACTTGAATGAAAAGAATCCGGATTCAACAAACCGGTGAACATTACCTTGCTGGGGCTGCCTTCGGGGGTCACCGCCGCGCCGAGTTCGTTCGCGCTTCAGCCCGGAGCAATGCAGCCTGTGCGGTTGCATCCAAAAAGCCCAATTACGGTCGGGCGTTTTTGGGCTTAGGGCTTGAGGGGAAGCGGGTTATTTCAGGCGGATGCTGAAGGAGCGCTTCTTGGGGGTTAGCACAACTTTGCCCTCGCGCGCGAGCCACCCAATGGCCCATTCGAAAATGGGGCCCTTCGCCTCCACTAGCTTCTTGAGCTGCGCGAGCGAAAGCTCGCCGTGGGTGTTAAGAACGTACCAAATGGCACCCGCCATCTGGCCTATGTCTTCCTCGATGGTAACTCCCATCCTCATTATGTTATCTCAATTGCGCCTGACGATTGCCATTGAGACGAGAAAACGAGCAGGCTGAAGCTGATCTCGTCTTTCTCTCTGGAGCTGCGCGTTTCTCTGTAATTACTTCAGCTGGTGTAGCTTCCGATTGACCTCCTCCGCATCGAATGCCTCGGGGTCGAAATTGTCCCCGATCCATTCCAGATATCCCTCATGTTGTGGATGGTGGGGGTTGTGGATCGCCTCCAGCAGGTTCTCGTATCCGACTGTTCCGCCTACGTCTTCCGGTGGGCAGGCGCGGGCGCCCGCAAGGCAGACCGGGTAACGCACACCTGCCTGCGGGGAAAGAATGTTTTCGACGAGGAGCTCATGCGCCCACAGATCGCCGAAATCGTACTCGTAGGTAAACCGCGAGGTCTGCCTCGAGACGACATCCTTTAGCCTGTGTTTGCGTTCATCTATCTTCTTGCGCAGAGCCATGTCGCCCTCATCAGGTATCCAGTATTGCTTGCCTCGGATAGCGAACTGGTGGAGGTGGGTGTCCGTCCAGCCCATCACAGCTTGCAGAATCCGGTGGAGTTTGCCCAGGGTGATGTCGCTTCTCACCTGGATCTGACGCCAGATGGGTGGGTGCGAGCCACGAAGCGTGACTCTGAGTTGGTAAATCTGGATTGGTTCTGAGGTTCTTCTGGGCATCGCGGCTTCGTCAGAGCAATTATAAAAGACCGCGGGTTAGCGGTCTTGGTGGGTGTGTTGCCACGAAGTTGGATTTTATGCGAGCGGTGGTGATTCGAGTTTTCGCATTGCAAGGAGGCGGAAGGTGTCACCAAATTCTGTTCCTTGGACCTCGACTTTGAGATTGACGGATGAGATGAGATGTTCGGCGGGCAGCGGAGTGCCGTCCTGAGCGACGACCTTTCATCGCGCGTTTCCCTGGGACGAAAAGAACGAAGCTGGCAGGTTCTTGCGCGGAACGGGCTTTCCCAAGCCAGCCGTAACGTAATGAACCACGGAGTGTAATCAGAGTGTGCCTCCTCGGTGAGCTGGACCTACCATCCGAAACAGCTGGAGAAATGAAGCTGCCGTTTTAGGGACTCGTGCGTCGGAGGGACATCTTGCGGAATCTTGTCCGCATCTCAGGACCGAAGGAATCTAGGCTGGAGCGGCAACATACTTCCGAGTTTTCTGTCTTCCGAGGAACAAGTAATGAACCAGCGGTCTTTTCAATTTAGAGGCTTAGCGCTACTGCTCGCACTGCTCGTCACTGGAGTGATCCCCCCTAATTTGCCCAGCACGTCGAGTGCGGGCGCCGGAGGCAATCTCGCGAACGTCATTTTTCCGCAAATCAAGCCTTCCTCGAACCGCACCCAATTACAGCATAGTGCGTTCAGCATCTCGTATCCCGAAAATTGGAAGGCCTCCGGTGATCGGCAATCGGCTGTTACGATCGCACCCCAAGCCGGAGTTGGAGAGGGTGCAATTGCTTATGGCGTGGTGATCGGCGAAGCCCAGGACCCAAACGCAGGCTCACTCGACCAGGCTACGGCAGACTTGGTCCAAACTCTACAACAATCCAATCCCGGGCTGCGATCATCAGGGAACCCACAGAACATCGACGTCAACGGGCTCCAGGGTCGATCCGTAATTCTCATTGGCGCATCGCCGATCCGGCAAAGCAGTGAAGCTCTCCGCGAACGCGATTGGCTGGTTGCGGTCCCACGGCCACGAGGAGGTTTACTCTATCTGGTCTTCATCGCGCCGGACAAAGATTTTGCTGAGCTGCGGTCCACATACGAGCGAATGCTGGATAGTCTACAAGTACAATAGCATCAAGCTCACATGAAGATTTCCCATGAACCGACCTGGATCCGAGGACGTCAAAAGGCATACCGCAAAATCGAGGGTCATGTAACAGCTGACGTCGCCATTATCGGTGGCGGCCTGACCGGCCTACTCACCGCGTATCTGTTGGTCAAAAATGGTAAGAAGGTGGCGGTTTTGGAAGCAGGTACGTTGGGTTCCGGCGCAACTGCATATACCACTGCGTTCATCACGCAGGTGATCGATACTAGTTTGAGCGATCTCACAAAAATGTTCGGCGCAAAAACGGCGCAGCGTATATGGCAGGCTGGACAACATGCGATAGAAACAATAGAAACGATAGTGAAAAAAGAAAAGATCGATTGCGAGTTCCAACGATGCTCCGCTCGCGTTTGCGCGTCGAGTGAAAAAGACTATAACAAATTGGAAAATGAGCATGGTGCCGCGGAGCGTTTGGGATTCGCAACAAGGCTTGTCAAAAAAAATACCTTGCCGTTTGAACAATACGGTTTCCTTGAAGTGAAGGATCAGGCCAAGTTCCACCCGTTGAAGTTTTTGAGCGGCCTCGCCGAAATAGTAGCGGCGTCAGGAGGCAAGATATTTGAACACTCAAGAGCGCTTTCCTTGAAGGAAGGCCCGGGTAGTGTCACAGTCAAAATGGCCGCTGGGAGCGTCACGGCCAAAGATGTGATCGTGGCCACCTACGCACCCTTCAACAATCCCAGAATGGGCAAATACGAAAAGGGTATGTACAGCAGTTATGTTTTCGAAATACGACTTCCAGAAGGAATATTTACCGAAGGTCTTTATTGGGACACTGAGAGTCCCTATCATTATTTTCGCATCGACCGCCGCGGAACATTTGACCGGATGATTGTCGGTGGCGAAGACCATCGTTCCGAGCTTCCTGTCAGCACGAAGAAGAAGTTCGATGCCCTGCATGAATACCTTGCCGGCTTTCTCGGCGGGCGGTCCTACGAGATCCTTCGCAAATGGATCGGCGCAGTCCTTGAGCCGGTAGGCGGACTGCCGCTTATTGGCGCGTATAAACCCCACCAGTTCGTCGCAACGGGATTTTCTGGAAATGGCATGACCTACGCCATGGTCTCGGCGCTCATATTCCGCGATCTGATACTGGGACAAAAGAATCCGTGGATACACGTCTTTGATCGCAATTTGCCCCAACGCAGAAATACCTGGAACCCTCGAAGGAAACAGAAAAGCAGCTCGAAGAAATGAAGCTGCCGTTTTAGGCCGGAGGCGAGCGATGCCTTGACGAACCCGCACCCAGTCTTAAGATGAGTATATGAGCGACATGAATCCCCGCGGCGATGTTGTTCGCTCACGCCTGGGACCGCGAGCACTCTGAAAAGCTGGCGCATGCTGCCGGATTCCACGTTCGGCTCGCATCAGGCACAATTTGCGCGCGAACTTTGTGTCAGCCAGGGACAGCCCTCCAGATACGAGCAAGGTCGCAGCGAAATAGGCGCAGAAGTGCTTCTCCGACTTGCAAGTAAATCGGGAAGGACAATCGAGTGGCTGTTAGCCGGGAAGGACAGAGTTTAACCGAGATTGGAACCAGCGAGAACTACGCTCCGCGAGTTTGTGAAGAGTAATAAATGGCTGTTGACAAGAGGAAGGCCGTCGAGCGCAGTGATAGCGAGACAGTGAGGGCTCGCAAACTAGTTTGGGCAATAATATAGTTGACTGACTAAAGGTCTCAACATTTTCGGAAAACTGTTCAAGATTGAACATTCCCGTGCGTTGGTTTGGGGCATTATCTCCCGATGAAAGCCGAACTCAGCCCAAAAAAGATACTCGCCATTTCTTGTCCGACTTGTGGTGCTGCACCCGGAAAAAAGTGTGAGCTTGCGACTGGCAAACCGCGCACGAAGCCGCATCGCGACCGCCGAGTGATAGCAGCAGATTGAGCAAGGCTAAGTTGTTGATGCCGTGACAGGGCGGGATCAATCAATGAGGCGGCTCGGGCATCACGTCTTGATTTATGTGCTTGAGCACGAGACCGGTTCTATGTTTGTTGTTATTGCACTCAATGGAGCAATTATCCCTGTACCAGTTAGGAGTCGGAGACGTGTCCTTGGAAATAATTCCAAAATAGACGAATCTAACGCCTACTTGCTGCATTGTGCTAAACAAGTCCCCACCGTCGCGACCCGGAAGGCCATTTCGATTCTCAAGTGATGTTTCAAAGAAGCCTTGCTCATTGTGAAGTAGCTCCGAGAATATTCCGTCAAACAGCAAGATGTACCCAGATTCACCAATGGGCACAGGCGGAATATGCACGTCGTATCCCGCATATTCCGAATTGGTAACAGTCAAGCCGACACGATGGTCTTCCCGCCTTTTGTAGTTCCTTGGGGCAATGGACGGCCGATTCGCGCTCTTCCTCTCCGCCTGCAATCTGCGTTCATATTGTTTGTTCCATGCGAAATAGGCGCCAACCCAGAACAGCGGCACCGAGACTGCCACAACAACGAATGCCGTAATTGAAGCCCCATGTTTGCTGGCGCTAATGATGCCGAGCACATAGAGGACCAGCGATGCAGTGTTAGAAGCCACTCCCCAGCCTCCCGCATCCGACACGAAGAGCCAGATTTTTCGCATTCCGCGCACGCCTCCGTATTTTCGCCTCGGCTTGCATGCGGGCACACCTCCGATATATCGTTTAGATGGGTGCCCACACACCCGAGAGTTCGGAATAGGCCCGAGCGCGAACTCGGGTCTGTTCTATTTTACCCTCCGATTTATTTCGTCATTCCGGTTCCACTTTAGAGTTACAAATCTGATCGGCAATAATTTGATAGAAACTGACCTGCCCCCCATCTCTAGTCCAGGGATAATGAGACTTTCTCCGGTTTTGGGTTCTCCAACACTACACCTGCAATCACACTCTCACCACCGGAAGAAGCGGCTTCGTCCGGCGGAGCCATGCGAGCGCAGCCGGACGGAGCCGCGCTCCTCTGCGCAAACTCCGCTGGTGTGAGATAGCCGAGCGCCGAGTGCGGCCGCACTTGGTTGTAGTCGCACCGCCAGGTCTCGATCTTCTCCCGCGCGTCGGCCAGATCGAGGAACCAGTTCTCGTTCAGACACTCGTCGCGGAACTTGCCGTTGAAGCTCTCGATGAAGCCGTTCTCCATGGGCCGTCCGGGCGTGATGAAGTGCAGCTGCACCTGATTCTCGTAAGCCCATTGATCCATCACCTGACTGGTAAACTCGGTCCCGTTGTCGATCACGATCGCCTCCGGCTTGCGGCCTCTTCGCTTCAGTTCTTCCAGCACCCGCACCACGCGCTGACCCGGCAACGAGGTGTCCACCTCGATGCGTGGTGCGTAGCGCGTGAAGCCGTCCATCAGGTTCAGAGTTCGGAACTTGCGCCCACTGGCGAACGCATCCTGCGTGAAGTCCATGGTCCAGACCTGGTCGGGGCGCACCGGTAGCTTCACTGGCACGCGTGCGGCGGCCGTCGGCATCCTCCGCCGCCGTCCTCGCTTTCGCCGCAGTCCCAGCTTCTCCTCCACGTACAGTCGGTACACCCGTTTATGGTTCACTGCGAAGCCCTCGCGCTTCAGCAGGATCTTGAGCCGCCGATAGCCAAACCGTCGCCGGGTCGCCGCCAGCTCGCGCAACCGCTCCCGCAAACCCGGGATCTTCGACCCTTCGCCGCCGATACCGGCATGTCGCCCGATGTACCTTCACTAGCCCGCAGGCGCGTCGCTCCGAAACCACAGCTTCCGAGCGCATCACTCCCACCGCCTGCCTCTGCATCTGCGGGCCTACCACTTTTTTGTGACCACCGCCTGCAACGCTCGTTTGTCCAGCAGCAGCTCGGCCACGGCGTGCTTTAGCTGCCGGTTTTCCTCCTCCAGCTGTCGCAGTCGCCGCGCCTCGCTCACTTCCATCCCGCCGTACTTCGCCTTCCACCGGTACAGGCTCCCGCGTGTGATGCCGTGCCGCCGGCACAGCTCGTCGGGTGCTATCCCCGCCTCCGCCTCCTTCAGGATGGCGATGATCTGTTCTTCGTTAAAGCGACTCTTGCGCACGACTCCTCCTCTTGGCCCTGAGCGGGCCATCGTAAATGGAGAAGTCACATTTCTGCTGGACTACTTTTCGGGGGGCAGGTCAAAACCATCTATCGAAACGTCGCCTTCCAAATGCTTGGCAATGAAGTAGCCACACAAATCCGCCAACTGTATGCCGACGGAGTCTTTGGAACTTCCGAAGTACATATCATCGTGAACGTACCATAATCGTGGGTTGTAATCCGGGGGCCGTATTTGACGATACCAGTGACAGAAAAATAAAAACTGATTTGAGGCAGTCATTCCGGCAGATGAGACGCGTATCAGCTGTGTCTTTAACTGCGCCCTCAACACCAATCCTACCGTGGACTGGATTTTTACTCTGCCCGTCGCCGGCACCGGCGGCGCGCCCGCGGCACCCAATAGTCCGGTCTACGATTCCCAGAGCGGGCGTCTTTTTGTGGGCGATCAACTCGGCGAACTGTGGGTGATCAATGCTGGTGGGGCCAGCGCCAGTCTCAACGCCGGCCCAGTGATGATCGGCGGCGGTGGCTGCACTACCTCTCATCCGCCAGGCCGGACCGGCACGGGAGCTAACTGCACAGCCAACGGCGGATCCTTTGGCATCCCCGATTCCGTCATCATGGACAGCTCCAGCATCAGCCAGAGGATTTTTGCTTTCTCCGGCAATGACGGGACCGCAGGCGCGAGCGCGGTGGTGGTGCAGCTTAAGATGGACCTCAGCGGACCGGTGCGCGTCCACGTCGGTCAGGGCAGCGTGGGACGAACGATAGCAAACTGGAATATTCATACCGGCGCTTTTGACGATGCCTACTTCGGCGCGACCCCCAGCACTGGCCATCTTTTCCTCTGTGGAACCGGTGTGGCCGATACACAGCCCTACCACTACTGGATCGGATTCGGTGCCTATCCCACGATGAATGCATCTCCGAACGGAAGCCTGCTCCGTTTCGCGGTCGCAGACCTTCCCTGTGCTCCCTACACCGAGGTCTTTAACCCCAGCATCACTTTGACCGGCGGGGCGGGCCACCATGATTTGCTTATCAGCGGGCTCGTGGGTGCCGGCGGCAATGGGTTTATCATCACAAATGACATCAGTACGGGAGCCATCATCCCCAGCCAGTCGACCAGCGTGAACTACCCTGGCGGCGTGAGCGGCATTATTATCGACAACGTCAGCAACTCGGGACAGGCTTCCAGTGTGTACTTCAGTACGCAGGGCGTCGTCAACCTGGGCGGCTGCGCGAATTCCCGCTGCGCGGTTAAACTGACCCAGCTTGGCTTGAAGTGAGACCGAGTGTAGAAAAAATTACATATTCAGGATCGCGTCTGTCTTTGACTTTTGCGCGATTCTGGGAAGCCTTGCTAATTGCGCCTCAATTCAGAATCTGAACAGCCGAATGGCGAGTAGCCGTCGTCGTCTCCGTCTTCCTCCTCGTCATCTTCTTTGCCGTCGCCTTCGTCCTCCTCTTCGTCTTCTTCCTCGTCCGGCTCTTGTCGAAGAAGGACATCGCCAGCTATCTTCGGATCAGAAGGGTTTGGGTCGGGGCGTTGTGGACGTATTCTCCTCATGTTACAAATGGTACGCCGCATCAGCTCACCGGTATTCTTGTATTGCAATCCACCCAGTCGTGACCACCCCATCTGATCTTCTGACCCGCAATCTTCTGAATCATTTTCACGAGCCACCGGGTCGGATCTGTTTTCTTTAAGGGCCAACGTGCCAAGATCAAGAGGGGCGTGCCGCAGCTGGCAGGTGAGCAGGCGACGGGTATGACCTCTAAGCCAGGCTGGGAGCCAGATCCCTAGAGCGGACCTTTAGAAGGGAGCGCACAAATGCTTCGCAAGAACCAAAGACCGTTAAGTTTGACGAGTTGGCAAATACAGCAGCTGAAACCGATTAGTCACACCTTGCGCAAACTTAACGCGCCACTTCAAGTTGGCCATGTGCGTTCCCCCTCGGGTGGGGATTGTGACAGAGGCGGACCGGGCGTACCGCGCTGAACAAGAACGATGGACCGTGTTGCTGACTTAGAGTCCCCTGCCCAGTTATGAAATTGACACAATTTGGTCACCCTGCCATCGTTTTTTCACTCCCTCTGCCCAGGTTCCGAAGCATCCTCGAAACGTCAGGAGAAAATGTGAAACATCAGCTTGTCATTGGGTTTTGCTTCGCGGTTATTATCGCGCTGTTTGCTGGAGACAACGGTTACAACGTCAAATATAACGGTGGTTCGTTGTCGGATACCCGGTCTGGCACTGGATTGAAGATGTATATCGATGCAAATCAAGTCCGGTTCGTGAAGGACAGCGCGGAACTGGCTAAAATACCGGCCTCCGCTATCACGGAAATCAGCTACGGACCGGATGCCTACCGGAGAGTAGGCACAGCCGTTGCCGCTGGTGTGTTTACATCAGGACCGGAAGGCTTGACGACCCTTAGCCAATCTAATGAGCATTTCGTCGGTTTAGCCTGGGCAAATGGCGCTCAAAAGGGTGGTCTCGCGGTTCAGTGCGATAAGAATGACTACCGAGACCTCTTGGTTGAACTAGAAGGTATATCTGGAAAGAAAGCAGTCAACTCGGGATCGATTGATCGTTGAGAACCAGAGTCATTGGAGAGATGACTCTCGAGCGCTAGAGGAAACGGTGGTCCCGGCGGGAACTGCTCGTTGTCAGCCACGTCTTGGCGTGCCGCTCTAGATCAGGTGAGGTTATCCACAGGCGGAACCAGCGGCGTCACTTCTAGTGTGTGTCAGCTCCGTCTATTTTCGTTGTTCACGATACGCGGAGAATTTCAGAAACATGAATTGGATCAAGTCGCGCGATGCTCACTTTCTTGGTTTGCAAACCGCAGTGATTTGTGTGGCGTGCGAATTGATCAGTGAAAACAACACTCCATACTGCCTGGCCTGTGGAAGCAGCGCCCTGATCGGTCTGTCGCGAGTGCTGGGCGGATCATTGCGCGGCCAGCAGACTGCCCATCTGATTGCGGACGCCGAACTCGACCGCCTGGTGCGCGAACTGCTTCGCACCGTGCCTGTGTCTTCCACGGCGGACATTGAAAATCATTTGCCGGTGTCATTCGCCTCACTGGCTCCTGGACGAAGCCACGTGCGGTGCGCGTCGTCTTCAACCGGAGCTGCGTCCGCCGGGTACGTGGCAGCCGTGGGTACGGAAATTGACTTGGAGCCCGCCATCAGCGTGATCGCCGAGCGGGCGCAAACTTTGACCGGCGCCAGCGGCGCGGCGATCGCGTTGCGCAAGGGTGACGAGATGGTCTGCCGCGCTCGTCCGGCCGCACTGCGCCCGACCTCGGAGTTCGTCTGCAGTCCGATTCCGGTATTTCAGCCGACTGTGTTCGCACCGGTGAGGTTGTGCTCTGCCATGACGCGGAAAAGAATCCTCAGGTCGATCTGGCCGCCTGTCAGCGGCTGGGAGTGCGATCCATTCTGGCTGCTCCGCTGCGTCATTTTCGCCGGACACTCGGCGTGTTCGAAGTTTTCTCCGCCGCTCCTTATGCCTTCGCTGCCCGCGATGTCGCCACCATGCAACTTCTTTCCAGCGTAATGGTGGCCGCCATCTCCCGCCTCTCGGGCTCCCAGCGGCAACTCCGCCCGACTGCCTAAGCCTCTACGAGCAAGGGGTTTAGCCTCCCGCCATGGCCTGAGTAAAGGGCCATCGTTTGCGGTTCCTGTCTAGGTTAATATGTTAGTAGCTTTGTATGGAATTTACCGGGCCCAAGCCGACCGGTCCTTCCCGGCAATCCAAACCTAGTGACCGAGCGCCGTCACAACGTGCGGCTCGTGGTGCATAGTCCTGCTTACACCAGCCTGGACGGATCGTCGCCGGAGAAAGCGCGTGACCTCAGCGAAATTGTGGACATCGGTGAAGATGGTATGTCGATCCAGACATCCGCTCCGCTGGAGGTCGGTCGCAATCTGAACCTGTCCCTAGATCTTTCGGAGACCAAGGCGCGCATCAGCACCACGGGGCACGTGGTTTGGTCCGATGGGTCGGGGCGAACCGGAATCCGTTTTCAGAAACTGCCCAGTCAGCCTCTGCGTCAGCTCAAGGAATGGCTTTTTGTGAATGTCCTGACTGCCTTCGATCATGCCCGCGGAGGGATGATGGCAACTGAACCTGATGCGCGACACGGTGCGTCCAGGGGTCCACTTCCGTCGCACGGTGTGGCGCAGGGCGTGCCAAATGGCGGGCCGCCGAAGCAGCCGGGATCTCGGCCTCCGCAGTCCGTTCGCGGGAAATCTTGCCGACCCGAATACAGTCGACAGAGAGCTGGAGGCGGGCGCGTACGATCGCCATGCTGCTCTTCAACTGATCGCAGAGCGGGCGCTGACGTTTACTCGCGCTACCGGAGCTGCGATCGCGCTCTCCGCGGGCTCCGAAATGATTTGCGAAGCCAGTGCCGGTTCCGACGCCCCGCCGATTGGCACGCGGCTGCAAGCCAGTTCAGGATTTTCCGGGGAATGTGTGCGCACCGGCCGCTGCTTGCGCTGCGACGATTCCGAGACCGACGACCGGGTGAATCGGGCGGGCTGCCGCGCCCTGGGCGTTCGCTCGATCGTGGCTGTGCCGATCCGGCGAGGGAACCGGGTTGCAGGACTGTTGGAAGTATTTTC
Source organism: Terriglobia bacterium (assembly GCA_963809295.1). Classification (GTDB taxonomy): domain Bacteria; phylum Acidobacteriota; class Terriglobia; order Terriglobales; family Acidobacteriaceae; genus JAIQFF01. The sequence goes on along the minus strand of CAWEJA010000013.1, from coordinate 272,160 downwards.
ATCCCAGCCATACGCGTTTAGCCCGCAAGACATCAGCGTGCTTCAGCATTTGACCGGAACCATTCTGTCCGCCATGGGCAGAGCTGTGGAGGTTCCTGCTACAGTTCCCGACCCGCCGAAAGTGCCTTCGAAGGAACCACGGCCGACACGCATTGAGGAAAGGCGCGTTCAAGCACGACCTATTCCAGCACCACCTATTCCAGCGCGGCCTAGTGCAGAGCGGCCCACTTCTGGTGTTTCGGCGGAAACCATGGCTGCGGGGGAGCCTGTACCTCGTCCGCGCTTCCACAAGATTCTGCTCGCTGCGGCTGTGACGACTTTCGTCTTCGCCTTGCTTTGGTTGATCATGCCCTGGATCTCAAGCTGGACCGGCTTGGCTCAAACCAGCTCAGCTCGAACCAGCCCGACTCGAACCAGCTTGGCTCGAACCAGCACCCCGCTCAAGGAGCCGCCCGCCTCAGTTCCCAAGCTGCTTAGCCTGCCGGGGGAAGTCAACGACTTGGACGGCCTGCGTAAGTTAGCCGAGCAAGGCGATCCTGCGGCGCAGTTCGCTTTGGGGGCGCGCTACGCGACCGGAGAAGAGGTCAAGCAGGATTACACCGAGGCGGTGCGCTGGTTCGCACTGGCAGCGGATCGGGGACACATCCTGGCCCAGGCCACTTTGGGCGCCTACTACTGGGCGGGCAGGGGCGTCTCGCCCGACCTGACCAAGGCCTACTTCTGGTCTGCTCTCGCCCAGGCGGGCGGAGACCAAGCCAGCAAGTATCGGGTAGCGGTTCTCACCTCTCGCATGAGCCGGAGCCAGATTCTGGCCGCGCAGGACCAAGCCAACGATTGGCTTCGTAACCACCAAATGGCTGGCAACACGCTTCCTACACAATAGGTGCCACAATGGGGTTTCCCCGGGCACACCTGCGCCCGTCCCGGCCATCCGAAACGGGTTTAAAATATCAGTAGAGGCTTTCCGTGCCCACTCTTCGCGACATTGTGTACCAGAACGTTCGTGAGGGTGATCTGTACGAAAAACTCGACCGCAATCGGGTTCGCTGTTATGCCTGCGGACATTGCTGCCCCATTCCCGAGGGCCAACCTGGAGTTTGCAAGGTCCGCTACAACCGGGGCGGCACCCTGTATGTTCCCTGGGGCTACGTGGGCGGCGTGCAGTGCGATCCCATCGAGAAGAAGCCATTTTTTCACGCCTATCCAGGGGCGCTGGCCTACAGCTTTGGAATGCTGGGCTGCGATCTGCATTGCGCCTATTGCCAGAACTGGGTGACATCACAGGCGCTGCGCGACCCGAATGCCGTCTCGCCGCCGCTGCAGGCCTCGCCGGAAGCTCTGGTGCAGGACGCTGTGCGCCAGGGCGCAAAGGTTCTGGTCAGCACCTACAACGAGCCACTCATCACCAGCGAATGGGCGGTCGCGGTTTTCAAGGAGGCTCGAGCCGCCGGCCTCATCACAGGCTTTGTTTCGAACGGCAACGGTACGCCCCAGGTGCTGGAATATATTCGGCCGTGGGTTGATCTCTACAAGGTTGACCTCAAGAGCTTCGACGATCGCCATTATCACGAGCTTGGCGGGCGAATCGGACCGATTCTCGAAACCATCCGGAGCCTGCATGAAATGGGCATTTGGCTGGAGATCGTGACTTTACTCATTCCCGGATTCAACGACTCGGAAGACGAACTGAAAGGCCTGACTGAATTTTGTGGCCGGCGTCTCTCCCGACATTCCGTGGCATGTGACCGCGTTTCACAAAGACTACAAGATGGACGATCCCGAGAACACGCGTCCGCAGGATCTGCTGAGAGCGGCCGAGATCGGCAGGAAGGCGGGTCTGCGATATGTGTATGCCGGCAATCTGCCCGGCAATGTGGGCGATCTCGAAGAACACGCGCTGCCACCAGTGTGGCGATACCCTGATCCGGCGGCACGGTTATATTGTGCAGGAATACCGCGTGACTGCCGACGGGTGTTGTCCTCTTCCTTGCAAGACTCCGATTCCCGGCCGCTGGGCTGCCAGATTTGAGGACCAGATCACCGATCATCCTTTCTTGCCGCGTCGAAGCTCACGTTTAGTTACAATTCCCACCTAGAATGCCACGACGGCAAGCTGCCATCATTTTCGTGCTGCTGTGCCTTTCCGTTTCCTGCTCGCCGCGCGACTTTCTAACCCGGCGGCTGGCGACGGATCTCATCGCGGGCTCCGACACCTTCAAGATGACCCAACAATTCTGGCTGCGAACCGGCGTGATCTCCAACAAGGACTACAACTCGCCCGAGTACGTTATACTGCGGCGCCGCGGCTGGATTACCGGCACCAACGTCGCCTGTCCTGCCGACATCGCGTCTCCGCCGTGCTGGGATATGGTGATCACGCCGCTCGGAGTCGACGCCTTGCGCGACTGGGTCTCCGCGACCGCGGCCAGTTCTCAGTACATCAGCGTGCCGGTGGCGCAACGCGAACTGCTGGCTGTAACCGGAATCCACAAAGATGGAAGCCTCGCCGACGTTGATTTTCAGTGGCGGTGGGCTGCAGTGAACGAAGTGGGAGTCAGCCCTGTACGCAAAGAAACGGACTACAACTCCACGGTCAGATTCATTCACTACGACGATGGCTGGCGAGTGATCGAGGGCGGCGCGTTGAAGAGCGATCAGGGGCTGAACGACGCCCTGAAGAATGCGTCGCCAGTCCAATAAGCCGTCTGGAGCTGGGGGGTGGAAGTTTGCATCCGATTGCGCCGCCGTGTTAGTCTCATTTCTTTCCCTCACCCATCGCCCTATGACGATCCGAAAACCGGTCCTTCCCCTGCTCTGTTGGCTCTTGATCTTGACTTCTGCGCGAGCTGCCGACAATCCCAAACTTACCCTCGACGAATTTTTTAACTACGTCGACTTTAACGGACGTAAAACTGTCCCCGGACGGTCAATCGGTGGTGATCGCCACCGACCGCGCGGATTGGGAACAAAACATCTTCCGCGACGATCTCTGGCTTTATCGCGACGACGGCCGCGGCTCCGGCGCCTCACTCAGTTGACTAACTCCGGCCACGACAGCCATCCGCAATGGTCGCCGGATGGCCGTTGGATCGCATTCCTCTCCGAACGAGGCACCGCTACCGGAGGAAAATCCTGTGACGAGGCATCCAAAGACGATCGCGTCGCGCAGCTTTATGTGATCTCGCTCAGCGGCGGCGAAGCCATTCCAGTGACCCAAGGCGACGAAAAAGTCCACGCCTTTGCCTGGTCTTCTGACTCCAACACGCTCTACTTTGCCACCCGCACGCCCTGGACGAAGGCGCAGAAAGAGGCCTACGAAAAAGAGTGGAAAGATACTTGCCAGTACCGCGCCGCCGAGCGCGGCGACCAAATCTTCAGCGTGAGCGTGGAGGATGTAGTGCGCGTCAAACTGCAGCGGGGCGATCCGCCAGATCCGGCGAAGGCTTCCGACGCCACTCCCGGCGCGCGTCCTCTGGCTTGCTCGCCGTGGCGCATTGAGCAGATGGCCGTTTCGCCGGATGGACGAAGTCTTGCGTTTGTGACCGCTGTCAATCTCCCAGCGTCTGAGAAAGCGGAAGAATTCGAGATCTATGCTCTCGATTTCGGCGTCTGCTTCTGGCGATCAACCGCCTCGCCAATTGACGCGCAACGAAGCCATCGACGGAATCTCGCTGGAGTAACGACAGCCAGCACGTTTTCTTTCAGGTCGACTACGGTTCAGTGGAAGGAAAGTACCGCGACACGCAAACCCGCCTCTACTGGGTTGATGCAGACACCAGTGACGTGCAGCGATGGGCTGCCGATTTCTCCGGGCAGGTGGCTGACTACGCAGTCGCGACCGATGGCAGCGTGTTGGCGGCCGCCCGGCTCGGCACCGAAGTCCAGATGTATTCCCAGTCCAAGCCTGGGGCCGCTTTTCCGCACAGCGCGGGTTCCCCGGTAATTATGAATTCGTTGACGCGGCCGCTCACTCTGCGCGGGTGGCTTTCGTGTACTCAGCCTGGGAAAGCCGGCTGAAGTCTATTGGCCGAAAGCGCTGACAAACTGCAGGACGCGCGGCCTCTCACCGCGTTCAACAAGCTGTTCACCGAGCGCGATCTGCCACAGGGCAAACCCTATCGCTGGAAGGCGGAGGACGGCACGACCGTCGAGGGCATGCTGATCTATCCGCCGGGAAAGTTCGAAGCGAAAAATCTGCCCATGTTTGTGTTTATCCATGGAGGCCCGCCGACGCCGACGGCAACCACTTCGAAGCTGATTGGTATGTCTGGGATCGTTTGGCTGCGACTCAGGGATGGCTCGTCTTTGAACCCAACTATCGCGGCTCAACCGGCTACGGCGACAAATTTCTCATGGAGATGGTGCCGGAAATCGTGTCACGCCCGGGCAAGGATATTTTGCAAGGCGTGGACGCGCTGGTGAAGGATGGCATTGCCGATCCCGATCACCTGGCGGTGGGCGGGTACAGCTACGGCGGCTACATGACCAACTGGCTGATCACGCAGACCACGCGCTTCAAAGCTGCCGTTACCGGCGCAGGCGCGGTGGAAAACGTTGCCAACTGGGGAAACGACGATCTGACGCTGGACGACGCCAACGATCTCGGCGGCCGGCCCTGGGAGGTTCCGCAGCGCTACAAGAGCGAAGCGGCGATTTTTCAGATCGACAAGGTGAATACCCCGACTCACATGGTGGCCGGCGCTGACGACATTCGGGTCGCTGTGCTGGAGAATTATCTGCTCGATCATGCGCTGCACTGCTTCGAACTTCCCAGTACGTTGCTCATCTTTCCCGGCGAAGGTCACGCGCTGGACCAGAATCCGTGGCACGGCAAGATTAAAGTGCGCGAAGAACTGAAGTGGCTGCAGAAATACGGCGGAATTGCGGGAACGACCGCGGCCCGTAGCGCCCGTTAGCTAGTCCCTTGGGTTTGCTGGAGGCGCTGGCCAGATTTACGTGATGGTTGGTAGCTGCGTATTGCGCGATGCCCTTGTACAGAGCCTTCCGCGATGCTCTGGCGATAATTTGAGCTCTTCAGTTTGTCTTCATCCGCGGGGCTGCTGACGAAGGAAACCTCGGCGAGAACCGCCGGCATTGAAGTTCCCGTGAGCACAACGTAAGAAGCTTTTTTCACGCCGCGGTTGCGCATGCCGGGGATCTGCGCCGCCAGTGCCCGATGCATCGCCTGCTGGACCGCGACGGCGAAGCGGCGCGACTGCTGCACTTTTTCGCGAATATCGACATTCTTCCAATTGACGTATTCTCGGCTATGCCGGCATCAGCGTCGTCCGGTGCGCGCTCTCACCGAAGAGTAAGTGTTGGTGTAGTAGGTCTCCGCGCCCCGCGCCGAAGAATCATCGCTGTAGTTCGCATGAACCGAGACGAACATGTCTGCCTGGGCCAGGTTGGCAATTTCGGTGCGCTTTTCCAGCGGGAGATAGGTGTCGTCCTGGCGGGTGAAGATGACTTCAGCGCCCAGGCGGTTCTGGACCAGTTTCCCTACCCGTTCCACGATGTCCAGCACCAGATCTTTTTCCATCAAGCCTTTTCGTCCTACCGTGCCCAGGTCCCAGCCGCCATGTCCGGCGTCGAGCACCAGGCGGAATTTGGGCAACGTGGGTTTGTAACGGTCTCTCGGATTTGCCTCCGGCTCGACCGGGAACGGCAGGGATCAACGCTGGCTGAGGAGCGATCGCAGTGGCGAGGTCTTTGTTGTGCAACTCTCCGTTCTGAACGTTCTTGTTCAGAAAATCTCTGTTCAGAGAATCAGTGTTCGAGAATCGCTTGCTTCTGCAGAATCCTTGTTCTGCAACCCGATGTTCGGCAGACTAGCTTCCTGACGATCGGCCTGGTACAGGCAGACCGCGCTGTTCTCTGCTTTGGCCGCCTTTCGGATTTCCACCACCAGCCGGTAGGGATTCGACTGCACGCTGACCGAGAAATCGGAAGCTCCGTTGGTTTCGAGCACCACCCGGCTTACGCCGTTCTTGGGGTTGCGCGATGCGAACCCGTGCCAGTACCGGGTCCCCGACCTCGATGGTCTTGCCAAACAAACCGGGTGCCAGCGATGTGCCGTGAAGGTCGAAGTAGATCCGCTCCGGATCGCTCAGGCGGTGAGCTTCATATTGAACCTCACCCTGCAGATCAATCATTACGGTGCTGGAATTGTCCGAGGAGACATTCCAAATGCCTGTTACCAGCTGCTGCAAGGGTCGCTTTGCGCGTCGAGACTCGAAGACGAATTCACGTCCAGCGGTTCGGCGCTGGCGATGTGGCCTCGTGCTGCTGCTTGTCCAGGTGCAGGAACCGGTGCAGGCGCGGTTGGCTCACGAGGTTCACGATGGTCGGCTTTCCACCAAATTCCGGCCGCCGCACGCCGCTAAGCAAGCAGCACAAGCGCAACAATAGGGCGAGGCGGATCCGAATCTTCTGGTCTCTTCGCTTTGTTTGAACATCGCCGGAGCAATTTCCGGCTCGCGCGACTGAAGGCTCCGTGATCGCGACTCCTGGTTCCACGATTTTCCAGTACTCGCTAGGAACAGAAGGCGTCGCTTCGGGATTTTCACTGCACCACGCGCTGCGAAATTTCAGCCATCCGGTTTTCTTCTTCCGGCTTCAGGGCGGCCAGGATCAATTCGGCGAGAAGGTTCAAGCTGCGCACGTCGCTATCGTTGAAACCGTAAGCCTCGGCGGAGAAGGCTTCCAACAGGCCGATTACGCCGCGCGACGAGGTGATGGGGATGGCCACGATGGAGCGAGTTCCCAGCCGGCGGCAGACCTGCACGTCGACTCGCCGGTCCGTTCTCGGAATCGTCACAGCGCACAATTCCGCCGGTGCGCAGGCAGGCTCCGGAAAATCCCGAATTGGGATCCAGTCGCGCGCCGAGCTCGGGTGCGATGGTTCCGGCGGAAGCTCGGCAAACAAATGCATCGTCCTCGACCAGCGCGATGGCGACGCCGTCCGCGCCGGTGAGAGTCAGAGCTCGCTCTGATACCAGCTGCAGCACTTCGTCCAGAACGAATTGCTCCAGCTCCCAAACGTCGGCCGTGCCTGCTTGCATGCCGAGTCGCTCGCGGGCGCGCCGCTCGCGTATCTTCTCATGAAGGCTGGAAAAAGCCAGAAGGCTTGCAGGGCTTCGTGGCCGGGCGCGTAGCTGGCCGGAGGAGCCGAGGACGGGAAGATGGAGCCGGCGTCCGGGCCAGGCGATTGTCTCGCCGGTTGCCTAGCTCGGTGACCGGTTCAGTTACCCAGGCCGGTTAACCCCGGGCGCGCGTTTTGCGGATTAGCGCTCATTCTCGATGATCTTCAGTGGAAATCCCTGTGGATTACTTTCCCCGGCTGGCGACCTTACGAGGGAAACATCTCTCCAATCGAGACTTACAGCCCACAGTCCGGTACGGCCATTGGGGGAATCGCCGAACTGGCAGCCTTTAAGTTACAGTGGAATTGCCCTGACCGCAATATTGACCGGGCACGAAGGTGGGGTTGGCGCGCGGCTCTTTGGTGCAGGCCGGTTTGGCCGCCCGATGTACAGGCCATTGCACTCCGGCCCCGTTTGAGCGTATCCTTCTGAAATAGAGGAGTTTACAGGCTGTGGTAGATGAGACGAAGAAGAAGAAATCGCGCTGGCTTTGGCCCTTGGGTGTAACCGCAACCGGGATTACCGGCGCTGCCGTTGTGCTTTTACGCGGTTGTTGGCACAACAAAATGAGCTGGCCAGTGCGGGCTCACGGCTACGCCTACCAAGTTTGTACGGGCTGTGGTATCAAACGCCTTTTCGACGAAAAGGCCTTCTGTGCCTATGGGCCTTACCGGTACGACATGAACGGTCTGATTGCCTGGGACCGTGCCCACCAGCACGAGTCCTATCCGCAGGAACAACGTCCCGCTTCCTAGAGAGTTTGAACCTGAACCTTGTGCCGCGAACCAGCGTCGGTACTGAGATGCCGGCTGCGCCCTTGGCTAAGATTTGGCCATGGATTTCACGGCATCCGACTGCCGCTTCGCACGCGGCCGCGACTGGTCTCGCTCCCCGGCGGCGACGCCGTCACTACCGTCACCAGATTCAGACTCTGGCCTACCTCAATCTGGATCAATCGAATGGCGGCATCATTCGCAATCTGGGCGACTCCGGCGTCGCCGTTCAGGCGGTGGCTCCGCTGAGCGCTGACCAGCAGGTTTTCCTGCGCTTCGATCTGGCCAACCCGAGAGTGCGAGTCGAAGGCACGGGACGCGTGGCGTGGGCTGACCCGATCCGGGCAGGCGGGCATAGAGTTTCTCACCCTTGCGCAGCGTTCCCGGCGCGGGTTGAAAGAATGGATCTTCGTCCAGCTTCTTGAGCACACGCCACAAGCTACCTGCAGAATCGAATTTCGCTACGGCGGGGATACGGCTGAGCTGCTGTTTTCCCCGACACCCCGCCCGGCGATCTGCTTTGAAACGCAGTTTCCCTGACGCGAGAAATAGACGCAGAACATCCGCCTCCTTGCACCTTGCCCTGGTTTCCATTTGCCATTTCAGCGCAGACGCTTGCGTATCTGGTGGACGGCTTGATCCTGCTATCGGCCGTGCTGCTTTTCGCGGTGATCTGCATGGCGATGATCGGAGCGGCTCCGGCGTGGCCGATTACCCTGATCCTGGGAATGGGAGCAAGCGCGGTCTTCGCAATGCTCTACCGGTTTCTGTTTCGGTTCTGGATTGGCGGCACGCCCGGTGCTCATCTGGCGGGGCTTACAAACGACGCGCTGACCGGAATGAATCGGGAAGCAGACGAGCAGACCAAGATTTCGGTAGAAGCAGTCATCAGTTGTCGGTGTTCTGTCGTCAGCCTCAGACGCCGGGCGTGGGACCTCAGGAAGCGCGCTGACGACTGATGACCGACGACTGACGACTAGTGTGCAAAGTATTGGCGTTCCAGCCACAGACGCAGGTGGCGTTTCGTGCGCGGCTCGGCCTCTGTGAAACGGATGCCCGCGTTGCCCTGCTTGTCCTTCCAGGCCACCTCTCCCACGAATTTCATCGCAAGTTTGGTGCTGGGCAATGTGAAACTTACTTTCACCGGGCCACGAGTCTCATGCGGACGCTGGAAGCGAACGCCGATGCCGCCCTGACTGAGATTCATGAGGTGGGCGCGCTGGCGGCTTCCTGGTCGCATAGGTGAGCGAGACGGGCACATCCAGAGTCTCGCGATGGTAGCGCAGTCTCTCATCCAGAATCATATTTCGCGCAGCCGACAGAGTGTGAACGGCCTGCTCGACCGAAATAGGCTTTTCAAAGATGAATGAAGCGCCTTTGGACTCAAGGTGCTTCCGGCCGCTGGAGCCGCTGACGATGATCAGCGGCACGGCGTTGCGGATGGTGCCGTCCTGCAACCCGTTCAGGAATCCGGCCGCTCCCGTCAGATCGAAATCGATGATGAGGGCGTCAATCTTCGACTTGGCCAGCTTGGCTCGGGCGCGCTCCGGTTCCGACTCTACATCGACTCCAATGTGCAGACCGCCGAGAATGCATTCGAGCACGCTGACTTCCTGCAAGTCGCGCGAGACCACCATGGATGAGAGTGTCATGACGCAACTGTAGCCGGGTGCGTAATCAGTCCCTAGATAACCAAGGTAATAGAAAAGCAGTCATCAGTCGTCGGTCGTCAGCCGCCAGCCGTGTGGGGCGAACACTCTTGTCCGCCGCCTTTGACTTGGATTTTGATGTATCGCGAGAGTTTCTCGAGTTGGCTACGCAGAAGCCGCGAAAAGGGTGAATCTAAGGACCAACTTCAAAAGCGGCGGACAAGAGTGTCCGCCCCACATGTTAGGACTTCAAACTGACGACTGAAGACTGACGACCGACGACTACGTAGTGATTTTCCATCGCCTGCCGGATTTCCTGCCAGAGCTCCTGGCGTCCGCTCCCGGTTTTCGCCGAATAAGGCACGATGTGAGCGGCAGGATAGTCCTGCGCCAGCACTTGAAGAGAATTTCGCAAATGGTTGCTCGAAAGCCGGTCACTCTTAGTGGCGACGATCAGGGTCGGGCGCCCGATTCCGGCTAGAAAATCTAGCAACTCCTTGTCCGCTGGCTGGGGCGGTACGTTCACGTCCACGAGGGCGACACACAGCGCCAGGCAAGAACGTTCCTTAAGGTACGGATCGATGAAGCCCGGCCACTGTTGGGAGATTTCGCGTGAGATTTTGGCGTAGCCATAGCCCGGCAAATCGGTGAAAACCAGCTCCGGCTGCGGCTTTCCCGGCCAGCGTACCTCGAAGAAATTAATGGACCGGGTACGGCCGGGAGTCGAACTTGTCTTGGCTATCCTGGTGCCAAGAAGCGAGTTGATAACGCTCGACTTGCCCACGTTCGACCGCCCCAGGAAAGCGACTTCCGGCAGTGCGGGAGCAGGGAAGCGGCTGGCATCGCTTGCCGACATCATGAAGCGGGCTAAGACGCGCATAAATCAGTTTGCCGTCTCAGGGCGGAAGTTGCAAGTAGGGCGGGCTGGGAAAAAAGAGATGAGATCGTGCAGATTTTCCGGTAATCGTGTCTGACTATGCAGGTCCAGTAAAAAGGCCCGCTTGCGCGGGCCTTGCTCGGAACCTTTACTACCGACTCTACTGATGCGCCGCCGGACTCTCGGCTGGCGGGGGTGCGATGGGGGCGATTGGTTGCGCTGTCTCTTCGCTGCTTTGAGGCAGCGGTTGCTCCAGGGCCACGGCCAGAACCTGGTCCATGGTTTCGACAAAGTGCAGCTTCATGGCATTGCGCAGATTCTCCGGAACCTCGGCCAGATCCTTCTCATTGTCCTGAGGCAGGATGACCTCGAACAATCCGGCGCGATGCGCGGCCAGAAGTTTTTCTTTCAATCCACCGATCGGCAGCACTTTGCCGCGCAGCGTGATCTCACCTGTCATGGCGATGTCGCGACGCACTGGAATCTTGCTCAGTGCGCTGGAAATCGCTGTGGCGATGGTGATCCCGGCTGAAGGTCCATCCTTGGGGATGGCGCCTTCCGGTACATGCACGTGAATATCGAGAGTGCGGTAGAAATCGCGCTGCAACCCCAGTCGATGCGCGCGCGAGCGCACATACGACATGGCCGCCTGCGCCGACTCCTGCATCACGTCGCCGAGCTTGCCGGTCAACGTAAGTTTGCCTTTGCCGTCGACCACGGTGGCTTCGGTGCTCAGGATCGAGCCGCCGACTTCGGTCCATGCCAGGCCGGTCACCAACCCGACTTCACTCTTTTCGTGGGCCAGGGTGTCGCGGAACTTGATCACGCCCAGGAAGTCGTTGACGTTATCCTGAGCGATAGCTACGTTGTAGCCTTCGCCGTCCTTGACCACTTTGCGCGCAACCTTGCGGCATACGTTGCCGATTTCACGCTCCAGATTGCGAACGCCGGCTTCCCGCGTGTAAGAGCGGATCAGGGCGGTGATAGCGTCGTCGGTGAACTTCAGGTTCTTCTCGGTCAGTCCCGCTTGCGCCAGCTGTTTCTTGACCAGGAACTGCTTGGCGATCTCGACTTTCTCGTGCTCGGTGTACCCGTGCAGACGCAGCACTTCCATCCGGTCTTGCAGAGCGGGTGGAATGGTGTGCATGACATTTGCAGTGGCGATGAAGAAGACTTGCGAAAGGTCGTATTCGACGTCGAGGTAGTGGTCGACGAACATGAAATTCTGCTCGGGATCGAGCACTTCGAGCAGCGCCGCCGACGGGTCGCCGCGGAAGTCCATCGACATCTTGTCGACTTCGTCCAGCATGAAGACTGGATTCTTGGTGCCGGCCTTCTTCATCATCTGGATGATCTGGCCGGGCAGGGCGCCGATGTAGGTGCGGCGATGGCCGCGAATCTCGGCTTCGTCACGCACGCCGCCGAGCGACATACGCACAAACTTCCGGCCGGTGGCCTTGGCAATCGACATTCCCAGCGAGGTCTTACCGACTCCGGGAGGTCCAACGAAGCACAGGATCGAGCCCTTTGGATTCTTGACCAGCTGCCGCACCGCCAGGAATTCGAGGATGCGGTCCTTGATCTTTTCCAACCCGTAGTGATCTTCGTTAAGAACCTTTTCCGCGCGAGTGATATTGCGGATTTCCTTTGACCGCTTCTTCCAGGGAACGGCCAGCAGCCAGTCCAGATAGTTGCGCGAAACCGTGGACTCGGCTGACATGGGCGGCATGGCTTCCAGCTTCTTGAGTTCCTGGACTGCCTTGTCGCGAACTTCCTTGGGCATGCCGGCGGCTTCGATCTTTTTCTTCAGTTCGTCGAACTCGCTCTTTTCGCCGCGTCCCAGTTCCTTCTGGATAGCCTTGATCTTCTCGTTGAGGTAGTACTCTTTTTGTGCCCGCTCCATCTGCCGCTTGACGCGTGACTGGATGGTGCGGTCCATGTTCAACTTTTCGATTTCGATGTCGAGCACGTCGCCGATCCGGGTCAGGCGCTCAGCAGGATCGAAAATCTCCAGCAATTCCTGTTTTTCTTCGATGGAGAGCTGCAGGTTGGCGGCGATGGTGTCAGTCAGCTTGGCCGGATCTTCCATGCGCACGGCCGCGATCATGGTCTCGTAGTTCAGCGACTGGCACAGCTTTACATACTGCTCGAAAAGAGCTGTGACCCGCTGCATGCCGGTTTCGATCTGCGGGTTGGTCTCGGTCGCATAGCGCGCCACACGGAGCGAAACCTGCATGTAACCTTCGCTCTCGCTGATCTGCAGTACCTTACCGCGCTCAATACCCTCGACCAGAACCTTGATATTGCCGTCGGGCAACTTGAGGCTCTGCACGATGTTGACGATAGTGCCCACCTGGTAAATCTCGTTGGGCTTGGGTTCGTCGATGCTGGCGTCGTGCTGGGTGGCGAGGAAGATTTTTTTGTCGGCGGCCAACGCCTCTTCCAGGGCACGAACGCTCGATTCCCGTCCCACCACAAATGGAGTCATCATGTAAGGGAAGATGACCACGTCGCGGATGGGCATCATGGGAAGTTTCTTGGTTTCGAATTTTTCCTTAGCTGTTGTCACTATTTCTCCCAACTACAATTAGCCCGATCTACACCTGGCCGACCCGGGCTCTGTCGGCGCTACAGTTTACCCTGCCTTCTCCATCATTGCGAGGGTAACGCTGCGTTTTTCCACCATTTCCCGGGTTACTTCGAACTCCTTCACCTTCTTCTGGCTGGGCAAATGGTACATGAGATCGAGCATTAACTCTTCCAGAATCATACGCAAACCGCGGGCGCCGACTTTGCGCGCCATGGCCTGTCGTGAGATTGCCTTCAGGGCTTCATCACTGAATTTAAGCCGTACGTTCTCGAATTCGAACAGGCGCTGGTATTGCTTGATGATCGCGTTTTTCGGGCGGGTCAGAATCTCGATGAGGGCAAACTCGTCCAGGTCTTCCAGTACACCGACCACCGGAAGACGTCCCACAAACTCGGGAATCAGGCCAAAGCGGATCAGGTCTTCCGGTTGGATGTCGCTCAGCAGCTCGAAGTTCCGCTTGCGGCTTGCGGCTGGAGTCTCTTCCGGCTCCCCTTCTTCTGGTCCTGCCTTGAAGCCCAGCGATTTCTTGCCTACGCGCCGTCCGATGATTTTCTCCAGGCCGACGAACGCGCCGCCGCAAATGAACAGGATGTTGGTGGTGTCGACCGGGGTAAATTCCTGGTGCGGATGCTTGCGGCCGCCCTGTGGCGGTACGTTGGCGATCGTGCCTTCGAGAATCTTCAGCAGTGCCTGCTGCACTCCCTCGCCGGAAACATCGCGGGTAATGGAAGGGTTCTCATCCTTCCGACCGATCTTGTCTACCTCGTCGATGTAGATGATGCCGGTCTGGGCGCGGCCCACGTCGCCGTCGGCGGCCTGCAGCAGCTTCAGGATAATGTTCTCGACGTCCTCGCCGACGTAACCCGCCTCGGTGAGGGTAGTGGCGTCGACGATGGCGAAGGGCACGTCAAGCATGCGGGCCAGAGTCTGCGCCATCAGGGTCTTGCCCGTTCCCGTGGGGCCGATCAGCATGATGTTGGACTTGGCCAACTCCACACCATCGCCGGCGCGCTGGCGGTTCATGTAGATGCGCTTGTAGTGGTTGTAAACCGCCACCGCGAGCTTTTTCTTGGTCTGCTCCTGGCCGATGACGTATTCATCAAGGAAGCTCTTCACTTCCTGCGGCTTGGGCAGTTGATTCGGGGTGGTGGTAGGAGGCGTCGCGGTGCGGTCGTCTTCCAGGATGGAATTGCAGACTGCTACGCACTCGTCGCAAATGTAGGCCCTGGGATAATCGCTAGGGGATGAAATCAGTTTGGCTACTGCGTCCTGCGACTTGTGGCAGAACGAACAGCGCAACATCTCCTCGGTGCCAGTCCTGTTTTTCACTCGGCTTTACTCCTTCGTTAACCCGCTCTCTCCCACTTCATGCGCCTGTTGCCCGGTCGGCGGGACAGAACGTTTCACGCCGAGACTGTTCGGAACTGATCGGGCGAAAACCCGATCATACCCTTATCTCGTCTTATAGATGATATCGTCTATGATTCCGTATTCCTTAGCTTGTTGCGCGTTCATAATGAAGTCGCGCTCCACGTCTTTCTCAACTTTTTCCAGCTTTTGACCGGTATGCTTCGCCATTAACTGGTTAGTAATCTCTCGCATACGGAGAATTTCGCGGGCGTGGATGTCAATGTCGGTGGCCTGTCCGGACAGCCCGCCCATCGACGGCTGGTGAATCAGGATGCGCGAGTTGGGCAACGCCAGCCGCTTTTTGGATTGGCCCGCCGCCAGCAACAGCGCCGCCATGCTGGCGGCCTGACCGATGCAGATGGTGGTGACATCGTTCTTCACATATTGCATGGTGTCGTAGATCGCCATGCCGGCAGTAATCGATCCACCCGGTGAGTTGATGTAAAGCTGGATGTCTTTCTCCGGATCTTCCTGCGCCAGAAATAGCATTTGCGCAATCACCAGATTGGCGATGTTGTCGTCAATCGGAGTGCCGATGAAAATGATGTTGTCCCGCAGCAGGCGGGAATAAATGTCGTAGGCGCGCTCACCCCGGCCAGTCTGTTCGATGACCATGGGGACCAGCATCATTTTGGGATCGTTTACATTCACCTGCCACACTCCTATTCCCGATTACTAGCTCTTCTGGGAGGATCGAAAATGTCCGCGTCAAGCGGACTGGCGATATAGAAAATCGAGGGTCTTTTCGCTGCGGATTCTGTTTCGAATTCTATCCAGCGCCCCATCGCGTGTCAAACGAGCCCGGATCGCTTCCGGCGTCTGCTTTGACTGCCGGGCGAGCGCGTCGATCTCCCCGTTGATTTCCTCATCGCTGACTTCGATCCTTTCCTCTTCTGCAATCTTGTCGAGCACCAGGGACGCCTTTACTTCCTGCAGCGCCTGATCCCGCTGTCCCACGCGCAAGCGGTTCAAATCCATTTTCTTGATGTCTTCCGCTTTCATGCCCTGCGCCGCCAGGGCGCGCAAACCGCGCTCCAGGCGAACGTCGATCTGCCGCTCTACCAGCGCTTCCGGCACCTCGAATTCGCTGCGCTTCACCAGTTCCGCCACCAGCTTGTCCTTGGCCTCATGCTCGGCGGTGTGCTTTCGTTCCGTCTCCATTCCTTCGCGGATGCGCTTGCGGACTTCCTCCAGGCTCTTGAACTCCCCCAGTTGCGTGGCGAACTGATCATCCAGTTCTGGCAGGGTCTTCTGCTTGATTGATTGCACCTTCACCGTATAAGTGAAAGTCTTACCCGCCAGACGTTGCTCGGCTGCGTCCTGGGCATAGAGCACGTCGAATGTGCGCTCGTCCCCGGCGGAGGCTCCGCGCAGGTTCTCGGTGAACTCGGGCATGGTGTTCTTGCCCGCGATTTCAACCATAATCTCGTCCATGTGAACCGGCTTGCCGTCTCCGTCTTTGGGTTGGCCATCGAGCGAAACCTGGGCATAGTCTCCATCGGCCAGGGTTCGCCCTTCCACGGAAGTGTAGGTCGCATGTTGCTCGCGCAGACCGTTCAGCGATTGCTCGACTTCTTCGTCGGTAACCACGATCTCAGGTTTTTCCGCGCGCAGTTCCTTGTAGCCCTCAACCTTGATTTCGGGCATCACTTCAAAGGTGGCTTTGAAACGCAGAGGCTCGTTTTCCTTCAGGTGCAGGTCGGTGACCTGGGGTTGCGATACCGGGATCAGTCCCTGCTTGTCGGTTTCTTTACGGAAATACCGCGGCACCAGCGCCTCCACCACATCGCTCTTCAGATCCTCGGAAAAACGCTGGCGGATGACGGAGGCCGGCACATGTCCGCGGCGGAAGCCGGGGATGCGGGCCAGCTTCTGATATTTCTGGATCAGGGAATCGGTTTCGCGGGTTACTTCTTCGACGGGAATTTCAACCTGGATTTCCCGCCGGGTGCTGCTGGTGGTCTCAGTGGGGCTCACATGTACCTTTCAAACTTCGACTCGTCGAGCCGTCCCATTTTGAAACTGGTCGATGAGTTGAGCCGCATGGGCTGCAATTCAGAGTGTAAAGACTGAAGGAGAGTAGCGTCAAACTGGCGAGGCCGGAGACAAGGTGACAAAAGTAACCTCGGGTGTCCCGTTCTAGTACAGCGATGGGTTGATTGCACCGAGACTTGTGCAGGGAAGTGGGCGCTGACTATTCCCCATGCACACTGGACCCATCCGAGTGCGACCTTCCGCTTACAATGAAACTCACATGCCCGCCTGGCTTGATCAACTGAACCGCGAAGTCGTTGCCTGCACCTGTTGCCCCCGGCTGGTCGAATATCGGGAAAAGATCGCGCGTGAAAAACGTCGCGCCTATCTAGGATGTGATTATTGGGGCAAGCCTGTCCCGGGTTTTGGTGATCCCAAAGCGCGTGTGCTGTTGCTCGGACTCGCACCCGGCGCCCACGGCTCGAACCGCACCGGACGACCGTTCACCGGCGACGCGTCTGGCAAGTTTATGTATCCGATCTTGTATGAGGCTGGATTTTCCAACCAGCCCACCGCCACGGATCGCGAGGATGGCCTCGAACTGAAAAATCTCTACATCACTGCGGCCGCCCGCTGCGCGCCGCCCGACAACAAACCTCTGCCGCAAGAGCTGGCCAACTGCGCGCCCTACCTCGACCGCGAGATGGATGGGCTCAAGAACCTGAAAGTTGTCGTAGCGCTGGGAAGAATTGCATTTGAAGCCTATCTCAACTACCTCAAGCGGCGGGGGCTGCTCCAGAGCAAGAATCCGTACCAGTTCAAGCACGGAGCCAGCTATGAAATGCCGGATGGCAAGACCTTGCTGGCCTCCTATCATCCTTCAAACCAAAATACCCAAACTGGCAAGCTCACGCGTGTGATGTTCGCCGCGATTTTTAAAGAAGCCACACGGTTGGCAGAAAGCGGAGGCCAGGAGGCCGCTGCCGGACCAGATCATTTACCCCGGCGCGGATCGCAACGAGCGATGCTGCCCTTAGCAGAAAAATTATTGGATTAACCAGTAGTTATATGATTTACTTAATCGTGGTTAACTCAACGCGCAGTCTTCGCCCAATTCTTTCGTGCAGTTGCTCAGTTCTGTTCGCCGTTGTTCTGGTTTGTGCAACTTGCCCTGGCCAACAGGGCGCCTCCCCGTCAAGTCCCGGCATTCAGGACAACAGCTTCCTGGTGGAAGAGGCTTACAACCAGAATTTCGGCGTGGTTCAGCACATTTCGAGCTTCACTCGTTTCTGGGACAGCAAAGACTGGAATTACACATTTACCCAGGAATGGCCCGTTCCCGGCGATGCGCGCCACCAGCTTAGTTACAGCCTGGCGGCCGTGCACGCGGGTGACTTTCCGCGCTCCGGTGTCGGCATCGGTGATGTTTTCCTTAACTATCGCTACCAGTTGGTGGGAAGCGGTGACACCCGGGTCGCCTTTGCTCCACGGCTCAGTCTTATTTTTCCTACTGGCGATTCTACTCTGGGTCGCGGCGCCGGAAGCTTCGGTCTGCAAACCAGCCTTCCATTGAGTGTCGTTCTCAGCAAGAAGCTGGTAAGCCACTGGAACGCCGGAGCCACGTTCTTTCCGTACGCCCAGGACGCTTCGGGTGATCACGCCACCACTGCGGGTTATAACTTCGGCCAGAGTTTTGTCTGGCTGGCGCATGCGCGCTTCAACTTCATGCTGGAGACGGTGTTTGCCAGTTCCCAGACCGTGGTGGCGAGCAATCACACGCAATGGGAGAACTCGCTCTTGCTCAGTCCTGGTGTCCGCTGGTCTTATAACTTCCGAAATGGTTTGCAGATTGTTCCGGGAATTGGTGTCCCCATCGGAGTTGGCCCGAGCGCGGGGGAAAAAGCGGTCTTGCTCTACCTCAGTTTCGAACACCCCTTTCGCAAGCTGCCGCAGAAGTGAAGGCCAAACCGTAAGCCAAAGCTCAGAAGCCCACAAATACGGGCTCGGATTCGAGGTGAATGTCCCAGATCTGTTCCACGCGCTGCTGAATGTGATCTTTCAGCGCCAAAATATCCGCCGCAGTGGCTTCTCCGCGGTTCACGATGGCCAGAGCGTGTTTGCGCGAAATCCCGACGCGGCCGCTGCAATAGCCTCTGCTGAAGCCCGAGTGCTCGACCAGCCACGCAGCCGAAATTTTCCTTTGCGCGTCAAGCGCAGGATAACTGGGAATTTGCAACCCCTTTATGGTGGCTCTCTTGGTCAGGTTGTCATACTGATCGGCGGTGAGCACGGGATTCTTGAAGAAAGAACCGGCGCTGCGGCAGTCCTCGTCTCCCGGGGTGATAAGCATGGCTTTGCTGGCACGTATGCGGCGCACCGCTTCCCGTGTACTGGTCAACGAGGGGACCTGCTGGAAACCAGCGAAATGTCTTTTCAGGTCCGCGTACTGGATGCGAGGCGCGCCGCCTGGGGTCAGGCAATAGGTCACGCGCAGGATGATGAAGCGTCCGCGCTCGCTGGTGTTGAAGATGCTGGTGCGATACTGGAATCCGCAGGCTTCAGCGCAGAGCTCGCGAATCTGGCCGTCCTTAAGATCCAGCGTGAGCACAGAGCTGATGGTTTCCGCGACTTCCTGACCGTAGGCCCCGACGTTTTGTACAGGGGTTCCACCCACGCTGCCCGGAATGCCGCTCAGACACTCAACCCCAGCGCAATTCCTCGCGACGGCGCGGGCCACGAACCGGTCCCACTCTTCGCCTGCTCCTACCTCGAACAGTGCCTTGCCATTGTCATTGCTATCGCGCTCGTCGATTCCTGGAATTGCAATTTTCAAAACCAGGCCAAGCCAGCCCGCGTCGGAAATCACCAGATTGCTGCCGCCGCCCAGCACGAACAGCGGAAGGTCCCGCGAGCGCGCGAACTGGACGCCTTCACTTACCTCGGCGGCAGTGCTGGGTTGGGCGAAATAACGTGCCGGGCCGCCCACCTTGAAGGTGGTCAACGGAGCCAAGGGCACGTTTTCCAGAATATTCATGATGGTATGATTTCTCTCACTATATACGACGGTTAGACACGGCTTCACGCCTCTGCAGAGCACGTCGGGACAGAACCTGGTGTGACTTGCGTCGATCGAAACCGGACCTTCCGCGTCGTATTACAATAGGCTTAGCGTTGAGGAGAAAAAATGTACCCAGAGATCATGGTGATCCCGATGCGCGAGGAGTTGACTCGCCTCGGCATTCAGGAACTACGCACGGTAGCGGAAGTAGATCAGGCGATTCCCAATCAGCCCGGCACAACGATGGTGGTGGTGAATTCCATTTGTGGATGCGCTGCCGGCCGCATGCGTCCCGCGGTGCGCGCTGCACTGCAGCACCCCAGCCGTCCGGAAAGATTGTTCACCGTCTTTGCCGGCCAGGACAAAGAGGCCACTGACCGTGCTCGCTCATATTTTGCAGAGTACCCACCGTCCTCGCCCTCGATTGCGTTGCTGCGTGACGGCAAGGTGGTTCACATGATGCAGCGCAGCGACATCGAACATCGCGAGGCTGTAGACATCGCCGCCGAATTGAAAAAAGCCTTCGACAAATTCTGCGCCAAGCCCGCCACGGTTTCGTAGCGCCCTCAGAATCACTACTGCACGCGTAGGGGCAGAGCTTGTCCTGAGCGAAGTCGAAGGATGCCCACCTGCCCCGCGGAGCGAAGCTCCGCACTTTCTCTCTCCGCGCAAAACCGGCGAGCTTCGCTCGCCCATCCGGACGAGGGCGTCCTGGTCTACGTGGTTCGTGGTGGGCCCGGGCGGTTGGGGGAGACTCAGAAGCGGAACAGATACGAGGCTTTCACGAACAATCCCCGCCCATCATTTCTCATGCGGCCACCGTGCAGAAGATCGCCATCCACGTCATTCCTCAGCGGTAACAGCACGTTCTCCAGATTGCTGTTATAGCCCACGTAGAACGCCGTGCTGGGATGGATCAAATAGGTGATGAGAAAGTCGGCATTGAAGTTCTTGGTAGTTTCGAGAAAGGTAAACGCAGGGTTGGCCAGCACTGCGTTGTACTCGCCAATGAAGCGGAACGAGAGCTTCTTGGTGTATTGATAGTTCCATTTGGAACGGATGATGTGATTGTTCATGCTGCCGGTCGATCCCAGCCGGTTATGCAGACGGAAAAGCAGGTAGGTGTTATCCACCCGCAGCGATTTGCTGGGCCGGATCGTCAGGGTTGTGTTTAGGCTGGTCCGGCCCGCCAGAAACGGAGCGACGTTGTCGGGCGAGTCATAGTTGATCCGGCTGCCAAAGCGATAATCCAGAGCGAAAGAGATAGGCCGGTACAGGCTCGTCTTGAACTCCACTTCGCTGGTATGGCGAACGTATTTCTGATTGCTGGTCAGAATGCTGAAATCCTTTGGCCGAAGCAGTTCCATCTCCTTCGCATAAAAAAAATTGAGGAATGTCTGACCTACGAACTCGAATTTAAGGGCAGGGAAGTAGCCTGAGTTCAGATAACTTCCTTCATGGTCGAAGGTGTGGTAGACCTCCATCTGCGGTCCCCACGAAATCAGATGCTTTCCTTCCGGTCGGAAACTGTATTCCACGCGGTGATAAAGGTTGTGAATGTCAGGCTGAGGATCGAAGCCGGTGAAGGTACGAAATCCGTCGCTCCGGTCCGAGTAGTCCATGATGTAATTCAATTTTCGTCCGGAGCGCTGGAGAACAACTTCGGCCGCCGGGCCGGCAAGATAGGTACCCAAGTTGCAGACATCGTCGCGAGTGTCACTGCAGAGCGTAGAGCTCACCACCCCCTGAAAGCTCGCCACCCAATGGGAGTTGAGGTTGAAGCGGCCATCAATGCCGCCGACCCGGTTGAAATACGGTCCCACTTCGCGATCGGTAAACATCACTCCGAGCGAGGACTGGTTTCCGATATCACGACTGACACGGCCTACGGCAAAGTAGGCGTGTTTTCCGAATAAGGAGTTATCAGGAGCGACCTCCGTGCCGGGAGAAGCATCGTCGGCAACCAGCATGCCCACGGCCCAGGGACCGCCTTTTCCGGTCAGGCGTGCCCCCCATTGCGGATCGACAATGCGCCGCGTGAATAGCAACGGAATAGGAGTCTGGAAGTAGTTCGAATTCTCCAGGAAAAATGGACGTTTCTCCGGGAACTGGACTTCGAAGCGCTGGTTCACGGTCACCTGAGGATCGTCGGACTCGATCTGGCTGAAGTCGGGATTCGCGGTCGCATCCAGCACGAACTTGTCTTTTATCACTGCCTTGGCATCCAGACCTATCTGCCCAAAGGCATCGCGCTGAGTGAACTTGGGGTGATCGGGGTCCCGCAGGTCGGTGTCTCGATAGGAGCGAAAAATCCCGTACGGAATGAACTGAAAATTATGGCCGGGTGAAATGTTTTCCAACCCGGTGGCGTCCCCTTCCTGGTTCAAGCGGCCCGACACGCGGCTGGAATATTGTGGCCAGAACGAGCTCTCGTTGTTGCGCAGGATATTCCGGTTGAGCAGGATTCCCCAGGTTTGCGGATCGTTGGAGGCAAAACGCAGACTGCGAAAGGGAATGGCCATCTTGATCACAAAACCTAGCGGCGTGATCTTGGCTTCGGTGTCGAAGACAGTGTCGAAGGACATATCGAAGTCCTGACCTTCGGTCCACAATGCATCGGCCTGGACTCCCCAGGCATTGGAAAAGAACGCATAGGCGCGGCGATGGTCGTGGAAGGTGTCTAACATCAGCTCGACCGTGTCGTCATCAAACACGTCTTCCCGGCGTGAGAGCCGAGCACGAATATGGTGGGGTTGGTTATCGAAGCAGATGTAGATAGCGTAAAGATTCTTGTCGTCATAGCCGAGATAGGCTTCGGTACGCTGGGACACCGGTTCGCCGTCGCTGGGAACGCGCTGAATGAAGTGATCGACTTTGGCTAGTTTTCCGTCCCACGCAGAGCTGGGCTTCATCTCCAGAAAATCTTCGAGCTGAGGAACACTGCTGACTCTCGGGATGGTGACTTGGCCAAAGTTTGGCGGCGGCGCCGCAAGGAGCATCGCGGGGAAGCAGAACGCGATAACCGCTGCCCCATAGCAGACATTTTGCCGCGCCCTCCGCACGCCCTGCCTCCGTGTCAACCCAGTTTTGTTGCGTTAGACGCCGGCGAGCGCTTGAAGTTATCGGGCGGGCGCTTCCCCAAGATGTAAAACGTTGTTAAAAACCGTTTCTAGTTTTTGGGATTTCGCACGGCCTGGAATGTCATCTCGCGGGCGCGACTCCGAGTCTGCCGCTTCCAGGCCAGGAACAGTTCCACATAACTTTGCGTGATGTACGATTGTGGCTCGATGCCGAGCAGTCGTGCGGTGCGATCGATCCAGCGTGGGGGCCCTTCGATTTCGCCGAAAGATCCGATGGGCGTCTCATCGACGACTACATGTCCCTTGCCATCGCTCCACTCCGCGCGGAATTTCTCATAGCGGAAGGTGGGCGCATAACCGAGGGACTGCAAGATCTGTTCCAGTTTTTCACCATCAGCAATTTTCGTTTCCGTCTCTACTCGGGTCTTATGACGAGCGACTTTGCCCTTTGCCTTATGGGTGAGCAGCCATTCGTCTCCGTACTTGCGCAGGCGCAGGACATCACCACGCTTTTGCAAGAGCCTACCGGGGAGATCATACAAAGTGTTCCGCTCGGGGGTCCGAGGAGTTACCTGCCGGAACCCAGCAGCCCGCAACCGGCGCGCGAGAGCGCGAACGCTGTCTATGCGGAACTTGATTTCAACTTCCTTATTGGATGCCATGGAGAAAATCGGGCGTCGGACCTCGGACCTCAGACTCGACAATCGTGTAAACGCGGGGCCTGAAGGTCTGAGGCCTGAGGTCTGAGGTCCGACGCCTGCTGCCCGAGGTCCGCTTACGAAAACGTGGGCAGCTTCACCAGATCGTCCCTGGGTACCGACTCCGTCGGATTCCCGGCCTTCCGCCAGGCCGTCAGGCCGCCTACGATCACGAACGCGTTGAATCCCTGTTCACGCAGCATGTGCGCCACACGAGCGCTGGTGGCTTCGCGCACACAAGTGCAGTAAACATAAATGTCCTTGTCTTTGGGCAGCGTCTTGATCTCTTCCGTGAGATTGTTGGGTTCGAGCCGGATCGATCCTTGAATGCGGGCCGCCTCCGCATCGTAGTAACCGTGGCTGCGGACATCCATCAGAAGGATCTTGTCTTTGTCTTCCGATGCCAGCCTGCGCGCCAGTTCTTCCACCTGCACTCGCGGCACCACCCGGTAAACCGCATGTTTGCGGTAGAGCCAGACCCGATACCCTGCATATCCGATGAGGGCGAGCACAGTCACCGATTCCACGGCCCGTCCTGCCGTCTGAAAGCCATGCGCTACGGAAGCCAGGACATCGCGGAACAAATAGCCCACGGCAATGTAGACGATCGCGTAAAGCGAGGCGCCGGCCAGATCAAACCGCAGAAAAATGTCGGGGCGCATTTTCATGCTGCCGGCCAGCGGCGGCGCCATGGTGTTGATCCCGGGAATGAACTTGGCGAACAGCAAGGTGGCCTTGCCCCGCTTGTAGAAAGATTCCGCAGAACGCAGGATGCAGGTTTCGGGGTTCACCGACAGTTTGCACAGAAAGCCCAGCAGGGCCCATCCCATGTAGCGGCCCATCACAAACAACAGCGAGTCTCCCAGGATCATCGCGGCGACAGCCAGCAGCAGGAGAGTGGTGAGGTGCAGGAGTCCGGCGGCCGCTGCGGCGCCCCCTGCCACCAGCGCCAATGCCGCGGGAACGGGCATCCCCAACGACTCGGCGAGGACTATAAAGAAGACCAGGATGTACCCGTGACGCCCGATTGCTGAGAGTAGTGCTTCCATCAGTTAGCCGTGATTCCGGATGCGTTAGTATAAAGAAAAAGGGCGGCCTGTGCCGCCCTCGTGAAGCTCTGCAGCGCAACTACTTTGACATGTTGTCCATCTTGTCCATTTTTTCCGCCTTGAGCATCTTTACGCTCATGACGTGAATCTGGCCCTTGTCGGCGTACACGTGCGCGCTCAGTTCAACGTGGTGTCCTTCGTGTCCCTTCAAGGCTTCAGGATTAACCACGTCCCACGATTTCTTATCTTTGTCGGCAACAAAGGTCAGTTTGTCGCCATCAGCCTTCACGGTTCCCTTGAGATTCTTCAGCGGGGCTGCGGGTGCGGCTTTGGCCATGCCACTGTCTTTGGACATGTCCTGCGCGAACCCCGCCACGCTACAGATGACGGAAAGAGCCAAGGCGAGAATCAACATCTTCTTCATAATTCAATCTCCTTTGTGGGGTTAGGCTTGGGTGTTCGACTAAACTGCCTGTGGGAAGTACGGTGCAGGGGGAGAAACGGATTTCGTCCCCGACCACAAGGAATTCATTCAAATCCCTAACAACGAGGTTACGCCTGTGTCATCAGAGGGAAGCCTACCCGTCCGCAATTGTATCAACCTCCCCCGCAAAACGAAATTGCCATTCAGCGACGCGGTGCTGGTTGGCGAGACCCTATATATTTCCGGGCGCATCGGTATCGATCCTGGCACCGGCATGGCTCCCGCCAGCATCGATGAGGAGATGCGACTGCTCTTCGACGAGTTCGAAGCAGTACTGGCAGCAGCCCGCATGAACATGGATGATCTGGTCTCGGTGCAGATTTTTGCCCCCGACGTTTCCCTGTGGGAACACTTCAACGGCGCCTACGTCAAGCGCTTTTCGAAAGATTTGCCGGCGCGAGGTTTCATTGGATCAGGACCGTTGCTGAAAGGCGGGCGGTTCGAGATGATGGGGATTGCGGTTCGGCGGTAATCGTCGTTGGTCGTTCGTCGCTAGCCGTTGGCCAAAATCGCTACTTGAGATTGGCGATAACAGTTGGTAGAGACGTAGCAAGCTACGTCTCTTCGATGGCGATTTTCCAGGTGAAGCCAAAGACCAATGGCCAACGACCAACCTCACTTCTCTCTGGCAACAACAAATTCCGGCGCCCACAGCAGGGCTCGCTTAATCTCGCTGTCGGGAAAACTGCAGATCGCGTTGCGCGCCAGCGTTGCATATTGCATGGCACGAGCGTTGGCCGCTTCGAGCGAGCCGTAGCGCTCCAGGATCGCGATGATTTCGCGGTGAGTGACGCCGTCAAAAGCGCGCTCCCGCAGGATCGTCTCGATCGACTTACGTTCCTGCGGAGTGCAGCGTTCCAACGCGTGGATTACGGCCATCGTGACCTTGCCTTCGCGCAGGTCGCTGGCTACGGGCTTCCCCAAAACGTTTTCAGAAGCGGTCAAGTCGAGCACATCGTCGACAATCTGGAACGCCATCCCCAGGTCGCGCCCGTATTGCGCCAGGCTCTCTTCCTGCTCGGGGCTGGCTCCGCCCAGAATGGCCCCCATCCGCATGCACACCGAGAAGAGGCAGGCGGTTTTCCGGAAGATCAAATTGAAGTGCTCGTCCAGGGAGATGAGCTGGCCCAGCTTTTCCATCTGTAGCAGTTCGCCCTCGACCATCTGCTGGGTCAATTCGATGAGCGTGTCGAGAATGCGAAAGTTGCGTTCCTGCACCGCAACCTTGAAAGCCTGCATGTAAAGCCAGTCACCTGCGAGAACGCACTTGGAGTTGCCCCATTGCGTGTTGGCTGCCGGACGGCCGCGCCGGGTCTGGGCCTCGTCAATGATGTCGTCATGAACCAGTGTGGCAGTGTGAATGATCTCCACCACTGCACCCAACCGGATGGCGCCGCGTCCCTGGTAGTTGAGCAGCTTGGCGGAAAGCAACAGAAGCGCGGGACGGATGCGCTTGCCTCCTCCTCCGCGCAGATATTCTCCGATCTCGGTAATGGCCTCTACATCTGAGACCGTGTCTCGGCCAAACTCCCGCTCAATAGCGGCGAGGTCTTCCCGCAGAAGCTCGAAAAA
The DNA here is from genome assembly GCA_963809295.1 of Terriglobia bacterium. Lineage (GTDB taxonomy): Bacteria > Acidobacteriota > Terriglobia > Terriglobales > Acidobacteriaceae > JAIQFF01. Next base: position 245,804 of record CAWEJA010000013.1, on the reverse strand, counting down.
CTCTTTTCCGTTAATGGTGGCGGGTGTGCTCACTAGTTCGTCCGATAGTTCGTAAACTGCATGTCGATTCCGAAATCATGTTCCTTCAGCAAAGCGATTACCGCTTGCAACGAATCGCGGTCCTTGCCGCTGACTCGTACCAAGTCTCCCTGAATCGACGCCTGTACCTTGTGTTTGGAGCTCTTGATCAGTTTCACGATGTCTTTGGCTTTTTCGATGGGGACACCCTGCTGCATTGTGATCTTCTGCTTGGCGGCGCCTCCCAAGGACGATTCCACGGGCCCATGCGTCAACCCTTTCAAGGGCACACCGCGTTTGGCCAGCTTTTGCTGAAGAATATCGCTCACAGCTTTCAGCTTAAATTCGTCGATCGAGTGCAGGATGATGGCCTCCTTGCCCTCGAGTTCGATATTGGATTTGGAATCCTTCAAGTCAAAGCGGGTGTGAATTTCCTTCAGGGCGTGCTGGATGGCATTGGAGACTTCCTGCAGATCGATTTTGCTCACGATGTCGAAAGTGTTTTCCGGCATGTTCTTAGCGCTCTGTAAGCCTTGGAATGTAACCTCTGAGGTTATCAGAAGAAGCGGTTTTAGCGCCGCAGTTCTTTGTTTTCGTTAGATTCCGCCAGTTTGAAAAAGTTGTAGAAGTTGGCGGCGGTCTGGCGGCCGGTTTCTTCCGTCGATAGCCCACGGATCTCCCCTAGTTGCCGGGCCACTTCCTTTACAAACGCGGGTTCGTTGCGCTTCCCACGATACGGCACCGGCGCTAGAAAAGGCGAGTCGGTTTCGATCAGTATGCGTTCCAGCGGGACTTCTTTCGCGGCATCACGGATGGGCTGTGCCTTGGGGAAGGTTATGTTGCCGGCGAAGGAAATCATGAATCCCAGATCTAGCGCCCGTCGGGCGTGCTCCCAGCTTCCGGTGAAGCAATGGAGAATTCCTCCCAGGCCACTTGTTCGCCAGTGCTGTTCCATCAGTAGAAGAATGTCATCCCACGCGTTCTCGCTCTTGTCGGAAGGCCGGCAATGGATCACGATCGGCAGGTTGGCTGCCCGTGCGAGTTCCAGCTGTTTCAAGAAAACCTGTTGCTGCAACTCGCGCGGAGAATGATCGTAAAAGTAATCGAGCCCGATTTCGCCCCAGGCTATGACCTCGGGTCGCTTTGCCAGTTGCTCTAACTCCTGGAAATCGGCGTCGGTGGCCAGCTTCGCTTCGTGGGGATGGATGCCGATGGTCGCGTAAATAAATTCGTACTGCTCGGCCAGTTGGATGCCGCAGTCGAGCGATCCGGGGCCGGTTCCACTGCCGATGGCGACGATCTTTTCAATCCCTGCGTCCCGCGCCCGGGAAATCATTTGTGCGCGGTCGGCATTGAACTGCTCCATCTCAAGATGAGCGTGGGAATCTATGAACATCGGAAATCGGACCTCGGGCGTCGGACCTCGGACTTCGGTCCTTCAACACTGAAAGTTCGGAATCCAAGGTCTAAGGTCCGACGCCTGACGTCCGAGGTCCGGTTCACTTCAGCCGTGTCCCGATCGGTACATCCTCCAAAAAGGACGCCAGCACCGGCTTTCCGCCTTCCGGCGACGCCGCCACAATCATCCCATTCGATTCCAGGCCACGCAATTTCCGCGGCGCCAGGTTTACCACGATCACCACTTTGCGCCCCACCAGCGTTTCCGGGGCATAGGCCTCGGCGATGCCGGCTACGACTTGCCGAACTTCGGTTCCAAGATCAACTTCCAGACGCAACAACTTGTCAGCGCCTTTCACTTTTTCCGCGACCTTCACCTGGCCCACGCGCAATTCGACCTTGGCGAAGTCCTCGATGGTGATCTTGCCGTCGGGGATAGCCGCGGCGGGCTTCGGTGTGATTACCGGCGACGCTTGCGTAGCCGTCTTTTCCCTCTCTTCTGCAACTACGACTGCCGAAGCATTGCGTCCTTGTTCTTCCATCTGCTGCATCCTTTCGATTGCACTCTTGTCGGCGCGCGGGAAAACCGCCTGTATCTCTCCCAGCTTCGTGCCCAAGTGGAGCTGCCCCCATTTCAAGTCCGAAAGGGGGAATTTCCGAATGTCGCCCAATCCTAACTGGGTCCAAATCTTCGCGGTGGCGTCGGGAATTACGGGATGCGCCAGTGCGGTGACGATCCGCAGAGCCTCGGCGCTGGTGTAAAGAATGGTCGCTAGATGCGACCGGCTCTCGTCGTCCTCTTTTTCACCCAGTGCCCAGGGCTGATTCTCGACAATGTACTTGTCTACCGCCGCAACCAGACTCCAGGCTGCTTCCAGAGCACGCGAAAACTGACGCTGCTCGAACAAGGCGTGAAAGTCAGTAATGGTCTGGCGCGCAGCGTCGGCAATTGCGCCTTCTTCAGCTCGCGATCCGGCGCGGGATGGATATGGGACCTCACCTCTAAAGTAGCGCGCAATCATGGTCAGCGTACGGCTTGCCAGATTCCCCAATCCATTGGCTAGGTCGGCGTTGTAGCGCTGTACTAGCGCGTCGAAAGAAAATGATCCATCTTGCCCGAATACGACTTCGCGCAGCAGAAAGTAACGCAGAGCGTCCTGGCCCAGCACGTCGAGGATCGTCTCGGTTCGCACAATGTTGCCGCGCGACTTCGACATCTTGTTCTCTTCGAACAGCAGCCAGCCGTGCGCCATGATCTTCTGCGGCACCGAGAGCCCGGCGGCCATGAGAATCGCCGGCCAGTAGACACAGTGGAAGCGAACGATCTCCTTGCCGATCATCTGCACATCGGCAGGCCAGTATTTGTCGTATTTCTCCGCATCCGCCGAACCGTAGCCCAGCGCGGTAATGTAATTGGCCAAAGCATCAAACCAGACGTAGATCACGTGCTTGGAATCGTCCGGCACGGGAATGCCCCAGGAGAGCGTGCTGCGGCTCACCGACAGATCGCGCAATCCGGAGCGCACGAATGACAACACTTCATTACGCCGCGTTTCCGGGCGGATGAAATCCGGCTGCCCGGTGTACAACTCCAGGAGTTTGTCCTGAAATGCCGAGAGCTTGAAGAAATAATTTTCTTCCCGCACAGTTTCCGTCGGGCGCCCGCATTCGGGGCAGGGCGCGCCGGGTCCAACCGAGTCCACGTAGAGCTCGTCGAAGACGCAATACTGGCCGGTGTAATGTCCCTTGTAGATGTAACCGTTGTCGCGGATGCGCCGCCACAGCGCTTGCACGCCTTGCTTGTGCCTGTCGGATGTAGTGCGGATGAAATCGTCGTAGGTCAGGCCCATCCGGTCCCACAGTCCGCGGAACTCGGCGGAAACCTCGTCAGTGAGCTGCTGCGGAGTTTTTCCCGCCGCCTGCGCGGCGCGCTCGATCTTCTGCCCGTGTTCGTCGGTGCCGGTTAGGAAATAAGTATCAAAGCCCATCATGCGTTGCCGCCGCGCGATGGTGTCGCACGCAATGGTAGTGTAGGCATGCCCAATGTGAGGGCGTGCGTTCACGTAATAGATGGGCGTCGTGATGTAAAACTTTTGGGTCATGGTGGGTTCTGTTGCCTAATCCGGAAGGCTATTCCTGACTCTTCTTCAAATATCCCTGCACCGCTTCCTGCATCACACTTTTTAACGGGACATGGTGCTCGGCCGCTAGCTTCCTGCAGTCCTCATATTCAGGCGCGTAATTAGTAACGGTGCCATTCATGCTGGCAACTTTCAATCGCACATCTCCCCAACGCGTTCCTACGGTGATCCACTTCCGCGCCAGCACCTGGCGTTGCTCTTCCCGCCGGCGCACGCCCAAGGTGCTGGTTTCCGTGAAAATAAGCCGGGTGAGCGCGGAGGCGTCCTCCTGCTTCGATAGCACTGTCAGCAACATTCCGGGGCGGTTCTTCTTCATCTGCACCGGCACCGCGAAAACGTCAAGCGCTCCTTCTGCGAGCAAGCGGTCAACTACGTAACCGAAGACCTGAGGATTCAGATCGTCGATATTGGCCTCGAGCACGGAAATGGTCTCGCTGGAAACATGTCCGGCAAATTCTGCGCGCGACTCACCGATGGTCAGGCGAAGCACGTTCGCGTGGCCAGAAAAATCGCGTGTGCCGGCGCCGTAGCCCGATTTCTCAATAGTCATTGCGGGAAGGGCCGCGAATCGTTTAGCCAAAGTCTTCACGATCGCCGCGCCGGTCGGCGTTACCAGTTCCACCTGAAGGCCCGAAGAATATATCGGCGCGCCCTTCAACAATTCCACCGTTGCCGGAACCGGCACTGGGAGAAGTCCGTGTGCGCACTTCACCGTTCCGCCGCCTACGTTCAGCGGCGAGCAGACAATTTCATCTACTCCTAGAGCCTCGGCTCCCACCGCAGAGCAGATGATGTCCACCATGGCGTCGACAGCGCCCACTTCGTGGAAGTGAACCTTCTCGATGTCATTATTATGGATCTTGGCTTCGGCGGCGCCCAAGGCTTCGAACATCGCAGTCGCGGTGCTCTTCGCCCGTTCGCTGATGGCTGCTTTCCGGATGACCTCGCGAATTTCCTTCAGCCCGCGGCCGTGTTCATGCTTATGCTCGTGTGGCGCGGGCGCCACCGCGCGGGAGCCTTCATTTCGGGCCTGGCTGTAGTTGTGTTCCCGCAATTCGACCGGCTCGTGCTCAGGATCGTGGCCGTGATCATGCTTGTGGTGATGCTCATCATCGTGCTCGCGCGCGTGACTCTGCTGCGCCCAGAAGACCTCGCGTGGCAAATCCATTTCGCCTTGAACGTAGACGTCCACTTTGGTGGCGGTGATGCCGCTGCGGCTTACTTTCGAAATCTGCAGGCGCGCTCCAATATTCAGCGCTGCCACGGTGTCCTCGAAGAGCTTCGCTGGCACCCCGGCATCCACCAAGGCGCCCAGAAACATGTCGCCGCTGATGCCGGAAAAGCAGTCGAGGTAAGCTATGCGCATAGGAACCAGTCGTTGGCCGTTCGTCGTCGGTCTTTGGCAAAATCTCTGTTTCATTGACTAAGAAGGCGCCGCCACCGAGGGGCCAACGACCAATGACCAATGACCAACGACCTTTTTCATCATAGGGAAGGCAAGATTCGCCGTCAAACCTCGTGCCTGCACGCAGTTTGCTACAATCACTCTTTTCTTCCAACAGCTTAGGGGAATTCTTGTATCGCAATCTGGAACTGCGACTGGCCCAGCATGTGCGCGGCTTCATAAGCCGCACCTACTCGCTTGATCTGGCCAAAATCGTGATCGAGCAGCCACCAAAAGTGGAATTGGGTGAGTACGCCTTGCCCCTGGCCTTTGAGCTGGCAAAAAAGCTTCGCAAGGCTCCGCGGAAAATAGCCGAAGAAATCGTCAACGGGATAGGCCCGATTCCCGGATTTGAGAAGCTGGAACTGGCTGGCGCGGGATACATCAACGCGCGTCTCAAGCGCGAAGAGTTGGCGGCGGCGCTAGTTGGTGATGAAAAGCCACGCACTGACATTCCCGCTGGCAAGATTCTGGTTGAGCACTCCAGCATCAACCCCAACAAGGCAGCGCACGTCGGTCACCTGCGCAACGCCATTCTTGGCGATACGTTTGTCCGGTTGCTGAAGTTCGCCGGTCGCGAAGTGGATATTCAGAATTACATCGACAACACCGGCGCGCAGGTGGCCGATGTGGTCGTTGGGTTTCTGAACATCGAAAAGAAATCGCGGGCAGAAATCGAGCAGTTGGCCCGCCAGCCGCGCTTTGATTACTGCTGCTGGGACCTCTATGCCCGAGTCTCGCAATGGTATGCGCAGGACCAGCAGAATTTGCAAGCCCGCCAACAGGCGCTGCACGCGATCGAAGAAGGCGGCAACGAAACTGCCGCCCTCGCCGATGTGATCTCGATCGCCGTATTGCGCCGTCATCTTGAGACCATGGATCGTCTCGACATCGAATACGATTTCCTGCCGCGGGAGAGCGAAATCCTCCACCTTCATTTCTGGGATGCTGCCTTTACCAAGCTGAAAGAAGGCGGAGTGATTTTTTTCGAGAGCGAAGGCAAGAATAAAGGTTGCTGGGTGATGCGCCGCGCCGGGACGTCAAAGTCTGAAAATTCAGAGAGCGCCGATAAAATCAATGGCTCGCGACAAACCGAAGACGAAGACCTATTGATAGCGGTTCCTCCGAGGCCCGGTGTCGACATCAGGCTGCATTCAGCAGAAGACCCGGTCGCCGAAGAAGATCAGAAGGTAATCGTCCGTTCCAACGGCACGGTTGGCTACGTCGGCAAGGACATCGCTTACCACCTGTGGAAGTTTGGCCTGCTGGGGCGGGACTTCGGGTATCGAAAGTTTTATCGCTATCCCAAAGGACGCGATTGCTGGATTTCAACCGCGGTGGGCGCGTTGGATCATCCCCATTTCGGCAGCGTGGCGGAAATCTACAACGTAATTGACGCCCGTCAATCAGAAGCGCAGAGCACCGTGATTGAAGCTCTGCGCGGACTGGGATATCTGGAGCAGGCCGACCACTACACGCACTTTTCTTACGAGATGGTCGCGCTTACGCCCCGATGCGCCGCCGAACTCGGCTACCAGCTTTCTGATGAAGATAAGGGCCGGGCATATATCGAAGTTTCTGGGCGCAAAGGATTTGGAGTAAAGGCAGACGACCTGCTTGACCGGCTCATCGCCTCGGCGAAGAACGAGGTGGACGGCCGTCATCCGCAACTGACCGAGATCGAGCGCACCACCATTGCTACGCAGATCGCCGTTGGCGCGCTACGTTATTTTATGCTGAAGTTCACCAAATCGTCGGTGATCGCCTTCGACTTCAAAGAGGCGCTGAGCTTCGAAGGTGAGACTGGCCCCTACGCGCAGTATGCGGTGGTACGTGCCGCCAATATTTTTCGCAAAGGCGGCATTGATCCGGATGAATTTAGCAGGAATCCCGCCAGCCGCCTTTCTCCTGCGGATCTGGGAAAATACCTTGACGGAGAAACCGGCACAGAAATCTGGGAACTCTGGCTGGCTGCCTCCAAGACCTCCTACGTGATTGACCAGTGCATTGTCACCACCGAACCGGCTTACCTGGCCAAGCACGCGTTCCAATTGGCTCAGCTCTTTAATACGTTCTACCACCGCTATCCCATCCTGAGTGAAACCGACGAGGGCCGAAAGAAATTTCTACTCGCGACCGTACAGGTGGTTCGCCGGGAATTAATCCGGGTACTGGCCGTGATGGGAATCAGCGTGCCCGCAGTGATGTAGCTAACCCGCCGCGATTTTCCAGTTGCTAACCCAACCGCCAGTCGAACCAGGCGTAACCTGCCAAAGGGTAACCACCGTCAGGCCGATGCCGGCTGCGCGTAAGTGCTACAAGCAATTCGCCTTCTTCAGCTCTTCATTAGAAAGTAATAACCAAGTACCCGGTCGTAACTTTACCGCGCATCAAAACGTTCCTAGACTGCTGACATGCATTCCTGGGAGGGAGACCCACGGCCGGAGCCGGTGCAGGAGTACGGCACCATACGACCGAATTCGCGAGTGAAGCTCGATCAGTCGATCGATCCACGGGCTGGCAGCTGGCGTATTTTGTTCGCCGTGGCCACGGGGATCCTGCTGGCAGTGTTTTTCGCTACTGGCAACGCCCGGGCTACATTTGAGGAGGTCACGAGACTCCTTACGCTGCAGGGCAAGCCGGAGCCGGCCTCTCCCGCCGTGCTCTCGGAACACGAGATCGAGGGCCTGGATCGCAAGACTCCGCAGCAGCAAGCGGAACTCCTTTTGGATCGCGCGGTGAACCACTATGAGGGCGCCAACGATCAAATTGCCTCGCGCGTCGAAAGCTGGTGGGGAAAAATTAAGCTTACGCCGCGCCTTAATTCACTGGTGACCACCGCTCTCAACTCCAACGATCTCCGGGTGCGGGCGGCGGCTATCGAGTTGGATCTGGCTGCCATGGGCGCAGTCAAGGCGCCCCCGACCGTGGAACGGTTGGCGCAGCAGGCGGAAAATGGTCCGCGGTCCCAACGAGTGTGGGCGCTGTGGGAACTGGGTCTTCTGGGCAACCGTGGCGTTGTGCCGGAGCGAGTCAACGAGATATTGGTCAGCCAGCTCAAGGACTCCGACCCTGAAGTTCGCCATTGGGCGGTAGAAGGCCTGGCCTATCTGGGAACCAACGAAACTATCGCACCTCTGCTGCAGACATTTCACGACGATCCGTCGCCCATGGTGCGCGAGCGCGCCGCCTGCAGCCTGGCGCAATCCGGCATGCTCACCCAGGAACAACGCCATAGCGTGATTCCGCACCTCCTGGATTATGCCGACGATGCATCCCTGGATGCCCAGACTCACATCTGGGTTTATCAAGCCCTGCGCGATATCACCGGCCAGAATCTACCGAATGATTCCAGTTCGTGGAGAACCTGGTACAGCGGCACCGGAGGCTGGAAAGAAAGTGGCTAGTGGCCAGTGCCAGTGGCCAATTAATCCCTTAATGACGCGCCGCCAAGCACCGACCACCGAGCACTACCACCAAACCACTACCACCAAACCACCACCACCAACCACTGCTTTTCTACTCCGCCATCTTCGCCACGTGCAAATCAAAGCCGGTTTTCGGCAGCAGTGAAGTCAGCTCGAATGCTCTGAAACCGTCTCCCGCAATTTCTGTGTGACGGTAGAGTCCGGGCTCGCTATCCACAGTCTCGTGGCGTCCGTCCAGATGGTTGATGAATTCCTGCGCCCGCTTGACCTCGACTTCGCCGCCTTTCGTCCTGGTTACTACCGCTTCTGCAGCGTACGACCGCACCAGCTTGGGCCAGTACTTTTCCAGAAGGTTGGTGCTCGCAAAAATATCCGCCCACACAATCTGGCCATTGACCGCGACCACGACTCCTACGGCGTTCTGATCGCGCAGTTGCTGAATCAGGCTTTGATAGTTGCGTTGGATGGGTTCTGCGACCGAGTCGACTCGCTGTTTTACTTCTTCGTTGTCCATCACGCGTGCATACGAACTCGTACCGCGGATCGTGGGGGCTGATGGAGCCGGCACCGCTTCCGCCATCGCGATCCTTGTTTTCCCTACCTCCGCCCACACCTGCTGCTGGTCCTTGTCGGCCATCGCCTTGGCCCGAACGTTTGGCGCGGCCATCGGCGCCTGCAGGCCCGCGGTGCCTCCAGCCGTTGTCGCCACTCCAAATCTGTCGCTGCTGCCGACCCAGCGGCCGGGCTCCACGCAGAAAACGCCGAGATCGACGGGATCGCTCTCAGACGGGATAATGCGATCTTTGCCGATCACACGGTCCTGTTTGCCGCCGGTCACGATCTCGCCCGCCAGCAGGATCAGCGGTCGTTTGGAGTTATTGACCAGTACCAACTGATTGACCTGTGCCCCGGGAGGTGTGACGGGCGTTCGACGCCGACGCATCAGCGGCTGCACGCTTCCTGACTCGGTCACAATCACTTCGCCCGAGCGCAGGCCTTCGTCGAGCGTGAGGAAGTCCCTTGTATCGAAGGAGCGTGCGGCCACCACCGGGAAGACGGTCAGGTTGCCGTGCCGGATGGGTGCCAGGATGGTATAGCCGGACGTTGAGGGCATTCCCCCCGCCGGAGCCGCGCTGGGCTGAAATAGAGCTAGCCCAGCGAACAATCCCAATGCTGGAAGGACGAGCAAAAGCTTAGGATTCATAGTGTTCCTCCTGTGTAGCGCCGGAGTCCCGCCGGCTGTCCGGTGGGCGCTATCGCCCACCGCGCCGGCAGCGCCTCCCCCGCGCTTATCTGAGGAACGCCAGATTTTCAGGTTCTTGCATCACAAAAGTTGATAGCATCCGGGGTGGCTGAACCCGCCATGACCGACCACGGTGTCCAACCCATTACAGTGACTGTTTCGGAGTTGGAATCCGTGATCGCCGGGCTGTACGAAAAGAGCGGAAATTTCGGACTGAGTCGCGAGCAGTTCGCCGCGATCCTTAACCAAATCGCCATCAAATACTTGCCGGCGGGCGCTTCTCCTCAAGAGACTGCCGAACTCTACGCCAGCTTGCGCGTGGAAGAACTGGCGTTGGCCCGTGCCTGTGCCGCCGGCCACGAACGTGCCTGGGAAATTTTCATGGCGCGCTACCGCGAGAAGCTGTACGACATCGCGGCCTACATCGCCAAGGAGAGTTCCGCCGCGCGCGAACTCGCGGACTCGCTCTACGCCGATCTCTACGGGACGACCACTCGCGACGGCCAGCGTGTTTCGAAATTGGCCTCGTACACCGGCCGAGGTTCGCTCGAGGGCTGGCTGCGGACCGTGATGGCGCAGGAATTCGTGAACCGCTACCGCCGTCAGCGGCGGCTGGTGAGCCTTGACGAAGAGAGCGAAGACGGCAAGGAGCTTGCCGCGAAAGACCCTGAGCCGGCTGTTGTGGTTGATCCCCGAGTCGAAGCCGCGACCGATGAAGTCTTATCCGCGCTTACGGCAGAAGATCGATTCATTCTTGCGTCGTATTATTTGGATGAGCGCACCCTGGCGGAGATTGCACGCACTCTCGCGGTCCATGAATCCACCATCAGCCGCAAGGTCGATAAGCTGGCAAAGTCCGTGCGCAAGCAGATTGTGGCCTCGCTCGAGCGAAAAGGGATGAGCCGCCGCCAGGCCGAGGAAGCCTTGGAGGTGGACGTGCGTGACCTGCGATTGAATCTCCGGGACAAGATGGCGCAAGAACCGGGTCCGCGGACGTTCTCTGAGAAGAAGGCGGAAGTTCAGGCGTCGGACGTCGGACCTCGGGCCTCAGGCCTTGGACCTCCGGGGTAAGCGAGCTAAACAACGGAGAATGGACCAACTTCCCAAAATCGTGCGGCAACGACTGCAGGCGACTGCGAAGGCCGGGGTGCATCCCGATCCCGATCTGCTGACCGCATTCGCCGAGAAGTCGTTGAGTGAGCGCGAGCGTGACCAGGTGCTGCAACATCTGGGTCAATGCACCGATTGCAGGAACGTAGTGTCGCTGGCGATGCCAGAGATCGTGGCGCCCTCCACGATCCGCGCGCGATCCCGTTGGCTCACCTGGCCGGTGTTGCGCTGGAGTGCGCTAGCGGCATGTGCGTTGGTGGTTAGCGCCGCAGTGACGCTTCGCTATGAGCGACGACAGAGCATCGAGCCCGTGGTCGCCGAAAAAGCGCCCGCATCGGCCCCGTCTCCGACCGTCGCACTCGAGAGTCAGGCTTCCAATCAGCCCGCCCAGAAGTTGGCGGCTAAAATTGCGCCTCCGTCACCCTTCCAGTCAGATCGTGACTTCGAAACCGCAGGCAAGTTGGCCAAACAGCGCGAGGATGCGGGCGTAAGGTCAGCTGCCGGAGCGGCCGGCATCGGTGGAGTCGAGACAGGGCGACTGGAGAGCCGCCAGCTCGAAAATAGTCAGCTACTAGCAGAAATGAGGGGGGCGAATCAGCTCACAAACAATCGTGTGGCAAAGGCCGATGTGCCCAAGTCGGCGGACAAGCCCTTGGCATCGGCGATGGGGCAATTCGCCGCGCCCGTTCCTTCGTCTCCGCCGGCGGCTAAGTCAAAACCTGCGGATAGAGAAGAACAAGCTAAAGAGCGGAACGAAAATTCCGATTATGTCGCGAACGCCAGCAACGGAATGGTGACAGTGGAGGCCGAGCCCGTTCAGATCGAAACCGCGCAAGCCGCGCCGGCCAGGACGAAAGACGAATCGGACAAGAAGGCTCAGAAGGCCGGCACCGCGGGGCTAAAGAAGTTGCCGCTGGCCGCACGCGATGTCGACGATCTGCGCGCGAACAGGGCCATGCCAAGCTGGACCTTATCTTCTGACGGTGCCTTGCAGCGTTCCTTCGATTCTGGCAAAACCTGGCAAACAATTCCGGTGGCGAGCCGCGTCGTCTTCCGTGCGCTTGCGGCAAACGATTCCGACATCTGGGTTGGAGGCGTAGCCGGCGCCCTCTATCATTCCGCCGACGCCGGCCAGCAATGGACTCAAGTCAAACCAGTCGCGGACGGCAAGCCCCTGACGGCCGACATCACCAGGATCGAATTCACTGACGCCCAACACGGCAAGCTGACCACTGACAGTCACGAAGCCTGGATTACCGACGACGGGGGAGCCAGCTGGCATAGCAATTAAGCGACTTCTCAAGTCTCAGCAGGTTGAGGTCGACAATGGAGTGTAAACGTCGGCTCCGCCTGAGTTCCCCGCAGCGTTACTTCGGCCACCATTTCCCGATGTGACCTTGAGGAATGAACGAGTTACCAAAGTGACGTTTACAGCAATGCGGGGCGGGCCTACTATCCAACTCGTGGTTTGGCAGTTCTGGGGGAGGGCTGCCGAGGCGTCCTGAGCTGAAAAGTTCGGGACGCTTTTTATTTTGAGCTCCGGTTGCAGTCGTAGGCCGCGTCGAACCCTGCGCTTGTCCCGCTTGACCTTCAGGCGTCTGCCTTAAAGAAACTCTGAAACAGAAGCTGGAGGCTCCGCGCTCGTGACCAATCCCACGCCTGCCTTTGCGACTTCTCGGGCTGCGATGCATCCAATAGGGTGTTACGATACATGCAGCCAGATTGGCTGATCCCGCGTTCCCGAGTCTGCATTCGCAGCGGCGGCGCGGCCGGAGGAAAAATGGCAGGTAATGGAATTCTGGAAGTAACAGACGCAAATTTTGACCAGGATGTTCTGAAGTCAGATCAGCCGGTGTTGGTGGACTTCTGGGCGGCGTGGTGTGGACCTTGCCGCGCCCTCGCTCCCATCGTCGACGAGCTGGCCAAGGACTATACCGGCAAAATCAAAGTTGGCAAAATGGATGTGGACAGCAACAGCGCCACGCCCATGCGTTATGGCGTCCGTGGTATCCCGACCCTTCTGGTCTTCAAGGGCGGACAGGTGAAAGAGCAGATCGTAGGTTACGTTCCGAAAGAGACGATTCAGAAGGCAATCGACAAGCACGTGTAATTCGGTCGTCAGCCAAACTTCAAACGCCCGGGTTGATTGCCCGGGCGTTATTATTTTTGGGGTTGCTTTGTCTCCAGCTGAGGGCTGATAGCTGAGAGCTGACAGCTGCTCAATACTTCCGCAACACTCCAATCACCTTCCCTTGCACCTCTACAGAAGCCGCAGGCACGATGATCGGCTTCATGTTCACGTTGGAAGGTTGCAACCGGATATTTTCGCCTTCGCGGTAGAAACGTTTGAGCGTGGCATCGGTGCCTTCCACCAGGGCAACAACGATATCGCCGTTGTGCGCCGTCTTGCTTTTCTCAACCATCACATAATCGCCGTTGATGATGGCCTCGTCCTGCATGGAATCGCCGCGCACTTCCAGCACGAACACTTCTTTCGAACGCACAAAATCGGCGAGAGAAATAGTCTCGTTACTCTGCACCGCCTCGATGGGCTGGCCGGCGGCGATGCGCCCCACCAGCGGCAAGACCATGGTGGTGTTCACGGACATAGCCTGCTTGAGCCGGCCTTTGGGGGGCAGCAGATCAATGGAACGGCTGCGGTTGTAGTCGCGCGTCAGCAGTCCCTTTTTCTCCAGGTTCGAAATGTGTTTGTGCACCGTGGCCAGAGAACTGAGTTCCAGGCCTTCGCCGATTTCCTCGAACGACGGAGAATATCCGTTCTTCTGCACGAACTCGGAGATGAAGTCGTACACCTGCCGTTGTCGTCTGGTGATTGCCATGGGACAATTGTAGGCGAAGATTAGGCGAAGTCAAGAGGGTGGCGGGTGTGCCTCAGTATCCTCGGTGTCCTCTGTGGTTCATTAGGCTTCCCGGTTTCTTATTCCGAGGTTAGTGCCTTCAGAAACCGGTAGTAAAAATCCACCGCTCGGTAAAAAGCGTCCACCCGAATGCGCTCGTCTTTACCGTGGGCGCGAATGTCGTCGCGATCGATGGCTTCGCCGGAGACACAATACGTCGGCAGCCCAGCCGCGTTGGTGTAAACGCCGTCGGAAGCCCCGGTCGACATGTCGGGAATCACGGGCAATCCCGGCCACATGCTTTCTACAACTTTTTCCAGCGGCTGGAATACGTCAGGGCGCAGCGGTGGTGGCGCGTAGGACTTTCGATTGGTCACGCCGCCGATCCCGCCTACTTCGTGCACCGAAATCTTGGGATCAGCCAGCACCTTCTCCAGTTCCTGACCGATCTCTTCGGTCGAGTGCCCGGGCACGATGCGGCAGTTCACATTGGCCTGCGCGGTTTGCGGCAGGGCATTGTTGGCATGTCCGGCATTGAGGCGCGTGGCTACGCAAGTGGTGTGCATCATCGAGTGATCGATTGGATCCTGCGACAAACGCGCCACCGCCGCCATGTCCGGAGGATTTTTCAGAATCGCCTGCATGTCGGCGGCACGCTGTCCGGTTGCGATTTTCGACATGCGCTCGTAGTAGGCGCGCGTGATGGTGGTCAACTCGAAAGGGAACTCATAATGTTCCAGCCGAACCAGCCCATCGGCGAGATGATAGATAGCGTTGTCGGGTACAGGCAGGGAACTGTGTCCGCCTGGATTGGTCACGGTCAGCTGATAATCCGAATACAGTTTTTCCGACGCGTCCACCGTCATGAACTGCGGCTTGCCGTGTTCCGACAGGATTCCGCCGCCATCGTGATTGAGCACAAACTCGGCGTCGATCAGATCGCGGTGGTTCCTGAGCAGCCAGTCCACGCCGTTCGAGGTGCCGCCTTCCTCATCCGCGGTGAGCGCCAGGATGATGTCGCGGTCCGGCACGTAGCCTTCCTTCTTGAACCGGATCAGCGTCGTGACCATGATGGCGTCGCCGTCTTTCATGTCCTGCGTGCCGCGCCCGTAGTAGTAGCCGTCTTTTTCCACGAACTGGAACGGGTCGGTGGTCCAGTCTTCGCGTCGTGCTTCGACCACATCGAGATGTCCGATCAGCAGCACCGGCTTGTGTTTCCCGCTGCCGTGGAAGCGGACCACCAGATTCTTCTTACGGTCGTTGGGGCCGAGGATGTGAAGATCGCTTTCAGGAAATCCCGCGTCGCGGAAACGCTGTGCCATCGCTTCCGCAGCGGTAGAGACGTTGCCAACCGAATCTGTGGTGTTGATTTCGATCAATTGTTTGAAGATGTCGTGGGAAAGCTGCCTGGTGGCGTCGTCAATCTGCGCTTGAGTGTACGAACAAAGAACCATGCAAAAGAGAGCGCAGGACAAAGACAAAAACAATGTGCCAGTTTTCAACCGTGATCTCCTGGGGAACGGGGCTGTTCTCGGGCTTCCAAATCTAGCAGCAGGTTAGCTCGAACGGCAAGCCAGCGGTCCCCGAAGCGGATCGTCTCACGTCACAATTTGTCACAAAATGTTTACAAATTTTCGCTTGCGAAAAATCCGCAGTCATGGCATCTTCAAATATCTTCTTACGAAAGGACGCCTGATTTGGCGAAACACAACCACAACTCGCTAAGCGGGCAACGGTGGCCGGTTACAGGCCAAAGTTGCTTTAGGGCGTCATCCGATCGCGCTAACTGATCTGCGGCGTCCCGTAACGCAAAGCCAACAAAACAAAGCTCGCTGGGTCGCATAGCTACAGCCATGCGGTGTCCCCGCTTCGTGCGGGATGCAACCGCTGTCGCTCATTCTCCCAGCCATAACTTCACAGGGTCAGTGGTGAAGGACACGGATACTTCGCAAGCCGAGAGGCGAGGAGGTGCAAATCCTCCAGATGTAAACGATCCGTGCCCGCATGTTCCCTGACCGTATTCCATGCAAGGTCTGTGTGGCCGCGGGCGACTAGCCCGCGGTGCCCGGACTTCGTCCGACGCAAGCAAGCATTCAAGCTCGCGCGGCAAGAATTATTTCGGCCGGTGGTGAAGACAAGGGTTACTTCGCCTAGAACGCGGGAGGTCGCAGGTTCGAATCCTGCCACGGGAATTTTGCCCGTGTAGCTCAGTGGCAGAGCGCTTTGAGCCGTTGTCGTCTGTTCCCCGGCCATTAACCTCAACTTCGTAACTTCCGGCGCATGCGCCGGTTAGAAAACGGAAGTATGTTGGAACTACTAAAGAGCATGCTGACCGGCCAGAACGCGTTTGCCTCTGGCGGTTTGCTGCTGATGATCATCGGCGGTCTGAGTGTCTACCTGCGAGCGGTGCCAGAGAGGCTGTGGCACTGGATCGTCGGCCAGACCACCATGATCATCACCGTGAAGGACGACGATGCGGCATTCGTGTGGGTCAAGGAATGGTTCCTGGAGCAGAAGTTCCTGGCGCGAATTCGCAGAGTGGACCTCGATACGACGCATGCGCAACGAGCGCGTTGCGCTCATCCCGGCGCCGGGCATTCACTGGTTCTGGTATGGCGGAAGACCGTTCATCGTCTACTTCTACCGCAGTGAAGAGTCGCGAGAGCGCGACAGCGAGGCGGACCGAATCGTTGACGTTCAGGACGATCGGGAGAAAGCGAAGCGTCCTGCAGCAGTTCGTTGACGATGTGGTGGCATGCCACCTCAGGAGGATGGGAGTGCAGTCGTCCGCTGTTCGCCTACAACGACGGCTGGGATCTGGTGGAAGGCTATGCGCCGCGGCTGCTGGACTCGGTCATCCTGCAGCCTGGCGAAAAGGAACACCTGGTGCAAGACATTGCAAATTTCCGGAAGTCGAAGCAGCGATATGCGCGTCTGGGAGTTCCTTACCATCGCGGCTATTTGTTTTACGGGCCTCCGGGGACGGGCAAGACCTCGCTGGTGTCTGCGCTGGCGGCGAATTTCGGGCTGGCGATTTATGCGATCAATCTCGCCATTTTTAACGACCGGAGTTTGATGAACGCGGTCAACCAGGTATCGCCCAACTCGGTGCTGCTGTTTGAAGACATCGATTGCATGAAGAGCGGTAACGCCCGTATGCCTTCGAATGTACCGGCGAACGACGGTGCGCGAAGCGCGCGACGAGAAGGAAAATGTTGCCGACCGGAACGGTGTCACCCTTTCCGGGCTGCTGAATGTGTTGGATGGTTTCTATGCGCCGACGAACGTCCTGTTCATGATGACCACGAACCAGGATTGAGACCCTGGACGAAGCTCTCCTGCGACCGGGCCGAATTGACTACAAGCTGTTTCTGGGAAAGGCCAGTGACCGCCAGAAGATTGAACTGTACCGCCGGTTCTTCCCGGAGGTCTCGGAGTTTGAGGCGGAAGCGTTCGTGGAAGTGTATCGCTCGGCAGAAACGATGGCGGAATTCCAGGGGCTGCTGCTGGGGTTGGAACAGGAGCAGGGAAGTTGGGAGTTGCGTGAAGTAGTGCTGCCAGCGCTCCGTTAGGAACTTAAGGTTTGAAGGATTGCTCGTCTAGAAAAATCAATGAGTTTGTGCTTGAAGAGCAAGGAGGACTTCATGTTGATGCTGAGCACCAAGAGTTTTCTGGAGCGTGCCCTGCACGAGTTACGCGAGATAAAAGACGAAGTCGTGGACTTAGCTACGGATGACGACATTCACTGGAAGGTACAGCGCGAGGTGATTCAACGCAATCATCGGCTCTTGATGATACGTAGTGCATTCTTTGACATGTTGAATGACGCATACTCGCACAGCGCCGCGATGCGGGTGCGACGACTCGTTGACAAGGACAACCGGACGATCTCCTTGCGCAAACGTCTTGAAGAGTTGAAGGACTACCCCGAGCTGCTAGACGGTAAAGTCGCCGACTTTGAACTGGCATCTGATCGTGACGAACTGGATCGTGTAACTTCGAAAGTAAAGGATTATGTTGATCAGTTCATCGCACACCATGACCGCTCGCCAATCGCGGAAGTTCCATTTCATCGGGAATTGAACGCGGCTATCGAGTTGCTGATTTGCTTGTTGAGGAAGTACTACAGCGTCCCCGCTGGGGCAGATATTGATGTGATAGTGCACTATCATGAAGACCCTTTGGCCATTTTTCGTTTTGCTTGGGTCGAAGCACGAGAATGACTGGGAAAACCCTATGGCTCGAATTAACACCCTCAACCTCGGCCCGCGCACTCACGAGGGCGCGCCTGCACGCCACCTCTCGCCGGAGCTCCAGCTGCGACGTTCGGTCCTTGCCTGCCTGCTGTGGGAGAGCCAGTTCTACGAGGATGGCATCGAGATCGCCGGGCGTATTGCGGAACTGGTGCCGAAGGTGGCGGCGGAAAAGGTTTCCGCGCTTGCGGTCGAAGCTCGTGAGCAGATGAAGCTTCGGCACGCGCCGCTGTTGCTGGTCCGTGAGATGGCGCGTCACAAGAGTCACCGCGCGCTGGTGGCAGAGACGCTGGCGCGCGTGATTCAGCGTGCCGACGAGCTGGCGGAGTTCGTCGCCATCTACTGGAAGGACGGGCGGGTGCCGCTCTCCGGCCAGGTGAAGAAGTGTCTGGCAGCGGCCTTCCCCAAGTTCGACGAGTATCAGCTGGCAAAGTACGACCGTGGCGGACCGATCAAGCTGCGCGATGTCCTATTCCTGTGTCACGCCAAGCCGCGCGATGCGGCCCAGGCCGGGGTGTGGAAGAAGCTGATCTGGGGACGCCTGAACCCGCCTGACACCTGGGAGGTTGCATTGTCGTCGGGCTCGAACAAGCGTGACGCCTGGCAGCGTTTGCTCGACTGAGAAGAAGCTGGGCGCTCTGGCCCTGCTCCGCAATCTGCGCAATATTCGCGAGGCCGGTGTGGAGGAGGAACTGGTGCTTTCCGCGCTGCGCTCGATGAGCACGGCGCGCGTGCTCCCGTTCCGCTTCCTGGCTGCGGCGCGTTACGCGCCGCAGTGGGAGGAGGCGCTCGAGCAGGCGATGCTGAAGTGCGTTGCGCAACAGGAGCGGCTCCCAGGCAGGACCGTCGTGCTGGTGGACATCTCCGGCTCGATGACCGCTCCTCTTTCGCGCCGTTCCGAGATGCAACGTACTGACGCCGCCTACGGTCTGGCCGTGCTGCTGCGCGAGATCGGGGAGAAGGCCATCGTCTACAGCTTCTCCGACGAGCTGGTTGAGGTGCCGGCGCGTCGCGGCTTCGCCTTGCGCGATGCCATCGACACGTCACAGCGTCACAACAGCACGCAGCTCGGGAAGGCAGTCGAACAGCTGAACAAGAAGGAGCAGTACGACCGCCTGATCGTCATCACCGACGAGCAGGCACATGACACCGTGCCCGCGCCTCGGAGCAAGGGCTATGTGATCAACGTGGCCAGCTACAAAAACGGTGTCGGCTACGGCCAGTGGACGCACATTGACGGCTGGAGCGAGTCGGTCGTCGAGTACATCCGCACGCTGGAGGCGACGGCGAACTGAATTTGTGGAGGCGGGACAGGATTCCGTCTCCACATGCAGCGACGAAAGTGCGCAAAGGCGGCGGACAGGAGTGTCCGCCCCACACAGCCGTTCGGAGCGAGAATCAAGGGCTGTCGAGCTGCGCTCGACCGGACAGCCGGGGGCGGGTGTCCCCACGCAGTCGTTGCAGACGACGAGTGCTCTTGACGCAATCCGGCGCGAGTGACTAGGCTGCGATTTTCGATCCCCGGATATTCTGGTTTACGCGGAACAGATTCGTTGGATCGTACTTGTTCTTCAACTGCACCAGCCGGTCGTAGTTGGCCCCGTAGGCCCCACGAACCCGTTCTTCTCCCTCTCCTTCGCTTAAATAGTTGACGTAGACGCCGGCGTCCAGGAACGGCCGCATGGCGTCCCAGAATTCGCGCACCCAGCGCATGCAGGTTTCGTTTTGCGCGGGAGTGTCCCATTGACCGAGCAACAGGAAGTTGTAACGGGCGCTGCGGTGGGCGAAGGCAGTGGCATCGGGCGCAACCTGCTGCATGGCTCCGTGCATGTATTCCACTCCGACCCCGCAGGCGTGTGTCGGCTTGCGCATGGCGAAGTCGACGATGACGTCAATTGCCTTGTCGTCCATCTCGCGCATGAAGCTCGATTTCCAGTAATGCAGGTGTCCCGGCGCAGCCCACCAGTCCAACGATTTCTGAAACTCGGTGTACGGCATGGGTTGAAAGTGATCCGCCACGGGAGAACCGAACGAGCGCAGCGGCCGAAGTACCTTTTCTCCAGTTTCCAGATCGCCGCTGTAGCAGCCCGCGACGCCGACTACGGTATTGCCGTCGGGCAGAGTCAACACGGCAGTCAGCAGCCCGAGTTCATCCGGGCACGTCGCTGCATACTCACGGGCAAAGCGAAGCACCTTGGGCGCTTCGGTAGTGGGGTAGGCCACCAACCCTGCCAGCACCGGCCCAAGTGGATGCAGTTGGTATTCAAACGAAGTCACTATGCCAAAGTTTCCGCTGCCGCCGCGGACGCCCCAGAAAAGATCCGCGTTCTCTTGGGCGCTGGCAGTGAGCAGGCGGCCGTCCGCGGTGACCAGGTCGACCGAGAGCAGGTTGTCGCAGGCCAGCCCGTGCTTGCCCATGAGCCATCCCAGGCCGCCGCCGAGCGTGAGCCCGGCAAGGCCCGTGATGGAGAACGTCCCCAGCGTCGTAGCCAAGCCGAACGCCTGGGTCTCGCGGTCGAAGTCGCCTAGTAGAACGCCAGGGTCGGCGCGGGCGGTCCGGCGCATGGGATCGACGCGAACGGTTTTCATCCGCGAGAAGTCGATCACCAGACCGGCTTCGCATACCGCGGTGCCGGCAATGCTGTGGCCGCCACCTCGGACGGAGAGCGGCAGGTTGTGCTCCCGGGCAAAGCGCACACAAGCAATGACATCGGCGGCGCCGGCACAGCGAGCGATCAGCGCGGGCCGGCGGTCAATCATGGCATTGAAGACTTTGCGCGCGCCGTCGTACTCACTGTCCGCGGAGCGCAATAGTTGGCCGCGGAGAGTGGTCTGCAGCGCTTGTATCTTTGATTCTTCAATCATTGATTCCTCGACCATTTTCGGCCTCCTTGAAAGGACGTCTACGAATGGCTCCCAATTTTGCCCGAAAGCATACTCCAAACAGGACCGCCGCTGTATCCTGAAAGTTGTGGGGCCTCCATCAGGAAAATCGACAACTCAGCCTCAGCCTGGGCTCTGCCAGGATTGCATTCACGCCCGGCGCATCGAATCGGACCGGGGCTCGGTCTTCTTTATGTGCCAGCTTGCGCTAACCGACGGCCGTTTCAAGAAATATCCGCGTTTGCCGGTGCTTTCCTGCGCCGGATATGAATCCAGTCGTCAGTCGTCAGCAATAACTAAAAGGCTGAACTGCTGAAGACAAGAGTGGCCGACGACTGAAGACTGACGACCGACGACTCCCCCTGAAACTTTTGCCCGTCCCATGGCTCTATATACGTGGCGGGCTGTCAACCTGGCCCGCCGGGGGTGTATCCATGTTCAGACTTTCTGCTCATATCTTCTTATTATTCTTAGTCCTGCTTACGGGGACGGTGGCGTGCACCGCCGGCAACGCTGCAGCAGTTGCGGTTCCGGGTCCTGCTGTGGATGCTGCAAAGGCGGGGAAGCCGGGGGAGCAAACAGCGGTAATTGCGGGAGGATGCTTTTGGGGCATTCAGGCTGTTTTCCAGCACGTGAAAGGTGTAGTCAGCGCGACCTCTGGATACTCGGGAGGCGACGCGAAGACCGCAGAATATGAAGTGGTCAGCACGGGAGAAACCGGGCACGCGGAGTCCGTGAAAATTACCTACGATCCCTCGCAGATCACCTATGGCGAACTGCTGCGCGTGTTCTTCTCGGTGGCCCACGATCCCACTCAGTTGAACCGGCAGGGCCCGGACGAGGGCACTCAGTACCGGTCAGTCATTTTCTATGGCAATGACGAGCAGAAAAAGATTGCCGAGGCGTACATCGCACAGCTCCAAGAGGCCAAAGTGTTTCCGCGTCCGATTGTGACTCAGGTTGTGCCGCTGAAGGCGTTCTATCCCGCAGAGGCTTATCATCAGGATTACGCGACGCGGCATCCGAATCAGCCGTACATTGTTTATAACGATGCGCCGAAGGTGGTGCACCTGCAGCAGCAGTTTCCGGAACTTTACACAGGGAAGTGAGTAAGGCGGTCAATGATTAGGCCGATTCCGGAACGTCTCTACGACCGCACAGATCGGATTCGTTCGTAGTTCAGGAGCTCGATTATGTTCGACTCAGAACTTGATCGCGATACTTCGTCGGTGAATGTCAGGCGTCGTGCTTTCCTGGGCGTCTCTGTATCCGCAATTGCCGCAGCGGCCTTGTGGTCATGGCGCAAGCCGCGGCTGATCGAAGCCGCAATGCCGAAGGGCGATCCCGGGGAAGTGACGGTTGTGCGATTCTCCGATTCCGGTCAGAGACTGCAAAAGGTTCGCGTGCCCAAGGTGGTGAAGAGCGACGACGAATGGCGCAAACAGCTCTCCCCCGGCGAATTCGATATCACGCGCCACGCCGACACCGAAATTGCCTTCAGCGGAAAATACTGGAATCTGCACGACAAGGGTCTCTACCGTTGTATCTGTTGTGACAATGCCCTGTTCAGCTCGGCCACCAAGTTTGATTCGGGCACCGGCTGGCCCAGCTTCTGGGAGCCGATCGCAGCGGAGAATGTGCGCACGATCCGGGATACAAGCTACGGCATGGTCCGGGATGCGCTTGCCTGCACCGAGTGCGATGGGCATCTGGGGCACGTGTTCGATGACGGTCCGCAGCCAACCGGATTGCGATATTGTATGAACTCTGCTTCGCTGGAGTTTGTGAAGCAAACGTAGATTCCAACATCTTCTGGGAAAGTCTATGAATTCCTCTCTTCCCTCGTTTCGTGCGCCCAGCGCGGGGGAGCGTGTGTTCAACCGGCTCTTTGGGTTTGTGGTCGGCATGGGTTGGGGTTTTTCCTACAATTACTTGCTGCAAGTCCGCGGGCGCAAAAGCGGGAAACTTTACTCCACACCGATCGATCTCCTGGAGAAGGATGGCAAGCGCTTTCTGGTGGCTCCGCGCGGCCGGACCCAGTGGGTGCGCAACGCGGAAGCGGCAGGAGAAGTGACGCTCAAGAGGGGAAAGCTGCAGCAGCGGTTCAGCCTCCGAGTCCTCTCTGATCAAGAAAAGCCGGAGATATTGAAGGCTTATCTGGATCAGTTCAAGCGGGAAGTGCAGACATATTTTCCCGTGCCCGCCGGGTCGTCGGTGGAGGCGTTTCGGGGACTGCTGGAGAGTTATCCTGCGTTTGAATTGATTCCTGTGTGACCGCGAGGAGACCTGTCGAGCTTGCGCTCGACCTGGACGGGTCGGAGACTCGTCCCCACACAGTCCTTGCCGAGGGCTGACGCCCGAGGTCGGACTCCCGTCTTTCTACTCCAGCACGTAATCGTCCAGCTTTTTTCTTCCCCAGTCGGCGGCGGCCTGCACGAAAGCTAGGACCAGGGGATGCGGTTTGCCTGGCTTGGAGGAGAGTTGCGGCTGGAACAGCGTGGCGATGTAGAAACGGTGGGTGGGCGATTCGATGGCGCGAATCTCGCCTTCCGGTCCGCGGGCAACCACAGGGAAGCCCGCTTCCATGGCGGCCCATTCATAGTCGGGATTCACTTCAAAATTGCAGAAGAATTCTTCGGCGACGGAGTCCTGCGAATAGAACGATTGCAGGTAAGAACCGGGCCGCAGGCGGATTTCCGGGATCGAGCCGGACAGCTTGGGCGCACCCTTTGCGCGATTGGGCACGGCGCACGCCACTGGATAAATGACGATGTTCTTCGATCCGGAATGGTTCTCGGCGCTATCCGCGTCCTTGATTCCCAGGACGTTGCGGACGCACTCGATGAGCGCGTACTGAAAGCCGCCACAGGTGCCGAGGAAGGGCCAGTCACGCCGCCGGGCGAATTCGATTCCCTTAAGCATGCCGTCGAAGCTCTTATAGGGACTACCTGGCGCGGCCCAGAGCCCGTCAAAGCTCTCCAGCTTTTTCTGGGCGTCAGGCGCCAGAGTACTGGGAGTTGCGATCCACTCCGCTTCGACGGGCAGATTCAACGTGGCGGACGCGTGCTGCAGGGATTTTTCGACAGCCGGAAGAGTCGGAGACTTGGGATCATAGTCGCCGAGAATTCCGATGCGGACGGGATCACTCACTGGGTCATTTTAATGGAGAAGTTCCGGGCTGCGGGGCAGGGGAGGTGAGAAGGCTGGTGCACTTGGTTTGATCGAAGGACCAGCCGAGCGCTGCCCGGGCGCACGGGCGGGACGCCCACGCCCACCTTTTATTTTGCGGCTACTGCCCGCTCTTTCAGGATTTCCTCCACCGCCGCGATAGCAGTCTCCAGTTCTTCATCCTTATTGTAGAAATGCGGAGCCATGCGCACGCCCGCCTTAGGCCGGTAGTCCACCAGGATGTCGCGCTTGAGGAGTTCGCGGCAGACCTGTTCGGCGTCAGGCATGTCGATGGAAACGGTTCCGCCGCGGTGCTCGGTGTTGCGGGGCGAATTGATTCGCCATCCACGCTGTTCCGCCATCGCCATCAGGCGCGAAGTCTGCCGCTGCGATTTTTCTCGAATTCGCTCGATGCCCACTTCGGCAATAATCTTCAGTCCCGGGCGCGCCGCCTCCAAAGAAGGAATGTGCGAGGTGCCGTTCATGAAGCGGAATGGCGGCTCTGCGTAGCGAGTGGGGCCGACCTCGAATCCGAACGGATTCTGGTGCGCGAACCAGCCGGTGAATTTAGGCTGTAGCGTTTTCCCCAGATCCGGACGAACGTAGAGATAGCCGACACCCGGCCCTCCGCACAGCCACTTCAAGACGCCGCCACAGGCAAAATCCACATTCAGCGCTTGCACATCGACCGGCACCGTGCCCAGCGACTGAAATGTATCCAGCACTACATGCGCGCCTACCTTGTGGGCCTTCTCGATGATTGCTTTCACGTCCTGGATGTAGGAGCTGCGAAAGATCACGTGGGAGACCGGTACCAGCAAGGTTTGTTCGTCAATCGCATCCAGCAATCGCTCCAGGGGAACCGTGATACCGTCGTCGGTCTTCACCATGTGGACGCGGGCTCCGTAGGCCTGTTGCGCTTCCCAGAAATACATCACCGACGGAAAATTCATGTCGCTGTAAACCACTTTGTTGCGCTTGCCGGAAAAATCGAAGCAGGAAGCTACTACCGCCTGGCAAGTGGTCACATTCTGGTGGGTCGACACTGAACCTGGTTGCGCGTTCATCAGCGCGCCGATCTCGTCGCCGACCTGGGCCGCGAGCATCCACCATCGTTCTTCCCAGGCTCGCACGCCGCGCTGGGCCCAGATGTCGGCATAGCCTTTCATGGCGTCGTAAACGCCCTGCGGCATCGCACCCAGCGAATTGCTGATGAGATAAGTGGTGCGTTCCAGAATGGGAAACTGGGAACGATAGCGGAGAAGGTCATCAGCCATACGATGCATTGTACTGCGCGCCCAAGCTTGAATACTCCGGCAGAATGGAGAATTCGGCCCCGACAACCTTGCGAAACGCGGTCGCATCCTAAGCTCGACTCTGCATGTTTGGGATGATTGTTGGACAGGAGAAAAATGAAAGCCATGAAAGCAATCAGAAACATTGTCGGGACGGCAGGCTTGCTCTTCGCCGGATACATATTTCTTGCGAGCGTGAAGGACGTACGCCGCTACATAAGAATCAACACGATGTAAATCCTGTCGGGCGGACTCTTTTGTCCGCCGCTTTTGAAGTTGATCTTGTTTTCGCCTGGTATTTCGAGTTGCTTCAAAAAAGAGAGTCCAAGTCAAAGGCGGCGGACAAAACGTCCGCCCCGCACCGGCTTATCTCTTTTTCAACAGGAAGTAAGCTGATGTCAACACCGCCATGTAGACGGCGCCGCTGATCAGGGTCAAGTGAGAGTTCCAGCCTGTCTCCAGGAGCGCCACGATGATCAGCGCGAACCCCAGCGCGGAACCCCACGCGCCCAACGGGGAGCGCATCGGCAGGGCGGCGAGCTGACTTGATGAAAGCCTTTGGCGGAACTTGACGTGAGCGGCCAGGGAGACCAGCCAGGACAGCAGCACTCCCGACAGCGCCGCGCCCAGAATTGAGACGAATGCATTCTTCGGCGCCCATTTTTCCAGCACCAGAGCCACCACGATGCCGTAAGAGGAAGCCAGCAGGGCCAGTTGGGGTGATCCCGAGGCATTGAGCCGGCCGAAGACTGCCGGCGCCCATCCTGTCCGTGCCAGTGAAAACAAAATCCGCGAAGAGGCGTAGAGCACCGCATTCGCTCCCGAGAGCGCCGCGGTGAGGACCACGAAAGTCATGATGTGCGATGCGGCCGGAATGTGAGCTTGGCGGAACACCGTAACGAACGGGCTCTCGGTGACGCCAACGCGATTCCACGGCATGACGCCGACCAGGATGACGATTGCTCCCAGGTAAACGGCGGCCAGGATCGCGAAAGTCAGCTTGATGGCGCGCGGAATCTGGTTGGTCGAGCGCGACTCTCCCGTAGTGACCGCTACTAACTCAACTCCCGCAAATGTGTAGAGAGCGAAACCCATAGCCAGCAGAGGCGCCAGGGCTCCCTTAGGCAAAAATCCCCCGTGCGCTGTGTATTGGGGCGCGACGCGCCCGCTCAACAACAGGGCCGCTCCCAGCAAAACGAAAGCCAGGATGGTCACAACCTTGATCATGGCAAACCAGTACTCAAAGCGGGCGTAGTTCTCCACACTGCGAAGGTTGATCAGCAAGAGAAAGACTGAGAAGACCGTGACCCAGACCAATGCCGGAACGGAGGGAAACCAGTATGCAAGGTAGGTAGCCGATGCCACCATCTCCGCGCCGACGGAGATGCAAAGGGCTGCCCAGTATCCGGCGCGGGCAATGAACCCTGCCCATTGGTTGAGGTAGATGTCGCCATACACCCCGAACGATCCCGCACCGGGATGCATGCTGGAGAGTTCGCCGAGCGCCAGGGCCACAGTCAAAGTGATGAATGCGGCGAGAACGAAGCTCAGGATCACGCCAGGGCCGGCAATTTCGAGAGCCGCCGCCGATCCCAGTAACAAGCCGGTGCCGATGGATCCGCCCACGGCGACCATAGCCATCTGGCCGGCGCCGAGTCGGTGGCGCAGCCCCTGTTCCTGGTCCATTTTTGCGTCCGCAGGCATCCGGCACCATACCAGAAACTGCACAATTCGGCTAAAGACGCATTCTTTTCATGACTTTGGTAATCCCGCCAGGTGCCTAGTTCGTTGCCGCTCCTGAAACCGGCTTCTAAAATCGCAGTGGGTTACTCCGCACATTACCCTCTTTCTCTCATGGCAGACCCGACCAAGCGAATGGACCGAGCCGAGATAGCCCGACGCGTGGAGCGCGCCGAAAAGCTTTTGCAAAAAGGCAAGACCAGCGATGCCCTGGACGAGTATCTGCAAGTCCTTGCCGAAGACCCTCAGAATGACAATGTGCGCCAGATGGCGGCTGATCTTTGCCTCTCCCTGCAGCGTACCCCGGAAGCGGTAGCGCTGCTGGGTGAATTGTTTGACCGGCAGCTCGAGGCGGGAGAAAACACGCGCGCCAGTCTGACTTACAAGAAGCTGGCCCGGTACACAACCCCGACCAGTATCCAGCGGCTCCACTTCGGCCAAATCCTTGAGACCTCGAACCGCAAACTCGCGCTCGAAACGTACGAGAGCACGCTCGAAGATCTGACGCGGAATGGGCGTCCGCAGGACTGTGCGATGGTCCTGCAGCGGCTGGTTGCTCTGGAGCCGTCGGAACGAAACCTTCTGCGCCTGGGTGAGCTCTGCTCTCAGGCGGGAGACAAGCAGGCGGCCGCCGTCGCCTTTCTCAAGCTGGCGGGGATGACCGAGGCTTCTGGCGCCGACGCCGCGAAGTGGTATGAACGGGCATACAACGAAGATCCCGCAGACACTCAGATCGCCCTGGGATACGGGAAGAGCCTGATCGCACAAGGCCAGGTCGGGGCGGCTATTTTTGTCCTGGAACCATTGGCCAAAGCGGACGGTGCTCCCCAGGAAATAGTTGAGAGCTATATCAAATCGCTGCTTTCGGCGAAGCGATTCAGCGATGCGGAACCGTTGGTTTGGCAGCTCTTTCTAAAAAATCCTTCGCGCCTGCAGGAGATTGCGGACCTGATCGGGCTCCTGGTGGACGCGAAGCAAGACGCCGAAGCGGTGGCCCTGGCGCGCAAGCTTGAGCAATTCCAAAAAAACCGGGGAGAGCGCCGCGCTTTTGTCGCGATGATGCAGGAAATCGCCGGCAAGCATCGCAGTTCGCCTGACTTTCTGGAGTTCATGAGCGAGTTGTTCAATGCCTCCAACCGGGAAGGCGATTATTCCCAGACTCTACTCAAGCTTTTCGATCTGCACTGCGGCATGGGAAATTATGCCAAAGCTGCGGAGTGTCTTGACCGCGCTGCAGACGTGGACGCCTACGAGCCCGGTCATCAGAAGCGGCTGGAAATGCTGCGCGGAAAAATCGATGAGAACCGGTTCAAGGTGATTGCTTCGCGGTTCACCAGCATGGCCAAGCCGCCCGAGCCGGCTAAGACTGAGGGGCCTACGTTGGGCGCTGCGGCCCTGCAGGACCTGATGTTGCAGGCGGAGATCCTGGTTCAGTACGGGATGCGCTCCAAAGCGATTGAACGCTTGCAGCGCATTCAGGAACTCTTCCCGGGGGAAGAGGAACGTAACCAGGATTTGCAACAGTTGTACCTCGCGGCGGGAGTGAATCCGCGTCGCCCCGACGCACCAGTGGCTTCGACGTCGGCGTCGAAACCCGCGGCGAAGTCTTCTCCGGCGCCTGCCGTTTCCGCCCAAGGGCAGCAGCCGGCTGAATCGGCCGACGTGAACAGCTTCACCAAAGTGGCAGAAATCACCCGCAAACTGTACCGCCAGACCAATGCAGATACTGTCATGTCGACGGCAGTCAACGAAATTGGCGCGCAATGGAAGCTGAGCCGCTGCATTATCGCCATGCGGAAACCCGGAATGGCGCCGAGCGCCGTCAAGGAATATCTCGGCGAAGGAGCTAAACGCGGAGAAGCAAAGGCCCTGTCTCAGCTGGTCACATTTGTGCAGGACATCGTGGTAAGCCTCGGCACTCTGAACCTCACCCATGCGGCCACCGCTCCCGAGCTGGAGGAAATTCGCGAAGTCGTGACGGAGTTGGGCATCGCGTCGCTGCTGGCGCTGCCCCTCAGCGACGGCGAAGACCAGATGGGAGTGCTCCTGCTGGTGCAAGGCACAGTGCGCAGCTGGCACTCCGGCGATATCGTGGTGCTCAAGACGATCAGCGAGCAGATTGTGATCGCACTCAACAACGCCGGCCTGCGCCGCCTGGTGAAGAGCTTGTCGGTCACCGATGAGAAATCGGGGCTGCTGAAGCGCGCTTCCTATCTCGATCTGCTGATGGCGGAGACGCGGCGCGCCATGCAGCAAAGCACTCCGGTGACGGTGGCGCTAATGCAGTTCGGGAAGAGCTCGACCATGATGAAAGAGCATGGAGAAAAAGCTGTGGAAGCCGCCATGCAGAAGATTGGCCAAATCTTCGCGGCCAACATTCGGCAGAATGACCTGGCTTTCCGCTACGAGATGACCACGATCGCGCTGGTGCTCGGTGAGACCGCCGAAAAAGAGGCGCTGATGGCGGTGGAGAAACTGCGCAAGCTGCTCGCGGATGTAAAGCTGGCAGATGAGCTTCTCCCGTTCAGCGCTGGGCTCGCAGAAGCCGTCGTACGCCAGCAGTTCGATCCCGTAGACATCGTGACGGAAGTCATCAACCGCGCCGACATCGCGCTGGATACAGCGGTTGCCCAGGGCATGGGGCGTATCGTCAATCTGGCTCCGTCAGTTGCCGCCGCCGCAGTCGCCTAATTAGTCCTTTCACCGCCCTTAGCGGATTTTCTTTGCGCACTTCGCGGTTAAAAGCTCTTGACCGCAAAGGACGCAAAGGGAGCGCCGAGAACGCAAAGCAAAACTAGAAGTCCAATTGTGGCAGGGACTCCATCTCCGCTGATAAACTCACAACTCCTATGGAAATCAAGAAAGTTGGCGTGCTCGGCTGTGGCCTGATGGGTTCTGGCATCGCACAAGTCGCCGCGACGGCAGGCTTCGACGTAACGGTACTGGAGGTTGACCAGAAATATCTCGACAAAGGTTTTGCGGGCATTGAGAAGTCGTTAGCAAAGTTTGCAGAAAAAGGCACGATCAAGGAAACGCCGCAGGCAGTCCGTGCGCGGATCAAGGGCACAACCAGGCAACAAGACCTGGCTGATTGCGACATCGTCATCGAGGCCGTTGTCGAAAACGTCGACGAAAAGAAGAAGATGTACGCTGCGCTCGACGGCATCGTAAAGAAAGATGCCATCTTTGCCTCGAACACTTCATCTATTTCGATTACTGAACTCTTGACCTCCACGAAGCGCCCGGAACGTTTCATCGGCCTGCACTTTTTCAATCCTGTCCCGCTGATGCAGCTGGTAGAAGTGGTGCGTACCATCGCTACTGCTGCTGAGGTCTATGACACCGCGTACGAGTTCGGCAAGAAACTTGGCAAGGTTCCTGTCCGCACCAGCGACAAGACTGGTTTCATCGTGAACCGGCTGCTGGTACCTTACTTGCTCGACGCCATCCGTGCCTACGAGGAGGGCGTGGGCTCGGTCGACGACATTGATAGCGCCATGAAGCTTGGCTGCGGATATCCCATGGGACCGTTCACGCTGCTCGATTTTGTCGGCCTCGACACGACGTACTACATCACCCAGGTGATGTACGACGAATTCAAGGAGCGCCGGTTTGCGTCACCGCCGCTGCTGAAGCGGTTAGTGATGGCGGGCTGGTACGGGCGGAAGTCAGGTAAGGGTTTTTACGATTACGCGGATCCGAGTAATCCGAAACCGAACAAGCTGTAACCGCAAATTCCCTTTATGATTGTCATCCTGAGGCGGCTTTAGCCGCCGAAGGACTCATGCATTTCGGCGCCGCCGCCAAAATACATAGGTTCTTCGGTGCGCTCAGAATGACAGTGTTTGAGTGTGAGTTAATAGGAATCGGATCTTGAAATCTCCATCGAAACTTCGGCCTAAGGTGCTCGAAGGCAAACTCAGCGCCGCCGGAAAACGCTTCGGCATCGTAGTGTCGCGGTTCAATGCGTTCATTACGGAGAGGCTACTACAAAGCGCCTTCGACGGTTTGGTGCAATGCGGTGCTCAACCGAAAGACCTCAAGATTATCCGCGTACCCGGCGCTTTCGAAATTCCCTCCGCCGCTCGCACTCTTGCCGAAACCAAGAAATACGATGCCATCATCTGTCTCGGATGTCTGCTGCGCGGCGACACCGCCCACTACGATGTCATCGTCAACGAAGTTGCGCGTGGCATCGGTCAATCTGCACAGGAGACGGGCGTGCCGCATGCCTTCGGCGTCCTCACCTGCGACACCCTGGAGCAAGCGATTGATCGCGCTGGCCTGAAGATGGGAAACAAAGGTTTCGAGGCGGCGCTGGCGGCAGTGGAGATGGCGAATCTGAAGGCAGTCGTCAGTCGTCAGTCCTCAGTCGTCAGCAAGAGTCCAAAGCGAAAATCAGATTCCACGAGGACCAACTGGTCCAGATAATGGCCAAACCTCTTTCGAAATCCCCACCTGCTGTAGACTGAATCCTGACGACTGAAGACAGACGACTGACGACTCTCTTCCATGGGTACCCGCCGCAAATCTCGTGAACTAGCGCTCCAGATGCTTTTCCAGGCCGACATGGGGAAGCAGGGTGCGGAACAGGTCCAGCAATCGTTTCGGCGCGAGCGAGGCGACGTGGGTGCTGACGTGCGCGATTTTGCCGAAGATCTGTTCCGGGTCGCGACCAGCCGAGCCACGGAAATCGATGGCCTGATCGAAGGTCACGCCGAGCACTGGCGCATGGAACGAATGGCCGCCGTCGATCGCAACCTGCTGCGCGGGGCGGTCGCGGAGCTGCTTGGCTTCCCCACCACTCCCCGGGCCGTCGTCATCAACGAGGCCCTCGAAATCGCACGCAGGTTTTCCAGCCCGGAGTCAGTGCAGTTTATTAATGGTGTGCTGGACAGCGTAGGCAAGGAACTCGACAAAGCAAAAGCTTAACCATTGGCAGACATCGAGGACGCAGCCGAGAGTCCTAGCCTCGCCCCCGCAGGCCAACGACCAAGGACCAACGACTGTTCCTAGGGTTTAACCGCGATCAAATCCGGATTACAAGTGAACGTCGTTCCTACGCAAAGGCCGCCTTGTAAGGTTGTGGCATCCGTGGGGAAAGAAATCTGCGTGATATCGCTGCCGGCCTCTGTGTCCAGCACATGGACCTGGCCGTCAGCGGCCGCAATGTAGAGCCGCGTTCCATCGGCCGTGAGCGAAGCCTGGATCGGAATAGCGTCGCTGCTCAGCGGTATTGCGGAGGAAGTCTGGTTGCCCACGTTAAAAACCATCACGCTGCCCAGGCTGCTGGCCAAGATGTAAGCTCGGGTGCCGTCCTGCGAGACGATCAACTGGGTTGGCACAAAGCTGCCCTGCCCGAGGTTGAAGAAGGCTGAACTGCCGGTGGTGATGTTCAGGGTGCTGTTGGTAAGGTCGAGCGGACAGGAGCCGGTAGCTGGAACCGGGACGCTGGTGTTGGCCCCGAATAGGTCAATTCCTGGAGAATCGACCGCGAGTACACTGCCGTCGAAGGTCACACCGCCCACGGCCAAGCTCTTGGAGAGCGCTTTCATGAACGTGGGGGCAGAAGGAGTAGTAACGGTTTGAGCCGTTTCCTGCGCATCCGTACAAGTCTTCCACGCCGTGATCGAAGAGGGCGCGCCTCCCGCCACATAGGCGAAGCCACCCTCAGGCAGAAATGACACTTCCGTGGCCGGCGCCGCCAGGGGAATCGTTTTCAAGGGTTCGAGCGTGGAATAAACGTAGAGAGTGCTTCCCGCCAGGATGTATGCCTTCAGGCTGTCGGGCGAGTAGTCAGCGGCCGTCGCTCCGGCAATGGGCAAGGCAGTCGAGGTGCTGCTGGCGGTATCGAACACGAAAACTTCATTCGGAGAAGATTTGGTGTCCGAAACGATGACCTTCTTCCCGTCGGGAGAAACGGTCAGCACTTTGCCCGTGACACCCTTGAACTGCGCGACCGTAGGCGGAGAGCCTGGAGTCACAACCATCAATCCTCTGGTTCCCAGAAATCCGAAATCCGTTCCCAGATAGGCCTTCGCGCTCTGGCGATCAAAGACCAGGGAATTCGGCGTCGCCGGCAGGTTAACCGCCGTACCCACAGTGTTTGCAGGAGCGGTAATCGGAACCAGCGTGCTCACACAGCCGCTGCTAGTGGCGCAGTCACCGGAGGCAGATACGCCGGTGCTCGAGACGTAGATGGTTTCGGCGGTCGCGGTCGTTGTAGTTCCTGAGGGGGCGACCACGACATCGACCGCGCCTTCGGGATAAATCGGCAAGAGAGGTTGAAACCCGATATTGCACGTAGGCGGGGTGCAAGATGCGATCACGCTCGCTCCGCCGGCCTTGGAAGTGGTTACGCTACCGGCGCTGCTCGCGCCCACGGTCGCGGACTGTGAAGTACTCCAGGTTAAGGGAACCCCGGTGATGGTGTTTCCCGCGACGTCAACCACGGTCACGGTGACAGTCTTGCCGCTACCCGAGATCACGTTGATGATGTTGGTAGTACTGCCAGTTACCTCCAGCGTAATCGATTGGACGGCGCAGGTGGTGAAATCCAGAGGCTGGCTGGTTACGTTGCTGACGCTGGCAAACAACGACGTTACCCCGGGAGTGTCGGCCGTTACCTGCAACTGTCCCGAAGAGAGGCCGTTGATCGGGGCGCTTACGCTCGCGGGCTTAAGCGCGGCCACGCCGGCGGTTACCGCCTGCCAGTTAAATGGCCCAGCGCTGGCTGTAACATCCAGACCCTGGCTCAGGGCAGTGGCCTGGTAATTCACGATCTGACCCTTGGAGAAGCATGGACCGGGGGGCAGGGTCTGCCCAGGCACCAGACTAATCGAGATACTGTCAATGTGCTGGTGGACGTAGACGGTGGTCGGCGGACTGCTGATCCCATGCGACGTTGCCGTTACCTCAGCCACCCCTGCAGGACCCGGGGTACAGATTTGGGGAGTCGTGAGCGAATCCCATGTGCCGGCGCAGGCACGACCGTTGCTGGCTATGGTAAGGACCGAAGTATTGCTGGAAAGAAAGGCTACGGGAGTAGTGATCGTTATGCCCTTATTGTTCTCGGGTGTTGCGGTAAAGACCTGAGTGAAGCTGCCCACGTCCAGTGAAACTTCGGTCGCCGGCGAGAGATTGATTTTGGCGGGAGCCGGGAAAGAGGTCGCGTTGGTAGGACTACTGCTGCTGCAGCTGGTCAAAGCCGCGATCAGACTACTCATCATGCAGATCAATGCAAACCCGACTGAACCGGACGACCTACCCATGCACCCTCCCCGCCCAGTGGTTCCACGGGGCGAGCTGTTTGGACGTTTCTGGAAAGCCCCAAGTGTAGAGGCTAGAATTTTTTTCAGCAAGTTGAGCCGGTTTGCGGGCGTCCGAGTCCGCAGGCGAAATCCTGAACGAAGTGAAGGATCTGTGTAAAGCCGATCTTCCCAGTCCAAATTTCGTCAACTTCCGAATGCCGCATGGTCAATCGCAACGAAAATCCGCCACTCCTCATCAGATGCAGCACACTGCCATTGACGATGTGTCGCGCGAGTTGCTATATTTGTAAGGTTCCGCGAGCTATGTCTGGCTTACCTGTACGCGGTGGTTTCTGATCCGCACGCCGGTTGGTGTGTGAACAGAGCCCGAACAACGCAGTTGAGCTTTAGCAACAAACGTCTCCGGGAAGGAACGCGCCACCGGAGCCGCCCTCGCTGAAACGCCCTGCGCTTACCTTTCACCCGTTGAAAGGCTATGTGGGGCAGTGCTGACGAAACGGAGCAACTCCCGAAGCAAAGCGTTCGGGCCTGGGGCCACCGTCGGCGGCGTTTAGTCTGAACGGGATACCGAAATCTCTCGCCGGTGTTTTGTGCCGGTCGGGAATCATGGTTGGCCCATTCGCCATCCAGCCCCTGAAACGCAGGGAACAGCAGAAGCGGCGTTCATTCGTGCGTGGGAGACTGTGCGCTCCACGAGCAAGAAGGACAGCCGGAAGTGGATAGGAATCAACCATGCCTACTTTCAATCAATTGGTGCGTAGCGGCCGCAAGCGGCCGCGGTACAAAACGGCGAGTCCAGCGTTGCAGGGATGTCCGCAAAAGCGCGGTGTCTGCACCCGTGTCTACACGCAGACCCCGAAGAAGCCGAACTCAGCCTTGCGCAAAGTCGCCCGCGTCCGATTGACCAACGGGATTGAGGTTACGACCTATATTCCCGGCGTTGGGCACAATTTGCAGGAGCACTCCATTGTGCTGATTCGCGGCGGCAGGGTGAAGGATCTACCCGGTGTCCGCTATCACGTGATCCGCGGCACACTGGACGCGGTCGGCGTCGCGGGCCGCAAGCAGAGCCGTTCAAAGTACGGAGCCAAGCGGCCGAAGGCTTAGTAGTCGTCATCTTCGGTCGTCAGTCGTCGGCAAGACAAGAAATTAAGGGGCGAGCAAGGACGTTTCGCCCGGCAGCTCGAAGCCAGAAGCTAAGAGCCAGGAGCTAGAAGCTGAATGCCTCGAAAAGGTTATATAGCGAAGCGGAAAGTGGAGCCCGATCCGGTGTACGGGTCGGACCTGGTGACGAAGTTCGTCAACTCCATGATGTGGCAGGGCAAGAAGAGCACCGCCGAAGGCATCTTTTACGAAGCCTTGACCAAGCTCCAGCAAAAGGGCGGCGATGAGCCCCTGAAGCTGTTCAAGAAGGCGGTGGAGAACGCCAAGCCGCTGCTCGAAGTCAAGAGCCGCCGCGTGGGCGGAGCCAACTACCAGGTTCCGGTGGAAGTGAATGCCGACCGGCGCACCTCGCTCGCGATCCGCTGGCTGATTACGTACTCCCGCGGCCGCGCTGAAAAGGGCATGGTTGACAAGCTAAGCAACGAATTGCTCGATGCCAGCAACAACCGGGGCGCAGCCATCAAGAAGAAGGAAGACGTACACCGCATGGCCGAGGCCAATAAGGCTTTCGCGCACTACCGCTGGTAATCGGTTTTTGTTTTTGTAGAGACGTAGCTTGCTACGTCTGGGGAGCGCCAGAGACGTAACAAGTTACGTCTCTACACGGAGATCGAAGAAGAGAGAAGAGATAAGAGCTTTGACCGGTTCAGTCACAAACGAGCAAGACGTACGGAAACAAGAGTCACATAAAGAAGAGAAGAAAGAAAGCTGTGTCCAGAACAGTCCCATTAGAACGGTGCAGGAATATCGGCATTATGGCTCACATCGATGCCGGCAAGACCACTACGACCGAGCGCATCCTGTTTTATACGGGAAAGACGCACCGCATCGGAGAGGTCCACGAAGGCACCGCCACCATGGACTGGATGGAGCAGGAGCAGGAGCGCGGCATCACCATCACCTCCGCCGCCACCACCTGCACCTGGCGTGATATTCGCATCAATATCATTGACACTCCCGGACACGTGGATTTCACCGCCGAAGTGGAGCGGTCTTTGCGTGTGCTCGATGGCGCGGTGGCTGTGTTTGACGCCGTCCACGGAGTGCAGCCGCAATCGGAAAAGGTCTGGCGTCAAGCCGACAAGTACGGCGTCCCCAGAATTTGTTTTATCAACAAGATCGACAAGATGGGCGCCGATTTCGAGCACGCCGTCGATACTCTCCGCAAGCGCCTCAACGCCAAGCCCGTTGCCATCCAGATTCCAATCGGACAAGAAGATAAATTCAAAGGCGTAGTCGATCTCATCGAGATGAAGTCGATCGTCTGGCAGGACGACACCATCGGCGCCGAGTACATTACAGGCGAAATCCCCGCCGAACTGCAGAAAAAAGCCGAAGCCTTCCATACCGCACTGGTTGAGACCGTCGCCGAGAATGACGATGAAATGCTGCACAAATTCCTTGAGGGCGAGACCATTTCTCCCTCGGAGCTGCGGGCATCCTTGCGCAAATCGACGATCGCTCTGAAGGTGTTTCCGGTGGTTGTCGGAACGGCCTTCAAGAACAAAGGCGTGCAGCCGCTGCTCGATGCGGTGGTGGATTACCTGCCTTCGCCGCTCGATGCAGGCGAGGTCAAAGGCGTAAACCCTGACAACGCCGAGGTCATTACTCGCAAGCCTGCCGATAACGAACCGTTTTCGGCGCTGGCCTTCAAGATTATGGCTGACCCATTCGTCGGCCAGTTGACGTTTATTCGTGTCTACTCCGGGCACCTCAAGTCGGGAGACTCGGTGCTCAACGCCGGCCGCGGACGCAGCGAGCGCATTGGCCGTCTGCTCAAGATGCACGCCAACAAGCGCGAAGATATCAACGAGATTCTGGCGGGCGATATCTGTGCCGCCGTCGGTCTCAAGAATGTTTCGACCGGCGACACCATCTGCGACGAAAAGCATCCCATCGCTCTTGAAAACATCACCTTCGCGGTTCCGGTGATCTCGGTCGCAGTCGAGCCCAAGACCAAAGCCGACCAGGAAAAGATGGGCATGGCGCTTTCCAAGTTGGCCCAGGAAGACCCCACCTTCAAGGTTCACACCGATCCCGACAGCGGACAAACCATCATCAGCGGCATGGGTGAGTTGCATCTCGAGATCATCGTCGATCGCATGATGCGCGAGTACAAAGTCGAAGCCAACGTGGGCAAGCCGCAGGTCGCCTATCGCGAGACCATCCGCAAGCATGCCGAAGCCGAGGGCAAGTATATTCGTCAGACCGGCGGCCGCGGCCAGTACGGTCACGCCAAGATCAAGCTGGATCCCCAGCCTGCCGGGACGGGCTACGAATTTGTCAACGATATCGTCGGCGGTTCGGTACCCAAGGAATACATCAAGCCCATCGACCAGGGGATCCAGGAAGCTCTCGAGGGAGGAATTCTGGCCGGCTATCCCATGGTGGATGTGAAGGCCACGCTCTACGACGGCAGCTATCACGATGTCGATTCCAACGAAATGGCGTTCAAGATCGCGGGTTCAATGGCCTTCAAAGAGGCGGCTCGGAGAGCCTCTCCGGTATTGCTGGAGCCGGTGATGTCGGTCGAGGTGGTCACGCCAGAAGACTACGCCGGGACCATCATGGGCGACCTGAGTTCGCGTCGCGGGCGAATTGAAGGCATGGAACATCGCGCCGGTTCGCAGGTAATCAAAGCGATTGTGCCCCTGGCCGAGATGTTCGGCTATGCCACACACATGCGCTCGAGCACGCAGGGCAGGGCTGAATACTCGATGCACTTCGCGCGCTATGAAGAAGTGCCGCGCAGCGCGGCGGACGAGATCATTGGCAAGGCGCAGGGAAACCCCAAGAGGTAGCCGAGGCGGGCGAGAACGCCCGCGTCATACGGAGCTAGGAAATGGCGAAAGAGAAATTTGATCGCAATAAGCCGCACTGCAACGTAGGGACGATTGGTCACATTGATCATGGCAAGACCACGTTGACCGCGGCCATCACCAAGGTGTTGCAGAAGCACAACCCGAAGATCGTGTTCCGATCGTTCGATTCGATCGACAACGCGCCGGAAGAGAAGGCGCGCGGTATCACCATTGCTACCGCGCACGTGGAGTATGAGACGGCGAACCGTCACTACGCGCACGTGGATTGCCCCGGCCACGCCGACTACATCAAGAACATGATCACGGGCGCGGCCCAGATGGATGGCGCGATTCTTGTAGTCGCGGCGACCGATGGTCCCATGCCGCAGACGCGTGAGCACGTGCTGCTGGCGCGGCAGGTGGGCGTGCCTTACATCGTGGTGGCGCTCAATAAGTGTGACGCAGTCGATGACGCCGAGCTGCTCGACCTGGTCGAACTCGAAGTACGCGAGCTGCTGAAGAGCTATCAGTTCCCGGGCGACGACATTCCGGTAGTGCGTCTGTCCGCTCTGGGCGCGTTGAACGGGGAAGCCAAGTGGGAGAAGCAGATTGACGAGCTGATGGCGGCGGTGGACAAGTACATTCCGCAGCCGGCGCGTGAGCTGGACAAGCCGTTCCTGATGCCGATTGAAGACATCTTCTCGATCTCGGGCCGCGGCACGGTGGTGACGGGAAGGATCGAGCGCGGCAAGGTGAAAGTGGGCGAGGAAGTGGAAATCGTGGGCTTCCGCGAGACCCGCAAGACAGTGGTCACGGGCGTCGAGATGTTCAAGAAGCAGTTGGACGAAGGGCTGGCGGGAGACAATGCTGGCCTCTTGCTGCGCGGCATCGCGAAAGAAGACGTCGAACGCGGCATGGTGCTGGCCAAGGGTGGATCGATTACTCCTCACACCAAGTTCAAGGCGGAAGTCTACATCCTGACCAAGGAAGAAGGCGGGCGGCACACGCCGTTCTTCAAGGGCTACCGGCCGCAGTTTTATCTGCGGACGACGGATGTGACGGGAGTGGCGGAGTTGCCGGCGGCGACGGAGATGGTGATGCCGGGCGACAACGTACAGCTGGTGATCGAGCTGATCACGCCGGTGGCGATGGAGAAGGGCTTGCGGTTTGCCATCCGCGAGGGTGGGCACACGGTAGGCGCGGGTACGATCAGCGAGGTGATTCAGTAGCTTGGTCAAGTGTGGAATTTTGTATTGAAGATAGAACCAGTGATCAGTTGCTGGTTCTCAGTTCTCAGAAGGTTTGAGCTAGAAGCTAAGAGCTAGGAGCTGTTTTCAGCGGCTTGCAGCTAGCCGCAAGTTCTTTCCTCCCGCAGGCGGGAGGGGTTAGAGAGTGGAATATGGTTGGAAAAGAAAGAATTCGCATCCGGCTGAAGGCGTACGACTACCGCATCCTGGATCAGTCCACGGGTGAGATTGTCGACACGGCTCGGCGCACTGGCGCGCAAATCGCGGGCCCGATTCCTTTGCCCACGATGAAAAACAAATACTGCGTGCTGCGTTCTCCGCACGTGGACAAGAAATCGCGCGAACAGTTCGAGATCCGCACTCACAAGCGTTTGCTCGATATTCTCGAACCGACGCAGCAAACTGTGGACGCCTTGATGAAACTCGACTTGCCCGCGGGCGTGGATGTCGAGATCAAAGCGTTTGGCAAGGAACATAAATAACCGTCGGCTTTTGTGGTCAGCGGTCAGCTTGAGCTGATCAGCTTGCGGAGAAGAATTGAAATGGCGAAGGTCACTGGAATTCTAGGCAAGAAAGTCGGAATGACACAGCTCTTCGACGACAAGGGCGACGTGCATCCCGCGACCGTTCTGCAGGCGGGTCCCTGCGTGATCACTCAGCACAAGACGCAGACTCGCGACGGATACGACGCAGCGCAGATCGGCCTGGTCGAGTTCATGAAGGAATCGCGCCTGACCCAGCCGATGAAGGGACATCTCGGAAAGCACAATCTGCCGCCGGTGAAATTCCTGCGCGAGGTGCCGATTGAAGTCGAAAAGGCAGAAGAGACAGTGGCGGTAAAAGCCGGCGACCGGGTGCTGGTGGACATTTTTGAAGGTGAGAAGTTCGTGGACGTGGTGGGAATCAGCAAGGGGCGTGGCTTCGCGGGTGTGGTCCGGCGGCATCACTTCGCCGGCGGCGCGAAATCCCACGGCTCGATGTTTCAAATTCCCGGCTCGATCGGTTCGTCCGCGTTTCCTTCCCGCGTATTCAAGGGCATGCGGATGTCGGGACATATGGGTGTGGACCGGGTGACGCAACGCAACCTGCGGGTGCTGGGTGTCGACAAGGACGAGAATTTGCTGGTAGTAGAAGGCAGCGTGCCGGGTCCGAACGGCGGGTATCTGGTGATCACCAAAGCCAAGAAGCCGCCCAGAGAACGGCGCGGATTTGGCGGCGCAGCCACGGTGGATCCGTTGAAGGCGGCAAAGAGGG
Organism: Terriglobia bacterium; assembly: GCA_963809295.1. Lineage (GTDB taxonomy): Bacteria > Acidobacteriota > Terriglobia > Terriglobales > Acidobacteriaceae > JAIQFF01. Next base: position 205,088 of record CAWEJA010000013.1, on the reverse strand, counting down.
CGGCCAAGAAAGCTTAAGGACAGCCGTCGGTCGTCGGTGTTCAGTCGCCGGCCGGGCAAACAACACGGAAAGCATATGGCAACTATCGACATTCATAATCTGAGCGGGGAGAAGGTCGGGACGCTCGATCTCGCCGATGAAGTGTTTGGCGCGATCAACGAAGACCTGCTGTGGGAAGCGGTTAAGCATTACCGCGCCGCCCGGCACGCCGGCACCCACGCCACCAAGAACAAGAAACTGGTTTCGGGCGCGGGCAAGAAGCTGTGGAAGCAGAAGGGCACGGGGCGCGCCCGGGTTGGTTCCATCCGTTCACCCCTCTGGCGGCATGGCGGCACGGTGCATGGGCCGCAGCCACGCTCTTACGACTATGCGTTTCCGCGCAAGAAGTTGCAGGGAGCGTTGCGTTCGGCGCTGGCCTCGAAATTCGCCGACGGCAAGCTAATCGTGGTCAACGCGTTTGACGTGAAAGAGCCCAGGACCAAGCTGTTCCGCGAGGCACTGGACGCGCTGAAAGTGGAAACCACGGCTTTGTTGGTCGAAGTGCCCCGCCACGGCAATCGCAACCTGACCTTGGGATCGCGCAACCTCGAGGGAGTCGAACTGGTGCATGGCAACGAGGTTCATCCTTATCACCTGCTGCGCTATGACCGGGCGATTTTTTCGCAGCCAGCCATCGAAGCGTTGCAACTTTCACTGAAGAACGCGGCCTCGAAGCGGCAGCACAAGGCGGACGACAAAGCAAAAGCAAAGAAAGCCTCGGGATCTCCCCGGCGGCGGTCGCGCCATGAAAAAGCGGCGGAGGTAGCCTGATGAAATCCGCGTATCAGATCATTCGTCGTCCGGTGATTACGGAAAAAGGTCTGGCCATCAAGGAAAACCAGAACACGCTCGTGTTCCAGGTGGCGAAAGCCGCGACCAAGACCGAGATTCGGGAGGCAGTGCAATCGATTTTCAAAGTGAAAGTGCATTCGGTTCGCACCGCGCTCTACCCCGGCAAGGAACGCCGGCGGGGAAAATTCGCGGGCTATCGCCCGGACTGGAAAAAAGCGTTCGTGCGCCTGAAGGCCGGCGAAAAGATGCCGGAATACGCGCAGAACCTGTAAGACAGCTATCAGCTCTCAGCCGTCAGCTTTCAGCGAAAGCGGCGGTGGTGGAAGTTACTGAGAGCTGAAAGCTGAAAGCTGAGAGCTATTATGCCAATCAAGACTTACAGACCGACTACGCAGACGTTGCGCTACCGGACCACGCTGGTCAACGACGATATTACGACCCGGCATCCGCACAAGCCGTTGCTCGAAACCAAGCAGCGTACTGGTGGACGCCGCAACAGCGGTGACACCACTATGTGGCATCGCGGCGGCGGCCACAAGCGCAAGCTGCGCCTGATCGATTTCAAGCGAGACAAGAACGGCATTCCGGCCACGGTGGCTTCGATCGAATACGATCCCAACCGTTCGGCGCGGATCGCGCTGTTGAGCTATGCCGATGGCGAGAAGCGCTACATTTTGCAGCCCGACGGGCTGAAAGTTGGACAGAAAGTAGTGAGCGGTCCGGAAGCGGATATTCTGGTGGGCAACGCTTTGCCACTGAAGAATATCCCACCCGGCACGACTATCCACAACATCGAATTGAAGCCCGGCAAGGGCGCGCAGATGGTGCGCTCGGCTGGCGGCTCAGCGCAACTGGTGGCTAAGGAAGGTGAGTACGCGCTGGTGAAGTTGCCTTCGGGCGAGACGCGCAAAGTGGCGCAAGACTGCATGGCCACGATCGGCCAGGTGGGAAACCTGGACCATGAAAACATCACCATCGGGAAAGCCGGCCGTATGCGGTGGCTGGGGCGCCGTCCGGTAAACCGTGGTGTCTCCATGAACCCGGTTGACCATCCGCATGGTGGTGGTGAAGGCAAGACTTCCGGCGGCCGGCATCCGGTCACACCGTGGGGACAGCCGACACGTGGCTACAAGACGCGGAACAACAAACGCACGGATGCGTTCATTGTGAACCGAAGAGGCAAGAAGTAAGTAGTCGTCGGTCGTCAGTCTTCAGTCGTCGGCAAGATCGGGTTCACTACGGCTGAAGCGGTTGGGAATGACGAGGGTTTTTGATTTAGCCAAGAGCTAGGAGCTAACAGCTAGAAGCTGACTTTATGGCACGTTCAACCAAGAAGGGTCCGTTCGTGGATGGCTACCTGCAGGCGCGGGTGGACGGCATGAACTCGCGTAACGAGAAGAAGGTGCTACGCACCTGGTCGCGGCGTTCGACCATCATTCCGGAAATGGTGGGCCACACCATCGCGGTGCATAACGGCAAGAAATTCATTCCGGTGTACATCTCGGAAAACATGGTGGGCCACAAGCTGGGCGAATTCAGTTTCACCCGCCAGTTCAAGGGTCACTCGATGCGGGCGGCCACCGAAGTTGCGGCCAAGCCGGCGGGAGTGCCCGGCGGTCCGGGCGCCATCACTCCGGCGGCGGGTTCAGCCCCGGCGGCGCCAGCAGCGCCGAAGGCGTAAGGGAGATGCGGCGTTAAGGAGATAAAAATGGAATTTCGAGCTCAAGTCCGCTTCACCCGGGTCTCGCCGCAGAAGGCGCGGCTGGTGCTGGATTTGATCAAAGGCCGCAAGGTGGAAGATGCGCTCAATACCCTGATCTTCACCAAGAAGCGGGTGGCGGCCACGGTGGAAAAATTGCTGCGCTCGGCGCTGGAGAATGCCAACTACCTGAGCAGTGAGAAGGGCATCGACGTCGACGTGGACAAGCTGTACGTGAAAAGCGCGGTCGCGAACGACGGGCCGCGGATGAAACGCATCCGTCCCGCGCCGATGGGCCGGGCATTCCGCTACGTGCGGCGTATCGCCCACATCGAGATCGTTTTGGCGGAGCGGGGCAAGAGCGGGGAATCGCTCGCGACCGTGGTTGGAGAGGAATCGGCGGCGGCCAAGACGACGACTGCGGCCAAAGCCAAAGCTGGAGCCAAACGGAAGGCGCCAGCCGCCAAGAAGAAAGTAGGAGCCAGATAATGGGACAAAAAGTTCATCCCTACGGTTTTCGCCTGGGCTACACCAAGCCCTGGAAGTCGCGCTGGTTTGTGGAGCGCGACTACGACAAGCTGTTGCTTGAAGACGTCAAGCTGAGGAACGAGCTGAAAGACAAGCTCAAGTCCGCGGGCGTCAGCTCGATTGAAATCGAGCGTCCCGGCAACAAGCTGCGGGTCATTATCAAGACGGCGCGTCCTGGCATCATCATTGGGCGCAAGGGCGCGGAAATCGACAAGCTTAAGCAAGATGTCCAGAAACGGACTGCGCGCGAAGTGCACATCGATATCCAGGAAGTGCACAAGCCTGAGCTGGACGCGCAACTGGTGTCGGAGGCGATTGCGCTGCAACTGGAGAAACGCGTAGGCTTCCGCCGCGCCATGCGCAAAGCGGTGGATTCGGCGCTGCGTTTCGGCTGCAAGGGAATCAAGGTGCGGGTGAGCGGGCGTCTGAACGGCAACGAAATCGCACGTTCCGAATGGTATCTGCAGGGCCGTCTGCCGCTGCACACGCTGCGCGCCGACATCGACTACGGTTTTACCGAAGCCCGGACCACCTACGGCGTGATCGGAGTGAAGTGCTGGGTCTACAAAGGCGAAATTTTGCCGGCCAAAAAACGCGAAGCGCAGCAAGCAGGCGCGTTCTAAGAGATTTGGCTGAGAGCTGAAGGCTGAAAGCTAAGAGCTGATTTTATGTTGATGCCAAAGAAAGTGAAGTATCGCAAGCAGCAGCGCGGCCGCATGACCGGCAAGGCGTGGCGCGGAAGCCAGCTGGCGTTTGGCGATTTCGGGCTGAAGGTGCTCGAGCCGGGCTGGATTACCGACCGCCAGATCGAGGCGGCGCGAGTGGCCATGACCCGTTTCATCAAGCGCGGCGGCAAGATCCAGATCCGTCTGTTTCCAGACAAGCCGGTCACTAAGAAGCCGGCCGAAACCCGTATGGGCAAGGGCAAAGGAGCGCCGGATCATTGGGTTGCGGTAGTGCGGCCGGGCAAGATCCTGTTCGAGATGGAAGGGGTCTCGCGGCAAGATGCGACCGAGGCCATGCGTCTGGCGTCACACAAGCTTCCGCTGCGTACTGTGTTTGTGAAGCGCGAAGGCGCGCACTAAAGACTACGGGCTGGGAACTGCGAATTAAGAACTGAGAGCTGATTATGAAATCCGAAAAAGTACGTAACCTGACGGCCGAGGAACTTCGCCACCAGGAGCACGAGCTCAGCGACCAGCTGTTCAAATTGAAGTTTCAGCTCAACATGGGACAGACTGAGAGCCTGAAAAAGATTCGCGGCCTGCGCAAGGACATCGCGCGGGTTAAGACTATCGCACGCGAGCGCGAACTGGCGGCGGCCGGCGGAACGGAGAAGAAGTAGCATGCCCGAAACGAACCCACAATCCGTGGCGGTAGTGCAGCAGGCGGCGGGACGGCGCAAGGAAGTGGTTGGCGAAGTGGTCTCCAGCCGCATGCACAAGACCATCGTGGTGCAGGTGGTGCGCAAGAAGACGCACCCCTTCTACAAACGCGTGGTGTCAAAAGCCAAGAAGTTCTACGCGCATGACGAGAAGAACGAAGCCCATGTGGGCGATGTCGTCCGCCTGGAGGAGACTCGTCCTCTGTCCAAGCTGAAGCGCTGGCGTCTGAAAGAGATTGTGCGGCGTGCGGCCTTGGTGCCGGAAGTCGCGGTAGCGGAAGTCAGCTAGAAGATCTGGAAGATGCGGGAGAGCGCGCGGATTTAAGAGCGCCGAGGGAGATACAGATTATGGCTGTGATGATGAGATCGATGCTCGAGGTCGCCGACAACTCTGGCGCCCGCAAGCTGCAGATGATCTTGCCGCTCGGCGGTTCGACCGGCCTGAACGCGGGGCTGGGCGACGTCATCACCGCCAGCGTGAAGGAAGCAGCCCCGGAAGGACAGGTGCAGAAGGGGAAAGTGGTGAAGGCGGTCATCGTGCGCACTCGCAAGGAGCACCGCCGCCGCGATGGCACCTACATCCGTTTCGACCAGAATGCCGCGGTGCTGATCAACGAAGCCGGCGAGCCCGTGGGAACCCGTGTGTTTGGTCCCGTGGCCCGCGAGCTGCGCGAGAAAAAGTTTTTGAAGATCGTGTCACTGGCGCCGGAAGTTTTGTGAAGCATTGAGTAATTGGGGAATTTTGTAGTTATGTAATTTGGCAATTGAACCCTGCTCGCCGGGAACAGGTATTCAATTACGAAATTTCCAAATTACCCGATTGCAAATTTGGTTAAGGGTTCTATATGAAGACAGTAGCGACGGAACACAAACGAGTCGATCTTCGCCGCAACGATACGGTGAAGGTGATCACTGGCCGCGACAAGGGTAAAGAGGGCCGCGTGCTGAGGGTTTTTCCGAACGATGCCAAGATCCTGGTCGAGCACGTGATGCTGGTGAAGAAACACGTCCGCCCCAATCCGCAGCGCAATATCAAGGGCGGAATTGCCGAGCAGGAGAGCCGTATCGCGATCTCCAACGTGGCTCTGATGTGTGCCAGTTGCAAACGTCCGGTGCGCATCGGGCATGAATTTCAGGGAGAGCGCAAGGTTCGAGTGTGCCGCAAGTGCGGCGCGACGCTGGATAAGTAGCTCTTAGCTAGCGCGCTAGGCTTGCAGGCTGGGTTTTTGAATAAGGGATTTGAAGGCGCTCACGCAGCGGTAAACGTTGGAATGTGACTCTAAGAGCTAAAGGCTAATAGCTAAAAGCTGGTTCCGACACTCCGAAACCGTGAGAGAAGGTAAGCAGAAGCAATGGCAAAAGAAAAACGTGACAAACAGGGCGAGAAGCAGCAGGAGGCGAAGCCGCCGGCAGTAGCGCGCCATAGCGCCAAGGAAACGCCGCGGCTCAAGAGCCGGTTCAAGAGCGAAGTCGCGCCTGCGCTGATGAAGGAATTCGATCTGAAAAACCCCATGGCCGTGCCGCATGTCCATAAGATCGTGGTCAACATGGGGGTTGGTGAGGCTACGCAGAACGCCAAGATCCTCGACCCAGCGGTCAACGAGCTCGGCCAGATCACCGGCCAGAAGCCGGTGACGACCCGGGCCAAGAAGTCGATTGCGGCCTTCAAGGTGCGCGAGGGGCAGGCGATTGGTGCCATGGTCACGCTGCGTGGCGACCGCATGTACGAGTTTCTGGATCGGCTGGTCAATGTGGTGCTGCCTCGCGTACGCGACTTCAAGGGAGTTTCGACCAAGTCGTTCGATGGGCGCGGCAACTACACGCTGGGCCTGCACGACCAGCTGATTTTTCCCGAGATTGACTATGCCCGAGTGGACAAGACCAAGGGCATGAACGTCACCATCGTGACCACGGCGCGGAGCGACGATCAGGCACGGGTTCTGCTGAAGCACTTGGGCATGCCTTTCCGGCCGCAGTAATTGAGTGATGGAAGCGTGATCAAGTCTTAACTGAGAGCTGATGGATGAAAGCTAACAAGCTGGCAGCCAGAGGCTAGGAGCTGAAAGTAAATTGACAACTGCAAAACGAGTCAAGGATGCAAAGATCCAGGAGAAGTTTGATAAGGCGCGCGGCAAACAGCCGAAGCTGAAATTTTCCTCGCGCCGGCATAATCGCTGCAAACTCTGCGGACGCCCGCGCGCCTATTTGCGCAAATTTGGCATCTGCCGCTTGTGTTTCCGCGGTCTGGCCTTGCGGGGAGAGATTCCCGGGGTTTCGAAGTCGTCCTGGTAGGGAATTGGTGATGAATCTCCCAACCTTGCGCAAAAAACGCGCAAGCGTGGGGCACCCAAAGTTCGGGTTGATAGCACGTCGTCGCGGGTTCTTCGGCGCCAGGCAGGAATGGCCGAAGCAAACGGGCGGCGGAGGAGAAGCAGACGATGAGGTTGACCGATCCGGTCGCAGACATGCTGACGCGCATTCGCAACGCGATACGCGCCCGCCATCAGAAAGTAGATGTTCCCGCCTCCAAGCTGAAGCTGGAGATAGCCCGCATCCTCAAGGAGGAAGGCTACATCTCCAATTTCAAGCCGGCGGAGGAGGAAGGCCACAAGGTCCTGCGCATCTATCTGAAATATGGCAACAACAACGAAGCCGCGATCTCGAACGTGGAGCGTGTCTCCCGGCCCGGTTGCCGCGTCTACGTGCGTCGTAGCGAAATTCCGCGCGTGCTGGGCGGCATGGGCATCAATATTTTGACTACGCCCCGTGGAGTCATGACCGGACGCCAAGCGCGCAAGCAGGGCGTCGGCGGCGAAGTGCTGTGCGAGATTTGGTAGAAAACCAGCCTTCAGCTATCAGCCGTCAGCTATCAGTTCTGACGGCGATCCAGGCTGAGAGCTGAAAGCTGAGAGCTGAAAGCTTATGTCAAGAATTGGAAGAAAACCAATCCCGCTCCCCAAGGGAGTTGTGGTCAAGATTGAAGGCAACATGGTTGCCGTGCAGGGTCCCAAGGGCAAGCTGGATACACAGCTTCCCCGCGGCATCCGTGTCGAGCAGCAGGACGGAAACCTGGTGGCGATCCGCGAGAACGACTCGCAGGCCGCGGTGCATGGACTGGCCCGCGCTCTGGTCAACAACGCGGTTGAGGGTGTCACCAAAGGCTGGACCCGCGAACTGGAAATCGTCGGCATCGGATACCGGGCGGAATTAAAGGGCAAGGGCACGGTGGTGTTCAGTCTGGGATACTCGCATCCCATCGAGTACCCGCTGCCCGGCGGCATTGAAGCGACGGTGGATCCCAAGCAGACGAAGCTCAGCGTCACCGGCATCGATCGCCAGAAAGTGGGCCAGGTAGCCGCCGAAATGCGAAGTCTACGGCCACCCGATCCCTACAAGAACAAGGGCGTGCGCTATGTAGGCGAGCGCCTGAAGAAGAAGGTTGGAAAGACAGGAGCGAAAGTAACTGTCGTTGGCCGTTGGCCCTTGGTCGTTGGCCAACCCCGAACGGCAGCGCCACACACTCTTAAGAAACACAAAGTCGTCGTCGTGGTCTTGGTGTTGGGCCAACGACCGACAACGACCAAGGACTGAAACAGATGCTTACGCAGACATCGAAGAACCAGAACCGGCGGCATGTTCATGAACGCATCCGCAAGAAGATTCTCGGTACCGCCGAGCGTCCGCGGCTGAACGTGTATCGTTCGCTGAACCACATTTATGTTCAATTGATTGACGACTTGCAGGGCGCGACCCTGGTCTCCGCCAATTCCGCCGAGGGCAAGAAGGGCGAGCGGCGCACCGGAGGCAATCTCGCCGCAGCCAAGACGGTCGGCAAGAACATCGCCGAGCGCGCCAAGGCCAAAGGCATCACCAAAGTTGTGTTCGATCGTGGCGGCTACATTTATCACGGCCGGGTCAAGGCCTTGGCCGATTCCGCCCGTGAAGCTGGACTGCAGTTCTAGGAGGTAAGGCCGAATAGGAAATGAGAGTTTAACGAATGCCAACTGTGATTAAGAAACTTGATGCGAATTCTTACCAGCTGAAAGACCAGGTGGTCGCGATCAACCGCGTGACCAAGGTGGTCAAGGGCGGCAAGAACCTTTCTTTCGCGGCCCTGGTGGTGGTGGGAGATCCCAGCGCCGCCGTCGTAGGCTATGGTTCGGGGAAGGCGAAGGAAGTTCCCCAGGCCATTCGCAAGGGAATTGAGTCGGCGAAGAAGAACCTGATGAGGGTGAACCTTACCCAGACCAGTATTCCGCACCTGGTGCTGGGACGCTTCGGATCGGGCCGGGTGCTGTTGAAACCCGCTCCGGAAGGTACCGGAGTGATTGCGGGCGGGGCGGTGCGCGCGGTGATGACTTCGGCGGGCATTCAGAACGTGCTGACCAAGTCGATTGGCACCACCAATCCGCACAACGTGATCAAGGCGACTTTTGATGCGCTCAAGCATTTGAAAAACCGCAGCGATGTGGCCGCCATGCGCGGTAAGCTGGTTGAGGAACTGTAATCATGCCTAGCAAATTGGCAAAGAAATCGATCGCGGGCAGCGGCGCCAAAATCCATTTGAAATGGGTTCGTTCCGCCATTTGCGCCCCGGTACAGCAGAAGCTGGTGGTGAAGGGTCTGGGTTTTACCCGGCTGAACCAGGTGATTGAGCGGCCGGACAACCCGGCTATCCGCGGCATGGTAGCCAAGGTGCCGCACCTGGTGGAAATCGTGCAATGAAGCCATCAGCTTTCAGCCATCAGCTCTCAGCTAGAACCGAGGGCGATGAGACTGAGAGCTGAGAGCTGACAGCTGAGAGCTTATTTATGAATCTTTCCAATATTCGCGCACCAAAGAAGGCGGCGGAAAACAAGAAGCGCGTCGGCCGCGGCATGGGTTCGGGCATGGGCAAGACCTCGACCCGCGGACATAAAGGTCAGCGCTCGCGCAGCGGTTCGCGCATGATGCGCGGTTTTGAAGGCGGCCAGATGCCCTTGCATCGCCGCATGCCCAAGCGCGGATTTACCAACATCTTCCGCCAGGAATTCAACATCGTAAATCTGGAGAAGCTGGCCCTGCTGGGCGAGACTACGATCACTCCGGACGTATTGCGCAAGGCGGGCGTGATCAAGAGCAAGCATCCGTTGAAGGTGCTGGGTGACGGCGAGCTGACGGTTGCGCTCACCGTGCACGCGCACAAGTTTTCCAAGTCGGCCCAGGAGAAGATCACCAAGGCTGGCGGCAAGTTCGAGGTGTTGTAGCCCATGCTGCAGAAACTGGCGAACGTCTTTCGCATTCCGGACCTGCGCAAGCGCATTCTGTTTACGCTTGGGCTGTTGGCCGTGTATCGCTTGGGCGGACACATCCCTACGCCGGGAGTGAATGCGGACAAGCTGCAGCAGTTCTTCGAGCAGAACAAGGGGAGTCTTCTCGGCTTCGTCGATCTTTTTTCCGGCGGCCAGCTCCGCCGGTTGACCATTTTTGCTCTGGGCATCATGCCCTACATCACTTCGTCCATTATTTTGCAGTTGCTGACCGTGGTCTACGAGCCGCTGGCCAAGCTGCAGAAAGAAGGCGAGCTGGGACGCAAGAAGATCACGCAGTGGACGCGTTATTTGACCGTGATCCTGGCCTCGGTGCAGTCCTTCGGCATCGCTTGGCAGCTGCAAAAAGGCGGAGATTTCGTAGTGCATCCCGGCCCGGCATTCATTCTGATGACCATGCTGACCTTGACCACAGGCAGCGCCTTCATCATGTGGCTGGGCGAACAGATTACCGAGCGCGGCGTCGGCAACGGTATGTCGCTGCTGATTTTCGCCGGCATCGTTGTAGGCCTGCCTCGCGGCGTCATTGATCTTTTCGATAAGGTCCGCACCGATGCCTGGGGCGCCTTCACCGCACCCGCAATGATCATGCTGATAGGCGTGATGGTGCTGGTGGTGGGTTTCATCGTCTACGTGGAGCGATGCGAGCGGCGCATTCCAGTGCAGTACGCCAAGCGCGTAGTCGGCCGCAAGGTAATGGGTGGGCAGTCGACGCACCTTCCCTTGCGGGTAAACTCCGGCGGCGTGATGCCGGTGATTTTTGCGTCTTCCATTTTGACGCTGCCGCAAACCGTGGGTTACAGCCTGCGTAACAACCGCTATTTTGGCGAGTTGATCCGCAATCTGGGATGGGGCGAACCGCTATACACGTTTCTGTACGCCATAGGCATCATCTTTTTCGCCTATTTCTATGTGTCGATTGTCTTCAACCCCAACGAGGTTGCCGACAATATGCGGAAGTACGGCGGGTTTATCCCGGGCATTCGTCCTGGCAAACGAACCGCCGACCACATCAATGAGATCCTTACCCGCATCACGCTGGTGGGTGCCCTCTACCTGATCATCATCTCCTTCATTCCGGAATGGATGATCACCGGCATTCACCTGAACCATCTGTATGGCCCGATTGGCGCGTTTTTTGAACGGCTGCCCACGTGGATCACGAACGGTTTGAACGTTAACTTTTACTTTGGCGGGACCTCGCTGCTCATCGTGGTCGGCGTAGCTATGGACACCGTGACTCAGATCGAAGCTCAATTGGTGATGCGCCACTACGACGGCTTTACGCCCCGCAGTGGACGCATTCGCGGCCGCCGCACCTGGTCCTAAAAAGTGTAGGCGCGAGCGTTCACGCTCCTGCTCCCGTGGGGCCGACTGGGTTTTGAGTAGTCGGTATTGAGGCATCAGCAGAGGTTGATGTGGGCTCGCAGGGGTCGCGCTGGCGGAATGAAATCGGGATTGGGAGGCTGGACCAGTTCGATGGCGGAGGCGACCTCACGCGGCATCGGACCTGTCATCCTGCTCGGCTCGCCAGGAGCGGGCAAGGGTACGCAGGCCAAGCAGATCGTGGAGCACTACAGCATTCCGCAAATCTCCACCGGTGATCTGCTGCGAGAGAATGTTCAGCGGGGCACTCCGTTGGGAGTGCTGGCCAAGGATGTAATGGCACGGGGCGAACTGGTGCCCGACGATCTGATGTATGACATGGTGGCGCAGCGCTTGCGTCAGGCGGATTGCGAGCGCGGTTTCATCCTGGATGGTTTTCCCCGTAATCCGGCCCAGGCCGGATGGCTGGATGCGTTTCTGGAGCACGAGTTCTTTGACAGCGCGCAGCGCGAGAAATGCCTGCCCATTGTGATCCGAATTGACGTGGACTATAATAAGTTGCTGCGTCGGATCACTGGACGCCGTTCTTGTCCCGTCTGTGGACGGATCTACAACGTCTACTCCCAGCCACCCTGTGTCGCTGATCGGTGCGATGTTGATGGTTCTACGCTGGTGACCCGCGAGGATGACCGTGAAGAGGTCATCCGGGGTCGACTGGCGGCCTACGAACTGCAGACCAAGCCCGTAGCCGAATACTACGCGCATAAAGGGCGGCTGGTTTCCGTAGATGGAGACCTGCCAGTAGACCAGGTTACACAGCAGATTTTCGAGGTCATCGAGAGCCATCGCGCCGGGGCGCCGAGCGATCACTGAATCAGGCGCCACGAAATCGGCAACGGGGATTATGGCGATTGTCTGCAAATCGGCGGCGGAGATTGAGAAGATGCGGCGCAGTGGTGGCATCGTACGGCAGGTGCTCAATCACGTGCGCAGCCTGGTGGTGCCGGGCGCGACCACGATGGATCTGGAACGCGCGGCCGAGCAGCAGATCAAGGAATTGGGCGTAAAACCTGCTTTCAAGGGATATTACGACTATCCCTGCGTGCTTTGCACCTCGATCAACGAGGAGATTGTGCACGGTATTCCCTCGGAAAAGAGGGTGCTGAAAGCCGGGGACATTGTTTCGATTGATTGTGGTGTAGTACTGGATGGTTACTACGGCGATGCCGCCATTACCGTTCCGGTGGATGGTTCGATCACCCCGGAGCTGTCCAAATTGCTCGAAGTCACCGAGGCTTCGTTGTACCGGGGGATCGAGGCGGCTCGCATCGGAAATGCTGTCGGAGACGTAGGTGCTTCGGTGCAGGAATTTGTGGAAGCCAATGGCTTCAGCGTGGTCCGGGAGTTCGTCGGCCACGGCATTGGAACACGCTTGCACGAGGAACCGCAGGTGCCGAACTACGGTACTCGCGGTCATGGAGCGCGTTTGCGTGAAGGCATGGTGCTGGCCATCGAACCCATGGTGAATTCGGGGAACCCAGGGACACGGGTTCTCGACGACAAGTGGACGGCTGTCACTGCCGACGGCAGCTACAGCGCACATTTCGAACACTGCGTGGCGGTCACGAAAGATGGTCCGGTGATTTTGACGCAGTAAAGCAGCTTTCAGCCGTCAGCTATCAGCTCTCAGTTTTTACTGAAGGCTGATAGCTGAAAGCTGACAGCTTTCTTAAGGAGTCGATGAGCAAAGAGGACGCGATTGAAGTGATGGCGACGGTGGTTGAACCGTTGCCCAATGCCATGTTCCGGGTGGAACTGGAAAATAAGCATCAGGTGCTGGCGCACGTCTCGGGAAAAATGCGTAAGAACTTCATTCGCATTCTGCCCGGCGACAAGGTTGCAGTCGAGCTTTCGCCCTACGACCTGAACCGCGGCCGCATCGTGTATCGGTACAAATGAGCGCCTCGTCTGACCGCCGGTTTTCCTGACGGCTGAGGGCTGACGGCTGAAGGCTGGGTTTATGAAAGTACGAGCATCGGTTAAGAAGATTTGCGACAAGTGCAAGGTCATCCACCGCAAGGGTGTGGTGCGGGTGATCTGCGTCAACTCCAAGCACAAGCAGCGTCAGGGATAACAGAGGAGCACTATGGCACGCATTGCAGGCGTCGATCTTCCGCGCAACAAGCGGGCGAATATCGCGCTGACCTACATCTACGGCATCGGCACTCCGCGCGCCGCGCGCATTCTCGACGCCGCCAACGTGGATCCGACCAAGAAGGTCCAGGACCTGGGCGAAGACGAAGTGAACCGTATCCGCCAGGTGATCGAAAACGAAGGTCTGGTGGAAGGCGATCTGCGCAAGGAAGTTTCGATGAACATCAAGAGGCTCATCGAAATCGGTTCCTATCGCGGCTACCGTCATCGCCGGAACCTGCCCGTCCGTGGACAACGGACACATACTAACGCGCGTACCCGCAAGGGACCACGTAAGGGCACGGTCGCGCAGAAGAAGAAGGCGACAGCAAAAACTTAGAAAATCAGTCGTTGGTCGTTGGCCATTGGTCGCTGGCTTTACCGCCGATGACAAGAACAAACGATCAGCGACAAACGACTAACGACGAGCGACTAACTATGGCAAAACCAGCAGCACCAGCGGCAGCGGGAACCGGAGCAGCGGCGCCGGATAAAAAGGGCAAGAAGAAAACCTTTAAGAAAAAAGAGCGGAAGCACGTTCCGCACGGTATTGCCCACATCCAGGCTTCGTTCAACAACACCATTGTCACCATCGCCGATCAGGCGGGGAACGTTCTGGCCTGGAAGAGTTCGGGCTCGCTAGGCTTTCGCGGGTCGCGAAAAGGAACGCCCTTTGCCGCGCAGCAGGCGGCGCAGAACGCCGCCAACATGGCGCGCGATCATGGCGTGCGCAGCGTTGAAGTGCGGGTCAGCGGTCCAGGCTCGGGGCGTGAATCAGCCATTCGCGCGCTGGCCGCGGCTGGTATCGAGGTGCGCAATATTAAAGACGCGACCCCTATTCCGCACAACGGTTGCCGTCCGCCGAAGCGCAGGAGAGTGTAGTGCAAGAATATGAGATGGCAACTGACACGGGGTACGCCGCTACAGCGATCGTGGAAACAGCTTCTAATTTTGCTGATCGCAGCTGTGGTGTTCTTGTTGGTACGATGGCTGGCCCGCTAGTTGCCGTCTGATTTCGGATCTATAGATTGATTTCGTCCGGGAAGAAGGGTGAAGCCAAACCTGTAAACCGGTCATCTAACTAAGGAGAAATAACTTGGCGCGTTATACCGATCCCGTCTGCCGTCTCTGCCGCCGCGAGGGCATGAAGCTTTTCCTCAAAGGCACCAAGTGCTTCAGCGATAAGTGTCCCATCGAGAAGCGAAATTTTGCTCCTGGCCAGCATGGCAAGGACCGTAAAGCCAAGATCGTTGGTTACGGTTTGCAGCTACGCGAAAAGCAAAAGGCCAAGCGCATTTACTTCACCCAGGAAGGCCAGTTCCGGAATTATTTCGAGAAAGCGGCCCGTACCCGTGGCGTCACCGGCGAAATGCTGCTGCAACAGCTGGAGCGCCGCCTGGACAACGTGGTCTACCGCCTCGGCTTCGGGATGTCCCGCCGCCAGGCTAGGCAGCTCGTACGCCACGGTCATATTCAGGTGAACGGCCGCAAGGTCAACATTCCCTCGTACCAAGTGAGTGTGGGAGAAGAGATTGCCGTTCGCGAAGGCAGCAAGAAGCTGCCCATCCTGGAGCCGGCAAAGGAATTTGCCAGCCACCAGAACGCGCCTAACTGGCTGGAGATCGATCGCGACAACTACAAAGGCAAGGTTCTGGCTTTGCCAAAGCGCGAAGACATCAACCTGCCGGTGAACGAGCAGTTGATTGTTGAGTTGTACAGTAAATAGTCGTTGGTCGTTGGCTCTTGGTCGTTGGCCAAGATCAAGAGCCAAAGGCGACGACATATTCATCAGTCATTTGTGCTTGTTTTTGGCCAACGACCGACGGCCAAAGACCAACGACTGGTTTTTAACGGTCCACCAATTCGAGCCAGATCAGCCTGTCTCTGACGCTTGACCTGAAACGCACTTGGACCTCTTCAGGGATGTCAGGACTGAGCCAAACGGCCGAAGGAGAACAACGTAATGCTTTGGAAGGGATTTCAAAAACCCAAGCGTCTCGCCGTCGATACTTCAACCCTAACTGACAAGTACGGCATCTTCTGGGCCCAGCCTTTTGAGCGTGGCTTCGGCACCACCATTGGGAACGCACTGCGGCGTGTAATGCTCTCTTCGATCGAAGGAGCGGCCATTACCGCGGTGAAGATCGAGGGTGTGCTGCACGAGTTCCAGTCGATTCCCGGCGTGGTTGAAGATGCGACCGACATTATCCTCAACCTGAAGCAGGTCCCGTTCAAGTTGGCTGGTGATGCGCCGAAAGCGATCTACCTGCGCGCCGACCAGCCCGGTGTAGTGACCTCCGGCATGATCGAAGCCGACGCCGATGTGGAAGTCCTCGACAAGGACGTCTACATCGCGACCGTGAGCGAAGGCGGCAAGCTGGATATGGAAATGCGCCTCAAGCGCGGCCGTGGCTACGTTGCAGCGGACAAGAACTTTGACGAAGATCTGGGCATCGGTTTCATTCCCATCGATTCTGTGCACTCTCCAGTACGCAAGTGCAATTACACCGTGGAAGCGGCGCGTTTGGGACAGATTACCGACTACGACAAGCTGACTCTCGAAGTGTGGACCAACGGCTCCATCACCCCGGCCGATTCCATTGGCTTGGCGGCGAAGCTGCTGAAGGACCACATGAATATTTTCATCAACTTCGAGGAAGATATCGAGACCGCTACTTCCGTCGACGACCGCAAACCGGAAATCAAGAACGAGAACCTGAACCGGTCGGTCGAGGAACTGGAACTCTCGGTTCGCAGCTACAACTGCCTGAAGAACGCGAATATTCAGACCATCGGCGAGCTGGTGCAGAAGACCGAAGCCGAAATGCTGAAGACCAAGAACTTCGGCCGCAAATCGCTGAACGAGATCAAGGAAATCCTGTCGTCGATGGGGTTGAGCCTGGGAATGAAGATCGACGAGCACGGCAATGCTGTGCCCGGTCCGACTTCGAACCAGGTGCTGCCGGCATCGGCATACGGTCCGGATAACGATCTATAAGACAGTTTCGGGTGGCGCAATGCGCCACCCGGTTTCTGGTTTCCAGTTTCTGTTTCGCCGTAAAGATGCAGCTTGCTGCGTTTTCTA
The DNA here is from genome assembly GCA_963809295.1 of Terriglobia bacterium. GTDB lineage: Bacteria > Acidobacteriota > Terriglobia > Terriglobales > Acidobacteriaceae > JAIQFF01. Next base: position 188,733 of record CAWEJA010000013.1, on the reverse strand, counting down.
AACGCGCAACCGGGCGTTGCCAGCAAGACGTTTCAAGCAACGTCTCTACCCCATTTGGGTTGTGAGGGATCCACAATGCGTCACAAAGTAGCAGGATGGAAACTTGGACGTAACACCAGCCATCGCCGCTCATTGCTGCGGAACCTGGTGACTTCGCTCATTATCGAGGAGCGCATCGAGACCACCGTGCCCAAGGCCAAGGCTCTGCGTCCTCTGGTGGAGAAGATGATCACACTGGGCAAGCGCGGAGATCTCTCCGCGCGACGCCAGGCTGGCGCCTACCTGATGACCAAGGAGGCGGTGACCAGGCTTTTCGACACCGTGGCTCCACGCTTTGGAGATCGCGAAGGTGGTTACCTGCGCATAGTTCGTGCCGGGTGGCGCAAGGGCGACGGTGCGGATACTGCGTTCGTCGAGCTCCTGGGCAGCGAGAAGCTCCAGGAAGAAAAGCGCGAGAAACGCGCCGCAGCACGCTCCAAGCGAGCGGAGGAAACCAAGAGAGCTATGGAAGAAGCCGAGACCCGGCAAGGGGTCGAGCATCCCGCCGACCACGCCGAAGGCGAAAACAAGGTAAAGGACGAGAAAGAGTAAGAAATCAGCAGGACAGTAGACTACGGGACGGGTTCCCCCCGTCCCGCTTTCATTTTGGCCCATCTCCCACCCCATCCGTACATGTCCGACCGCGTCTATCTGCCGTAATCTTGCGCTTGCTGAACCTCACGTTAGACTGATGTGAGGCCTATGGAGTTTTCGCGCAACCAAATCGGCATAGCCGCGGGAGCTGGCGTCCTTCTGCTGGTTATCTTTTTCGGCTACCTCATTCATCTCAACGGCCAGGGCCCGGTGCTGGACCGCTCGGAGGAACGCGACCCGCTCTCTGGAATACCCAATTCCATTTCTCTGAATCCTCTGCGCGACCGTTCGTCTGAGCGCGAGGCAGCCAAGTTTATACGAAGCATGCGCGACGGGAACTGCAAGGAGGAACTCTCGGTTTGGGAGAAGGATTATCGCAAGAAGTACGCTGCATTCATCTGTGACTCTGAGGCCAAGCATCCTCTGGTCTCGTGGGAAGTGGCGGACTGGGAGGACGCGCCACCGCTGCGCATTCTTCACTACCTTGGAAAACGCCGCAACGCTCCCGAGCAGAAGAGTACGTACAAAGAACTCTTTTCGGTGACGATGGAGAACAAGAGCGGCCAATGGGTCGTGACCAAGTACGACGCAATGTATTAGAAGCAGTCGTCGGTCGTCAGTCGTCGGTTTTCAGCCTTATCTATTCCGATTTATCAGCTTTCAATTTTCGGCGGGGGTTTGTGAATAGGTCCCCTCTTGCCGGCGAGATCGCAGGATCGCGAAGAGCAGGATCTGTGCCACGAGGGCAGCCGTGCTGTCGAGCAGGACGTCTTGCAGAGTTCCAGTGCGGCTGGGGAGGTAGCTCTGATGCCACTCGTCGAGCGAGGCGACTAGCGCTGTCATAAAGAATGAAATTCTTGCCCACTGGATCGTCCAGGTGACGCTGGGAAACGGGAACGTGGCCCGCCAGGAGCGGAACAACAGCCAGCTCAGCGTGAAATATCCCACGAAGTGACCGGTCTTGCGGATAACATGCTGCCATTCCGGAAACTGGGCCTGGCTCACACCCAGCAGGAAGTGCAGAAACGGGTAGAGAAAACGGCTGGTGTATTCGGCCGAACCGTAGTTTGTAGATTCAGCCAGGATAAGGCCCAGCCACAGGATCGCGGCGATCCACGTTTTCAGGAGATCTTTTTGGTCGGAGGTCAAACGCGAGCCTTCAACCCCTTATTCCACAGCATAGTTTGGCGCCTCGCGCGTGATCATCACATCGTGCACGTGGCTTTCGCGCAGGCCGGCGCCGCTGATGCGGACGAAGCGGGTCTTCTGCAGCAGTTCGGGAATCGTGGCGCAGCCGCAGTAGCCCATTCCCGACTTCAAGCCGCCCACCATCTGGTGCACGATCATGGCGACGGACCCGCGGTAGGGAACCCGTCCTTCGATGCCTTCCGGTACCAGTTTCCCGAGTCGATTGGCGTCGTCATTTCCGCCCGACATCGCGGTCGAGGCATCTCCATCAATATTCTGGAAATAACGTTCGCTTGAACCTGAAGCCATCGCTCCGAGCGAACCCATGCCGCGATAAGACTTGAACGAGCGGCCCTGATAGAGAATCAACTCGCCCGGGCTTTCATCGGTCCCGGCAAACAGCGATCCGATCATCACTCCCGACGCGCCTGCGGCCAGAGCCTTCGTAATATCGCCGGAGTATTTGATGCCGCCGTCGGCGACAATCGGGACGTTGAGATCTTTGGTGGCGCGGTAAGCTTCCGCGATAGCCGTCATTTGCGGCATTCCCGCGCCGGTTACCACGCGGGTGGTGCAGATGGAACCTGGGCCAATCCCGACTTTGATGGCGTCCGCCCCGGCGCGCGCCAGTTCACAGGCTCCGTCGAAGGTTCCGACGTTACCGGCGATCAAGTCCACCTCCGGCAGCTTCGACTTCACAAGTTTGATGGCATCCAGCACCCGCGTGGAGTGGCCGTGGGCGCTGTCAATGGCCAACAGATCCACCTTGCACTTCACCATCTCCTGCGCCCGCTCCAGAAAGTCACCGGTGGCGCCGATGGCCGCGCCTACTCGCAGCCGACCGTGCGAATCCTTGGCCGCATTGGGGTATTTCAGTTTCTTCTGGATGTCTTTGACCGTGATCAGACCCTTGAGGTTGTACTGGTCGTCAACTACCAGCAATTTCTCGACGCGATGTTCATGCAGAATGTTCTCTGCCTCTTCAAGCGTGGTTCCCACGGGGACGGTGATGAGGTTTTCCTTCGTCATCACCTTGCTGATGGGAATGTCGAAGCGAGTTTCAAACCGCAGGTCACGATTGGTAAGAATGCCCACCAGCTTTCCGTTCTTGGTGATGGGAACGCCGGAAATCTTGTATTGACGCATGACCTCCAGCGCGTCGGAAACCCTGGCGTCTGGTGACATGGTGACTGGATCAACGATCATGCCGCTTTCCGAGCGTTTCACCTTGTCCACTTCATTGGCCTGCTGTTCCGGCGAGAGGTTGCGATGGATGATTCCGATGCCACCCTGCTGCGCAAGCGCGATCGCCATATGCGATTCCGTGACCGTGTCCATGGCAGCGCTCACGATGGGGATATTCAGGCGGATATTGCGCGTAAGCTGGGTCTGAGTGTTGGCCAGAGCAGGCACGACGTCGGAGCGCGCGGGCAGGAGCAGCACGTCGTCGAAAGTAAGCGCCTCAGGGACGGGGAAATGAATCATGGGTTTCTCGAAGCCTTAGCGGTCAACAACCATTCTAGAGAGACTGTCCGGCTGGTGGCAAATCGGGTAGCGGTGCTTGGTGCTAAAGCAAGACGACCGATGCCTCTTTTCCTTGCAACTGAATGCGAAACATACTAGCTTAGTGCCGATTTACAGACGCTTGGGGAGGTAGGAGTATGGCGGAAACGACTTTGCGACCACGCTGGGCGTGCCTAGCTGCCATCATTGTTGTCGTGGTTTTATTGGGCGGCTGGTTTCAAGCCGCGCCTTCCGGCGCAGAAGTCCCAGCTCCCACAATTCGCGTCAGCACTCACCTGGTATTGATCGATGTGGTGGTGACGGACAAGCAGGGAAAGGCAGTGACCGGACTGCACCCCGAAGACTTTGTGGTCGAAGAGAAGGGCAAAACTCAGAAGATCGCCTTCTTTACCCCGTCCGGTGAATCCCAAAGACAGCCTGCGCCGCAACTTCCGCCCGGCATCTATTCCAACAAGCCGGAATATCGGTCACCCGGCGGACCGCTCGTCATTTTGTTGCTGGACGCCGCCAACACACCTTTTAAGGACCAAGCCTATGCCCGCGAACAGATGCTCAAGTTCGTGAAGGACGAGTACAAGCCGGGCCAGCGCACCGCGATATTCACTCTTACGAGCTCATTGGGAGTGTTGCAGGACTTCACCAGCGATCCCGAAGTTCTGCTGAAGGCCTTCCAGAAATATCAACCTCTTGCCCAAGAGATGGCAAACGCGGCTGGCCCGCGAGTGCCCACGACGAGCTCGGAAGGGGGATCTGGCTCGCAACAGTCGGCTGAAGCTTTAGTAGAACGCATGCGAGATTTTCAGAATATCCAACTGGCGTATGTGCTCGACCGGAGAGTCGCCACTACCCTGGCGGCCATGCGCAGCCTGGCCAGAATTCTGGGCGGAATTCCCGGACGGAAGAGCGTGATCTGGGTAACGGCGGCGTTTCCGTTCAGCCTCATCCCTGAAGACCGGAACGTCAGCGAAGCCGAACTGGCGGAATCTCTTCCCAGCCAGAGACAACTCGGTCTGGAGACGCGTGCCGGAGGCGCAATTGCGGGAGTTGAGCGCGAGGGACATGCGCGGGAAATCCGGGAGGCCTCGGCGCAACTGGCCAGTGCCCAGGTCGCCATTTATCCCGTCGATGCCCGCGGACTCATGAGCGGCGTGGAAGCTACCATCGATGACGCTCAGTCGCAGCAATTTACCACGCTCTCGGGTGCCGCGTCGGTTCGTATGTCGGATGTCACGGCGAGCCAGGAAACCATGCGTGACGTCGCGCGAGAGACCGGCGGAATCGCTTACATGAATCAGAACGAGATTAAGGAAGGTGTTGCGGTAGCCATGGCGGATTCGGCCAAGTCCTACACTCTTGGTTACTATCCTGAAGACAAGAAATGGGACGGCAAGTATCGTTCGGTCAAAGTGAAACTGAAACCCAATGGCCTTGATTCTCGCTATCGTCGCGGGTACTTTGCCGTCGATCCCGCCACTTTGAAGGACCGCAATCCCGAACAAGGAGTGGTTGAGGCGCTGCAGGACCGCGCGCCTGACACTCAGGTAACTTTCAGCGCTCAAGTGAAGCCAGCTGCGAATGGAAAGCTGGGGGTGGACTTTCTGGTTGACGCGCACACCCTTTCGACAGAGGACGTGTCGGGTGGGAACAAGAAATTCAACGTTGTGCTCTATGCCGCAATTTTTGCTCCTGACGGAAAAATGCTAGGCAACCAGAGCCTCAAGGTGGACCAGGCTTTCGACGCCGCGACTTACCAGCAGATTGTGGAAAAGGGCATGCTCCTCCACATGGACTTGACTCCGCCGCCAAGTAGGAGCGAACTGCGCATGGCAGTGCGCGACAACCGTACCGGCAACACTGGTACTCTGAGCGCTCCTCTATAGTCCGCAGAATCTACAGTCTGCGGAATCTTAACCGGTTTGCTTCCACGATCGCATTTCGGTTGGATCGTCGGTCTGGGTAGTTTGTTTTTTGGCAGGCTGCGGCGTATATTGATATCTGGAACTGTTGTGTAGTTACCAGCACGTGGCGAGACACACCAGTGGGCGCAAGCCCACTTTTTAGTTTCAGCTGGTTTTAGGGCGAAGGCGAGAAGCTGTAAAGTATTGATTTAATGGTGTTTGAGATCGATAAAGTTCGCGAGATTGCGGAACGGGTAGCGGCTTCCAGCGGACTGGAGACGGTGGAAGTGGAGTTGCGCGGCGGAGGCAAGGCCCGCATGCTCCGGATCGTGATTGATAAGCCTGCCGGGGTGACGCACGAAGACTGCGCGAATCTGAGCCGGGAAGTTGGAACCATCCTCGATGTGGAGGACGTGATTCCGGGTGCGTCATACACCTTGGAGGTTTCTTCTCCGGGGCTGGATCGAAAATTGCTTCGGCCGGCGGACTATGAGCGTTTCACCGGAAGCCTGGTCAAACTGACCACGCAGCAACCGGTAAACGGAAACCGCCACTTTCAGGGTCGACTGGAAAGTTTTCAGCAAGGGCGCCTGACTCTGGACCTAAGCGCCGCGAAAAAAAAGCGTCGTCCGGACGAAGCCGCTGCGGAAAAAGTGGAGATCGATCTGGCCAACGTCGAAAAGGCGAATTTGGTGCCGGAGATCTGAGAAGCATTGGGTAATTGGAGAATTGCGTAATTTTGTAATTTTCGGACCTTGGGGCTCCAGGGTTTCAAATTACAAAATTACCCGATTACAAAATTACTCAGTTGCAGAGTTCTCGACTGTCTTGACTGGAATTATCTATGGCAAGTGAGCTCTATAACACGATTGACGCGTTGAGCCGGGAAAAAGGCATCGATCCGCAAATTGTGGTGAGCGCGGTGGAAGATGCCATCGTGGTCGCCACGCGGAAGTATTACAAGACACAGGAAAACCTGCGTGCCGAACTGGACAAGGAAACCGGTAAGATCCGGGCTTTTGCGGTAAAAACAATCGTTGAGACTCCTGAGCAGGTGGAAGATCCCGTCCTTCAGGTCTCGCTGGATGATGCACGCAAGATCAATCCCAACGTCGAACTGGGAGGCGAACTGCAGATTAACAAGCAGACCGAGGGCATCCTCGGACGCATCGCCGCGCAACTTGCGAAGCAGGTGATCTTCCAGAAGGTTCGCGAAGCCGAACGTGACACCGTATACAACGAGTACATCGGGCGCGTGGGCGAGATCGTCAACGCCACAGTGAAGCGTATTGAGGGGCCAGATGTAATCTTCGACATCGGCAAAGCGGAAGCGCGCATGCCGCGCAAGGAGCAATCACGCCTGGAGTCCTTTGCCATGGGGGAGCGGGTGCGGGCGGTAATCGCGAGGGTGGAACGCGCCTCGAAAGGACCGGCGGTCGTGGTTTCGCGGGCTGCACCTGAATTGGTTCAACACCTGTTCCAGACTGAAGTTCCGGAAATTTACGATGGAACCGTAGTGATCCGGGCGATTGCGCGCGAAGCCGGAGAGCGGACCAAAATCGCAGTCATGTCCAAAGACAAAGACGTGGATGCGGTGGGAGCTTGCGTGGGCATGAAGGGTATGCGCGTGCAATCTATCATCCGCGAGTTGCGTGGGGAGAAGATTGACATCATCGAATATCACGAAGATCCGGTGACCTTCGCGGAGAAGGCGTTGCAGCCCGCCAAGGTGAGCCGTGTGACCGTGGTCGACGCTGGCGACAAGCATCTCGAAGTTGTGGTCGATGACAGCCAGCTTTCCCTTGCCATCGGCAAGAAGGGGCAAAACGTCCGCCTGGCGGCAAAACTGCTGGGCTGGAAGATCGACATCAAGAGCGAGGAAGAGAAGCGGCAGGAAGTAGAGCTGCAGATGTCCGCTCTGGTCGGTTCTGCCGCGACTCCGCTGGAAAGTGTGACCGGCCTGGGTGAAGGGCTCATCGAGAAGTTGAGCGCTGCCGGCGTGACTACGGTCGAGTCGCTGGCGGACATGACACCTGAGCAACTGGAAGCCATCGAAGGAATTGGCCCCAAGACGGTGGAAAAAATCAGTCTGGCCGTCAATAATTACTTCGCCAGCCTGGAGTCGGGCGAAGCTGTCGCCGCTCCAATAGAAGGCGAAGAAATCTCCGCAGAAGGCGTTGCGGAAGAATCGGCCTTAAGCGCGGAAGGCGCTGCTGAACCCGCGGAGTCTGCGACAGAGGAGGCTGCGGACGATTCGACAGCTGAGAACGTAGCCCCCGTGGAAGCCGATGCGGTGGCAGAAGATGGCGGGCAGGCTGAATCGCCCGAATCCCCGGAGGAGTCTGTTCCCGCCGGGGACGAGCAAGAAGACAAGCAAGAGGAAAAGCAGTAAGTGAAACTCCCTCGCACCAGGCAAAGTGGTTGCGGGGAGCCCCAGGCTGACGCCGTGAGGTTGCTATGAAGACTTAGCGGAACAGTCCGAAGGACGAAAGGGCGGATGAGCAAGATTCGAATCAACGATCTGGCAAGAGAGCTGGAAGTTAAAAGCAAATCTATTCTCGACGTACTTCCGGAGATCGGAGTCACCGAGAAGAAGAGCCATTCCAGTTCTCTCGAAGACCATGAAGCGGACAAGGTGCGTGCGCGCCTCCGCAGTGCCAGCCAAGCGCCGAGTGCGAGCCGATCTTCACGGCCCGGCCGTTCGGATGCCGATGAAATCAAGACCAAGATCGACCTTTCCCAGATTTCCAAACCTGGCGACGCATTAAAGGCCATTATCAGCAAGCAACAGGCTCCCGCGGCGGCGGTGGCCCCGCCGGCAGCGCCGCCAGCGGAGTCGAAAGGCTCAGTCACACCCGCACCTCCAGCGGTAAGTACACCCCCGCAAAAACCGCCAAGTCCTCCGCCTGCGGCACCGCCGAGGCTGGTGGTCCCGACTTCCACTCCACGGCCAACCTTTACGGTTCCGGCGCCTCCCGCTCCGACGCAGTCGGCAGCTTCAGTGGTGCCTGCGGCTCCGGTAGCACCGCGGTCTCCCGCGGTGCCGCCCGCCGTGCCAGCCGCGCATACGACGTCTGCGGCGCCCACGGTTACATCACCGCGAGCAGCCCCGCAGGCCCAGCCGCCAACTGTGGCGGCTAAACCTGCCGCTCCGGCCGCGCCACCATCAGCCCAGGCGCCGCCACCGCGAATGATCGTGCCGCAGACTGGACCACGCCCGGTTTACAAGGCTCCGTTAAGACCAGCAGCCCCTCCGAGCGCGGCAGCAGCACCGCCGGGGGCCACAGCGCGTCCAGTACCGGGACGTCCGGTACCAGGGCAACCAATTTTTCAGCGTCCGAGGCCGGGCGCTCCGACCAATCGCCCGCCACTCCGTCCGGGCGAGCGCAGGCCGATGCATCCTACGCGTCAATCGCCGACCGGCACGCGGCCGCTGGGAGTGGGGCCAGGAGCTTTGCCTACAGGGCCGAGCACGCGGCCCGGAAGCCGGCCTGGCGCGCCCTCACGCAGGCCCGGGCAGCGCTACGTGCCGCGTGGCGTGAAGGAAGGTCCGATGAAGGGTTACACGCCGCCGCCGCGGTTGTCGCTCTCCAACGAACCCCAGCCGATCACGCGCAGCATCACGATTACGGAAGGCATCAGCGTCAAGGATCTGGCTGAGAAGCTCGGGCTTCGCGCCAAGGATCTGATTGCCCGCCTGCTGGTGCGTGGGGTGTTCGCCACCATCAACCAGACTCTGGACACCGAACTGGCCAGCGAGATGGCGCGCTTCTTCGGAGCGGATACCAACGTGATCACGTTCGAAGAGCAGGCCGCGAAGGAAGTTTCGGAAGCTGCCGCCGGTGAGGAAGGTACTCCCACCGAAGGCGTGCCGCGTCCGCCGGTGGTCACCATCATGGGCCACGTGGATCACGGCAAGACCACGCTGCTCGACTCCATTCGTCTGACCAACGTGGCGGGAGGCGAAGCCGGTGGCATCACCCAGCACATCGGAGCTTACAAGGTCACGATTCAGGACAAGGATTCCCCTGCATTCGGTCGCCAGATCGTGTTCCTCGATACGCCCGGTCATGAGGCGTTTACCCGTATGCGTGCGCGCGGAGCCAAGGCCACCGACATCGTTGTCCTGGTCGTGGCTGCAGATGATGGCGTCATGCCGCAGACGCTGGAAGCCATCGACCACGCCCATGCCGCGGAAGTACCCATCATTGTCGCGGTAAACAAGATCGACAAGCCCGACGCTTTACCAGATCGGGTAAAAAAGCAATTGGCCGACCGTGGTTTGATGCCGGAAGACTGGGGCGGTACCACGGTGTTCGTGGATGTCTCGGCCAAGCAGAAAACAAATCTGAACCTGCTCATGGAAATGATCTGCCTGGTGGCCGACCTGCAGGAGTTAAAGGCGACTCCAGATCGTCCCGCTACCGGCGTAGTTCTAGAAGCCAAGCTGGATCGCGGCCGCGGCCCTGTGGCTACGCTACTGGTACAGAATGGCACTCTGCGCAACAGCGATAACTTCGTAGTCGGCAACGTCTATGGCAAAGTACGCGCCATGTTCGACGATCGCGGCGCGCAGCTTGAGACCGCTCCGCCTTCCACCCCGGTTGAAATTCTGGGCATGGAAGGGCTGCCGCAAGCGGGCGATCAGTTCGTCGTCGTCGCCGACCGCGACAAAGCGCGCGGCGTTTCCGAGTACCGCGAGCAGAAAGCTCGTGAAGCTACCTTGGCCAAGAGTTCCCGCGTGTCGCTGGAAGGCCTGGCGGAGCAGTTGAAGACTGCCGGCACCAAGGAACTGAACATCATCCTGAAAGCCGACGTAGGTGGATCGGTGGAAGTGCTGAGCGATCTTCTGACCAAGCTGTCGAACGACAAAGTGCGGCTGAAGCTGCTGCGCTCCGGTGTAGGTGCGATCACCGAGTCCGACGTGCTGCTGGCTTCAGCTTCGAACGCGATCATCATCGGCTTCAACGTGCGCCCGGAGAGAAAAGCTCAGGAGCTGGCGGAGCAGGAGAAGGTCGATATCCGCTTGCACTCGATCATTTATGAGTTGCAGGACGAGATCAAGCGCGCCATGACCGGTTTGCTCGAGCCCACGATCAAGGAAACCTACCAGGGTCGCGCCCAGGTGAAGGAGACATTCCGCATCCCCAAGGTGGGTACCATCGCGGGATGCTCCGTTACAGACGGCTTCATCAAGCGCGATTCCGAAGTGCGCCTGCTGCGCGACAACAACGTCGTATTCACGGGCAAGGTCGGATCCCTGCGCCGCTTCAAAGACGACGCCAGCGAAGTGCGTAACGGCATGGAATGCGGCATCTCGATCTCGAACTACGGCGACATCAAAGTCGGCGACGTGATCGAAGCCTTCGTGACCGAGAAGGTTGCGGCGGAAGCCATAGCTTAGAAGCAGTCGTCAGTCGTCGGTCGTCAGTCTTCAGGAAACCACATTCTGCTGACGACTGAAGACTGACGACTGACCACTGAATGATCGCTTTTCTCACCCTCGAACTGCACATCGAAGCGGCACAGTCCCTTAAAGACAAGCGGCAGGTGGTACGAAGCCTGAAGGACCGGTTGCGCGCCCATTTCAACGTGGCGGTGGCGGAACTGGATCCCAGCGGATTGTGGAACCGGGCTACGCTGGGCGTCGTTGGCATTTCTGATTCACGCGACTATCTCGACGGCCTGATGAAGAATGTGGAACGTCAGGCGACGCGCATCGCCAATAACGGCGGCGCAGATATCGCGGATTCGTTTGTCGAGTATCTCTGACTCTTCAGTCCGGGCCGCTCTCAAGGGCCTATGCCCTAACTTCTGGAAGTGTTCAAAATTGACCAGCTTCCAGTTTCTGCCGCAGGGCACAATAAAAGGCTACTGCTTGGTCCCTCGCAAAGGTCCAAGGCCAATCCCTCCCCCATCCCCTTGGACCTTCTTGCTCTTCCTGCCCTGATCTAAGCGCCAACGTGATCCCCGTGCCCTGCCTGCACTGGCCGTGGTTTTCTGATATTCTCATTCGTTTTACTCAAGAGGTGTATGTGGAGAAGCGCGGCGCGAAATACCATCGGGAGCGCCTGGGAGAGGCCTTGCGGGAGGAGATCGAAACCATCGTAGAGGGCGAACTGGGCGACCCGCGCATCGGCTTGGTCAGCGTCACCAGCGTGGTGTTGGCGGAAGACTCGCGCTCAGCGCAAGTGTTCGTTACGCTGGACGGAGATGACGAAGAAGCGCAGCGTTCGCTTGAGGGCCTCATGGCCGCGGTCGGGTTTATCCGTCGAGAAGTGGCGGAGAATCTACACCTCCGCCGTCCTCCGGAATTGTATTTTCATCTGGACCGCTCCGACCAGTACGGCGCCAGAATTGACGAGCTGTTGGGCCGGACCAGGAAAAAAAGAAAGTAGTCGTCGGTCGTCAGTCTTCAGTCGTCAGTAAGGCCACAAGACTGAAGACTGACGGCCGACGACCGACGACTGGTTTATGGCGTTGAAAGAAGTTCTCAAGGAAATCGAGCAGCGCAACCGGTTTTTGCTGACCTCGCACGCCCGGCCGGACGGCGATGCGATCGGTTCGGCTCTGGCCTGCTGCCAGATCCTGCGCGCGATGGGCAAGGAAGCTGAAGTCGTATTGCGCGATGGCGTGCCGCGCATCTATCAGCCTCTGCCTTTTGCGGAACAGGTGGTGCAGACAGAGAGCGTTAATGGAGAGTACGAAGCTGCCATCATCCTGGAGTGCGATAGCATCCAACGCACACGGCTGCAGGGGTTGGAGAACAGGTTCCTGATCAACATTGATCACCACATGAGCGGGCGTCCGTTCGCCCACGTGAATTGGATCGATCCCAAGGCGGTGGCCACCGCGGAAATGGTGTACCGCCTGGCACGCGAGGCCGGGGTAAAAATTTCTCCCGAGATCGCGACCTGCCTCTACACTGCCGTTCTTACCGACACAGGCTCGTTCATGTTCGAGGGCACCAACGAACACACCTTCGAGCTCGCACGTGAGCTGGTGCTGGCCGGCGCCGACCCCGCACACTGCGCGCGCAACGTTTACTTCGGACATTCCACCGCCAAGATGCGGCTGCTGGGCGCGGCTCTCTCCGATCTTCACCGGGAAGGGGCGCTGGCGTGGATTTCGGTGACGCAGGAACAGATGCAGCGCTGCCATGCGAAAGAAGAAGACTGTGAAGGGCTGGTGAATTACGCGCTCTCCATGCAGGGTGTCGAGGTGGCCTTATTCTTCCGCGAGCTTCCTGACGGCCGCTTCCGCGTAAGCCTGCGCAGCAAGGGAAAACTGGATGTTGCGGCTATAGCGGAGCGCTTTGGCGGCGGAGGACACCAGTGTGCCAGCGGCTGCGCGCTTGATGGACCCTTGCCAGTCGCGGCAGCCCGCATTATCAAAGAATTGCGGCTCGGACCCTCCGTACAATAGTTCCATAGTCTACTCGTGCCGCCTTTATCAAACTCGACGTTGACAACTGCTTCATCGAATCCATCCGGACTGAGTCTTCGCTCGGATTCGCTTCTCCTGGCCGGCTTCTGCGGGTTCCTCTTTTTCTTTGGCCTCTCATTTTTTGGCTTGCTCGGCGCCGACGAGCCGCGATATGCGCAAGTGGCGCAGGAAATGTTTTCCCGGCACGACTGGATCACTCCAACCCTCAGCGGTAAGCCCTGGCTTGAGAAACCCGCTCTCTACTACTGGCAGACCATCCTCGCCTACAAAATCTTTGGCGTCAGCGACTGGGCCGCTCGTCTGTGTTCAGCCGTTAATGCCACGCTTATGGTGGTCGCTGTCTACGCGTTCCTGCGGCGTTTCCGTTCCGGTTCTCAACTCGCGGGCTTTCCGCTCGATGGTGCATTGATGACGGCCTCTGCCTGTGGAGTGATCGGATTCGCGCGCGCAGCGTCGATGGATATGCCACTGGCAGCGATGTTTACCATCGCCATGCTTGCATGGTATGCGTGGCATGAAAGTGCCAATAAACGATACCTTGTACTGTTCTACATCTTCATGGGACTGGCCGTGCTGGCCAAGGGGCCAGTCGCGCCATTTCTGGCAGGCGTCATCGTGGTGAGTTTTGGGGCGGCCAAGGGTGACTACCGGCTGATCACACGAACTTTATGGATTCCCGGTGTCGTCTTGTTTTGTACGGTTGCGCTTCCCTGGTATATCGCGATGCAGTTAAGGAATCCGGAATTTTTTCGGGTCTTCATTCTCGAACACAATCTGGCGCGCTTTGGTAAGGATGTTTATCACCACACGGAGCCGTTCTGGTATTACCTGCCAGTGGCTTTGCTCGGACTGGTGCCGTGGGGAATGTTCGTGGTTGCAGCTTTGCGCGAGAGTGTTCGTGCCTGGTGGAAAGAAAAAAGGGAAATATTCCGGTCTGGAGATCCGTTGCCTGCGTTTCTCGTGATTTGGCTCGTCGTGCCGATTGTATTTTTCTCATTTTCGGCCTCGAAGCTACCGGGATATATTCTGCCGGCGCTCCCCGCAGGCACGCTGCTGCTGGCGGAGTATGTGCGACGTCACGTAATCGAGGATGATCGCCCAGGGCTTCTGCTGATCGTTTTGCATTCGATGGTCGCGGCGCTACCCTTGGTGGCAGCCTTGATGATGCAATACATTGTCCTCCAGCACAGGCTACCGTGGGGACGTGCATCTGCGATCTCCTCCGGACTTGCCGCCGCACTGGCGGCCGGCATCATGGTGACTTTGCGGGGTCAGTTCGGTCTTCGGGTGTTGCGTTTCGTCACCCTGGTCCCGGTGGTGCTGGCGGTTGCCGCGGTACTTCGCCTGGGCGCTCCGGCCCTCGATGCGACGCTCTCCGCGCGCCCCCTATCTCAGGAAGTCAACCGCGTTGACAACCGGTCTCTTCCCTTGGCGATTCTGCGCCTGCCGCGTGAGACCGAATACGGACTGCAGTTTTATCGCAATCAAAATATTGTGCGCTACGAGCTAGGACAAATCCCGGACGGCGAACACTTATTGGTGGCGCGAGAAGGATGGCAGAAAAACATCGCAAAGTGGACGACAGGCAGAAGGGTCACCTATCTGGGAAGCTTTGCGCCGCAAGGTTTGGATTATTACTGGGTGGCGGGGAAGAGCAATTAGCACTCAGCATTCAGCATTCAGCCAACCGGGTGTTCTTCCCGGCAAGATGAGCTGTTGGCGCCAAGTCCTCACGAGCGACGAGCACCGGAATCTGGGTTTCGCTGAGTGCTGAGTGCAAGAGCCAGAAGCCAGTATCCAGCAGCTAGAAGCCCGTTACACTCCGTATCCCCCCGTTTGCCTCCTGCTGTGACGAAGCACTACACTCGCTGTTCGCAGCCCGCCATGAGCGCGCTTAGCAAGCCGGAACCCTTCAGGAGCCTCCAGGTGGAGATTCTCGACCTCAGACACTTCTCGTCCGCCGATCTGCGTCCCCTACTCGAGGACGAGGTTCAAGAATGGTCGCGTGTGCTCTCCTGGGACTACAGCGGATCGGCCGAGATGATTCTGCGTTATGTGGATGCCAAAATCCTGCCCGGCTATGCCGCCATCGAACGGGGACGAATTGTAGGGTACGCCTTCTTCGTCTACGAAGGCAGTAAGGGAGTGATTGGAGACCTTTTCGTGGCCAATAGTGGCCGGTTACCCGATCCGCACGAGGTGGAATCGCGGCTTCTGCTGCATGTGGTTGAGACCTTGCAGCAGTCACCGGGGATTCATCGAGTCGAGGCGCAGTTGCTGGTGCACGAGGCCGGTGTAGTCGCCCGGCCATTTGTCGAGCAAGGTTTTCAGCGCCACCAGCGCCTGTTTATGGTCCTGCCCCTGAGCGATGCACTGAAGACTCCAAAACCGATGGACCTTGAAATCGAGATCCGGCGCTGGTCGGAGCAGGACTATCAGCCAGCCGCTGCGGTGATCACGACCGCCTATCGCGGACATGTCGACTCCGAGATCAACGATCAGTACCGCACTCTCAGCGGCTCCTTGCGCTTCCTGAACAATATAGTTCGCTTTCCCGGATGCGGCACGTTCGATCCCGAGGCGTCGTTCGTGGCGGTGCATAAGCGGGCTCGCAGCTTGGTCGGGCTGATCCTGTGCTCGCGGGTGCGTCACGATGTCGGACACGTGACCCAGGTATGTGTGTTGCCGGAACACCGCTCCCGCGGACTGGGCGAGTTGTTGATCGCGGCCACGGCCGGAAATCTTCGCCAACGCAATTTTTCACTGCTCTCGCTCACCGTGACCGAGGCGAATGCACGTGCGGTCACGCTCTACCAGCGCCTTGGATTCGACATCAAGCGTGTGTTTGATGCGTTCGTGTGGGAGGGATAGGAACCGGGCGTCAGACCTCGGACTGTCCGACCTCAGACCCAGAGACGTCAAGCGAACAAGACACGGCCCATCAGGCTCGTATTGATTGGTCTTAGGGCTGAGGTCTGACGTCCGAGCTAGTGCCTCAGCAGCCACATCACCCATCCCGCCACGAACACGCCGCCGGCAAACATCACAAAGCAATACAAGCCGTAACGGATTTGTTCCCTGGCGGTGCTGCGCTGAGTGATGCCAAAAACGACTGACGCGAATACTGAGAACAGTACGGCGGCGCTGAAATGGGAGAGTTCCAGAGTCATTCGGCTTTTCCGATCACGGCTTCTTTCCGATGGCAATGTGGTAGGCATCGGCAACGCTGATGAAATTCAGCAGTCCGGCCACGATCAAAAACTTGGTTCCGTAATCGGCGGTGGCATGGGCAATGGCGCCGTGTCCCCAGTCCTGTACCCGCGTCACGATGTAGAGCCCGCCCGCGCCGACATCGCCGACAAAGCCGAGAATATCCAGAATGTCGCCGCCGTTAGGCAGGTACACGCGCCCTTGCATGAGTAGGCCCAGCACGAACATAGTGCTGATGGAGGCCATGAGCAACGCACCTCGAATCCAGCGCTTCTGGATCAGATGGCCCGCGCCCGGGATTAGCCATGCTAGCGCCGGCGCGATGACCGACATGCTGGGCGATGCTGGCTGCGCTCCGTTTTTCTGTGTTTCCACGATCGTGGACTTAGCTGAGTTTGCCATTCAGATGGTTACGATTTCACTTTGAATTGTACCTGTTACTTCCGCTCCTTGGGGTCGGACCAGCATGTTTACTTCGCTACGCACTCCGAATTCCGGCAAGTAAATGCCAGGTTCGATGGAGAAGAGCGAATTGGGCAGAATCCGACGCTCGTCATGAATCTCCAGGTCGTCCATGTTCGCGCCGTTGGCGTGGACATCGATGGCGATGGAGTGACCGGTGCGATGAATGAAATATTGCTCGAAACCGGCAGTCTTAATGTAGTCGCGAACCGCGCGGTCAACTTCCCATCCCGCCATGGGCTTGCCGCCGCTCACGCCCGCCTGCACGGTTTTTACACCTACGTCGCGGGCCTGGCGAACGATGTTGAAGATTTCCCGCATGCGATCGGAGGGAGCCTTGCCCACGAAACCGGTCCATGTGATGTCGTAGTATACGGCTCCGGGCGCATTTTTCTTGGCCCAGATATCGAGCAGGACGAAGTCGCCCTCGTGGATTGGTTTTGAGTTTTCTGCATCGGGAGAATAGTGCGGGTTGCCGCTGTTGGCATTCACAGCGACGACGGGCAGATCGTCAGCCACGAGATTCTCACGGCGAAAGGCCTCGAGAATCCACTGTTGCATTTCATGCTCATTGGTTCCGCCGTTTCGAGCGCGCTGCCCGATCTCGCGGAAAGCGGCGGCGGTGATCGGATCAATCGCGTCGCGCGCGGCAAAATGGGACTTGATCTGTTCCTCGGTCAGAGTAGCTTCAAACAATGCCACCAGATCGCAGGAGCTGACCACATTCTTACCCAGGCCGCGCACCAGATCAATCGTGCCGCCATCCACCAGCGAAACCGTGAAGACCAGATTGTTGGGGGAATATTGCATGGCGATGTCACGATAATTGGCGAGAACCGCCTTCAGCTGGTCAAACAGCTCCTTCCAGCCGGAGTATTGGCGTTTGCTGCCTGGGAGCGTGTCGAGATGTCCGGGCTCGATCTTGTGAACCAACTTTAACGGTTCGCCCTCGGCAGGGATCAGGTAGAACCATCGCCGGGTTACCATTTGCCCCGCGGGCAGCCCCAGCACGCGGTAGGCGATGGGATCGCGATGATGGTGATCGTAAAAGAGCCAGGCGTCAATGTTCCGCTCGCGGAGGGCGGCCTGTATGGCGGAAAGGTCCATGGGCAAACAACTATTCTAAACAACAGGAAGCTTTTGGGCGAATCAGGTTTCGCTTGGCGTCCGGCAACTCCGACGATCTAGTTGTCAAGGTCTAACACTGACTGCGTGGGGGCAGCCGCCCTCGGCTGCCCGGCCGAGCGAAGCTCGACAGCGGGGATCAGGGGAATGCAAGCACCTTTTTGCGCTCTGCAGGTGACAGCTTTTCGCAAGCCGTCCGTAAAACCAATCGTGGCGCTCGCCGCCGAATGCGCATCAGATAAGGTACCGCACGCTTGGCATCGGACTTTGCGGTTTCCCGCAACAACCAGCCCAGGCCCTTCTGTACCATGTCGTCCTCATCGGCGAGAAGCAGATCACATAGCCTCGTAATTTCAGAAAAGAACATTTTTCGGCGTGTGCCTTGGATCAAAGCCACGCAAGCCGCCCGTCGAAACCAGCGGTTCTGCGATTTTGCCCAGCGGAAGACCCTCTGCTTTCGTGCCGGCTTCGCCACAATCATGGGCGCGATCAGGTAGTGTACCAACGCATCGTGATCGGACCAATTCGTGATTCGTGGCAGCCAGGACTGAAGCAATTGGAATTCTTCGTCTCCGTACTTGTCGGTGATATTTTCCAGCAGAAATACAGCGGCGTTCTTGTCTTCGTTGACCTTTCCCGCGAACAGATTGTCCGCCACCAGCAAGAGGAACTTCGGGTCGGATTGTTGCAGGATCTCACGCCGCCAACGAAGTGCAGCCCGGCGCAGGTCCGCAGTGCGCCAGCCGCGTGATTGAATTTCTTCCTTGAAAAAGCGCTGCACGCTGGTCGAGCGTTCGGCCGAGCCGCCTTTCTTCAAGGCCCGACGGATCTCGCCTGCAACCGACGCGGGTGTAGCGATTCGCTTTGCCATCTATTTCGCAGGGGCGGGGTCCGCGGGTTTCAGCGTCTTGTCATAAATCCACAAGAGCGCCGCGGTGGCCACACCCACAGTAGTCACTGCCCACCAGATGCGCCCAGGTTGATGCGTGACCTCGCCAAAGTGATGAATCAACTTCCCGCCAAACCATCCACCAACCAGGGAGCCGATTCCGATCGGCAGAAATGCAAAGCCCATGTAAGTACCCTGCTGGCCCGACGGCGCCAGCCGCGAAATATATTCGTAGTATCGCGGCGACTGCGTGATCTCGCCCACCGAGACTGCAAACAACGTAAGCACAGCCATAAGAACCGTGGGATGCACAATCAGAATGAGCCACGCCAGGCCGGAGATGAGAGTTCCAAGAGTGATGGCGCGAAAGGCGGGCATCCGTTGGGTAAGAAAACTGACCAGCAGCTGTAACGCGATCACGGTCAGCGGTCCAGTCACCAGAAGCAGTTCGGTGTTGGCTTTCGGGTCGATGTAGTCGTGGATGTAAAGCGGCAGAATGATAAATTCCTGCCAATAAACCACCCAATATCCGGAAAAGACGACCAGGAACAGCATGAAGCGGGGGTTCGAGATAACCGTCGCAAAATTCTTGGCTGATTGGGCCAGGCTAACGGTTTGTGTATCGCCCGAACGTCGCGGCTCCTTGAAGAGCAGCAACACCGCGAAGAACATGGCAAACACACTCAATGCCGCCACGCGAAAAACATTCTCCACGTGCATGTGCTGGTGCACCCAGGAGGCGATGTAAGGCCCCGCAGCCCCACCGATATTCACTAGCGTGTAGTAAATGGAATAGCCGATGGAGCGGACGTTTTCTTTGGAAGCCCGCGCGGTGGTTCCGACTACGCACGGCTTCACCAGCGCGACGCCCAAAGCCGGCAGCATGAGGACTAACGTCACCAGCACGCCGAGCGGCATGGCATTACGCAGGGGTGCCAGCCAGGGAGATCCAATCGATCCCAGCAGGAAGTACGAGCAGCTCAAAATCAGGTACGCCAGCGAAAGAGATCGGCGGAACCCCAGGCGATCGGCGATGGTGCCACCGAACACCGCCAGGAACCAGACCAACCCGCCAAATAGTCCGGTCAGGCTGCTGGCCTGTTCCACGCGAAAATCTAACGTTTCGTGAAGATAGCGTGCCAGGGATGCGAACGCGGCGTAGTACGAAAGCCGCTCAAAGAGTTCGCTGATGTTGGCGACCCAGAACGGGCGCTCGAAACCAGTACGAATTTCGTGCAGGCGTTCGGAAAAGGTCAAAGCCCCGGCCTCCTGCTCCATCGCCACAGCAGAACAAGTTCGCCGACGACAAACAGAAAGCCGAAGATAGATTTATTGTGGCGGGCGAGCCACACCGGCAAGTAAATATCGAAATTGGTAGAGCGTACGTCAGTATACCGAGCCGCAACGTCAGTCAGCGGACATCGCCCGCGGTTGACCGCCAGCACCAGGCATTCGCCCGTCACTAACACCGTCAGCCCGAACGCCCATCGAAAACGTCCCGACCAGGCAGCCCAGGGCACAGCTAGGATCGAACCCGCCATGATCGCCCAGATCACCGTATGCAGCACTTTGATCTGCTTGAGCCGATGAGCCAGAATTTCCGCGGAGGTGTCAGCATGTGTCATACAAGCACGCCCTATCTGGCGGACAAAGGGCCTCGCTTCGGAAGAATGTCGTCTAGCGAACCGTCAGCTCCCAGGTGCTTTCTGATTTCTTCCGCCGGCAACCCGGTTACCCGAATCAGTTTATTGCGGCTGGCCTGGCCGGACGCTATGGTAACGGAGGACCGCGGAACCTTCAAAAGATTTGCGAAGAATTCGATGCAGGCTTCATTGGCCCGTCCTTCCACGGGCGGAGCGGTCAGAGAAACTTTCAGGGCATCGCCTACTATACCGGTGATGGCATTCTTCCGGGCGCGAGGGTGCACCTTAACCGCGAACGTGGCGCCGGAAGCGGTATCACGAATCGAGATCATTGGGTTGCGGATTTAGTTCTTTCGCCGAAGATGGCCGTTCCAATGCGCACGCACGTCGAGCCCTCCTCAATCGCAACCTCGAAGTCGTGCGACATGCCCATGGAAAGAACTTCCATGCCTACGTTCGCCACTCTCCGGGCGGCTATCTGATCGCGCAATTCGCGCAACTTGCGTAAATAAGGCCGTGCCTGCTGGGGGTCGTCGGTAAAGGGCGGGATGGTCATGAGGCCGCGGAATGTGAGGTGCTGCAGACGCGGCGCGGCTTCCAACAGTTCGGCTAGCCCCGACGATTCCGGGGCCATTCCGCTTTTCGCCGCTTCTCCGCCAACGTTAATTTCGATCAGCACACGTAGTTTCTTGCCGGTCTGCTGAGCGGAACTGTTCAGCTTTTCCGACAGGCGCAGAGAATCTACTGAGTCGACCGCGTCAAACAGTTCCACCGCCCTGGCTGCTTTGTTCGTCTGCAAGTGACCGATCATGTGCCACTCGGCATCTTTCAAATCCGCCAGGGCCGTGGCTTTGCCGGAAAATTCCTGAACGCGGTTCTCGCCAAACACTCGAAGTCCGGCTTGATATGCCTCACGGATGCGTTCCGGGCCGAACGTCTTGCTTACCGCCATGAGCGTGACGTCTCTGGGATCGCGTCCGGCGCGGCGCGCGGCGGCCGCGATCCGCTCGCGTATTTCAGTCACATTTTCGGTAATGGACATTCAAAACAGTAAACCACGAAGGGCACTAAGGATCACGAAGGAAAAGCTCGCGGGCGGGGGCGCCCGCGCCACATTTCACCACGATCACATCATGGCTGTCGGCGGCGCAGGCTCGTTCGGGTCGCCCGCACTTGTGAGTGGCAGCCAGATCATTAACGCTGCCAGGCCAACCATCACCGCGAGCCCTGCAAGATACGCTGGATTGTTGAAGAACTGCGGCCTGGCCCAGGCGGGGGCGAATTGCAATCCCGCCCAAACCAGTCCCAGCACGGCCTCGCCGGCGATCAAGCCGGACGCAGTGAGCACGCCGGCATTTTCCACTCGGGCCTTCTGCGCTTCGTTGAAGCCGCGGTGCTTCGCCACCCAATCTCCCACCGACCGGAAAACTCCGCCCAGAAAAATGGCAAACGTCGTTTCAAACGGAAGATACATGCCAACCGCCACCAGCATGGGGCTGCGCACCTGCATCATGATCATTGCGATACCGAAGAAGATGCCCACGACCACCAGCGGCCACGGCATGTCGCCACCGACGATTCCGATGGCCAGTGTAGCCATCAGCCCAGCTTGAGGCGCCGAAAGCTGGCGGTCGCCAAATCCGATTCCGCCCGCTCTGATATTGGCCTCATGCAGCAGCATCAAGGGAAAGTACATGATCAGGCTGGCAACGACCACCGCGATCAGTTCCGCGATCTGGATGGTACGAGGCGTGCCGCCCAGGATGTAACCAACCTTGAAGTCCTGCAGAAGCTCGCCGGCGACGGACGCGGAAACGCAAACTACCGCAGCCACGCCCAAGACCGCCGCGACTCCGGGAGTTCCAGAAACTCCAAGAGAGACCATCAGAAGTGCAGCAATGATCAAGGTGGAGAGCGTCAACCCGGAAACGGGATTGTTGGAAGAACCAATGAAGCCCACCAGGCTTCCTGAAACCGTCGAGAAGAAAAATCCGACGAAGAGCATGACAACTGCCGCCAACACAGCCGGCCAAACCAGACCTGAGATATGGATGTAAAGGAAACACATGAGCACGAACATAAGAGCAATCAGCCCAAAGACCGCTTTCGAGCTCATGTAGCGCTCGGTGCGCGATAGCTTGGCTTGCTGCTCGGCGGTTTGCCGTAGGTCGGAAAACGCTTTTCCCAGCCCGGCGGTGAGGCTTTTCCGCATGTTGTACAAGGTGTACGCCGCTCCCACGAGCATTCCCCCAACCGCGATGGGGCGCACAATAAACCTCCACACCGCGACCGACACGGTTGCCCAGTTGTCGGGAGTATCGGCGGGAAGGTACTGTCTGAGCTGCGGGCCCAGGAAGAAAACAAGCAGCGGGACAAGCAAGCCCCAGGCCAATACGCTCCCGGCAAACTGGATCGAGGCTAGCCGTAAGCCGATGATGTAGCCCACGCCCAAATACGCCGGGCTCACGCTCGGCGCCGCGAATGTGCTGGCTCCTCCCGCCGCCAGGACGTTGGTGTTTCCAGCGGCGCCCAGACGGACCTGACTGCGCCCCAGAGTGCCGATGGCAAAGTGGAAATCTTTGTCGGCGGCAAACAATCCAAATCGCCCGAGCATGTACACCACGCCGCCGACACCGATATTCCAGAAAAGATATTTCGCGGCCTCAGCGCCTCGTTGTCCGGCCTTGTGAATCTCCGACGCAGCCACCGATTCGGGGAAGGGTAATTCCGGATCTTCCACCATCACGCGTCGTACCAACGAAATGAACAGGACTCCCAGTATGCTGCCCACCATGATCAGCGCGGTGGACTTCCAGTACGCTTCGCCGGGCCGGAAGGAAGGCCATGCCTTGGCGATCAGAAATGCGGGTATGGTAAAGATCGCCCCCGCCGCAATGCCCTCTCCGATCGAGCCCGCCGTACGGGCAATGTTTTCCTCAAGCAGCGATCCCTTCCACGCCCGCATTGCCGCCATCGCAATGACGGCGGCAGGATATGTGGCTGCGATGGTGATACCGGCACGCAAACCGAGGTAGGCATTGGCCGCACCCAGTACCACCGTCATCACTAATCCGAGCAGCACGGCGCGGAGGGTGAACTCCCGCATTTCCATGGTTTCTGGGACGTAAGGCTTGAATTTCTTTGGGCCGTCACCGGTATTCACAGGAGTTTGGGTACTCATGATCGGGGATCCTTGGAAGTGTAAGTCAGACTGGGTCTTAGGCGTTTCAAGAGACGGCGCACCTTAACACGCATGCCGGGTATTTTACAAGTATTCGGGGGAGCGCCTCTCACGTTAATGGCGAGAAATGCCATGGTGACGACCTTTCCGAGAAATCAGCTAAATCCCGCACTGGTGGCCAAGTCTGCTATGATAGCGGTCCAATTTTCGCTGCTTTTCCCGAGGTTTATGGCCATGCCTTCCGGACTGTTCGAATGTCGAGACTGCGGCGGTCTTAACGGGTACCGCTCGCGCCCGAAGACCTTTACTGAGAAGTTCCTGTTGCCTTTACTGCTTCTCCGCCCGGTGCGCTGTGGCGATTGCTTCCGGCGATCGGTGCAGACGATTTTCGTACCGGTGAGGCACCGGCGTGACTCCAAATCGGCACAGCGCGCTACGGCCTAGATGTTGAGTCGTTGCCTGGGACAATACGGCCCGCTATACTGAGGAAGATTCGCCCGGCGGCATAGGGCGGACGTGGGAGGCTCGTCTTCAGCAGTAGCGGGGACCCAATCCGGGCTACCGGGACCAAGGTTGCGCCGCGGGACAGTTCGCTGGTGTCCATCCTGGTTTCCTCCGTGAGCGGTGTTGCGGAAAGTCTCTTCGCCACCCTCTTCCCCTCAGATTGTCGTCTTTGTGGTACCCCCTTAATCAACATTTCCCGCCTGCCGGTTTGCCCCGCTTGCCTTTCCGACATGCGCCCGATCGCGGCTGGCGTTTGCTCGGTTTGCGGAGAGCGCCTGCTCAGTCCTCATGCTTTTGTGGCTGAGCAAGGCGAGCCCCAATGCGGCTTGTGCCGAAGGCTGGCGCCCCCCTTCACCAGGGCCGTGGCTTACGGCAGCTACGATGGCGGACTGCGAGAACTGATCCATTTGCTGAAATACGAGCAGGTGCGACCCGCAGCCGGCGCGTTGGGACGCATGCTGGCAAAGGCGATTGTCGGATTGGAGTCCTACTGGGCACAGCCCCCGGTCGCGGTGGTTGCGGTGCCACTGCATGCGCGCAAGTTGCGCCAGCGCGGTTTTAACCAGTCAGAATTGATTGTCCGGGAGGTTTTGAAAATTGCCGGCGGAAATGGCCGGTTGGTGCTGCATTCCGGAGTTCTGAAACGACGCCGCGAGACCCAATCTCAAACCGGACTCACGCGGCATCAGCGGCGGGAAAATATCCGCGGGGCTTTTACCGTGGTCAGGCCAGAGCAGATCGTTGACCGGGAGATCCTCCTGGTCGACGATGTGTTCACCACCGGTACTACGGTTTCGGAATGCGCGCGCGTTCTGCTCCGAGCAGGCGCATCCAAGATATATGTGGCAACGGTTGCGCGAACCCTGAAAGAAGACGCAAAAGGCGCAACCCTGCTGCGGACCTTCGGGGAGGATGAGGAAGTCCTGGCGGCAGCGGGATAGTTAGTATATGTCGGGGAAGTGGAACAATTCGATGAGCGGCTCGGCAAGGAGCCACGCGCCCGCGTCGATTGTGCTCGGCGCGCACCGCGAAGGCAACGGCCACGCCCTGCACGCGCCCGTGCTGGTGTTGAATGCGTCCTACGAGCCCATCAACGTTTGCGCGGCGCGCCGCGCCATCGTGCTGGTATTGAAGGGCGTGGCGATGACGGAGGAGGAAAACGGACATTTCCTTCACGCCGCCCGTCTGGCGATTCGTGTGCCGTCGGTAATTCGACTGCTCGAGTACCGGCGCATTCCGCACCAGACCCGCGCCCTTTCACGCAAAAACATCCTGCTGCGCGACCGGAACACCTGCCAATATTGCGCGGAAGTGTTGCCGTCGAGCGAGTTGACCCTGGACCACGTCGTGCCACGTTCGCGAGGCGGCGCCTCCACATGGGAAAACCTGGTGGCGTGCTGCCATCTCTGCAACCGCCAGAAGGGCAACCAGTTTCCCATCGAAGCAGGGATGAAACTGATGCGGGAGCCGCGCGCGTTCAACCTGCACACCAGCCGTCACATTATGCGCCTGATGGGCCGGTCGGACGACAAGTGGCGCAAGTATCTTTTTTACTAGACCACTAATCTGCACTCGCGAGGCTGTCATCCTGAGCGGAGTAGAGGCTTCGCATTGCAAGCCTCTGCGCAGCCGAAGGACCCCTGCACTCTGACCTTCGCCCTTCCGAAATCTGCAAAGGGAAACACCCTAGGTGCTGAATCGAAGAACGCCGCGCTGCTTAGCTGCAGGGATCCTTCGACTTCGCCAGCGAATGAGCTGACTCCGCTCAGGATGACAGGAACTATTTCTGCGGTTTATCGGGCGGCTGGGACTTGTCCTTCTCGCCCCCTGGCGCCTTCTGCACTTCCTGACCTTCGTAGGTGATCTTGACGTTCGATCCAAACCGCTTATAGTCGCTGTACTTCACGATTTCGCGGATCTGGACGTCGCCGCCGGAGAAGTGAAGAGTATCGTCGGCCTTGGTGTAGGTGGGGAACCAGTACTTACCGTCGATCTGCTCGCGCCACGTGGTGAACTTGGGAAACAGGTTTTCCTGTCCCTTTTTCTTGCGAATGTCAGGGACCGTCTTGCCGAATGTTTTGACGATCTGGAAATCGCGGTCGTCGACCCAGATGCGACCCTGGAAATAGCGCTTCTTGCCAACGATTTCTTTGGGAGCAATGTCGAAAACGTAGCAGTGCAGTTCGTCTTCCTGCTGCTGGCCGACATAGAGAATCTGATATTCGGGAACCTCTTCGGCGGTGAGCACAAAAGGCAGCCGGTGCCGGATGTCATCCAGGTCTTCCGGCGACATCTGAATCCTGGACAGCGAGGACTGTGGCGCATACACCACGTTCTCCAGGCGTTTTCCCTGGTCGTTGAAGAGCACGTCGAAGATCTCGTGATATTCGCCGTCGTCCTCGGGGGTCTTTACCGTGACGTCCTGGCGATAGGTGTACTGATCGCGGGCCTGCTGGAATTCGGTCTCTTTGGCTGCAAAACGGCGAATGATCTCTTCCGTCGTGATGCCTTTGGGTTGGGCGGGATCGAGAGGTCCTTCATCGGCGAGAGCCGTGCGCGACAACCATCCGGGTGCAGCAACTAACGTGACCAACATCACTGCGAAACGCAGCATTGATTTCATAGGTATAGTTTATCGAAATCGGACCCGGAAAGCTGCTGGCGACACCGCGGCTCCCCCGTGCCCGTACCCCCTCCGCTCAGAGGGCCGAACACAGGAGGGCTGCAGTTTTCTTCATTTGGTTAGATGCCTGCAAGTGCGGTGAGTTGCCGGAAAAACGATGAATCTAGTCGTCAGTCATCGGTCGTCGTCAGGAAGAGTCGTTGGTCTACTGGCGTCGCAGAGCCGTCTGAGCACGTGGGCTGACTCCGTCAAGATTCTTAAGCAAGTTGGCGCCCCTCGCAGGCTCTACACCAGGCGCCACCACCGGTGAGAGCGATTGCATACGGAAGGGAAGAATGCTCGCTCCGGCCGCGGACGTGCCTTGAATCACGATCGCTCCCTGGGCCGCACCGGAAGAGGGCTGAAGTGTGGCCAGCCCGGACACATCGGATAGCACCGAAATCCGCGATGAAGACACGATGATCGGCGCCGGATTCCGGGTGACGATAATTCCGCCGATGGAGACCGGCGGCGGAGCCGGAGCCGGACGCGACACCACCACCTGGAAGGTCACGCTGGCGCCAAGAACGGGATGGGCCGGCGTGGCAGAATCGGTGGCTCGCACGGTTACGGGCTGGAAACTTTGACCCGCGGGAAGGATCTGGGTACTGCCTGCCACTGGCTGCAGTCGCAATGCGGAAGCCGGAACTGCGGTTGCGGAAAAAATCTGGCACGGCTGATTGGCGGGCACGACACAGGCGCTTACCTGAACGTCCCCGGCGATGGCCGCCAAGTGAAGCGTGCTGTTGGCAAACCCGTTGACGTCCCCAACGGCACTAGCCGAACTCAACGTTCCCGTTCCTTTTACTACCTGATAGTTCAGGGTGTTTCCGCCGGCGGGCACACCATTGGCTAGTAGCCGGGCTCTGATGGCAACGTCCACGGTCGCGCCTTGAGCGATCCACGCGAACGGTGAGAGCAGTGAAATGTCCATGGCCGATGAGACTCCAAGCAGGGTTGCCTGGACCGATTTTGGTGTCTTGTAAGACGCGGGCGCCAGTAGGACGCTGATGTTGATAACGGCCGCCTGCAGCACCGTGACCCGTGTGGACGCCTGTCCGCTTTCGTCGGTAAGCAGCGTGCAACTGCCTGCGCCGCCGCAGGCGGAGTACGAGACTGGGGGAGTCGAGATGAGGAAGACGCTGGCGCCGCTCACCGGCGTTCTCCCGTCCGCTGCCAGCACCTGCACGCGAATCGGGTGGGGTGTCTGACCCCCTACGGCTGTCGCCGGATTCGAACCTTCAATCAGCTTGATGGTGTCGTTAGGTCCGGCGCCGTAAGTCAGGGCATTCACCATCGCCGAGGACGCGCCTGTAGTGGGGTCTCTCAGCGTGACGGTCTGCACTCCGTCCGCCATGGCCGCCGCTGCCGTGATCACCTGGTTTGCCGAGACCGCCAGCACAGGGGCATTCGCCGCAGCGACCGTTGCCGTTGTATTGCCGTGGAAGCCCACGCCCTGCACCGTAATCGCGGTGCCGCCATCCACGCGCGCCCGCGCCGGAAGCGCGTTGTCGGCGTAGAAAACGCGTCCATGATAGTGGTAGTCGGGACGCCCGTCGCCCCGGTAGTCGAAGATGCCTACGCGAAACCCCGTGCTCGCCTGCAAAGTAGCGTCGAGCCGGGTCATGCCGAAATTGGAGCTGTTGAAGGCCAGACGGGTGCTGGCTGGGGCAGGGAAAGTCCCCGGGTCAGCCAGAGCCCACATCGCGATTACGGGCTGTGCTTTGACCTCAGAAATCGCCTTGGAGTCGTCGAGCGCGGTCACCTCCACTGACAAGGTACGGTTGGCTTGTGCGTTAAGCCAGAAGTAATCAGAATTGCCGAGGCTGCCCAGTGTTGCGGTCCAATCCCCGGAACCAGGCAGGGCCGCGGGCGCCGCGTACGAAGTGGGTTCAAACCAGTCTCGTACCAGCAGTGCGCTGGATTTCATCACGATGTCCTGTTGCAGATCGCCGCCTTTGCTGACCGTCACGACCAGAGGTTGAAATGTCCCCGAAGGCACCACCTGCCAGGGCCCGTACGGTCCCACCGCCTGCGACCACAAGGGATCGAGCGACTCTAGGCTCAGCTGGTATTGAGCGCTGCTTGCGCCGTTCGGAATTTCCAGTCCAGCCAGATCGAAAAATCCTTCGACCGAGGTGTCATCGGAGCCAAAACGATCCCACGCTTGTCCCGTGCTGTCGCTGAACCCGGTGGCCGGATTGCCAGCATTTCCACGAAACAGAAAACCGGAAACGGACGCCGCAGCGTAGGTTCGGGAAGGCTGACCCGTACTCGGATCAATCCAGCGTGCGATCACGTTCACACCCTGCATCGGCTGGGAGGGCTGTCCGCTGGAGTCCGTAAAATGCACCGTTCCATGGACACGAATCGTGTTCTCGAAGAAAAGCTGCTTTCCCGGAAAGCTGGCCTGATTTTGTGTCGTGACCGGATAAAGGCGTGAGAGTGCTGCCCGGTCATCCATTTTGGGCTGGTCCGCATTCGCATAACACAAGGAAATCGGAACGCAGTTGATTGGGTCCGAAGCGTGCATGATGGTGAGACCCGCATAGTCAGCTGATGTAGTAATTGGACTGTGTGTGAAAACGTTGATGTTCATCTGCGACCAGTCGAGCCCCAGCACGCGCCCCAGCACTCGAACCAGCCGATACTCCAGATCGGGCAGTTGCTGGGGAGTCTGAGCGCAGATTCCGTTCAGGATTACGAGTGCGTGCAGCAAATGCGCGTCAGGGGCGAAGTTATCCACCCCACCGTACACCGCGTTGCCGAAGCAGGAACTCGCGTCGCCGGCGCCTTGACCCAACAGCGCGTTGGTGACGCCTCCATCGGCGTCGTAAACAATGGCGACCGGCGTATTCACCGCGGAAGGAAGAATATCGGCGGGCAGGGTGATCGCTCCGCCACTCGCGCTGACGTTGGCGCCGCTTACATTCTCACCCAATTGGCCAGCTCGCTCGGCCACAACTGCCGCGGTAGCAATGGAGGTCCAGCGGCTGAATGCGTCGGCCACCAGGGCATCCGCGCCACTTTCGGTCAGGACTGGGCTCAAAGCTCCCTGATCGGTGTAATAGCTGACTAAACCTAGCGCCCAAGTTAGCGGGGTCCCTTTGGTCGCGGACTCGAAGTATACGGTTCCGGCAATATCGCGGGGACCTCCGGCACGCGCCAGGCGCGGAAACACGACCAACAAGGCTAAAAGTAAGGCGATTATCACGCCTAAGGCGCGGAGCACCCAGCCTACGGTTCGAAACAGCCAGCCCGGTTGTTGGCACGCCGGCCAAGTCGCAAGGCAAGCTTCCAGCTCCCTGGTACCCGTGCGTCTGCGAGGCAAAAAGGTGGCGGCCAAGATTTACTCCCTAGCCATTCCTTGAATGATCAGCGCAAGCGTGCGAGTGTTCATCCGGCTCTGCCCCGTCACCTTCGTCCTGGAAGCTTGGTGAAGCGAAGTTTGATCTGATGGGGTTTGAGGGAGGGAAAGAGCAGCCAGTCGAGCGTTGTCCAGGATAGCGTTCCCACCAGGGTCCACGGCGAAGCGGCCCAGCAGACCTCCGACGGGGCTGGTGAGACCCAACTTGCTGGGACCGTATAGAAATAGCAAAAGGCGTTCCCCACATCGGTAGCGCTCGCCGGAATTCCATAGTCCGGCCCACTCACGAATGGTCAGCAATTGCCCGTTCCGAACCCCACGAATGGCTTGCTCAACCCGAAACGTGATCTGGACCGCAGCCAGGCTGCCGCCGTCAACCTCGGCAACCCGTTCCACCGACATCACCGTTCCATCAAATATGTAACCGGAATTCCGTGTCAGCAGGCGCAGGCTGGAGATCGGCGGCGGGAAGTGGCTCGCGAGCGGATGCTGTCCGGCAGCAGACGGGAGGAATTGCGCGGCCGGAGATAGTGTGATCCCCAGAGCGAGAAGCCACCGCAACGAAACTGCCATGGAAGGCCTCGTTTCAAACAAGACCAGATGGGACAGGGACAAAGCCATGCTAGAGACAGGTGAAGACGCAGGATGTGCCAGCGGTCACAACAGCATGTGATGGATGAACAATCCCGTCAAAATGTGCGCGCGAGCGTCCCGCTCGTGCGGGAGGTGGCACAGGCGAGCCGTGGGCGCAGAAGTTTTCTCGGCGTTCGAAGTAGCTCCTCTATATGCTGACTTTTCGATACTAATTCCGGGAACTAAGAGCATAATTCCTTGCCAGATCTCCACACCTATCGTTGTAGGCTAAATCAAGGTCGGGTGACTGCTGGAACCTCATCGCCAAGTCCAGCCTTCATAAGAGGTCGAATATTAGCAATCATTTTGCGGACTGTTCACTTCGAGTCATATTGTTACAAATGGGCGGTCCGCTCAACGTGTAGATTCAACAGGAATTTCTAAAGCGAGGATGCCGTGAACAAGTTGCGAGTCTATCTTTCGTCCAGCGCACTCGTTGCGTCAACGTGGGTGTTACTGGCCATGGCCGGCGCTATGGCGGCACAAACCGTACCGCTCACGCACGACGACGCGCACCGCCGCGCCGAAGCCCTGCTGAAGCAGATGACGGTGGAAGAGAAGGCAGGCCAGTTGAACCAGGCTTCGGGCATCGTGAAACCAGGACTGGCAACCGAAAAGCCGGATGACGCTATCGTCAAGGGCCAGGTGGGTTCGGTGCTGTGGCAATTTGAGGTGAAAGATCTGAACCGCTTGCAGCATCTGGCCGTGGAGAAGTCCCGGCTCCACATTCCGCTGATCATCGGTTTCGACGTCATCCACGGCTACCGGACGATTTTTCCGGTGCCGCTGGCCATGGCTTCTTCATGGGATCCGGCTGTGGAGGAAGCAGCCCAGCATCAGGCTGCCGGGGATGCCCGCGCTGCCGGAATCCAATGGACCTTCACTCCCATGGTTGATATCGCTCGCGATGCCCGCTGGGGGCGGATCGTGGAAGGCGCGGGCGAGGATCCTTATCTGGGTGCGGCCATGGCGGCAGCGCAGGTGCGCGGTTTTCAGGGTGACTCGATCGGTCCCGACAGTGTTCTGGCCTGCGTCAAGCACTTTGCCGGCTACGGCGCGGCCGAAGGAGGCCGCGACTACGACTCGTCCTATATCCCGGAAGTTCTTGTTTCGCAACGTCTACCTGGTTCCTTTTCACGCGGCAGAAAAGGCCGGCGCCGCCACCTTCATGAGCGCGTATATGGATCTGAACGATGTGCCCGCCACCGGTAATCGCTGGCTGCTGCACGACATTCTGCGCCAGGAGTGGGGCTTCAAGGGCTTTGTGGTCTCTGACGCGTTCGCCGTGGGCAACCTCCAGACGCATGGTTATGCTCGCGATCCGGAAGACGCCGCCTACAAGGCGATTACAGCTGGCCTGAACATGGACATGGCGAGCCTGACCTATATTCACAATCTTCCCAAACTGGTCGCATCCGGCAAAGTCACTGAGGCGCAACTAGACGCGGCAGTCATGCCGATTCTTGAAGCCAAGTACCAGTTGGGGCTATTCGACAACCCGTACGTGGATGAGTCCAAGGTGGACGCTGCGCTGAACAGTCCCGAGGGCCTGGCTCTGGAGCGCAAGCTGGCGGCCCGTTCGATGGTATTGCTGAAGAACGACAACCACACGTTGCCGCTGACCAGGAATCTGAAAAAGGTCGCGGTGATCGGAAGCCTGGCGGATTCCACCAAGGACATTGAAGGCGGATGGACGGTGGAGGGCCTCTTCGGCACTGCGGGCAAAAGTCATCCAGTTACAGTACTGGCCGGACTGAAAAACAAACTGGGGCCGAACGTCCAGGTCACCTACGTGGCCGGTGCCACGCCGACGCGGGAATACCCCTCGTTGATCGATTCCTTTACCGGCGCAAAAACTCCGCCCCCGCCTACAGCGGAAGAAGTGGCCGACTGGATTGTGAAGGTCAAGGCCGCCGCGAATGATTCAGATTTGGTTGTAGCGGTCCTGGGCGAGACGGCCTCCATGAACGGCGAAGGAGCCTCGCGGGCTACGCTGGATTTGCCCGGCATCCAGGAGCAGATGCTTGAGGCCGCGGCCGCTGCTGGCAAGCCAATTGTTCTGGTGCTGGAAAACGGACGCCCACTCGATATTCGCTGGGCCGCAGCGCATGTTCCAGCTATTCTTGAAGCATGGTATCCGGGCACTGAGGGCGGCAACGCCGTGGCAGATGTGCTGTTCGGCGATGTGAACCCCGGCGGCAAACTGCCAGTAAGCTGGCCCCGCACGGCCGGGCAAGAGCCTCTCTACTACAACCACAACCTGACACATGAGCCGGAGGACGGTCCCAACTTCACCTCGCGCTACTGGGATCTTTCCACCAAGCCTCTCTATCCCTTCGGCTACGGACTCAGTTACTCGACCTTCAAGTTCGCCAACCTGCGACTGAGCAAAGAGCGCATCAAGTCGGAGCAGACTACTGAGGCGCAGGTCGACGTGACCAATACCAGCGCGGTCGCAGGCGACGCCGTGGCGCAGATCTACATCCACCAGCAAGCTGGCTCGGCATCGCGGCCGGTACGGCAGCTCAAGGGATTCCGCCGGATTGCGTTGCAGCCCGGCGAGACCCAGACGCTGAAGTTCTCACTAGGTAAGGATGAATTGAGCTTCTGGAGTCCGCAGACCAAGGCCTGGGGTGTGGAGCCGGGCACGTTCGATGTGTGGGCCGGGGAAGACTCAACCGCGAGCCTGCATACTGAGTTAGTCGTCAGCGAATGATCGAACCCGCGCATCCCTTCGATGTCGTACTGAAAGGGAGCCGCTGGCTTTGCGGTTCCCTTTTTCGTGCGTGCAACCTAGAATTCGGTCGCACCGACTATCTCGCGTGGCCGCAACCTTTACAAGACAGCGAAGGAGGCCTCACTTGAAACCGATCTTCTGCCGAGTAGTCGCGATCTGCGCCGCCCTGGCTTCCTTTGGGGCTATTCCGTTGAACGGAGCACCACCACAGACGTCCCGGCTGGAGTTGGATGCGGACTCCGACTGGCGATTCTTGCTCGGTGATCCGAGCGGTGCGGAGGCGCGTCAATTCGCAGACGGATCCTGGCGCACGGTAAATCTCCCGCACGACTGGAGCATTGAAGGAGTGCCGGACAAGAACAACCCTACCGGTTCCGGAGGTGGCTTCTTCCCTGCGGGGACAGGCTGGTATCGCAAGACGTTTACCGCACCCCAAGAGTGGAAAGGAAAGCGGGTGAGCGTCGAGTTTGATGGAGTGTACAGAGACGCCACCGTGTATCTGAACGGGAGCAAGCTGGGGACCCATCCGTACGGATATACCAGTTTCGCTTTTGACCTGACGCCGAACCTGGATTTCTCGGGGCCCAACGTCCTGGCAGTGCGGGTGGACAATTCGGCGCAACCGAACAGCCGATGGTACAGCGGGTCTGGCATCTATCGGCATGTGCGAGTGGTTGTGACGGATTCCACGCACGTGGCCCACTGGGGAGTCTTTGTCACCACGCCCGAAGCCACTGGCAGCGCGGCGAAGGTTTCGCTGCGCACTGGTGTGGTAAATGAGTCAGCCAAACCGGAGAAAGTAACCGTGAAGACCACACTCGCAGACCGGGCGGGTAAGCAGGCCGGGAGCGCGCAGTCGACCGTGACCATCGCGGCGGGAAGTGACGTCGAAGCAAGCCAGGAGATCGCCGTCGCCAATCCTGCACTGTGGTCGCCGGAATCGCCTGCGTTGTACCGGGCGACTACGCAAGTGCTCAAGAACGGCAAAGTTGTGGACGAGGTCGTGACGCCGTTTGGTATCCGGTCGCTCTCGTGGTCTGCGGAAAAGGGACTGCTGCTGAACGGCAAGAGCATCAAGCTCACCGGCGGTAGCGTTCACCACGACAACGGGCCGCTTGGAGCCGCGGCCTTCGATCGTGCAGAGGAGCGCAAGATACAGCTGCTTAAAGCTGCCGGGCACAATGCGGTGCGAACGGCCCACAACCCGCCGTCATCCGCATTTCTGGACGCCTGCGATCGGCTCGGGTTGCTGGTGCTTGACGAACCGTTCGACACGTGGAAGGCGAACAAGGTCAAATTTGACTATAGCCGCGACTTTGACGAATGGTGGCAGCGCGATATCTCGGCGATGGTTCTGCGAGATCGCAACCATCCTTCTGTAGTCATGTGGGGTATTGGCAACGAGATTCCCGAAGTATTCGTCGAGAGAGGCGGACCGCTTGCAAAGAAACTTGCTGAGCAAGTTCGCTCGCTCGATAGCACCCGGCCGCTGACCCAGGCGATGCCCGGCACCACCTCCGGGCCGACCCAAAAGGCGGTCTTCTCCGTTCTTGACATCGGAGGATACAACTACAACCTCGCCAAGAACTACGCCGAGGACCATCGCGACGCGCCGTCGCGACTGATGCTGACCACAGAGTCCTACCCCGCCGACGTCTTCGAACAGTGGCAACTGGCGAAAGACAATCCCTTCATCATCGGGGAGTTCGTATGGACCGCCATGGACTACCTTGGTGAGTCAGGCATCGGCGCCTGGGCTTACGGCACTCCTGAGCAGGCAGCCCAGACGGGAAAGATTTCCGCCGGCATGTCAAACCTGGTGGATCAGTACTTTATAGCCATGGCGAACGGAGTGGATCCGATGGCAGCCATGGCCCAGAAGCCCGATCCGGCCATGATGTCGGTCATGACATTTTTCATGCCGGGGTACCCGTGGCACGCCGCACAATCCGGAGATCTTGACCTTACGGGGTATCGGAAACCGCAATCGTATTATCGGGACATCTTGTGGAACGGCGGGGATCGTGTATACGCCACAGTTCGCCTGCCCGAGCCCGAAGCGAAAAAGATTGTCGCGATAGGATGGGCTTTGTATCCGACCCTTCCGAGTTGGAACTGGCCAGGACAGGAAGGCAAGGAGATGCAGGTGGAAGTCTACTCCGGCGCCGAAAAGGTGCGGCTCTTCCTTAATGACAAACTGATCGGCGAGAAGCCGACCGGCCGCGAACAGCAATTCAAGGCAGTGTTTAGCGTCCCCTACGCGCCGGGCACGTTGAAGGCAGTAGGAGTACGAGGCGATCGCGCCGTCGCGGAAAGCGTTCTCACCACTACCGGCAAGCCCGTGCGATTGCGACTGACCGCGGACCGCGCGGTGCTTCAGGCCGACGGCCAGGACTTGTCGTTTATCACCGTGGAGGCTCTTGATGCCGATGGCCGGTTCCAACCGGATGCGGACCAGGAGGTGCAGTTCGCGATCAGCGGACCGGGCGTGATTGCGGCGGTGGGAAACGGAGACGGCAAAGACACCGCGTCATACCAGGGTGACAGGCGTACGCTTTTCCAGGGACGGGCCCTGGTCGTAGTGCGCACGTCGAGACAGGGCGGCCCGATTCATCTCACCGCCACGGCTCCCGGTCTGAGCGACGGGACTACGGATATCCAGGCAAGAGCGGTGGATCCGCGTCTCGAACTGCGTTGACTTAGACGGTAGTCTCCGTAGTCGACGATCCAGGACTTATCGCATGCAAGTTATGCGGTTGAAGGCAGAGCTGTCGCGGCTGATCTACGCGTTCGGACGATTGCTCCGCCAATGACGATCGCGAACCAATCAGCGAAGTACCATGGCAGCATCCACAGAAACAAAGGTCGTCCCGAGGCCACCGTCACCAGAATAGCCACTCCGCCTAACCCGCCAAGCACGAGACTTAGCATCGTTGTTGCAACTATCTCCCTTCCCTTGGCGGCCATTGCGACCAGACAGCCAACGAACATCGACGCGATGACGTGTCCGATCGCAATCCCGTCCGTCGCGAAGAATACGTAAACGTTGAAATGATGGTCGAAGACCCGGTACCGGTGAAGAACTGCGAATATCGCGCTCTCGGGCAACCCAGAGGCGAACCGCATCAGTAAAAACCCTCCGGCTACGGCGGCAGTGGTCGACCAGGGAGCCACACGGAATCCGGTGCCGGCGAGATGTGCGATGGTCTTCACGGCCTGCCGCCAATACCAGCGTCGGGCGATCGAGGCTCCCGACGTCGACGCGAGGTGGAAATATTCCTCAAGCAGGTCCCCCAGGATCGATTCTGCTTCTTCGCCAGCAGTGAATAGATTGACGAGCCAGGTGGCAAAGCGCGGCGGTTGAACGAAATATGCTTGCGACGTCATGAGTAGCTCCGGATGAGGTCGAGGCCCTCGGTCATGTTGTGCAGTGCGCGTTGCGTACGGTTCACAGCTGCCACTCCCTTCGCTGTGACACGAAAGAAGCGTTTCGAACGTCCGCCACGTTCTGGCGTGGGATCGCCGCGGTGGGACTTGACGTACCCTTTCGTCTCCAGACGATCAAGAGTGGCATAAACAGCACCAATCGACACCTCACGGTTAGTGCGGAGTTCGATCTCCTGCCGCACGGTCACTCCATAGGCTCGATCCTCGAGCCGCAGAAGTGCCAGAACAATGATGTGCTCGAATTCGCCGAGGTAATCGCGACCAGGCATTATCTATACAATATAGAGTAAATCTTTGCCGGTCAAACCCCAGCACGGGCGGCGGCTCCTAGATCCTTCTTCGCCGGCCGTGCTCCCGCGCCGACAAGTGCGCTCCCGTCAGCAGGAGTAATCCGGTGAGGAACGCCCAGAACATCAGGCTCGCCGACAAAGCGAACGGGCCATAGACTTCCTGGAAATTCAACCGGGGCAGGGCCAGGACGTAGGCATACTTCAAGGTCTCGGATAACAGTCCCATGATAATTGCGGCAGGTAGTACCAACCTGGCCGGTACCTTGCCGTTGGGCAGCAGCCAATAGATGAGAAAGAAAATGGCGATGCTGGCGAAGATGGCGAACATCTTCATCATCAGAAAGCCGCCCAACCGGACAACGAAAGGTCCGTGACCTCGCAACGAAGCTTCCAGGAATCCGATGTTCCCCGCCGTCAATGCAATTGAGAGCAAGGCGAGAACTCCGCAACTGAACGCCAGCCCCAGGGCGATCAACTGGTTGCCCAAATAGGACCGGTTGTTGGGAAACCGCCAAATGCGGTTCAAGGCCACCTCAAGCGGCATGAAAATTCCGGTCGAGGTCACCAGAAGAATCGCCAATGAAACCACCTGAGCACGATCGCGGGCTCCTACTAGGGCATTCAGATTGCGAATTACGAAATCTTGCCCGGCTGGCAGGAAATCGCGCAGCAGTTGTACCACCACCTCATACATAACCGGAGAATGAAAGACTCGCCTGATCAGGGTCATCAGCAGCAGAACGAAGGGAAAAAACGAGAGCAGGGCATTCGCCGCCACAGAGAACGCAAACGTATGTACCTCTGTGCGTAACAAATATTTCACTGTAGAACTGACCGCCCCAGAGTAGGATCCTTCTCCCCGGATCGGGGCGACGGAAGAGGCTACCGTAGCAGGCGAAACCGCTGTACTTGACTCCTGGTCATGAGGCATTTTCTCTAATCCTATCAGAGAGTTGCGATGCGTCTGTCGGCCTGAGCCAGTTGCGCCCACTCTCCGGTGTCTCGCCAGCAACCCCTTCGATGCGGTAAAGCCCAGCGCTGAATCGTTTTACCGTTCAATTTCTTTTCTTGCCAGAAGCAAGCTTACTGAATATTATCTTCTGCTCGCCGGTCGCGTTTTGGGGCGGCGAGGATGTTGGTTGGGGTTTGACGGTTTGTGCCCTGCAGTCAAAACTCGCGTCATCATGATGGCTCCAGAAGTTTGTGCCGTGGTATCTGCCATGGCTCAGGCGCGGGAGCCTTTCTTGTTTGCGTGATTTTCGGGGCCACGAGCCGGTTGTGCTTTCGCTTCCTTTGAAGGGGGATAGTACGGAGCATGAGCTCCACGGAGGATGCGGAAGTTAAATCACAGAGTAGAGTTGAAAGGAGTTTTTTGTGAGAGAGAAGGGCACAGTAAAGTGGTTTAACGGGGCTAAAGGGTACGGGTTCATCCAGCGCTCGACCGGGGAGGACGTTTTCGTTCATTTCTCCGCTATCCAGGAAAACGGATATCGCACTCTGAACGAAGGCGAAACGGTTGAGTTCGATCTGCTTAAGGGTCCAAAGGGCTTTCAGGCAGGTAATGTGGTGCGGGTGCAATAACTGGTCCCAGTTTCAACCACTGCAGGCCCTCTCAGCTTCCCCTGGGAGGGTTTTCATTTTTCTGGGGTTTTGTAAATCTGCTTCGGTGCCCGGCCGTTCCGCTTAACTCAGCGCTACTGAACTTCGACCGAAACCAAATCACCGTCAGCTTTCCCGCCAGCTTTGTAGTTCACCACGATTGGGCGGTCCATCCATTCGCAGGAAAATTCGTCCGCCCCGACCAGCAGCAATGATTTGTAGTTATCGGTGCGCAGCTTGAAGGTCTTGGTTCCTGACCTTACCGTCAAGATCGCCGCCGGGCTCTGGCTGCAGTCCACGCCTGTCAGTTTCCCTTTGAGGAATAGAACTTTGCGCCTGTCGAGAGCTGGCTCCGTCGCGGCTGCATTTTGCTCGGAACTCGATTCCTCGTCCGTCTTGTCAGCAGAACTCTGTGGCGGGGTCTTGGGACCGGCTACGGTGGCTGCTTGAGACGATTCGTCGGGCTGCGGCAATACGCCATACTTCTTCAATGTGGGCAGATCTGCCAGACTCTTGCGGGCAGCCTGAGCGATTTCCGGGTTCAGACTGCTCTTGAGACGATCGAGCAGCACGGTGGCGTCGTCCCACTTCTTCCCCGCAAGATCAATCTGGGCCAGGTTCATAACATATTGCTGGTTCCGCGGGCTAAGCTGGATCGCCACGTTTATCGAGTCGGTGGCGGCATGGATGCCGCCTCCCGCCAGTCGTCCCATCGCGAGCATGTTGTGCGCCTCGGCGAAGTCTGGATTCCAGTCGACCACCGCCACCAGATCCTGAATCATGTTCGAAACTCCCTGAATCGGTTTTCGGGTGGTCTGTGCGGTCTTGAATTTCACCAGCGCCGAATAGTAGCGCACCCACGGATCGCGGCCGTCGAGTTCCATGGCCCGAGCCAGTTCTTCAGTCGCCTGGTCAAATTCCTTTCTTTCCAGGTGTGCCCAGGCCAACCCGCGATGCGCGATCGCATTGTCCGTCTTCGGGTCGTTGATGACCATTTCCAAGTCTTTCTGTCCCTGGTCGCGGTGCTCCGGCAAACGCACCATCACTTCCGCTACCAGCGCCTGTGCCTGGGCCTCGGTGACGTCCACAACGCTGCTTCCGACCTGGCCAGCTTCAAGCACCGAAATGACTTGATACGCGGAGCCTTCTGGTACTGTGGCATTCGTCGGCTTGGTATTCGCCGGTGGCTGCGACCATGAGCGAGAGTGGAAATAGTCTTTCACCGCCTGTTCGAATTGCGCAGGGGTAACGCCAAAGGCTTGCCGGATCGCTTGCTCCACCGGAAGTTTCTGAATCTCGACCAAGCCGAAATAAGTTCCAGCCTCCGACAGCTTGTTCTGGTTGAGCAGATAGTGCATCACGATCCACGACTGCGCATAAAACATTGGAGGGTAGCCCGACGAGGTCGCACGCGTCATGAACAGGTCCGGCATCGGCAACCAGGGCTGGCCTAACAATTCCACAAACGACTTCGGCAAATTGGAAGCCGCAGAACCTTGGCCCGGCAGCGCGTGCTCCCATGGCAGGTTCTGCATCGGGTCGCCGCCAATCTGTGCCTGGTTGCCTCCCAGACGCAGGCTGGAGAAATATTGGGCAAAACCTTCGTCAAACCAATCCTGGGTTGGCGGATAGTTGAAATTCAGCAGCAAGCGGGCAAATTCCCGGGAAACGGCACGCCAACTGGCCTCGGCGGCGAGATCAAGGACGATGAAGGTACGATCTTCGCCAGCCAGAAAAAATCCGGGAGCGGAAATGGGGCGGCCCTGGCGCAGCGGCGCCACGCGGATGTACTCCTCGTCGGATCGCAGGGCGATCACATCCAGCGGTTCCGGAAGGCGCAGCTTGGTCTTCCTGAAGAGCTGCGCGAATGTGTCACGCATCTGTTCAATACGCGTGACTGTTTCGCGCCCCTTGTCGTCCCCCGCATCTGTGAGCACAGAAAAGTGCGCCGAATTTATCCGAAGCCATTTCGGCTCCTTGGATTTGGCGGGCGCCGCGGAACACACGACGCTTGCGAAAAGCAGGCATGAAACAAGAAGACGCGAGGTAAAGCAGATACGAGGCATGATCCTGCCGGCGGCAAAAATCCGGACGCCAAGGATGCTACCACGCTGCCGGGATCGTTATGCCTGCGAAATCCTCTTCGCAGCCCAGTCCGCACTGTCAGCCACGACTTGGTCTTCGTCCGTTCTTAATTTCTCGAGCAACGGCTCAAAGCGCTGGTCGCCACTATTTCCCATCGCAATCACGGCGTTCCGCCTCAGGCCGCTGCGCTTGGTCCGGCGCACCGCCGATCCGCGGAACTTTTCGCGGAATTCTTCTTCTGTCATTTCTGCCAACCGCTCCAGGGCGGGATTGACTAATCCATCCCGCGCTTGGAATTCCAGCGCATTCGTGACCGGCGCGCTGCGATTCCACGGACAAACATCCTGGCAGATGTCGCAGCCGAACACGTGGCGGCCGAGACCCTCACGCATGTCCTCCGGAATCGCGCCACGCTTTTCGATTGTGAGATACGAGATGCAGAGATTGGAATCCAGCTGATAGGGTGCGATCAATGCGTTGGTCGGACAGGCATCAATGCAGCGCGTACAGGTGCCACAGCGATCAGGAGCAGGCAGGTCGGGTTTGAGTTCGAGCGACGTCAGGATCACGCCCAGAAACAGCCATGACCCCATCTTCTGGTTCAGGATGCAGGTATTCTTGCCGATCCAGCCCACGCCCGCATACTTGGCGTACACCCGTTCGATGATCGGCCCGGTGTCGACATAACAGCAAGTTTGCAGTCGCCCCTCCTCCGATTCGGGTACAGCAAGGCGCAGTTGTTTTTCGACGGCGCGCAGCTTGATCATTACCGCGTCGTGATAATCCTCCTGTCCCCAGGCGTAACGGGCAATCCACCCCCGCTCTGGATCGTCCACCTGGGTCGAATAAGGTTGAGCAGTGTTGTAGTTGATCGCGCAGACGATCACGCTCCGAACCCAAGGCAGGGTGGTACGAAGGGACGCGCGCTTGAGAGCGCCCGCCTCATCGCGGGCTTCCATGTACTTCATCTCAGCCGCACGCCCGGCTGCGATCCACTCCTGAAAGCGGTTCAGTTCGTCAAAGTCGTGCACCGGCGCAACCCCAACCAGTTCGAACCCGGCATCACGGGCAGCCTGCTTGACCAGGTTCGTAATTTGGCTGCTCTGATTCATCCGGTCATTGCTGGGGCACGATGTTGGCATGCCGGGCGACCTCTTGCCAGCGTCCATCCTGCTTCATCCATACACCGGTAAAGCGGAGATGCTCGGTTTTCCCGGCGTTCGGCATCTTTCCGCCCCACACCACCGTCTCGCTGCCAGCCGCGATCACGGTGTTGCCATAGGCCCGGACGTATTCGATCCGCCGGTCATACGCAGGAATCACCAGAAACCCGGACTTCACCATCCCCAGAACCTGCTCCTTCTTTACGAACCTGTTTAAGGGATTAGTAACGACGAAATCGTCCGACCACAAACGCGCCATTGCTTCCGGGTCGTTGTGGACGAAAGCGTCGACTTCCTCGGCGTTCGCCTGTCGAACCGCCTCTTCTGGCGTTTGCGTCCCCTGAGCTGACGCGACAATCACCCTGGCAATGACTAGCGATGTAATTAGGACTGCGTGGACAACGAATGTTTTCATGGCCCGAGTCTACCCTACGCAACAGCCGACCCAACGCATAAGAGTATGGAACGCGAGGTATCCGCCATTCGTCCAGCACCCGGGTTATCGAGAAAAACGCCCAAATTCACAGCCAAAGTCGCACAGGATACGTCTATCCTTCTTACGATCTTCGGGAGGATCATGCCGGTATGAAAACCATCATTGCGTTTCTAGTTCTGTCCCTGTCGTTTCACGCCTACGCGCAAAGCCCAAAGCCAGCGACGCTACGCAGCGTCCTGCTGGAGCAGTTGCGCACCACTCACAACGAAAAAGACTGGTTCGTGCCCATCAATGTTGCTGTCGAAGGGATGACGGCGGAGCAGGCGAACTGGAAGGACGGCAGCAGCGGGAACCACTCCGTGGGGCAGCTGACCTATCACTTGTTGTTCTGGAACCAGCGCGAACTGGCAAAGTTCAAGGGGGAACCGGAGGCGAAATTCAGCGGCAACAACGAAGAGACTTTTAACAATTTCGACGCCAAAAAGTGGGCCGATACAACGAAACAGCTCGACCAGGTCATGACCGATTTGGAGAAGGTCGTCGAAACCGCGGATGACACAAAGTTGGCGGCCTGGGCCTCAGAAATCGCGCACATCGGGACCCACAATGCCTATCACGTAGGCCAGATCATCTTTGTCCGCAAGCTGCAAGGATCATGGAATCCGGAGAAGGGTGTGAAGTAGATCAGGTAGCCAAAGGACTGGGGAAGTTGCTGAAGACTGAAGACCGACGACTGACGACCGACGACTGACGACTAAACTCCCAGCTTCTTCACTTCTTCGTTGTAGTACTTACGGTAAAGGATGTCCCACTCCTGGCTGCCTTCGAGAATCGTGCGCTTCTGGCTCTCGATTTTCTGGCGGGCGGCCTGGTCGATTCTCGCTTCCTGATTCAGCAAGTCTTCGAGAATCTTGCGTACTTCCAGCCGGATGGTGTTCCGGTCCTCGACGAAATCCACGGCATCGATTTCAGCCAGCGCGTCCGTGACCACGTGTGCAACTTTGTTCACCTTGTCCCGGCTGACTCTCACAGCACCGCCTTGTACTTGCGCACCAGCTCGCTCTTCACCTTGCGGAACATTTCCTGGTAGTTGGCTCCGGTACGGCGCATTTCCTCGGAATACGCTTCCAGGATGACGCGAACCTCGTCATTGATGCGGTCCTCCAGCGATAGCTCTTCCAGCATCGAGGCGTGCACCTTCTCGGTGACCGCAGGCACGCTCTTGGTCTCGATGTGCCCGCCAGCAATCAGCTTTTTGGTGACTTCGCGGGCCAAGTAGCCCACATATTCTTTGGAAAGAAGCATAGCGCGGATCGAAGATGGTTTGTGAAACAGGTAGTGTAGCACAGGGCTTGGTCGTTGGCCGGTCGTCGTTGGTCGTTGGCCAAATCCCGACCGTACCCGCACCCGATATCGCAAGAGCCAAGGACGAACGACCAACGACAAACGACCAAATTCAGGCATACAATGCAGAAATAAACCGAAATGCCTCCGGCACCTGACAATCTCGCTGGCCTCAAAGATGACATGATTGCCTTCATTGAAGGTCACGGTATGCGGCGGTTTCACGGTTACGTCGACTACGAAGAAGTCCAGAGCGTGATCTGGAAGACGGAGGACAATCCCGACAGCTGGAAGGACTTCGTGGAATTGGCCAAGGCTGCGGCCGCGCCCTTCCTGACCATGGACTCCTGGACCCTGCGCCGCGAAGAGCTCGACCAGATGGTCGAGCGTTTGGGCAATCTGGAGTTCACCAGCGATGAGGATGTGGAAGAGGCCCGCTGGCTGCGAACCTACATAGGTAAGACCGGGTTTGTGCAACTGGGCTTTGCCCACCAAGGCATCATGATGGTCTACGAGGCCTCTACCGACTGGTACGACCACTACCAGCGCCTGCTGGAACTGTCCGAAGACTTCGGCGGCATCCCCATCGACGAACCCGGTCCGGACGACGAAATCTGACCGGGACACTGTTAAGACGGATTGCTTTGCGTCCTTTGCGGTTTCTCTGCGTCCTCTGCGGTTAAAAAGCTTTTGACCGCAAAGGTGCAGAGTCAACGCAAAGAACGCAAAGGAAACTCGAACACCTAAGGGCCCAGCCGAACCCGAAGGTCATCGCCTTAATCCCGAGAGTTGAGATATCCTCCGCTATGCGCTGGATTCTAAAAACGGCCGACGCGGCTACAGTGGAAGCCTTCACTGCTGAATTGAGTGACCAGCCTTCCCTCGGTCTGAAAGGCCCTCAGCTCGCTGCTACCGTCGCCCGCCTCTTGCTAATGCGAGGAATCAGCGGAACCGACGCAGCAGAACGTTTCCTCTTGCCCTCACTCTCGCATTTGCATTCGGCCTACTTGATGACTGGCATGAAGCCAGCCATCGATCG
This sequence comes from Terriglobia bacterium, assembly GCA_963809295.1. Taxonomy (GTDB): domain Bacteria; phylum Acidobacteriota; class Terriglobia; order Terriglobales; family Acidobacteriaceae; genus JAIQFF01. The sequence goes on along the minus strand of CAWEJA010000013.1, from coordinate 144,228 downwards.
CATCGAAGCCGCCATCGAGAACAAAGAGACCATCCTGATCTACGGCGATTACGACGTGGACGGTACGACCGCAATCGTAATTCTCAAAACCGCGATCGAGCTGTGCGGTGGCACCGCCGACTTTCACGTTCCGCACCGCATTCGCGACGGCTACGACATGCGAGATGACGTGATTGAACGTGCCGCCGCTGCTGGCATCAAGCTGATCATCAGCGTGGACATGGGTATCCGCGCCTTTGCTCCTGCCGAGACGGCTCGGAGGCTGGGTGTCGACCTGATCGTCACCGATCATCACCTTCCCGGTCCGCAGGGCGTTCCGTCTGCGCTGGCCGTGATCAATCCCAATCAGCCGGGATGCGCGTATCCATGCAAGGCTCTGTGCGGCGCTGGTGTCGCCTTCAAAGTCGCCCAGGCACTGATCGAGCGCCGCATTCCGGAGAACAATCGGGGCCGCCTGCTGCGGTCGTTCATGAAGGTGGTGGCCATCGCGACCATCGCCGACGCCGTGCCGCTTATCGGAGAGAACCGCGTCTTCGCCAAGCTCGGTTTGGAAGGCCTGCGATCGCCGGTGAATCCCGGACTCAAGGCCCTGCTGGAGGTCGCGCAGCTTAGCGGTCGAGCCGTGAACTCGGGAGAAGTCGCCTTCCGCATCGCACCTCGCATCAATGCCGCGGGGCGCATGGATGTGGCTCGCGACGTCATCGAACTCTTCAGCGTGAAGGATCCGGTGCGCGCTCGCGAGCTTGCCAATCGGCTCGACCAGCTTAACGGCGATCGTCAGGAGGAAGAACGCCGCATTCTGCAGTCCATCACATCACGGTTTGAAGAGAAGCCAGAGCTGCGCGATGCGTTCTGCATTGTGATCGATGGCGAGGGCTGGCACCGCGGAGTGATCGGCATCACAGCTACGCGGGTCGTGGAGCGGTACGGGCGTCCAGCACTGGTAATTTCGCGCGACGGCGAGCAAGCCCATGGCTCCGGCCGGTCGATTGCTGCATTTCATCTCCTGAACGCACTCGAATCCTGCGCCGGACTGTTCACCCGCTTCGGCGGACATTCTCACGCAGTCGGCTTCTCTCTGCCCGCCGCGGGTGTGCCTGAGTTGCGAGCCCATCTCGATGCTTACGCCCGCGCTCGCCTGACCCTGTCTGACTTCGAGCCCGCACTCAGTTTTGATGCCGAACTATCGCTTGACCAGGTAAATCCCGAACTCTTTCAGGCCGTGCAGCGACTGCAACCGTTCGGTGTGGGCAATCCCCAACCTGTCTTCGTCGCCCGCGCCGTCCGTCTGGTGGCCCCTCCGCGAGTGCTTAAGGAAAAACACGTGAAGCTGAAGCTGGCACCGGCCTTTGCTGAGAACCGGGAACTGACAACTGGGAACTGGAGAAACGCGATCAGTTTCGATGCTCTCGGGTGGAACCTGGCCGAGCGTTGTCAGCAGGCGTCTCTGCTCCCCGGCGACCATCTTGATATCGCTTTCACGATCGACAATAACGACCATCCCGACTATGGGGGGCTGGAGCTTTCCCTCCGAGATTTCGAGGCTCAACCAAGAGAGACGGAGACGAGGGATAGGGATAGGGATGAAGATACGTCCGTTCAGGCAGAAAACCGCAAAGGCGTTTCGGCGGCGTCACCATAAGTGGTAATAACCGTTGTGCCGCGCCATTTCCACTTTGATTCCAAACAAATCTTCCAGGTGCTCTGGCTGAAGCATCTGATCTTTAGGTCCCTCCGCGACGATTCGTCCAGTCGACATCAGCAGTACGCGCTCGATCTCCGGGATCACGTCGGAAAGGTCATGTGTAACCAGAATGATCCCAATGCCTGCTCTCGCCAGTGAGCTCATGGTCTGACGCAAACTCTGCCGGGCGAAAACGTCGAGCGAGTTACTCGGTTCATCAAACAACAGTGCCCGTGGTTTGTGAACCAGGGCGCGGGCGATGAGCACACGGCGCGCTTCCCCGGACGACATTTCCGCGACCGGGCGTTCCGCCAGGTGCGATATTTGCAATTGCTCAAGAGCGGCATCCCCCAGTTCCCGATGCCTGGGATCGACCGTATGATGTGGAAAGATGCGAGTGCTGCTGAAGAAGCCGGACAGGACCACATCGCGTCCGCAAGCCTCGCCCGTGCATCTGGACATGAGATCGTTCGAGACAATGCCCAGCAGCGAACGCAGTTCGAAAACATCCCAGCGCTCCTGCCCCAGAATGGTCATCGAAGAGCCTTCCTGGGATACGGGATAGCATTCGCGCGTGATGGTCTTGATCAGAGTCGATTTGCCGCAGCCGTTCGGCCCCAGAATCGCCACATGTTCGTCGCCGCGGATACGAAGGCTGAAACTCTCCAGAACGATTTTCTGTCCCCGCATTACAGTGACATTCTGCAAGTCCAGCAGAGCAGGTTCGTCCACTTTCATCGTGCTCTGAGTTTACATATTTGAGTTAGGGCCATCCCCGGATTTTGCGTATGGGGTGCGGGCGTCAGCCCGTTTTTCAGCTTCGGGCGACGCTAACAAGCCACTCTTTTGCGATCCGCCTTGGTGCTACACTCCCGCTGCAAAAGACGGAGGTGTATCAGTGCGTCGGGCCATTCTTTCCTTCGCGGTCACCCTCTCGCTACTCCCCCTTGCCGGCGCCCAGACCAAGACTGACCCCGCCAAGACGGCAAAATCGCCGGTCGCGGCCCCAGTCCCAGCCGTGAGTGAATCGACGGGTCGGCTTCCAGTCAAGCGCGTCGTCCTCTACAAAAACGGTGTCGGATACTTCGAGCATTCCGCCCGAGTGCACGGCAATCAGGACCTGACCATCGACTTCACCACTGCCCAGCTAAACGATGTGCTGAAATCTCTGACCGCGGTCGATCTCGGCGAAGGCAAAATTTCAGGGGTCCGCTATAACTCCACCGCGCCGCTCGACGAGCGTCTGAAGACTTTGCGTCTGCCGTTTGGAGAGCAGGTCACGCGTGCCGATTTTCTTGCCGCCATGCGCGGGGCTCGTGTCGAGGTGCACAACGGCTCATCGACTAGCACCGGCCGCCTCCTGAGCGTCGAGAAAGAGAGACGAGCCAATGGCAAGGGCGACTTCTATGACGTGACCGAGTTTTCCATCGTGTCGGACACGGGTGAGATGCGGAACTTCGACCTTGGCCCATCCACGTCCGTTCGGCTCGCCGAGCGCGACCTGAGCGACGAGGTCGGCCGCTACCTGAACCTTGTCGGATCTTCTCGCGCTCGCGATCTTCGACGCATGACGATCTCGGCTACGGGAACCGGCGACCGCGACATTTTCGTCAGCTACATCAGCGAGGTCCCCATCTGGAAGAGCACCTACCGCATCATTCTGCCCCAGAAAGCGGGAGAGAAGCCGCTTCTGCAAGGCTGGGCTATCGTGGACAACACGGTTGGAGAGGACTGGAAAGATGTCCAGCTCTCGCTCGTGGCGGGAGCGCCGCAGTCGTTCATTCAGGACATCTCCCAACCCTACTATGCTCGCCGCCCCGTTGTGGCTCTTCCCGAATCGATGATGCTGACGCCGCAAACTCACGAAAGCACAATGAATACTCCTTCGGCGGCTCCACCACCTACCTTTGCCGGCGGTACAGGCGGTCTGCAAGGAACGGTTAAGGACCCCTCAGGCGCTTCCGTCGCGGGGGCTCGGGTCACCATCCGGAACGAAGAGACTGGCGCCTCCCAAACGGCGGTTACTGATAACACTGGTGCCTATCACCTCTACAACGTTCCTGCCGGCAACTCGGCGCTCTTCGTCGATGCCCCGGGCTTCCAGCGTTATGCGCTTTCCAACTTCTACTTGGGCGTGGGACGCACCAACGAGATTCACGCCACCCTCCAACTCGGCACAGCTGCCGAGACGGTTGAAGTCAGGGCGGAGGCAACAACCATCAAAACCTCATCGTCCATGCTGTCGAGCGCCATGAGCAAGCAGGGAGCCGAGGCTGAAGGCAAGGGCGTGGGAGAAATGTTCGAATACGACGTCAAGCAGAAAATTACCATCGGCAAGAACCAGTCGGCACTGGTGCCCATCCTGCAGTCCCACATCGATGTTGAAAAAGTTACCCTTTTATCTCCAGGCAACACAGACAGCGACGACGATGATGAAAAACCTGGACGAGCGCTACGTGCGCTCTGGATCACAAACTCCAGCGGTCTTACCTTGGACTCGGGCACCTTCAACATCGTGGAAGGTGACACCTTCGCCGGCGAGGGCCTGATCGACACGGTCCATCCCAGTGAACGACGATTGCTCTCCTATGCCGCTGACACTGCCGTCCACCTCAAGGTGGATACAGAGTCCAGTGAAAAGCCCGTCAGCCATGTTCGTATCGCGAAGGGCACAATGATTCTGACCCGTGAAGAGCGAGGAATCGTCAAGTACGCGATCCGGAACTCGGATACTTCGCCGCGCCAGGTCGTAATCGAGCACCCGCTGCGGGAAGGGTGGAAGCTGGCCGAGGGGCCTAAGCCGGAAGAAACCTCCGCGTCGTTCTACCGTTTTCGAGTGGCAGTGGATCCAGAAAAGACCGCCGACCTTTCAGTCGAGGAATACCATCCCCTGGAGTCGAGCTATCAACTTACAAACCTGAATAACGAGCAGGTCGTTTTCCTCACCCAGCAGGGCCGGATCACGCCAGCCCTGCAGGAGGTCTTCCGCCGGGTCCTTGATCAAAAGAACCAGCTGTCCAGCCTTGAGACACAGCTCAAATCGCGCCAGCAAGAACTGGAAACAATCACGAAGGACCAGGCGCGCCTGCGCGAAAATATGAAAGCCCTGAAAGGCAGCGCAGAAGAAAAGGCTCTCCTGCAACGTTACACACGCCAACTCGACTCCCAGGAGGACCGGCTCAATACCTTGAACAAAGAGACGTCCGACTTGCAGGAGAAGCACATTCAGGAACAAGAGAAACTCGATCGCATGGTGCAGGAGATCACCATGGACCAGAGTTTCTAGTCCAAGTTCTGAGAACTTGAAACGGAGAACCGGGAACTGGTTTTAGGCAAAATGTCCTCGAACGTTGATGAACTAGAAGTGTCCGCCTGCGCCTGAATTACACTGTCCCCAGATGCCCCTCTCCATTTCCCGTCTCCGGCGCTGGTTTGCGGCAGGTGCCATCGGCCTGGTGCTGGTGGTTGCGGCGGTGTATTTCTACGCCCGCCACAGGGTGCAGAATGCGCTCAAGGACGTGCCCGGGAAAATTGGAATTGAAGTGCAGCAGAGCGCCCAGGGCTTTACCGTCTCCCGCTCCGAGCAAGGGCACACGCTATTCAAAGTTCAGGCCAGCAAAGCGGTGCAATTCAAGCAAGGCGGGCACGCCGAGTTGCACGATGTCACCATCACACTTTACGGGCGCGATTCCAGTCGCTTCGACCAGATCTACGGCGCAGATTTTGAATATGATCCCCAGTCCGGCGATGTCATGGGCAAGGGCGAGGTCCAGATGGACCTCGAGGCTAATCCGGAGGGTTTGACTCATCCCGATCAGGCTGCTCCCAAGGAACTGAAGAATCCCCTCCACCTCACTACCACCAACCTGCTTTTTAACCAGAAGACGGGGAACGCCTCCACCAAGGAAAAAGTGGAGTTCAGTATTCCCCAGGCTAACGGATCGGCACTGGGGCTCAGTTATGTGGCCAACACTGCGGTACTCACACTGCAGTCCCAGGTTGCCGTCAACTTCCACGGTTCCACGTCCGCGACCCTGACCGCCGCGAGCGGTACGATCAACAAGAATCCGCGTGTAGTTACTCTCGACCTTCCCCGGATACTAAACACTTCCCGGAGCGCATCGGCCGACAAAGGCACGCTTTTTCTGCGTCCAGACAACGCTGTGGATCGCATTCTCGCCAGCGGCAATGTTCGCGTTGAGTCGCAAGGCGTAAGTTCCGCGAAGGTGCAGTCCAATCAACTGGAGTTGCTCATGCTGGAGCGGCAGGACACACTCCGCACCGCCACCTTTTCGGGAGACGTGCGCATGGAGAGTTCAGGTGCCCAGCCTATGCAGGGAACTGCCGGCCGGGTCGTCTTGAACTTCACCAGGAACAATGTGCTTGCCACCGTACACACCCAGGAAAATGTCAAGCTGATGCAGCGCCAGCAAGCTGCCAAAGCGTCCGCCGGCGGCCATGATCCTGAGGCGCACGATGCCGAGGGACAGGAGGTCGAAGTCACGGCCTCGGTCATCGATTTCCTGCTGGCGGGTGGTCGCCGTCTCCGCCGCGCCGATACTTCGGGAGCAGCCCAGATTGCCATCCGCGCAATCGCCCCGGCTACCGGCCAGACCCTGATTTCGGCGGGCAAGTTCCAGGCCCGCTTCGACGACCTGGGACAACTAGCCGCAGTCCACGGCGCGCCGGAAGCTCGCATCGTGTCGCAATCTCCCGGGCAGCCTGACCGCGTCAGCACCAGCACCGCGCTGGACGCATCGTTTCATCCCGGCGGAGGCATTGATTCCATTGCACAGCAGGGAAGCGTGGCCTACCAGGATGGCGAGCGTAAGGCATGGGGCGGCCACGCCAGCTACACACCAGCCGACCAGATCCTTGTTCTCACCGCTTCCCCGAGGATCATCGATGGCGGCATGACCACCACCGCGCGCACCATGCGCATGAACCGTACTACCGGCGACGCCTTCGCGGACGGCGACGTCAAGAGCACCTACAGCGACCTGAAAGCCCAACCCAGTGGCGCGCTTCTGGCATCTTCCAGCCCCATTCACGTCACCGCCCGATCCATGACTGCTCACAGCAGCCCAGCCGTCGCTGTCTACACCGGAGACGCTCGCCTTTGGCAGGACGCCAACGTCATCGAGGCGCACTCAATCGAGTTCGACCGCACCCGTCGTTCGGTTGTCGCCTGCGGATCGCCCTCCCAATCCGTTTCCACAGTGTTGGTTCAAACTGAGAAGAGCGGAAAAGTCACGCCGGTAAAGATCACTTCTTCGCGCCTTAGCTACGCCGACAGCGAACGCAAGGCTCACTTCGAAGAGGGTGTGCAGTCCAAAGGCGCAGACCTCACAATCGTCTCGCGTGAGATGGATATATTCCTGCAGCCGCGGGATCAAACTGCACCAAATCAACCGGTTGCAGGCATTGGCTCAAGTACGGGTGCCGGCACTGGAAAGATCGATCGCATCGTTGCCAGGGAGCAGGTAGTCATCACCCAGCCGGGCAGAAAGGCGACCGGCGATCAGCTGGTTTACACCTCGTCCGACGACAAGTTTGTCCTTACCGGCGGACCGCCCAGCATTTTTGATGCCGAACATGGCAAGATTACCGGGGTTTCGTTGACTTTATTTAGACACGATGATAGGGTCCTCGTAGAAGGCGATAACTCATCCCCTACAGTCACTCAGACGCGAGTGGCACGTTAAATGCGTACCCTGGCCACCGACGAAATCGGCAAATCCTATCGTGGGCGCCGGGTTGTAAATGGGGTCAGTATTCGAGTCGGGCAGGGCGAAGTTGTTGGTTTGCTTGGACCTAACGGCGCCGGCAAGACCACAACCTTTTACACCATTGTCGGTCTGATACCTCCCGACACCGGCCGGGTGCTTATCGACGAGGAAGAGATCACGGATGTGCCCATGTATTTGCGGGCACGCCAGTACGGCATCAGTTACCTCCCTCAGGAAGCTTCGGTATTCCGCAAGCTCACGGTAGAGGAGAACATTCTCGCCGTGCTGGAAGCCCAGCCTATTTCCTGGCACGAGCGCCGGGAAAAAATGGAAGAGCTGATCGATCAGTTGGGCCTGGAGCATATCCGGCAAAATCGGGGATACGCTCTTTCCGGGGGAGAGCGGCGGCGTGTGGAAATTGCCCGCGCTTTGTGCATCAACCCCACATTCATTTTGCTCGACGAGCCGTTTTCCGGGATCGACCCGATTGCCGTGCTTGATCTGCAGAAGATCATCAGCGATCTGAAAGCCAGCGGAATTGGAGTGTTGATCACGGATCACAACGTCCGCGAAACCCTGGCGGTCACGGATCGGGCCTACATTATTGATGGTGGAAGGATTTTAGCCTCGGGCATGCCTGAGCAACTGGCGAGCGATCCTCAGGTCCGCAAGGTATATCTGGGCGAAAGTTTCTCGTTAGTGTGAAAGTGCAGTCATCAGTCGTCGGTCTTCGGTCGTCAGCCAGACGACTGCGCAGATTTTTCTGACAACCGACAACTGAAAACTGACAACTGATTTTCTGAAACCTGTTTTTCCTGACGACTGAGGACTGACGACTGTTTTCTGACGACTGAAGACTGACGACCGACGACTATGGTTTTACTTCAACCCAAGCTGCATTTGAAAGTCTCGCAGAGGCAGATCCTGACTCCTGGCCTCGTGCAGATGGTCAGCGTGCTGGCCCTCAACAAGCTTGAGCTCCGCGACATGATCACCGCCGAGATGGTCGAGAATCCGGTTCTTGAGGAACTGGAAGACTCCGTCCCCCTGCTCGACGACGCGGTGCGCCGCGAAGAAGAACGCGAACGGGTTGCCCCTGAAGAAAACACCGTTACCGCAGTCGAGAAGAAGGATCCTTTCGAGGAAATCGATTTCGGCTCATTCTTCCAGGAATATCTCGATCCCGGCTATCGCAGCCGCGGCGAGATGGAAGAAATCGAGCGTCCGTCGTTCGAAAATTTTCTCTCGAAGCCCACGACACTCTCCGACCATCTGGCCTGGCAGCTCGGCGCTCTGTCGGTAACTCCGGAAGTGCGGGAAGCCGCCGAAATCATCATCGGCAACCTGAGTGAAGATGGCTACCTGATCGCCAGCGACGACGAGTTGCTGGGCACAGCTCCCCCCGCTCCGCCCGAAGTCGATGCCACCATCGCCGCTAATGTGGTGAAAGAAGCTGCCGCGCTCGGCCTTTCTACAGATGGCGAGCAAGATGCCGAGCAACTTGTAGAAGAAGATAAACTCGACGCGTCCCTGGACGAGACTGGCAACGGGCAGCCCGATTGGGCGCATGCCGGCGACGTCGACTTGGACTCGTCAGGGAGCGCTGCAGGAACCGCGGTTGCCGCCGCTCCAGAAGCAACTGCGCCCGACGCGACTGCCCCTGAAATCCCGGTGCCGGCTCCGGCTGTCTCGCCTCAGCCCAATGCTGCCCCCCCGCGCAAATCCTCTCAGGCAGCCTACAAGCCCAGCTTCAAACTACAGGACCTGCATGAAGCTCTGGACCTGGTGCGCCAGATGGATCCGCCGGGAGTCGCCTGCCGCGACTTGCGCGATTGCCTGCTCTATCAGCTGCGCTATCACCAGCATCAGTTGGCTACCCACAAGAACGGCAACGGCGAAGCGGTCGGGCAGGTTCTTTCTGACGCCGTTGCCATCGTGGATCAGCATCTGCGCGCCCTGCAGAACAAGCAGTACAAGGAAATTGCGCGCGCCATCAATCGTCCGCCGGAAGCCGTGCAGGAAGCGTTGGAATACATTCGTACTCTGGACCCGCGTCCTGGTCTGCGCTACAACAAGAGCCAGCCGCGCCTGATCGAGCCTGACGTCGCTTTCATCAAGCACGGCGACGAGTGGCTGGTCATGATGAACGAAGACGACGTTCCCGTGCTGCGCCTGAACCCAGCCTACAAGCGACTGCTTACCCGCGACGGCAATGACAAGGACACGCGCAACTACGTCAAAGAGCGCTACAAGAGCGCCATTCAGCTCATCAAAAACATCGAGCAGCGCAAGCAGACCATCACCAAAGTCTGCTACTCCATCGTCACCCGGCAGCAGGATTTCCTGGAAAAGGGCATCGACCAGCTCAAGCCCATGATGATCAAGGAGGTCGCCGAAGAAATCGGCGTGCATCCTTCCACCGTGAGCCGCGCGGTCGCCAACAAGTACGCTCATACTCCCCAGGGCGTTTTCGAATTGCGGTATTTCTTCAGCGAAAGCGTGAACGGCCCCCAGGGTGGCAACACGTCGCTGCTCATCCTCAAGCGCCGGGTCAAAAAGCTTATCGAGGAAGAAGACCCGAACCGGCCGTTGACCGACGAGCAGATCACCAGGATTCTTCAATCGCAGGGCATACAGGTCACCCGCCGCACCGTCGCGAAGTATCGGGAAGACATGCGCATCCCCAGCACCCATCAGCGCAGAGTAAAGAAATAGAGTAAAAGGGAAGGGCACGAGCTTTAGCCGTGCCCCTAGTCGCGGCCCATAAGCAGATAGAAAGGGGCGCTCATGAACGTAGAGTTCACCGGCAGAAAGTGCGAAATCACTCCTGCCCTCCGCAAGTCAGTCGAAACCGGCCTGGCCAAAATCCGCAAGATTCTCGGCGACAAATTCGATAGCAAGGTAATCCTGGCCATCGAAAAACACCGTCACAAAGCGGAAATCACCATCAGCCCGCGCAACGGACCGCTGGTCGGCGTAGCTCAGGCCGGCGACATGAAGTCCGCCATCAACCAGGCCATCGACCACCTGGAAAAGCAGGCGGTCAAATACAAGACCCGCTGGCGCAGCAAGAAGCGCCACCAGCAAAGAACCAGAACAAGAAATGGAATGGAAAGGGCGCGCAGGAAAGACTGCCCGCCGCGGTCGGACTCGAGGAGACGGCGGAGATTTCACTGGTCGTGCACAAGTTCCCCGCGGTCGCCAAGTCCACCGAGGTTCACCTGGTCCGCACCGAAGACGCCGTCGCCGTGCGCCCCATGACCCTGGAAGAGGCCATCAAGGAAGCCCACTTCCGCGACCGCGATGTCTTCGTCTTCCGCGACCTCCAGGGCAAAGTCATGGTCCTGCACCGCACCCGCGAGGGCAAGATGGAGCTGATCGAAGCTCCGTAAGTCAGTCGTTAAGCCACGCAGGCTGGGGAGAACTGTCCACGGCTGTGCTGGCGGAGGCCGCGCTTGGCCAGATGGGACCCTCTGCAAAGCGGGTGTTTCTCAACTGCATTTTCCTCTTCCATCTGTCGAAAACAGGCATAAGACGCGGCAGCGAAGTAGTCAATTTTGAGGTCAGGAACCGGGTACAATTCCCGCGGCTCTTGAAATCACGACAGCCAGCTTCTGAGCCCATTTGTGCGGATATCCGAATGGAAAAATCCAATTCGCTTCCTCCCGCTGGTCAGTACAACACCAATTACGGAAATTTCGAAACGGACCTTTACGCGCAGATCCGTCGTGAAGCGTTTGGTGAAGATATTGGACAAAATAGCTGGCTCACGTCAGAGGAGCACGACCGATTTCTGCAGTGGCTCGACCTCTCTCCGGGAAAGACCCTGCTCGACGTTGCTTGTGGAGCGGGAGGGCCGGCGCTACGCAGCACAGCCCTTATCGGATGTTCCGTTATCGGCATTGATGTTCATGAACAGGCAGTAAGGACGGCGAATTCACTCGCAGCCCAACGCGGATTGACTGACCGCGCCGAATTTCGGGCAACAGATGCTGCGGGAAGGTTGCCATTCCCTGATGCCACCTTCGACGCTATCACTTGTATCGACGCCATCAACCATTTCCCCGATCGGCCGAGTGTCGTTGCGGAGTGGGCCCGGTTGCTGAAATCGGGCGGGCGGGTGCTGTTTACCGATCCCATCACGGTAACCGGAGCGCTGACGAACGCAGAAATCGCGGTACGAAGTTCGGCAGGGTTCTATTTGTTCGTTCCCCACGGCTATAACGGACGCGTTATTGCGCAGTGCGGATTGCGGTTGCTGGTGTGTGAAGATGTAACCGCGAACATGGCCAAGGTTGCTGAGGCCAGACGCGCAGCCCGAGCATCCAGGAGCAGTGCCCTGCGCCAGGTCGAAGGCGGTCAGGCGTATGACGAACAGCAGGAGTTCCTTGCCGTCGCTTCCCGCGTTGCCAGAGAAGGACGTCTTTCTCGCTTCGTCTATGTTGCGCGCAAATTCGACCGGCTGTAAAAACTCATGCAGAAGAAGCCAAAGGGATTCACATGTCTTCGGGTGGGAGTAAAGGTGTGATGCAGACCGAGATAAGCGACGTGGGCCAGCGAGCCATACGGCGAATCGCTTACCGGCTGCTTCCCTTTGTCTTTCTCATTTACATCGTTAACTACATCGACCGCGTCAACGTTTCCTTTGCCAACCTTCGAATGAGCGCCGATCTGGGCTTCAGCGACCGGGCCTATGGTTTCGGGGTCGCAATTTTTTATGTAAGTTATGTCTTGTTTGAGATTCCCGGAGCCATCATCGTCGAACGCCGAAGCGCAAGGAAATGGATCGCGCGAATCATGGTGTCGTGGGGATTGATTACGATCCTGACCGGGTTCGTGCAAAGCGCACAACAGTTCTATACCGCCCGCTTCTTTTTAGGGGTCGCTGAATCCAGTTTTTTCCCCGGAATGATCGTTTATTTGACGCACTGGTTCCGCCAGCGCGAACGCAGCCGCGCAATTGCTTGCTTGTACGCAGCAGTTCCCGCTGCCTCTTTGGTCGGCTCGCCTGTAGCTGGCTGGCTGCTGGGAGTTCAGTGGTGGCGGCTGGCGGGATGGCGCTGGCTCTTTATCCTGGAGGGCATCCCTGCCATCGTCCTTGGAGTCGTCACCATCTTTTATTTGACGGACTGGCCTGCACAGGCAGGCTGGCTTCCTCATGACGAACGGGACTGGCTTGTCCACGAAATGCAAGCCGAGTTGCACGCGAAGAATAAGATTCGCAGATACACCATCATTGAAGCGTTCTGCGACCGGCAGATTCTACGGATGATTGCTGCCTGGTTCCTGGCACTCACGGGAGCTCTCGGGACCATCTATTGGATACCCACTTTTGTTAAGCGTATTACGGGGTTCTCCAATCGGACGGTAACTTCGCTGCTATTGATTCCAGCGGTGATGGGCATTGCGGGGATGCTCATCAACGGTTGGCACTCTGACAAGACTGGCGAACGGCATTGGCATACTGCTATTCCGCTCGTTGCTGCGGGATCGATGTTCGGGCTCTTGATCTTCGCCCGCCACGAAGTCCCCCTGGCAACTTCATTCTTGCTTTTGGGCAGCGGATTCCTGTATGCGTACTATCCCACGTTCTGGGCTATGCCGACATCGATGCTCTGTGAATCGGCAGCCGCTGCCACGGTCGGATTAATCAATTCGAGTGGGCAACTCGGCGGATTTGCAGGAAACTACATAATCGGTCTTCTCAACGATCATACCCACTCGCTTACGGCCAGCTTTGGATTCATCGCGTTAGTCTACTTTTCGTCTGCAAGCCTGATTCTTAGTCTGCGAATTCGCAACCCACCGTTTGCAAAACGAGCTCTCAAAACCGAGGCGTGACCAGCCGTGTCAAAAAAGGAGATGAAGATGTCCAACAAAGAATCAAACCGTTCCGATCCCTGGTCGGCGGTCGTAATCGCTTTGACCCTGGTGCTTTTCCTCGTATCCGTATTCATCAAAGGGTTCACCCACGAGCTGCTTCTCGAAGCCGGGGTTTTCATGGTCTCGATAAAGTTGATCCTGATGGCTCACAAGAACAGCCTGTCCACCAGACTCACAGGCCAACGCCTTGAGCACATCGCGAGCTTGCTGGAACGGATTCAAGACCAGCCAGCGCCAGGGGGAAAATGATTTTCTGGCTGGGAGAGTAACGTGTTTCTGCTGATGGTTTCCAGTTTCCGGTTTCCAGTGTCTCCTGCCTGGTTCTTAAAACAGATGTCGGATTGGCAGCACTAGAAACTAGAAACTAGAAACTAGAAGCTAATTTCCCCTTCACTGCCGTAGGCTGCAATTCGATATTTCCCACCCCACCCGAGATATCAAGCCGCAAGTTGACCGGCGACTTGCCATACAAGTCATTGACGTATTCGTCGCCTTCGCGTTTCAGGCTGCCGGCATTGATCGAACCAATGCCTCCCGTGGCATGGACCCGCACGCCCACATCTTCCGGCAGCAGGATGATCGCATTCCCGACGCCGCCCTTTATGTCGGCCTCCAGATCCTTCTTCCAATTGCCGGTTAGGTCCGCGGTGATCTGGCCTGCGCCCAGGTTCATTTCAAGCCGGGTCAGCGAGAGCTCGCCGACCTTTACCTGACTCTGGCCGGCACCCATGTCAATATTGAGTTCCATGGGTATGTCGTTCCCCAGGCGAAGATCCCAGCTGTTTTCAGTGGGGCCAAAGTTGAACTTTCTTCCCACCTGGGTAATCTCCAGTTGGCCTGCCTGGTAGGAAACCTTCGGCTTGCCTTGGCTTTCCGCGTACTTGAAATCGGCCTCGAGCAACTTGCTTGCTCCTCCAGAGAGCTTCAGATCGCCGGCGGGCATCTGGATACGTACGCGTACAGAGTCCGCGCCTTGCCGCTCCACAATTTCGACATCGTGGACGCGCTGCGAAGCCCGGCTGAAGCTCAACGCAATGCCGAAGATGACCAGCAACAGGATGACGGCAATCTCGCGGCCGCTAAGCCCAGCCTTCCGTACGCTATCCTGCGGGCCAAACTGGTCCCAAAGCTTTCCCAACCCCAGAAAAACCAGAAGTATGGGCCAATAGCGAGCCAGCAAAGGCCAGGGATCCAGTCCCGGCCGGAAGTTGCTGTAAAGAAACAGTAGTCCCAGTGCGATGAGCAGAAAGGCTCCCACAAGAGAGCTGCGACGATTTCCTGGCATCAAGTCACCTCCCGGCCATGCCCACCCTCTGGTACGAAGACGCGCGCGCAATGTTCCCTCGATTCAAGACGGGAGCACCTTACCACCCCCGCGCACAAAATGGATGCCCCATTTTTCGCGTATTTTGCGAAAAGTGGGGCCTTTGCCAATTACCCAGACACTTCTTCCGTCACCACTGTAAACCCAGTCAGATTCGCGATCCCGAACGATGTCGTGATGGCAACGTCGGAGGCGTCGCGGCCGGTGGCCATCAGTACGCGCCCAATCCGCGGCTGGGTATGCCGCGCGTCAAATGTCCACCAGCGATTCTGCAGATAAACTTCGAACCAGGCGCTGAAATCCATCGGCGTCGGTTCCTTCGGCACGCCGATATCACCTAGATATCCCGTCGCATAGCGCGCCGGAATATTGAGCGCCCGGCAGAAGGTGACAGCCAGGTGCTGAAAATCGCGGCAGACTCCCGTGCGCTCGGTAAACACATCCAGCGCGGTTTTTGAAGAACGCGCGTGATGATATCCGAACGCCACCTTCCAGTTGACCCAGCCGCAAATGGCCTGCACCCGGCTCCATCCCGGTTTAAGGTGGCCGAACAGTTCCACCGCCAGATTCGACAGCCGGTCCACTTCGCAGTACCGGCTGTTCAGCAGATAGCGAAGCGTCTCCGGCGGCAACTCGTTCACCGGATGCTCCTGCGCCTCCGGATTGCCTTCGTCCGGCGTTCCCGGGTCTTCGATCAAAGTGGACCCAGTCAGCCGCAGGGGACCCGCCGGTGCCAACCACCGGGCACAGCGGTTGCCATAGCTGTCGATATAGCTTTCCACCTTCACGTTAGGGCTGATGGTTACTTCATCTGGTTCGCGCAGGTCGGCGGCACGCGAAGGATGCACATGCAGCATCCCCACCATCGCCACCGCAGCGGGAATCTCGAATTGAATGTCATACCCCAGACGTATCAACATGCGGGGCTCCATCTGCCAGGGGAAAGAGCACAACCTGCAGACAGGCATTATTACCCATACCAGCGCGCACCCAGGATGCAAAATCCGAATAAGTGGAAGCAGGGGATTGGCGGGTGGCCCAACTCTGGGTCTGTCCAAAGTAAGAAAAGGCTAAGAGCTTGGGTGCCCCATTTCTCGCGTCTTTTGCGAGAAGTGGGGCCCGTCCATCTCCGACCCTAAACATGCGCGAGAAAGGTTTTATTCTCCGAGCGAGCCTCATGTTTTGCCAAACCAGAGCCAACGCGGGGCCCCACAAGATTGAATTTGAGTAACGTGCACACGACTCGCACACATGCTCGGATATTCTAGGAAAGGCGGCTCTGATAAGCTTGCCGCATTTAGGAGGAGGCCCCGGCATGCGCCGCATTCTTGTCTTGCTTATCTCGTTCCTCTTGCTTCCGATCGTAGCTGCCGGCCAGGCGGCGACGCGGATTGCGATTCGCGCCGGGAAGTTGATCGATGGAAGAGGCGAAAAGCCGCTGGAGAACGCCCTGATCCAGGTGGAGGGGGACAAGATCATATCGGTCACGGCGGGCGGGAGCGTGCCTTCGGGTATGCAGTTGGTGGACCTGGCGAACGCGACAGTGCTGCCCGGATTCATCGACGTCCATACCCATCTGCTCTTGCAAGGCGATGTCACCGCCGAGGAATACGACGCGCAATTGCTGAAGGAGTCGATTCCGTACCGGGCGATTCTCGCGGCACGCAACGCGCAGATTGCACTGTCACACGGCTTCACCGCCATGCGCGACCTGGAAACCGAAGGAGCGATGTACGCGGATGTAGACCTCAAGAAGGCAATTGCCAAAGGAGAAGTGCCCGGCCCGCGGATGCAAGTGGCCACGCGCGCCATGGCGCCAACTGGCATGTACCCGCTGCTCGGCTACTCCTGGGAGTTGAAGCTTCCTGTCGGAGTGCAGTATGTCGACGGCGTGGAAGGCGCGCGCAAAGCCGTGCGTGAACAGGTGATGTACGGAGCCGACTGGATCAAATATTACTCGGACCGGCATGAGCGCTTTGGCCCGGATGGCGGGTTGCACTCGAGCGTGAATTTCACCGATGAAGAATCGAGCGCCATCGTCGCGGAAGCCCACCGGCTGGGCAAGAAAGTTGCCGCCCACGCCGTCGGCAGCGACGGCATTGCGGCTGCTCTGCGTGCTGGCGTGGACACCATCGAGCACGGCGACGGTCTCACCGACGCCCAGATGGACGAAATGGTCCGCAAAGGAGTGTATTGGGTGCCGACCCTTACCGTAGACCGGAACCTGGCCACAGACGGAGATGAGTTTTGGAAGAAGACTTTCGACTTGCAGCGGCAAAACTTTGCCAAGGCCATGCAGAAGGGGCTCAAGATTGCCCTGGGAACGGACGCGGGCGGGTTCGACTGGAAAAAAATTAATCAAGCCAGGGAATTCGAATATTACGTTCAGTACGGCATGACGCCAATGCAAGCGATTCGAGCGGGAACTTCGGTTGCCTCGGAACTGCTGGGCTGGAGTGACACCGCCGGAACCGTCGAAGCCGGCAAGTGGGCAGATCTTGTGGCTGTGAGTGGCAACCCCCTCAATGACATCACCGAACTGCAGAAAGTAAAATTCGTGATGAAGGGTGGCGTCATTTTCAAAAACGAACTGGGAAAATGATTTGGCTTGGATGGGTGGCCCACTCGAGCCTCGCTTTGGCTTGAGTGGGGCAGTTCTACTGCTGGATAGAGTCTTCCTGCCCCTCTTTCGTGTTTTCGTGTCGTCTATTCTGACTCAATCTCGACGCTTCCCTCCCGGCCAGTTGCATAAATGGATCAGCCTCCAACATCCCCACTCAAGCCAAAACCGGGCTTGAGCGGGCCACCCGTCCGTGCGCGAAGAGTGGGACAGGTCACCCCTAAGCCCATAACGGCAAAGCTGTTAGCCTTGAAAATACTTTTATGTACGTACAATAATAGCATAACAAAATGTTCCACGTGGAACACTACGTCACTCTTACCGGGAACGAAGCGGACCAAGTCACTCGTCACGGTGGACCGTCTCCATGGAGAAGGCTGGCACGCAGATCGCAATGTATTCCGTTCCGCCTTCCACGGGCGTGGAATACTGCACCCATTCGCCGCGATGCGCGATGACGGCCTGTCCTGCGGCGACGTCAAGCTCGCCGCCCTTGTGCTTCACGTGCAGAACGCCTTTGAGCACCAGTGTGAACTCATCGAACTCGGGCGTTTGTCCGGGTTCTTCCCAGCCCTGCGGACTGCGCATGTGAGCCACGCTCACTCCCGGTGTTTTGGTGTTGATGCGGCCAATAAATTCGTCGATCAGTTTCGGCTTGGTGCCTGCGGCGCGGATGCGCGTGGGCTCAGCGACCAGAGTGGGCATGGTTCTCCTCGAAGGGTTGAAGACAGAATGAACCCACCCAATTTACCAAAACGTGTCAGCCGGAAGGATTTCTAAACGGACAGCAGGCGCGCTTTTTCAGCTTGCATCGCCGCCAGCGCATCGAGCGGTGGAATGGATGCCGGTGCGCTCAAGGTATTCTCCGGAGGCACGATGCCGCTCTGGAAAGCCTTCACCAGCATTTCGAGCGCCTGACCGGTGTTGGGCCCGGCGAAGATGGTTGCGGTCAGCAATCCCCGCTTGACCCAGGCCTGGCCGGTCTTTGGCAAGCCGTCACATCCGATAAACGGCAGGCTCAGCCAGCGCTGGCGTGCGGCGGAGTTCGGTAGTTCCTGAAAGGCTTTCCTTGCGCCTATCGCCATGCCGTCATCCTGGGCCGCGATCAGGTCGATACGGTTCTGGTGAGAAGTAGACAACCGCAGCCAGGAGCTCACCGCCCGATAGGAGCTGGCTTCCGTCCACTGTGCTCGCATGACTTTTATCTGCACATCAGCCGGCTTGGTCTCGTACATGCCACTGGTCCGCTGTTTCGCGGCCAGGCTTTCGGCGGGGCCTTGAATGTACAGGACTGACCCGCCTTTCGGCAGAAGAGCGGCAAACTGGTGCCCCTGAATGCGGCCGATCTCCTCGTGGTCTGAACTCACCCCGAAGACCGGAACCTTGGAGGTTTTGCGGATCTCGGCAATGTATTCGACATTGCGGTTCAGCACCACCCAGCCGATACCGGCGGCCGCCGCGGCACGAGCCACCTGCGGCAGAGCGGTTCCGCCCACGGGCTCGAAAACGATTCCGTCAGGCAGGGATTCGGATCGCGACTGAATGACGTTCAGGATTTGCTGGCTCTGGGCAATCGAATCGTTGTCGGCGTAAATGATCTGGATATCTATGCCAAGACGCTTCGCGGCCGCCTCAGCATCGGCCGCTTGCTCGATCTGATAGTCGTTGTCGTTAGTAGTCAGCGAAACCAGAAACTTTAGCTTCTTCATGGCGGTGCCAAAATCATACATGGGCATATGTGCGGAGGGACAGTGACTGAAGTAACCGGTTTCAGGTGTCTGTTCCGGCTGATGGATAACAAAATATTTCTGGGAGCGAGGGTTGGTGCGGCGCCTGCAAAATCCGAAACCAATTTTCGGGAAGGCGCGAGCCCAAAGCTGCGGCGTAACTTGAGTAACGTTGGCCGAGGTTGCCGCAAATGCTACGCTCCGGTATCGGCAGGAAAATCAGCCGTTTGCGGGGGAGGAAGCTGAATGGCAGCCGTCAGGCACTCTCTCGCACTGACGCAGCGGCGATGAAGCAGAGTTCAGCTATCCCGCTATTCTGCGCCGGTTTGATCACTGCAGCGCGGCAGCCGTAGCCACGCGAGACCGCCAACGATGCCACGCATTCCGATCTTCAAACTCGGACGCTCCCGGGAGCAAATCCTGCCTCCGCAGTTGAGCAGTTACAAGCCCAAGCTGACCCTCAACGACCTTCAGCTGGGAGTGGATAACCTCCGGCACGACGTTCACCTGAGCCCCCGATTCGTGGAGCAGGCGCGCCTCCGGATCGCACGTCTGATCGTGCGTCATGGCGACATGGACGGACTGCTGGCGGCCGAATCGCTGGAGCCGAAGCCCGGCAATCACTTCATCGGGTCGATGGCGAGGCTGCAACCGCCGAAGGCAACGCCTTCGGAACTCAAAACTCTTCTTGCCGATTTACATGTGTCCGCCCTGAATCGTGCCAAGGCTACAGAAAATCTCTCGGTGGATGTGCTGGCGCGAGCGGCCATCGTCAAATTCCTGCGCACCGAATTGAATTCCCAATTTGCCCAATTGCTGGAACGTGGACGCATGATGCTGAAGAGTTACGAAGGCGTGCGCCAACAGAAGGCGTTGGAGTATCGTGAGCGCGTGGCCGCTTTCCAGGTGGCAAAAAAGATCATCCTGCGCAGGACCGGACAAGAGCTATTCCGCATCCTGCGCGAGATTGAAAAGGAAACGCTGGCCCGCACCCGCCGCTCACTGTTCGGTAATCGCGGCGAGGCGGAATACAAACTCTTCCTCAACCCCCTGCTCTTCACCGAAGACGGATCTGATACCTACCTGAATGCCGAGCACTACGTGATGCTGGGCAATTTCGATCGTGACCCGGACCGGTTTTCGAACGTAAGGAGAGTGGTCCGCGATTTTCTGTTATCGCTGAATCTGGGAACCGAGGCCGAGGACGACAGCGTGGTCGACGGCTGGCTGAACGCTCCTGAAAACGCCCATGAACTGGTGGGTTCGGGTCAGGCCGACGAGGGGACTCCTGAAGGCCGGGCCCAGAAAGCGAGGCTGGACGCATGGGTGGAGCTGCTGGAGCGCGAGAAGCTCATGGACTACGTGATCGCCTCCTATGAGGTTGTACCGCTGTTGGCGGAATACTCCCCGCGCATCAACGCGCAACAATTGAAGCACGGCTTGCTCTCTCGCGAAGAGCGCGAGCGGGTGGAGAAGCTGATCGCAGAGCACGGCAAACTGTCCGCCGGGAGCCTGCACTCGGCTATGGCGCGCTTTGCCGCGTGCCGCGGAGCCGAACGGGCGAAAATGGCGGCGCGTCTTCTGCGCGATTTCATGCGCTATCATCGCGATCTGCGCCGTCTGGAGGCGTTGAATTCGGCCATGGACAGCAGCAATCTGATCGGGAACTCCCAGATGCGGGAACTCTCGGCCATGAACAGCACGCTCTACGAGCTTCTGTTGCCGGAAGAGCAGAAGCCAACGGAAGACAAAGTTCTGCGTCATGTGATTCTGAAAGCGGATATCCGGGACTCGTCACGCCTCACGCGATCACTGCTGGAAAAAGGCATGAACCCGGCTTCCTACTTCAGCCTGAATTTCTATGGTCCGGTGAATAAGTTGCTGGCCAAGTACGGCGCCCGCAAAGTGTTTGTCGAAGGCGATGCCATCATCGTCGCGCTGCTGGAGCGGGAAGGCGACCCGCCCATGGCGGTGAGCCGGGCCTGCGTGCTGGCGCGGGAGATCATCGAGATCGTGCGGGGCTACAACCAGCTGGTGGAGCGCGCCGGACTGCCCACGCTGGAACTGGGGACGGGAATTTCATTCCAGGATTCCGCGCCCATGTATCTGATGGATGGGGAACAGCAGATCATGATCTCCGAAGCGTTGAACGAAAGCGACCGGCTGTCCTCATGCAGCAAGCGGGTGCGCAAGGCCATCGCAGGCGTGGAGAGCCCGTTCAACGTGTATGCCTTTCAAACACTCACCGATGCCGACGCAGCCGAAAGCCCCGACGACTTCAGCCTTAAATACAATCTGAACGGAATTCGTATCAGCCAGGCGGCGTTTCTCCGCCTGCAGCAGGAAATTTCCCTTCAGCCTTGCCAGCTTGATCTGCCGGCATTGTGGGGCAGCGAGCCTTCCCAGTTGCTCCGTGGCATGGTTCCCATCGGCAACGACATTTTCAAAAAAATCCTGGTGCGCTCCAGCCGTATTCCGCAAATCGATCCCCAGAAATTCTCTCTGCAGCACTGGACCGAGCAGTCCTACTACGAGGTGTGCTCCAATCCGGCGATTTACGCGATGCTGGAAGGGAAGAGCGCCAAGAGCAGTGGCTAGTTTCCAGTAGCCAGTCCACTACCGTGTCAAAGAGGCGCATACGATTTCGTCGCCCCCAGCGAAACTGGTGTGATTCCCATCACTGACACTTTCTCGGAATTGTGGGATAAGACATAGAGCACAAAGGAGTTTGCCCATGGCAGCCTCAGACCGGTTCGACATTCAGGGGCACGTCAGCCGCGGCTTTGAGGCGGTGCGCGAGGCGTTCGCCGAGAACTTTGTTCGGCGACGCGAGCTGGGCGGAGCGTGTTGCGCTTTTTACCGCGGCGAAAAGGTCGTCGACCTGTGGGGCGGCATTCGGAACAAACGGACCGGCGAACCCTGGGAGCAGGATACGATGGTTATCGTCTACTCGGCCACCAAGGGCTTGGCGGCGATGACGCTCGCCATTGCCCACTCTCGCAGATGGCTCGACTACGAAGAGCCGGTGTGCGCGTACTGGCCGGAGTTCGCGCAGAACGGCAAGGAGCGAATCACCGTCCGCCAGCTCCTCGCACATCAGGCAGGCTTGTTCGCGCTCGACGAGGCTGTCGATCGCGGTCTCATCGCCGACCCCGATCGCCTGGCGGGCGTGTTAGCACGTCAGAAACCCGCGTGGGAACCCGGAACGCGACAGGCGTATCACGCGATCACTCTCGGATTCTACGAGGGCGAGCTGTTGCGCCGTGTCGATCCACAGCATCGCAGCCTGGGGCAGTTTTTCCAGGACGAGATCGCCACGCCGCTCGGGCTGGACGTCTACATCCGGCTGCCTGAGGCGATCCCGAATTCGCGACTGGCCTCCATGGCGCCGCCCAGCCTGATCGAGATGCTGCGCGGCTTCGGGCTTCGCTTCACACTGGAAGCGATGAATCGTCGCTCCAACATCCACCGGGCACTCATCGGCTCCCAGTTCCCTCACGATGAGCAGCGCATCTACGCCCGCAACTTCGAAGTGCCGTCCGGGGGCGCCGTCGGCACTGCCCGAGCCATCGCGCACGCCTATAGCGTCTTCGTCACCGGCGGACTCGAACTTGGGTTGCGTCCGAAAACGCTGGAGTTGCTGGCCGCCCCCGCGATTCCTCCGACACGCGGGTATTACGATGAATGCATGAAGGTCGACGGCATGCAGTTCTCACTGGGCTTTATGAAATCGAGTCGCGCGTGGCCGTTCGGCAGTGCCGGTTCGTTCGGGTCACCCGGGGCCGGCGGCTCTCTTGGCTTTTCCGATCCGAGGGCTGGGATTGGCTACGCGTACGTGACCAGCAAGATGGGGACGCGGTTGACCGGAGACCCGCGGGACGTGGCACTCAGGGCCGCACTCTACTCAGCTATTCCGGATTCGTCAGGCGTGGTGAGGGAACGACTGATCGCCTAGCGTTTGCCAACGAATCTGCAGTGGCAATCCGACGTTCTGGAAGAGCGGCGGACAAGCCGGAAGTAACTCTTGTGAACAGGCGTTATAACTGCCTCGAATCGCCATCGAACAAGAAGCCGGCGGGACGTCTCGCCGTGAAAAAGCCTGATCTTGCTCCCGGCTCGGGCCGATTAGTCATGCGCGTTCGCCCGGCCCGAACTCTGCTAGGCTGGGTTCCAGGCCTGCCGCACAATGCGGCTGGTGAGGGGGCTATGGCCATGCTTGAGACAGTTCTGAAGCGTTTTGAAGAACCCGACGAGGTACGAACGTTCGAAAAAGGAAAATTCGAACTGGTTCGCATCGGGGGTCTGACCATCGGCCGCGCCACGTACGAACCGGGCTGGAAGTGGTCCGTTCACGTCGGGCCCGTCGTGGGCGCGCTACGCTGCAATGTCGAGCACGTTGGGCTGGTGCTCTCCGGCTGCGTCACAGCTGCGATGGAGGACGGAACGATCCACGAACTCCGCGCCGGCATGCTCTTTCACATTCCACCCGGACCTCCCGGTCACGATAGTTGGGTGGTGGGTGATGCGGCATACGTCTCGCTACATTTTCTCGGAGCCGACCACTACGCAAACAAATAGTCATGGGGCGAACTGAGTAATTCGCGGGAAATGCTGGTCGCAGGATAACCGTTGCGACAGTGATGGCTTAATCACCTATGTACAATGTCATATCTGCCATCTTGTTTCATGCCTTTCCAGCGTCTACTCTGAGGATATCGTAGGCAACTTGTTCAAGAACGTACTGGCCGCATAGGAGGACAAATGAGTGAACACTATCATGATGTCGGCGATCTGCGGTTTCTCAAGGAGATGGGCAAACTCGCGCCCACAGAATTCAACGCCTGGCTCAGCCTGGATAAGATTGTTGGCCGGGACGATGGCGCGATTCCGAGGAAGTATCGCGAGCTCATCGCTTTGGGCGTTGCCTTCACGACCCAATGTCCCTACTGTATCGAGGTGCACGTAAAAGCTGCGAAGGCCGCAGGCGCGTCTCGCGAGGAAATCACAGAAAGTTCGCTGATTGCGGCTGCCTTGCGCGCTGGTGGAGCGGCAACGCATGGCGCCATGGCGCTGAAGTTCTACGACCAGGTCTGAATCCGTAATCTCGAATTGGTTACAAATTCCATCTAGAGGTGTGCCATGAACAGGGAACGTGCACTGCAAGTCGCTCTGATGCTGGTGGGCCTGATCTTTCTGGTTGGCGTGTATCCACTCATGATGTTCTTGTGGCCGAGTGGATGGCGGTGGCAACCGCATCAGCCGGAATATGAGCAGATGATTCTCGGGGTTTACGCGACGCTGGGCATCTTTTTGCTGATCGCTTCGCGCCGCCCCGCGGAGCATCGCAGCCTCATCGCCTTTACTGCATGGTCGAGCCTGGTTCACGCGGGCATCATGACGGTGCAGGCGTTGTCGAACACCGCCGAGCACGGGCATCTGCTGGGAGATGTTCCGGCCCTGATAATCGTAGGCATCGCGCTGATTGCGCTGGCACCGCCGAAGCCTGTGCACCAATAGTTGCCCTGGCCAAGGAATTGCAGATCGTGGTCGTAGCAGTTTCCTCAGCCAGTTTAACTGGCTGATTTTGCACCCATCGATTAACCGAACGGTTATGTGGTTTAACCGTCGGGTTAGCGCGAACCGGCTGTCCGACCCCATCACCGTGTGCCTCCGCTTCAAACTGCAGGTACAACGTACCGCGAATCAGCGAGTTGATGGAACCAAGGCCAAATTTCCCCAAACACTCGACCTTTGGCAAGCCAGCTGCAACAGAAGATGAGCATTGATACGCAAAAAGGAGAAAAAATTTAAATGAGTACAGCAGAGACTCCCACTCTTGACATGAACAAACTGAATTCCTTTATCGGTCAATTCGTGACTGATCTCGGCGCCGCGGTCCATGCCGGCATGGTCGTCATTGGGGAGAAGTTGGGGCTCTACAAAGCCCTCGCCGGTGGCCCAATGAGTTCTGCACAACTTGCCGGCAAGACGAACACTGATGAGCGCTATCTGCGCGAGTGGCTGGCTTCACAAGCGGCAGGAGGCTACATTACCTACGATGAGAAGACCGCCAAGTTCAGTCTGAGTGAAGAACAAGTCTTCACGCTGGCAACGGAAGACAGTCCCGCATATCTGCCCGGAGCATTTGAACTAGCTTTGGGCTCGCTCGCGGCGGTTCCACGCATCGCGGAATCCTTCCGCACTGGCGACGGCATGGGTTGGCATGAACACGTTGCGGCGTCTTCCATGGGTGTGAAAAATTCTTTCGTCCAGGCTATGCGGCTAACCTTGTAAGTGCATGGATTCCCGCTTTGCGCGATGTCAAACAGAAGCTGGAGGCGGGGGCGCGAGTGGCCGATGTCGGCTGCGGGAAAGGGGCTTCCACTATATTGATGGCAAAAGCCTTCCCCAACTCTCAATTCTTCGGGTTCGACTACCATGACAAGTCGATTGAGGCGGCCCGCGAGTCCGCCCGGCGTAACGGTGTCGCCGACCGCGTCACCTTCAATGTGGCAAAGGCAAAAGAGTTTCCCGGCAAAGACTACGATTTCGTAGCCGTCTTCGATTGCTTGCATGACATGGGGGACCCGGTCGGCGCAGCTGCGCACGTCCGGCAGTCCTTGGCCGAAGATGGCACGTGGATGATCGTTGAGCCTTTTGCAAATGACCAGTTGAAGGACAATCTGAATCCCGTGGGTCGGGTCTACTACTCCTTCTCGACGCTGCTGTGCACGCCTTGCTCACGATCGCAGGAAGTCGGACTGTGCCTGGGTGCCCAGGCCGGCGAGACACGTATTCGGGAGGTTGTGACCTCGGCCGGCTTCAACCGTTTCCGCCGAGCTACGGAAACACCCTTCAACATCGTCTACGAAGCTCGGCCGTAACTTGCTTGGCCAAAGGTGCGGCGCGTGGCCCCGATCGGACCAAGCCTGCGAAGGATGAACATCAAAACCCCGCCCAAGCACAGCTTGGACGGGGCACCCTCGAAAGTTCGGGGTGGACTTATTTCTTGGCGGCGGGCAGTTCGTAGTCGCCTTCAACCTCCACGACCATGTTGCCGCTGGAGTCGGCTGTTCCCTTGTAGGTTCCCTTGCCTTTGATGCCCTTAAGTTTGCCGGTGCCGCCGGTGTAGTTCCATGTGCCTTCGGTGGTGCCGGGCTTGCCGTCCATCATGGTGTCGTTGCCCTGGAAGCGAACGTAGATCTTGTCACCATTGGACATGTTGGAGACGTGGTAGCCGGATCCGCGCACCTTGGCGCCGCTGGCGTCACCGTACGTGACGTCATAGCCGTCCTTGGTTTGAAGTTCGGCGATCTCCATCGATTTGGTCCAGGTGCAAGCCGACTTGCTGATGGCGATGGAATGGCCGCTGCGGTCGCCGACGTCGATGGAGTACGCCGGGTCGGGCTTGCCGCAGGAGACGGTGCCACTGGTTTTGGTTTGGGCGTTGGCGGTGAGCGCCAGCGTCAGAAGCAGCCCAAGAATCGGGAAAAGTTTGCTTCGCATGATGCCTCCTTAGTTAGTTTCGGTGGGATTCTGCGCGCAGGCAATGGCAAAGTCAAGCTGGTTGGTGCCGTTCCCTAATTCGGTGAATAAGTGTAATTGATTCCATGACAATGTCGGCTCCGACTGCCCGAGTAAACTTGGTGGTGCTAAAGCCAACCAACAGGCTCGGGAGAAAGGAGCCGAACATGATCATTATAGGAGTAGATTTCCACCCCGAGTTTCAACAAATTGCTTCAGTGGATACCGACACTGGAGAGCTCCAGGAACGGCGACTGGGCATCGCGAGGACGCGGAAACGTTCTACCGGGCAGCTGGCGGCCCAGGGAAAGAAGGTGCGTGTGGGGATGGAAGCCAGCGGGCACGCACGCTGGTTCGAACGACTGCTGGCGCGAGTTGCAGTTTGAGTTGTGGATTGGAGACGCAGCCGAGATCCGCACCAAGCGGGTACGCAAGCAGAAGACGGATCGCCAGGATGCGCAACTGATTCTGCGCTTGCTGCTGGAGGATCGTTTCCGCAGATCTGGGTGCCGAGCTGGGAGAACCGGGATCTGCGGCAACTGCTGTGGCACCGGCACCGCATGGTGCAGGCGCGGACACGGATCATGAACCAGCTGCAAGCGGTGGCGCTCAATGAAGGCCTGCGCTGCAAAAAGCGGTTGTGGCGGGAACGCGGACGGCAGCAACTGGAATCCTTTCGCCTGGCTCCTTGGGCCAGCCGGCGCCGGCGCGATCTGCTGGAGCTGATGGATCGACTCAATCCGACCATCACAGAACTGACCCAGGCGATCGAGCAGGAAGTCGAGAAGTGTCCGGAGGCGCAGCGCCTGACGACGCATCCGGGAGTCGGCGCCCTGACGGCACTGGCCTTCGTACTGATCATCGGCAGAGCCGAGCGCTTTCGCTGCGGCAAGCAGGTGGCGAGCTATCTGGGACTGGTGCCGTTGGAAGAGTCCAGCGGGAACCGTCGACGGCTCGGGCACATCACCAAACAAGGCAATTCGATGTTGCGGTTTTTGCTGGTGGAAGCAGCGCAGGTGACGGTGCGCAGCGTGCCCGAGTGGCGCAGCCAGTACTTCCACCTGGCGATGCGACGAGGACGGAAGATCGCCAAGGTCGCCATGGCTCGCCGACTGGCGGTTCGTCTGTACTGGATGTGGCGCCAGGGATGGGATTACGAGCAGGTGAAAAAGTTCGGTTCGCACGCGGGACAGCCCGGAAATCGCGATGGTGTGCAGTCGAACACCGAGTAATTGATTGGGCATCCCGCTCCTCTTCACCGAGGAGTTCGAAGTAGTAATCATGATCGCAGTTGGGATCGAAGAGATGCATAGGTCGGACCGAGTTCCAGACCTGAAACGATTGCGAGCGAGCCTTGGGTTGGCATGGCACGTCTTCAACTAGAGCGAAATGGCGCGCTCTTCGGAGTGCACGGGCTAGTGCGCTCCAAGAGTGCTTGACACCGCCGACATTGTCAGAGACGCGATTTATCGCCAACTATCATCGCTCAGCTACAATTCTGCGCTGAGGTCCGGTCGAATGTCGGGTTTTGACGACGCTTGGGCGGCTGTAGATCATCCACGAGACGGGGAGTTAGTTTCCCCAGGGTTGCAGCCACTGCTGCGACGGGTTTATTCCGAGGTTCTGGCAGCACCAGCCGACCTGCCCGTATTGAAGGAGAGTCTTACGGCCCTGCTTGAATACCTGAGCGGCGAAGGTCGAACGAACGCGAACTGCTGGGCGGTTGACATGTTCTTCTGTTTGTCCGAAGGCTGGGAACGGGAGTGGACTGAACAGCAGCTACCGGATGATTTTCACGATGTGCTGGCGCTGATGGGCCAAGCGTTGCACGATACGGTGCGAACACCAAAAATCGCTGAGAATTTCGATTGCCTCCCTGAACAACTGCTTGCCCGCGTTCGACGGCTTCTCCTGCAACACGGTCAATGAGTGTAATTGATTCCATGACAATGTCGGCTCCCGACGCCCGAGTAAACTTTGGTGGTGCCAACCAACCAAAAGGCTCGGGAGAAAGGAGCCGAACATGATCATTATAGGATGTGATTACCACCCGGGCTTCCAACAAATTGCGTTTGTGGATACCGACACCGGGGAACTGCAAGAGCGGCGACTGGCAGCACCGTGAGGAAGCGGAGAAGTTCTATCGTGATCTCGCGGCACAGGGAATGAGGGTACGTGTGGGGATGGAAGCCAGTGGGCATGCGCGCTGGTTTGAACGATTGCTCGCCGAGTTGCAGTTTGAGCTGTGGATCGGAGACGCAGCCGAGATCCGTACGAAGCGAGTACGCAAGCAGAAGACGGATCGCCAGGATGCGCAGCTGATTCTGCAATTGATGCTGGAAGATCGCTTTCCGCGGATCTGGGTACCGAGCTGGGAGAATCGGGATCTGCGGCAACTGCTGTGGCACCGGCACCGGATGGTGCAGGCGCGGACGCGGATCATGAACCAGTTGCAGGCGGTAGCGCTGAACGAAGGCCTACGCTGCAAGAAGAGATTGTGGCGGGAGCAGGGACGCGAGCAACTGGAGTCGTTCCGGTTAGCGCCGTGGGCGAGCCGGCGGCGGCACGATCTGCTGGAGTTGCTGGATCGACTGAACCCGACGATCGCCGAGCTGACGTCAGGCGGTCGAGCAGGAAGCGGAGAAGTGTCCCGAGGCACAGCGCTTGATGACGCATCCCGGAGTGGGTCCGCTGACCGCACTGGCTTTCGTATTGATCATCGGCCGAGCAGAACGATTTCAGTGTGGGAAGCAGATCGCGAGCTATCTGGGACTGGTGCCGTTGGAGGACTCGAGTGGGAATCGGCGACGGCTGGGACATATCACCAAACAAGGCAACTCTCTGTTGCGTTTCTTGTTGGTGGAAGCGGCGCAGGTCACAGTACGCAGCGTCCCGGAATGGCGCAGTAAGTATTTCCACCTGGCGATGCGGCGGGGGCGGAAGATCGCCAAGGTCGCCATGGCCCGCAGACTCGCGGTTCGGATGTACTGGATGATGCGGAAAGGATGGAATTACGAGCAGTTGAAAAAGTTCGGTTCGCACGCGGGACAACCCGGACATCGCGATGGTGTGCGCTTAAACACCGAGTAATTGATTGGGTATCCCGCTCCCCTTCACGGGGGAGTTTGAAGTAGTAATCATGATCGAGGTTGTGACCGAAGAGATGCATGGGTCGGACTGAGTTCCTGACCTGAAACCGATTACGAGCGAGCCTTGGGGTTGGTATGGCACATCTTCAACGAGAGCGAAATGGCGCTCTCTTCGGAGTGCACGGATTAGTGCGCTCCAAAAGTGCTTGACGGGACCGACATTGTCAGAGACGCGATGTTTCAACAACGACCTACTGGGATAGCTTCCGAGCTGCCGACCATCCAACCGTTTGGATTATGAAGCCAAAGAAAAAGAGCTGAGGACGGCTTCTTATTATCGTGTTGCATTTGGAAGTGCGGATTGTCAGCATGGCCTCAGCTTAGGCCACGGAAGAAGGCGGTCAGGTCCCCTGCGACCGCCGCTGGTTCCTCAGCCGGGGCGAAGTGCCCGCCGCGCGGAAAGACTGTCCAGCGCTGGATGTTGTATAAGCGCTCCAAATACGAGCGCGGCAGTTCGCCCTCGGGAACGGTCTGGTGCGCGAAAACACCAAACGCCGTGGGCGTGCTGACGTAGGCGGGATCGACCGGGTGCCAGCGATTGTCCCAATAGTCGCGCATCGACGAAGTGATGCTCTGCGTGATCCAGTACAGGGTGAGCGTGGCGCAGAGGAAGTCGTCGGTCGGCGTAACGTCGCTCCACGAGTGCCACTTCTCACCCACGTATGCCGCGAGCCCTGCCGGGGAGTCGTTGAGTCCATAGCCGACAGTCTGCGGCTTGGTGGACTGGATCGCGCTGTAGCCCCGCTCCGTCGTATCCCAGCCCCGGCTCACCGCAAGGTACGAACGCTCGACATCGGACAGCTCCGTATCGTCCACCACGGGGGCGAGATCCGACTCCAGTGTGGTGAGATGGATCCCGATCACCGACTCGGGATGGTCTAGCGCAAGGATCGTCGTCACCCCGGCCCCAAAGTCATAACCGCTCGCACCATAGCGGGAATACCCAAGCTCAGACATGAGCCGGTGCCAGCGCTCCGAGACGTACCGGTAGTTGATGCCGACCTTGGGTGGACGCGGCGAGAAACCATACCCCGGCAGGGAGGGTACGACCACGTCGAAGTGCTCGAGCATCGGCAGCATGTCCACGTAATCGAGGAAACTGCTGGGCCAGCCGTGCGTGAGAATGAGCGGCACACCCCTACCTGATGCCGCACGCTGGTACACAAAGTGGATGCCCTCCCAGGTGAAGTGGTTGAACGCGTTGAGCCTTCGCTCCCAGCCATGCCAGTCGAACTCGTGGGCCCAGTAGGACACGAGGCGTCGTAACCAGTCCAACTCGGTGCCCTGTTCCCAGCCTATACCGGGTATCTGGTCGGGCCATCTTGTTTGGCGCAACCGTGCCCGCAAATCATTGAGCACCTCATCCGCGACGTGAATCCGAAATGGTTCCACTACAATAACCCCTCTTGGCCATAGACAGTGGCCAGCTGAACGCGCAGGCAATGTCGCACAAGGTCTCGTCGATCACTATCGACAGATCAGACATGGGGCGTTGCGGCCCGGATCAATCCCGTTACAACGTAGTTTAAATCATGCCCCTCTTTTCACCGATGTAATGTCCTCTACTCTGGGTGAACTAGTCTAAAAAGCTGCCGAAAGCAGTCTTTATGAACAACTCTTCGGTCTGTAGATGATCCCGTCTGGATGACGGGCGACTCGGAAGTAACTGTTGTAATCGCATTATAAGAGGGCGCCGCTTGAGGAGTAGGTTGTGATCGTTCACATCATGACCTACGAAAGGAGCACCCTCGTGAACAGCGAAAAGTATATTGGGCTCGACGTTCATCAAGCAACGATCTCAGTAGCGGTGATGGATCCCAGGGGCAAGGTAGTCATGGAATCCATCCTGGAAACGAAAGCGTCCACCATTCTCGAGTTCTTGGCGGGACTGCGCGGAACTTTGTGGGTGACCTTCGAAGAAGGCACCTGGGCGGCCTGGCTCTACGATCTGCTCAAGCCGCATGTTGCCAAGTTAGTGGTGTGCAACCCGCGCAAGAACGCTCTGCTCAAGCATGGAAACAAGAGTGACCGTATCGATGCCCGCAAACTTGCTGACCTGTTGCGGCTCAATGATCTCGAGCCGGTTTATCACGGCGAGACCGGGATACGCATGCTGCGGGAACTAGCCCGAAGTTATCTGACCATCGTCAAAGATCTTTCCCGGGTCATGAATCGCCTGAAAGCCCTCTATCGCAGCTGGGCGATCCCCTGTGCCGGACGGGACGTCTACTATATCCGCCACCGCAGTGAGTGGCTGGGAAAAATTCCAGAGGCCGGCACTCGCCGCCGAGCCGAGCAACTTTATCAGCAACTGGACATGCTGCAGCACTTGCGCCAGCAAGCCCGACGAGAACTGCTGGCAGAGAGTCGCAAGCATACGATCACCGCCAAACTGCGGCAGATTCCCTCCTTGGGACCGATTCGCTCCGCTTTGGTGGTGGCTCTGATCCAGACCCCGCATCGGTTTCGCACCAAGCGACAACTCTGGACCTACAGCGGACTGGGATTGGAAACCCGCGACAGCGGGGAATACCGCTACGTGCAAGGCCAACCGCGACGCCGCAAAAAGCAGGTGTCCATTCGCGGCTTGAACAAAGATCACAACCATGATCTAAAAGGTCTGTTCAAAGCTGCCGCCACCACGGCGAGTCTGCAGCCCGGACCATTCCAGGATTTTTACCAGCGCTCGCTGGCCAAAGGCATCAAGCCCACCATGGTACGGCTCACGCTGGCGCGCAAGATTGCGGCCATTACGTTAACTCTGTGGAAGAAGGGAGAAAACTTCGACGCTGAGAAACTGAAGTCGCAAGCCGCTTGAGCGTCTCGGTGAAGAACCCTCCCATCTCCGGTGCTTTTCTCTGGTGGTGGCCAGTCGGTTCTTGAGACGCTTGGGTTCGAGGGTGAGCATCCCAATCGCCTGTAGGCGCACAAAGTGCCGTTGGCACTTAGCCTCCGTGAAATCCCTATGCCCTCTCGGACAACCCGAAAAAGCACTAGGCCCCGAGCCTCAGATAGATCCATGGTTGCCACACCGCACAACCACATGGCTTGCCAGTCTCAGGACATCGGCGGCGTCGCTACCAACTAAAAGATGGAACCGAGATGGAACAAGGCAACACCTGACGCAATACTAGAGGGCAACAAAGCGAAACCAAACGCCTCCATCTGGGGGCCAGGGGCTGGAAGTCAAGCAAGCTCTCTCCACTTCCGGTCGAAGGACAAGAATGTTCTTGACATCCCCTCTTATAGATCAGGCGATTACGCTCACAACCAGTTCAATGAGTGTAACGGCGACGTTTCGCCGGCAATCCATAAGCGACCCGATTCGCCTATAATCCGGTTTTGTTAGAGCCCTTCCGACATGGAGCGTACCGTCCAGTCGGCCCGGCTTGAGATTGCTCCTTTTTTTGCCCCCAGCAATCCCAAAAGGAGGGGGGAAATGTTCGCTCGCCACGTCAACGTCAAATTGAGACCGGGCACGTTAGCCGAATTTACAAGCGTCATGGACGGTGAAATCCTTCCCTGGCTCCGAAAGCAAAAAGGCTTCCTGGATGCGATCACGTTAGCTACTCCTGGCGGCAGCGAAATCGTGTCGATTAGCTTCTGGGATCAGGAGGAGAACGCACGAGTTTACAATTCAACCGGTTACCCGGAAGTGTTGGAGATTCTGAAAAAAATATTGGCAGGGACTCCCCAGGTGAAAACGTTTGATGTCGTGAGCTCGACTCTGCAAAAAGTCGACCTTCCAAAGACTTCCGTCTCCACCGCTCGGGGGCGGCAACGTGGGGACAGCACAACAGCAGCAAATCGAGCACATCGCCTCTGAGCTTAGGAACGAGCGTGCCGCGTAAGGTCCAAAGGGCGAGCACGGAAAAGCTTAACTGCCGCGGGTCGCTGGTGGGCCTTACGACGCCAGACTGCTATGCACTCGTCAAGACATCGTTCGCAGTTTGCGCTTCGCAGATCTCGAAGATGGACTCCAGTTCGGTGACTCTCAGAACCTCACGCACCTGCTCGTTGGGATCCATCAGCTTGAGATAGGTCCCAGCAGCCTGCAGCGAAATTAGGACACCGATTCCAGCCGCATCAATGGCATCGACCTTGCCGAGATCAAGGATGATGTTGCGTCCATGCTGCCGAAGCGCTGCGCATAAGATGGCGGTTTCGGTACCACGAACAATTCTGCCCAAGCAACGCAGAATCACGACCCCACCCAAATCTTCAACAGTCACCTTCAGCATGGTTGGCCTCCTGGAACCGGATCGTGCCCATCGCCAGGGCATACCAGTTCGGCTGGTTTATTATAGGCGAATGAAAAGCGAATACAGGAAAATTAGGAAAGGAAATCCCTCCCGCCTCTGGATCTCCCGCCGTTCAGGCTTTGTGCTCCACGGTGGGTGCTCCAAACGGACCGCAGTGAGAGCGCATGGATTGACGAAACTTCTCACGCTCCTCGGGTGTCATCTGCTCCCAGCGCTCCATCATCCGGCGGCG
The DNA here is from genome assembly GCA_963809295.1 of Terriglobia bacterium. Classification (GTDB taxonomy): domain Bacteria; phylum Acidobacteriota; class Terriglobia; order Terriglobales; family Acidobacteriaceae; genus JAIQFF01. The sequence continues at coordinate 110,094 of CAWEJA010000013.1, read as the reverse complement.
CCAGTACATATGGTGTCCGGGTCGGCCGCGGAAACCGCCGAACAGGATCTTGCACAGGATCAAGAGACCGAGCGCCTGCCAGTAAGTAATGACATGCCAGCCGAACAGGGCCGGCGTGAGCCAATTCCACAGGCTCATGACCACCCAGCCGAAGACAGCGGCGAACACTACGGCAAACAGCACGAACTTCAGTCCTCTTAGAACTCGATTTGTTTTCATCTTTCCTGCCCTCATGCTTTCATGAATTCGTCGTAGATGGCCTGGAGTCGCCGGCGCAAGTGCAGGACTGCATAGTGCTTGCGCGAAAGCAGTGTGTTCACGCTGACGCCGGATTGGGCTGACAGCTCCTTGAACGTGTAACCAAACAGTTCGTGAGCGATGAACACTTCTCGCTGCTCCTGCGGCAACTCGTCCAGTGCGTCTTCCAGTTCCTCGAGCAGCACGCTGCGAGCGTAGGCTGCCTCTGGTCCAGCATCGGGGGAGGGAAGCAAGTCCTCCAACAAGAGTGCCTCACCGTCCTCAGTGACCGCCGCCGGTTCACTATCTTGTGCCTCGCGGCCTTTTCTGCGGAACAGATCGATAATCCGGTTGCGGGCGACCTGATACAACCAGGCCGTAACCTGCTCCACGGGCTTCATCATCCGATAGGCTTCGATGAGCTCGTAGAAGACCTCCTGCAGGATGTCCTCCGCGTCATCCCGATCCGCCACACGCTTGCGTATGAAATTGCGCAGCCGCGGCCGCTCGCGAGAAATCGCTTCAGAGATCCGCTGATCCTGTTCTGCCATCGGCCACTGTTTTCTCAGCGCCTGATCCATCTACCCTTGTAGACGAATGAGCGAGAAGAATATTTTAAGTGGGGTGGTTGCCCGAGGTATGGGATTGTGCTCAGGGCATCATTTTCAAGCACTTGCCGAGCGTTTGCGGGTCGAAATCCACCCCTCCTCGGCTCCGTGGACTGTGCGGTTGGGCGGCCGGAACCAATTCTGAATGGTGTCCTCTTTTGGACAAGCTAGTCCGATTTTGGACAATGCGGGCACCTGCTTTCATCGACGGGATCTGCACATTGTATGACTTACGTGGGTGCAACTTTGGTTTGACAGATGCTTCCATGAGTTGTTTCGTTCCGTAACGACCAATGAGGTGTGTTGATGGCCACTCCCTTGAATGACCTGCGATATGCCCTTCGCCAGCTTCGTAAGACTCCAGGATTCACCCTCGTGTGCATATTGACTCTGGCGCTCGGCATCGGCGCGAATACGGCTGTCTTCAGCGTAATGAACGCCGTGTTGCTCAAGTCCCTGCCGGTGGCCGATCCGGATCGGGTGGTTTATTTACGCACTTCGGACCAGCCTCACAGGACAGGAACAATCGATAAGCACGAAACCTTCTCGTATGCGGTTTACGAGGCGCTGCGTGAGCAGCATGGCTCCTTGGCACACGTAATGGCTTACGTACCGCTGTCCACGGGCAAAGTTGCCGTACGTTTCGCGGCACAGCCTGAGGAAGCAGAAGGCGACATGGTAAGCGGCAACTTCTTTTTCGGGCTGGGGGTGAAGCTGGCTCGAGGTCGCGGGTTTACTGAGGAAGACGAGACCAGCCATGCACCCATTGCCGTGATCAGCCACAACTACTGGACGCGGCGGTTCTCGCGGAGCCCGGACGTACTGGGGAAAACGTTCTACGTGAACGGCGTACCCCTCACCATCGTAGGCATTGCCGCAGAGGGCTTTGAAGGCGTGGAAGCGGGCCATTCGACCGATTTCTGGATTCCATTGCAGAGCCGTGCGGAGCTGAATGCGTGGGGTAATCCGCCGGAGGATGGCAGAACCTATCGTGAAAATGCTACCTGGTGGTGCCTGCGGATGCTGGGACGTCTGGCTCCCGGGGTGACGAAAGCGCAGGCAGTTGCGCAACTGCAATCCACATTTCAAGCTGCAGCCTATGTCGGCCTTGGAAATCCCGAGCCCGGGGAGAAACGGCCGGTACTGAGCGTACAGGATGCGAAGAACTTTCCCGGTTACGACGAGCAGTACGGCAAACCACTCCGGATGCTGATGGCGATGGTAGGACTTGTCCTGCTGATCGCACTCAGCAACGTAGTGATGCTGCTGATGTCTCGCAATGCAACGCGGCAACGCGAATTCTCGTTGCGTCTGGCTCTGGGCGCGGGTCGCAGGGAGTTGTTCCGCCAGTTGCTGACGGAGAGCCTGCTGCTGGTTTCTCTGGGTGGCGGGCTGGCCTGGCTGTTTGCCATCTCTGCGACGAAGGCGCTGGAGGCATGGGCGCAGATTGAGTCAAGCCTCGCGCCAGATAACGCCGTCCTCTTCTTCACATTGAGCATCCTGATACTGGCTGCGATCCTGTTTGGAGTGGCACCCCTGCGGGTCGCGCTCTCTGCCGGGCCAGGCCTGGTGTTAAAGACATCTCAGGCAACCTCGAATACCGACCCAGGCAAGACACGCGCAGGCAAGGTTATTGTTGCGCTGCAAATGGCGCTGTGCGTGGTGCTGCTCGTCGGTGGAGGGCTGCTGATTCGCACCCTGCGCAACCTCCAGCATATTTCGCTGGGCTTTCCGACAGAAGGGCTGGTCGTCTTCGGTGTGAATCCACAAGACATACACTCAGTTCCCGAAGGTATTGCGTTTTATCAAGAACTGATGAGCAAGCTGCGCGTACTGCCGGGTGTCGAATCGGTGACCATCATGGAGGAGCGCCTTGGGTCGACGTGGTCGAACAACGGCGACATGATGGTGGATGGCAAGTTGCCGGATGCGAACGGCAGGTCAAGGTGGGTGCGCAGCAATGTAGTAGGTCCGGATTTCTTTCATACGCTGGGAGTACCCGTGCTTGCAGGCCGCGACTTTGCCGATTCCGATACCGCAACCTCGCCACACGTTGGCATCATCAATGAGTTGTTCGCGAAACGTTTTCTGCCGAATCAGGAGCCCCTGGGGCACCGTATTGGCACCGACGATGGGAAATATCAGATGACGATTGTGGGGGTGGTTAAAGACCACAAATACCGCAGCATCGATGAAGAGCCAATTCCGATGGCCTGGTACATGTACGCCCAGATTCCGGTCACACGCGGGATGCATGTCGAGCTGCGTGTCCATGGCGAGCCGCTGGCGATTCTGCCTGCTGCGCGCAAGGTGGTGCAACAGATGGATCCGAACCTGCCGCTGATAGAGCCGATGACCCAACGGGCGCAGTATGAGAAAACGATCTCACAGCAGTTGCTCTTTGCACGGCTGGCCGGCTTCTTCGGTTTGCTAGCCGTCGTACTCGTGGCCACAGGGCTCTACGGCACACTTACTTATCGCGTGAACAATCGCACCGTCGAAATTGGCGTACGCATGGCGGTGGGTGCGCAGCAGCGGCAGGTGGTTTGGATGGTGCTGCGCGACAGTCTTCTTCTCACCGCGATTGGTGTGGTGGTTGGCGTGCCGCTGGCAATTCTGGTGGGGAGAGCGCTCGCTTCGGCGCTATATGGCATAAAACCGTCCGATGCGTTGACCTATGCGGTAGCTGTGCTGGGCGTTGTGCTGGTGGCCCTGCTAGCAAGCGTGATTCCGGCGCGGAGAGCTGCCGGTATCGATCCCCTGACCGCGCTACGAACGGAATGACATCGAACAATTCGCAGGCTCAGTCGGGTTCCTTGGCTGCGTCCCCGATTGTGACCGGATGACGTGCTGTTCGGCAATAAACGGGCGCCCACCCCAACTACACCTTGTCTCCTCGGTGCGCCGCTCTGTGGTTATTGCCTGATCGCTTACGCGCCGGCAGTCAGCTTGTGGCTTTTCGTCTGCGCGATTCCGTACTGGCGGATTTTGTAGAGGAGCGCTTTATAGCTGATCTGCAACAGCGCCGCTGCCTGCTTGCGGTTCCAGTTAGTCTGATCGAGGGCTTGCCGGATGGCTTCGGCTTCGGCTTCGTCCTTGGCTCCGCGCGCCACGGATTTTAGCCCACCGCCGGGTTCGCCGGGAGCGTGTGCCGTCTCAGGCTTTGTTCCGTGGCCGCCGTCCTTGGGCTGCAGTTCCTGGATTGCCAGCTTCTCGTCGCCTAGCACCAGGTATCGTTTGATGAAATTATTCAGCTCGCGCAGGTTGCCGGGCCAGGAGTAATCCTGTGTGGCTTGCAGCATGTTGGGAGAGAGCGGCAGCGGGGGACGCGCGTACTGCTCCGACATGCGCGCCATGAAATGCTTCAGCAGAATGGGAATTTCCTCTTTCCGTTCCCGCAGCGGCGGCAATTGCATGGTGAAGGCGTTCAAGCGGTAGTAGAGATCTTCGCGCAGACGCTTGTTGGCCAGTGCTTCTGGAATATTGATGTTGGTTGCGGCCAGGATGCGGACGTCCACTTTGATGACCGAGCGGCTGCCCAGGCGAGAGAACTGCTGGTCCTGCAGCACATGCAACAGCTTAGCCTGCAGCAGCGGAGGCATCTCGCCAATTTCGTCGAGCAAAATCGTGCCTTTGTTGCACAGCTCGAATTTGCCGGGCTTGGCGTGGTTCGCGCCGGTGAAGGCCCCGGCCTCGTAACCGAACAACTCGCTTTCCAGCAGATCAGCGGGCACGGCGGCGCAGTTTACTTTCAGGAAAGTTCGGTGGGCGCGCGGAGACAGCTTGTGAATCAGCCGGGCCACCACTTCCTTGCCGGTACCGCTCTCGCCCAGCATCAGGACCGGAATATCCACGCCAGCAACGAGTGCTGCCTGCGAGCGAATCTTGCGCATGGCCGGACTGGCAGCCACGAAGAATACTTCGTCGGCGAGTTCTTCCACTTCGCCGGAGAAGCTCTCCTGGTTCTTTCCCAGGCACTGGTCAATGACGGTATTCAGTTCCGCTTTCTGGAAAGGTTTGGTGAGGTAATCGTGCGCGCCGAGGCGAATGGCTTGCACCACTTTGCGGGTGTCGCTGACGCACGAAAGCATGACTACCTTCATGCCCGGCACCAGCTGCCGCAACTGTTCCAGGGTCTGCAGACCGTCGATTCCAGGCATGAGCAGATCCAGGAGTACCAGGTCGGGCCGCAGACCTTTCTCCACCCGCTGCAGCGCTTCCTCGCCGGTCGAAGCGGTTTCGACTTTGTACTCATCCACTTCGAGCAGGGTGCGGATGTAGCGCAGCATTCCTGGTTCGTCATCCACCAACAAGATATTGACCGCTTCGGTCATTTGTTTTTCCCTTTACTGACTGCGGTCGCAGCTGGCTTGAGCGGAATGATGAAAGAGAATCGTGCGCCCGACCCCAGTTCGCTTTCCACCCAGATCTTACCCCCCATGGCGCTCACCAGGCGGCGCGCAATAGCGAGCCCCAAACCCATGCCTTCAGTTTGCGCTTCATTTCCCGGCAACCGGAAAAAATCGTCGAAAACTTCGATGTGATATTCCGCCGGAATTCCCGGACCGGTGTCGGAAACGCTGACCTTGACCGAGTTCGGCAGGGGGTTATTCTGCCGGCGCCGCTCGCCCGGCATGGCCGCGCTGTTAGGGTTCCGGCGCTCCCACATGTAAGGTTCGGCGTGCAGCCAAACCGTGCCTCCGGTGGGCGTGAACTTGGATGCGTTTTCCAGAAGATTGGAGATCACCCGCTGCAGCTTGGCCGAGTCAAAGCTAAATTCCGGCAGTTTCTCGTTGGCCAGAAAATACAGCGCTAGGCCCCGTTCCTGGAAGCGGTGTGCCCAGAGGCGGCAGACTTCGGAGAGGCAGGGGTTCACGTTCCCGGTCTCGTACCGCATCTTCATCTCGCCGGTTTCGAGCACCGTGTAGCTGAGAAAATCCTGTATAAAATGTTGCAGACGCTGCCCGCTAGCCTGCATGTCACCGAGAATTTCCCGCTGCCGCTCGTTGAGGGGTCCCAGCTTTTCATTCTGCAGCAATTCGATATACCCGTTCAGAATGGAGAGCGGAGTCTTGAGGTCGTGAGCCGCCGAACCGAGAGCGTTCGTGGTCCGCGTGGAGCGTTCCCGCAACTGGTTGTACTCCTGGAGCAATGCATCGTAACTAAGCGGGTCGGCAGCCTTACTCTTTGCCGGGGCTGCCTTGGGCGCAGCCGCGCCAACTTCCCCAGTGGCTGACTTCTGAAGGCCGGCCTTCTGAGCCCCAGATTCCTGAGAAAGACACGTATTTTCCGGCGCAACTCCCATAAGATGAGAACTCAGGTTGGCTTACTGGGGAGGGAAAAAAGTAGCCGAGCGTATGAAATTCACTACCTTCGAAATCGTATGACACCGCTTTTGCGGTGTCAACGGAAAATGCAAGCAAGTAGTAACGAAAGGGAAAAACCTTGCGGTGCTAAGCGCTTCAAAGTTCTAGGTTAAAGGACCTTTGCTAGGCGAATATAAAGAGAACATACTTGGGTCGGAGCAGGCCCTTGAGTGCGGATTTGCATGGAATCACCGGAAGTCTTACCGGTTTGTTACCGCAAATGACACTTCCAGCCGGGTCAGTTTGGCCCCCAAGGTGCGGGACAAGGGTTATCTCGCGTCTAGAGGGGTGATTTTGAAGCGCACCGCGAATCCCGAAGCCCAGCGCCGCCAATGGCCGCGCCTCCCCATCGCTATCCCGGTTTTCGTTCGTAGCCGCGACGAAAAAGGCAAGGATTTACTCGAGTTTGCCACCGCGCTAAACATCTCCGCCGGGGGTGCTCTGGTTGCGGTCCGCCGCTCATTGCCGCTCTCCGCGCAGGTTTTGCTGGAAATCCCCAGCGCGCCACTGGCCGCGGCGAACTCGCTGCCTAAGGCGGCGCGCAATCTTCGTGCCCGAAGTCTGTGGGTGACGCATGCGGATGGCTACCATCTGGTGGGGCTTAAATTCTCTCATCCATTGGTTGCCCAAGCCGCTCGTAGCCGTTCCCGCCCAAGGAAAGTTGCTTCTGTTCTGTGAAAAGTTTTTCCCACTGCTCGGCTTGCCTTTCGGCGAGAGCGGTGTGCCTTGCCAGATTTCCTTAGAGCCTGCTGGGAATCGTCCAACTTAATCATTATAAATAACTTAACTCATAAATCAGAGCCGGCTTTGGGCACCGGGAGGGGTTTGGCTCTCGGGGTGCACAGTATGGTTCTGCAACAACGGGCCCTGGGCCACGATACTCATGACAAACATACCTACCGTAACTGCGCTGGCTACTTCACTGGGAGAGTTTCCTCCCGAGGCCGTGATTTTCGGCCATTCCGAGGTTATGCAGTCCCTGCGCAGCCGCATGGACAAGGTCGCAAGCGCCAACGTCCCCGTCCTGATTCAGGGCGAGAGCGGCACCGGCAAAGACATCATCGCGCGCATGATTCACGGGCTTTCTCCCTGGCGGAATGGTCCGTTCGTCAAAGTAAACTGCCCGGCCATTCCGGGCACGCTGCTCGAGAGCGAGCTTTTTGGATACGAAAAAGGTGCCTTCACCGGAGCCTATGGATCGAAACCGGGGCGGGTGGAGCTGGCCCATCGCGGGACGCTTTTTCTCGACGAAATTTCCGAACTGGACCTCGGTCTGCAATCCAAGCTGTTGCAGTTGCTGCAGGACGGACAGTTCTGCCGCATCGGCGCCCAGGAAGACAAGAAGGTTGAAGTGCGCGTGGTCTGCGCCACCAACCGGGTCCTGGAAGCGGAGATCGAAAGCGGAACCTTCCGTCAGGACTTGTTCTACCGAATCAATGTCGTGAATCTGCAAATGCCGCCCCTGCGCGAGCGGCGCGGCGACATTCCCGATCTGGTCACATACTTCCTCGAATACTACAACCGCAAATACAACTGTCGCGCTCGTACTCTTTCGGGCGACTTGATGACATCGCTGCAGAAGTATCACTGGCCGGGCAACATCCGCGAGTTGGAAAACCTGATCAAGAGATATGTGATTTTGGGCAACGAAGAGGTGATCAGCAGTGATCTGGTGGCGCACCAGCAGGAATATCCGATTCCTGACATCAACTACGACGGCCCGATCGCACTGAAGACGATTACTCGCGCGGCCACTCGGGAACTGGAACGCAAGGTGATCCTGAAGGTTCTGCAGGCGCATCACTGGAATCGCAAGCAGGCGGCGCGTGCCCTGAGCATCAGCTACCGCGCCCTGCTCTACAAGATTCGCGACGCCGGCCTGCCGCCCAACCGATCAGCTCGCCGCCGTCCGGATCCTATACCCGCACAGGACGCAGCCGCCTAAAGTCCAAGTCAAAATGGGTGGACACCAGAGAGTGTCCACTCACAGATGCTCATTCCTGACCGACTACACTCTCCAGTAGTCCGGCCTCCACTGGACGATTGCTTTCTTGATGTCCTTGTTCGACAGCTTTTGTGATAAGGCTTTCTCTGCCAATGCAGGCAGTTCGGCGTCGGAAGCAAAGCGCAAAGCTATCAATTGTGATTCCGAGAGTTCACCGATGCGAGCACGCATTGGCTTGTCCAGCAGAATGGCGAGCCGTAGCCTTTCCTCGAGCCGGACAATCCGATCCTGCACCTTGAGCGCGTACAGCCGTATTTTGAAAACGGCTGCCATGGCGGCGAGCGCGAAGATCACCACCCATGCCGAGTGCAGTCCCGGATGCATCGCCAGATGGACGATTGTGATGATGACGGAAAGAGCAAAGACCGGCAAAATGAAAAAGTGAAATGGCGGGTCAAAGCGGGCGTGATTGGAGAAATTCTGAGGAACTTTTTCGGCCATGCTTCGCTCCTTGACTTGCTGCCGCAAATACGCGTGTGGGCGCGAGCATCTGTGCTCGTGCTGGCTGACGCCCGAGCGAGAACGCTCGCGCCCACATCGAAAAATCTGACATCCGAAGTCCGAGGTCCGACGCCCGACTTCCTACTGTTTTTTCTTTTTTCCGAACAGCCCGCCTAACGCGTCCACCGCAGAATTTCCTGCCGGGCTCTTTCCGGTCGTCGCCCCTCCCAGAAGACCACCCAGGCCGCCTTTCAACTGGCTGCCCACCATGCCTTTTACGTCGGGCATGAATTTGGGATCGGATGTGGTTCCCTGGATGAAGAAGGGAATGCTGCCACCTTTGCCACCCATGCCAGCGAGCTGTGTGAGTCCAGTCACCACGCCGCCGGAGAGGCTTGCGTTCATTTTGTAGTTCAACGCTCCGCCGGGGCTGATGGTTCCGTCTCCGGTGACCGTGCCGAGAGCAGGAATCGTCAGGTTGATGTTCTGGGTATGGACACCCTCCGGCGCGACGCGCGCATCCGTGCTCAGGTTCTGGATGGAAGTATCAGACCCAGTCTGCGTGCCCGACAACGCGGAGATCGCGGACATCTTGGAGGCCAGATTGAAGCCCGCAAGTTTCGTCTGCACCAGGCGAATCGGTCCGGTGATGACCAACTTGTCCACCGGGCCGACGATGCCCACGTTGACCGAAAGCGTTCCGCCCTGCAGGGACGATCCAGAGGGCAGGATGATACCGAGCGCGGGCAGCATGGTTTGAAGATCGTCGACTGGCATGCCGTCGGCGTTGAGCTTCATGTTCAATACCGTCGACTCTCCTTGCGACTGGTAGGTGCCGGTGAGCTTGGCCAGAGCTTTGCCCAGAGAAACGTCGCCCTGAGTCAGAGTTCCACCCTGCTTTACCAGATCGTAATCCGTGGCATATTTCACTTCTACGGGGCGCGTGGCCGGCGAACCCTTAACGGCCAGCTTGAGCTTGTCGGCTTTCAGCGTACCGCTGGTTCGCGCCATCTTGCCATCGGTGTTGAGCGTGCCATCAAAGTCAGCGACGCCCGCGATTCCGGTGGATGGGTCAACAAATCCAGAGGCAGTCAGGTCGAGACCCTTGATGTTGATCTTTGCTTCAAGTGGACTCGCTGACACGTCGGTGGAATTGATGGGGCCAGCCTTGCCGTCAAGTTTCGCAGTGCCGCCGGCGGGAAGATTCGCAGTGATGGTAAACGGGAACTGCGAAGTGAGGGAAAAATCGCGCACGCTGATGTCCACATTGTCGTAGACGTGAGGCTTGATGGAGGAGTTGGCGCGGTTCACCGACAGGCGGCCATCTTTTACGTCCAGTTTGCTGACCGAAAGATTCGCCGTGGAAGGCGACGACTCAGCGGTCGCCGGCTTTTTCTCAGCCTCGGACTTGCCACCCAGGCTGGAGAAGTTCCATTTTCCCGAGGCGTCGCGCAGCAGCGCAATCTCCGGCCGGTCGAGCGTGATATCGGTGACGTGCAGGGTCTTCGAAAAGATCAGCGGCATCACTTCCACGCCCACCTTCAGCGATTTGGCCTGAATGAAGAAGTTTTTGCTGAAAGCTGGATCGTCCGAGATCGACAGATCCTCCGCTGAAACGCTTCCCGACAAGATGGAAAGGCTGAGATTGCCGACTTTGACCTGGCGGCCGAGAGCGGTGGAGAGCTCAGATTCCAGCTTGGGGCGGAAGCTGTTGACATTGATCAGAAAAGGCAGCGCAATCACCGCCAGCAGAATGACGAACACGACGATCCCGATAATTTTCAGTGCGCGTTTCATGGGAGAGAACTCCTTACGTGCGGCGTTGATTCTTGAAAGGGTCGGCAACCTTGCGGAGTAAGCCGCGGACGGCCACAGTCTACCAAAAAAAGGCGGTGATGGAGGCGCGAGGGTCGCGCTCGTACAGGGGCGAGACGGACCAGACACGCGCACGCCCCGTCTGAGCGGGACGCTCGCGTCTACATTGGGCTACTGCGGCTCCTGAGTTAGCTCGGGATTGGGGGCAGGGCCGCCATAAAGCTCTTTTTGCCGTTTGTCGCGCTGTTCGTTCATCACGCGGGTGGTGGCATCCATCTCGGCGCGGGCTTCCTGAGTGCGGCGTAGGCGCTGCAAGAGCTGTCCGCGCAAGTAGTGAACGCTGGAATTGTCCCGATCGATTTTTGCCGCCGCATCGATTTCCGCCAGCGCTTGCGCGTACTTGCCTTCACTCTGGTATACGTGCGCCAGCTGGTAGTGAGAGCTGCCCAGGCCGGGATCAAGCCGCAAAGCCTGGCGCAGATTCCTTTCCGCCTCCTGATTGTTTCCTTGCAGCGAGTTCACCAGTCCCAGTTGGTCGTAATTGTAGGCAACATCCGGCTCGAGGGCCGCGTCCTGGAGGAATTCCTCTTTCGCTCACTGCAGCTCCTGCTTCTTGAAGTAAGCCACTCCCAGGTTGAAAATGAACGAAGGGAAGTTTGGGATTACCCTGGGCGGCGAGCTCGAGCTCCTTGATCGCCTCGTCATATTCTTCGCGGTTGATGTGAGCCTTGCCGATCAGGAGATGCACTTCGGGAGAGTTCTGGCCAGTTTCCAGAAGGTTGCCAAGAGCACGCTGCTCGAGATCGGGCCGGGAGGATTTGCCAGCCGCAATTCCCAGTACGTACAGATAGTTCAATTGATTCGATGCCTGCGGCCAGAGCGGTTCGAGCATGGTCGTGGCGTCGGCGTAGCGCTCGGTGAAGAAATAGCAGAGCCCCAGAAGGTAGCGCGCCTGGTAGGAATCGGGCACATCGCGCACGACGGATTCGAAGGGCGCGATGGCGGCGCGGAAATTGTTTTGACGGTAGTAGACCAAGCCCAGATTGAGACGAATGCCCGGTACTTGCGGCATTAGACGTTCAGCTTTGTGCAGCATCTCCAGCCCTTGCGGCCATTGCTTGCGCCGCATGAAGATGACGCCCAGATTGGCATAGGCGCCGGTGGCTTGCGGGTCCAAGGCCAGCACGGCGCGGAATGAACGCTCTGCCGGGTCGAGATTGTTTTTCTTCAGAGCGGCTTCGCCTTCGTGAAACAATTGCTGAGGGCCGGCAATGGGAGCGGATGTTGGCGCTGGGCTGTCGTGCGGCACAGGAGCGCCAGCACGAACAAGATCAGGAGCCTTGACAGTGATTTCACTCTGCTGTAGTGTCCGCCAACGGCTGCCTGGAATTCAAGCCAGGGAGTTCTTTGTGCAATTTGCGCTTACTTTGGCCTCTCTTGCGATTAAAAGCTTTTAATCGCGGAGATCGCCAAGGCGCGCCAAGGTCGTGAAGACTTACTTACGAACTGTTTCGCACTTTACATGGTGAAAACTTCAGTGATCACGATCCGGGACGTGGCGAAGGAAAGCGGTTTCTCCTCGACTACGGTCTCGATTGTCCTCAACAACGCTCCCCTGGCGCGTTACATTCCGGCCGCCACCAAGAAGCGAATCGAGAAGGCGGCCAAGAAACTCGGTTACCGTCCCAATATTTTTGCCCGCTCTTTGCGCAGCAAGCGTAGCCATACGGTCGGTGTGATGGTGTTCGACATGACCGACCCGTACTGCACGCTGATTCTGCGGGGCATAGAAAATACTCTTTACCAATCTTCATACCTGCCCATCCTGACCGACGTGCACAACGAGCGCGGCCGGTTTGAACGCTATCTGGAGATGCTGCTGGACCGGCGCGTGGAGGCCCTGATCGTGCTGGCCAACTGGTTGTTTGTCGATATCGATGTTCTGGCGGATCTCGAGAAAAGCAGCATTCCGACCGTGATGATCGGGCGTGAACTGCAAACGGATTCAGTCAGTTCGGTGATCGTGGATAACGAGATCGGCGCGTACTCTGCGATTGAGCACCTGCATTCGCTGGGACATCGCAAGATTGCCTTCATCCGGGGGCCCAAGACGCTGGCGGACAGTGCGCCGCGCTGGCGAGGCGTCCGGTCGTTTGCGAAAAGCAGCGGCCTGGAACTGGACCCTCGCCTGATCCTGGATCTGCCGGAATCGCGAGATCCGATTTCAAGTTTTGAAGCCGGCTACAAATTAACGGAAGAACTGATTAAGAGTAAGCGGCCTTTCACCGCATTAATGGCCTTTGACGATGTGACGGCGTTTGGCGCGATACGCGCATTGGCTAAGGCTGGCTTGCGCGTGCCGGAGAACTGTTCCGTGATCGGTTTCGATGATGTCGCGGCTTGCAGTTTATACACCCCGCCATTGACCACGGTGCGCCAGCCCATGGAAGCGATGGGAGCGATGGCGGCGAACCTAGTGGTGGAGGGCATTAACGCAGTTCTAGAGAAACGGGAAGTGTCGGCGGTGCACCGCAAAATGGCGCCGGAGTTGGCCGTTCGCGAGTCTACACGCCAGCTGTTATAGGCTCATCGCGGGGCGGAGAATCCCTCACCCTACTACCTCAACGAAAAAAGCGAGCGGCACTGTTTTCCAGATTTTTCTTCTTGACACTTGCTATCGACCTACCCGAGTATTCAGCCTATTGATACGATTTAATGAAACCTTTCTCCAGTGCGAACCTGAATTCCGGCACAAACCCATCGGCCACAACACACGCATCCTGCAGTTGGGAGCAAAATTTATCTTCTAACTTGGAACGAGTAGATCGGAGACTATTTTGCATTTCAATCATCCTGGTCCCTTGAAGGCGACCAGGATCTTTGTTATTGGGTAGGGGTCCTTCGACTGCGCGGCTGCTTCGCGTAGCGAAGCAGCCACTCCGCTCAGGATGACAACTTTCGGCCTATCCTACCTGAGCATGCTCGCGGGTAGCAGTCACCACCGTCAGAGCTTGATCCAGGTCGGCGATGAGGTCGCCGGCATTTTCAATTCCCACCGACAGACGGACCAACTGATCAGTCACGCCCATCTTGGCGCGATGCTCGGCGGAGATCATGCCGTGGGATGTCAGCACTGGAATCGTGACCAGGGATTCCACTCCGCCCAGGCTTGGCGCAAGGGTAAAGAGGTGCAGCGCCTCTGAAAAGCGTTTGGCGTCGTTTCCGGTGCCGTCCACTTCAAAGCTTAGGACACCACCGCCACCGTGCATCTGTTCCATCGCGAGGGCGCGCTGGGGATGTCCTTCGGCGAAGGGATAGTGCACTCTCTTCACTTTGGGATGCTGGGCCAGGAACTGGGCGACACGGAGCGCGTTGTCGTTTTGACGCTCGACGCGCACCGCCAGTGTCTTGATTCCGCGCAGAAGCAGCCACGCCGCGTGGGGATCCATCGTCCCGCCGAGCGTGGTGCGGGTTGAATGGATGGTCTCGATCAAATCCTGACGGCCGGCGACCATGCCGCAGATCAGGTCGCCATGTCCAGCGAAATACTTGGTGCCGGAATGCATGACCAGGTCGATGCCAAAATCCACCGGGCGCTGGTTGATGGGCGTCGCGAAAGTGCTGTCGATAAGAGTGATGAGATTGTGCTGCCGGGCCAGAGCAACGACCTTCTTCAGATCGACCACGCGCAGGGTGGGGTTGGTTGGCGATTCCAGATAGAGCAGCTTCGTGTTCGGCTTGATGGCGCGTGCGTGCTGATCGTATTCGGTGGTGTCCACAAACGTGGTTTCTACGCCGAGCTTGGGCAGCCACTGGCTTAGGAATTTCGTCGCTCCACCGTAAATGTCGCGCTGGGCAACGACATGGTCACCGCCTTTCAGCAGGGCCAGTAACGATGTGGTAATGGCGCCCATACCGGAAGCAAAGAGCAGGGCGGCATCGGCGCCCTCGAGTTCCGCAATGGCTTTTTCGGCAACGGTGTGCGTTGGGTTGCCGTAGCGCGTGTAGAACATGTCAGTTGAGGTGGCACGTACCTGCTGCTCGTTATCTGTAACCTCGAATGTGGAAGTCTGGTAGATCGGAGTGGTGAGCGGTCCGTTCTTCTTGTGAAGGTCAGTACCGCCGCGAACCGCTTCCGTTTCCGGGTGATGTTTGTGCTTTTCCATAAAGTGCTCCTTCAGCGTTGTTACACTCCGGCCAAAGCGGCATCGAATGCCGGCACAGGAGATAGCCACCCGGCGGAGCGAGGATGGCGTCCGCTGGTGAGCCTGTCAAATTCAGTTTGCAAGGAGCGAGTGACAGGACCCGTCTTTCCATTACCGATTTTGCGGAAATCGATCTCGCGCAGGCCCACGACTTCAGCGGCCGTGCCGCAAACGAAAACTTCATCGGCAATGTAAAGCTGGTCGCGGGAAATCGGCTCTTCTACCACGGTGTGACCCAGATCGCGTGCCAGTGTCAGCAGGCTGTCGCGGGTGATGCCCTCGAGGATGGCTCCGCGAGCCGGAGTGTAGATCACGTTGTTCCGAACCAGAAAAATATTCTCGCCCGTGCACTCGGCGACATAGCCTTGCGGGTCGAGCATGATGGCTTCATCGAAACCTGCACGCTGCGATTCTGTCTTCGCCAGAATCGAGCTGACGTAATTTCCCGAGACCTTGGCTTTGGTCATCATGATGTTCGGGTGCAGGCGGGTGAAGGACGCAATGTTGGCGCGGATGCCGCGCTCCTTCGCCTCGGCGCCTAGAAAGGCGGTCCACTCCCAAACCGCGATGATTAGCCGAGGCTTGCCGCTATCCACGACCAGGTCCATGGCGCCATCCAGATAAATCACCGGGCGGATATAGCATGCCGAGAATTTGTTGGCAGAGATGGTTTTATGAATCGCGTCGACCAGGGAGTCGCGCGTCCAGGGAAGATTGCGGAAGCCGACGATAAGGGCTGAATCGAGCAGGCGGTCAACATGCTCTTCCAGGCGAAAGACAGCGGGGCCGCGGTCTGTGGCATAGCAGCGAATTCCCTCGAACACGCTGAAACCGTAATGCAAGCCGGCGTTGACGATCGGAACTCCACTTTGCGTGGCGTCTTTCAAGCCTTGATCCAGCCAGACGTACTTTGCGGGGTTTGCCATGGTGGCCTCAGTTAAGAATGAAACAAAAGTTTCGAACTGACTCGTGTGTCGACGTGCCTTTTTGGCCTATCCCTGTCGCTTTGTAGAGACGCAGCTTGCTGCGTCTTTCTCTCACGGGGCACGAGACGTTGCAGCAAGACGTAGCAAGCTACGTCTCTACAGCATTCGATTCGAGCACAACAAAGTCGCCTCAAGATAGAACGACACTCAAGACTATCGCCCGGAGGGAAAGTGGGCAAGTGGGGGCACACGATTATCCGCGCGTGCGATTTGATCCATCTATAATTCGATTCCTATGGATATGGGTCTGAAGGGTAAAGTTGCGATTGTGGCCGCATCCAGCCAGGGCATTGGGCGGGCGACCGCTGAAGCGTTTGCCGCCGAAGGATGCAAGGTCGCGATGTGCGCCCGCAATCAGCAGGCGTTGACCGCGGCGGCCGAGAAAATCACGAAACAGTACAGTGGTGAAGTGTTTCACCAGGCGCTGGATGTGACCGACGCTCACGCGGTACACGGATTCGTCGAGGCCGTGGTGGCGAAGTTCGGCTCTGCCGACATTTGCGTGACCAACGCCGGCGGTCCTCCCGCCAAGGGCTTCCTGGCGGCGAGTGTGGACGACTGGCGCAGGGCGGTGGATGCGAACTTCATGAGCACCGTCTACTTTGCTCGTGAAGTCATCCCGCATATGCAGCGCAAGCGCTGGGGCCGGATTATCACGATCACGTCGATCACGACCAAACAGCCGGTAGCCGATCTGGTGCTCTCGAACGCGGTGCGGGCCGCTGTGGTCGGGCTGGTGAAGAGTCTGGCCAATGAATTCGGCAAAGACGGAATTCTGGTGAACAACGTCGGTCCGGGTTATACCGCAACCGACCGGCTCAAGGAATTGGCGAAGAGCCGGTCTGCCGCTTTGGGTAAAGCGGAGAAAGATATCTTCGACGGATGGGCGGCGGACGCGCCACTACGACGGCTCGGAGAGCCGAGGGAAGTTGCCGACACCATCGTGTGGCTGGCTTCGGAGCGCGCTTCGTACGTTACCGGACAAACCGTGCTGGTGGATGGCGGTATTTATAAAGGTCTGTAACAAATGTTTCACCGACTTGAGTGGTTGAGTTTGGTTATTGCCAAGCTCTATTAATTTCTAGTAACCTGTCGGACATCTTAACGATTCGGGACTAGCTTTTTGCAGGGGGAACCGTGTATCTCGTCAAGATAGTACACGCGCGATCTTGTGTTGGGTTCGCCGACGCTGGCTGCAAGCGTCGGCTCTGGACCAGCCACGGCGGCTGCGCCGCTTGTCCTTTCACTTTCTGACCGACCGCCTTCGTGGCATTCAACTATCAGCACAGACATCAGGGAGGAGTGTATGCCGAGATCATTGGGCAGGTTGCTATTGGCGAAATTATTTTGGATCAGCTTGGTGGGACTCATCTGGGCGTCGCAGGCCCTGGCGCAGGGCGGTGCAACAGGCGCCATCAGCGGGACGGTGCTCGATCCCAGCGGCGCCGTAGTTGCAGGGGCGGAAGTTCATATTGTCAATCAGGACACCGGAACCTTGACCCGCACGACCACCACCGATGGCAGCGGTTCGTTCACTGCGACCTTGCTCCCCGTCGGCAACTACACGGTAAGTGTGGCCAGCCGCGGCTTTCAGGAGGGCAAATTCGTCAATGTAGCCGTGCGCGTCACTGAGACCACGCGCATGGAGGCCAAGTTGCGCACCCTGGCCGTACAGGAAAAAGTTGATGTGCAGGCGCTGGTGCAGACGGTGGATACATCGACTGCGACCACGGGTCAGGCTATTGACGCGCGTACCATCCGTGACCTGCCGTTGGCCACGCAGAATTTTCAACAGTTGCTGACGCTGTCCGCCGGAACAAATTCGGACTTGAACGCTTCCGCCTCACTGGGGCGCGGTGACGTCCGCATTCAGGTGAATGGGCAGCGCGAGGACAATAACAATTATTTGATCGAAGGTATCAGCGCGACGGATTATAACGTGGCCGAACTGACCAACACCCCGCTGCCGAGTCCTGACGTGGTGCAGGAGTTCAAAGTTCAAACCAGCCTTTACGACGCCAGCCAGGGACGCAACGGGGGCGGCAACATTAACGCCATCCTGAAAACCGGCACAAAGACCTTTCACGGCAGCCTGTTCGAGTTTTTCCGCAACACCGATTTGAATGCCAACGAATGGTTTCTGAAGAGGAACCAGCTGCAGAACGGAGGGTCCAATACCCGCCCCGACATCAAGCAGAACATTTTCGGTGGCAGCTTGGGCGGGCCTATTGGCAAGGATGGGAAGGCCGGCTTCTTTTTCGTGAACTACCAGGGGACTCGTCAGCGCAGCGGGCTTTCGCCAGGCGCCATCGTCAGCACCACGCTCCCGATTCTTCCTGGACAGCGCGATGCCGCAACCCTGGCTGCGACCTTCTTTCCCGGCAATCCCAACGTGACGGCTGCATCGATCGATCCCGTGGCTCAGAAAATGCTGGCCTTCCCCAGCGGCCAGTTCGGGGACGCCGGCGGTCTCCTGTTCCCCGGTCTTCCCGAACCCCCGGCGTGATAACAGATCCCGTCACCGGGGACATTCTTGGGCTCAACAGCGGCCAGTTCACCTTCAGCAAAGCCGGCAAGTACACGGACGACCAATTCACGGCTAACTATGATCGGGACTTCCGCGGTGGGCAGGACCATATCTCTGGACGATTCTTCTTCTCGAACTTCGAATCTGAGTTGCCCTTCGGCGCGGGTGGTCTGACCGCCACCTTGGGCGGAACTCTGAACGTCGGGGACATGAATTTTCCCCTTGATCTGCCCGTGCATGACCGTTTTCTGAGCGTCGCAGAGACACACATCTTCAGTCCGCGCCTGGTGAATGAAGCGCGGGTGGGCTACGTCCGCATCGACAACAACGCGATTAACGAGCCGATTGTGACTGTCGATGATCTGGGCATCAACCGGCCCAACAGCAACCTCTACAAGACGATTTATAAATTTACCTTCTCCACCTTTAATCTGGGTCCCACGCCCGGAGCCGATCAGAGCCAGTTGCAGAACAACCTCACGTTCCTGGACACGGCCAGCTACACGACCGGCAAACACCTGCTCCGGTTTGGCGGGCAGTATGACCGCGTTGCCCTGGACAAGAACTTTCCGCAGACGTTTAACGGTGAGCTTTTCTTCTTTCCCTTTGGAGCCAACCCGCTCGATCCCACCAGCCCTTGCGTCCACGGCTGCACCGACTTCCAGAATTTCCTTCTGGGGCAGCCCGGATTCTCCTTCGGCGGCAGCGGCGTTTCCAACCACGAATATCGCATTAATGACTACGGGGTGTTCTTCCAGGACGATTACAAGGCCACTCCAAACCTGACCATCAATGCGGGCCTGCGTTGGGAATTGTTTGGCGCCGCCAAGGACAACCTGTGCCACATCGGCAATACCGTTTCTGCGCTCGTGAACCAGCAGACCAGCGCGTTTATTTACCCGAAGTGCGTGGACAAGCTTGGCGTAACCGGTTTGACTGGCACGGCCAGCGATACCACCATGAACAATAACTATGCCTCCAACTGGGGGCCGCGAGTTGGCTTCGCCTACGATCTGTTCGGACACCACACAACCTCGGTGCGAGGCGGTTACGGGATCTTCTACGTGCGTGAAGATGTTGGCACGGTAGACCAGCTTTCGTTCAGCGCCCCGATACTTCCGATTACCACTCCGATTGGCACGCCCGGAGATATGGCGGATATTTTTGCCTCGGGCGTGGGCAGACTGCCAGTCGGCGGCCAGATTGATCCGACGTATGTGCCGGTGTATTCGCACTTCCTTGGCTTTGTGGATGGGAATGGCAATCCAACCACCGATACCACGGCGCAGGCGGTATTCGACAATGGTTTCCCCAATCCATTCGGCGACGCTGCACATCCGAACGGAATCTTTGGCGGCAACCTCATCAACCTCTTCGGGTTGGAGGTGCCACGCCACTTCGTGTCGCCCAGTACGCAGCAGTGGAACCTGAGCATCCAGCGGGAATTGCCGCGCAACTGGATACTGGAAGTCGGCTACGTTGGCACCAAAGGCACGCACTTGCGCGAGACTCGCGACGCTATCCAGCCTTACGATGCCAGAACTCATCCGGTCACCGTAACCGCGCTGGACGGCACCCAGTACACGATCACGCAGAACGCCTACTCCAATGCCAACGCCCGCTCCCGGGCGCTTCGGTCTGGCAACGGGCAATTACCAATTGTTCGCCAGCGACGCCTGGTCGCGCTACGATTCTTTGCAGATAACGGCGGGACACCGATTTTCTCAGTCGCTCCACTTCCAGGCGGCTTACACCTGGTCGAAGGCGCTGGACGCCACTTCCAGCGGCAACACGGCGTTCAACACGGCAATCAACGATCAGACCAACCTGCGGGATTCCTACGGCCCGTCGGATTTCGATCGCACTCACCGCCTGGTGATCAACTACGACTGGAGTTTGCCGTTCCTGTCGAAGAGCGGGGGTATCGTGGGCGCGCTGCTGTCGCGATGGACGCTCAGCGGTATCACCACGTTTCAATCGGGAACACCCTTCACGGTGATCGATGCCGCCGGAGGCTCGGCCTTTGCCCTGAGCAGTCCGAACACCAGTACGGCAACTCTGAATCCAAGTTTCACAATAACTTCCGCCCAAACCCATGGCGATATTCACAGCCGGATCAATCAATTTTTCGATCCTGCTGCGATCAGCGGTGCGCCAACCATCGGAGTTGACGGTACCACCGGTTTTGGAAACCTGGGCCGCAATCCGTTCCGCGGGCCGTTCCAGCAGAACTGGGACGTTTCCATCGGCAAGAACTTCCGCATCACGGAAAGCAAGAACTTCAAGTTCGCCGCGGATTTCTTTAACATCTGGAACCATCCGATTTTTGCCAGCCCAAACAGCATCTTTAACGGCCTGGGATTTGGCACGATTACCAGCACGAAAGGCACGCCGCGGCTGATCCAGCTCTCGGGAAGGTTCTCTTTCTAGTGACGGATCAGGTGAAGAACGAAGGTCGAGTTCCGATGCTCGAGCGGGATCAGGTTCCACCCGAGCTCGGCGCGTTATATGACGCTCTGCTGCAGCAGCGGGGCGTTGTGCCCAATATGTTCAAGACGGTCGCCAACACTCCGGTATTGGCGCTGGGGTTCGCCGCTCTTCTCAAGCCGCTGCTCAGTGACGGAGCGTTGCCGGGCTGGTATAAAGAGCTGGTGGCCACCAGAATGTCAGTTCTGCAAGGCTCGCTCTATGCAGTGACAGGGCATTCCGCATCGGCCTGGCAAAAGGGAGCGAAGGAAGAGCAGATCGTCGCCATCAAGTCTGATTTCGAAAGTGGGCCGTTCACCGAGGCGGAGAAACTGGGCCTGCGTTGTGCCGACCGGTTGCATCACTCCGCCACTCAGATTGACGACGATTTCTATGCCAAATTAAAGACCGTGTACAACGATGAGCAGATCATAGAGCTGGTTGCCACTGCATCAGTCTTCGAGTTCTTTCCGCGCTTCGTCGATGCACTGCGCATTCCGGTCACTCCAGCCGCAAAAAACAGTTCAGCAGGGCAGGTCTGAAAATGCGACCACTGGCTTCACGCATGTCGGTGATGAGCGGCGAAGGCGCGCTCACCATTTTTGCCCGCGCCAAGGAACTGGAGCGCTCGGGCCGCTCCATCATCCATCTGGAGCTGGGCGAGCCGGATTTTCATCCCACAAAAACGGTGAACGACGCTCTAAAGCGGGCGCTTGACGAGGGGAAAGATCGCTATTGCCCTGTCGTCGGCCTGCCCGCGCTGCGCGAGGCGCTGGCGGTTTATCTGCGTGAAACGCGCAATCTCAATATCTCACCGCAGAATATCGTCATCGCTCCCGGCTGCAAGATCGCGCTCTTTATGGCGATGATGGCGCTGATCGATCCGGGAGATGAGGTGTTGTATCCCGATCCGGGGTTTCCGGGCTACGCGTCGATCACTCTGGGTTTGGGCGGGATTCCGGTGCCGTTTGTGCTCTCCGGCAAGAATCATCTGCAGCCGGACCCGAAGGAAATCGAAGCCAAAATCACGGCTCGCACAAAAATCTTGATCACGAATTCACCAGGCAATCCGACGGGAACGGTTTACACCGACGAAGTACAGCGACAATTGGCAGAACTCGCGGTCAAACATGACCTGCTGGTGCTCTCGGATGAAATCTACGCTCGCATCATCTATGGCGGAACTTATGTGTCGATGATGAGTTATCCCGGCATGGAGGAGCGGACGCTGATCATCGATGGTTTCTCCAAGAGTTTCGCAATGACGGGATGGCGACTGGGGTACGCGACCGCGCCTGCGCGCATTATTCCCGCGCTTGACCTGCTCGCCGTAAACACCTACACCTGCACGGCAGAATTCACCCAGTACGGCGCCATTGAAGCGTTGCGCGATCGGGAAGGCGCGACGCCGCGCATGGTGGGGGAATTTGCCAGACGCCGCGAACAGTTTGTACGCGACCTGAACCGGGTTCCTGGATTCCGTTGCGCCCCGCCAGAAGGTGCATTCTACGCTTGGGTGGACATTTCAGAAGCTGGAATGAGCGCCGAGGAAATTTGTCGCATCATGCTGGAAGAGGCTGGAGTGGCGGCCATTCCCGGGGCGGCGTTCGGGCCGGCAGGCGCGGACTATGTGCGATTTTCTTTTGCGTCGTCGACTGCTGTTTTGAAAGAGGCGGTGGAACGGATTTTGCGGGTTTCTTCGGCGTGGCAAGGGACGCCAGCGGGACCGTCGAGATAAAAACGGAGAAATTCATGAGTATCGGGTTGAACATGCGGATGTGGCTCGTGCTCACGATTTGTGCGTCGCCGTTAGTTTCCCAAGGCCAGGCTCGTCCGCTGCCCGGTCCGGACGTGCAACAGATTTACCAGGGCCTTCTGCCACAAATAGAAAAGATTCCCATCTTCGATCATCACGCACACCCGGGATTTGCCGACGATCCCGACGTGGACGCCATGGCTGCACCTCCGGGCAGCGCTGCGCTGCGGACGCGGGATACGAACCCTGAACTAGTCGCGGCATCAAAGGCGTTATTTGGCTATCCCTATAACGATCTCTCGCCAGAGCACGCTAAATGGCTGGTGCAGAAGAAGGCTGAGCTGAAGAAGGCGCAGGGCAACGCTTATTTTTCCAATCTGCTCGACAAGTTGAATATCGAGCAAGGCGTGGCTAACCGGGCCATGATGGCTGACTACCTCGATCTCAAGCGTTTTCCCTGGGTATTTTTTGCCGACGCGTTCATGTGGCCCTTCGACAACCAGCGCGAGCGCACCCGCAACCGCGACCAGGAGGTCTACATCCCGTTGCAGGAGAAGATGCTGCACCGCTGGATGCAGCAGGAAAACGTGGACAAGTTGCCTCCCGACTTCGCCGGCTATCTTACCTTCATCACCCGCGTGCTCGAGGACAATCAGAAAAAGGGCGGAATCGCCATGAAGTTTGAGGTGGCCTATTTCCGCTCGACAAAATTCCGTGATCCTACGCGCGAGCAGGCCGAGGACGTATACCTGCGCTTTCTGAATGGCGGAATTCCCAGCGAGCAGGAGTACCGCACGTTTCAGGACTACATTTTCCGCTTCCTGGTGCGGGAAGGCGGCAGGTTGCATTTGCCGGTGCACATTCACTCGGCTGTCGGCATTGGCGATTACTTCAGTCTGTCAGAAGGCAACATCCTCAATCTGGAAAATATTCTGCGCGATCCGCGGTATTCGAGCACGATTTTTGTGATGATCCACGGAGGCTATCCTTACGAGCATCAGGCGATCTGGCTGGCGGCGGTAAAAAATGTTTATTTGGATACGTCGCTAATGGAACTCGACATGTATCCTTCGGAGTTCCGGCACGTGCTCAAGACGTGGCTGGAGACTTTTCCCGATAAAATCACCTTTGGCACCGACTCGTTCCCGTACAACGAAACCCTGGGTGCCGAAGAAAGCTACTGGCTGGGAGTGCAGTCTGGGCGCACGGCGCTGGCTGCGGCCCTGGCCGAGATGATTTCCGAAGGAGAAGTGAACGAGCCGCAGGCTCTGCAGCTGGCGCATGGCTACCTGCACGACAATGCAGTTGGAATCTATGAAGGCCGGGTACACTGAAATGGCAAAAGCGAAGCCCACCGCCAAGAAACACAGCACCAAGAAAACTGTGAGAGGCAAAACTGCGAAGCGTAAACCTGTCAAGCGGACGGCTGCGAAGAAGCGTCCGGCGAGCAAGATGGAATTGAAATATGTTCCCTGGTCTACGATCGACCTGGAAGATTTGAACCCGCTCCTGCAGCGGCAGTTCGTGGTGGGCCACGACATCATGGTGGCGCGCGTCCTGATGAAAAAGGGCTGCATCATACCGTTGCACAGTCACCACAACGAGCAATTTACCTATATTCTGGAAGGCGCGTTGAAGTTCTGGGTCGACGGGAAGGTGATCGTGGTGAACGCCGGCGAGGTGCTGACTATCCCTCCGCACATGCCGCACAAGGCGGAAGCGCTGGTGGATACGGTTGATCTGGATGTGTTCAATCCGCCGCGCGCCGACTGGATCAACAAGACGGACCAATACCTGCGTGGCGGCAAATAACCCATTCATCCCGTATGCTTATATCTGAATGACTGAACAGGTCGCCCCGCCGTTAAAACTGGAGACAGGCATCTCGCAATTGCGCTGCATTGGGTGCGGAGCGGTGCGCGAAAGCGACGCCACCAACGTCCGCTGCGCGCAGTGCGGCGATCTGCTGGAAGTGGTTTACCCCGGCTGGATGACCAGCGCGGGAATGCGCGCAGCTGGACTCGACGCCGCCGCGCTGAAAGAACTCTGGCGGCAACGCCGCATATCTTACAACCCACTGGATGAGAGTGGTGTCTGGCGCTTTCGCGAAGTTCTTCCCGCTCTGAGCGACTGGAATCATGTCATTACCCTGCGGGAAGGGAATACGCCGGTGTATGAACTGCCCGGCTGCGGCCGCGCGGCGGGGGTGCAGCAGCTTTATGCCAAGCATCAGGGCATGAATCCCACGGGCTCTTTCAAGGATACGGGCATGACGTCGGCTGCGTCCTTTGCCCGCGAGGGCGGTTTCCGCTGGGTGGCTTGCGCCTCAACCGGCAACACTTCCGCGTCTATGGCGGCCTATGCGGCTCGCGCCGGAATGCGCAGCCTGGTGTTGATTCCCCAAGGCCAGATTACCTGGGGAAAACTTTCCCAGGCGCTCGACTATGGAGCGGTGACCTGCCAGTTGAAGACCGATTTCGATGGCTGCATGCGTGTGCTCGACGAAGTTGTGCAGCGCATGCCCGTTTATCTTTTGAACTCGGTGAATCCGTACCGGCTTGAAGGCCAGAAGACCGCCGCGGTCGAGTTGCTGGAACGTTTTGACTGGCAGGCGCCGGATCACGTGATCGTGCCGGGTGGAAACCTGGGAAATTCCTCGGCGCTGGGGAAGGCGTTTCTAGAGATGAAAGAGCTCGGCTTGATTTCCAGGCTGCCGAAGCTTTCCGTGATCCAAGCCGAAGGCGCCAACGCGCTGGTGCGAAGCATGCGCGAGACTGGCGGTAAGAAGTTGATTTCTGTCCATGCCGAAACCATGGCAACCGCTATCAAGATTGGCAGTCCGGCTTCGTGGAAGAAAGCTGTGCGCGTGCTGGAGGCGACCGGAGGCACCGTAGAGCAGGTCAGCGAAGTAGAGATTGCGCTGGCGAAAGCGGAAATTGGCGCGGATGGCATCGGCTGCGAGCCGGCATCAGCCGTGACCCTCGCCGGATTGAAGAAGCTGGTGAAGCAGGGGTTCGTAAAGAAGAATGAATCCGTGGTGCTGATTTTGACCGGCAATCTGCTCAAGGATCCGGATTTCACCCTCAAGTTCCATCGTGGCGACTTATTTGCGGGAACGCCGCAGGAAGAGGAAGCTGAGAGTGTTCTCACTCCTCGACAGCGTGCTCCGATGGTGCTCGATGCCAGCGCGAACACGGTTGTAAAGGTCCTGGAGCATGCCGAGCGGACTGAGCCGAGAGAGTAGTGATAGGCGGCTGATGGCGGTGCTTCTGCAGGTTTTCCAGATGAGCCCCATTTTGGTAAAGACGTAGCTTGCTACGTCTCTACGGCGAATAGGCCTCGGATGAAAACTAGAAAGAAAAAACGCGCACTCGCTGTCTCGCCGCTGGAGCTCGTGCTGCCTGCAACCTCCGCGAATCTGGGACCGGCATTTGATGCGGCAGCTCTCGCCTTCGGGTTGTTTCTGAAAGTCCACGCCCGAACAGCTGATGAGTTTTCTAGCGCCGCGCGTGGGCGGGACCCGGAAATCTGTGGCCGGGTCGAGAACCATCTCATACTGACAACCTATCGTGAAGTCCTGCAGGCGGAAGGCAAGCCGGTGCAGCCACTCGCTCTCCAGATCGAGAATCAGATTCCCATTGGCAAGGGATGCGGATCCTCGGCGTCCGCGCGCCTGGCGGGAATCGCACTGGCGGTACACTTTGGCAAGTTGCGCTGGACAGACAGCCGGATCGTCGGCGAAGCGTCCC
Source organism: Terriglobia bacterium (assembly GCA_963809295.1). Taxonomy (GTDB): domain Bacteria; phylum Acidobacteriota; class Terriglobia; order Terriglobales; family Acidobacteriaceae; genus JAIQFF01. The sequence goes on along the minus strand of CAWEJA010000013.1, from coordinate 83,933 downwards.
GACGAGAACATCACCCGGATAACGCGGCTGCATGCTGGATGGGCGGGCTGGCAGTAGCACGCATGTCAGGCGAAAGTGAAGCTCAGGTCGCCAGCGTAATTCCCAAGGGGAAGTGGCCGCTGTTGCTGGCCGTGCCTGAGCAGGCGCTCTCGACCGAAGAGGCGCGTCGCGTGCTTCCCACCGAATATTCGCGGGCGGACGCGGTGACTAACGTTCAGAACTCAATGCTCCTGCTGGCCGCGTTTGTGCAAGGCCGCCGCGATCTGCTGGCCTCCGCGCTCGGAGATCGCATGCACCAGCCTTACCGGGCCGCGCTTTGCCCTCTTCTGCCGGCATTGCAGAAACTTGCGGCCAGCACTCCCGGCGTTCTGGGTGCGGTGCTGAGCGGAGCTGGGCCGTCGGTGCTGATTTTCCTCGGCGAAAAGGGAAACGACAGACAAGAGAAAAATGGAAAGGGAAATGACGGAAAAGTTGGGGCGGATCGCGCGGCAGCGCTAGTGCGTGCCTATCTTGGGGCGCGCGGACTCGAGGCCGAACTAATATCGACCGCGATCACTAAACAAGGAGCGAGCCAGGGCAAAGCCTGGGCCAAGCGACGCTCCTAACCGCGGCGGCGTTGTTCACCGTTTGCCAGCTGACTTGCTGCCACCAGCTGGAAAAGATGCTGTTCGAAGCTGAGACCAGGTTCGACGGCAAAACGGTCCGGATAAGACACCAGGGCACTGAGAAAGCTTTTGATTTCGTGTTGCACATCGCGCTCCCGGGCGGCGCGACCCAAGCCCGAGGCGCTCGGGCGACGTTTGCTGTTCTTCATGCTCCTCCTGAGTTGTTTTCCCCAAAACAGCGTCCGCAGACACTCACCCACTCTGGTAAACATCCACTTTGGTAAATAAGGGGAGATGAATAAATACGCGGGAGCCGAGAAACTGTAAATAGCACCCTCGTGCCACTCTGGGGCGCTCCGGGAATAAGGGGTGGCTCATGGGGGCAGGCAAACGCCCCCATGAGGCGCCGGAGGCTACTGGCGGCTGGCTGGTGGGACGATGCCGTTCATCCGCAGGTATTCCACCATTTGTCCGTAGTGATTGGAGCAGTGCCCGGCAACTCCAACGGCGAGGGCCAGACGGGTTGCGGGGCCGTCTCCGAAGGGGTTCTTTGTGGTGGACACCAGATTTTTGTCGTCGATGGTTACTGCTGCCTTATGAATATATACGAACGAATCCTTCAAGTACTTCATTATGTCAGCCTTGGTCTTGACCGAATCCGGCCCGTTCTCGCCGCCGGTATCGACAGGCGGTTTCTCTCCCAGGATCGCTCCTCCCAAGATGTAGTTCACGGCGGCCACATGCTTGATCTGCTGGCCGAAGGTGCGGACACCCTTGAACTCACCGTTCGTAGGGGCGAAAGAATACTTGTCCTCGGGCATGGCATCGGCGATCAGCACGAGTTCATTTTCTATGTTGGTTATAGAGCTGTTCAGCACCTGGCTTACGGTGAGGGGCTGGGCAGGTTTGTCTGTTTGCGCCAACGCGATACTGCTGAGCAAAAGCAAACCCGCAAGAATGGTTCGGATGTTCCTCATTGAGCTTCTCCTTAGTGCCGTGATTTCCTAAGCCTAAGTGTGGGCGCGAGCGTCCTCGCTCGTGCTGGAGCTACGCGTGTCTTATCCTGTCCCCTTGACCTCGTTTTACTCCCGCACGAGCGGGCCGCTCGCGCCCACATTGAAACCTAGTCCCGCACGACCGACGGCGTTAGCTCCAGTTGGTCCGACGCCAGCCGGTGGCGCCGAACCGTGAACAAGCCGCCGACCAGCGCAACCGCCGAACATAGCAGGGCCGTGGGCACTCCCACTCGCGTGGCCAACGCGCCCCAAGCCGCGCTGCCCAGGGCCATGCCTCCCTGCAGAACGAGCAGGTACACCGACAACGCACGTGCGCGCAAGAATGACGGACACATAGTCTGCGCCGCAATGTTCAGGCAGGCCAGGATTCCAATCCATGCCGTCCCGCTGGCGAACAGCACAAGGCACAGCCAGGAAAATGTTTGCACGCGGCCGGCGGCGGCGGTCATGGCCGCGAATAGCAGAATGTCGAAGGCCACCAGTCCATCCACGGAAAAGCGGTTGCGCACCCGAGGCAGAACAGCCGCGCCGGCCAGAGCGCCGAGACCGAAGAACCCCAGCAACAAACCGTAGCCGGTTGCGCCGTGCGGTCGAGCCAGGATCGGAAGCAAAGCGGGCAGGGAACTCGCGGCCAGGCTGAAGGCCCCGGTCCGTATCAGGATCGACCTGACTAGGGGAGCGCCGCGGACATATCGCAGGCCGGCCAACATGGCATCGCGCACCCGTCCGGTTGCGACCTGCTCGACATGCGGACGCTTCCAGCGGTACAAAAAGAAAATTACGCCGAAGAATGAAGCGGCGTTGAGCAGGAATGCGACTCCAGAGCCGGCAGCGGCAATGACCAGGCCGCCAAGAGCCGGGCCAATCGCTCGGGCAACATTGAAGCCCACGGAATTCAAGGCCACCGCCGGGGCGTGATTCTCCGGACAAACGATTTCCGGTGTAATCGCCTGCCATGCGGGATCGTTCATGACCGCGCCCAGTCCAAGGATGAACGTGAACAACAGAATCATCCACGGGGTGACGAAATGTTCGAGGGTGAAAATTCCGAGCAGAGCGGCGGCCAGAACCATCCAGCTTTGCGTGATGAGTAGAAAGCGCCGCCGGTCGACCAGATCGGCCAACGCGCCCGCGGGCAGGATCACGAGAAACACAGGAAGGGTCGTAGCCGCGGTTACCAGACTGACCATCAACGGTGACATGGTGAGCTGCGTCATTAACCAGCCCGCGCCCACGTTTTGCATCCAGGTCCCGGTGTAGGAAATCACAGCAGCGATCCAGAGCGAGCGGAAAAGCGGCTCGCGCAGCGGGGCCAAGGCCGAACTTGCTGGCCTTGGGGCCAGGCTCGCGGGCGGCGTTTTAACGGCTTGGTTCATGCCTGGTCAAATACCTCAGGGGCCCGGTAGTTCGTGTTCCGGCGGCGTCATCCGCTGTGCGGAGAGTACATTGCCCTCCACGGCGAGGGCTAGATGCCCGCGCTACAAAGATCCATCGGCATCGGCTACCGCTCCCTCGATGGGCGCCGAGCCGCCGAACGGCCATTCCTTCTTGCGCCAAGCCCGCACCATGTAGATGAATACGCCGGTCATGAGAATGACCACCGCATAGCGAACCTGGCGCAACGAGTTGGTGCGGGAAACCAGTACAAAAATGAAGCCGATCGAAGCCAGCAAAGCCGGCAGCGGATATAGCCACATGCGAAACGGACGCGGCAAATCGGGCCGCCGGATGCGCAGAACGATCAGACCAATCGCCTGGACCAGAAACTGCAGCGTAATGCGGATTACTACCAGCGCGGCGATCACATCCGCCAGCGCTAGAAAGCAAAACAGCACAGCCACGCCACCCAGCGCGAGCAACGAAACGTAAGGGAAGCGATGCTGCGGATGCACACGGGCGAAAGCCTGAAAATAATTACCGTCGAGCGCTGCGGCATAAGGCACGCGAGAGTAGCCCAGCAGCAGGGAGAAAACTGACGCGAACGCTGTCCACATTACCAGGGCGGTAACCAGGTTAGCCGCCCATGCGCCGTAGATTCTCTGCATGAAAATCGAGACCACATAAAGTCCGCGGTTGGACTGTCCGGTGTGGGTCATTTCCTGCCACGGAACCACACCCAGAATGCTGACGTTCATCAAAATGTATAGACAACCCACCAGCAGAATGGATAGCAGCAGCGCCCGCGGGATGGTCTTGCTGGGATCTTTTACTTCGTCACCCAGAAAGCAGACGTTGTAATACCCCCAGTAATCATAGGTGGCGATGAGCATGGCGGAGCCGAGTCCAAGAAAAAAATTGTGCGACAGACTGAAAGCCCCGGCGGGAAAGCTGAAAGCGCGAGTTGCGTCGAAGTGGCCGAATCCAGCGATGATAATCCAGCCCATGGTGATCAGCACGCCCGCCAGAAGCAGCTTCGACATCCAGCCGATGCTGGTGATCTTGCGATACAACAGTCCCACTGCCAGCATCACAATGCCGATGGCGACGAAGGTCGCGCTGGACATCAACCACCGCACCTGCAGTGTGCCCAGCAAGGGAAGATGCAGCTCCCAGACATGGTTGAAATATTCGAATTCGAGTCCGGGCCAGAAATACGAAGCATAGCCGGCGAGCCCGATCGCTCCCGACGCCACCGAAAGCGGTGCACTGAACGAAAGCTGCCAGATGAAAAGAAAAGAAATCAGCCGCCCCAGACGGCGTGAGCCATAGATCTCACGCAGGTAGCGATACGACCCGCCCGAGCCGGGCATGGCGGCTCCGAGCTCCGCCCACACCAGGCCATCGCAAATGGCGAAGACCGCACCCAGAACCCAGCCCAGCATGGCCTGCGGGCCTCCCATGGCGCCCACGATCAAGGGCATGGTGATGAATGGCCCCACGCCGATCATGTCAATCATGTTCAGAGCGGTGGCACTGCCGACGCCGATGCCGCGGATAAGGGGAGTGCGGTTGTTGGTCGCTTGGTCATTGGTCGTTCGTCGTTGGTCGTTGGCCAAGACCATGAGCTTCACAGTTAGATCGCGGCACACCTAAATCGAGAACATCGGCAGAATGCCGACGCCTGCAGAGACTCACCGAGGCCAACGACCAAAGGCCAACGACCGACGACGGCTTTTCAGTGTCCCGCGCTCAGCAGGTTCACGTACAGCCGGATCGCTCCCGGCACGCCGGCCGGCAGCTGGCGGAAAAAAGCGTAGCCGGCGTAAATATATGTGCCCTTGCCGTATTGGGCACGCAGCAGGCCGCCCTTCAGCGGCTGTTCGCCTGGATCATGAGATGACAGCAGCGGCTTAAAGTCACTGTCCCACTGGTCGGCGAAGTATAGGCCTCGCTCCTGTACCCAGCCATCGAAGTCACGTTGCGTAATCTCGTTGGGATCGTGGAAGACGCTGTCATTCGCGGCGAGAATTTCCACCGGCGCCTCTTCTACGGAAACCCTGCTCCGGCTCAGTTGTGCGGAGAACGGTGTAAAGTGGCCGCTGTTAAAATCGCCCACGCCGGCGTTGTATTGCACGATCAGTGTGCCTCCGGCCGAAACAAAGTCGAGCAGCTTTTTGTTGTTGGCCGCTACATCCTTCTGTGTGTCATAAGCGCGGATACCAAGAATAATTGTTCCGTAACTCGCGAGATTCTCGTTGGCCAGCTTCTCCGCGGGAATAACCGTCGTGTTGATTCCGATCTGTTGCAACACGGTGGGAATTTCGTCTCCGGCGCCAGGGATGTAGGCGACCTTCAAGTCCTTGGGAACTTTTACATCCACGATGCTGACGCGCTGCAGCGCGGGCTGGTAATAGTAAGCGCTGGCGAGGTCCTCACGTGTGACCAGCGTGTAGCCCTCGCTGTAGGTCTTGCCGCCAGCAGTCAGAACCGCGCGAACCTGGGCATGGCTTTCTTTCAAGCTGCCGGGAACAACCTTAAACTCAAAGTGCTGCTTATCAGCGCGCTGATGCAACTCGACGGGGATCTCCTTCGGCTCGATCTGCCAGCCCGCCGGGGCTTCCAGGCGTAGGTTGCCCTTCGGAGCTCCGGTCAGGTTCGAACTGACACCCACCTTCACGGTTCTTTCGTGACCGTTTGCGATAGGAATGACCTGCTCGCCCGGCTCCAGCTCGACGGAAAACGCGGGCACCAGCGCCAAGGGACGCCTTTGCTCCCCGCCCTTCTCATCGGCAAACGTTACCAGCACGGGCGTCGAAATTTCGGGCAGGGAATTAAGACTGGGAATTTTAGTGTCGATGCCACGAGTTTGAAGAGTGAGGTCCGGGACATCATAGTGGACGCTGACTCGAAACGGTGGCGGCGGAAACGGTAACGTTTGGTAGCGAGGATCGTCGACGGCATAAACACTGTCCCTCTCAGGGTCGTTTCGGTGTAGCGCAGGTCGTATGGGCGGGGTGTTCCCCGGCAGCTGCACTTGGAAATCAGTTTCGTAGTCCTGCCCGGGCTGCAACGGAGGAATACGCTCCTTCGCCTGACTGTCCGCCAGTTGACCTTCGACAAACAGGGAGCGGAGTTGCAAGGGGTGGGTCGAGCCGTTGTAAACCTTGACCCTGACAGTGAACTTCTGCCCGGGGGAAATCGCGGCCAGCGGATTCTGCCCCGGCAGCAGGCGCGGGTCGGAGCTCTGCGGCGAAACCATCGAGGCCTGCAGTGACAGATTGAGTGCCAGATTGAGCGCGCTCCGGGCCTGGCCCTCTTTCTCTCGGAGGCGCGTCAGCAGGCCCTGCTTCTGATCGCCATTGCGGACCTGAGCCGCTAGACGGTTGAGCGAGTCGATAACTGACAGCAGTGGAGCAGCCGCGCTGGCCGGATCTTCTTCTGCATTTCTTGCTGCCACTGCAACGTCATTCTCGATCTTGGCCAGCTCTTTGGCTCCAGTGGCGTCGAATCCGGGACTCCAACCCTGCAAGGTCGTATCTATGCCATCAAAGAAATTCTTCTCGTGGCCGTCCTTGTCGGTGGCCGGCGGCACAACTGAATCCACCAGCTTGTAGTAGGTAAAGCGATCCCCAGGTTCGACCGACCATCCACCCGCACCCTGCGAGAGCTGATGTCTCAGTCCCTCCATGGCAAACTGGACGTATGACATCTGCAGTTGCGGATTCACCTGGCCGGTATTCAGCTTGACGGTATAGTTCTCCGCAGGGCAGGACGTTGCCCCGAAGCCGCACACATTTCCGATGTACAGTTTCTTGGGCTGCCAGGGCTGCAAGCCTTCTTTAATCTGATCGGGAAACCGGTTGGGGTCCGCAGCCGCCCGAAACGCTTCCTTGGTAAGGATTGCCGAGGCTTGATGGTGGCCATGTCCGTCGCGTTCTGTCCCCGAGAATCGCGCCACCAGCACATCCGGGCGGAAGGTTCGGATCACGCGCACCATGTCGCCAAGAGCGATATCGTGCCCACCCCACTTCTGAAAAGTCTCTTCGGGATTCTTCGAATAGCCGAAATCCGCTACCCGACTGAAACGCTGTTCCACGCCATAGTAGCGATCGGAAGCGGTCAGCTCCAGCGCACGCAACACGCCCAGCACGTCGAACAGATTGCTTCCTACTTTGTTCTGGCCGCCTTCGCCACAGGTGAGAGTCATCAACAGCGTGGTTACGCCATGTCCGCGGGACTCGAGCGTCAACATGCCGCCGTCTTCGTCGTCGGGATGTGCCGTGGTCTGCATCAGCCGTGCCGTGGTTTGCAGGCGCACTAACATCTGCTTCAGACCGGCAGTCCCGGTGTCAGGAGGCAGAGGGTCAACCGGACTTGGTACTGCCACTGGAGCCTGGGCAAGAGTTGGCGCGGCAACTATGCCCAAAGACAAGAGCACGGCTAGACAGAGTGCACAAAGTTTCCAAGGGCCTGGGGCTTCGCGACGAACAGATGTCATAGGTATGGGATTGCAGTTCTCGAAGATGAGAGACAAGATTTTTCCTGTTGCCGCCTGGCGATGGTGTTCCTCTGTAATGGACTGTGCGGGAAACGAAGAGTTAGCCGCCGCGTTGCGCTCCATCCTACCTGAGTCAGTGGCTCTGCGGCGCGCTCGCGGACTGGACCGCCTGCTGGCAGGCGTGGGCCGCGGTCAGCAACTCGTCGAACTGACGGTCGCTGTGCAAGCCTCGCAGCAACGGGTCGGAGAGCAGGTTGGAGTACGCGCAGTAGTTCTGTTCGATGGCGGTCTTGAGCATATGGAAAGCGGCGTCTTTTTTCCCGGCATAAGCGAAAAGCGCTCCCTGGTAGTAAGAAAGCTCAGGGTCAGGATCCGAGGGGCCGCCAGTTTCAGCATCATGCGCCATGCGATCCAGTTCGGATGAAGGCCGGAGTCCTACAATTGCTTCCATGAGATCGCGGTGGTAGTGGGGAGCGTTCGACATGCGCTTTACCGCTTCGCGCGCCTCCGGCAATCTGCCTTCCCGCAGCAACAGGGAAGGAGTAACGTAGATGGCCCACTCAGAACCGGCGTCGAGCTGGATGAAGTCGAAGGCCCTTTCAAATTTGCCGAGCTCCATGAAGGCCCAGGCGCAGGAGCGGAACTGATAATTTCCCGGCGCGAGAGTGAGCGCGGTATCGCATTGGCGCACCGATTCCTCGAGCATGCCAGCGTAGCGTTGGACATATCCCAGAGCGAAATGCGCCTGCGCACTCTCTGGACGACGTGTGACCAATCCCAAGGCCGACTGGTAAGCCTTGCCCAACTCACCGCGATCCACCCGATTGACAATCAGTTGGGAAGCTGCGGCGATCAGGTTCGGATCGAGAGCCAGGGCGCGTTCCAGAGCGGCGTTCGAGTGCTGGAACATCTGCTCCCCACCGTTGGAGTAGGTGGCGTCATAGTAATAGCGCTGGCCTACCTCGGCCCAGGCTGGCGCGTAGTTCGGATCCAGTTCCACCGCGCTTTCGAGTGAGCGGATGGCTTCCCGATTGGGATTAGCATCGTGGAGTGCGGCCACGCTGCGCAAATAAAGGTCGTAGGCTTCCTGATTGCTTGGCCGGGTGCTGGTCTCCAGGAAGCCGCCGGCGGCGCCCAGCATCGGCAGCAAGCCTGTACGCACCTGCTTGGCCATCTGCTGTTGCAGCGAAATCAGGTCTTGTGTGGAGCCGTTGAGATTGGTTTGCCACAGCAGCCGGTCGTTGCCCGTCTGGATCGCTTCCAGTGTGACCAGAAGATGCGTGCCCTGCTTCATGAAGTGGCCGGTCAACACGTTGGCTACGTGAAGCTCGTGGCCTACTTTCTGCGGGTCCAGGTCGGCGCTCACATACTTTCTGGTCACGCTCGAGGGACGAACATCAAGAGTGCGCGAATAGGTGAGTACGTTGGCGATTTCATCGGCCAGGGCAAAGCGAAGATAGTCAACGCTGAAATCGCCGTTGAGGTTCTGCAGCGGCAGCACTGCAATTGCGTTGGCACCGGCCCCTGAAGTAGCGGCGGCGCGATGCTTCAGCCACCATGTTCCTACCGCCGCCAGCACCGTAATCAGCAGGGCAGTGACTGCGATTAGCAGATAGCTCTGGGGCTTGCTCGAGCTCTGGAAGGTCTTGGTTACAACTTTCAGCCGGGAGCTTTCACGGGCCTCGGCGCGGGTCAACCCCGATTCGGTTTCTTTCTTCAGCCGCTGCAGGTCGGCCTTCATCTCCGCCGCGGTCGTATAACGTTTGCTGCGGTCCTTTTCCATCGCCTTCCCAATGATGCCTTCCAGTTCGCGGGGAAGCGCAGGGTTCAGGGTCAGAGGCGAAGGCGGCTTGGTGTGCAGCACTGCATCCAGGGTGGTAATTACATTGTTACCAGTGAAGGGCTTCTTGCCGGTGGCCATTTCATAAAGCACTACACCGAAGGAAAAAAGATCGGTTCGAGGGTCGAGTTCCTCGCTGCGGGCCTGTTCCGGCGACATGTAAACCGCGGTTCCAGGAATTACGCCCACCGCGGTCAAAGAGTCCTCCACCGGAGTTTCTTCGCTGGTGCCAAGGCGGTCATCGCGCAGCAGTTTGGCCAAGCCAAAGTCGAGGACTTTCGTTTGCCCGCTGCTGGTGAGGAAGATGTTGGCCGGCTTGATATCTCGATGAATAATCCCCTTGGCATGGGAAGCGGAGAGCGCGTCGGCAACGTGCAAGGAGACATCGAGGAGGTCGTCGATATCCATCGGCTTCCCCCGGATGCGCTGCTTCAGGCTTTCACCCTCCAGCTTTTCCATGACAATGAAGGGATGGCCGTTGTGATCTTCGACCTCGTGGATGGTGCATATGGAGGGATGGTTTAGAAGTGAGGCGGCGCGAGCCTCGCGCTCGAAGCGTTCCATCGCCTTGCTGTCGCCAGTGAGATTGTCAGGGAGAAATTTTATGGCTACGTGGCGGCCGAGCCGCGTGTCTTCTGCCTCATAGACCACACCCATGCCGCCGCCGCCAAGCTTGCCCAGAATGCGGTAGTGGGAGATCGTCTGGCCGATCATGCTGATTCCGCTCGAACTCTGGCCAGACGTTCCGCTGTTCATTGCGAAGCTAAGCCCCTGTAGGCGGTAATGTTAGGCCGGGAGTCGAGTCTGGTCAACCCTCTGGAGGAGATAACCGGGGATGGGGTCGAAGTCCGGTAGTCGAATGCCCCATCCTGGCGGTTCTGGCCGCGACTCGGTCAGATATCTGACCATCAGCTATCTGACAAGCAGATGCCACGATCTGCGACCTTGCAGTCCAAATGACGCTATAATTCGGCCATCCATGGCACTCTCCTCGGGAACGAAGCTGGGACCTTACGAGATTCAATCTCTGCTGGGCGCGGGCGGAATGGGCGAAGTGTATCGCGCCCGCGACGCCCGGCTGGATCGAATCGTCGCGATCAAGGTCCTGCCGGCGTCCTTCTCGGCGGACCGTGACCGGATGCAGCGCTTCGCTCAGGAAGCCCGTGCGGCGGCGGCGCTTAATCATCCCAACATCCTTTCGATCTTCGACATCGGGGACGACCACGGCTCGCCCTACGTGGTCTCCGAACTGCTGGAAGGGGGAACATTGCGCGAGCGGTTGAGGAGTGGCGCACTCTCCAACCGCAAGGCGATTGACTATGGGTTGCAGGTGGCGCGGGGGCTGGCGGCGGCGCACGAGAAGGGCATCGTGCATCGTGACCTGAAGCCGGAGAACCTGTTTATCACGAACGATGGTCGAGCGAAGATTCTCGATTTCGGTCTGGCGAAGCTGATTTTGCCGGAAGCCTCAAGCGGAGCCGATGCGCCGACCCTCCACGCGGTGACCGAACCGGGCCTGATCATGGGCACAGCCGGTTACATGTCTCCGGAGCAGGTGCGCGGACAAGCGGCCGACGCGCGGTCTGACATATTTGCCTTTGGCGCGATTTTGTACGAGATGATCTCGGGCAAGCGCGCCTTCCACGGCGAGACCACGGCCGACACCATGAGTGCGATCTTGAAAGAGGAGACGCATGACCTTTCCGAAACCGCGCGCAACGTTCCAGCCGGCCTGGAACGAATTGTGCGCCACTGTCTGGAAAAAAATCCCTCGCAGCGTTTCCATTCAGCCGGCGACCTGGCGTTCGACCTGGAATCGCTGACCGAGATTTCTGCCACCAGTAGCAAATCGGGCGCGCAGGCCGCGGTGCACGAAGCGAAGGGTGCGGAGTCGCGTCGCAAGCTAGTTGGAGCAGCAGGGGTAGTTGCACTGGCGGTGGCGATGATCGGCCTGGGATGGTGGCTGGGACGAGGCGGTGGTGCGGCGCCCCCACCTGAGTATCAGCAAATTACATTCCGCATGGGTTCCATTGGCAATGCCCGGTTCACTCCGGACGGCAGCATTGTTTACGACGCGTCCTGGGAAGGCGGCGAACGTCAGTTGTATCTGGCCCGCACCGATGACAATGGCTCTCGCGAACTGGGAATGAAGGATGCGACCCTTCTTTCCATCTCGAAGAACGGTGAACTTGCGATCCGGCTCAACACGGCGAATCTAGGCGGTTATGCGCGGGCGGGAACGCTGGCCCGAGTCCCATTGAGCGGCGGAACACCGCGGGAAGTACTGGAGAACGTTGGGGACGCGGATTGGGCGGCGAACGGCGAAAGCATGGCGGTGGTGCGGTTCGTCCCGGAGAACAGCCACTGGCGGCTTGAATATCCGATCGGCAAAGTGTTGTTGGACAGCATCAACTGGATCAGCCATCCAAAGATTTCGCCGGACGGCAAATCGGTGGCATTCGCGGATCACCAAAACACCGCGGGCGACGACGAAGGTTCGGTGGCGGTGATCGATCTGGATGGCCACGAGAAGAAACTGGCGTCGGGATTTGTTTCGTTGGAAGGGATCGAATGGTCAGCTGCCGGCGATGAACTTTGGTTTACCGCCACCCGTACAGGCAGCGCCGAAAATCTTCACGGAGTGACATTGGCCGGCAGGGAGCGGGCCATCACAAACGTCCCGGGAGGCATGTGGCTCCAAGATGAGCGCGATGGACTGGCGCTAATGGTTGCGCACCAGATTCGCATCGGTGTTCGAGGTAAGCCGCCGGACGGAAAAGACGAACGTGAACTGGGATGGCTGGGATGGTCGATCCTGAGGGACATCAGCCGCGACGGCAAAAAGGTTTTGTTCGAGGAAGATGGAGATGGGGGTGGGCCTAGCTATACGGTATTTATCCGCGATACTGACGGGTCGCCTCCGGTTCGGATTGGTAACGGCACGGGCGAGGCCATTTCGCCGGATAACAAATGGGTGATCACCAGGCCTGCAAAGGAGGGCTCTCTGTTCCTGGTCCCGACCGGCGCAGGCGAGGCCCGGCAGTTGACCCATGACAACATTAGCTACGGCTCGGTCCGTTATCTCCCGGATGGCAAACAATTGCTGGCCAGCGGAATTGAGGCTGGCCATGGAGCGCGAAATTACCTGATTGATCTGAGCAACGGCAATTCCAAGCCCATCACTCCGGAGGGCGTCGTTGGCACTCAAGTGTCTCCGGACGGTCGCAGTACCGCAGTGCTGGGACCCGATGGCAAATGGGGCGTTTGGCCGCTGGACGGAGGCGGCTTGCGACTGATTCCGGAACTCGACTCGAAGTATCGCGTGGCGGGTTGGACAGCGGATGGCACTTCCCTTTACATCTTTTCCGGAAAACAAGGTGAGCGGACTGCCAAAATCTATCGAGTGAATGCCGCGACCGGCAAAATGGAGTCTTGGAAAACCTTCGGAGCGGACCTCCCGGCGGGAGTGGCGAACGTTGGCGGCCCACGCTTTTCCAGCGACGGAAGCGCTTACGCCTATGTCTACTCGCAGGTTCTATCGCAGGCGTACGTAGTGAAGGGATTGAAGTAGTAAGGCCCTGGGAACGCGCTAGGTGCCACTCGCTCCGACTAGTCCGTTCGGGTACTAATTTTTACGCATAGAAACCCGCCGAAGAGCCTACCCACTCCAGATTGCGGTTGTGGTCCACGCCCATCATCAGCCCGCGCCCCATGCGGATGATAGTCATCACCGGCTGGAGTTCATCCAGCCAGATATACATGATGCGTACTTCCATCTTGTTGGCCCCAAAAGGGGTCTCCACCACGGGTTCGAACTGCATCCGCTCTTGCAAGATGTACTGAGAGCGCTGCTCCTTCGGGATGGCCGCGATATCGTCTGGTTTGAGATTGATGATCACCCCTAACCCGGCGAAGGAGAACAGTGGCTTGACCACGTAGTTCTCGAGATCGGCCGGTATGCGATCCACTCGGTCGAGGAACCAGGTTTTGGGCACACATTCGTGGTGCAGATGGGGCAGGGAAAATTTGCTCATGCGGAAAAACCAGTTGGGATGGCCCGCCCACTCCACTTCGATGTCATCGGTGAGGTGGAAAGCAGTTTTCAGGTTCTTGCGCACCATTTCGTCCACGATGGCGCGGTTGTAGATACGCAGAATGGGGATGCGTTGGCCGTCGTTCTCGTAGAACAGGAACTTGCCCACCTTCTTGACGTCAGTGATTGAGACTGTCTTTATGCCCAGCAATTTTTCGGTCAGGAGAAAATCAGGCAGTGTCTTCTGGTGCAGAGGATCGATTTCCATCAGGATGACGTGCTTTGGGTCCTGGTCTCCCACGATGGCGCGACGCAGCAGCTTCTTGTAGCTCTCCCAATCCAATCCGCCCAGCAAATAGTTAAGCTTGGGATCTAGCCCAAAAATCTCTCCGTACGTCTCCGACAGCATTGCCTGATAGGCGTAGAGCGAAGGAAAGCCTTGCAGTTCGACCAGCTTGGGCTGCAGATTGCCTGACTTGTCCCGCACCAGCCCAAAGTCCACCTGAATGAAAAGTGGGCGGGGAGGTTCGCGAGGCACCTTGAACTGTTCTGGGATCGCTTCAGAGGAAGCTTTGCGGTACTCGATGCCGTTGAGTTGCTGGATCAGTTCCTTGCCGTACTCGCACATCTGGTCCAGAAGTGCCTTGGGGAGGAAGACAGGCGTCTCGCACACGCGGAACTTCACCGGCGCTCCGCAGCGCTCTTCCATCACCTTGAGCAGCTGCTGATATTTTTCGGGAGCGTAGTTCGCGTTGAACTGTTGTCGAAGGGCGGGAATCATGATTACGCCGACATTCGCTACGGACCGCGTGGGGACAGCCGCCCTCGGCTGTCCAGCGGAGCAACGCTCCGCTTATTTCTGGGGCCGGCAAAATCTGTCGAGCGATGCTCGACCGGACAGCCGAGGGCGGCTGTCCCCACGCGGCCGCTGGTAGCTGGCCACCAGACACAGGCACTACGCTTCCAGCAAGAACTGCCCGTTCCGCATGATCTCCGCGCCATCCACCCAGATGTCGAAATTCCTTCCCACCACATCAATGTGCGTGGAGGAGTACCACTGCGCTCCTGTGTGCGCGCCATAGGGATTGCCAAACGCAATGTGTACTCCAGGATATTTTTCGTCCTGCAATATCTGCCCGATGATGTCCTTCAGCTCGATGTTGGTGCCAATGGCAAATTCGCCTACGCGGTCGCTGTTCTCGTCGGTATGGGTGTAAGCCCAGAAGTCGTCTTCCAGTTCCCGATTGGCGGAATGGGCCTCGGTCAGGCGGTTGCCTTTCACCCGAATGGTCAGCGGGTTCTCCCGCAGGCTGCCAAACTTCGCGCACAGCCAATCGCCCACGACGCCATCAATCACAAATGTTCCGTTAACTTCGCCCGGGGTAGTGAATACTTCCCCGCCGGGCAGGTTGCCCCATTTGTCGGGGCTGATGATCCCGCTGGTCTTGAGCCATCGATATTCCGGATTCAGGTCGGCGGTGAGGTCGGTCCCCGCCGAGGTCCGGGCTCGGACTTGCTTTGCCCGACGCACTATGTCCACCACCTTGGTGCTGATGCGATCCACTTTAAGGAAGTCCGCCCGCATGCCTTCCAGCATGATCTGATGGTTGATATTGACCATGTGGGCGTGCCGGATCTTGCGGCGGTTCACCACATCAGTCATCTGCATGCGCGACTTCAGTTCGTTGGCCTGCGCCTGCACCGCGAAGATGCTGACCTGGCTGGTCTCGAGATCGTCCATGATTTCGCGTGGCAGATCTCCCAGGGGCCGGGGCGAAAGTTCTTCCAGAACCCACACCCTATACGGAGAACCCAGATTTTCCAGTTCGTGGACCAGGCTGGCTGCAATTTCACGGGTCGCGTCATCCGTGATGAGCGTGACCTTCTCGCTGGACTGGATGCGCAGACACACGTTCACCGCATTGCGGGCGCCGGGAGTAAGTTCTGGATCGAACGAAAGCGTACTGAGCTGCTGGTTGGTTTGACTGACAGGAACGTTCATTACCCTGCTTTTCTAGCGGGAGCTTGGGCTTCGGTCTCAGCCAGGCCCACTTCCGTCTCTTCGATAATGTAGTCTACGACCTTTTTGAGGTCACCGGTTTCGCGAAATACCCGGAGCTGACGGTCCGCGCCCGTTCCAGTCTCCAGGATGTTATGGATGTAGTTGATCTCCTCGCGGGAATCGAGTTCGTCCACTACATCGTCCACGAATTCCAGATACTCCAGCACCAGCTCGCGGGCGGGAACTTCCACTTGTTTTCCAAAATCAATCAGCTTGCCTGCCAGCCCGTATCGTGAGGCGCGCCACTTGTTTTCCATGATCAAGGCACGACGGTAGAGGCGAAATCCCTGGTTCGCCGTGTAGAGCTTGTACAGCTTGGCGATCGTAGCCTGAATCAGCGCCGCCAGTGCAATGGTTTCGTCCACCCGCATGGGGATATCGCACACGCGAAATTCCAGGGTGTTGAAGAATGGATGTGGGCGAATGTCCCACCAGATTTTCTTGGCGTTGTCGATGCAGTTGGTCTTGATCAGGAGCTTGATGAAATTCTCGTACTCTCCCCAGCTGGGAAAATAGTCCGGAATATTGGTGCGGGGAAATTTGTCGAATACCTTGCAGCGATAAGATTTCAGCCCGGTATCCATTCCCAGCCAGAACGGGGAATTGGTCGAAAGCGCGAGGATGTGCGGCAGAAAGTAACGCGCGTGGTTCATCAGCTGAATGGCAGTTTCGCGGTCTTCGACGCCGATGTGCACATGCAGCCCGAAGATGAGATTCGCCCGCGCCACCAGCTGCAAGTCTTCAACGATGTTCTTGTAGCGGACGTCCTCGGTGATCTCCTGTACACGCCAATCGGCAAAAGGATGGGTGGCAGCGGATGCCAGCCGCAGGCCGTTCTCTTTGGCCAACGCGATCATGTCACGGCGAAGTTTCTTGACCTCAACCTTGGCGTCTTTGATATTGCGGCAGACCGAGGTTCCGACCTCGACCACCGACTGGTGCATCTCAGCCTTAACCCGTTCCTGCAGAAGCAGTTTGCCCTTCTCGATAATCTCGGCGTGGATGTGTGAGCGCAGGTCGCGCGAGACCGGGTCTACGGTCTGGTATTCCTCTTCAATGCCGATGGTGAAAGTCGGAAGCATGGGTACGGCCCTTCCGGGGGATTGCGGGCTGCCAGCCTGATTCGGGCAGCCTTCAAAAGCGGGGACTAGTATAGCAATCTGGCCCTGAAACCCGAAGTCTTGAGTTTCCTTCGTGCAACTTCGTGTGTTTCGTGGTTTAGGCCTTTGCTTTCTTCCTTGCAGGAGCCTTGGCCTTGGGCCCCGATACCGGTCCCGCCAGAAACGACGCCCAGCGCAGTTCCTGCACCGGATTCTCGTCGCTAAGCGCTTTCTTCACGGCCATTTCCGCCACAGCATTCACGATCCATTCGAAATTCTGCCGGCCCACGGAATGGATGTCGGCATCAGGCGCCGGGTTGAGGAAGTCGATGGCATACGGAACCCCATCCTCGACCGCAAACTCGACCGTGTTCAGGTCGTAGCCCAGTGCCAGGCAGAGAGTCTGCGAGTCTTTCACTACCCGATCGATCAACTTGGGATCGACCAACGGTGGATTCTTCACATAGCGCTCGTGATGCGGCGCCCTCGGATCGTAGTGCATGACATGGACTTTCTCCTGCCCGACCACGTAGCAGCGAAAATACTCTTTGAACTCGACGCCGTGCTGCAGGGTCATGCATAGATCGCCCGTCTGGTTGTAGTGATGGAAAAACTCGTCGGGCGAATGAACCTTGTACACATGCTTCCATCCCCCGCCGGAGTACGGCTTGAGAAAGGCAGGGAAGCCGACGTAGTCGAAAATCTCCTCCCAGTTCAGCGGATAGATCAGGTTGCGCATGGACTGGTCGGTGGTACCTTCGGGATGCTTGTGGTGAGGCAAAATCACGGTTGGCGGAACAGCCACTCCTAGCCTCGACGCCAGCGCGTAATTGAAGAACTTGTCATCGGCAGTCCACCAGAAAGGGTTGTTAATGACGATCGTCCCGCTCAGTTCGGCATTCTTCAGGTAAGCGCGATAGAAAGGAATGTCCTGCGAAATGCGATCGATGATGACGCGGTAACCGCTGGGTTCGGCCATCTTGACTCCGCCCAGCTTGACGAACTCGGCGACTACGCCGTCGACCTTCATGCCGTTGATGCGCTCCACCAGCGCCGGCGGGAAGGTGTTTTCCATGCCGAACATGATGCCGATCTTGTTCACGGTTGCCTCGCTTTCCAGCCTACTCACCTGTCATGCTGAGCCGATACTCTCCCACCACCTGTTTATCCGAGCCCCCCCGATTTATCCGAGCCCCCCCGATTGTCATCCTGAGCTCCGCTCAGGATGACAGATCGAGCGTGAGCATTAAGACTTCAAGCAAAATATTTTACCGCCATCCTCTGCCACAAGGGCCAGTCGTGCCTGGAGTTATCTCCCCAAACGTCCAGCCAATGGGGAATCCCCTTGGCATTCAAAATGGCTGAGAATTTGATGTTCTGATCCAGACAAATATCCCAATCCGCCGAACCCAGCACGATGTTCAATTTCCGGTAGCGGCTCAGGAACCAGTCATCGCTCATTTGCGGCAGAAAATCGGACGGGCAATTGAAATAACAGTCGTCATCGTAATACCCGTCCAGAAATTGGTGAATGTCGAACGAGCCGCTCATGCTCACGCAGTAGTTCACCACGTCGGGATGTTTGAGCGAAAAATTCATCGCGTGGTAGCCGCCGAAACTGCAACCCGTGACCGCCAGCCTCGGTGTGTTGTTCTTCCAGCGCAGAAACGGAAGCATTTCGTGCAGGAGGTAGCGCTCATACTGAAGGTGCCGCATCACTCGGACCCGGGGATGAACGCCCTTGTTGTACCAGCTCTCCGTGTCCACCGCGTCCGGACAGAAGACCTGCAATTCCCCGGCGTCAATTCTCGGCGCCAGCACGCCAATCATGCCGCGGTCTTCATATTCAAAAAACTTACCCATGGAAGTGGGGAAGACGAGCAATGGCGTGCCCGCATGTCCGAAAATCAGTACTTCCATGTCCCGGTGAAGCTCCGAGCTGTATCCCTTGAAATATTCGCGATTCATGATGGTTCAGGCGTCAGCAGAAACGAAGGCGCGGAGTATCTTACATGATTGAGCCACTCCGATGATGTGTGGGATCTCCAATGGTACTCGTTATTTTTCAACAGTTTACACACCATCTAATGCGCCAATCCCCCGCTAAACCCCCATTTTTCCCCTTTCGTTGACATCCGCGTGTGCTTCTCCCATGCCTTCAATAACATAAGGTTAGGTCAATCCATCAGGCGGCAGACGCTAACCGGCGCTCCCCGGGTGAAGGTCGTAAGAAGGTCAAACAATACAGGGAATTCCCGGTTCAGACGCGTAAGTCAGGCCAGGAATCCGCCGCGGAAACATAGCTAGCCGTGGCATTTCAGCACTGGAAAGCGAGAGTTCATGCACAAGCCAGTAAAGTATGTGGAAAAAGCAGTTACCGTCGCCGCCAAAGGCGCGTGGGTGGTGTTCAATAGCCTGAACAAGATCAAGCAAAACCCATCGCCAACCCCGAAGTGGTCGGAGAAGCCGCTGCTGAAGTCCTACGAAAAGACCAAGCCGCCTCTGGGCTGGCCGCGTACCACTGACTCGCTATGCCCCAAGTGCATCCCTGAAATCCGCCAGCAGATTCTCGACGGCAAGCTGCCGTACGAAGTACTGATGAACGAAAAGGTCGGCGAGATCAAGGCCGAAATCGTCGAGCGCGATGGCAAGATTCTGATGGTGAAAGACTGCGCCATCCACGGTCATTTTGAAGACGTAATGTCGATTGACACCGACTTCTCGCGCCACCTGGAAGAAGTATTCCCCGGCCGCGACATCCGCGCCCACAATGACGAGAAGCTTCACCACCACGGATCTTCCACCGTCAAGTACGGACGCGGCTCGGTGCTGACCATCGACCTGACCAACCGCTGCAACATGATGTGCGATCCCTGCTTCATGGACGCCAACCAGGTTGGCTTCGTTCACGAATTGAGTTGGGAAGACATCAAGACGATGCTGGACAACGCCATCACCATCAAGCCGCGCCGTCAGATGTCGGTGCAGTTCTCCGGTGGCGAGCCCACGCTTTCGCCGTACTTCCTGGATGCTGTGCGCTATGCCCGCAAGGTTGGCTACAACTCAGTGCAGGCCGCGACCAACGGAATCGAATTCGCCAAGAGCTTTGAGTTCGCGCAGCAGGCCGCCGAAGCCGGCATGCGTTATGCCTATCTCCAGTTTGATGGAATCGGCAACGCCGCCAATGCGCACCGCAAAGTCGGAAACTTGTTCGATGTGAAGCTGAAGGCGATCGAGAACATGCACAAGGCCGGTATCGAAATCGTTCCGGTCGTGACCATCGTCAACGGCATCAACAACGAGCAGGTGGGACGCATCATCAAGTTCGCGCTCGATAATCCGAAGACGATTGGATTCCTCTCGTTCCAGCCTGTGTCTTTTACCGGACGTGACGAAGCGGTTACTGATGATCGCCGCGAAGCGCAGCGCTACACCCTGTCCCATCTGGCGCACGATGTGAAAAATCAGACCGGGTTGGGCGAGCCCTCCCGCGACTGGTTCCCGATTTCGTTCATGGGGACCTTCTCCGATTGGGCCGACCTGATGCACGTCAATGACTCCAACAATGACTGGGGCCAATTGAGCTGTGGCTGCCATCCGAACTGCGGTACCGGCATGGCGATCATGATCGACAAGGAGACCAAAGAAGCAGTTCCGGTCACCGCATTCCTCAAGGGCGATCAACTCGCCAAGGACATTGCCAAGGTCAACGACGCGGCTCGCGGAAAGTTCCTCACCGTCGTGGGTATGGCGCTTTGCCTGATGAAAAACTACGATCCCTTCCAATCGCCGACGCATTTCAAGATGATGGACCTGCTGAAGAAGTTCGACAAGAACTTCAACGCGACCGGAAAGAACTACGGCAAGGTTGGTCCGGACCGCACGATTGACGACGTCATGAAGCGCCGCCAGGACCGCTGGAACTTCCTGTTCATCGCGGGCATGTGGTTCCAGGATCTGTTCAACTACGACTTCCGGCGCACCGAGCAATGCATCATTCCTTACGCCACCCAGGAAGGCGAAATTTCCTTCTGCGCCTACAACACGGGCGTGGGCTGGCGCAACATCATCGAGAAGATGCACATGACCGCCACGCTCACCAAGTGGTACGAAGAGCATGGACGGCACGAGATCTTCGCGGGCGGCAAGAACGTGAAGATGGAATCGGTGGAGCACGGACTGGTCCTGAAAGAAGAACTGGTCACCAACGAAGAGCAGCACGATCTGGATAAACTGGGCATCGCCAAGAATTCGCGCGAAGAGAAGATGCGCGCACGCGATGCTAAGCAGAAGGAAGATCCCGCCTACAACGCGCGCATGGCTGCGCTCTACCGCGAGGTCGTGCTGAACGAGAAGCCAGTAGTGGCAGAGAACGGCTTCATTCCGCTAGGAGCGCTCACTCCGGCGAAAGGCAATGGCAACGGACACGCTCCGGCGAAGTCGGAAGCGGAACCGGTGCTGGGGGACTAGGCAGGCAGTTTCTAGTTTCCGGTTTCTAGTTTCAGTAGGCCGCCCCTCGGGCGGCCTTTTTTTTTCGAAGGAGTACGGGCGGGACGCTCGTCCTCCATCGCCCCGCACTTGACTTCATCGCAGCTTCGGAATAGTCTCCGCTCGTCTTCGGGTTACCTCTTTTCGTTGCTTGGTGCCAGGCCCTTCCAAAAAATCTGATCCAAAATTACTTCGCGACCGGGGAGGTCAGCGTCCATGAACATGAAAAATGTAAAAAAGATCACAGGGTTGCTGTTGGGGTTGTATCTGCTGTTGGGAGGAGCGGGCACGGCCATGGCTCAAGAGCCGCCACCGCCGCCTAAAGTGCTCGCGATTACCCGGGAATTCGTTAAACCGGGCAAGAGCGGTGCACCGCATGAGAAAGCGGAGAGCGCCTTCGTGCAGGCCATGACGCGGGCGAAATGGCCGACCCACTATCTGGCGGTGACGTCGATTACCGGCAAGCCACGAGTTCTATTCCTGACCGGCTACGATTCATTCGAGGCCTGGGAGAAAGACGTTCTGGCGACGCAGAAAAACGCGACGCTTTCAGCCGCGCTTGACCGAGCCTCTGTTGCTGATGGAGATCTGCTGAGCGATTTCGATTCCAGCGCACTGGTCTACAGCGACGAATACAGCCTGCGTTCGTCGGTCGATATTCCTCACATGCGCTACTTTGATATCGCCCTGTACCGCGTGCGTCCGGGACACGACGCCGATTGGGACAAGATCGTCAAGATGGTGAAGGCAGCCTACGAGAAAATTCCTGACGTCCGCTGGGCTTGCTATTATGCCCAGTACGGCCAGGAGGGCAGCACCTACATCGTGTTTACCCCGATGAAATCCGCAGCGGAGATCGACAAGGGGTTTGATCAGGACAAGCAGTTCATGGCGAACATGGGTGAAGACGGCATGAAGAAATTCAGCGAGTTGCTGGCCGGAGCAATTGAGACCAGCCAGCACAACCTGTTTTCCTTTAGTCCGGCCATGAGCTACGTCTCGGATGAGTGGATCAAGGCCGATCCGGATTTCTGGAAGCCCAAGGCTCCCGCTGCTCCCAAGAAGGCGGAAGAGAAACCGGTAACCGGCCAGTAAGCCGTTACCAGCGATGGAGGCTGAAGTCAAGGCACCTGCGTACTCGCAGGTGCCATTCTT
Organism: Terriglobia bacterium; assembly: GCA_963809295.1. Taxonomy (GTDB): domain Bacteria; phylum Acidobacteriota; class Terriglobia; order Terriglobales; family Acidobacteriaceae; genus JAIQFF01. The sequence continues at coordinate 61,756 of CAWEJA010000013.1, read as the reverse complement.
TTTTCCAGGTTTCCGGGGTAATATTGGGAAAGATCAGCAAGTCCTAAGAATTCAGCACCATGCCAGGGCGGATAATATATTTATCACGGTGTTGGCTGCGCCTTGCCAGCAATTTGCGCATCTAAGAGGCTTATGGACAACAATGCGATATTCGACGAAAGATATAGGGTTATCGCCATTGACGAGCAGAACCTCATTCTCCGCGGCGTCCGAAGCGGGGAAGTCCTGACCATAACCAACGCGGATCCGGAACATCCTCTTACCGAAAAGGAATATCCACCCGGAAAACTGATCGCCCTCAACGATCCGTCAACCAATACCCAGAGTTGACGCCGTGTGGGGCGGACACTCTTGTCCGTCGCCGTTGAAGTTGACTTGTGCCTTGGATACGTCCTCGGTCGCACCTGAAGTCTTCAAAACCTGAAATCAAAGTCAAAGGCGGCGGACAAGAGTGTCCGCCCCACACGGACTCTGGAGTTACCGGGACTCCAGCCTTACAATAACTCGGTAGGCTGGAGGGCACATGGGTCCGCGAAGAGTCATGTTTCTCCTGGTGGCGATAGCCGTCTGCGTTCTATTCCTGGGAGCCAGAGACGAGAGCCCGGGTTCTCCGAAAGAAGTCACGTTTAACCGTGATGTTGCCCCGATTATTTTCAAGAACTGCGTGGTTTGCCACCGTCCCAACGACATCGCTCCGATGTCACTCTTAACCTACAAAGAAGTCTTTCCCTGGGCGCGGGCCATCCGCGGCGAGGTGGTCGAACGCAAGATGCCACCCTGGCACGCTGACCCCAAGGTGGGCGATTTCATCAACGACGCCCGGCTGAGCGACGCGGAAGTCGCGATCGTCGATGCTTGGGTGAGGACGGGCGCAAAGGAAGGGGACCCGAGGGATTTGCCTCCGGCACCGGTGTTTCAGGAAGGCTGGCACATCAAGCCAGATCTGGTACTGACCATTCCCGGGTTCAACGTCACTTCCGCAACTCAGGATGACTACGAATACATTTACGTTCCCACAAATTTCAAGGAAGACAAATGGGTGCAGGCGGCGGAAGTCATGCCCGGCGACCGGCGAGTGGTCCATCACGCCACCGTCTCGGTGATCGCGGCCGACAAAGTGGCAAAGAAAGAAGAAGAGAATGGCAAGTCCGATGCTGGAGTGGATAAATATCACTTCCGGACAGGAAGGGTTTTGCATCTCCGGCGCGACGCACCTGTAGTCGACGATGGCTGCTCGTCTCCCGAAGGCGGCGGGGTTCCGGGCGAATCGTCTGGGTACTTGAATATCGTTCCGGGGATCTACCTGCCGGGACATTTGGCTGAGACCCGGCCCCCAGGCTTCGCCCTCAGGGTTCCCGCTGGTTCGTACTTGCAGTTTCAGGTGCATTACAGCAACCGCACCGGAGCTGACGTTAAGGATCACACCAGCATCGGGCTGGTGTTCGCCAAGGAGCCGGTGAAGCATGAGATCGCGCAGTACGAGATCTGGAACAACCTGTTCCTGATTCCAGCCAATGACGACAACCACCGGGTGACATCTTGTTACACGCTGCCCAAAGATGTAACCGCGGTGGCTTATACCGCTCACATGCACTTTCGCGGGAAGAGCATGACGACGGAAGCCATCTACCCCGATGGAAGGCACGAAGTGATACTCAATGTGCCGCACTATGACTTTCGTTGGCAGGAAACCTACTTCCTGAAACACCAGTTCCTGTTGCCAAAAGGAACCAAGCTGGTGACCACGGCGTATTTCGATAATTCGTTGAACAATCCGCAAAATCCCGATCCATCGAAGTCGATTCGGTGGGGTGAGCCCAGCGATGAAGAGATGATGGGTTTCTGGCTGCAATTCGCCGATCCCAAGCCAGTGGATGAAAAATCGGCGCTAGCACATAAGTGAAATAGCCGACATGCCGGAGACTCGCTTAAGCCGCCCTTGCGCGGTGAAAGCAAGTCGAGGGACCCCTGCCGAGCAACTCACTCATCCGCTTATCGGGCTCCTTCGACTCCGCGAAGCGTTTCGCGAGCGAAACGTCTCGCTCCGCTCAGGATGACAATCGGGGAAGGACACCTACCCGAAATCTCCCAATCAATGATAAAAGTTCTAAACATGCGTTGCTTTGACGGCTTTCCCGGCGAGTTTGCATGATCGTGGTGGTCATGGGAGTGACTGGCTCGGGAAAGACCACCGTTGGCAGCCTGCTGGCCCAGCAGCTCGGCTGGGAGTTTGCAGATGCCGACAGTTTCCACTCACCGGAAAATGTGGAAAAAATGAGGTTAGGAATTCCGCTCGGCGATGCCGACCGTGCGCCATGGCTGAATTCTCTGCGCCATGCCATTGAGCAGTGGATTGCGAAGCATGAGAACGTGGTGCTGGCCTGTTCAGCCTTGAAGAAAAGTTATCGCGAACACCTTTTTGTCAGCAGCGAAGTAAAGTTTGTGTACTTGAGGGGGAGCTACGATCTGATCTACCGGCGCCTGCAGTCGCGCCATGGCCACTTTGCCTCAGAGAAGATCCTGGCCGGCCAATTCGCCGATCTGGAAGAGCCGGACGATGCCATCACGGTAGAGATTGATCAGGCGGCAGAAGCGATCGTGGCAGACATCAAGCGCAGGCTCGACTTAGATTTTACGCGGCTTAAATCATAGTCGTGTGGAGTCATGATTTTGTGAAGAAATAGCGCGAAACGCGTGTTGCTTTGTTTCTGAACTTTACGTTCCCAATGAGGCCATGCCCATGCAACCGCTGACTGGAACTGACATTGGTCCGAAAGTAGTCTCCAAGGTCACACGGCGGTTGCTGCCTTTCCTTTTTCTGCTCTACATCGTCAACTACCTCGATCGAATCAACGTCGGATTCGCCGCCCTTCAGATGAGAGGGCAACTGGGTTTTAGCGACAAGGTGTACGGCCTGGGCGCGGGGATTTTCTTCGCTGGGTATTTCTTTTTTCAGGTGCCCAGCAACCTCATGCTGGGGCGAGTTGGCATCCGAAAATGGATTGCCGTGATTATGGTGTTTTGGGGGACGGTATCGGTCTCGATGATATTCGTCACCACCCCACGAAGTTTTTACGCGTTACGCTTTCTGCTGGGCGTGGCGGAAGCAGGATTTTTCCCCGGCATCATTCTCTACTTGAGGCGATGGTTTCCCTCCGCGGCGCGGGCGCGCGCGGTAGCGTTGTTTGTGATGGCTTCGCCACTGGCCGGCGTGATTGGCGGTCCGATTTCAGGCGCGCTCCTGGGAGTACACGCTGGCAATCTGGCTGGATGGCAGTGGCTATTCGTGATCGAGGGGCTGCCTGCAGTGCTGCTGGGAGGCGTGGTCCTTGCCTTTCTGACAGACCGTCCCGAAGTGGCGCCCTGGCTGACAGACGGAAGAGCGAACATGGTTGACCGGGGAACTCGCGCGCGAACAGAGCGCACATCCTATGGCTTCCAGAAGCCAGGTGTTCGCGGCCTTTACTCAGGGAAAAGTCTGGTTGCTGGTGTTGGTCTACCTGGGTGACACGACTTGCACTTATGGTGTGGGTCTGTGGCTTCCCAGTATGATTCGCAGCGTCTCGGGCGTTAGCAATTTCCTTATCGGCATGCTCTCGGCCATTCCGTATCTCGTGACCGCGATGGCGATGGTCCTGGTGGGAACGCATTCCGACCGAACCGGCGAAAGGCGATGGCATTTGGCCGGTTGCGCCTTCGCGGGGTCATTCAGTCTGACGTGCGCCGCCTACTCGACTTCGACTACCGCGACGATCGTCTTCCTCAGCCTGACCCTGCTGGCAGCGTATTCCCTGCTGGGCCCGTTCTGGGCCACCGCCACCGAACTCCTGAGCGAGACCTCGGCCATTGCGGGTATTGCTCTTGATCAATTCGTTCGGCAACCTCGGAGGCTTTCTCGGACCGTACACCATCGGGCAGATTCGTACGTGGACTGGGAGCTTCCGCGGAGGGCTCTTGGCGGTTGCCACGCTGTTTGGGATCGGCGGTGTGATGGCGCTGCTGGTGTTTGAGAAAAGCCTGCGGAAAGTCCCGGCTGCGGTCACGCGATGATTATTGGGTGCTCTACCCCGCCGGTGGGGGTACCCAGCCCTACTACGCCTCGGTACCTGCCTTCGTCCTTTTGACGCGATTGTTTACAATAGGTTTCGACCTCCGCCGCCGGAGGAACGGTCCCTAAGTCTCGGGACGAAAACAATTTGGAACAGCCGAACCACAATCCAAGCTCTGCCGCCCGGTGTACTGGCGAGTGGAGGGTAGCCTTGCGGACTTGACTACCGTCCGTCCCATCGCCTTTTTCACCTGGAATGCGCAAACCTTTCTGGAACGCTGGGTGCGCCGCGGGCTGGTGCTGATGATGGCCTTATTGCGGCCATTTCTGTATGCCGCTCATCGCATCTTTGCCACCCGCGTGGTGCACACGGTGCTGCGCGGAATCAGTCGCGACCGGCTGGATCTGCTGGGGGAGGAATATTTCAAGTATAAACTCCAGCCATACCTGAAAGTCGATGGAATAGAACAACTTAAGACGTGTCTGGATGCCGGGAACGAGATCGTACTGGTGAGTCAGGGTCTGGAGCACGTTATGCGGCCGCTGGCGCAGCATCTGGGAGTCAAGTGGCTGATCGCCAATCGCCTGGAATTCCGCGACGGGATCGCCACCGGGCGCTTGTTGGAACCTGTGATACGGCCGCGAGGCCTGTTCGCGGGCATCAGCGGCTCTGGACCCGATGGTAGCCGCGCTCCGAAAAGGCTGGTCCGCGACCTCGGTCTGCGAAGTGCAGAGGTTCTGGAGTCTGCGGTGATTCCTGCCTCGCGGCAAATTCCGGTGTCAGATCGGCCGATCGTCTATTTCGACGGCGTCCGCCATACCGCGCCGCTTTCGGTTCGCCGGGCTCTCTCCGGCAAGCACGTCATGCTCATCGGCGTGACCGGCTTCATTGGGAAAGTCTGGCTGGTCAATACGCTGATGGAGCTGCCGGAAATTGGACGCATTTACCTGCTTATCCGGCGGCAGAAATCCAATCCCGCCGTGCGACGCTTCGAAAAGATGGTGGAGGAGTCTCCTGTCTTCGATCCCCTGTACGACCGCTATGGTGCGGGCCTTTCACAATTTCTGCGGGAGCGGGTGGAAGTAGTCGAAGGTGATGTTTGCCAGCCGAGGCTGGGCCTGGTGCCTGAAGTCAGCGAGGCGCTAGAGAAGAATATCGACCTCATCATCAACAGTTCGGGTTTGACGGATTTCAATCCTGATCTGCGGGATGCATTGGCCACGAACGTAGATGCGGCGGTGAACGTGACTGAATTTGTGCGCAGGTCGGATCACGCCGGACTGCTGCACCTCTCGACCTGCTACGTGGCCGGCGCGCGCGACGGCCGGGTTGGGGAAGCGCTGCGTCCCAACTACACTCCGGCAGGCGTTCCTTTCGATGCTGAAGCCGAGTGGCGTTCACTGCATGATCTGGTGAAGCAAGCCGAACAACGGGCAGAAGGCGCAGAGGTGACGGAAGAGCTTCGCCAGCAAGCCTTGCGCAAGGAGCATGCGGCTAAGGATTTGGGCGGCACGGCGCTGGAAAATCAGATCCGGAAAAATCGTTTCCGCTGGCTGCGCGAATATCTGACCGAGGCTGGAATGACGCGCGCCGCCGAGTTGGGCTGGCCGAACACCTACACGTTGACCAAGAGTCTCGCCGAGTCCCTGATTGCGAGCCACGGCGCCGGTTTGCCCATCGCGGTGGTGCGTCCGGCAATCGTGGAAACTTCGCTGGCGGAGCCATTCCTGGGCTGGAATGAGGGCATCAATACTTCGGCTTCGCTCTCCTATCTTCTGGGAACTTCCTTCCGCCAGCTTCCCACCAATGAAAGGAAGCGGCTGGACATTATTCCGGTGGATTCAGTTTGCCGAGGGATGACGCTGATCGGTGCTGCTATCGTGGAAAGGCGTCACGAGCCGCTCTATCAGCTGGCGACTTCGGTTACGAATCCGTGCGACATGCGGCGTTCCATCGAGCTGACTTCGCTGGCTCATCGCAGACATTACCGTGCACAGGAAGGCCTGGAATACTGGCTGCGGTTGAGATTGGACGCTATCCCGGTGTCCAAGGAGCGCTACAACCGGATGTCGGCGCCGGCTCAGAAAGCGATTGTGAAGTCCATCCAGCGCATTATGTCGCCACTGCCGCTGAAGAAGACTCCACTGGTGCGGGCAGAACGCAATCTGGAAAGGGTGGAGAAACTCATCAGTTTGTTTGAGCCGTTCATTTTGCACAACGAACATGACTTCGCGGCGGACAATGTGGAAAGACTCTCACACGCCCTGGTGGAGGACGAGAAATCCGCATTCGGATACGACACCAGATCGATTGATTGGTGGGATTACTGGATCAATATTCACATCCCCGCGCTGCGCAAGTGGACTTATCCTCTGATCGAAGGACGTCCTCTGGAAGCGCGCCCCGCCCGCAGCCTGCGGTTTGAGGCCGTTCAGGAGAACGGAGACGTGGTCAAAACAGGCACCAACGGAGCAACGTGGCGATATTCCTGACCGGTTCCACCGGATACATCGGCGCTCATGTCGCCGCCAACCTGCTGGAGCAGCATGGCGCTTCACTAAATCTCCTGGTCCGCGCCCGCGATCCGCAGGATGCCGCGACCCGCTTGTGGCAGGCTCTGCAGCTGCATCTGGATTTCCCGCGATTTTATGAACATTTCCAGACCCGCATGCGGATCTTTTGCGGTGATCTGACCGCGCCGCGCTTTGGACTGGGCGAAGATGACTATGACCGCCTGATCCACACCACGGATTCGGTGATCCATTGCGCTGCTTCGCTCAATCGCAAGTCGGAGAAAAGCTGCCTGAATGTGAACCTGCGGGGTACCCTCGAAGTGCTGCTGCTGGCGCAAAAGTCGAACTATTATCACGGGCTGCGCCGCTTCAGCCAAGTGAGCACGGTGGCGGTGGCCGGCAAGCGCCAGGACGAGGTCGTCACCGAAGACCTGTCGATCGATTGGGATCGGTCAGATTACGATCCTTACGCTCGCACTAAGAAATTTACCGAACACATGATGCGGCAGCTTCTGCCAGACGTTCCGATCACAATTTTCCGGCCGAGCATCGTTTTGGGCGACAGCCGTTATCCCGAGACCACCCAGTTCGACATGGTGAAGGCGTTTGTGTTTCTCGCCGGACTGCCCGTCCTGCCATTCCCTTCGAAAGACAAGATTGATATCGTGAACGTCGATTTTGTGGCGGATGCGATTGCAACCTTGCACCAGAAGGAAAATCCGCAACACGACACGTATCATCTCTCCTCAGGCGTGGAGTCGCAAACTTTCCGCCAGCTGACCACCGCGCTTGCCGCCGCGCAGAACAAACGCGGCCCGATTTTTCTCCCGTTTCTGCAGCGGCCTTTCAGCGCAACGGTGAATTTCATGTCCAACCGGAATGGATCTTTGGGCCATGGCGCCTCGCTGCTGAAGGTCTTCATGCCGTACCTGGTGTGGAACACCGTTTTCGACAATACTCGTGTGGTGCAGGAACTCGGACGCAAGCCGGTTCCGTTCTCGCAATACAGCTACCCACTGCTCAAATTCAGCCGTGAAACCAACTTCACCTATCCCTACCGGGACTGGCCTTCCACGAAAGCCGGAGGGTCCGCGGCATGATGGATCTGGTGCTCGAAGCCTGGGTCAGCAGCAGCATTGAAGCCGCCAAGCTCGGTTGGATGATGGGCAAAGGTAAGCCATGGCGGCCCGGCGAAAAGCTGAAGCTGTTATTTGCCGGCTACAACGGTACGCGTAACATGGGTTCCGACGTGCGGGTCTCGGAGATGCTACGCCAGATCCGGCACATTCTGGGTGCGGACAAAACCGAGTTCAGTGTCATGACCCAGAATTTCAAGTTTACGGACGGATACTTCGAAGGCACGCAACAAGTGCATCTGCCCGATATTTTCCCTCCGTTTCTTTCTGACGAAGTGCCCCGGCATCACGGCGTAGTGGCGTGCGAAGGCTCGATGTTCAAGAGCAAGTTCGCCAACGCGCTCACCACGATGATGATTGGGTCCCTGGGAATCGCGGCGGCGCAGAACAAGCTTTCAGTGGGCTATGGCGCGGAAGCTGGGCATATGGACCCGCTGGTCGCGAAGATGTGTGCGCGCTATTGCCAGAACTCATTCGTGATCACTCGCAATGAAGAATCGCGCACCGTGCTGCGCGAACTGGGCGTGCCCACCGAGTTAGGGACCGACACGGCATGGACATTTGAACCGGCTCCGGCTGAATACGGCCGGGCAATCTTGCGGAAAGTTGGCTGGGACGGCAGCACGCCGGTACTGGTGGTGTGTCCTATCAATCCTTTTGAGTGGCCCGTCAAGGCGTCCGTGGCCAAGTTCGCGGCGCGGAGTCTGACAGGTGCATTTAAAGACAGCCACTACCGCTCGGTGTACTTTCACAATTCGGGATCGGCGGCAGACCGCGCCCTGGAACACTACCTCGGCTCGATCGCTAACGCAGTCGCCGCATTTCGCAAGCAGCGCAGAGTCTTCGTGGTCCTTGCTGCCACCGAGCGTCTCGATGCTCGCCCCGCAGGGCGCATTTCGGAAAAGCTCGGAGGCGTGCCGGTGCTCAGTTCCGAAGACTACAAGATGCATGAATTGGTAAGCATCCTGCGTGCTTGCCACATGATGGTTTCGTCTCGCTATCACGGAATCGTGACTTCGATGCCCGGACTAGTGCCGTCGGCGGGAATCACCATGGATGAACGCATCCGCAACCTCATGGGTGAACGCGGACACCAGGACCTGCTGATGAATGTTGATGATCCCGACCTTGAGCTGAAATTGATGGCGGCGCTGGAGAAACTGGCGACCCAGGGTGAAGCGATCTCGGTGGGTATAGGACAGACGGTCGTGAAGAACTTGAAAGTCATGGCCCGCATGGGCGTGTACTTCGAAGAAGAAGTGCGACGTCGTTATCCCGAGTTCCCCGCCCGCAAGGGCGAATGGGGATGGGAAGACTATCTGCCGCCGATGAGCAGCGGATTGAAGCGGCTGGCAGAAGCCTTCGGCTAGTGTCCCAGACCACGTAGGCCCAGATGTCCTCATCTGGGCGGGCGAGCGCAGCTCGCCGGGTCTGTGGAGCTGCTAGAGCTGCGGAGCTCCGCTCCGCCGGGCGGGTGAGGGCACCCGCCCCTACGTGGTTCGTGGAGCCCGATGAATTTTCTAGAAGAAATCTTTGTCCAGCTCGAAGCAGCCGAAAACACGACGGTTCTCTGGGAACTCCACGATGAACATGAGTTCAACTTCGGGCCGAGGGGTCGCGGACTGTTAAAACAAGTGGCACAGGCCCGTGCGTTCCTCCAGTCCAAGGGCTTGAAGAAAGGCGACCGCTGTGCCCTGCTCGCCCACAACGGCATCGATTGGGTCGCCCTGGATCTGGCAATCATGGCCGAAGGCTTGATCGTAGTTCCGCTCTATGCCCGGCAAGCGCCAGCAGAGCTGGTCGCCATGATGAAGGACTGCTCCCCGGCGCTGATCTGTTGTGGTGACGAAACCCTTCGTGATGGCATTACGCAAAACTGGCTGGATGCGCCGCCGCAATATCTGTTCAAGGACGTGTTTGCTCAACCGGAAGCCAGCGCGCCGGCGAAGCCGCAACTGGCCGATTCCGACCCGGTCACCATCATCTACACATCGGGGACTTCGGGCGAAGCCAAGGGCGTAATCCTAACCGCGGGAAACGTCGGCCACATGCTGGACTGCACCTCGGGGCGGCTCGATCTCCTCATGGAGAACAAGCCCGGGCAAGACCGAGTGTTTCACTATCTCCCGTTTTGCTTCGCCGGCTCGTGGATCATGCTGCTGACCTGCCTGCTGCGCGGCAGTTTGTTAACGCTCAATACCGACTTGAGCAAGCTGGCGGGCGAAATGCGCACCGTGGCGCCGGATTATTTTCTCAATGTGCCGGCCTTGCTTGAGCGCATGCGCAAGGCAGTTGACGAACAGCTCTGGAAGACAGGAGGCCTCGTACGCACGATTTACACTCGCGCCAAGGCGGCTTGGATGCGCACGCAGGAAGGCAAGGCCCGGTTGTCTGACGCTTCCTGGCTGGCCTTAGCCAACGTCCTGGTTTTTCCCACCATCCGCAGGAAGATGATTGGGGCAAACTTGAAGGCTCTGATCTGCGGTTCGGCGCCGCTGAATGTTGAAACCCAGTTGTACTTCAACATGCTTGGCATTCCTGTGCTCCAGGTTTATGGTCTGACCGAGACGACGGCTATTTGCACCATGGATGATCCGCGTCATGTCGAACCCGGGCGGGTGGGGCCCGCGATCGGTGGCATCGAAATGAAGCTGGGCGACAACGAAGAATTGGTCGTCCGCGGGCCAAATATTTTTCCGGGCTACTGGAATCGTCCGCAGGAGACCGCCAACGCACTGCGCGACGGCTGGTTTCACACCGGCGACCAGGGAGAAGTCGACGCGGCAGGGAACTGGCGTATCATCGGGCGCATCAAGAACCTGATTATTTTGGGTTCGGGCCACAACATTGCGCCCGAGCCCATCGAGGATGAGTTGCTGCGAAATTTGCCCGGAGCCCAGCAGATTGTGCTGGTCGGGAACGGCCGTGGTTATCTTTCAGCGATCGTTACCGGAAGCGTAACCCGGGAACAGGCGCAGGTCGCGGTAGATGCAGTAAATCCTCAGCTGCCACACTACAAGCAGGTGCGGGCTTTTCACGTTCATGCGGAGCAGTTCTCCATCGAGAATGGATTACTCACGGCCAACGGCAAGCTGAAGCGGGATCTTATTGCCGCGCGCCTGCAGCAAGAGATTGAAGAAATGTACGCAGTCAAACAAGCATCGTAAAGGTAGTGCCGGCGTTCCGCCCGCGAACCGCCGGAGAGCTTTTCGAGAACAGCGGTTAATTGATGAACCAACTCAGATGAACCAATTCAAAGGCCAATCTCTTTCGTGGGAGTTGAAGAACGGCGTCATCGAGCTGGCGCTGCACCGTGAGCCCTGTAACGAGATCGGTTCGTCAACGCTGGCTGAATTGGAGACGTTCGCCGCCTCCTTGATGGGTTTGGAACAGGCAGCCCACGCACTGATTCTGCACAGCACGTTGAAATCAGGTTTCTGCGCCGGTGCCGATCTGCGCGAGCTCTACCACGGGGCGCAAGGCATGAGCAAGCAATCCGCGACGCGCGGCGTGCGGGATTTTCTGGAGCGCATCCACAAGGTGATGAATGCGATCGACGCTTCACCGTTGACCACCATCGCCGCTGTCAACGGTGTAACCTTCGGCGGCGGGCTTGAACTGGCCCTGGTCTGCGACCTGATCATCGCCGACAAGATGGCGCGCTTCTGCTTTCCCGAACTGCGATTGGGCCTGATCCCTGGATTCGGTGGAATTCCTCGGCTGAAGCGCGATCTGGGCAATGCAGTGGTGCGCGATCTACTGCTGACCGGCCGCAGCTTTAATGCTACGAAAGCTCAGCAAGCTGGACTGGTAAGCCAGGTGGTGGCGGAGGGCGAGTCACTCCGGGCCGCGCGTGGCACCGCGGCTCAACTCGGAAAATTCGACCGCCGGACGGCAAGCGCAGCCAAGAAATTCATCAAGCCAATCCCGTTTGAGGAACTGCGGCAGGAGATCGATATTTTCTGCGATCTGTTTACGCAGCCGGCGGTGGAGTCCGGTTTGAAAAAGTTCGTGGAAAGTAAAGACGCGCAGCCCTACTTGCCATGACAAGGTTTCGAATAGAATGACTACAGCTATGTCAGATACTCAACGGACTCTTGACGAAATACTCACTCTTGCGGCGACCCAGTTTAAGGTTCCGCGCGAGAAACTCGCTCCTGACGACGACTTCTTCAAGACTCTCGGGATCGATAGTCTGCAAGCGTTGGATTTGCTGACCCGGCTAGAACATCACTTCAATGTGGAGCTTCCCGACTACGAATTACAGGGAGTTTCCGACTTCAGAACCCTGGCTAGCCGGATACAAGCGAGGCTGTGAGAAAGAGCTCAACATAGTTTCCGCACGACATTGACCCTGACTGCATGAAGAGCAAATTGCGCGGACTACCGGTTGTCAGTTCATGGTTCTTTGTTCCCAGTTTCTTCGGTTCTTGTGGCAGCGAGCAGTGAAATAAGTTCTTAATGCTTAACCTCGATCAATACACATGCCTGGGCGCGGCGTTGCGTGAGTCGCTTGACCGCTATCCGAACGAAACCTGCCTGATCGAGTCGGATCGAGACAAGGAAAAGACCCGGCTCACATATTCCGACTTCAAGGAAATGGCGATGCCTCTGGCGCGCGCCTTGGAGGACGCCGAGTTCCATCCCGGTGACCGCGCCGCGATCATCATGACCAATCAGTCGAAATGGCTGATCTCGGCTTACGCCATTTTTCACGGCGGGGGTGTGCTGGTCCCTCTGGATTACAAACTGACTGCATCCGAGCACTTGCAACTACTGGCGCACTGTAAAGCCAAGTTTCTGGTCGTGGAATACTATCTCTGGCGCGCCCTCACGCAATTGGCGGAGTTCAAGGACCACAAAGTGCAGACCGTGCTGGTCACCGAAGCGCCGCCGGCCGCGAATCTTGCCGGGGCACAGCGCTGGGAGGACTTTCGCCGCAAAGGTGATGCCGTGTTTGTGCCGCGGCAGCGTGAGGATGTGGCCTGCATCGTTTATTCCTCCGGAACCGGCGGCCGGCCCAAGGGATGTGTGCTCACCCACGAAAATTACCTGGAACAGAGCAAGGCACTAATCGCGTGGTATCCCTTCTGGCCGGGCGTGCGCTACCTCAGCATTTTGCCCACAAACCACGCTATTGATTTCATGGTCGGCTTTGTCGGCCCGTTTGTTTGTGGCGCGTGCATCGTGCATTTGCGCACGTTGCGGCCGGAATTCGTGCGCGATGCCTTCGTCCGCTACAAGATCACGCATGTGAGCCTGGTCCCCATGGTGCTCAAGAATCTGGAGCGGGGGCTCAAGGCTAAATTCGAGGCGCTGTCGAATTCGAAACGCTTTCTCTTGGACCGCTCGATTGCGCTGAACAAGTTCTTCACCGGCTGGCGGCCTGATGTGCGCCTGAGCCGAGTGCTCCTGCGACATGTGCACAAGGCCTTCGGCGGGGAATTGCGGCTGATGGTTACCGGCGGCGCCTTTATGGAACCGTCGACCCTGCAGTTCTTCTACGATCTTGGGGTTCCGGTGGTCAACGGCTACGGTCTGACTGAAGCTGGGACGGCGCTGACGCTTAACGATCTCAAGCCCTTTCGCGCAGACACCGTGGGAAAGCCGCTGCCTGGAGTCGACCTGCGCGTGCTGAATCCGGATTCCGAGGGCATCGGTGAAATCGCGGCGAAGGGCAAGACCGTGATGTCGCACTACCTTGACGATCCCGAGCTGACGGCCGAGACCATCGTGGATGGCTGGCTGCTCACCGGCGACCTGGGCCGCTTTGATGCCAGCGGGCATTTGCAACTGTTTGGCCGCAAGAAGAACATGATCGTCACCGAGGGCGGGAAAAATATCTACCCTGAGGACATTGAGACCACCTTCGATGGATTGCCGGTGAAGGAGTACAGCATCTTCGCAGCGAATTACATCTGGCCGGCGAAAAGCCTTGGGAACGAGATGCTGGTGCTGGTTCTCCGTTTGGAGCCAGGGCAGGAATTTGATGAAGCGTTGAAACAGGAAGTTGTCACCCGCAACCGCACTTTGCCCGATTTCAAGCGGGTGGGTGGATGCGTGATATGGGACAAAGACTTTCCTCGCACCGCAGCGATGAAGATCAAGCGTATGGTGCTGGCTGAAGAGGTTCGGAAGAATCTGAGCCGGGCCGCCGTGGTCGAACTATAAACCGAAACCATGAGCCACCAAGCGTGAGCGATTCCGGCGCCTTCCTTGCGGTAGTGAACCCGGCGGCGGGCGGAGGGCGATGCCGCAGACTGGTTGGACCCGCGCTCGACCGTCTGCGCGCGGGCGGAGTCAATTTGAAAGTAATCGAAACCGGGGCTCCCGGCCAAGGGACCCTATTGGTCCGTGACGCTTACGCCAAGGGATATCGGAAGTTTATCGCGGTCGGTGGGGATGGAACTTCTTACGAAATCGTCAACGGTCTGTTCCCCGCGGGCGAGGGTGAGCGCGCGACTCTAGCTTTTCTTCCTCTGGGGACCGGCAATTCGTTCTTACGAGACTTTAGCGATCGTGGTGTAGAGTTTGCGATCGAAGCATTGGTAGCCCAACGCTCCCGTCCATGCGATGTTCTTCGGTTGACCCACGAAACCGGTGCACTTCACTACATCAATTTGTTAAGCATGGGATTTTCCGCCGATGTCGCTACACTACGTGCCCGCCGTTTCAGTGGCTGGGGCGAGATAGGGTACCAATCCTCCATCTTCATTAGCCTGGCACGTTTCCGGCGGAGACCCTTTCCTCTGCGTATAGATGGAGAAAGAGAGTTGGACCGGCGACCATGCCTGTTTCTCACCTTCAGCAATAGCAAATTTACCGGGGGCACAATGATGATTGCTCCCAAAGCGGAGGTAGATGATGGATTGATAGAGTACGTCCGCTGGGGCCCAATCGGCCGCCTCGGGCTGATCCGCAATCTGCCGACGCTCTATGACGGTACCCACATCCACCATCCGCTGGCCGAACGGCGCCAGGCGAAACGTATTGATTTCCAACTCGACAATCCGGTGGACGTCATGGTGGACGGTGAAGTACTCACCTTGCGCTGCCACAGTCTGGACGTGCTGCCTTCCGCTCTCAACGTCGTGGTATAAAAAGACTCGATGTCAAAAGAACGCGAAAAACGTGAGCAGCAGGCGCAGGGAAAATCATCACCCGCGCGCAAAGTCACGACGGCAGTGCTGATTGTGGCCGCTTTCGCCGTCGTAATTTATCTGGGTGTGCGCAAGCGCGGCAGCCGCTTCGATTCGTTCGCGAGGTGCGTAGCGATAAAGCAGGCAAAGATGTACGGCGCTTATTGGTGTCCGCATTGTGCCGAACAGAAGGAAATGTTCGAATCGTCCTTCCAGTACGTTCCCTATGTGGAGTGTGGCGTGCCCGGCTCTCGTGACGAAGCTCCGGCCTGTAAGGACGCCGGAATCAAACATTTTCCCACCTGGCAGTTTGCCGATGGGGAACGCCGGGAAGGGACACAGCCTCTGCAAGCACTCGGCACCAAAACTGGATGCGATCTGCCATGATGTCAGCTGGAATGACGTTACCTGGCATGACGCTCCTCGCCCGGCGCATTTTCCTGGTTATCTCGGTGTTGGCTTTAGGCGGCGTGGCGGTGTCGTCCGCCTCCCTCTACCATCACTACGGCACTTCACAGACTTCCTACTGCGATTTCGGAGAGAGCTTCAATTGCGACATTGTGAACCGCAGCACCTACTCGACGGTCTCTGGCATTCCCGTAGCACTGATCGGCATTGTCGGATACCTGGGGCTGCTGGTGCTGGCCACTTTCTATCGCAACCAGGCCAAGACTCCGATTAAATTGGTGCTTGTGTCGCTGGTCGGATTGAGCTTTGCGCTCTACCTCACCTACATTGAAGGGTTTGTCCTGGCCGCGTGGTGCGTTTTGTGCCTGTCATCACTGGCAATCATTGTTTGTATCTCGGTCCTTTCTTCGGCATTATGGCGACACCGAGTCCGGCGACCCTAGAACCTTACTGACTTTCATGGAAGACAGCACCTCATCTCAGACGGCCTCCTCCAATGACGTACCCGGCCCGCCTGTCCCGCAAGCGGGCGAGTTGCGGCTGCATGAGTTCCAGAGTCGGATTTTCCGTAACACGCGGTTGCTCCGTGTCTGGCTGCCACCGGGATACAGCCAGTCCGAAGACGATGGCCGGCACTATCCCGTTCTCTATCTCAACGACGGACAGAACCTGTTCGATCCGGCCACGGCGTATATCGGAGTTGACTGGCAGGTGGACGAGACTGCCACACGGCTGATCGGCGAAGGCAAAGTACCTCCGCTGATCATCGTAGGCATCGACAACTCCCAGAAAGATCGTGCCAGGGAATATTTGCCCTACCGGTCCATGCATCCGCCAGTCTTCCGGCCACAAGGCAAGCGCTATCCGGATTTCTTATTGAATGAAGTCATGCCTTTTGTCTACGAGCGATACCGCATCGCCAGAGGTCCGGAAAACACGGGTCTCGGTGGATCGTCGCTGGGCGCAATCATTTCGCTCTACACCGTGATGGACCGTCCAGGCCTATTTGGCCGCCTGTTGTTGGAAAGCCCATCCCTGTTCATCTCCAACCGCCAGCTCTTGAAGTCCAGTCGTACGTTACGGCAATGGCCAGCGAGGATATTCATCGCGATGGGAACCAGGGAGGCGGGAAACGAAGACCGTGACCGGCAGGTGGTCGAAGACGTTCGCGAACTCAAACACCTGTTGCGTCGTGCTGGACTGGGAGAGGACCGTTTGCTGGTGAAGATTGACGAAGGCGCAACTCACAGCGAGAAAGAATGGGCGAACCGGTTTCCTGAGGCGCTAGGCTTCTTGTTTGGCGGCGCGGACGCCACCTGAACTTCAAGTCGAGCGGAGTTGACCCGCGCTGAGGTGCGATGTCTAACCGGCCCATCGTCGTAACCGTCGTGCTAGCCATGTCCATCGGAATGTGGGCTTACGTCGTCCGCGTTGCTAATCCCAATATCCATCGGCAGGCAGCCGTCCGTGGAGATCGCGCCGGTGAGTTGGGAGACCTCTATCCCCGCTGGTACGGAACCAAAGAACTTGTGTTGCACCGTCAAAACCCTTACGGCCAGCGCGTCAGCGAAGACTTACAGCTAGCCTACTATGGGAACATCGAGTCCAACGGAAGCCGGGATGAGCAGCGATTCGCCTATCCCATCTACGTTTCCCTGTTCTTGCTGCCGACTGTCAATTTGGCCTTCGGCCAGGTGCGGATGATTGCATCAGTTGTAATGGCCGTCGCACTCGCGATCGGCCTTCCACTCTGGCTGGGGTTTATCGGATGGCAATTGACTCGCTGGAAAGTTGTTGTTCTGGTGCTGTTGGTGTTGAGTTGTTCTCCCGCCGTGCAGGCGCTGGACATGCAACAAATTAGCACACTCGTTTGTGCCTTCATCGCGGCTGGATCTTTTCTTCTTCGTCGGCGGGCCTACGCCCTGGCGGGGATTTTCTTTGCTCTCGCGACGGTCAAACCTCAGATGGTATTTCTACTATATCTGTGGCTGCTGTTGTGGACGCTAAGCAAATGGCGGGAGAGAATGAACCTGCTGTTGTCCTTCTCTGCCGCGGTTGCGGCTCTGACTCTCGCTGGGGAGTGGATGGTTCCGGGATGGGTGGGACAATTCATATCAGCGATGGCAGCGTATCGCCACTATGCTGGTGATAGCGCTCAGTCGATTTTCGAAATGTCCTTTGGCCACGTCCTGGGCCACTTTGTAGCCTTCGCAGTTTTGTGCGGATTGGCGATTGCATGTTTCAGCTGGAGAATGGAGCCAGCTGATTCTCCGAAGTTCTCTTATGCAGTTGCTGTGGTTCTAGCCACTTCTGCCGTCGTCATCCCGCCGGCAGCGCCCTACAATCATCTGTTATTGCTTCCAGGCGTGCTGATTCTTCTTCGCGGATGGTCTAGCTTGTGGAACTCCGGGAGGGTTGTGGCAGGAGTCTCACTCCTGGCCGCAGCGGCAATCCTCTGGCCATGGATCGCAGCCATCAGCATATTGCTGATTTCTTTCTTCGTTCCCGTGCGGCAATGGGCCCTACCGTTTTACTGCAGCCTGGTGGTTCCGTTGTCGGTTACCGCTCTGCTCGCGCTTCAGCGCATGAAATTGTCCGCTAGCCAAGATTTCAGGAGAAAAGTTGTAACGTAGGGCGATTCGACTCAGCTTAAGGGGACTGCCTGGCACGCGGCTGAGCGGCAATCTGCCGCGTGATCCACAACAACCCAATCATGGCCACCACGGATAACTGAAGGTGGGTAACCTGCGCCAGCGGCCCCAGCAAAAACAGCGGGTAGCACAGGTAGAGGAGCAGTCTGGCCAGACCCGCCAAACGTGTTTCGCCATGTACCAAGGCCCACTCGCCGAGCAACAGAAGAGCAGGTGCAAGTATCACCAGGTCGTATACCGTCAAGTGGGGTGATACGAGGACCGTGGCCAACAATAGCACTGCGAAGCGAACTTGCTGGGACGCTGCACTCTGCCAGCAACGAACCGCAAGCGTCAGAACGCCGAGTGCACTGACAACATAAAGCCCAAATGCCACGTGAGGCCACGGCAGCAGCAATGACCAGAACGAACGCAGCGAGTGCGTTTGGTACAACCTCGGCTCGAGCAGAGGCAAGACATCTCCAACATGTATCAGGGCACGCCAGTAAACGCGCATCACTTCACTTCCGTAGCGCATCCACGCCGCAGCCAGCTGTACCGAGGCAGCTGCCAACGCCCCCACGATGACCTTCCATTCGCGCGCGCATACCATTACAACGGCCGCGGCCAGCCCCAACTGCGGTTTGAAGATCAATGATCCAATGGCCAATCCCGCAAGCAGCTTCCGATCACCTTGCAACGCCAGGTAGGCCAGTGTGAAACATAGAAGCGCCAGACCGGAGGTCTGTCCCCAAAGCAGCAAGTGAAAAAATCCCGGGAAGGCAATCGCCAGGACCAGAATCGTCCACCGATGTACCTGAAGGTCGGGAAGCGTCTTCCACACCGCTAAGCAACAAAAGGCGAAAATCAGAACGTTCGTGGAAAGCCACGCGGCCAACGCCCAGCCGTACGAAAGCTGGGCGAAGGGTGCGAAGAATAGCGAGACCTGCGGTCCGTAGAGTGGAACGTACAAGCTGTCCGGTGCTTGTGGCAGGAGCTGCCGCGTCAACTCCGCTTGTGCCCGCATGTCGTACAGAAGGTCGCCGCGGCCTTGCCATGCCACGTTTCCCAGAGTGTAGAAATGCAAGAAATCCGCGCCTTTGACCAGGCCATTGCGGTCCAACAGTCCCGGCGCGGACATGTCCACGGCAGAAATTGTCCACAGACACACGGCCAGAAGCAGCCCATGAATGCGGATCCGCTTCGCCGTGAGCCAGAGCCCCGGGTTCATTAGTGGCGCCTCATTGCTGACGGCTCACTGTTCCAGTCTCTGCGGGTAATGATCCGCATTCAATCGCCAAACCTGCCGGCCGTGGAAATACTGCAGCAGTTCGTCGTTGTCATTGGTCCCCATGTCGCGCGCCCAGACCACTTTTGCGGCATCAATGTCCGCCGCGTTGTATACCCAATCGTGATCGAGGTCATGCTCCGGACCGTAACTCACGATGACCAGGTGCTGTCCGGGCGAGTTCTGCAGTTTTTGCAGGATGGCGGCACGCTCCAGGTTGCCGCGCGGCCATCTTGGTTCGCTTTGTACTCCCGCCGCAACAGCACCCACTCGTAGAACGATCAGGGCGCAGCAAATTACCGGTATTGCGCGGACGATGGCGGCGCCATACGGCCACCTGCGCCAGCGCCACAGCCGCAGATGGCGCATGCATTGCATCAGCACCAGGTAGAGCAAACCGGTAGCCACGGCTAGATAGTGGGGGGAGGTCCAAGTCTCCACCGCCGTGCCGACAAGCAACAGACCTCCCGCGAACAATGGGAATCTCATGCGGCGGTCACGAAATATCCAGGGCAACATCAGCAAAGGAAGCGTAAGAACAGATCCGACATAGTACTTCCACGAAGACCAGACTTTCCGGCCCAAGTCGCGCAGAAAGCCAGGCAGAGTTCGGCTCTCCTGAAAGACCCGAAATTCGCGTCGGTAAAAATCGCGCATGAGGGGATGATGATAAACAGGTTCCGGCCGGGGCTGCTGCCACAGGAAATAAGGTGCCTGTGAATACACACCGCGATTGACCTGGTAAGTCATGCGAAAGGGGCTTCCGGTGACGCGAGCGTAGTAGTACCCAGTCGCCACTGCTGTGATGCCGAGAATGACAATCAATGGCAGAGCCACCCGTCGTAAGCCGACAGAAAGTTCGGGCCGCTGCGGCCCAGCCAGCCACATGACCAATGCGGTTGCCGCCGCCAGGCCAAGAATGAATCCTTCATAGGGCCGGCTGTTGGCCAGAATGGCCAGCCCCAAAGCTAACCAGATCGCATCTCGCAGCCGGGCATGCCGCTGAAGACGCGGCAGGGCGCCCAATACGAGTGCGCCCGCGAGAGCCACCACGGAGGCACTCCAGTATCCATTCATCCAGTACCCAAGAATGCCGAGACGAAGCGCTGCCAGAAGTCCACCGAACAGCGCCCATCCAGGGGGAAGCCAACCCTGCAGCATCCAACACAGCGCGGAGCACATGAGCGCGGTGACAACCAGCTGTCCGATCCAGGGATGTCCCAGACGCTCGCCGAAGGCTAGAACCAGCCCCTGTGCCGGCGGATACATGGACATGTAAGTGGGCTGCTGGATGATGTGAAAACTTTCGAAGTGCACCGCCATGGGATGAGGCGGATTTGTCAGCCGGCCATGTGCGAACGTATCGGCCGCCAGAAGATAACTGAACTCGTCGTGCCAACTGGGCTCAGGAACACCAAGAAGCGGAATCAAAGCGGAGCGCGAAGTAAAAACCAGGAGGCCCACGATCACCACGCTAAGGGATTTTCTTCGTGCCAGGCGTGAAAACCATCGTTCAACAGACTGGAACGACAGTGATTTTCCAGCTTCCTTGCGGGAACGGAGCAGAATCAATCCAAGCGCGGCCAGCACTAAAACTAATTCGATGATGTCGAGTAATGATGGCGCGAGGCGGGCGTAGAATCCGGCCATTGTCATCGGGCGTCAGGCGTCGGACCTAGGGCCGTCAGACCAAACCTCTCAAGATTGCAGAAATCCGATGTCCGCGGGTCCGAGGTCCGACGCCCGACGTCCGAAGTCCTATTTCCCCACCGCCACCTTGTCCGTGGTCAGCTTATCGAGAATGCCAGACGCTACGTCGATCGTTTCCTGATCCACAGTGCGGTTCTTGGAGATCGCATCTGCCAAGGGCACGGAAACGATCTTGTTCCCGCGCAAGGCGGCCATGCACCCGAACTCGGCGCGGTGCACCATGTCAATCGCACCCAAGCCATAGCGTGTAGCCAGCATGCGGTCGAAGGCGCTGGGAGAGCCGCCACGCTGCACGTGTCCCAGAACCACGGTCCGGGTTTCGAAGCCGGTGCGGCGTTCGATCTCGCGGGCCAGGATATTGGCGATTCCGCCAAGTCGGGCGTGTCCGAATTCGTCCTTGCCCATATCCACCACGATGGGCGCGCCGTGCTTGGGATCAACGTCGGTGGAGAACTTTGCTCCCTCGGCTACCACCACAATGCTGAAGTAGCGGCCGCGAGCGTGCCGTAGTCGAATCGTCTCGGCAACCTTGTCAATATCGAACGGTATTTCGGGGATGAGAATTACGTCCGCACCGCCGGCAATGCCGCTGTACATTGCGATCCACCCGGCATCGCGTCCCATCACTTCCACCACCATCACGCGGTTGTGAGCTTCGGCCGTGGTGTGCACACGATCAATGGCTTCGGTGGCGATATTGACTGCAGTGTCGAATCCAAAGGTGAAGTCGGTGCCCGCCAGGTCGTTGTCGATGGTCTTGGGAACGCCCACGACGTTGACGCCCTTTTCGTGTAATTTCTGTGCAACCGATAGCGTGTCATCGCCGCCGATAGCGATCAGCGCCTCGATATTGTGCTGCTTCAGGGTGGCGATGCACTTGTCCAAGCCGTCCGCTTTCTTCGCGGGGTTGGTTCGGGAGGTGCGCAGAATGGTGCCGCCGCGGGGCAGAATTCCGCCCACGCTGGCCAGATCCAGCGGCATGCTCTTGTCTTCCACAAGACCGCGCCAGCCCTCGAGAAAGCCGACGAATTCGTCTTCGTAGTGAAAGCAACCCTTGCGCACGACGGCGCGGATCACTGCGTTTAACCCGGGGCAATCGCCCCCGCCGGTCAGTACACCGACTTTCATTGCCTGCTCCTCAACGGGTATGGATATACACAAGCGATTCAACACTGCCCGTGACTAATGCGAGTTGAAGGGCGCACGGGATACACTTTCACTGTAATCACTTGCAACGGATGCCTAAGGTTATCATTAAACCGTGCCTTTTTGTGGCGTCGCGGAGCAGCCATGAGCCTCTCTTGCCGATTGCGCCGAGGCAGCGGATTGGCCACAATATCTCCTGCTATCACAGAAGCTCATGCCTAAGATACTTCGCATTCTGACCTGGCTTGCGGTCGCAATCCTGGGAGCCCTGGCGCTGGCCACGATCGCGCTGCATCGAGGCGAGCGGATCAACGCCATGTGGTTGGTGGTCGCTGCCATCTGCACGTACGCCATCGGATACCGTTTCTACAGCAAATTTATCGCGGCCAAAGTCCTCGTCCTGGATGCTCAGCGCGCCACGCCCGCCGAGCGCCTGGAAAATGGCCGCGATTTTGTCCCCACCAACAAATGGGTCGTCTTTGGACATCATTTCGCCGCCATCGCAGGGCCTGGACCCTTGGTCGGCCCGGTGCTGGCAGCGCAGTTTGGCTATCTTCCCGGAACTCTTTGGATACTGGCCGGCGCGGTCTTCGGAGGCTGCATTCAGGACTTCGTAATTCTGCTGTTCTCCGTTCGACGCGACGGCAAGTCGCTCACCGAGATGGCGCGTGAAGAAGTTGGCCGCCTGGGCGGCCTTGTGGCTTACGTTGCCGTGATCAGCATCATCGTGATCCTGCTCGGAGTCTGTGCGCTGGTCGTCGTAAATGCGCTTAAGGCCAGCCCCTGGGGAACGTTCACGATTGCGATGACCATCCCCATCGCGCTTCTGATGGGAATGTACTTGCGAACTCTGCGGCCCGGCAGAGTACTGGAGACCTCAGCCCTCGGCTTTGTCCTGGTCATGATCGCGATCTTCGGAGGACAATGGGTCTCCCAGACTCCGTCGGTGGCGCGCTGGTTCACGTTCTCGGGTCCTGCGCTGGCGATCCTGATCATCATCTACGGATTCGCAGCGTCGGCGCTTGCCGGTCTGGCTGCTGCTCGCGCCCCGCGATTACCTGAGCACATTCGTGAAGCTAGGAACCATCGCTTTGCTGGCTCTGGGGATTGTCGCTCTCAGGCCCGTCTTGCACATGCCGCCGCTGACCCGCTTCATTGACGGCTCGGGCCCGGTGTTTGCCGGAAATGTTTTTCCCTTTGCGTTCATCACCATTGCCTGCGGCGCGATCAGTGGCTTTCACTCTCTGATTTCCAGCGGCACAACGCCAAAGCTGATCCGCCGCGAGACCGAAGCTCGCATGGTCGGATATGGCGCGATGATGGCCGAATCCATGGTGGCCATCATGGCGATGATCGCCGCCTGCGTACTTCAGCCGGGAATCTACTTTGCGATCAACAGCCCGGCGGGCATTGTCGGTCAGGCACCAGAAGCCGCGGCCGCTACCATCAGCAACTGGGGATTTCCGATCACGGCGGCCGAAATGCATTCGCTTGCTCAGTCGGTTGGCGAACAGACTTTGTACAACCGTACCGGCGGCGCTCCTGCCTTTGCTGTCGGCATGGCCCACATTTTCTCCAACAGCCTTGGCGGGCAGGCGCTGATGGCGATCTGGTATCACTTTGCCATCATGTTTGAAGCCTTGTTCATCCTGACCGTTCTGGATGCCGGCACCCGGGTGGGCCGCTTCATGGTGCAGGATGCGCTAGGTCACGTGTGGAAGCCGCTGGGCCGCACCAGTTGGTATCCCTCCATCCTGGCGACCAGCGCGCTGATCGTCGGCGCCTGGGGATATTTCCTGTGGCAGGGCGTAAAAGATCCGTTGGGCGGGATCAACTCTCTGTGGCCGCTGTTCGGAATCTCCAATCAATTGCTGGCCACGGTGGCCATGTGCGTGGCTACTACCATCATCATCAAGATGGGTAAAGCGAGGTATGCAGCGGTGACGCTGGTGCCGCTAACGTGGCTGGTAGCGGTAACTTTCACCGCTTCATGGCACAAGATCTTCGATCCCAATCCGCGTGTCGGATTTTTAGCCCACGCCGCGCAGCTTGCTTCCAGCCCGGGTGCAAATGTTCGCCTGATCTTCAATGACCGTCTCGACGCGATTGTGACCGGAACCTTGATCGTAATGATTGCGCTGATCCTGATCGAGTCCGTCGTGGAATGGACACGCGTGCTTTCCGGCCGCAAGCACGCCAGAGTGAAGGAGTCGCCGTTCGTAGCTACCCGGTTCGCCACCGAGGAGCAGGGATGAAGCGTTTGATAAAACAAGTGGTGTCACTGCTCGCGTCAGCGCTGCGGGAGATTTTTGACGAATCCGCCTACGCCCGTTTTCTGGAACGCGGGAAGTTAGCATCCTCCCGCGAAGCCTATGCTGCTTTTTGCTGCGAGTATGAAACAGCCAAGGCGCGAAAACCGCGCTGCTGCTGAAATCTCAGTTGTCAGTGGTCGGTTGTCAATTCTCAGTAGAAACTGACAACAGACAACTGGTAACTGAGAACTGAAATTAATATAAACTCCCTCCATGCGCGTTCTGGGCGTTGATTGTGGCACCGAGTACACGGGTTTTGGCGTGGTCGAACTCTGCCCCGACGAGACACTCGTTTGCCTTACGTGTGGTGCCATCAAGCTCTCGCCGCGTGAGCCTCTGCCCCGGCGGCTGTCGACTATTTTCGAGCGCCTCGGCGTCATCATCCAGGAGCATCAGCCTGACAACGTCGCCATCGAAGACGTGTTCTATGCGCTCAACGTAAAGTCTGCGCTGAAGCTGGGGCAGGTGCGTGGAGTGGCTATGCTGGCC
Organism: Terriglobia bacterium; assembly: GCA_963809295.1. Classification (GTDB taxonomy): domain Bacteria; phylum Acidobacteriota; class Terriglobia; order Terriglobales; family Acidobacteriaceae; genus JAIQFF01. The sequence continues at coordinate 36,936 of CAWEJA010000013.1, read as the reverse complement.
GCATCCTCCGCCGGACTGGAAGTCACCGAATATTCGCCTCTTTCCATCAAGTCCGCGGTAGTGGGTTACGGGCGGGCCGAGAAGCCACAGGTGCAGCACATGGTTACGCGCCTGCTCAACCTCACCGAGATACCGGAGCCGCCCGACGCCGCCGACGCTCTAGCCATTGCCATCTGCCATCTGCATACCTCGGCCACGCTCGTGCGCCAGCGCGCCGTTGGAAGATGAGGCGAGCATGCGGCCCCGCTCCGCGTATTTTTTGGCATAATCTCTGGTGCATGGTTTCTGGCAAATCAAACGTGCTTTGTCTTCTGCTCCTGGCCTTGGGCTTGGCCGTTTCCGCCCGGGCGCAGGAGGCTACGGTCGTGACCTTCACCCTGGATTTTCCCGGCTCGGAGCCATCTCACTACGTGATTTCGGTTTCGTCTGATGGCCATTCCACCTACGAGTCGGATGGCAAGCTCAGCCCGGATTCCGACGCAGATCCATTTCATCTGGACTTTGCGGTGTCCCCCACGACCAGCAAAACTATCTTCGAGCTGGCCAAGCGGGCGCACTATTTTCAGGGACAGATCGACTCCAACAAGCGGGGCCTCGCCTCCACTGGCGCCAAGACCCTGACCTACAAAGACGTCCGGCAGAGCGGGACCGCCACTTACAATTACTCCCCGATTGTGGCAGTTCAGCAGATAACCCAGTTGTTCCAGAGTCTTTCCCTGACCCTCGAGTATGGCCGCAGGCTGCAGTATTTCCACCGCTACCAGAAGTTGGCCCTCGACGAGGAACTGAAGCGCATGGAGGAGATGGCCCACGAGGACAGCCTGCAGGAATTGCCTGCGGTTGTGCCTATTCTGCAGCGGATAGCAAACGACTCCTCGGTCATCAACCCCGTTCGGGCTCGGGCCCAGCGGATGATTGAGCGGGCTGGGGCTGATCACCCGGCCTCTGGCCGCTGATTGTCCTGAACCCTCGATTTAAAGCCGATTTATGGGCAACGAAGCGGTCTGAAAGGTGTTCTAATAGGACAGAAGGGCAGTCTCGGGGAGGTAGCTTATGTCTACCCGCAAATTGGCCACGCTGTTCGCGGTAACGATCTTGACCTGCTGGCTAGCCGCTCCATCCTTTGCCGACTCCCAAGCTCGCATTGTTCGCCTGAGCCAGGTGGACGGAGACGTTCAGATCGACCGCAACACAGGGCAGGGCTATGAAAAGGCCTTTCTAAATTTACCCATCACTCAAGGCACCAAAGTTCGGACAGGGTCCGGCGCAAGGGCTGAGATTGAATTCGAAGACGGCAGCACTCTGCGCGTCACCCCCGGGACGACGGTTGAATTCTCCGAGCTAGCACTGCGCGACTCAGGTGCACGGGCGTCGAGTTTGAATCTTCAGAGCGGAACTGCCTACCTGAATTTCAAGGGCGGCAAGTCAGCGCAAGAGTTCTCGTTGAGTTTCGGACGCGAGAAACTACCGCTGATGAAGCCAGCTCACCTGCGCGTGGAACTGAAGGACCCTGATGCAACCCTGGCGGTGTTCAAGGGTGAGGTTGAAGTAGAAGGCGCCTCCGGCAAGGTTGAAGTTGAGAAAAAGCACAGCGCAACCTTCGATCTGACTGGAGCCAACCCATATACCCTGGCGAATAATCTGGAGCCGGATCCTTACGACGATTGGGATAAGCAGCAGGAGAAATATCACGAGCAGTACAGTGCATCCGCGTCGAACAGCTTTTCGCCATATGCCTACGGCGCAAGCGACCTGAACTACTACGGAAGCTTCTACAACATTCCCGGCTACGGCATGATGTGGCAACCCTACCTTGTCGGCGCAGGTTGGGATCCATTCATGAACGGGGCCTGGATGTGGTACCCCGGGTTTGGGTATACATGGGTATCCTCCTATCCTTGGGGTTGGACGCCCTACCGCTACGGTTCCTGGACTTACTTGTCTAGCTATGGGTGGTTCTGGCAGCCAGGAAATTCGTGGGCGGGATGGAACACCGCTCCCGCAATCACCAATCCGCCGCGGACCTTCAGCTTCCCCAGGCCACCAGCCTCGCCGGGACAAACCCTGGTGGTGAACCGCAGCACCCTGTTACCTTCTGCGGGTGTAGTGCAGAATCGGATCCAGCTCCGGGGCGATTCCGCAGGTCTGGGCGTTCCGCGGGGCAGTGTGCGCAATCTGGGCAAGGTTTCGCGGCAGGTCGATAGTTCTTGGGCTGCGCGTGGAACACTACAAACCCCGATGGGCGGTTCTGGGTCTGTGGCTCACCCGCCGGCATCCTCACGGGTCTCAACGCCCCAAGGTGGCCCTCCGCCACGAAGCGCCCCAGCAGGAGGCAACTCGAGTCCGCGGATGAGCGCTCCGTCGTCGCACTCGTCGGCTCCCAGCTCTCAAGGCTCACCTCCATCTCATAGATAGCGCCTTGCCGAGAGAATTCAGGGTGGCAGGACCGTGAGATGGGACAAGCTCGTGAGTTTCCAAATTCCAGCAAAGCTTGGTAAGCTCACAGGCAATTTGGCCCACTACTTTCAGGAGGTTGGCAATGTTTACTACAAAGACTTGGGTGCGTCTCGGTTTGGTTGTGGCGGCGTTCGTCATCTTCGGTCCGCGCAGCTCGGCGCAGACCATTTCGTGTTCTTCCGACGATGGCCACCGGCATTATTGTCCGGCGGATACTCGGGGCGGAGTACAACTTTTGAAGCAGCGCAGCGACTCCCCCTGCCAGCAAGGCTACAGTTGGGGGTTTGACCGCGGGGGTGTCTGGGTGGATCGTGGCTGCCGTGCGGACTTCACGGTGAGTGCGTACCAGTACCGGGGACCGATATCAGGAGGTGGGGGCGGGGTCACAATCTCGTGCTCTTCTGACGATGGCGGACGGCATTATTGTCCGGCTTCGCCAGGACGAGTCCGCCTGATTCAGCAACGCAGCGAATCGCGCTGCCAGGAAGGCTACAGCTGGGGCTCGGACGGCCGTGGTATATGGGTGGATCACGGCTGCCGGGCTGATTTCGCCGTGGATTCGTACCAGAACGGTTGGCAGGGTCAAGGCGGTGGCGGCACCATCTCGTGCTCTTCTGACGATGGCGGGCGGCACTATTGCCCAACCGATGGAGGGCGGGTTCAGCTGTCGCGACAGCGCAGCGATTCCCCCTGCCGGGAAGGTTACAGCTGGGGTCAGGATGGCCGTGGCGTCTGGGTCGATCACGGTTGCCGGGCCGAGTTCACCGTAGAAGGCCGCCGTGGTGGCTGGGATCGCGACCACGACTGGAACGGCGGTAACAACAACGGGTCAGACGCAGACTTGGTCGTCTCATGCTCCTCTGATGACATGCACCGCCACTACTGCCCGGCCGACACGCGCGGCGGTGTGCGGCTTTTGAAGCAGCGGAGCGACTCTTCCTGCCGGCAGGGCTACAGCTGGGGCTACGATCGTCGCGGCATTTGGGTCGATCGCGGCTGCCGCGCTGACTTTCAGGTGGTCCGGTAAGGCTTCGAGACAGGACAATCACAGGGCAGAGGGCGGCCTTCGGGTCGCCCTTTTTCTTGGATTAGCAATTGGGAGCCGAGGCTAGTCGCGCGTCTTGCCTTTCCCTGGCAGGCTTGCTGGGTTCTCGTGGATTCGTTCGCGGAAACCGCCTCGGAGTCCCCCAGCCAACGACACGCTGGATTCACCAAATTTGTCGCGCAGACGATCGGCCGCTGAGAGCGCCTGCTGCCAGCGTTGGCGGCGGCCGTCTTCCAACAGGTCTCCCTGCCCGGCTTGAGCCTCGAACGACGACGCCTGCACACCCAGCAATCGGACCTCTGTGCCTTTCCGCCAGTTCCTGCGAAACAATAGCCGTATGTGCTCGAAGATTTCGTTGTCGAGCTGAGTCGGCGACGGCAAGGTGTGGGCCCGGGTGATGGTGGTGAAATCCTTGTAGCGCAGCTTGAGCTGTAGAGTCCGGGCGTGCAGGCTGGCCTCGCGCAAACGGCGGCCCACCATCTCGGACAGGCGCATCAAGGTGGATTCCAGTTGCTCGGTGTCAGAGGTGTCTTCATTGTAGGTATGCTCGTGGCTAATGGACTTTGGATCCGTGTCTGCGCCGACCTCGCTGTCAAACCAGCCGCCGGCATCTTCGCCGCGTGCTTTGCCTGCCAGTGCCAGGCCCCATTTTCCGAACCGTTCTTCGAGGAAAGCCTCATCGAACTGGGCCAGATCTCCCACCTTGTGAATCCCCAGGCCGTGCAGGCTCTGCTCGGTGACTTTCCCCACACCAGGGATTTCGCGAACGTCGAGGGGAGCCAGAAATCTTGCCTCTTGTCCGGGCACGATCCAGAGAACTCCGTTGGGCTTGGCCTTCGCAGAGGAAACTTTCGCGATCAGGCGGGACATTCCGATCCCGATTGAGCAGTTGAGCTGCGTTTCCGACTTCATCTTCTGGTGCAGCAGGTGAGCGGCTCGAAGGGGAGGACCGTGAAGGCGTTCGGTGCCGCTCATGTCGAGATAGGCTTCATCGATGGAGGCCATCTCGACTTGGGGTGAAAATGAAGTGAGCACGCGGTGCACTTTTTCGGAACACTCCCGATAGCGGCTGGGATGGCCGTTCACGAAAATTGCATGCGGGCATAGCTTGGCTGCAGTCCGCAGCGGCATGGCGGAGTGCACACCAAATTTGCGAGCCTCATACGACGCCGCGGAAACTACACCCCGCTCGTCGCGCTGCCCTCCCACGACAACGGCCTTTCCCTTCAGTTCAGGATCGAACAGTTCTTCGACGGAGACAAAGAAGGCATCCATATCGACGTGGAAGATGGTTCTGGGAAAAGTACGCATGGGGAACGCCCAACATAATTCGCCTCGATTTTACCAAGAAGCTGTCATCCTGAGTGGAGCGCCCTCGCATCGCGAAGGTGCCGCGCAGTCGCAGGATCCCCACAATCTTCACGAGCGTTCTGCCACGAGCGCGCTGCTGAACTTCGCATGGGAAACGTCCCGTATGCTCCCATCAACAGCGCGTCCTGCTAAGCTACGAGGGGTCCTTTTCGACTCACCAGCCCATTCGCAAGCGAAGGGTGGCCTCCGCTCAGGATGACACTTGGAATAAGAGTCCGTCTTCCGCGCTGGTCCAACTACGGGCTCACGCTACACGCCTGGCCTGGTATCGTTTATAGTCTCCTGATCGTATTTCGCCCGAGCGAGGGACCTCAATGACTCTGCTGCGCTGCTTCCTGATTTCGTGTATCGCTCTGGCAGCCGGAGCGTTTGCTCAGGAGCCCGTGGCGCAGCTGCCGAATGCGCCTGAGGCGCGGAAGTCCGAGCCCACTCCGTCATTGGAAGGCCGCAAGGCTCGTCTCGCACTGCTCTCGCAAATCAGCTCAAAGTCTCCCAGCGGCTCTTCGTTCATGGCTAAGGTGGAAGATCCGGTTGAGGTTGACGGCAAGCCCATGTTGCCCAAGGGAACCCTGGTAGAAGGACACCTGGAAACGACTCCCGCGCGCCGCATGATGCGCCGGGGCGGACTGCGAATGATTTTCGATCGCATCAAACTCCCCGATGGCACGGTTCAACCGGCCCGATTTGAACTCTCCGCTACCGAGAGCACTTCCGCAAAGATCGATAGCGAAGGCAGGGTGCATCCCACGGTGAGCAAGAAGCGGCTGGCAATTCAGCTTGGCGGCACAGCGCTGGTGGCAAAGCTGGCCGACGATCTCTCGGAAGAAGCTCTCGCTACCTCCGCAGGCAGCGCTCGATGGTACGGGCTGGCGGCCAGCACAACGTTCCTTTTGCTTCAGAAAGGTCGCGAAGTGAAGCTCAAGCCGGGCGAGGTGATCGAGGTCGATTTTGTGCGCGATGGTTCGGTGCTGCCCGCGGGCGCAACTGCCCAATAGCTAGCGGCTAATCGGCTCCAGGTCAATTGCTTCGGGGCGGCTCGAAGCGGCTGTATTCCCCGTCCGCAACTGCCGCGCGCGCTCGTAAACGCGAATATATTCTTTGGCCGACGCATCCCACGAAAAATCCTTGTTCATGCCGTTGCGCATGAGCAATTGCCAGGAATTCTGATCGCGGAAAGCTCGCAGCGCTTCCTTAATGGTCAGCAGCAGAGCTTCGCCATTGTAATCGGTGAACTTGAACCCGGTGCCCTTGCCGGTGCGTGGGTCCCAGTGTTCGATGGTGTCGTCGAGGCCTCCGGTAGCGCGCACCACGGGCACGGTACCGTATTTTAGGCTGTATATCTGGTTCAGGCCGCAAGGCTCGTATTTCGAGGGCATGAGGAACATGTCGCTGCCGGCTTCGATCTTGTGCGCAATCGCATTGTCGTAGGCGACCTTGACCGCAATTTTCTGCGGAAATTGCTTTGCCAGCCGTAGAAACATTTCCTCGTAGGGCTTGTCACCGTTGCCCAGGGCGACGATGATCATCTCCTCGCGCGCCAGCCGCTCCATGATTTGGGAGATGAGATCGAAGCCCTTTTGAGCCGCGAACCGGGAGACGATGCCGATCACGGGCAGGCTTGTATCGACTTTGGTTATGCCAAAGGCTGCGAGCAGATCCTGCTTGCACTTGGCCTTGCCGGACAAGTCCTGCGGTGAGTATCGGGCCACGATGAACTTGTCGGTCTCTGGACTCCACTCGTCGTAGTCCACTCCGTTCAGAATGCCGGTTACGCTCGAGGATCGCGTTCGCAAAACGCCCTCCAGGCCGAAACCGAATTCCGTCGTCTGGATTTCCTGACTGTATTTCTTGCTCACGGTGGTAACGAAATCGGAAAATATTAGAGCGCCCTTCAGGAAGTTTACGTTGCCAAAAAATTCCATTTTGGAAATCGTGAACAGATCCCAGGGCAAGGTGAGCAAAGGCAGTGTGTCCGGCGGAAAGAGTCCCTGATATCCCATGTTGTGAATCGTGAAGACGGTGGCTACGTCGCGGAAGGCCGGGTCTTCAGCATATTGCGTACGCAGCAGGACGGGAATAAGGGCGGACTGCCAGTCGTGGCAATGGAAAATCTGGGGCACACCGAGAATCTTCGATGCTTCCAGCACGGCCCGGGAAAACAGGGCGAAACGCTCGGCATTGTCGGGATAGTCGCCGGAGGAAGTACCGTACAGCGCCTCGCGTTCGAAAAATGGCGGATAATCGACGAAATAGAAACTGACTCCGGCCTGCTTGCCCCCGCTGACGACCGAACAAAAGCGGTATTGGTCGTCGAAGGGAACGGTGACGCTGCCGACGACGGTCTGGGCAGCCTTTAGCTGGGTTTGGCGATAGCGGGGAACATAAACGCTTACTTGATGCCCGGCGGAAGCCAGGGCGCGTGGCAGGGCACCCACTACGTCGGCGAGCCCGCCAGTTTTCGAGAATGGCACACATTCCGAAGCAGCGAAAACTATGTGCATGAAGACGACTCCTTGTGAAGTGCCGGCCCCGTGTGCCGCCGGCACACGCTATGATAGAGCGTGCTGCTTACAGCATACTCCGCTGTGCCAATGCATTTCGCGGGGCGAATTTGCCCAAACAACTCGCCAGTGTAAACGCCGGCAAGCCGGCCAGAAAGAGGCCAATGTGACAAGAATCGCCGCCCCGACAGGACGCCGCGGCAAGCCCAAACTGGGGCAGCATTTCCTGGTCGACCCGGCGGCGCCTATGCGCATCGTGGAAGCGCTGGGCGATATTTCGCAGACTACGGTTCTGGAAATCGGGCCTGGACGTGGTGCGCTCACATCCCTGCTGGCGAAAAGGGCGCGGCGGTTAATCGCGATCGAAATCGACCGCGTGCTGGCTGCCCAGTTGCGTATGAATTTTTCCCAGGAGACGAATGTGGAAATCATCGAGGGTGACGTCCTGGCGATAGACTTCCACACTCTTTTCGGACCGAAGCCGGGTAGCACCCGTCCGGGCATGAATCACCAGCCTGAAACGGTGCGGGTAGTGGGCAATCTTCCTTATTTCATTACCTCCGACATTCTCCTGCGGCTGTTTGAATTCAGGCAGTATTTCGAAACCATCGTGCTCATGGTGCAGCGCGAAGTGGCCGAGCGGCTCGTGGCCGCACCGGGACGCAGCGAATACGGCCTGCTTTCCGCCACGACCCAGCTCTATGCCCGGGTGGAGAAAATGTTCACGCTTCCGCCCGGCGCATTCTCGCCGCCGCCTAAAGTCGAGTCCACGGTAGTGCGGCTCCGGATCACGCCGAAGATCGACAGCCTGCGTGTGCCGGAAGCGGACTTTATCAGTTTCTTGAAGCTCTCTTTTGGGCAGAAACGAAAGACCCTCTGGAATAATCTCAAGTCACGCTATCAGCCCGCCGTGTTGCGGGCTGCCTTGGAAAAGTCGGGAATCAAGCCGACGGTTCGCGCGGAAGCTTTGAGCCTGGAGAAAAGTGCGGCGCTATTTCGTGCTTTAGCGACCCTCGACGTTTCGGATTTGAAGTCGATGTAGGCGCGAGCGTCCACGCTCGTGCATGGAGCTAGGCGCGCCCTGGTCTATCTCGCTCCCGCACGAGTGGGACGCTCGCGCCTACGTTTCGAAAAATCCTTCATGCTGGAGGCTTGATGGCCTCGACAATTCGCCATCCCGCGGTTGCAGGACGTTTTTATCCTCGCGATCCCGATGACCTCCGGGCTGACATCGAATCTTTTTTGCCTCCACAGAACAAAACCGTTGGGGCTCTCGGCTGCGTGGTGCCGCATGCGGGGTATATGTATTCCGGACACGTGGCGGGAGCTGTGTATGCCGGGCTCGATCTGCCCCGACGCTGTATCCTGATGTGCCCCAACCATACCGGGTTAGGGCGTCCGCTTGCGATCATGAGCCAGGGCGCGTGGGAGACGCCTTTGGGGTGTGTGCCCATCGATTCTCCGCTTGCGGAGACCCTGAAGCAACGCTTTCCCCTTTTTGCTGAGGATGCGGAGGCACACCGTGCCGAACATGCCGCCGAAGTGCAATTGCCCTTCCTGCAGAGCAGAAGGCCTGATTGCACATTTGTGCCGATAGCTTTGGGCACCAGTCGCTACGAAATCCTAGAAGCTCTGGGGAATGCTATCGCGGACGCGCTGCAAGCGATGGGCGAGCGCGTGCTGCTGATCGCGTCCAGTGACATGAATCACTACGAGAACGATGCCGTGACCAGGCAGAAGGATTACAAGGCAATCGAACGCATCCTGGTGATGGATGCGCGGGGATTGTACGACGTGGTAATGAACGAACACATCAGCATGTGCGGATTTGGCCCTACGGTGGCGATGATCACCGCGGCCCGGCGAATGGGTGCGACTGCAGCGGAATTGGTGAGGTATGCGACTTCAGGCGATGTTTCGGGCGATCGTGCTCGGGTCGTGGGATACGCCGGTATCATCGTGCGCTAGCTTCGAGAGAAATCACCCGGCCCTGAAGGCCGTTCTTCCAATTTCGCCGAACAGCCAACCCACGAGCCAGATTGCGGATCGCCCTCGGAAGTGTCGGGCTATTCGATCTCGAGTTCGGTATCCTCTTTCTTCTTCGCTGGTGCCGGGGGCGCAGTTTTCTTCACCTGAGTTGGCTGCGCTTGAGCGGGTGGTAGCTCCTGCCCCAGGTCTGTCAGTTGCAGGCGCAAGTTCCCCGGGTTGGTGGCGTAGGCCATCGCCGTGTCGTAGTCGATCAGATCCGCCCGAATCAGCTTTTCGATTTCTCCGTCAAAGTGCTGCATGCCCTCGGTGTCACCATCCCGCATGGCATCCAGCAGGCTCTTTCCTTCTACTTCGCCCTTGTCCAGATACTCGCGAGTGCGCAGGGTCGATTTGAGAATTTCGATCGCGGCCACACGCCCGGTTCCCCCTTTGCGCGGAAGCAGCCGCTGCGAAACGATGTAGCGGAAACTTTTAGCGAAGCGGTTGCGAATCGTATGCTGTTCCGACAGCGGGAAGACTCCGATGATCCGTTCGACGGTCTTGGAGGCATCCGTGGTATGCAAAGTGGAAAGCACGAGGTGACCGGTCTCGGCCGCCTCCAGCGCGATTTCGATGGTTTCCTTGTCCCGCATTTCTCCCACGAGGATGACCTTGGGAGCTTGCCGCAGGGCAGCCCGCAGTGCCATCGCAAAGCTGGGTGTGTCGCTGTGCAACTCCCGTTGGTGAACAATGGAACGCTTGTGGCGATGCATGAATTCCACGGGATCTTCGATCGTCAAAATGTGGTACGCCTTGGTTTCGTTAATGCGATCAAGAATGGCAGCCAAACTCGAGGATTTGCCCGAACCGGTGGGACCGGTGACCAGCACGATCCCGTTCTTCAGATCGACAATGTGAGCCAGTTCCTCTGGTAGTTTCAGTTCAGCAAAACTGGGAATGGTCTTGGGAATCACGCGCATCACGATCGCATGGCTGCCCCGCTGCACGAAGACATTGACCCGGAAACGTGCTGTGCCCGGCAGGCTATACGAAATGTCACACGAACCCTGCTGTTGCAGCATGGCGAGGGCTGGTTTGTTGTCGCCAATCAGTTCCCGCGCGATGCGTTGCGTGTCGTCCGCACTCAGAGCCGATAATCCCGGCATTTTCACAGGGACCAGTTGGCCACTCACCTCAACGTGGGGATGGCTTCCAGGCGAAAAGATCAGATCGCTCACATGGGTCGAGACCTGCAGCATGGCTAACAACAGTGCTGGCGCAGGCGGTATTGTTTGATGAGCAGTATTCGGGATGGGCGCTCTGCCCGGGGTCGCCATGAAGCCTCCAGTTGTTCCGATTTATCTAGCCTACGTGTCGATTGTCGCGCTCTCAAGTAACGCCGGTAATTTGACTGCCACTTCGGGAACACGGCTGCTGGGACACCTGGTGGAAGATAAGAAAGATTTCATCTTGAGCCGGCTGTTGGAGCGAGATCGACGATGCGTGGCGTTCTGCGAACACCGCAACCGCCCAAAACGAAAGGCCGGAACTCCGGATGTTACTCCGGTCCCGGCCTGCGTTTAGTGCAACTTGTCGTGCCAGTGACTATGGCGGACGCGGAAGCCAGCCTGGTTACTGGGGGGCAGCGTTTGCGGTGCTCGTCGGTGATCCTGGGTTAGCCCCGCTCCCGTAGCGAGTCAGCCGCGGGAAGAAAGGCGTCACCTCAAACGGCATTTTGTCGCGGGCTGAGGTGATCGCAACCGGCGCGGTCTTGATCAGTTCCACATGGTCATCCCATGCATTCAGCTTAACGCGTCCACCCAACGGCAATGCAGGAATCTGATCCAGTTTGTTCGGATCCAGAGCCGGCGCAGACGTCATAAGCGCCGCCATCCGTTCGATTCCGCCTTTGCCATCTGTAAAGCTGTTGCCCAGATGCGGGGTCAGCAACGCGGATAGTCCCGGTCCTCTTTCAGTCAGTTCTCGCAGGAATAATCCCGCCGTATCCAGCTTCTGGGCGTAAGGCGAGTTCTTCAATAGATCCACGGCCTTCTTGTCGGCGGCGGTCTCTTCTTCCGGAACGTGCCTGAATCCGAGATTCTGGTAGGTGGATTCATCGGAGAAGAGCATGCGGTCATTGAAGGCGTACCGGCTGCCCAGATTGTGTCCCAGTACAATGTGCGCCAGTTCGTGCGAAAGCACCATGGCCAGGCAGGCCTCGTCCGGCAGCACGTCGATCAAACCGCGGCTCACAATGATAGTGTTGCCCACGCTGAAAGTTTCCAGCGGAGAAGTCAGCATCACCCGGGTGCGAACCGGCCGGGGCAAATCGATATTGTTGGTGACCTCGAGGTTGTTAACCACGGTCATCAGAATCTTGTCCACTTCGCCTTGCGGAGCCAGCATGCCCGCATTCTGCAGGCGTTCGATCACGTTATCTTCCGCCTGCTGCTGCCATTCGCGCTGGGCTTGCAGCGGGGAAGCGTCCTGTGCCGTGGGACTCTCGTCCTTCACCGAAGAATCCACCAGCACCTGGGTGAGTTCATCTTCCTTGTTGTTCTTCTTCAAGTCGTAGCCCCAGATTCGAGTCTGTGCCTTGAAAGCCATCTTGTCCTTGGAGCCGTAACTGAAATCACCTTCTTCGCTGTAAATGTAAGAGGGTACCCAGTAACCCGGAATCAGGTTCAGCCGCCAGCTATCCATGTGGAAGAACTGGGCGTTTCTCGGCCGGGGCGCATAAGTACCATTCAGACGGACAATATTGAATTCCTGATCCTCAACCCAGATGCGGCCCAGAAAGCGACCCTTGCCGGCATCTTTCTTGGGGGTAATGTCGAAGACGATGCAGCGCACGTCGCCCAGAAACTCGCGGTGAATATATTTGAAATCGTAATGGGCGCGATCAAAGTCGTCGCGGTCGGCGAAGATCATCCAGGAAAAACCAATGGGCTTGTATTCGAATTTGAACAACTTGGTGAAACCGCCCATCATGCGGTTTTGAAAACTCTTATCGCCGGAAAGATAATCCTGCCGATCCACGGAATCGCTCAAGTCCAAACGGCCGAAGAAGTAGTGATCTTCCCTGGGTGCCGGACCCATTTGCTCATCCAGCTTCAGGTTCTGCAGGTAGGTCTCTACCAGCGGAGTGCGGGTTTGCAAAAACGTGATCAGCGCATGTTCGCGCGCCAAAGCCCGGTCGACCACCTGGTCCATGGTGGTGGGTGCGGCGGTAGAGATAGCCGGAGCCGCGGGACTGGGTGCAGCCATAATCGTGGCCGGCTGCGGTGCACTCTGGGGTGAAGCGGCCGGCGACTGCGCCGGCGCGGGGCTAGTCGATGTCTCGGGGGACGAAGAAGCTGGCGTTGTCGTCTGCTGCCCCATCGCGCTCAACGTGACCAGCAGGGAAGCCGTAATCATCCATTTCCAAGTACGCATGACTCAGATCCTCTCTGTCTTACTCAATACGCCCAGCTCAGTAAGCTCAGCTCAGTACGCCAGCTGGAAAACCACATGTACAGTCGCCGTGGAGTCTATGGGCTGATTGTAGTGCTGGGCAGGCTTGAAACGCATCTTGTTTGCCGCTTCGATGGCGGCTTCGTCCAGGCCATGGCCCATGCCCCGCACCACGCGATTCACGTGCAACTGCCCGTTTGCCCCAAACATCACTTCCAATAGTACTTCACCCTCCAGCCGGAGACGGCGAGCTTCCTCAGTGTAAACCGGATTGGGTTTAGACAAGATTTCCACAGGTGCCGTCGCTGGTCCGGTTTCGGCTTGTTGCTGCTTCATCCCGCCTCGCGTCACCTGCTGCTCGGAAAATCCGGCGGTCTGCACGGTAGCACCGCGTCCGTTGCTGCGGCCGTCCCCCTGTCCGCCCTGCGCGATTCCGTTACCGAAGCCGGCGCTGGCAATCGTGCCTTTGATACCCTTCGCTCCGCCCGAGCCATTGCCGGTCCCTGGCCCCTGGGGCAGATCGAACGCGCCAGAGTTCGCGGCTACCAGGTGAGCGTTCGGCTTACCCTGTCCGGGAATTCCGTTGGGATCGCCGAATCCGCCCGTCTGTACTTTCTGTATCGGCGCATTCACGGTTGGCGTGGCGGAACTGCCGAACTCGCCGGTGTGAACGATCAGGGACGGGCGGGCTCCCCCGGGTAACTGCTTGAGTACGGTCGGAGTGAAATTGTTAACTTCGATCTTGGGCGCTACCTCTTCTTCCGTGTGTGGCTTTGGAGCACGAAGCTCACGCGGCACGGTCAGCTTGGGAGCTTCAAAAACTGGTGCCTTAGGCAGAAGCTTGGCCTGCAGAGTGCGTGGCTGGGGCTTCAGCTTCACCGGCTTGGGCTGCAGGCTCGGCATCGGGATCAGCTCGGTCACGTGATAATTCCGCGAGATGTTCATGCTGTCCGGCCAGATCCAGCCGATGTTGATCATCACAATGATCAGCAGTATCAGCAAACCGTAGGCGGCGGCCAACGCTCGCCGATCGAGTTTGCGCTCCGGCAAAATCCCTAACTGAAAACCGTCAGTCGTAGGCATTCATAAACTCCAAAAATGGGGGCCCGAGCCTGGGGAGGTGCACCGGGTGGAAGTTTTAACTTACGGGAGAAGTGAGGAAGGGTAAACGTGCCCTGCGTGGGTGTCCTTCAGTAACCCAAGTAATGCCAATATGGAACTAGCTGAAAAGACAGTGCTTCCGGCCAAGATTTCAGGCGTCCGCCGGACGCCGCCAGGAAAAGACATAGAAAACAGGTATGCCCGCCAGAATTGCCAGGCACCCCAAGGCCGATATGCGAAGATTCCCCGCGAATGTGTAGTAAAGGAGCACTGTGGCCGCCAAAACGAACAGCGCAGGAACTACCGGGTATCCCCAGACCTGGTACGGCCGGATCGCGTCCGGATCGCGCCTGCGAAACACGAATACCGTGCTGCCGGCGATCATGTAGAAAAGCCACTCGGCGAAAATTGCCAGTGAGAAAAACTGCCGGAAATTCCCTCCAAACAGCAGCAAGGTGATGGCTAGTATGGCTTGCACGACAATGGAAGCCGAGGGTGTGTGAAATCGCGGATGCACTTTCGCCAGAGAGGAAAAGAAGTAGCGGTCGCGCGCCACTGCAAACGGAACGCGCGCGCCACTCATAACCGTGCCGTTCATGGCGACGAGCATCGAAAGTGCCATCCCCGCCGACACAATACCCGCACCCAGACTTCCCAAGACCATCGCCATGGCACGGGACGCTGGCCGCGGCGAGGCAGCTATGACTGATGCGGTCAAGACGTACTGCACGGCCGCGTTAACCAGCATGTACAAGATGCCCACCAACGCTACGCCGAGGATCAGGGCCAGCGGAATGTTGCGTTCCGGGTTGCGAACTTCTCCGGAGACCATGTTCAGGTCGTTCCAGCCATCGTAGGCCCACAGCGCTGCCACCAAGGCGGCCATGAAACCGGCCATTCCACCCTTGGCGCCGGTAAAGGTGCCGGCAAAATTCTGCCAGCTTCCCCCGCTGTAACTGAAACCGATCACCACGATTCCGACAATGATGACGACTTTCAGCAAGGTGAACACCAGTTGGAAGTCGCCGGCTTTCTTGATTCCGACGTAGTTGAGGACAGAGATCAATGTGGCGGCTGCGATTGCCAAAAGTTGGCCGTAGGTCACCGAAAAGGGTGCAGAGACAAAGTTGTTGGCCAAAAAGCTCAAAGCCGGGAAGGTTCCCAAAACCCGCACGAAGCCGGTGGCAAGCGTGGCGATAGACGCCGGCTTGGCGATCAGGAACCAGGTCCACGCGTAAAGAAACGCGGCCAGCGGTCCGTAGCCGTCGCGGATATAGACGTACTCGCCGCCGGCCTGGGGCTTCATCGCGCCCAACTCGGCGTAGGTCATTGCGCCGAAGAAGGAGAGCAGTCCGCCCACGATCCAGGCCAGATAAACCAGCTTGGCCGAGCCGGCGGCCTGCATCATCTCAGCCGGCACCAGAAAGATCCCACTACCGATGATGGTTCCCACCACGATCGCTGTCGCATGACTAGCGCGCAGATCGCGGGCCAGTTCGGGGAGGGAGGAAACTTTCAGGGAAGCGCTTTCCATGCTGGGGTTGAAGTATACGTGAACAAGGGTACAGCTTTTCTTCGCGTCCTCAGCGATTTCTCAGCGACCTTTGCGGTTAAGAGCTCTCTCCCGCTGGCTCGCGATAATTGTTCACCATCCGCTTGATGCCTTCCCTAAGAAAAACCACGTGGAAATTGATCAGCAACCCAACCTGTATGTCCAGCAACCGGAGATGTGAAAGAAGCTGTGCCAGATCCACCGGATGAAGAGCTTCCTTACACTTGAGTTCGATCACGACTCTGTCTTCCACCACAAGGTCAGCACGAAAGCCACAGTCCATCTTCACAGTTTCATACACCAGCGGAACAGCCTCTTGCCGTTCCACACGGAGCCCGAATTTGCCGAGTTCGTATGCCAGGCAAGCTTCATAAGTTGACTCTAGCAATCCGGGTCCAAGCTTTCCGTGGATCTTGATCGCCGCTCCAATGATTGCTTTCGTGAGTTCGTCGGGCATGAATGATGCTCTCGTCGAAAGCATTTAACCGCAGAGGGTCGCCAAGAAACCGCAGAGGACGCAAAGAAAAGCCAGATAGTGCCCAAAACGGGAGCGGTCGGCGAGCTGACTTCCTTTGCGGTCAAGCGCTTTTCTTCTCCACCATCGCACTTCCCGCATAGCCGACCGTGAACGTGACCACGGTCCCAATCGCCACGTACCACGTCCAAGGCACGCGCGTGTCCAGCCAGAGGCAGAGTTCCGCGACGAACCCACACACCATACCCACGATCGCCCCAGTCTGATTTGCCCGCCGGGTTAGCACTCCCAACAGGAACACACCGAGCAGAGCGCCGTAAGCCACGGATGCGATCTGCAATCCCACTTCAATTACCCGCCCGACTTTGTTCAGCGACAGTACGGCCAATCCGAAAAGCAGCAAGGCCCACAACAATGTCGCGATCCGCGAGAGCCGGATCTTGCGTCGCTCATCAACCTGCGGATGCCGCTGCAGGTAAAAATCAATGATCGAACTGGACGAAAGAGAATTCAGCGCCGCACTCAGATTAGACATCGCCGCGGCCAGAATCGCCGCAATCAGCAATCCTGAAATCCCGTGCGGCATCTGGCTGATGATGAATGTCGGATAAATCCGGTCCGCCTTTCCGAAATTCGCCGAAGGCACGTGATAGAAGGCGAACAGCATGACGCCAACTAGAAGGAACAGCGCAAACTGAAAGAGAATCGCGACTCCGCTGGACAGAAGCGCGAGCACGGACTGTCGCTGGTTCCGCGCCGCCAGCAGACGCTGCACAATCAGTTGATCGGTACCGTGACTGGCTGTAGTGAGAAATGCGCCCCCGATCAATCCCGCCCAAAACGTGTAAGGCTTCCAGAAGTCAGGGGTAAAGTCGAAGACCCGAAACTTGCCCGCACTTTCCGCCGCACTATGAATGGCCGGCCAACCGCCGGGTACGAGATGCAAGATCGTGAACAAGCCCACCAGTGTTCCGCCGACGTAGATCACGGTTTGCACCACGTCGGTCCAGATCACGGCCGCCAGCCCGCCCTCGAAGGTATAAATCAGTGTGAGCGCAGTGATGATGGCAATGGAGGCGATCTCTCCCGTCCCCAGCGCGATCGCAACTACGATGGCAACGGCGTAGACCCTCACGCCTTCAGCCGCCGCGCGCGTCATCAGGAAGAGGCCAGCGGTGAGCGATCGGAGCTTCTTGCCAAACCTCCGTTCGATGAGCTCGTACGCGGTGTACAGATCGCCGCGAAAATAGTGAGGCAAGAGGACGAAACTGATAATGACGCGTCCCACTACGTATCCCAGCACGACCTGCAGGAACATCAGGTTGGTGTCGTAAGCCAGACCGGGAATGCTGATGATGGTGAGGGTGCTGGTTTCCGCAGCAACGATGGAGAGCGAAATTGCCCACCAGGGGATGTCACGATCGGCGAGAAAGTAATCGCGCAGCGAGCGCTGCTTCTTCCGAAAGCGCAGTCCGAAGAGCGTAATCCCCGCCAGATACAGCGCGATGATCGTGAGGTCAAGCTTGTCCAAGCCCATAAACCAACTTGTGTGGGCGCCGGAGACTCGCCCGCGCGAAGGCGGCCGATCCCTTCGGCACTGAAATACCGTCCCAGAGTAGCGGGCTTTACCCGTGAAAGTCGCGCGATCTGCTCCGGGGTATCCAGCTCGTCAAGCCAGAGTTGTGACTGCCCCCGTCGCGGAGTCGAAGCTGACTCTTATGATAGAACTACGCTCGTGGCCATCTATCTCGGTATTGACGGCGGAGGCAGCAAGACTTCCTGCCTGATCGGCGACGAGACTTCGGTCCTGGGCGCGGGCACGGCGGCCGGCAGCAATCCGGTCCGGGTTGGTGAAAAGCAAGCGCGTGAGGCGCTGGCCACTGCGATTCGCCAGGCCTGCGCTATCGCGAACATTACTCCGTCGCAGGTCAACAAGACTTGCATAGGCCTGGCAGGAGCCGCGCGGCCCGAGGTCAGCGATCCGGTACGCCAATGCGTCTCGGAGTTGGTGCCCGGCGAAATCGAAGTCGTTGGAGATATGGTGATCGCACTCGAAGCCGCCTTCGGCGGTGAACCTGGCGTGATCGTGATCGCCGGCACCGGATCTATCGCTTACGGACGCAACTCCAAAGGGCATACTGCTCGCGCCGGTGGCTGGGGATTCGCCATCTCTGACGAGGGATCGGGCCACTGGATCGGTCGCGCCGCGGTTGCTGCTGCCGTACGAGCGTTAGACCTGAACGATGCCGAGGCAACGAGCCAATCGCTACTCGAAAGCCTGATGAAATTCTGGCAAGTTAAAACTCGCGAACAATTGGTAGTGGCGGCCAATGCCACCCCGCCGCCCGATTTTGCGGCTCTGTTTCCAGCAGTGCTTTCTTCGGCCGATCGCGGAGATCGCATCGCGCTTGACGTCCTCAACCAAGCGGGCGCCGAACTGGCGAGCGTAGCCAGAACCGTAATCACGCGCCTCTTCGCAAACGCCGGCATCGTCTCCGTAGCCATGTCAGGAGGCGTCTTCGGTAGCTCCCCGCTAGTGCGGCAGGTTTTTTACAACCATTTGCGTTCGGAATATCCCGATGTGGTCATCAACCCCGGCGTGATTGAGCCAGTGCGGGGCGCACTAGCGCTGGCACGCAAGGGCGCGACAAAATAGTCAGCGGGATTTCACAGTTTACTGCACCGTCAGGACCACCTGCGCACTCCGCGTAACCGACCCGACCATGCCGTTAACGGTAATCGTGTAATTTCCCGGAGCGGTTCCCGGATGACCGGCCCCGCCAACGCCGTTGCCGCCCCCTCCGTTCCCGCCCCCGCCGCAGGCGGCGAACCCGCCGGTCATCATGATGAGAACTGCAAGTACCTTAGCCAGTTTCTTCCGTTGCCGGTCAGGACTCCTCAATCCACCGAACGTAAGCACTATGCCAACCAGGGAGAATCCCACGTCATACCAAAGCTGATGCGGCATTCCCGTCAGTCGCGCGGTTACTCCACTGGTCGCGGTTGTGACGATGTTCAAACGCACGTTGGTGTCCCCGCTTCCCGCAGACACCTGGTTCGGAGTAAAAGAGCACGTGCTCAACGCTGGCATCCCGGAACTAGCGCAAGTCAGACTCAGGTTGCTGGGGAAGGTGCTGCCGTTGCCCAGGGGAACTGCATCCAGGTTGTAGCTGGCAGTCTGGCCCGCCGCAATGGTCTGGCCATCGGAATTGTTGTTGATGGCGAAATTGAAACCGACGATCAATTCAACGGCCACCGAATGAGTGGTATGGGCCGTGTCGGTTCCGGTCGCCACGATGTTGAAGTCATAGGTTTTCTGCACATCGCTGCTGGCCGTCACCGTAAAAGCCGCGCCTGCCGCAGTGGGCGCGAGGGTTGCGGGAAAAGGTGTGCAAGTCAGCGGCAGGCTCCCCGCGCAGGTAAGCTTGACGGTGCTGCCATAACCGCCCGACGCCTTCAGTGTGCCGTTGAAGACCGCGGATTCTGTTGGTCCTACCGTCAGCGATGGATTGCTGATGTCGATGGCGAAGTCAGGATTGTTAGTGGTGCCGGCGTTGACCGTCAGGGTGAGATTTTGCGTCCGCGTCGGCCCTCCCGTGGTTGTGCCATGAATTGCGACGGTATACGTTCCAGGGGGTGTGCTTGCACCGGTGCTAATTGTCAGCGTCACGGGTATAGGGCCTCCCGAAGTTGGACTCACCGAACCGGAAGGCTGCAAGCTGCAAGCAGCTCCGGCAGGCAAGCCGCCGCAGGAGAGCGTCACCGCCTGATTGAATGTTCCCGACGCCGTTACCTGGAAGGCAACCGGTCCGGAAAGGCTGGACTGGCTCGTAGTCAAACTTCCGGGGGCAGGCGCGGTCAGATTGAAATCCACCACGTGCAGGGTCAGAGCGAAATCGCGGGTGATCTTGTTCGCGTCGCTTCCGATTCCGTGGGCATTGAATAGATAGTCGCCGACCGGCCCTCCGGCACTCACGCTGAAAGTTGCACCTGAGTTGGTGGGCGTCAAGCTGGCCGGCGTGATCGCGCAGGACGGCGGCTGTGAGGTAACCCGGCGCGCGCAAGTCAAATTCACCGGACTGTTGTAACCGTTCTGCGCCGTCAGAGTGACGTTGAAAGTTGCGCTCTGCCCTACGAACGTGGTCAAGGAGTTGTCGTCGATGGCAAACTGAAAGTCCGGTCCCGCCACCAGCGTCAATTGCCAGATCCCCCTTCCATAGGTGGAAGCTCGCAGTTTTTTTGTTCCGCCGGAGTTAAACATACGCAACGCCGTTATCGCCGTGTTGGGCAAATATCCGGCCTGGCCGCTCTCCGGCGCGGGCCCAACCTCGGTCCAGCTCGGGCTGGCTGTGCTGCTCGCGAAAACGCCCACATCGGTGCCGACGTAGATGGTGCTCATTGCCGTATCGACCAGCACGGCATTGGCAGGCGCATCGGGCAGGTTGGCGGTGAAATCAATCCACGAGGTGCCGGCATTAATGGTCTTCCATACATGAGAGGCATGAAAACCCATGATGGTCATGTACGCCGTCTTGCCAGTCGCGTCTGACTTGTCGACTGCAATCCCGGAGATTGGAAACGCCCCCGGATTGGTCGCGCCAGTACGGTCAAACCAGGTGCCCGGCCCGCCACTCGCATTTGTTGTTACCCAGAGATGGCCTCCAGTTGGGGCAAGAGGTCCAAGGCCATCGGTCCCGGCGTACATCACGTTGGAAAATCCCTGCGTGCTCTTGATGCCCCCCGCCGCCACCGCACGCACCAGATTTACTTCGCCGCCGGTGCAGCTCCCCGTTCCTCCCGTCTCCAGATTGTCGCTCAGGACCGAGAACCCGCTGCCGTCGGTGGCTCCGCGCCACATCCGGCAGGTCCCCACGATGAGTCCTCCGGAATTTTGTGGATCCAAGATAAACGGCGTAAAAAATGCTCCGGAATCGCCTCCCACCGTACCGCTGGAGACCACCAGGCCATTGTCGAAATCCTGCGTCCGGCAATCGACTCCCAGGCTGCATCGCTGGATGCTGACGTCCGTGTTAGCGGTGAACCATTCGGTGGGATTGTCAGGATTGATCTCGTTATAACCTCCGTCGCCGGCATTGACATTTACCCAACCCGAGCTGCTTTGCGATTCACTTGTGGCGGGCGTCCCGTTGTCCCCGGCGCCCCCCAAGATCGTGTTTGAATCCGTGGGATGCTGCGAGAAGGAAACCAACTGAGTCACCGATCCGAGGGTTTCGTTGAGGCTGTCAAACTGGTTGCTGCCGCCGCATGCGCCGGTGGTTAGCCCGGTGTAGCCATCCAGTGAGCGATAGACTCCGCCATCGGTGGCGAAGTACATGATCACCTGGGCGTTGTTGTTGATCTGCAAGAATGACAGGGCGTGCTGGTTGGGATGGACATGCGCAATCGAGCCGAAGGCTGGCGGACAGCCATAGGCATGGGTGAGATTAACGAAAGTGTCCGGCGCATTGCCGCCACAAGTGGGCGTCGCACTCGTGATCCTGCATTTGAACAGGTTTGCCGCCCCGGCATAGAGGTCGGTCGTCTGTCCGTCGGGGATCGCGGCTAGTTCAAGGTTGTAAATCCCCTGCTCGGTTCCGCAGCCACCCAGCAGATCGCCGCAGTTGGCTATGTTGGAGTCGTTGAGTTGAGTCCAGTTCGTGCCGCCATTCTTCGTCTGCCAGATGTGCTGGTTGGTGCTGTTGCCGTCCACATACCAGAAATACATTTCGTTGCGTCCGGGCACGACAGCAAATTCGCCGCGATATAAGGGGCAGGCTGGCGTGGTTGGACTCGCCGGGCACGCGGACGGACTAAGTCCGCCTGGCTGATTGTTCAGGCGGTTCCAAGTGGCTCCATCCGTCGACGAATAAAGGCCGTGCCACTGGATTGCAGCGAAGAACTGTGCCGCAGTTGCGTTATAGACGACTGAAGTTGCCGAACTCGGGTCGATGACCAGCCCCGCGTCTTTCACCACCGCATAGTTCCAGGAATGTCCCGCATCAGTCGAGTAGTACAGCCCGCGATTGGTGACTACCGGATCCTCTAATCCGTCGATTACTCCTTGAGCTGCCCCAGCGGCGGCGGCCACAACTAGGCTGGGGTTCACCGTGCTAAACGCAATCTTGCTGAAGCCCAGGCCGGCAAAAGAACGTGTGCCTGTGGCGTCTTGCGAAATCAGTGTCCAGCTATCGCCAGCATCCACCGAACGCAGGATGCCTAGCCCGTAGTAGGAGTCTCCGGCACTGTTCGTCTCGCCCGTGCCCACCAGGATCACGCTGTTGGCGGCGTCGGGGTTGGTCAGTTGCGGCTGGATTGCGATCGATCCCACAGCGAGCGTCGGTTGGTTGTCGGTCAAAGGAGTCCAAGTAATACTTGAAGGATTTGCGCTGAGCGGCCCTGAGTTCGTGGACTTCCACACTCCGCCGTAAGCTCCTCCGATGTAGAGCGTGTTGCCCGTGCCGTCGGCGGGATCGACGGCAACGGCGGTGACGCGCCCAGCCACCCAGCCATAATCCTGCACCCCAAGTCCACTGGCGTCAGAGGCCAACGGCTTTGGTCCCAGAGGCGTCCAGGTAGTAGCGGAGGTGGCATGTGGCAGCGCATTCGTTCCCGCCACGCGGGAGTCGGCGGCGCGCATCGTCCTCAACTGCATTTTTTGCCGATGAGCGCGATAGCGCAGAGCTGCCGGAGACTGGCCGGGGAGTATGCGTCCATGCCGGAACCACAACTCACGCTTGAGCGGTAGATCGCGACCGGGGCCGGTCACCGGCCCGTATTCGGCGTGAATCTTTGTGCCTTGACCGAAAGCCAGTCCGGCCCCGGATATCAAACATAAGAGAATGACCGCGTTCGAGCGCACACAAGAATTCATAGGCACCTGCAGACACGAGTACCATGTGCCGATATCCCTACGCAGTGACGCGTGGACTGAACGCTCTTTTCTTTGTCCGATTGGGGTCTAAATGGGAATCAGGGATTGCGTGCAGGGAGGCAGATGAGGGCTACACCAAAGTTGGCTTCACGGGAAGCAGGCGGCGGACCTCAAGCCTCGGACGGCGGACCTCGGACGCCAGACGTCGGATGTTACACCTCGGACCTTGCGCAACGGGCTTTCAGCCGCCGAAGCGGCGTGAGAATGCAGCCCACGGCGTATGCCGTGGGTATAGAGGCAGAAATTTCCCAGCCCCGGAGGGGCGAAAGAGTCGTTTACCACAAGCCCTGAACGGCTGATCGGATGTTTAGCCCTGGCCTCGGACGAAATCATGACATGCGGCGCGAGTAGAAACGTTCGCAACGTTTCTTTCGCCCCTTCGGGGCTCGACCTGCCTGCGTCATACCCACGGCATACGCCGTGGGCTGCATTCTGGCGCCGCTTCGCGGCTCATGCCCGAGCACTGATGCCCCGACGCCCGAGGTCTGACGCCCGAGGTCCGGAACCCGCTACTCGTACCTCAAGGCTTCGATCGGATCCAACCTTGCCGCCTTGCGTGCAGGATAGAAACCGAAGAAAACGCCTACCGCCATCGAAAACAGCACGGCTGCGACAATCGCGGTGGGGGAAACCAGCACGGGCCATCCCAGGGTTTGTGTGATTAGATAGGAAGCGGCCATGCCCGACAAGATTCCGATCGCGCCGCCTGCGATGCTGAGCACGACCGCCTCGATCAAAAATTGCTGTTGCACATCGCCCTCGGTGGCGCCAATCGCCATGCGGATACCGATCTCGCGCGTGCGCTCGGTGACCGAGACCAGCATGATGTTCATGATGCCAATGCCACCCACCAGCAGCGAAATGCTGGCGATCGAGCCCAGCAGGATGGTGAACAGCCGGGCGTTTTGATCCGCCAGGTCGGCCATGTCAGCCAGGTTGCGCACGAAGAAATCATCGTCCTGTCCGGACCGAATGCGATGCCGGTCGCGCAACAGGGCCGTAATTTGCTGCTGCGCCGTGTAGCTGGCATCCTTCGAGACGGCGGAAACCATGATCCAGCGCAGCCAGTCCTGACCGGTGATCTTCTTCTGCAGAGTGGTAATCGGAACCAGAATAATGTCGTCCTGATCCTGGCCCATCGCAGCCGAGGTTCCCTTCGGTGTAAGCAGGCCGACAACTTTGAAAGGCAGGTTGTTGATACGGACAGTTTCGCCGATGGGGTCGGTCGCCCCGAACAGATTCTTGCGAACAGTCTCGCCGATCACAGCAACATTGGCGGCCATGCTCACATCATCCTGTGAAAATGAAGAGCCTTCGGCCATGGGCCAGCTACGGATGTCGAAATACTGCGGCTCAGTGCCGTTGATGGTGGTAGACCAGTTGTCGTTCCCGAAAACCACCTGCGCGGAAGCCTGGCTGCCTGGCGCAGCCGCCTTAACCGACGGGCACTCGCGCAGAATCGCCATCATGTCTTCGTAGATCAGTGTCTTGGTGGCGCCCCACCCCATCCTCATGCCGCCGCGGTTGACCGTGCCCGATTGCACGAACAGCATGTTGGATCCCATGGCCGCGATCTGTTGTTGTGCCTGTTGTTGCGCCCCCTGTCCGACGCTGACCATGGCGATCACCGCTCCCACTCCAATAATGATCCCCAACATGGTCAGGATGGAACGCAGCTTGTTACGGGCCAGAGCCCGCATGGCGATACGAATGATCGCTACTAAATCCATAATCTGTTCCTGAGGACTATCTAAGCCTCACTAAGCCACTCTTGGCCCAAACAATTCCAGCGGTGTGTTCGGCCCAATTTGTCCTAACTTCACCAGTCGCGCGATGATCGAACCAATGGTTCGATTGTGGGTCTTTGCGATCTGATGGAAATCAATTCCTCTGCGCAACTCCTCGCACACCTGTTGATCTTCCGCGCGCGACCACGATTTGCCGCTCTTCGCCGGTGAAGCCTTCCTGTTTCGCAGCCGATCTTGCATGATCTCCAATGCTCCTACTGCCTGGTGCAACGCCCTAACCACCGGTGGGTACTGGTAGACCGCATCGGCAACCATAAAGTCTCCAGTCTCTGGATCTACTCCATCAGCCAGCGCTCGCATGATCCTCAACGTTTCCTGAATTTCCATGGCGGACCTCCCTGCGCACAGGGTAGAAGCCGGCGTCCGACTCTGCTGTGATGACTGAACCAAACTGATGTTCAAGTTCATAACAGGAATCCTCAATCCTCCAGAGCCGGCATGTTCTTCAAAACTTCGGCCGCGACCGGCCGGTTCTGCACCAGTTCATCTCTGCGGATTGTGCCGTCCTTGAAGTGAATGCCGCGCTTGGCGAATTCTGCGATGTCAGGCTCGTGCGTCACCATCACGACGGTCAGCCCACCGTCATTCAGCTTTTGAAAAACCTCCAGGATCTCGACCGAAGTCCGGCTGTCCAGATTTCCTGTGGGCTCATCGGCCAGCAGGATCGACGGGTGATTGACTAGACCACGCGCGATTGCAACCCGCTGTTGCTGGCCACCCGAAAGCTGGGAAGGGAAGTGCTCCATGCGATCGCCCAGTCCCACCAATTCCAGCGCTTCCCGCGCGCGCTTCCGGCCTTCTTCCTTGCTGACCTGCGCGTAGAGTGTGGGCAATTCGACATTTTCCAGCGCAGTGGTGCGCGATAGCAGGTTGAATCCCTGGAAGACGAAACCGATCTTGCGATTGCGAATAGTCGCCAGTTCTTTCTTGCTCAACTCAGACACAGCGATCCCTTCCAGCAGATACCGTCCCGTGGTGGGCTTGTCCAGGCAGCCCAGGATGTTCATGAACGTGGACTTGCCGCTGCCGCTGGCGCCCATGATGGCCACGAACTCACCCCGCTCGATGCTCACGTTCACTCCGCGTAACGCATGCACCTTGGTTTCGCCCAGATCGTAGTACTTGTGCACGTCCTCAATCAGGATGATGGCCCGATGATCGCCTTCGCCGGTGGTTTGAGCAGCGGATTGTGGAATCGTGGCCGTCATCATTGCTACCTTGTACGCGGCTGACCTCCGCCCAGGCCGGGGGCGCGGGCAGCGCCCGAGCTGGCGGTCATGCCGCCAGTCACCAACTCGTCGCCTTCGTTAAGCTGGCCTTTCAGCACTTGCGCGACTTCGGTGACGGTGTGGTCCGTGATACCGGTGCGAATCCTCACCGGTTCGAGCGTCTTATCCGGACGCAGTTTCCAGACAACGGCCACATCGGCCCGCGGAGTACGTTGTTGTTGTCCATTTTCTGCGCCGCCGCCCTGGGTGCCTTCCGTGTGAGCACGTCGCTGCTTGCTGGCAGCGCCAGTGTCTCCGGCTGCCCCCTGATTGCTGGGAGCACTCGCCGTTTGAGTTCCACCTTGCTGCCCCGAGATCAATCCATATTGTTTGTACAGCGCCCGGACCTGGTCGGCGGTCATGTCCGGTTTGTAGCGCAGCGCTCCGTTGGGCACGCGCAACGCATCGGCGGCGTCGGCCACCGGAATCGTGATGTAGGCCGTCATGCCGGGGAACAACTTCATTTGCGGGTTATCAAAATCGATGATGGTGTTGTAGGTCACCACGTTTTGCACCGTGGTCGCGTTCAGGCGCACCTGTGAAACCGTACCTGTAAAAGAGTCTTTGGGGAACGCGTCCACTTTGAATGTGACGACCTGGCCCGTGTGGATCATGCCGACGTCGGATTCATCCGTGCTGGCATAGACCTGCATCTTGGTGAGATCCTGCGCAATCGTGAACAGAGTCGGTGCCTGCAACGAGGCAGCCACGGTCTGGCCAACGTCCACGCTGCGCGCGATGACCGTCCCGTCAATGGGCGCGTGAATCGTGGTGTAGTCGAGATTGGTCTGCGCTACCGTTACCGCCGCCTGCTTCTGCTGCACCTGCGCAATAGCCTGGGTGATGGTTGCCTTCGCCGCGGACACTGCCGCATCTGCCGAATCAGCATTCGCCTTCGCCAAGTCAAGCTGCTGCTGGCTCATCACGCCTTCTTTGGCGAGGCCTGAAGTCCGCTCGTAATCCGCTTTGGTTTGCACCGCCGCGGCTTGCGCTTTTTCCAGATTGGCCTGGGACGCAACCTGATTTGCCTTGGCATTGGCCAGATCAGCCTTGGCTTGCAACAATGCGCCTTGAAATAAGGAAGGATCAATCTGGGCCACTACCTGTCCTTTTTTCACTCGAGAATTGAAATCGGCATTCAGCCGAGAGATGGTGCCCGAAACCTGTGAGCCTACCTGGACCGTGGTCACGGCATTGATCGTTCCCGTAGCCTCTACTACTTCGCGAATGTCGCCACGATCCACCTTGGTAGTGAAATACTGCGGCTTTTCGTTGCTTTTGAACTGAAAGGCAGCGAAGACGGCTATGGCTACAACTACCAGACTCGCGATCAGCCAATGGCGTTTAAGCATGTTCACGACGTCATCCTCGCTGTACCCAGCTCTAAACGTTCTCTATTGATATAAACCCGACAGCGCAGGTCAGGTTGCGGATAGAATCACTTGCTTTAATGGAACGCACCCAAGCCGTAGGTTCTACTATAGATCGATGGTACATCTTGCAGCACGGATGTGGCGTTTACCCGAACATTTACAAAAGTTTACTTAGATGAATTCCAGCTTAAGATGCTGGCTTGACATGAAAGAACTGCAGCCCGGGCAACCTATCGTGGCAGTCGAGTCTTTGCGCGTCGGCGTTTGCGCCATGCGACTTCGCGGCATCCCCCAGCACGGTTCGAAAGGCAAACGCTAATGGATTGGCAGGCATTCTGGCTCACCTTACGGCTGGCTGCGCTGGTAGCGGCGGTGCTCGTGGTTGTGGGTCTCCCGGTCGCCTACTGGATCACTTACTCCCGCTGGCGCTGGAAATTCCTCGCGGAAGCGGTCTTCGCCCTGCCAATTGTGCTGCCTCCAACGGTGCTTGGTTTCTATGTGTTGGTGGCTCTAGGGCCGCACAGCCCGCTCGGACGTGGCTGGGAAGCATTGACGGGTCACACTCTGGCCTTTACTTTCGAGGGTCTCCTCATCGGCTCGATCTTGTACAGTTTCCCGTTCGCGGTACAGCCTTTCGCTGCCTCGTTTTCGGCAGTTGATCCGCGGCTAATGGCAGCGTCGCAGACTCTGGGTGTATCCCGATTCAAGACTTTCTTTCGCGTGATTCTGCCTTTGTCGGTCCCAGGACTGGTGACCGGAGTAGCGTTGAGCTTTGCCCACACCATGGGTGAGTTTGGCGTGGTGCTGATGGTCGGAGGCAATATCCCGGGTGTGACCCGAACCGTCTCGATCGATATCTATGACAAGGTGCAGGCCATCAATTATTCTGGCGCGAATGCTACGGCGCTAGTGCTGCTGGTGATCTCGTTCGCGGTGCTTTCGGTGGTGTACGGGATGAACCGGCGGGTTTGGGTGTGGAAGTAAGAACTGTTTATCGACTTTGACTGAGCCATCCTCCGTGGAGTCAACGCTGACCAATGCGACTGTTCCCAAATCCGCACCAGCGGATCATCACGAAGTGTCGGTGCAAGTTCGCAAGCGGCTGGGGAAAGACTTCGAACTCGACCTCGCCATCTCCCTTCCGCCAGGCATCACCATCCTCTTTGGCCCTTCGGGATCAGGGAAGACCACGCTACTTGATTGCATTGCCGGCCTCGCGCGGCCGGACGCTGGCCGAATCGCAATTGCGGGGAACACTCTCTTTGACTGTGCCCTTGGAATGAATGTGCCCCCGCAGCGCCGCAGAGTGGGCTATGTGTTTCAGGATTTGGCCTTATTCCCGCACCTGAGCGTCGAGAACAACGTCGAGTACGGGCTTTCATCACTCGACAGCCAGGAACGCAAGCGGTGCAGCGCCGCCATTCTGGAATCATTCCGCATCGCGCATCTGGGTTCACGCCGGCCGGGACAGATTTCCGGTGGAGAGCGACAACGGGTGGCTCTCGCTCGTGCCCTGGTGATCGACCCGGAAATACTCCTCCTCGACGAGCCGCTGGCCGCGCTGGACGCAGCTACAAAGTCCAAAATTGTGGAAGACCTGCGTGCGTGGAACCATGAGCATCGCATCCCCGTCGTCTATGTCACCCACAGTCGGGATGAGGTTTTTGCGCTTGGTGAACGAGTCGTTGTGCTGGAAAACGGACGCGCCATCGCGCAAGGTACACCGCACCAGGTCATGACCGCGCCACGACAGGAAACCGTTGCTCAACTGGCAGGCTTCGAAAACATATTTGACGCCATGGTAGTTGCCACTCATGAAGAGCGCGGAACCATGGCTTGCCTGCTCAGCCGGAGCAAGGTTGAGCTGGAAACGCCACTGGTGCGAGCCGACCTGGGGTCGACGTTGCGGGTAGGAATTCGCGCCGGCGACATCCTCCTGGCATCCCTTGAGCCCAGAGGATTGAGTGCCCGCAACATATTTCCCGGAAGAGTGGTTTCCCTGGCACAACGCGATGTAATCGTAGTCGCGAGGGTAGATTGCGGAGTGGAAATGGAAGTCCATCTTACGCTCGCAGCCCGCGATTCCCTGCAACTACAACCGGGACGCGAAGTGTGGCTGGTGGTGAAGACACATTCCTGCCACCTGATGGGCGTTTCGTAGCGCCGACGTCCCTTCGACTGCGCTCAGGGCAGGCTCGCTGATTGTCCTGCAGGCGTCTCGCCCACAACAGAGAGCAGTCGGTTCCTTGTGTTAGTTCCCAAAGAGTCACTTCATACACAGCATCGTTCTGAAGCAGGATGGTCTACACAACATCCGGGGCTTGGGGGGATCTATGCGCGTATTTCTTGTGGCTCTGTTGGTCATTCCAACGCTTTTTGTCCACGCCCAGCTTTTCTCACCAAACGGAGTAAGCGTTAGCGGAGATGCCCAGGTGAACGTAGTTCCCGACCGGGTGACGATCTTGCTGGGAGTCGAAACCCGGAACAAGAATCTCGACGAGGCCAGCTCCCAAAATGATTCGCTGATCCGGCAGGTGCTGGCCGCGGCGCGAAAGCTGGAAGTGAATGCGTCCGACATTCAGACAGATTTCATTCACGTGGATTTGGCCTATCAGAACAACGACTCGACGGTCGTGGACTACTACAAGGTCACGAAAGAAATCCAGATCGTCTTGAAAGATGTGGCGAAATTCGAGAGCCTGGTGAGCGCTGTGCTGCACGCCGGCGCCAACCACATCTACGGGATTGATTTCAGCACCTCTGAGTTGCGGAAATATCGTGACCAGGCGCGCGCGCTTGCCACCAAAGCGGCGATCGAAAAGGCGAACGACTTGGCCGTCGCGGCAGGAATGAAAGTTGTCGGCAAGCCTACTTCCTTGACCACATACTCGTATGGCGGCGGCTCCTCCTATCGTTATTGCTGCGGCTATTCGTACGGTGGCAACATGGCGCAGAATGTGGTGCAGAATCAGGCAGGGGGAGGCAACTCAGGCACAGAAAGTACGGTTGCTCTCGGAAAGATTGCAGTCTACGCCTCGGTGACGATGTCGTTCCAGATGCAGTGAGGCTCGGCGCACCCTGCGGTCGACCCTCAACTCTTGGGGAATGGAAAAGCCCCGCCACGAGCGCGGGGCTTTTGAAATCTCGATTCCTAATCTATACGCTGAAGGACGACCCGCAGCCGCAGGTGCTTTTCACGTTCGGATTCTCGAACTTGAAGCCCGCGCCCTCCAGGCTCTCGACATAATCCACGATGCAGCCGTTCAGGTACATCACGGACGTCGCGTCCACATAGACCTTCAAACCGTCCATGTCGAAAACCTTGTCCATCATGCCGGCGCCGTTCTCGAATTGCATGGAATAGGAGAAACCAGAGCATCCGCCGCCCACCACACCCACGCGCAGGCCGGCCGGAACGGGGTTCTGTTGCGCCATGATCTCCTTGACCTTGGTGACGGCATTGGGGGTCAAGCTGATTGGCGCTTTCTTAGCTTCTGCTGGCTTCACTTCCGGGGTCGTAGTCGTAGCCATTGGTATCTCCTTGAAAGGACTGACAATTAGTATAGCAAAACCCACCGCCAGGATAGCTGCAAAATCAGCCGGGGGCCAGTTCTTGACCAGATCACATTTTACCAGCTTATTAGATGACTCCACCACCCTCCCACGGTGCGCCCCAAAAACAGCCCGCCGAATCTTGCGAACAGGTCTATAATTCCGGCTAGGGGCCCTTCCCTGAGTAGCTGGTTGTGGGGCCACAACCAACATCCGCAACAAGGCCTCCGGGAACGGCTCGAAATCGGTACCGAGGTGGTTTATGACTCCAGGATTGCTATGGCTGCTGATCGTGTGGGGCGTCCTGACCGGTGTTCTAATCGTCCTTCTCATTTACCGCAGCACCCTGACCATGCAGGAGGACGATCAACTCTTCCTCGATGACTCCGCCTCTGCGATGGCAAAGGAACAAACGGAACTCATGGCCAAGGTGAACAAGATCACTCCCCTGGTCAAAATATTAGGGGCAACCTCGGGAGTCATGATCCTGGTCATCGCCGGTTGGGCAGTGTATCTGGGGTTGAACTCGGTTCAGCCGTAAGCTGGTTTGGCCGAAGTTGATCATCGTTTGAGCGGCGAGAGTTTATACCTGAAGCCGTGTGCTCATGCCTTTTCCGTGCCGAATGATAGCGTTGCGATTCGTCGGGTCATATTACATTAGAATGCATCGCGCCGAGTGAGGTTCGTCAGGAAACGCTACGCTTAAGCCCCGAAATCAGGCAGAAGCCTTCAGCAGATTGCTCAGTTTGTCCAAGTCCTCGGCGCTGGCGTCGCCGATTGCGAAGTAGTGCAGACCGTTACGACTCCAGCGCCGCACATTGAAGGAGAGCTCTGTCGAAGCAGTTTCTTTCGTGCCCATTCCCTCCACCGCTCGCTCCTGAAAAATAAACACCGAGATCTGATGCTGGCGCACGCGAAAAACGAGTTCTGCGCCGGGCGATTGATTGAGATAACTGATCCTTCCTCCCATCAGAGTGAAGGGCGAGCCTTCCAACTCGGGCAGGTTGAAGGTGAAGGGAATCTTTCCCTCGAACCACGGTTTCACCGTATGCCGGTCCGTGGAAATCACGTCGACCGGGTTGGCGCTGGCGAGCGTTGCCACGTGCAGATCAGCCAACTCGCCAATCAAGTGCTGCTCGCGGCCGCGGTCACGACTAACTGATAGAACCCCGACGATTAGCAGCGCGGCGGCAACCGACGTGGCCAGGGCGGGTAGCCATTGCCACCTGGACCGCGCTGGTCTTGACGCTCCGACACTCTTCTGAATACGAGCGCGGAAGGCGGCATCCGGAAAGAAACGCTGACCCGCCGATTGGATCGCGCGTTTGGCCTGCAGCCGGTCGAGACTATCAGACGAGCACGCGGCACAGCTGCGCAGATGCTCGCGCAACGCGGTCTCCTCGTCGGGTCGCAGCTCCCCGTCCAGATAGGTGTCGAGTTTTTCAGACCAGAGTTGGCAAGCCATGCTTCAGCTCCTTTGTGCCCCGTGCGCAATGTTCCGCAGAGCTCGGCGAGCGCGAGACAGTCGCGACATTACCGTGCCTATAGGAATGGCAAGAGTCGAAGAGATTTCCTGGTATGACATCTCTTCGACTTCACACAGCAGCAGGATCTCGCGATAGTGGACCGGCAACTGATCCAGAGCCCGCTGCACCAGCTGCTGATCCAAGCGATCAAGAAGGATGCTCTCGGGAGTGCTCTTGGTGGCGGGAAGGATCTCTTCGTCGCCTTCCAGGTCCAGCGGTACTGTCAATGCTGCCTTCAGTCCGCTGCGGGAGGTGAGGAAAGTATTGCGCAAGATCCGGTAGATCCAGGCGCGAAAGTTGGTCCCCGGCTGAAAAGAGGAAAAACCTTTCAATGCCTTGGCAAATGTTTCTTGTACAAGGTCTTCCGCTTCATCCCGATTTTGGGTCAACCAGTGCGCAAAGTTATAAAGCCGATCAAAGAGCGGGAGAGCCAGTTCCTCGAACGATTCCGACGCCAGGTGCTTTTCCGACACACACCAAGATTAAACCAGCAATGAGGACTTTTATTCCCGCAACCCACGAATATCTTTTTGAGGGAATAAAGCCGGCAGTTGTCAGTTCTAGACGGTGAATCCCGAACTGAATCGGGCCACCGGAGGAAATGATGACGCAGAGAATGATAGCCCAGAGGGGAACTGACGAGATCCAAGTTGACAACCACCACGACGGCATTGACCGCCGCGGCTTTCTGAAGTGCATGGCGTGGGCTGGCACAGGAGCTCTGTGCGTGATCCAGGGCGGGGTTCTGAAGTCTTACAGTCTCAGCAATCCTTTCGCCATGAAGCGGCACGCCCGCGGTGAGCTCAGCTTTATCCAGATTAGCGACAGCCACATGGGCTTCAACAAACCGGCGAATCCCGACGTAGTCGCCACGCTGAAGGCCGCTGTCGACAAGATCAACGCCCTGCCGGTTGTTCCCGAGTTCATGCTCCACACCGGAGACATCAGCCATTTGTCGAAATCCGAGGAGTTTGACAACGTCGACCAGATCCTCAAGTCGGCTCGCCCCCAGAACGTGTTCTTTGTCCCGGGCGAGCACGATGTGCTCAACGACGACGGCAAACAATATCGGGAGCGTTACGCAAAAAATTCAAACGGCGACGGCTGGTACAGCTTTGATATGAAGGGTGTGCATTTCGTCGGGCTGGTCAACGTCATGAACCTGAAAGCGGGAGGTCTGGGAACGCTGGGCGCTGAGCAGCTGGAATGGCTGGAAAAAGACGTCAAGCATCTTTCCAAGAGCACACCCGTTGTTGTGTTCGCGCATATTCCGCTTTGGGCGGTATACCCGGAGTGGGGTTGGGGGACTTCAGACAGCGCCCAAGCCCTTTCGTACTTGAAACGCTTCGGTTCAGTCACTGTTCTGAACGGACACATTCACCAGACTATGCAGAAGGTCGAGGGCAACGTGACGTTCCACACAGCCACGTCGACTGCCTTCCCGCAACCCAAGCCTGGTGCAGCGCCTTCTCCCGGTCCGATGAAGGTTCCTGCGGAACAACTGCGCGCCCTCTTGGGGGTGACGGACGTGAACTACGTGCGCGGGCATCACCCACTGGCCGTGACTGATTCCACTTTGGAGTAGGTCCGCCGTAATTGGGACCAGAGTCAAAATATCGAAAGGAGCAAATCGAAGTGAAAACAAATTCCTGGGTCTACAGTATTGCCGCATGCCTGCTACTTACCGCAGTCGCACTGACCGAATCACGGGGAGTTCTTGCAGCCTCTCCGGAAGCCAACTCGCCGGGGGTTGAAATCAATATCGATAACTTTAGCTTCACGCCTGCGGCAGTGACCGTGAAAGTGGGGACGCAGATTACCTGGACAAATCGCGATGACATTCCACACACGGTGGTAAGCAGCGATGACGCGTTCAAGTCCAAAGCCCTCGACACGGACGATAAGTTTTCATTCACTCCCACCAAGCCCGGCACGTACAACTACTTCTGTTCGCTTCACCCCAAGATGACGGCAAAACTAGTGGTGGAGTAAGGGAGAATTCCATTGAAGAGTTTTGATCTCAGATCGGTCTTGTTGGCGAAGCACGCGCAGCATGTCGTCTTGATCCACTTTCCCATCGCGCTGTTTCTGACCGGCGTACTTTTCGATTTCGCCGCACTCTGGAAGAAACGAACGATGTTGGCCACGGCAGCGTTCGCCAATCTTGTTGCCGCCTCGGTCTCGGTACCACCGGTGTTAGCGTCTGGAATTCTTGCCTGGCAGTGGCAACTCGCCGGGCAAAAGTTGCGGGGCGCCCTGCTCCTTCACCTCGTCCTGGGATCGATATCAGGTTTACTTATCGTCGTGACTGGGTGGATCCACTTTCGGGCCAGGCAGACTCCCGGCGCGTTGCTGCCTGGATATCGCCTACCCCTGGAATTCGTTGCCGTGCTCGTAGTTACTATCACCGGACACCTTGGCGGAATTCTGAGCGGAGTGATTACTCCCGGCTAGATGGTCACAAAGGCAGCAACTCCAAATGCTGCTGAACTGCCTCGATTGGATGTTCTCCGTCGAGCGCTCGCTTGTCGCTCGCCGCGCGCTCCACATTGGTTTCCAACACTTCGATCTCGGGCAAGCTGAGCTTGTCTTTAAGTTCTTCTGCCAGCGCGTGACAGCGTGCTTGCAGAGCACAGGAACTCTCTTCCGCCACCCTCAGCCAGTAGTAGGCGGATCTGATATTTCTTTCAAACCCCGATTTCCCCAGATACGCGAGCCCCAAAGAGAATTGTGCCCCAGCAAAACCCGCCTGAGCGGCTTTCAGACACTTCTGAATTTGACTCTCGAGGCGAGCCGGTTTGACGGATTCTTTGCGGCTGAAATTGTCGCGCGCGTTGTACAACAGAAAAAGCAGTTCGTATCGGTTCGAGACCCCCATCTTGTCGAAGATGCGGAAAAGATAATTTTTGACAGTGTGCTCGCTCAGATGCAGCTGATCGGCAATTTGTTTATTGCTTTGCCCCTGCGCGGCACACTCCGCAACTTCAAGTTCCCGCTTGGAAAGAACACTGACTTTTTCGTCGTCGATACCGTCACAGGACGGGCTATTCCGCACCGCCGCGAGCAAATATTCCGATTCTTTCTGTCCCGCCCAAATTTCCCCGTGACTGACCCGTTCGATGCAGGCGCGAAATTCGTCCGGTGGCTCGCTGCGGCTGAACACGCCTTTTGCTCCGCACCGAAATGCTGC
Organism: Terriglobia bacterium; assembly: GCA_963809295.1. Lineage (GTDB taxonomy): Bacteria > Acidobacteriota > Terriglobia > Terriglobales > Acidobacteriaceae > JAIQFF01. The sequence continues at coordinate 1,365 of CAWEJA010000013.1, read as the reverse complement.
CAGGACTGAGCCTCTCGCGTTGCCATCGATCAGAACCACGATCTCGATTCTCGGTTGACGTGAACTCAGGGTGCGGACAACCTGCAAACCCGTTTTCGTCCCGCCGTCGAATTCGGCGCTGATCACGGCAAGATCAGGCTTGTGAGTCAGAACCAAAGGGAGAATGTCGTCGGCGGCAGCGACGCTCATGACCTCAAAGTATGGATCGCGGCTTAACGATTCAGCCAGCAGATGGCTGGCCATGCGGTTGCGGTCGGAAATCAGAATACGTACGCGTTTCTCAGGCGTGCTGCTAAAGATGGGGGATGGAGATAACACCATAGTCGGCCCGTACTCCAATTGCATGTTGTGGGGTGATCTCACGCTGGCCAGAGTGAGGGAGAACGGCCCCTGCGTTGTCGCGGTTAGAACCAAATGGACTCGCGCATTTCGCGAGTCCATATTCAAATCTCGAAGTCTAAATCTCGAACGTTACGGCTTTCTGCGTGTGAAGTCATTTGTCTTTTCCGTAACGCCCATAGAGTCTAACCGCCCTATCTCGCTGTGTTCAAACCGAAAATTCATGTAGGCCGCCTACAGGATGTTACGGAGGACGATGACCCTGTACCTGTGGATGATTGCCCGCTTGCGGGGCATCTTCAAAACTCACTATGGTGCCTTATCTCTCTCTAACAGGAACGGATCTGTGGTTTCTTCGACCGGGCGGAGGGCATTCCGCCGATTCCAACTCGCCGTACCGGCGCTTTTTCGATGGAGAGAGGCAAGAGGAGCATCGCGAAGTAGGTTGTTGCGCCAACATCGGAATGGGCGGGCTGTTTGTACTTACTACTAAGTACCCTCCGCTGGCGGCGGAAGTTCAAGTCGAAGTGTTGCTTCCAGCCTTCGACCCAGCGGCGCGCGAAGTTCGAATTAATTATGTGGGCCGAGTAATCCGCACGCAGCAAAGCGGACATCTAAATTCGGCAGGTTTCGCCGTCGCCGGATGCTTTCGAGTACGCGAGAAGACGCTATCCGCGTGAGGTTGCAAGACTTTACCGGGAAATCTGTCTTACGGTCCCGCTTGGGACTGAGAGGGCGAAGCTGTATCAGGTTACATAAGCACTTCACTTCCGCGCCCGAGCTCCTCGCAAGAGTTTTCGAACCGGTCTTCAAATCAGGAGAGTTACCGTGAGTACTGCTCAATTAGTCAGCACGGCCTTTATTGTCGGTGCCCTGATTGTGCCGGTTCGCGTCGTTGCTCAGAACAATGCTCAGAGTAATCCGGATCCGGCGCCTGCTGTGTCAGCTGCACCTTCCGACGCTGCAAACCATCCGGGGGATGCGAATGTTGATCGGCCGGCCCTGCAGCAGAGGTAGCGATACGTC
>CAWEJA010000012.1:0-25295 GCA_963809295.1 Terriglobia bacterium | reverse complement strand
GTTTCTCTTACGATGGCCTGCTCAATTATTTAGTTATGAGTGCGTGTAGACGTCGTCCGTAAGGAAAACCCTCGTCAGCCTGCCTCCAAGCGGTCGGTTGACGGAAGTAGCCCTCCTCGTAGCCGGACTTCAGCACGCGGCCATTTTGCACCACCACGCTGACCCGGCCGGTAAGCTGGAGCGACCGCAACAACCGCTCCATGGCAGAAGACAGCAGTTCCGCGGCGCGCACCTTGCGGCGAAACTCCACGAAGCTGCTGTCCTCACTCTCGGATTGTGGATTGCGTAACATGACGCTGTGACTGTGTTGAATGATAATTCCCCCTCAAGTATAAATGGTTATACAAGGTCGCTCAGCGTATAGCTCATCATCCATCAAGTCAAGAAATATTTCCTTTTAGATGTTGTACCTACTATTTGAAGCAATACGCTATACCACAATGCTATACTTCGGCCATGAAATTCCGGGCACTGCAGGAAAATCTGCGCAAAGCTCTTTGGGAGCGCATCGAAGAAGGCGAACTGACCGGCCTGCGCCTGGCCCGGGAGACCGGTTTCAAGCAGGCGCACATTTCCAACTTCCTCAACCGAAAACGCGGCCTGAGCGTCGAGGGCATGGACAAGGTGCTGAACGTGCAGCGCCTGTCTATTCTGGATCTGCTCGATCCCGGCGAAATCAACAAGCGCGCCAGCATCGCTCCTCCCAGTGAAGATGAGTTCGACAACGTCCTGCTGGTGGACGGGGCCGTCGCCGCCCGTCAGCCCCTGATCATGAGCATGAAGGTAAAGGACATCGTGAAGATGAAGCGGAGCTTCCTGCGCAAGCTGCGCCCGGAAATGGAGGGCGACCGCGAGACCTGGGAGCGCTTCGTGATCATCCGCGCCGACGGCCGCGAGGGCATGAGCATGTACCCTCGCCTGCTACCCGGCGCCACCGTCCTGATTGACCGCCACTACAATTCGCTCAAGCCCTATCGCAAGGGCGAATCCAACATGTACGCGGTCGACGCAACGGAGACTGCACCGTGAAATATGTGGAGGTTGCCGGCAATCACATGGTGCTGCGGCCTCACAACCACGCCTATCCGGTCGAAGTGATGGCCATGGAGCCGGGTAAGAAGGTCCACGACTACCTGATCGGACGAATCTGCTACGTGGGAATCGAAACCTAGGCTGAATTGAATTCAGCCCGTCACCCTTCCGACGGCCAGTCGCGCAGAACTCCCTCCAACAATTTGACCGCCTCATTAAGAATATCCAATTCTTGCCGGGTCAGCTCGTCGAGGTGGCGTGCGAGATAGTCGATTCTGCGTCGCCGGCCCTGATGCAGCAGGCGCTCGCCGCTCGCGGTAGCGCGAATCCGTACCCGGCGAGCGTCCTTTGAATCCGCAAGACGTTCCGCCAGGCGGCTCTGCTCCAGCCCGGGACGATGCGGCTCATAGTGGGAGGTTTCACCTGCTCCGCCGCCGCCAGCTGGCCGAGCGTCATCGGCCCCCCGAAAACCAGCACCGACAACGCCGAGAGCCGGGCCGGGCCTTCGCCCGTGGCGGCGTCCTGTTTGCGCACCCGGCGCAGCAGATGAATGGCCGCGGAATGCAGCCGGTCGGCGACGGCAGACGTCTCCAGAAGAGGCGATTTTTTTGGCTTGCGTCCGCTCATGAAATATAGTTAGCTATACTAACAATTCGCTCCAGGAGGCTGACCGCCATGACTGCCGCAACCTTGCCCATCGGAATTTCGCGACTCGGCCAGATCGCCATCAACGTGCACGATCTCGACCGCGCCACCGCATTTTACCGGGACACCCTCGGACTCCCGCTCTTGTTCACCACCGGCACCCTGGCTTTCTTCGACTGCGGTGGCGTCCGCCTCATGCTCAGCCCTCCGGAGAAGCCGGAATTCGACCATCCCGGCTCAGTTCTCTACTTTACTGTACCCGACATCGTCAGCGCGCATCGGCAAATGCTCAGCAGCGGCGTGGGCTTCGAAGACACGCCTCACCTGATTGCCAGAATGCCGACTCACGATCTGTGGATGACTTTCTTCCTCGATCCGGACAAGAACCTGCTGGCTCTGATGTGCGAGATGCCGCATGCGGCATAAGAAGAGAGAATCTCGCCGCGAGCGTCCGCGCTCGTGCGGCATCGGCAGCGGCACATATTTTCCGAGGAGTGTTGGGTTTGAACCGTCCCTCCACTATCGCCATCGGAACCGGCGGCGGAAGATGACTCGATGCGCCAGCCCCAATCTCCAAGCGCTACAATGTAAGCGGAATGCGGCTGCAAGCGCTTTTTCTTCTCCCGTGCTTTCGCCCGCCTGGGTCCCGCCCAAGCACCGGATTCCGTCTTGGCAGATGGCTTGCGTCTCCTCGAAGAGGGTCGAACGACATCAGAGGAAAAGCCGCTGACCGATGCTGAAACGATTTCGCCCACCTTGCGGAGACGAGCAAGAACCCCATTTGATTCCTATCAGTTGGCGCGAGCGGATTCCTATCTCATCGAGTCCCATGCGGCCCGTCACGACAACAAGCGCGCGGAGCAGGCGCTCGAGGGCGCCATCGCGGCTGTGCAACACTGCCTTGAATTGGATGACAAGTCAGCCGATGCCCACAGTTTGGTTCGCCGAACTTCGCCGGCCGCAAGATCAGTCTGGGATGATTTCTTGCTGGCCCGCGCTTCGGCTCCAGGATCGTTGAGGAAAACAAGAAAGCATTGGACCTTTCGCCAATGACGCTTCTGCATATGCGAGCTTGGGACGAGAATACCTTTATGCGCCAAAGATGTTCGGCGGCAACATCGGCAAGGCCATCGAGAATTTCCTCAAGGCTGCTCCAGCTCGACCCCTAGCTCCGACGAGAATTTTGTCTGGCTTGCTATCGCCTATCGCAAAGCTGGAGACGCTCCCCATTCCGAGAAGGCGTTGCGCCAGGCTGTGCAGCTCAATCCGGTAGCGCCTTCGCGAAGGCGACCGCGGCAGGCTCGATCAGATAACAACACGCCAGAGCGGCGCCGTAAAAAAGGGAGCCCCTGACCCCGTCAACTCTTGCGGGCGACGCAAAGAGTTGCCGAGCCCAGAGGCTGGGAGAAAACTTGTCGCGGACGCCGCCCTACTGCTGCGGACTATCCGGAGCGCCGCCGGAAGGCGGAGGCGGAGCGTTATCGCCTCCCCGCCGCCATTGCTTCATCCGTTCCTGTTGCTCAGCGCGCATCTTGTCAAAATTCTTCTGCTGCTCCTCGTTCAGCACGCTCTTGATCTGAGCGTCGGAACTCTGCCGCAGGGCCTGCATCTTCCCGAACCGGTCCTCGCGGGAAAGTGACGAATCGCCGTGAATCGCTTCCATCTGTTTGCGTTGGTCTTCCAGGATGGGTTTCAGCTTGGCCTGCTGGTCATCGCTCAGGTTCAGCTTCTTGCTCAAATGCTTGATCTGATCGTCGACGCTCTCCATAGGACGATGGCCCATGCCCCGTCCCATCCCCGGGCCGGGTTCTGGCCTGACGACGGCGGTGGCGGTGCTTCCTGCGTATCTTGCGCAAAGGCGCTACCGGCACTCAAACCAAGGCTGACCAGACCCGCCAGAAACGCGGTCGTCAACCAGGAGGACCGCTTCGCTGCTGTTGAATTCCACATGTAGGATACTCTCCAATTCTATTTTCGGTACTGCCGAAAGCTTTTGCCTCCGGGAAAAATCCATCTGCTAGTTAGAACACTTCGCAATCCACAACAGAGTAAAGACTTGGTAAAGTCACGTAAAACTTCGTAAAGCCGTCTTCAGTCTTCAGTCTTCGGTCGTCAGCTCATCCATACTGACGACCGAAGACTGACGACCGACGACTGTTTTACAAGTCTTTACTTGGCTTGACGCACTCTTTACGCCCGCCTTGCAACTCCGTCTTCGACCCTCTGCATCAGTCGGTTTTTACTCGCGCGTAATTCCAAACTCTCAAAGCCAAGGGGTGAAAACCGTGGGCCGAATCGTGGGGTTACTGTCGTTGTGTGTCTGCATTCTGGTTCTGGGGACCATCTTTCTTCTGGTGGGATGCGGTTCTGGAGGAAACACACGCTTCCGCCTGATGAATGCGGTTCCGGACGAATCCAGTCTCGACGTGCTGGTGGATAATACGTCGGTTTCGAGTAACCTCGCATACGGCACCAGCACCGGATACCTGTCCGAGAGTTCCGGCTCCCATCAGATTGGGATTGAGCCTTCCGGATCGAGTACGACGCTGCTGCAGCAGTCCATTAGCCTCGGCTCTGGTTCCGACACCACGGTCCTGTCTTACAACTTTTCCTCATCCATTGCTAATCTCGTGCTTACCGACAACAACTCAGCCCCGGCCTCGGGCGATTTCAAGATCCGCATCGTCAATGCATCGCCGAACCTGGGACCCGCCGACCTCTACATCGTCCCCCCCGGAACCGCACTGACCACCGTCAGTCCAACCCTGAGCAATGTGGGCTTTGGCTCGACGACCGGCTACCAGTCTTTGGCCGCGGCCAACTATGAGATCGAACTGACGTCGGTAGGCGAGAAATTCGCCGTCGTCGACACCGGCAGTCTCACGTTCAGCTCGGGTCAGGTTCGGACATTCGTGGGTTTGAACAACCAATCAGGCGGTTTGACCTACGCCATGCTTCAAGATGTAAACTGATCCGACTCCACCCGTGTGGGGCGGGCGCCCTCGCCCGCCGCCTTTGAAGTTGGTTCTGTTTTGCAATTATTTCTTGGTTTGGGAAATCCCGAGCTTCGCCTCCGACGCTTTTCCGGTGCCAACCAAAACCCAAATCAAAGTGGCGGACAAGCCCGCCCCTGAGCGAAGTCGAAGGGAGTGTCTGCCCCTAAACCGGACCGGGAAAATCAGAGAAAGGAGTGGATCGGAGATCCACCCCCTCAAGTCCTCCCTGTGGAGGATCGGCCAGGACAAATTTGCAGTTACTGTTTGTATCGGCAGACCATCCAAAACCTTGAGTGCTCGCCATCCGCCACCAAAAGCTTCTGTTATCATCGATTTCTTAACGGATTTCCTTTTCTCCGACGAACCAAAACCAGTTTTCAGCCACACGGGAGGCTTTTCATGGAGGAAGTACCAGGCGGGGGATCTGGATCGCGCCGCAACGAAGACATTGCACTCGATCTCATGAAGTTTGTCGCCATGACTACCGGTTACGGCCGGACGACTTCGTCCGGAGTCGGCTTCCAGGGCAGCGGGGCGGCGGCCAAACCGGAAGAGTACGCCGGACATCTGCTCGAGCTCTACGGCAAGTGCCTGCAGGCAGTCTCAGGCAAGAAGTAAACTATCCACGTGCAAGAAATTGCACACCGGCTCGAGCGAATAAACCCGCCTTGTGGCCGCCCAAACTCCCGTGGCCGCCGCCGGAATCCCGACCAAAGGTCCCCTCCCTGGCGGCAGCCCCTCCCCGGCTTGCCAAAACCGTATCCAAGGAGCAGAATGTGCCGTCTTGAAATTGGATCGAGGAGGCACACATGGTCGCGCAATCAACGGAGTCACTGCTGAGACAGGCTTCCGGATGGTCAATTCTCTGGGGAGTCCTGCTTATTTTGTTCGGGGTAGCAGCCATTGGTACGCCCTTGCTGGCGGCTGTGGCAGTCAACGCGCTGATCGCCTGGCTCATCATTCTCGCCGGCATCGTCCACCTGGTGGTGGCGTTTCACGCTCACAGCGCGGGTAGCCTCATCTGGAAGCTGCTGGTGGGCTTCGCCTACATCGCCTTCGGCGGATATCTGCTTCTGCATCCACTTATCGGAGTCGCCTCGTTGACCCTGGTGCTGGCGTCTCTGTTTCTCATCGAAGGCGTGCTGGATGTGGTGCTCTATTTCAACCTGCGGCCCGCCCGGGGCGCCGGATGGGTGCTCTTCGATGGGCTGGTAACCTTGCTGCTGGCTGGGTTCATCGCCATGCACTGGCCGTCCAGTTCAGCCTGGGCAATTGGCACGCTGGTGGGTGTAAGCATGATCATGAGCGGAGTGGCGCGAGTGATGATGTCGGTGGGGATACGCAAGCTGACCCAAACCACAAGCCTGCCCAAGGCAGCCTAGCGGCTGCGCCAGGGAACTTGCAGAAAGCTAAGACGTTTCTCGACTTCTACCAACGACCACGTGGGGACAGCTGTCCTCAGCTGTCCAGTCGAGCAAAGCTCGACCCGGTTTCTGCCTGAAGCCCAACAGCGGAGCCTTGCTCCGCCGGACGCCGTAGGCGGCTGTCCCCACCCGGTTCGGGTCAACTTACCGACGTTTGCCTTTGCGCCGGCCTGACTTTGCCGTCTTGCGTGCGGGCTTCTTCTTTGCGACCTTTTTCTTCGCAGTCTTGCGCGCTGGCTTCTTCTTCGCTGGCTTCTTCTTCGCCGGCTTCTTTTTGGCGACTTTCGGGGTCGGCTTTTTCTTCGCAGGTTTTTTCGCTGCTGGTTTACGCGGCGGCTTGGGCGTTCCTCCCCCGCCGGCGGGTTTGGGTGCGGCCGGGGTTGGCGCGGCCGGCTCGGGTTGCGGCTCAATCACGCCTGCAACTTCGGCTTCCTCTTCCTCTTCTTCTTCCTCGTAATCTTCTTCGAGCGAGTCGCCATAGGCGCCGCTGTCGCCAAATTCATCCATCTCGTCGTCACGTGCGTAGAGGGTCTCGGTAAAGGTCATCTTTCCTCCTGGATTTGGGCCGCGCTGGGCGCGGGCCGCTGCGCAAGCGCTGCGGGTACTAAGGGAAATAAAAAGACAACTGAAAGACTACTGTGCCGGTCGAACGGGGCGCGATTATAGCACAGCGTTTTCGCAAAACCGTATCCAGAACCAGCTGTCGCAGGATGCATATTACACCGAGCGGGCAAAGTGGAATAGCAGAGGTGGAGAGTATTTCATCTCAGAATTTTCGGTGGGCAGTTGAAAGCCAGAAGCCAGCAGCTAGAAGCCAGAAGCAGTTCTTATCGGACGCCTCTTATAACCAGAACCATCCCCGGCCGCAGCATCGCCAGGTTGCCATTGTCGCGCTTCAACGCTTCGACCGTGGTGTGGTGCGTGCTGGCAATCGAGACTAGGGTTTCTCCGGGTTGCACTTTGTGACGTTGCACCGTCTTCGGAGCAGCCGGGTGTAAGTCTTTATTAGATTTAGACTTAGAGGTCTCCGGCTGCGCACTCGACAAGACGCTCGGGGTTACCGGCAGGTGCACGTAGACGATGCGGCGGCCGCGCAAACTGTCTCCCCGTAGGTGATTCCAGCGGCGGATCATGGTCGGCGGAAGACTGAAATTGTCGGCTACGGTCTGCACCGTGTCTCCGCGGCGGACTTTGTAGCGGGTGGTGTGGCGGGCGTAAGTAGCGCCGTCTTCCGTGGCCGCATGCTTGCCCGGCGGGATCGGGATGATGAGCTTGCTGTCCGATTTCAGTTCATCACCGGCAACAAGATGGTTTTCTTTTTCGATGGCGGCCAGGCTAGTGCGATAAGTGCGGGCAATCGAGGCTAGCGTGTCGCCTTCCGCCACTTCGTGATATCTCCACCACACTCGCATCGGAATCGGTACAGGTTCGATCGCCGCCAGGTAGCGATCCCTGGTGCCGACTGGCAGACGAAGCTCAAAGCTCTGGTCCCTGGGAGTAGCCAAACGTAGCAGGCTCGGGTTCAGGTCCTGAAGCGTGGCTGGCGAAACATCGATGCACTGGGCGACCAGGCGAAGGTCAACCGAATAATTGATTTTCACCGCATCGTATGGGACCGGCTGCTCCGGAGCGATGTCGTCAAGCCCATACTGAACTGGATTCTTGGCCATGATCGTGACGGCCAGAATGATCGGCACGTAATTGCGCGTTTCCTTGGGCAACACATTGCGTCGGTAGAGTTCCCAGAAATCGGCGTACCCGGTGCGCTTGACCGCGCTCTGCACGGTGCCCGGTCCGGAATTGTAGGCCGCCATCGCCAGATACCAGTCACCGAACTGGTTGTACAGATCTTTCAGATGGTGGGCGGCGGCGCGCGTGGACTTCTCCGGATCCTGGCGCTCGTCAACCCACAAGTTGTGCTGCAAACCGTAGCCCCGCGCCCGGCTGGCCATGAACTGCCACATGCCCCGTGCCCCGACGCGCGATAACGCCAGCGGATGGAATCCCGACTCCGCCTGCGCCAGGTAGATCAACTCCTGAGGAACACCTTCTTCTCTCAGTGTGCTCTCAATCATTTCGCGATAACGGCCGCCCCGCTCCAGCGCGTGTTGCAGGATCCCGTGACCCTTCGGAGTAGAAAAGTAATTGATGAAGCCCGCCACCTGGTCGGTCAGCATGAGCGGCAGGTCCGAATGCGTGGCCTGGATCTCGGCTTCGGCTCGCGCTTTGACGTTGGGATCAACCGGAGGCGTGACGTCGTTGACTTCATCAATCGGCGCGGGCTCCGCTTTTTGTTGCGGCGCCGGGTTGTCCGATTGCAACGCCGCCATCTCCGGACGGTTTACACCTTCGAGAACTCTCTCCAGTTCGTGCTGCACTCGTTCATCCGAGCGAATGTCGGCAGGGCTCTGCAGCAGCATGTCAACCGCATGATCAAAATTTCGCTTGGCAGCTTCTAGGTCTCCACCTTTGAACTTGTCCTGTCCCGCCTGATATTCCTTGTCGGCGTTCGCGATAAGATCGGCGGCCGGGTCCGGCTTGGGCGGAGGCGCAGCCTGGACCGTTTCCGACGTGGCTGGTTTTGGATCCGATTCCTTCTGAGGAGCAGAAGCTGGGGCCGCTGGAGCCGCGGCGGTTATCGCAGGAGCATTGGCCTGGGGTGCCGGCAGCTTCGCCTGGCGCTGCTCGGTATGGCAGGCCGTCCCTGCCAGAAGCAGTGCCGTTACGGGCGCAATCAAAAGGCTGAGCTTCTTAATCCCCATGTTTATCTATGACTTACATTGCGACTTACACTGTTCGTCCCGCTGCTCCCTCACCCGAATACTTGGAGCGGCGCAAACTCCTGAGATTATGAATCGTACTCTCCCTGAATTTAAAGGGTCAATCCGTAATGGGGGCCCTAGTTGTTACTTTAGGGACAGCGGCGGCATGATACTCGCGGCCGCTCTTAGCGCAAGAGGGCTGATCCCGGAACCGGGAGGCTAGTACCAATGACGGTTTTCGATTAACGCCGCGGGTTTATACTCGTCTAAGGTACAGGGGGACTCGGTGGATACCTGCCCGCAGTTCTTTCGTTGTCATCCTAATCTCGACGATGAAGTGAATCGCAACATCGTCGAGTCGGAGATCGAAGGCGGCGCGTTTCTCGAGGACCTCCCTGCCCGCGCCATGCTGCAAATCCAGACCCAGCACCGATGGTACACGGTAGTGCACCGCGGTCGCGGCGAGGCCTGGATATGGGGTCATCCCGCATTCTGCCCCGAGCCAGTTCTGGTAAGAATTGAAGGCTCCTCCTGGGGCGGTTCCATGCTGAAAATAGGTTTTGTTGGCCGCGGCATGCACCTGGAGTTTCGCCACCCGAGTTATCGCACGCCAATCGTAACCTCACGAATTTTGGAAATTCGCCAGTGCGAACAAACCGAATCCAAATTGACCGCCGCCGACTACGAAACCCGCCCCACGAACTAACTAACTAATGGAGGACGGGCGTCCCGCCCGTCATGCCCCAGACCCGTGCTCGACGGGCGAAGACGCCCGCCCTCCACAAACTCCTCTCCACAATTGTTATGTGTACTTCCGCCCCTTACCTTGACCTGACCCAACGCCCTGTTTAACCTGACGAGTTTGCACACGTCTAACCCCTGCACTGATTTTGAGGAGAACCCTGATGAGTCGTAAGTTTGCCGGCCTGTTGTCTCTCTCACTGCTCGCAGGCGCGAGCCTTTTGTCTACCGCCCAGCAGCCAATGCCGGCGCCGGGCGCTTCCAGCTATCTGGCCGGAACCTCTGATACCTTCCTCAATTCCTGCCGCAGCGATCTCGATGACGCTAAGAAGCGCATCGCCGCCCTCAAGGCCAGCCAGCCGCCGCGTGACGCATTGGCCACGTTGCAAGCCTTCGATACCGCGGTACTGGTCGCCGTTGATGCCGAAAATCGCGCTGGCTTGGCCGAACAGGTACACCCCGACAAGCCTTTCCGCGATGCCGCTCAGGTCTGTGAACAGGAAGTCAGCCGCATGCTCACCGACATCTCCCTCGACAAAGAGATGTACAACGTCCTCGCGTCGCTCGATGCCTCCAAGCTCGATCCCGCCGGCTCTTATTATTTGAGGACTTCGCTACGCGACTACCATCGCGCCGGCGTTGACCGCGATGACCCGACCCGAGACAAAATCCGGAGGCTGCAGGACGAACTGGTAAAAATTGGCCAGCAATTCGACGAGAACATCGCCGGCGATGTACGCAAACTCCAGGTCAACGCCTCCGATCTGGACGGACTTCCCGACGATTTCAAACGCTCCCATCCTCCCGACGCCTCCGGCAAGATCACACTCAGCACCGACAACACGGACTATTTTCCGTTCATGGACTATTCGAAAAGCGAGTCCGCGCGCAAAGCGTTCTTTATCCTCTACCGGCAACGCGCCTATCCCAAGAACATCGACGTGATGGGCCAGCTGTTGCAGAAGCGCCACGAACTCGCCAACGTCTTGGGATACCCGGACTGGGCCGCCTTCATCACGGAAGACAAGATGGTCGGAACCGAGCAGAACGCCGCCGACTTTATCGAAAAAATCTCAGTCGCGGCGCAGCCCGGCGCAAAACGCGACTACGAGGAACTGCTGGCCTTCAAGAAGAAAGAAGACCCGAAAGCGGAGAGCGTCAACAGCTGGGACGTTGCTCATCTTCGCCGTGGAGCAGTGATTGAGAAATTTGGATACGACTCTCAGGTCATCCGCCCCTATTTCGAATATTCCCGCGTCCTGCAGGGCATTCTCGACATCACCAGCCGCATGTACGGCATCACTTACAAACCGGTGGCTTCACCCCTGGTCTGGCATCCGGAAGTAACCGTGTATGACGTCTACGACAAGGGCAAACTGATCGGCCGGATTTACTTCGACATGTTTCCCCGGGAAAACAAGTACAAGCATTACGCTACGTTCACTCTGGCGACCGGCAAGCAGGGCTTCCGCCTTCCCGAATACGTCCTGGTGTGCAATTTTCCCAAGGCCACCGGCGAACCCGGCCTCATGGAGCGCGATGACGTCATCGTTTTCTTCCACGAGTACGGGCACCTCATCCACGGCATCCTGAGGGGAAACAACAAGTGGGCGGAGGGCGACCTGGAACATGATTTCATCGAGGCACCTTCCCAGATGTTTGAAGAATGGGCGCAGGACCCTGCAATCCTGAAGCTCTTCGCGCGCCACTACCAAACGAACGAGCCCATCCCGGCGGAACTGGCGGAGAAAGCCAAGGCCGCCGACAAATTCGCCCGAGCTCTGGACGTGCGCACGCAGATGTTCTACGCCGCCATCAGCCTCGACTTCTATAACCGCAATCCCCAGGGTCTCGATACCGACAAACTAGTGGCGCAGTTGCAGGCCAAGTACACGCCCTTCCAATTCGTCGAAGGCACCCACCTGCAGACCGCCTTCGGCCATCTCAATGGCTACTCCGCGATCTACTACACCTACATGTGGTCGCTGGTCATCGCCCAAGATATGTTCACCAAATTCAAAAAAGATGGACTGCTGAATTCCCAGATTGCAACGAAGTACCGCGACGCAGTCCTGGGAGCCAGCGGTACCAAACCTGCAGCCGACATGGTACGCGATTTTCTGGGGCGCCCGTATTCGTTCCAGGCGTATGCGGACTGGCTGAACGGAAAATAGAAAATTGTCGTTGGTCCTTGGCCTTTGGTCGTTGGCCAAGATCAAAAAAAGAGCCACGGATCCTCCCGGATTTAGACGGATAGAGCAACAGGAAAGAACTAATCCGTGTAAAACCGCGAAATCCGTGGCCGCTTTTGTTTGACCAACGACCAAAGGCCAACGGCCAACGACGCTATTTTTTGCGCGAATACTCGCGCGCGTAAACCGGCACCGGCGTCTCCAGATCCAGCCGCGGATCGTTGATCGGCGCTCCCGCGACCATTTCCAGTGGAATCACCCCGGCCCATGTGGGAAAGGAATAGTCTTCCTCGTCGTCGATCGGCGGGCCCTGCCTTATTTTCGCGGAGAATTCCTGGATCGGCAGGCGCAGCACCAGCGTCTGCTTGAGTTCTCTCTCATTGGGCTGGCGCGATTCCGCCCAGCGCCCCGGCAAAATATGCTCTGAGAGCAGTTTCAAGGCTTCCAGTTTTTCTTTTGGGTCGAGCACTGCCACGGCCGTGCCCAGCACCACCACCGAACGATAATTCATCGAGTGATTGAAAATCGATCGAGCCAGCACCAGCCCATCGAGCAACGTCACCGTGATGCACACGGGAACGCCTTTATCGAGATTGCGAAGCATGCGGCTGGCCGCCGAGCCGTGGATGTAAAGATTGTCGCCCGACCGCCCGTAGCCGGTCGGAATCACAAACGGCTGCCCGTCCATCACGAATCCGACGTGGCAGATAAAACCCTCATCGAGAATTTGGTAAGCGGCGGCGCGCTCGTACACCCCACGCTGGGCCTCGCGGACGACACGAGTCCGTGCCGTGGGTACATGGGTTTCAGACATGGGAAGGAATCTCCGGCAAGCGCCAAGAATAGAAAAGAAGGATACCAGACCTCGGACGTCAGACCTCGGGCGTCGGACCTCAAGTTTCAGGCCCATCTGAATTTTGAGGTCGGCAGTCTAGAGTCGAGTCCGAGGTCTGACGTCCGACGCCGACGTCCGCTCTACCAGTTCAGCTTCACCGCGAATTGGAACTGCCGCGGATCATACGCCGCAGTGGCTTGGCCAGCATTCGTAAACAGCGGGCTGACGGCGGCCACGTTGTATCGGTTGGCGATGTTGAACATGTCAGCGATCAAGTCCATGTTGAAGCGTTCGCCGAAGTAGATGCGTTTGGCCACCCGCAGATCGTCGAAGACAGTCGAGGGAGTGAGTCCGGCATTGCGCCCCAGGTTGCCATCGAGTTGCAACAGCGTCGGGCTGGTTCCAGTGGTGGTGAAGGGCAGGAGGCAGGGCTCCTGGAAGACTCCGGTGGGGGAGTACTTGGAGGGCGTCCCGGGTCCGCAGGCGGGGTTGACGAATGTGTTGGGCCTTCCAGTCAGGGACGACAACTGGAGGTTGTCGCCGTTGCTGGTGATGATGTTAAAGGGCCGCCCGCTACCGATTTCGATGAGCGGGGCAAAAGTCCAATTGCTGAAGAATCTGCTGCCGAAACCGCTGCCCCCCAGTTTGCCCGTTTGGTAGACGCCGCTGAAGACGAAGCGGTGGCGCTGATCAAATAGCGAAGTGGAACGGTCCAGGCTGGGATAGAAGCTGTCCTGGGGAGTAAGCGTGGACTGCAGGTCGGTCGAGTCGTCGATGGCGTGCGACCAGGTATATGACGCCAGGAATTCATAGTGGTTGCCGAAGCGCTTGCGCAGGTTGGCGCTCAGGCTGTGGTAAACGGAACTGCCGTTGGAGTAGTTGGCGTCCATATCGCCGAAGGGGATGCAGTTGGCGAGTGTCGCCGGATTGCAGCTTGCGTTCAGGCCGTACTCCTGTTGCACCAGCGGCAAGATCGTGGTCACGCAACCTGCCGTTGCCGGATTGGCCAGCAGTGCCAGTGCGATCGAGGGATTCGTGCCGGAGGGGCGGAAGAAATTGGTGAGCGCTGCGGGCACGAAGGGTCCGCCTGCGCCTAGACCGCAACCGGACACCGTAAAAGGATTGCCCGCGGCGCTGTTTGCCCCAGCAGCAATTGCGGCGTTGAGGTTCCGAACCATCAGGTCGCCACGAACCGGGCTGGCGTTGATGGGACGATTCAGGTGGCGTCCGCCATTGAAGTTGTAGGCCAAATTCAACGCGAAACCACCGCCCAGGTCGCGTTCGATGCTGAAGTTGGCCTGCTGAGCGTAGGCGTAGACGAAGTTCTTGGACTGCGGATAACCAAAGGGCTGGAAGGCGAGCGGCAGAAACGTCGAGAGGTTCAGATAGTTCTGGTTGAGAAACACGGATTGGGGGAAGTTCAGGGCCTGAAACTGCTGCTGATTCGCCAGATACCCCAGCGCAGATGCGGTTCCCGGATTGGAGGAGACGATGCACGGATTCGCGAGGCTTGTGTCGTTGATGGGTAGTCCCTGGAAGATCGGGATAGCGTTAAGGTTCCCTGGATTGCCTTGGCCGAAAGCGGCGTTGGGATTGCTGCAGACGCCGGTCCCCCCGAATGCCAACTGGCCGCTGGTGGAACCGTCCGAGGCGTCTCCGAGAAAATACAGTCCCAGCAGCGGGTGGTCGTAGAACAGCCCGTAGGAAGCGCGCACCACCGTCTTTCCGTCTCCCTTGGGATCCCAGGCCACGCCCAGGCGAGGTTGGATGTTGTTTTTGTCGGTCTGAATGCCCTTCTGTAGGCCAAGGAAGTTATATCCCGCTTCAGCGAGTGCAGTCGGCGGCTTGAACTTCGGCGGAATCTCGACGTCGTAGCGGACACCGAAGTTCAGGGTCAGGTTCGGACGCAGCCGCCACGAGTCCTGCCAGAACACTCCTATGGGGATGTTGTGGAACGAGTCACTGGGACTGCCCAAACCCTGAACAAAGGACCCCGGCAGGCCGGCCCCGTAGGCCTGGACTGCGGAAAGATTAGGGAAAGGGTCATTAGGAACGGGCGAGACGAAGCCCAAATTGGCAGAACTGAAAGTTCCGAAATCGTACACCCCGCCGTAGTTGACAGTGAAGGTGGCCTTGAGCGGGAGGTAATTGAAGTCGGCGCCCAGCTTTGTGTCGTGTCGTCCGATGGTCCAGGAGAAGTTGTCGGAGAATTGGTAGCGCTGCTCGACGCGCTGAATGTAGGAATAAGGCTCACGGCCTAAATAGGCGAATCCGGGAATATTCACTGCCGGGTCTGACCCTCCCGGAATCTGCGTGTTGTAAAAGTAGGACAGGCCGCGGCGCGCATACTGAAAGCGGAATTCGTTCACCTTGTTGTTGCCGATGGTCCAGGTGTCTTGCACGACGCCGGCAACATCGCGGTAGGTCTGTTGGGAGGTGCGCGAGTAGGCGTTCTGCCCGAAGGGCTGGTCTTGGCCGCTGACCTCGATGCCAGTGACCGTGCTGGGACTGACGTTAGCGCGCAGTGTGAGCCGGTTGTTGTTGCTCACATTGTGATCGATGCGCAACGAGTAAAGGCTGGTGCCTTCGAAGACGGGAAAGTTGCCGGTCTGCGACGCCAAGGTCTGGTAGGACGCCGGTACTGGGGCACACGCACTCCCGGGCGGGCATGTGGTGGGGAACCCGGCCCAACTGCTGAGCGCGCCTCCGGTCGCGCCTATAACCAACTGGCTGGGCCAAACTCCTTGGATCGCTTGACCGGAGGAGGCGCCGGTAAGAACGGCATACTGTTCCACTGCTCCTAAGAAAAGCGGATTGGCTTCCGCGGCCAGCGTCGCCGGATTCGTAAAGAAGCCCACCTGGTCCGGAGTCAACTGCAGCGTCCCAAAGGGTAGACCGACTTGCGTGGTGTCGAAGCGGACGAGCCCAAAATTATTCTGCCCGATGCTGGAGAATCCAGTTTCGTGCCGCCGGGTAACTTCGTAGGAAAAATAGTAATACGTCTTGTCCTTCTTAATGGGGCCGCCGAAAGCGGTGCCTGCTTGCACTCGTGTGTAGGCAGGATCGGGAACCGTGCTGAAGGGATTCACCGCTTGAAAATTCCGGTTGCGCAAGTATCCGTAGACGTCGCCATGGAAATCATTCGATCCAGAGCGCGTGATGATGTTCACTACTCCGCCGGCGGCGCGGCCATATTCGGCGGCGTAATTGTTGGTGATGATTTGAAATTCCTGCACCGCCTCCTGAGAAACGGTGGAGCGAACGCCGTTGGTCGAATTGTCGGTGGCATCGGCGCCATCCACGTTGACCAGGTTGGAGCGGGCGCGCTGGCCGCTCATGTTCAGCCCGGAAGTAGGGGCGGCGCCAAGGTTGGGCGCATTGTCACGAACCACCTGAGAATCGGTCAACGTGAAATTGATGTAGTTGCGTCCGTTGATGGGAAGATTGTCAATGCGGCGCTGGTTGATCGTGTCCGTCGAAGAGGTGCGCTGCGTTTCTATCAGCTCCGCGGCCGAGTTGACGTTGACCACTTCCTGGGTTCCTGCCACCGCCAGGGTGATGGGAATTTCCGCCATTGTTCCCACGGCAATCGCAGCTTCTTTTATGGTCGCGTTGGCGAAACCCGGCGCCTTGACCGTCACCGTGTAAGTTCCCGGAGGGAGCAGCAGAATGTGGTACTGACCCTCGGCATTCTCACTGGTGGAGCGCTCCAGTCCCTTGGTCTCGTCCCGCGCCGTGACGCTGGCGTTGGTCACCACTCCTCCCTTCGTGTCCCTGACGGTGATATGCAGATCGCCGGTTGAAGCTCCCTGAGCAAAACCCAGGGCAGCGAGCATCACGACCACCCACGCAACTGAGACGAGCTTTCGCACCACCATAAAAATTATCTCCGTGGACCGAAGGACCTTGGGTTCTCGCCGCTGGCAGCGATCGCCCTTCGCAAGTTGAACAAGCACGTTTAGGACACGCAAACGCCGCACGGTTTTTACATCAGGTAGGGCGGTTAAATCAAGCTAAATCACTGAGAGGAATTGGCTTAGTTAGTACTGAGAACCAGTGACTGACAACTGAGAACTGAATTTAATTCTTCCGCTCGATCCCGTAACTCTCATGTTGTGATGTCTTAAGCGCCCAAGCCATGCGCGGCGTATTATGCGAAATGCCGAAGCGCCCGCGAGCATCCAGCAGAATCATCCCGCCGTGCCCGCTAACCCGGTCTTTCAAATAATTGATGGCCTCGGCTGCCACCCACTCCGGCAAACTCCCAGTCGCCACCCGGTCCGCGGCCCACTTGGCCAGCACAAGTTTCATGATCGGCTCGCCCCAGCCCGTGGTCGACGCGGCGGCGGTCTGGTTGTCGGCGTAGCACCCACATCCGATCAGCGACGAGTCGCCCAGCCGCCCCGGAGCTTTGTTCAGCGTGCCCCCGGTCGAAGTTGCGGCCGCAATGTTGGCACCGCCATCAAGCGCCACCGCGCCGACGGTATCGTGAGAAATCGTGGGTGCGAACAGATCAACTTTCGCGTCCGCAGCCCGCGCCTGAAATTCCCGCAGACGCTCGACCTCGCGCGGAATGATCAGATCTTCGTTGCGACATAGCGGGATACCATGTTCCGCCGCGAACCGCTCCGCCCCTTCAGCGACAAAGTACACATGCGGGCTATCGCTCAAAATCTTCCGCGCCGCGCGTACCGGATTGCGCAGCCGCTCGACACACCCCACCCCTCCGGCACGCAAAGTGGCGCCATCCATAATGAGGGCGTCCAGTTGTACCTTGCCATCGCGATTCAAAAAGCTGCCGCGGCCGGCATCAAAGGTCTCGTCATCTTCCATGATGACGACGGCTTCCTCAACGGCGTCGAGCGCCGTCCCGCCGCGTTCGAGCACACGCCAACCCGCAGCCATGGCATTGCGAACCCCATTGAGATGGGCTTCGACCATGTCGTCCGGAATGGCCCAGGCACCGCCATGAACTACCAGAACAGGATCAGCCAAGAAAAGTCCTCAGAAAATAAAGAGGAAAGTAGGATAGCAGGGAGAGGGCTGCGGCAAGAACTGTGTGGGGACGGGTCAGAGCCTGCCCTGAGCGAAGTCGAAGGGACCCGTCCATGCCGAGCGGAAGCTCGGCGCTGTTCTTGAGGTCGGTTCGCGGATTTCAGACTGATAGGGCGGTGATGCCGTAACACGAGCGAGGACGCTCGCGCCTACATCATTCAGCTAAGGGCTGACGCAAAAACAACTTCACAGATTGGGTGAGATGGTGTAGTTCCACTTGGGCAGAACCTCGTGCGGCTTCAGTCGAAGCGATTGAAGCTGTTCGGGTGTCGGTTCGGTGCCGGTGGGATAGTTGCGACGGTCGAGGTGAGCGGTGACGGACAAGCCGGTTTGAGTTCTGGTGGAGCGAATGAAGTTGAGAATCTTCTGATAGCTGTCGAGCGGTTCGCCGGCCCAGTTCTTGGAGATCTCGGAAAAGAGACGATGCTCGATGGGGTTCCATTTGGAAGCGCCGGTCGGGTAGTGGGCGACGGTGAGAGTCAGGCCGAGGGAGTCGGCCAGTTGAGACTGGAGTTCGGTTTTCCAGGCGCGGCGACGAGAGCCATTGCTGCCGCCGGTGTCGCTCAGGATGAGGAGTTGCCGGGAGCGTGGATAGCGGAGCGATCCTTCTTGGCGCCACCAATGTGCGATGGCGTGAGCCGCAAAGGCGGATGTGTCATGCGAGACGCCGACCATGACCGACCCTCGATTGGCGAGCAGATCGTAGATGCCGTAAGGGATGGCGACGCCGGTGGAATCGGAGCGGAAGTCGTGGTCGTTGACCAAGCGGGGAGACAGATCCCAGCGCGCGCCGGGATTCTTGAAGTTGCCGACCAGTTCGCGTTTTTTGGTATCGACGCTAATGATGGGTAGACCGCGGCGTTGGAAGCGCTGACGAAGATCGCTCGAGGTAGAGGAACTGATCATTGCGATCGGGACTGAAGTCGGTGGAGAGTTTCTTGTGATTGACGCGCAGGGAATAGCCCATCTGGTGGAGGAGACGAGCGACGGTGTTGGGGCTAACGATGACACCGAAGTCGCCCAGCGCCATGGCAATCTTGTCGGTAGTTCGCCGAGACCACTTCAGCCCGGTGATGGGATCGCCGGCGGTGTCGTATTCGAGCAGGAACTCGATCAGCGTGACGATGTCGGCGGTTTTTTTTCGACCGGCTTGCGTCCGCCGCCGGAACGGCGGGTGCGGCCCGGCGATACATTCTGATCGAGCAGTTGCTGGCGTCCGCGGGCGACGGTGTGCGGATCCAGGCCGAGGAATTCGGCCAGATACGCTATCGCCGCCGTGTCCCAGCTTGATGGATTCCAGGCCGGCGAACAAACGACGCTGCTGCTCGTCGAGCAGGCTGTAGAAAAGCAAAATGGCCGCCTTCAGTTCATCGGGAGATACCTGGAGAGCGGAGGCATCGGCCACCAGAGGAACCGACTGGGCGGTTTGCCTGGTGCGGAGTTGATCGCGAGCCTGCCGGCCATCGGCGGAAGTGTACAGGAATCGTCCGGCCACCTCGGAGCGGCGCAGACGTTCGGCGCGCACCAGATCGTGGAGGGGATCTTGGACCTCGGCATGGAGAACGTCGGCCAGTTCGTCGGCGAACCAGCCGCGCGGGGACTGATTGACGAAGGACTCGATGGTGGAGACGAGAGTGCCGTAACGGGAAAACCAAACTGCATCGTGGGACCACAAGCCGGCGTCGTCGAAGCGGGCGGTTTCGCGGAGGGCATAGTAGCGGCCGCGATGGGTATAGCTGGAGAGGTAATCCAGGAGCTTGAGTTTGCGAAAGACGGTGAGGTCGGCGGTGGTGCCGAGAGCGGCTTTGAGTTCGGGCAAAGTAGCGATTTTGTGGCGCAGCAGGTGCTTGCGGAGAGCTTGGGGATCGAAGGAGAGTGGGCGCATAATGTTATAGTTCCGACTGGTTGCGTCTTTCAATCGGAACTATAACACAACTGTCTGACGCGCAGGAGCGCCAGCCACATAAGTTTCAATGCTAATGATTACAGTGCTTGCAGGTGATCAGATCTTAGGAGTAGCGACCAGCCCAGCCGTGGGTAATGATTGCTATCCGACTCTCAGTGACTAGTTGTTTTTGCGTCAGCCCTAAGCTGCCTGCCCCGCCTTGTGCGGCACTGCGTCCACGCCCTCTGTCCGCGTCCATGTGTAGCGAATGCGATGGATGACGGTGATCGTGGACAGCACGGCAATCAGCCACAACACGGGCGCCATGCGGTTGAACAAGGCCCCGATGATCACCAGCACCAGCCGTTCGGGACGCTCCATGAAGCCCACGCGGCAAGAGCCGATGAGCGACTCAGCGCGGGCTCGCGTGTAGCTGACCATGATGGCGCTCACCATCACGAACGCCGTCAGCACCACGTAGAAGAAGCGGTCGCCGCGCGCGTAAAACACCAGCAGTCCAAAGAATTGAGAAGCGTCGCTATAGCGGTCAATCACCGAGTCGAAGAATCCGCCGAAGCGGGTGACCTGATTGCTGGCCCGGGCGACGCGGCCGTCCACCAGATCGAAGAAACCGGAGGCTATAATGACCAGGCCGGCGTAGCGAAACATGCGCGCCTGGTTGTCTCCGTTGGCGTAGCCAAACAGAAAGGCTGCGATGGTATTCACTACCAGCCCGAGGAAAGTAAGCACGTTGGGATTGATCTGCGCCAGGGCGAGCCACCGGACGATAGCGTCGAGCAACACACCGCAACCCCGTCCGAAGGCGCTAGTCCAGGTCATGCTCATGGAACCCTCGTCACTTGGCTTCCGTCTGGTCGTGGATGGTCGTCAGGTTCAGAATTTCCAGTTCGCGGTTGCCGTTGGGCGTAACCACGACAGCGCTGTCTCCTACTTTCTTGTTCAACAAGGCGCGGCCGATGGGCGAGCTGGTTGAAATTTTGCCCGCGGTCACATCTGACTCTTCGCTGGTCACCAGCTTGTATTCGACTTCCGCATTCTTGGAAGTGTCGTAAACCCGAACCGTCGAGCCCAAGCCAACCTTATCCTTGGGGATGTTCTCCATGTTGATCAGGGCAAGTTCGGCCATGCGAGCGCCTAGCTGCCGGAGCCGTGCCTTAACGAACTCCTGGCGCTGTTTCGCCATGTGATACTCGGCGTTCTCGCTTAGGTCTCCGAGGGCAGCGGCTTTCTTGATTTCCTTGGGAAGCTCATGGACCAGCTCGTGTTCGAGCACGTTCATTTCTTCCTGCAGTTTCCGTTTGATCTGCTCAGTCATGTGCTTGGGGATTATAAACCCCGGACGGCGGGCGTCGGACGTCGGACGTCAGACGTCAGACCTCAGACTTCGGACCTCGGACCTCAAACTCAGACCTTCCGATCCGTGGCCTACCTAAAGCCAGTTTTTCGAACATGCCCGATGCGGCGCGGCGGCCCACAAATAGAGCTCCATAGGAGAGGGCCGAGGTCCGAAGTCTAGGTGGCCGGAGTCCGACGTCCGCTTCTAGACGTCCGCTTCTAGATTGCCTTTCCCGCCCGCTTCGGATAAACTATAAGGCGTGCAGTTCTTCATTTGCCCTGCCCTCGCGGGTGTCCCCTCATGATCAGCGGCGATTTCCACATAGGCGATAAAGTCGTCTATCCCAATCATGGCGTTGGAGTTATCGAGCAGATCAGCAGCCGGACAATCGGCGAGACGGTGGAGAAGTTCTATCTGCTGAAAATCAAAGCCAACAGCCTCAAAGTCATGGTTCCGTTCCACAACGTGAACACAGTGGGACTCAGGCGGGTGGTCAAGAACGGCGAAATCCAGAAAATCATTGATTTTCTTACAGATGGCGAATGTGACAACAACGCCGACTGGAAATACCGCTTCAAGGAGAACTCCGAGCGAATGCGCACCGGATCGCTGCTTGAAGTGTCCGCCGTACTGAAGGGCCTGCTCCTGCTGAACCAGTCCAAGCCCCTGTCATTCCGCGAAAAGAAGATGCTGGAACGCGCCCGCTACCTCCTGGTCAGCGAGCTGGCTATGGCCAAGAACTGCGAAGAAGTCCTTATCGAAGAAATGCTCTCCAAGGCCCTCGCCAAGAGCAAACTACGTTTCCCGGAAGCCTCGGATTTCGTAGCATAGCCACAGTCGTCGGTCGTCAGTCTTCAGTCGTCAGAAAAGCCAAGAATCCACATTTCATGCGGCTTGTTTGCTTCCCTCAGAGCCTATTGCCTTGATAAGACCGCTGAGCATTCTGGCTATTTCGCCGGCAGAATTTCCCAGGCGACGGACTTCAGTTTCCGGGATGTAACCGAGCAGTCCGGCGAGAGTGAGTTGGGTTTCGACCTCAAAGACCGATCCGCGGGCATGGTGCAGAAACAGCAGGAACTCCTTGTCCGTACGGCGGCCTTTGCCTTCGGCGATGTTGCTAGGAACTGAAACCGCGGCGCGCCTCAGTTGGCCTACCAGACCGTACATTTCCTCTTTGGGGAAACTACGAGTGCAGGAATAAATGTCTACCACCAACTCTATGGCTCTTTGCCAGACCTTGATGTCCCGATAGGAACCGCTCATGGTCGCCCCTGGTGACCGAGCATTTGTAACCAGTCGTTGTATGTCTTGTCTGTGACGGATGAACAAACGCAACGGTTGGCAAAGGATGTTGCTTGGCTGACGACCGACGACTGAAGACTGACGACTGCTATTCCCCCATCCAAGCCCCATACGGCTTCAACGATTCAATATGGTCGAAAACGATTTTCATGGCCGCCGTGATAGGGACCGCTAGCACCAGGCCCATCGCGCCCCAGAGCCATCCCCAGACCAGCAGCGCCAACGTAACCGCCAGCGGGTTCAACTGCAGACGGTTGCCCAGGAATTTAGGGTAAAGAACGTTGAGCGCGACCAGATGCAGGCCCAGCACAATCATCACAATCGCGACCGCGTTTCCGGACTCGATGTGCCCCATGCTTACGAAAATCGGCGGCGCCATGGCCAGTACCACTCCCAGGTAGGGAACCAGGCTCAGAAATCCGCTGATGAAACCAACGAAATAGAAAAACGGCAAATTCAGAATGGCGAATGCGATGGTGCTGGCTGTTCCCAGAAAAAGGCCAATCAGCAGATTTCCCACCATGAAGCTGCGAATCATCGCGGAAATCAACCCCAGCGTGACATACGCGGTGTTCCGGTTCTCCAGGGAGAAAAGCATTACGGTGGCGGAGCGCACATGATGCTGCCAGCTCAGCATGAAATACACCAGGAAAGGAACGAACGAGGCGGCTAGCAAAGCTTGCGAGACCGACCCGAAACCACGGGTCAGCAGGTCCTCCCAATTGGCGCCGGAACTGGTGTTTTCAGTTTTCGCCGCTGTTCCCGGTTCCGCGCCCCCCAGCGACTCCGCCTGTTGCCGAACCTGCGAAATCTTCTGCCGAATGGTTTGCGCGTATTTAGAGAGATCTTGCGCAAAGATAATGGCCTGATTCGAAGAGTAGTACACCAGCCCCACGATCAGACTAAGCAACAAAATCACGGCCACCGCGGCGGCCAGACCGCGGGGCAGCTGGCAGCGGATAAAGAATTCCATCACCGGCGCCAGGATAAAGGCCAGCAACACCGACACCAGCATGACGGCCAGCACCAGTTCTCCCCAATAGCAAAGGCCCAGAATGGTGGCGATTCCAATGGCGGTGAACGCCCAGTGAGGCTTCTGCGGCTTGGGCGGGGGCAATACCACAGCCGGCGCCGGAGCTCGGACGATCTCTGCCTGATCAATGGCCATAAGGGTATCGTAGCCTAATCGGAAAAATGTGTATGCGACATATAATCGGCAGGTGCCTTCTGACCAAACTGTTGCCCCGGCGGGGCATGCCAAGCGAATTCTGGGCCTGGACGTTGGTTCGAAGCGGATCGGCCTCGCCATTTCCGACCCGCTGGGCATCACGGCGCAAGGACTGGAAACGCTCCACCGGCAGAACAAGCGCTTTGATTTCGCCCAGCTGGAGCAGGTCATTCGCGAGCACCGCGTAGCCGAGATCGTAATCGGCCTGCCCCTCCGCATGACCGGCGGCGAAGGGATCCAAGCCGAAAAGATGCAAGCCTTCGCGGAAGAAATTCGCCGCCGCTTCCGCCTGCCCGTCCACCTATGGGACGAACGCCTCACCTCCGCCCAAGCCAACCGGTTGCTGCGCGAAACAGACATGTCAATCAAACGCCGTGGAGAAGTAGTCGATCAGATGGCGGCAGTATTGATATTGCAGTCCTGGATGGATGCCAGAAGCGGTAGCTAGTCTTCAGTCTTCAGTCTTCAGTCGTCAGTCATGGCCTTGGCCCATGCTACTGTCCAAATGTGAGCTGACGATTGAGGACCGACGACTGACGACTGCTCCTAAAGGCCAACGACCAAAGGCCAACGACCAGCGACCCTTCTTCATCTAAACTATTTCTGATTTGCGCAAGTTCCTCACACTCGTGCTGCTCGCCGTCCTCGCACTAGGCGGCTGGCTGGCGTGGGCTCTGATGACGCCCGTTACGCCCGACGGGCAGAAATTCGTGATGTTGCGGCCGGGCTACTCCACTCGAAGGATCGCGTCGGAACTCGAGGCTGCCGGAGTGATCCGCAGCCGGCTTGGATTTATCCTCTGGCATCGCATCCATCGCAAGCAATCGCTGAAAGCCGGCGAGTACCTCTTCGAGAAAACGGCGAGAACGCTGGACGTTCACGATCGCCTTGTCCGCGGCGACATTTACGTGCACACGGTGGTGATCCCCGAAGGCTTCACCATGTTCGACATCGCACAGGCGGTGCAGGACGCGCACCTGGGATCAAGCCAGGAATTTCTCGCGGTCGCGCAATCGAGCACCGAATTGATTTCAGACCTGGCCCCCGAAGCGAAAACCCTGGAAGGCTACCTCTTCCCCAATACCTATGAATTCACTCGCACTCAGAGCATGAAGGACATCGCGGCTGCCATGGTGAAACAGTTCCGCCAGGTCGCGGAGCAGATCGGGCTAACCGCCAGCGGACAAGCGACGGATGTGCAGAAGACGGTAACCATGGCCTCCATTATTGAGAAAGAAACGGCCGTTCCCGAGGAACGCTCCATCGTGGCCAGCGTTTACTACAACCGTCTGGCGCGAAACATTGCGCTGCAAGCCGATCCCAGCGTGATCTATGCCGAACTGCTGAATGGGAATTACGGCGGAGCCCTGCATCATTCCGACATGCGCTTTCAGTCCGCTTACAACACCTACACCCATCCGGGACTTCCGCCCGGGCCCATAGGAAATCCCGGCCGCAACTCGCTCGAAGCCGCCCTGCATCCGGCGCAAACCGACTACTTCTACTTTGTCAGCGACGGCAACGGTCACCACCGTTTTTCCCGCAGCCTCGAGGAACACAACCAGAATGTCGCCAAGCTGCGGCAAGCGGTGCAGAGGCGATAAGTTTTCGTTAGCGGGTCAATTCCTTTCACACCCTGTCATCCTGAGGAAGCGGAGCTCTTCGCGCAGCGAAGGACTCCCGACGAAGGACCCATGCATTCCGGACGATAGTAGCGCCCATCCCCGCTAGATCTGCTGACGCGCTTCCACTCTGGATTGAGCAGACATCAGGTGGTGGCGTGGAATGCACAGGTCCTTTGTCTTGCATTCGTCCCGCTTTGCGGGACGAAAGACTGCACT
>CAWEJA010000011.1:0-90806 GCA_963809295.1 Terriglobia bacterium | reverse complement strand
CAATCGCCAAAGTGATCAGGCAGGCCACATCGGTTAGGCGACTCTCCTTGCAGTGGCAGTGCAGGCGATTGGCCAACTACATTATCCAGAGCTGCCCCGACTAGCTATAATCGCCTCGCATGATCACGGTTTCAAAAGAAGACTATCTAAAGGCGATCTTCGAAGCGGAGAGCGAAGGTGAAACCGTCATCTCTGCGACGCTGGCTGGGTGGCTGAAGGTAACCCCGCCCGCGGTTACTATGGCATTGCGCCGGCTGAAGCGTGACCGTTTGGTGGAAGTGCGCAAAGACGGGCGAGTGCGGTTAACCGACGCTGGGCGCCGAATCGCGAAGCGCACCGCCATTCGCCATCACCTGATTGAACGGATGCTCCATGAAATGTTTGGAATGCCGTGGTATCGCACCCACGATGAGGCCGAGCGGCTAGAACATGCGGTCTCAGCGGATTTCGAGTCGTTGCTGGTTAAGAAGCTAGGGCGCAGCGGAGCTTGTCCGCACGGCAATTTTATGACCTTCGATAGCCCGGCCCAAAAGAGCCGGCGCGGTTACAGGCTGCTGTCGGAGACGGAACCGGGCCAGAGCTACATCGTTGCCAGCGTGGATGAGCGGGATTCGAAGCTGGGCGAATTGCTGGATAAACGGGGCGTCCGACCCGGACGTGAGCTGTATCTGCGTGAGCGGAACTACGATCAGACCCTCTCCCTCGAAACCTCCGCTGGCGCCATCGTCCTGGGCCGCTCGGCGGCAGAGAAAATCTGGGTGTCTTCTCCGCCGGCTTCGGCCGTCAAGCGTTAGTTAACTGTGGTTAATCTGTGCTAATATACCGACGCTAAGTGAAAGCAGAGGGGCGGATGGAGACAAAGGTTCCCCACGACAGGCACTTGTCGTTGGAGGGGATGCACAGTACGGTCGAGGTGCCGCACCACGAGGCCGGCTTCTGGGAGCAGTGGCGGGCTTTCGTCGGCCCGGCGATTCTCGTCAGCGTGGGGTACATGGACCCCGGCAACTGGGGAACCGACCTGCAAGGTGGTGCGCAGTTCAAGTACGGGCTTTTGTGGGTGGTGGGGGTGGCCAGCCTAATGGCCATTTTCATGCAAGTGATTTCCGCGCGGTTGGGCGTGGTGACGGGAAAGGACTTGGCCCAATGCTGCCGCGACTGGTATCCCGGGTGGACCCGTTGGCCCAACTGGCTGATGAGCGAAGTGGCAATTGGCGCCTGCGACCTGGCCGAGGTGCTGGGGAGTGCCGTTGCCCTCAACTTGCTGTTCCATATCCCGCTGCTCTGGGCAGTCATCATCACCGGCCTGGACGTTCTGCTGCTACTGGCCTTGCAAGGGTTTGGAGTGCGCACCATCGAGGCCGTGGTTCTGCTGCTGATAGCGACAATCGGGGTGTGTTATTTCATTGAGATTTTCGTTCTTCCGCAGACCCACCCGAGTTTTCTGGAGCTGGGACGAGCACTGGTTTCGCCGCACTTTGGTCATTCGGGGATGTTATACGTCGCCGTGGGCATCATCGGCGCGACCGTGATGCCGCATAACCTGTACCTGCACTCAGCACTCGTACAGAGCCGCCAGTTGCAGAAGGATGAACCTTCCATCCGGCGCGCGATCCGCTTCAACACCATCGACTCAGCCGCGGCTCTGACCGTTGCCTTCTTTGTCAACGCGGCGATTCTGGTGCTGGCCGCGACTGTATTCTTTGGCAAGGAAAGTGTGACCGTGTCCGGCGGGCAGGTGGTCAGATTCGGCGCCGACAGTGACTGGATTCGGGTCGCTTACTTGACGCTGGCGCCACTGCTGGGAACGGCGGCGGCGAGCACGTTGTTTGCGGTGGCGCTTCTAGCGAGCGGGCAGAGCAGCACCATCACCGGTACGTTGGCCGGGCAAGTGGTGATGGAAGGCTTCATGCACTGGCGAATTAAGCCCTGGGTGCGGCGGCTCATCACCCGCTCACTGGCCATCCTGCCGGCAGTATTGATTATCGGCTTGCGGGGCGAAAGTAGCGTTACCGATCTGCTGACGCTTAGCCAGGTAGTGCTAGCGCTGCAGCTTCCGTTCGCTATGTTCCCGCTGCTGCACTTCACCAGTTCCCGCCGACGCATGGGGGCCTGGCAGAACGGGTGGTTTCTATTGATTACCGGCTGGGCCAGCGCGATTCTGATCACTGTGATGGACGTGTATGGCTTGCCAGACTCGCTCAAAGCCGCGTGGTACGTGATCACCGGCGGGTAGGCACGACAGAAACGGAACAACCATGTACCAAACCATTCTCGTGACGTTGGATGGCACGGCGACTGACCGCGCGATCGTCGAGCACATCAAGCAACTCGCGATGCTCGCGCGAAGCCGTCTGGTGTTGCTGCATGTAGCCGATGGATGGGCCGCCAGGACCTATGGCCCGGACGCGGTCAGTCCCGAAATCGCCGAAGACACCGTGTATCTGGAAAAGGTGCGGTCGGAGTTTCAAGCCTTGGGTATTCCCACGGAGGCCGAGCTGGCGTATGGCGAACCAGCGAACGAAATCATCAAATGGGTTCGGCAGAAGGGTTGTGACCTGGTGGCGATGAGCACACATGGACATCGCTTCCTTTCCGATATATTTCTGGGCACCACAGCCAGCCGGGTCCAGCACAGTATCAGCGTGCCCGTTCTCCTTCTGAGGGCGAAGTGAGGTATCCGCAGGGCCTTCAAACAATACCGACGGCGTGCGCCGAAGCTTTGACATCGGTCAATATCTCCAAGGTTTGCTTCCATGCTGCGTCCATGCGGTCGAGAAGTTCAACAGCCTGATGGGGAAGGTCATTCTTGAGTTGTTCGACCGCATTCGCTAGCAAAGCGAGACGCTGACCAATGTCTTCGTGAAGGTCTTTCGCGATCCGGTTACGTTCCCGCTCTTCTGCCTCAATCACTCTGCGGTTCACGCACGAAAGGGCTTCTTCAGCCCGCTTGCGCTCAGTGATGTCCTGCAAAATACAAGCCACGCGATCTACGCCGTCCGAACCTTCGATGGGGAAGTTCGATATGAGTAAGCACCTTTCGCCAAGCACAGGATACGTGTATCGCATCTCGTATCTGACGACTTCACCTCGGAAGCATTCATCCAACTTTTCCTTGACGACCGTCTCAAAGACCCCCTTGTTCAATACTTCTGGGACCAGACGCCCCACGACCTGTTCCTTCGTCATGTTCCGCTGGCTGAGAAACTTGCGATTCGCTATCAGATAGCGGTATTCTCGGTCCACAACCGCCATCATCTCCTCCGAGCCTTCCACCGCCTTTTCGTATTCTCGCAGCTTTTCCTCTGCCAACTTGCGTTCGGTGATATCTAGCGACACGCCGAGCATTCGCTCGGGGTCCCCGTTCCTTGCATAGTAGAACTTGCCTCGCGCTGCCAGCCAGCGAACTGTCCCATCTGGCTTTACGATGCGAAACTCTGCCGTGTACAGCTTCCGGTTTTGCCTTGCATTCGCGATCGCTTCCGAGACTCTCGTTCGGTCATCTGGATGTAGGTAACGAATGAAATCCTCCCTCGTTGTCACATAAGGATCGGAAGCGATTCCGAAGATAGTTTGAAGGTCGCCGAACCAAACATTCCGTCTGCTCTTGACGTCAAAGTCCCACCCTACCGATGCGCTCGCTTCCATTGCCAAACGTAGCCTGTCGTTGGCTAAACCGAAATGAAAAGCCAGTTCGCGTCTCGCGAGGCTCGCCACAATCCTTGCTGTTGAAATATCGCGTCTCTGACAATGTCGGCAGTGTCAAGCACTTTTCGAGCACACCAAACCGTGCACTCCGAAGAGCGCGCCATTTCGCTCTCGTGGAAGAACCGCCATGCCAACCAAGGCTCGCTGGTAATCGGTTTCAGATCAGGAAACTCAGTCCGCCCCATGCATCTCTTCGATCTGCAACTGCGATCATGATTACTAGTTCAGACTCCCCGGTGACGGGGAGCGGGATGCCCCATCAATTACTCGGTGTTTGACCTCACACCATCGCGATGTCCGGGCTGTCGCGTCACTGCCAACGGGCAGTAGCGAGCGTTGAGATGAACCTGAAGGCAATGCAGGCGAAGGTCATCGGCGGAAAGACAAAATTATGACGGTGGGAGCAAGTGGTCGGCAGTCTACGAAACCCGGCTTACTGGTTTATCCTTCGAATCGGATGTAATGATGGGCGCAAAGCGATTGTTTGATCGGCTTATTACCGACCAAGAAATAAGCAGTGGAAGGCTTCCCGCAAAACATCTCCATGTTCGTCTGTTCGTTGATCGGGAGCGTGTACACGTGATACGACGTGCGAGATGTTCTTGTCCAGCCATTCTCATACGCGCCGAGGGGGCACCGTCTCTCAATGCTTGACAAGTTGGCGGCTTCTCCTTTTGTTTCATGTCTGACCCTTTCGCTTTGCGTTAGGTTCGACTCTTATCGGCCCGAGATAGGTGTCTCCCGGGTCAGCGGCAACTTCTCCGTCACCATTTTCCGGTATTCGATAGTCAGGAAGCACCACATGCGGTTGAGGATCAGACGGTCACGCCGGCCGCAGGCAATTTCCGTCCGGAAGGAGGATTGGGAACTTCCGTCGGTGCGCCTGATCCGCTGCAAAGATATCGCTGGTACATCCTGGCCGCCTTCGGGCTGCTGCTGGGCGTCGACGCTCTTTACTTTTACTTTACAAACCGCTCGCGGGTTTCGACGGTTAGCCGGAAAGAACCTGACAGCATATCCAACGCTCCCTCAACTTCGAGCCGCTCCGATCTGCTCCTTGAAGAGCTCAAGAATGAGCTCTTTCAGCTCGAAGTGGAACACAAGCAGGGCCGCATTTCGGAGCCGGAATACGAGCAAGCCCGGTCCGCGCTAGACCGAACCCTGACTCGGGCGATCAAACGCCCGCGAAAGTAGAAAGCGACTCCACAATCCTTCCCGTCCTTCTCTATCCCCTTCCTGAAGACATGAACGTTACCTTCGTGACTTGCGATATCGTCGAGCACGGATAGCATGGAAGATTAGAAGAATCTAATTTGATGTTTCGAGCAGTCAAAGTCGCCGCCTCCTTATTATTATCAGGGCTCACTCTCGCGGCCGGAGCCGCAGCTCAGAGCAGCTATCAGGTTGTTTCTCTCACCCAGACTGGGACAATTTCCGGCACTGTCAAGTGGTCTGGCCCGTTGCCCCACATCCCTAGTTTTCCCATCGACAAGGATCCACAAGTTTGCGATCCGGATTCGCGCAAGATTCGCGATCTTGATCGTTTAATCGTCGGCCCTCAGAACGGCGTGGCCAACACTGTAGTGTTCCTCAAGGACATTTCCCAGGGAAAGGCAATGGACATCCCCGAGCCGAGGCGGTCTTTGGACCAGAAGCAATGCCGCTACGAGCCCCACATCCTGTTGGTGCCGGAGAACGGCCCGCTTCAGCTGAAGAGCTCGGACGCTGTGCTGCACACAGTTCACATGGATGGCGCCGCTAGCTATAACTTGCCATTCCCTTTTACCGACCGTCCTGTCACTCGCACCATGCCAACTGCAGGGCTTGTCAACGTCAGATGTAACGGTGGTCACGCCTGGATGAATGCGGAGATCATGGTGGTGTCGCATCCCTACTACACCGTAACTGACGAAAGTGGGAAGTTCGAACTGGCGGATGTGCCGCCTGGTCAATACCAGATCGTGGCCTGGCATGAGGGCTGGAAGCTCGAGCGGGAAGAAGCCGCTTTCGACGTTCTGACCGAACGCAAGGTTCGTCGTCCTGTTTTCTCAGATCCTAAAACCTGGAATAAAAAGGTAACGGTGAATCAGGATGAAAACGCCATCGTCAACTTTGTCTTGAGCGAGAAGTAACAGCGAAGCTGCATAAATTCTGTTCCCGTCCCAACTCTCGGCCGCTGGGATCGAGCCGGCGAACTGGTCAATCACAATTGCCGGGGGCGGGTCGCCCAGCGAAGCGTGCCTTAATCCAGGTCAGTTGATCTCTTACAGAGTCTCCCAATACAGCTGCGAAATCGGAGCCTTGGTACTGGTGGAATTGGAGTTTGTCGCGTTGTTTACACATGCGGGCCACGACCCGCCGGGTCATACCTGTCCTCACCACCGGATCCGCATAGCCGCTGACAATCAGCAGAGGACCATAGGCGGGTTTCTGGCCCACCGTGTTCCGTGCGAAGAACTGTCGCACAAAATAGTTGTCCTCCCAGCCAGGTCTCAGCATCTGGTGGGCGGGACTCGAGACAGCGGCGGAGCAGCCACTGTCGATCTGGCGGTACGGCACGAGTGCCTCCTTCGTAAGAATTTGGTTCACCTGAAACGGCGGGTAGAGAGTTTGGACTCCATAAGCCAAAATCACCGGTTCGGGAGAATTCTCTTTGGCGACCTGCTCGTAGAATTCCTTCGCATCCGCAATACCGGAAACTGCAATGCTGCCCAGATAATCCGGATCGCGAATGTCGCTTTCTAACTCGGCTACAGCCAGCGCGGCCAGACCGCCTGCCGATTCTCCCATCGCAACCCACTTCCGCCCTAGTTGCGGCACGGCCGCGCGCGAGGCAACGACCGAATAGATCACATCAGTGGCATTCGATTGCATATCGACGGATGCGTTTCTGAAATTTGTTCCCAGTCCCACGTAATCTGTTGCCACCACGGCATAACCCAACTCGACATACATGGAGAGGAAGGGTCCTTCATTCAGGTTTCTCATGAGGGACGGGGCGCAGCGGCGGGCTGTACCCGTGAAACCGTGAGCCCACGCAATGACGGGCCAACCGCCACTGGGCGGGGGCTGGTCAGGCGTAAGAACCACGCCAGACGCGGCCACATCCGTGCCGCGGGCAGAGCGCGAGTAGTAGAGAATGCGGAATGCGGACACTCCCTCGGGAAGCTGATACTCGTTGAACTCTTCCGAACGGATCAACTCACCTGGCTGACCTGGAGGGAGCGGGCTGGGAGTCGTATAGAAGTTTGTAAGGGGCAGGAGCCTGCGAAACTCGGAACGGTCCGCTTGGGGTTCAGTCTGGCTTTGAGCAGACTCGGCGAAGGCTGCAACCGGCGCGAGGTCCGCCGCGCTACCAACCGCGATACTAACCAGGGCGATCGCACAACGAAGCCGACTGCGATGCGCCAATGGTTTCCCCACACACCACCATCTTTGCCGTCAGCTTCAAGGCCAGATTGGCGGAAATGCCGACTGACTCAGATTCAAGCCTTCCAGGCCATCATCGTCCCCAGGACCACCGGTAAGTAGATGACCGAGGCATGAACCACACGGCCAGCCAGCATCCGAGAGCCCGACCTGGCCAGTTTGGCCGTGTGATAGACAAAAAACGTTCCTGCGGCCAGCATGATCAGGAAGTAGACAGCGCCGCTTTGGCCCACCGAAGGCAGCATAGTGACAATTACCAGCAAAACCGCGAATACCACGATCTCCACCTTGGTGAAGCGGCCATCGACATCAAACCGAGGCAACATCCGAAAGCCGGCCGCGGCGTAGTCCTCCCGGTACAGCAGCGCGATTGCTAGGAAATGAGGGAACTGCCAGAGAAAGAGGACTCCGAATAGCAGCCACGCATTTCGTCCGATTCCGCCGGGGGCGGCCGCCCAGCCGATGAGCGTTGGCATGGCGCCCGGTACAGCACCCAGCAATGTACAGAGCGGCGTCTTCCGCTTCAGCGGCGTGTAAACCAGCAGATAGCCCAGCAGGGTTCCGGTCGCCAGCAACGCAGATACCGCGTTGACCGACGCCGCCAGAAGCAGGCCACCCGCGGCACTCAGCACCAGCCCAAACCAGCCAGCCTCCCGGCTACTGAGCCTGCCTGAAACCAAAGGCCGATTCGCGGTACGCCGCATCTGGGCATCGTAACGCCTCTCCATCAACTGATTGAGAGTTGCCGTGCCGCTGGCAACCAGCAAGGTACCCACAAGAGTGATGAAAAGCCTGCCCACCCGCAGCACTCCGGACGACCCCAGATAGTAGCCCGCCGACGTGGTCATCAGGATCAGCAGGTTAACTTCCGGCTTGGTCAGGGCGTAGTAGTCCCGCAGCTTCGAAGGAGTGGTGCTTTTCACGAAAGGATCGGCTATAGCGTGGGTGGATTCCATGGGGGCGTCGCTGCGATCGGTAAACCGGTTCTGCTCCAGATCACGTCGGAGGTCGCCGCATCCGCCGTGTCGCGGCACCGCTTCCGATTGCGATACATAATGTAAACCATGCCAATTGACATCAGAGTCGGCGGAACGATGAGGATCAGAATTCCACTTCGTAACGCCTGAATCATGCGGCTACCGGCGGAAGCGGCCTGGGTATAGCAAAGCGCACAACTCTGCGCCATCGCGGGAAGCGCGATCGCGAATAAGACCACAACGGCCCATACGATTAGTGCAAGTATTCGTGGCAGAACTCTGCGATTCATGACTAAAAAGCCTTCGTGCTAATTCCTTGGGATCAGTTTCTTCCTCAAGATCGCGCCTTCAGGAACAGTATCCCGCGCAGTGGGTCAGCCGGAAACTGTCGGTCCACCCAAACTGCATCGACAACAACACAAAAATCGTAAACAACACTACAAACAACAAAAATCCACGTTTTTCCGACCACAAATGCATGAAGAACATGACCGCCACTCCGGCCTCAACGAGGGCCACCGACAACATGCGCCGGAACATTTGCGATGCCGTGATATTTTGATAGGCAATCACGAATTGCAGCCCCGCCAGAGCCAGTATGCAGAGATAGACAACCAGGTCCTTCCCGATTCCCTCGCGTTTTTGTTCTGCCGCTGTTGCCATGTTGTTCTACTCCCAGCTGTAATTTAGTGGGCGACATTCAGTAGATAAATGAACGGAACGACGAACATCCAAACTAGGTCCACGAAGTGCCAGTACAGTCCGACGACCTCAATATCATCCGCATTGTAGCGGCCGCCCTTGTAGCGCAAACCTATGATCGTCAAGGCGATCACACCCGCGATGACGTGGGTAATATGCAAACCGGTGACACTGAAGAACGCTGCACCGAACAGCCCTGTGCCCCAAGGATTCTTGAACAGTGTCATGCCTTCGCCGATCAGCCCCAGCCATTCCCGAATGTGCAAAACGGCGAACCCAAGACCGGCCAGCGCGGTGATCATCGTCCAGCGAAAGGCTCCCGCTTTGTCTCCCGCCTTTGCTGTCTGGACTCCAAGAAGCATGGTCAAACTGCTGGTGAGCAGGATAAAGGTCATCAACGCCACGTTGACTATGCTGTGGAAGGGTCGGGGCCAGTCGGGAGTGGCATTGCGCAGGAACCCGTATGCCACCAGGCAGGCGGAGAAGGTCATCGTGTCAGCAATGATGAACAGCCACATCGCCAGTTTTTTTGTGGGAATGGCAAACGGGCGATCCGTCATCAGGCCTGCGGAGTGTCCTGGCATCGTCAAATCGGCTTGACTCACAGTGTCTCCTGTTCGTGATCGCGCTAAAGTTTCATCCAAAGCAGTACCAACAGATATATCCACAGCACGTCTACGAAATGCCAGTAGCGCGATGCCGCATCCAGCGTGCTCCGTCGGAGTTGGGACTTCTTGAGCCTACCGATCACATAGAGCAGCCCCACCAGCCCTCC
The DNA here is from genome assembly GCA_963809295.1 of Terriglobia bacterium. Lineage (GTDB taxonomy): Bacteria > Acidobacteriota > Terriglobia > Terriglobales > Acidobacteriaceae > JAIQFF01. Next base: position 81,218 of record CAWEJA010000011.1, on the reverse strand, counting down.
CAGCACATGCAGCACATGGGCGGCCGTGAGCAGGTAGAAGAAAGAACTGCTTGGATTGGTGGCAAGGTAGAGCCCTTCAGCCCTGAGCCGGGACCAGGCCACGTACTGGCCGGTGACAAAGAGCAAACCGAACACCAGAGTGATGTAGAGCCAGCGTGACGGACTTTCACCCGGGACGGCCATGCCGCCCATGCCGCCCATGAAGTTAGCCACTCGGCGGCGTGCTATCTCCAGCGTAACGCTGCTGCTCAGAAGTAGTGCCGTATTCAGATAGAGGATCCAGGGCAAAGTGAAGCTCTGCCAGTCCAGCGATGATCCTTTGCGCACAATCAAGGCGCTGGTCAGTGCCGCAAATGTCATCGTGATGGCATACACCACCACCCAGATGCCCGTGCTCGCCGGCGGCGGAGAGTAATCTTGCACCACTCGCCGGTCTCCGTCCGCCGGAACGAGATTTCGCCACCCGCCGTTCCCCGACTCGCCTTGACGGCGCGGCTCGATCTTCGGTGGTTCATGGACCGTAGTCGCCATAGTGCACGGACTCCTCTCAAACTCCCAACGCTCTTCCCTCTCGGCCGTTACGTCTCTTCGTGCTCGGTTACGACTTGTTCGGACGAGGCCTGCATCACATAGTCGCCGGTCGAACTCTGTACCCCGTACTGATACGGATCGTGGTAGACCACGGGATGTTTCCCGCCAAAATTGTCGAAAGGCGGCGGCGTGGGCGCACTCCACTCCAGCGAAGTCGCCTGCCACGGATTGTCGGGAGCTGGTTTGCCCCAGAACCGGCTGTGTATCAGGTTGTACAGAAAGATGAACTGGGCTATGCCGGTCGCGATAGCGGCAATAGTGATGAACTTATGCACCGGGATGAGTGGCTGGAGATATTCATTTACAAACGCCTGGTAGCGGCGTACGTTCCCGGCGATCCCCAGATAATGGAATGGCATGAAGATGCAGTACGCACCCACAAAGCTCAACCAGAAATGCACCTTGCCCAAGGTTTCGTTCATCATGCGTCCGGTCATCTTGGGAAACCAGAAGTAGGTTGCGGCGAAGATCCCAAAGATTGCCGCCACTGCCATGACCATGTGGAAATGGCCCACCACGAAGTAGGTGGCGTGCAGCACGATGTCAATCGAAGGCTGCGCCAGGAAAAATCCGCTGACACCGCCGCTGACAAACATCGAAATAAATCCAAGCGCAAAGAGCGAAGCTGTGTTGATGCGCAACCTGGAGCCATACAGGCTGCCGATCCAAATCAACACGATGATGGTGGCGGGAATGGTGATGATCAGCGTGGGGAAGGAGAATGCCAGCGAGGAGAAGGGGTTCATCCCGCTGACAAACATGTGATGTCCGTAGACCATGTAGCTGAGAATGCCAATCGCCGCCATACATCCGATCATGACTCGGTGACTAAGCAGCGGCCTGCGCATATTGGTAATCAGAACATGAGAGACGATGCCCATCCCGGGAACGATCGCGATGTACACCTCAGGATGTCCGAAAAACCAAAACAGGTGCTGCCAGAGAAGCGTGGATCCGCCGGAGTGCGGCTGGAGTTGGTCATTGATGACCAGATTCGATGGGACGAAGAAGCTGGTACCGGCCACGTGATCCAGAATCACAAGGATGCAAGCGGGCATTAATACCGCAAATGCCGTGAGCCCCATGCAGGAGGTGATGAACCACGCCCACGCGGTGAGCGGAAGGCGCATCAGGCTCATGCCCTTCACCCGCAGATCAAGGGTGGTGGTGATGAAGTTCAACGAGCCGAGTAACTGGCCTATGCAGAAGATGGCGATAGAAGCTGCCCAGAGAACCACGCCGAGGCCTTCACCGGGCCCCCCCACCGAACCCACCGCATTGAGCGGCGCATACTGCGTCCACCCTCCGAGAGTCGGTCCATCACCAACGAAAAACGACGAAATCAGGACCAGAAAGGCCACAAAGGTGACCCAGAACGACATCATGTTGAAACGCGGGAAGGGCATATCCTCGGCGCCGACCTGGATCGGCAGGAAGAAATTACCGAATGCCGCGAAGGGCGCCGTAGTAAGCACAAAGAAGACCATGATGGTTCCGTGCATGGTCATCAGTTGCAGGTAGTACTCTGGCGTCATCAGGTCGCCAGGGGCTCCAGTCTTGGAAAGCAAATGCAGCCCGGGAATGGCCAGATTCGTCCACCCCAGGTGCAACCGCATGATCCAGGACAGCACCATCCCCACAAACACGGCCACTAAAGCCAGGCCGTAATACTGCTTACCAATGACCTTGTGGTCGAGGCTGAAGACGTGTTTCCGAATGAAGCCCTGCGGGGGGGCATGGTGTTGCGCCGCATGTGCCGACACATCGTGCATTTGATTCACCTCAAACCAGGTAGGCCCCGCCCTCACGGATTCGAGCACGGACGGACTGGCTATTGCAGCGCTGCCTGCTTTTTGAACCAATCGTCAAAGTCTGCCTGCGAATAGACGTAGAGATAGGCCTTCATGTTGTAGTGCCCCAGGCCACAAAGCTGCGTACAAACGATTTCGTACTTCCCCGTCTTAGTGGCAATGAAATGAATAGAAAGATCCAATCCCGGGACGAAATCCTGTTGCACTCGCAACTCTGGCACATAGAACGAATGCCCGACGTCCTTTGCGTGCATAAGCAGATGGATCTCACGATTCACCGGAATCGCCATTTGAGCGGTTACAACATCGTCTTTGGAATCCTGGTCGTTGGTTAGATCAAGGCCAAAAAAATTCTCGTTTGCCTCGTTGATCAGCGTGGCGTGGAGCGGGCCGAACTTCCCGTCCGGACCGGGATAGCGAAAGTAAAACGCAAATTGTCCGGCCTGCACCTGAATCGGCATGGCGTCCGCGGACGGAGGCGTGAAATATACACTCGCCCAGGCCCTGGTCCCAAGAATTCCAAGAGCTAGAGCCTCCGCTCCCACCAGCAGGAAAGCCGCCACGACCAACCCCTTGGCTCCGCCTGGAAACTTCCCAATCTTCGCGTCCTTTGGCCGGTTGGAAAACTTCCAGATGAAAATGGCCAGAATGAATTGTGCGGCCAGAAACGAGATTCCCGCCTCAGCCATGGTCTCCGACATCTGTTCGTCGATCAGGTGCCCATGAACTGAAATATCCTCAGGCGCCGGCCAGGTATGCCGCAAAATGGGAATCGCAGAAGCGATCGCAATCACGACGATGGTTACCGCGAAGAATTTGGCCATGTGTTGTCTCGCTTCTCGCCGGTTTCCTGCTTGACCTTGTAGGGTTAAGAGCCCAGATCCCAGACTATCCTGGGGTCAAATAGCGGCCCGCGCGATGCTAACTGAACCACCTAAACGTTAGCTGAACGCCTTATAAGTCTTTGTTCATTCGCTTCGACTCTGAAAATGTTCATTGCGAGAGGGCACGAGGTGTCAAAGCATCACGTGAGGATCTCAGGCCACTCCCTCGGCTTCAGCCCCGAAAGATCTAAGCGCGCTGGCTTCGTCCGTCTCAATATCAAAAACGTTGGACAGGCGCGTCATTTGAAGCAAATCGTGCACTCGCTTGTTCAAGCTAGCCAGTTTCAGGACGCCTCCCTGGTTTCGAATCGTGGCGTGAGCCTTAACTAATTCGCCGATGCCTGAGCTGTCGATGTACACCACCTCGCCCAGATTCAGCACGATATTCTTGTTTCCCTTGACCGCCAAGTCATGGACGATTTCACGGAGCATCACATTGCCTTCGCCCAGAGTGATCCTTCCGCTAACCTGCAGGACCATGACTCGCCCCACTTGACGGGTGGCGGTTGTCATCTTGACCGGAGCAGATCCCTGCATGCCCAGAGCAAGGCGGTCGAGAACCGCACATGCGGTCTTGGCCAGATCCTGAGACTCCGTGCGAACCACGACGAGCGAACGCCCCTCTTTCAGAACCTCGCGGAAGAAGGCAGCATCTTCAGCGCTCTTCGCGTCGGTGGTGGGCTGGGGAGCTCCGGACTCCTGCGCAATGGCGGCTCCCGTTGTCGCGCCCGCACCTGCTCCCGCCAGTCCGAGCAGGGCGGCCGCACCAAAGCCCAGGGCAAAAACCGCTCCGATCCCGGGGAGAAGAAGTGTTGCTGCCGCCACCCCAGCCGTCATCCCCGCAGCCCCGCCGGCAAAGCCTCCAGCAAATGCCCCCAACTGTTTGCCAATCGTTTTGGCTTCGTTTTCGGAACGTGTCAGAAATACCAGGGATGACTCCGGTACGCCCCGCTGCAGCAATTCCTTTACGCCGTTCTCGGCGCTATCTCGCGAAGCGAAAACTCCGATTGCAGTTTCCATGAGTCCTCCTGCCCCATCGACCAGGATGCAACACTAGCATCACCAGCTCTCATCGGTTCTTGAGGAGCGCCAGAAACGGGAGGATGACAGCTCTCGGACTGATTTCTAACCTTGGCGCTTCACTTGGCCTTGAACGTGAAGTCGGCCGTCCCGGGCTTCCCTGCAGCCACCGTCACCTTCTGCGTCTGCGTACCGTACTCCTCTTGCCACGCAGTTACCGTGTAACCTCCCGGAGGCACGTTCTCTATCGTGTACGAGCCCTTCTCGTCGGTCGTTGCATAGGGCCCCTTCACCACCACGAAATAACCGTGCATCCAGGGATGGATGTTGCACTTCACGGGTATCGCGACCTCTTCCGTCTTCCAACTCATCTCAATCGGCGGGGCGCCGGGCGGCTGTGATTTGTTCCATGGAATATTCCCCGCGAGCGCGTTGGGCAATGGGTGGATGTTGTGGGTCGTCTGATCGCTGGTCGACACCTTGAATTTTTGATTGACGTCCATCGCCAGCACGTGCGGCGTGTACATACAATTCTTCTGGTCGAACACCGGCTCCTGCGAAGGCGCCTGGCTGGCCGCAGCCCCACTTAGCCCCTCCGAGATGTACAGCACCACGTTCTGCAGACCCCCACCTGGACCCACCACCACATTCTCAAGATGGGCCGGGCTGTTCTCATGCTGTTTGACGCAAAACGGATCTTTGGACATGTCAATGCCCTTCATGTGTGGTGCCGTACCATCCAACTTGACGGTTCCGGTGATTTTGCCCTCGCCGGCCGCACTCACACTCCGGGTGGACCACAAGAGACCGAACGCCAGCACCAGCAGCATGGAAGTCATGCCTGCTACTTTGTAACCTGCTCTCATTTGCTTTTTCCCTTTCTTTCTCACTTCACTCGAGTGCGGATTCATTGCTGCGGGGCCGGCGCCGGAGCGGCGCTTGGAGCACCAGGCTTCAAACCGATTTGCCGGGCGATCTCTTTCTCCTTGCTCTTCATCGGTTGCAAAGAGCGCAAGTAGAACACCAGGTCCCAGGCTTCATCCGGCTTGATGTTGTCCGACCACGAAGGCATGGGTGTTCCGTCCAGTCCAGTCATGAAGATCCTGTAAAGGTCTTCATCGCTGGTGCCGCACTTAAAGCGGACATTATCGTGGAAATTAAAGGGCTGAATCGGCCGGTTTTGATCGTCAGTGAGGGTCGCTGCGGACGGTCCATTCCCACTCCCCGTCTGCCCGTGGCACTTCCAGCATTCCACTTTCTGGAATACCGCCTGGCCCGCCTTGATTCTGTCCGCAGTAACCTCCGGCTTGGGAGGGATTTGAATTGGTTCTCCGGACTTTTCCGTGGCCCAGCGCGCCGAGAAGTGCTTCACATAGGCCACCAGGTCCGCGCGCTCTTGAGCTGAAAGCGGGTTCCAGGACGGCATGTTTGAGCTGTCCAGACCCCGCCCGATGGTGTCATAGAGATCAGAGTCCAGGGGCAAAGTCCCGGTCGTGGTCGAGCGGCACTTGAATATTCCCAGGGTAAAATTGCGTGGCTTGGGGTCGATCCACTGCGCGTTCTCCCCCTCTCCGTCCCCTAAGACGCCGTGGCAGCCAACGCAGTACCTGCGATACGTGCCCTGAGCAGCTGCGGCGTGACCGGTCAGCTTGCCGATGTGGCTCTCCATTCCCAGTCGCTGATCCTCGTCAGCCTTCGTCATTTGCGCCCAGGAGAGGCTGCAAAAAGCGACCATCGCCACCGCCGTCAACACCAGCGAACCGTTAGCTATCATTCTTCGCATCGGCGTTCCCTCTATTAGAAGTCGAAGTCGAATCCCAGCATCAAACTGTTGCTGGTAAGGTCCGAGCCGTCTGGCGCACCTCCGCGTTGACGGATCCATGAGTACTCGTTATGCCAGGCGAAGCCGGCGCGGCTGGTCATAAAGGGCATGTAGCGGTATCCAATCACATAGTTGTCGATGTTCCCCAGATTGGTCGGCGTACCCGGAATCGCCTGCTGCGACATTCGTATCCACTCCGACCGCTGAATGAAGACGAGCTGCGGATTGTATACGTAATGTGTTTCGACGAACGCTCCGTTCCACACAGCCGAGCGCGCGCCCGCCGGAAGCGGTCCAGGAGCCGCAGTGCTGGTGGCGAAGAAGGCATTGTCCGAACCATGCTGCGTCACCACTTGGAAATCCAGTTTGCCCAGATAGAAAATTCCGTTGAAACCTTCTCGACTGAAGGTCTTGTTCCCGAACCCTCCACCCGGAACAGGCGTAGTCACGCCGTCGCTCGTGGTCGTCAGAGTATTGGTTGGCGCCTGTCCCACCATGGCATAGAAGCCGACACGCTGGGTGCCAAGTCTGCCCGCTTCGAAGGCTTGACTTCCCGCAAAGAATCCGGTGTAGGTGTTGCTTCCGGGCAGGTCCGGGTTGCCGTCGGTAGAACTCAAGAGGGAGGCCGAGATACGGGTCCGGTCGTTTGCTGAGTGCCCCATCCACTCCAACCCGAACTGGTTATCGCCGATCTGCCCAACGAAGTTGTTGTCCCCAACCGGAACGAAGTGATAGAGCTGGAAACCACCACCATTCGCCGATAGGGTCAGCCCACGTTTTTCGGAAACGATGTTGTCCAGTTCGAACTTGCCCATCTTGACGTTAAGCCAAGGGCTACCAAACAGGTTATCCAGTCGGGCATTGACCGATTCAAAGTGGAAGGCGGCATTCTCATCCGACGACAGAACGAATAAAAAAGAAATATTCTTGTCGAGAGTGCCGCCCGAAAGCATATCGAGACCGCCAACGTCAAAACCGTGGGCGGTGATCTGTTGCTGCCCGGTCGCGGCCTGGTCAACGGCTACCTTGTCGGCGCTCTCGCGGTGCCAACTCGGGGTGATGCGCATGGTCACCGGCCAATAGGCATTGCTCTGCCAGATCGGAGCATCCCGATCGTTCATTAACTGATAGCCGTTATCCTTGAATTTCTGGCCGAAGTAGTTGAGCATCGGCCACGCCTCATGGCAGGCGGAGCAGCGCAAGCCGTATTTCCGCGCGAAGGCGGGTATGGCGTGCGCGTCGCTGGCAGAAAGAAAGAGAAAGAGGAAGAGAGACGCCAGCAGCAAACTACTGGCGAGACGTTTCCGGGCAGAGGTCATCGAGTCCTCCTGGTGCACCGCCACACTGGGACAACCGGGTCCAGTTACAACGAACCAAAAGCTGCCTGTCCCTTACCCACGTTGAGTGGGTCCCGACCTGCTATTCGATTTTTTTCTTTCAAGACATCTAAGTGCGTGCGGGCGCACTTACATATTGGGGAAAGGTAATATCACGTGCCCAAGAAAACCGTCAAGAAAAAATTGGGGAGTAGTTCTACACTAAATACCGTAGATGGGTACGACGCTAGCTGAGCGAGAGCGCCGCCTGTGGTGCGAGTTGGCGCTCCGGGTGTTCAGAAAAAAGGCTGCGGACCAGAAGTTTGGCGATGACAGTGGCGGTCTTCGCAGAGGTTTTTCGGTCTTGTCGCAGTACCGCGGGGCGCATGAAGCCGAACATGAATCCAATCACGCTCACCGACTGGACCAGTGCATCAAACTCCGCATCGGGCAGGGCTCGGCTTTCCCCGAACCTCTTGAGCCGGGTGCTGATTGCACCTGCCCTCTGGAGCGGACCCACTTGGCGCAATACTTGCCCAAAGCCAGGATCCAACAAGGCCCGAGGAATGGCCACCTTCAGGAACTCGCGGTCCCCCCAAATATGCTCTACCGCCCATTTGACCAACTGGAGGTATTCGTCTTCGAATGAGTCAGCGGGACGGAGATGGTGCGTCAGGTCGGCTACTTCTTGCGAGACACGGTATTCCATCAGGGCGGGAAGCAGGCCCGCCTTGCCACTGAAATACCTGTGAATCAGGCCCTCCGCGCAGCCCGCGGACGCCGCGATTTCGCGAGTCGTCGTTGCGTCGTAACCCTTGCTGGCAAACAATTTCAGCGCCGCAACGATGAGCGCCTGCTCCTTGCTGGCGCGGTCGCGCGTTCGCTCGGGGCGGGCTTTGTGCCCGTTAAGGTTGTCCGACGGGACTGCGTGCCTTCGTGATTGGTGACTTGACGACTTCATGGCGCAATAACGAAGTCTGCGAAACAATTTGTGAGGTTACCACCCATTTCGTGGCCAATTTGTAAAAAGATTGTCACAAAACGAACTGCGACGCGCACACCAAAAAAGGAGTCCGACTTCGAGAAGAAATCATTTTCGGAAGCAAGGATTGCTTTCCAATCGCCATGAATTTGGCTACCGCTTTTGCATTTCGGTCGACCGCATGACCGCGGTCGATCCCGCGTGGCAGTTGACAGCCTCCCTTGCTCGAGAGTATGGAACAGGGGATGGGAGTAGTAGCTGCGCCAGGATTTCAAAGCCCCGGGCACATTCGCCAGATCGCCGGATGGAAGGGGTCTCGCCGCTTGTCAATCGTCGAGGAAACAGCCAGGTCCCTCGCAAATCATTTCCCGCAGCGCAATCAATTCCTGATCGCCGTGTGCGCAATCCTTTTCTTGCTATGGACCGTTCCTCTGCTTCACGGCCGCGAACATAAGAGGAAGATCGCAGCCGAAGACTACGGTTTGGGGTTTTCCACCGAAATATCGTCTCCTGAAAATGAAGTTTTGCACGCCGTCGAGGCGATCGTGAACAACGGAATAATCCAGGGGAGCAAGGAATTCAACAAAGACAAGTACATCGAGAACGCCAGCCCCGCCACTTCCTCGCCACTGTTTCCCCCATGGAAAAAGCCGGGAAAGGTTTATTACAAAGTGCGCACCGGCGTGCTGGCGCCGCTGAACTTTAAGGAAAGCAGAGACGAAGGAACCCTGGCCGTGCGGTACGTTGTGGAGAGCAAAGACGCGTCTAAAACCATCTTGCGGATTGACGCACTGTTCGTCGAAGATTTCCGCCACACCGTGCACACCTCCGACGGGAGCGTGGAAAATGCCGAGTGCCAGGAGATCGAGAATCAGGTCGAGGCGGTGCAGGCGGAGAAGAAACAAAACGAGGAGCACGAAAAACTGCGTCAGGAGAAGCTGGCGGTCCAGGAGTTGGAACGTAAGCGCCTGGCGGATGAGACCTCCGCCCTCGCCTCCGCTCAAACCTCGGCTCAAACCTTGGACCAACATCTCGAGGCCTTGCGCCACCAGGCAGAACGTGTCGTAAAAGCTCCAGGCGGCCAACTGAAGTCCGCCCCCTTCCATAGCGCAACCAATGTGAAATCTCTGGAAGCCGGCGCGGAAGTGGTCATCCTGATCGTAACTTCGTACTGGTACGGCGTGGAGACCACCGATGGGCAACACGGCTGGATCCACCGCGGACAACTGGAGCCACTCCCGTGAAGCCCCGGGCTCTCACTGCAAGATCGACCCTAAAAGCGCGGTCCGTAGCCTGCTGCGCCATCGCCATTATCGCGATCACGTCTGCCCGCACCGGCAGTGCTCAGAATGTTCCCTACGAGCGGGCATTTCAGCAGTCCAGGGCGGTCGTCGAGAAGAGGCTCAAGGAATTGCAATCGGCAAGTGCTGGCCGCCTGCCGGTTCTGGAGGGCTTCACCGTTGCCGGCGATCACCCTTTGGATCGCTTCCGCCGCGGCTATTATCAATGCGCTGCAAAAGTGAGCTCTACCCCGTCCGGTGGATCGATGGTGCAAGTCAACGCAACCATTACCGCGTGGTACTCGGACCCGGTTTCCCCAAGGTCCGGGTATCAGATTCTTCCTTCCAATGGCCGTCTGGAAGCCGATTTCCTCGACCGGTTGCAGGAAGCACTAAGCGGTCAAGTGTCATCCTCAAACGTCACGCCACGCGGGAACTCCCCGCCCCCCGCGCCCAGGAACCAATCCAATCCTCCGGGGACAACTGTCTCCGTGCCGCCGCCCCGCAATACGCCCGGTATGGGCTCCACAGCGCCTGCAGGTTCGCCATTCAAATTGGGAGACCCGCTGAGCTTGGATCACATGTCTACGTTGGCCACTCAAAAGGCAGTGATCGATCGGCACGCTGAGGCGCAGGCAAAAGAAGTGAAGGGACTCGAGGAGATCCTCCGCAACCAGGCCCATCCCGGCAACCTGGTGGCCGTGAAGAAAAAAGACACACCCGTACTTGCCGGCCCGCTTGAAAACGCAAAGGTACTGTTTCTCGCGGCAGCCGAAGATGAGTTTGAAATCCTGGACGTGAACCCAGATTGGGTACACGTCCGTATTTCCGGAATTTCCCGGGGATGGATCCGGCGTTCGAGTCTGGAGATGCCCACCACAGACCCCGACCCACCGCCCGCGGAGACGGAAGCTCGAACCGAACCTGCGCAAGCTGACACCCAGTCGTTCCACGTGGAGAATGAACAGGTCGCGTCCTTCCCCGGGACCTGGCAACCGCTTCAGGGAAAAACCGTGAGGATTGTTTCGGTGCAGAAGACCAGCGACAACGCGGCGGCCACCGGCTCGGGGGCGAAGCTGGCATTCGCGAAATCCTTGTTCGACCGGCAATATGCCGATCTGATCAGGACTTCCAGCAGTGTTGTTGGAGTGGTGGTGATCTTCGACTCAGATGATGGCGGCATGATCGCTGCAACCGTACCTACTTTGCGCCAGTGGAAGTCAGGAACCCTATCCGACGAAGCGTTCCTGCGCCGCTGTTTCTTCGATCCTCCGGAAGTCTTTGGCTTGGTCGCCAACCCTTAGTCCTGGCGGACGACCGCAGTGCACGAATTTCTCCGTCGCGGGCAACTACTGGAGCCGGGCGGCGGTCGTCTGTGAAACATTGAGAAATGGATCTGAACTGTGTGTTTCCACCGAGTAAAGTGGCCTCAGCGTGACATTCGACACAGACATTGCAGAGGCTGTTGTGTGAGGATCAGGGCACTTCCGCGCAATTCCTTGTCGGCTCAACTGAGGGGTGCGCTTTCTGCCAAAGCCTGGGATCAACTCCGAACAATTCCTGCCGGCTCAGGGCATCGTTTGGGCAGGGTGTCGAACCCGTGGCCTCCTGCGTGACGGGCAGGCGTTCTAACCAGCCGATCCAAAAGGCATTCTCGCGGGCGGATTGGATTCGAAATCTGGCACGCCAAAAACCTCAAGAAGACTGCGGCTTTTGACTGATTGGCAGTCAGTCAGATTGCGATATCAGTCAGATTGCGATAACAGATAATTAACCAAGCGCCGAACACCTAAGCGAAAATCTCGTTCACCTTATCCCGTACATGCTGGCTGCGTGCCGGCTTCAGGGCCCATCCAAAGACAGAGAGAGCGAGGACACCTAGTACGAGTGACTGGGCAATGAAAAGAGCAGCGTCCGGCGTCAGCGTGCACCCTCAGACCGCTGTCGCAGTGTCGTCAATCTCGATCTCGAACATCACCGACGCGACCCGCTCCTCGATCATCGACTCCTGAAACAGATGAGGCAACTCACTTTCCTGTTCGGCGTCGAGGTCGTCCTCGTCGACATTGTTGATGTTGAGATAGCTCTCGCGGGTCAGCGGGTCGCCGTACTCAACCAACAGAGCGAATGTCGCGTGTGACATCGCGTCCCGTTGCAGGCACGCGGCCTCGTCGCTGCATCCGTGGACTGAGCTTGACGAGCGGGAGCGTCTCGGGCAGTCCAAGTTCCCCCAGCAGCCCGCCCAGAATCGCGTCGATGAAAACTGTGCCAATCGCTTGCGTCATCGTCCACCTAGGCCTCGTGCACATTCACGGAGGCGTGTCATCTGCAATTTGCAGCACTCATGATAGTTCTCGGGTTCACAGTTGAGGAAAATTACTGACCCTCCCCTGCTTTCGGCGCCTTCCGGTTCGCCAACGTCTCTTCGACGAGCCTCATGCCTTCCCTCCAAACCGCCCTACTCAACGTCCGCTGCTGCAAGCATCAACCGTGGGGCTTGTCAATCGTCCTCCCCCATCTCAAGCCAGCCGTCCGGCCGCGGGATTGTGCCCAGCCCTGCACGCCGGATGACATCTCGCTGGCTGTACCACTCAGCCCACATCGCTCGGTAGCTCAGAATCATCATCCGCTTCAGCTCGTCGATGTCCCGCTTTTGGCGGTCGATGTCCTTATCAGGTGTCCCCTTATACCCGCCAGAACTTGCCCACCAGCGGCTATCGCCGTCTCTGGTATCTTCCAGCGAATACATCCGGTTCAGTTCGTCCAACGCTTTATCGAAAAAGTGCTGGGCAATGAAATCAGCCTTCGCACATACGGGACAGCAAGCATCGACAAACTCTGAAACGCGAGTGCCGCCTCTGACCGCCCAGCAAGCGTACAACTGGAAGTGGAGCCGCCGACAGTAAACTCTGGGGACAGTTGACCCATTTCGCTTTGTATCTCGTTTGGCGTACACAAGGGCAATGTTCAGCCGCCGTTCGCAGCAACCGTCCCCGCCGTCGCCGCACTCGGGGTAGTATTCGAGGCACATAAGATTCACCCCCTGTCCTTTGGTCTTCTCACGCCAGCACCAGCCTGTCGTCCTTCATCCCCTGAGCCAGTCCCCACGCATAACGATGTTCGACGATAAGTGCGTGCCTGAACCACTGAGCATCGTCCTCAACATGCTCGTCTATCCATTCCTTAGCCCGAAGAGTCAAGGGACAGAACGTGTACAGCGTCCCGACGTTGTTGACGAGAACATCGGGCTGCGGAGCACTCGGTTCATCGTGCATATGATCTCCCGGCAGGCCGGATGCCCTCGATAATCGAAACTGCGTCTGCTTTGGTCTGGGGCACGAACGTTGTCAAGCGTGCGGCCTGAAGAACTCTCTGGGCCAGAGCCATTAACTCTTGCTCGGTCGCGTCTGCGTAATACGTCTCAGCCAGTTTCTGAGTCAGCGGGGATGGGGTGACATAGTTCGGGCGTCCTGATTTGACCAACGTCAAAGCGTGCCGACGTACACGCCTGATCTGAGCCTGTCTCATGAGTTTGTCCTTTGCGGTTCTGCCGCCGCATCTGCCTAGAGGCGACCACCGTGGAGATCGAAACCCTGACCCCTCGGTTGGTGAGCACCGTCGCATGGTTCCTGTCGGAACGACTGGACGGGCTGCTCTTGATGCTGACTGAATTCTACTGACTCACCGCGCCCAGAACAATGTCACCTTCGTGCCGTGTGGTAACAGTTGGGGGAGATTTGTCAGCGGCGAATGAAAGACGATTGTCACGGTTCTTTTCGGCGGTTCTCTTTGTTCGCCTGATCTTCACTGCATGATTTACTGCACGATTAGCTACAGACGGGGTCAAATGCGGTCAACGCAGGTCAATTGCCAAACGGTAAAGCGTTGAAAACAGGCTACCAGCAAGGGTTTTCGGGAGATTAGCAAACCGCCGCATTCGGCCACTCTGCCACGAGCCGGGAAATGCGTTTTGGCAAACACCCGGTGAGCAGAGACTCGCCCAGAAGAACAAGCGGGCGTTGCTGAATCGTCCTGCGTATCCTAGGATTCCTGTATCCCATGATTTCGTAAAATTGGTTCCAAACGGACGCAGGAGTCGTCATCAATCATGAAAGTGCTTGAAAAGTAAGGGAAGCGTGGCCCTTCGTAATCGGCAGGTCATCGGTGCTCGTTCTGTGCTATTTGTGTGTTAGCCCCATGCGGAAGCTGCGGTTTCGTGAGGAAGCAGCGATTGATTCTAAAACGAGTTGCTTTGTTTGCAACACGGGCCAGCGTGCGAATCCCACTCTCTCCGCCAGGTTTTCAATCAGTTGCAGACAACGAAATCACTACGAAATCAGTTTGCTCGCGAAAGAGCCATCCTCGCGACCTTCGAGTTGGCCTGGGCCACCTCGTCTGTGACCTGTCCCCGCAAGACGCCACATTCTAGAAGCCCGCCGTTGATCATGCCCTCAGACTCGTGGTTGCGCGAACTCGCATTCTTGCAAGAAACCCTGTAAGAATTTGCAACGCTGTACAATTTCGGTGGCCGTCGTAAATTCGTCTTTGGCTTGCGGGAAAAGCAGAATGTCGAAAAAGACTTGCTGTGCAGGGCTGCTGTGCAGCCTTTGGCTTGTGGCGTGGGCCACTGGATCGGATAGAGTGCAGTTCCGTGTTGGAGCTGCGGCGGTCGCGATCACGCCGTCTGGTCAGAATGCAGATTGGGATGGAGGCATTTCCAGTTCTGGCGTTTGGGGCGAGAGATTTACAGACAAGAACGGCAACGGCCGGTGGGACCTGGGTGAGCCCTTCGAAGACGATTCGGCGAACACCTCTCTGGACCGGAGCGCTGACCAGAAGTATGACGGCATTTATCTCGCAGGTTTCGGAAACGACCGGTTGGCAACCGGCAAGCATGATGACTTGTGGGCCCGGGCGCTGGTCCTGGAATATGGCGGTGAATATGGCGGCACTCGCATCGCGATTGTCTCCGTGGATCTTCTTGGGTACTACTCCAACGCGAAATATTACGGCGCTGCCGAGGTCCGCAAACTACTGGATCCCAAGCTGGGCATCCAGGAAGTGCTGATCGCCAGCACGCACAACCACGAAGGCCCGGATACGGTTGGGGTATGGGGCGTGGATCCTCTGCACGACGGAAAATATCCACGGTACTTGAAATTTGTGGATCGCGAAATCGCCAAAGCGATCACCCAGGCGGCACAATCCGTGCAACCGGCACGCATGCGACTGGGGCGCACCGATCCTAAACAGTCTCCTTCACTGGCAGGTCTCCAAACCCGAACCGAGGGCCGTCCCCCGCAGTTCTTTGACGAAGAGATGCGGGTCATGCAGTTCGTCGGAATTGCCGATGAGTGGAAGGATAAAAACATTGCCACTATTGTGAACTGGAACACGCATCCGGAATCGATGGAAGATGAGAACACTATCCTGACCTCGGATTTTCCTCACACCGTGCGCGAGAGTCTGGAAAAGAAATACGGCGGCACCGCAATTTATCTTTCGGGAGATCTCGGCGCTGTGGAAATTGTGGGAGACGGCGGGCAAGGAACGCGAACCCGCTTCGACGGACAGGATTTTCCTGTCGTGAAGGACGAGAAGGGCAAAAGCGTCTCTTTTGCGAGGACTGAGGCGATAGGGAGAGACGTTGCCAAGGCTGCAGTTCAGGCTCTGGATCAGGCTCAATGGAGTCAGGTCTCCGGCATCGATATGAAGAAGGCTGCGCTAGACGTGCCGATGGACAATGAAGGCTATGTGATGCTGATGCAGAAGGGCGTATTGAATGCGCTTCCGATGCCGAAGACAGGTGAACTCCCGACGGTCAGCACCTGGGTCTATGCGATTACGTTCGGCGACGCTCAGCTTCTCACCGTTCCAGGAGAATTGTTTCCTGAAGTTCTGTACGGAGTCGCGAGACATCGCCGCTCGGATTGTCCCGTCGCAGATACGCGAAGACCGGCGGAGCCGGCGGTCTGGGAGCGTATGAGAGGGAAGTACAGGTTCATTCTGGGGCTCACTCCCGACGAAATGGGCTACATCGTTCCTGGATATGATTTTCTGCCTCCCACTCTCGATGTTGAACGTGGCGGTCTGAAAGAAGCCGCGGATCCGTGCAAGACGAAGGGCGTGCCTGACCACTATCACGAAACCAATTCGGCCAGCTCGCAGATGGCGCGGGCATGGGCTTGCATAGCATCAGGTCTGCTCGACGGCAAGATGCCGAGTTCGCCCGCATGCAAGGGAATAAAGTTCGAGCCAGTCGGGACCAGCAAGCCCTAGCGCTCGGCTTTGACAACCTACGATGCGAGTTCTCTAGAAGGTGTACTTCAACGCAAATTCGATCTGACGATTGTCCGTAGCGGTGTTGGTAATGCTTGCGCCTCCGGGCACATCTACCGCGACGGCGGAGCCGCCGCCGGGCAGTCCGAAGTTGGGATGATTAAAGATGTTGAAGAATTCCGCGCGGAATTCCACTTGCTGCGACTCTCGAATCCTGAAGTTCTTTTGCAGGACAAGATCGAAATCTACCAGATCAGGGCCACGAAGATTTCCGATGCGAGAGTTCCCAAAGCTGTGGGCCGACTGTTGTCCGGGCGCGAGCGCAGGCACTGCGAATACCGCCTGGTTGTACCAGCAGTCCAGTGTCTGATGTCCGGGGTTGGTGCAGCCGAAGTCGGTGGCTTGCGATCCGGTATTAATTGAGAAGTCATTGGGATTCGCAATCTGGTCAGGGCGGTAGCCGAAGCTTCCCGTGTTGCTGAGATCGGAAGACAAAACTCCAGTGACGGCTTCGCCACTCTGTATTGAAGTGATTCCAGCTACTTGCCATCCGCCGAAAACAGCATCGGCAATACTTCCCATATCCCCGAGGAATGGCCGGCCGTGACCGAACGGGAGTTCGTAGAGATAACTGATGGTGAAGCGGTGGCGTAGATCGGGCACGACCGGGCCGTGTTCAAGATCAGCTCGGTATGAGTCCTGGATAAAGCCACCGGTGTTGCCGTCCGCATTTCCCAGGTTCTTGGCGAAAGTATAAGCCGCCAGAAAATTGAAACCGTTGGCGAAGCGTTTGTTCAGCGATGCCTGGAATGCGTTGTAAAACATCTCCAGCTGCGGATAGTCGAGAGGTAGAACCGCGGTCATGTTCGGCTGCTGGCTGAAGTATCTCCGACCGAAGTTCGAAATGCAGTTACTCGGGTCGGGACCGCAGAAATTTGTGTCGAGAATCTGCAACGGCTGGTTCAGATCGCTGGCTTCGTGATTCCACAAGTGATAAGCGCGAGTCCCCACGTACGCGATCTGGGCCACGTAGTTGTCCTTGAACTGATGCTGGACGCTCAGGTTCCATTCCATGATGCGAGGGATAATGCGCTTCGGTCCCGTGGTTTTTACCGGTCCGCTGATGTTAACGGCGTCTCCTACCGGTAGTGTGGTTGGAAAACCGGTCGAAATAAGCTGGCCGTTTGAAGGCAACGCGCCGGAATTGTAATTATTGGCGAGGAAGGTCAACTGCGGCGGGTTCAGTCCCAGATCGTCGAAGATATTGGCTTCGGACGAATAGAACATCCCAAAGCCGCTTCGCACCACGGTGTTCCGCTGCACCGACCAGGCCAGGCCGATGCGCGGCGCCCAATCATTCTTGTCGAACTGAACGCCGGCGTGGGATACCGCATTTTGGCCATAGGACGTGACTACAACGGCGCGATTCAAATCGAAGTTACCGACGCGGCCGTTGGCGGGCGAGGTGATGTTATAGCGAACTCCGAGATTGATGGTCAGGTTGGGGCGAATCCGGAAATCATCTTGCACAAAGGCACCCAGGTCCCAATAGCGCGTGGGATAGAGTCCCTGGAGAAAGTCCTGTTCGTTAGCATCAGGGATGCCGAGCAAGAGGTCGGCCAACCCGTTGCCGCCGTTCGCCGTGCTGAGGTCGTTTGTGTAAACGCCGCCAAAGTCGAAAAATCCTCGCGGCGCTGTGACTTGGTAGAAATTGCGCTGTTGACGGCGGAAGTCCATGCCGAATTTCAGAGAGTGCCGTCCCCGGATCCAGGTGAGCGTGTCCGCAATCTGATAAATATTTTCGAAGGCGTGTTCGGGAAGGAACAACGAATCGCCCAGAGGCGTGAAGCCAGCGATATCGATATTGGTCAGTCCGGTCGAGTTGGGATCGGTGGTGCGATTCGCATTGGGAATTCCCAGTTGGTCGGTACCGATGGAATTGCCGAAGTTGAAGGGCAGCGCGTTGACGGCATAACGGAAATATCCGCCATGAAGATCGTTCAACAGTTGCGGCGAGAAGGTGTGGGTGAAGCCCAGGCCGAAGTGCTGGGCGCGAGAGTTGCTGGCACTGGGACAACAATCAGAGCCGCCCCACAATGGACCCAGAGGGCCAGGCCGCTGGCTGCGCACATCGCCAAAGCTGTAAGACGCGAACATTTGATCCTGATCGCGGAAGCGGTGATCGAACCTGATATCGAAGGAATCCTGGTTGTTGACGTGGTTCTGGTTGGCGAGATAGTTGTTGGTTAATCCCGGGAGATTCGCCTGGGGATAAAAATTGGCAACATTCTGGCCGACGGCGTTGATGGAGCCGGCCGGAATTATGTTCGTGCCGCTAATGGGATTGCGGAGGGACACGACTCCCCCGTCGGTACAGGTGTAGTCGTGGGTGCTGAAGGGATCGAAAATCGTGCCGGTGTCGAATGTGTCGGCGGGACTCGGGGTCGCACAGGGCGAGAAAGTTTCTCCGGTTAGACGGTCGCTGAAATCTCCAGCCCGCTCAGTGTCGGTGGGAACGGTGGAGATGAACGGATTGCTCTCGCGCAGCCGCGATCCCTCGTAGTCCCCGAAGATGAAAGTGCGGTTTTTCTTGATTGGGCCGCCCAGGAACGCTCCGAACTGGTTGCGCTTGAAGGGCTGCTTGCCCTGGTTGAAATAGTTGACTGCGTCGAGCTTGTCGTTGCGTATGAATTCATACGCTCCACCATGAATCTGGTTGGTTCCGGATTTCAGGACGACATTGACGGCGGCGCCACCGCGGCCGAACTCGGCGCTCATGGAATTTTCTTCGGTACGAAACTCCTGAATCGCGTCGGGTGGCGGTAGGACGACCACTCCACCCAATCCGAATTCGTTGTTATCTACGCCGTTCAGCAGGAAATTGTTATTGGATACGCGCAGGCCGTTCACCGACACGGCTTCGTTGGCGCGCTCGTTTTCAAACACTCCGCCGCTGACGTTTGTCCCCGTCTGTCCGCCATTTGCACCCGGGCCAAGGTACGCGAGCTGGATGAAGTTTCGTCCATTCAAGGGGAGCTCGGAGATGCGCCGCTCGGTTTCGATGGTGCCCAGAGATGACGCTTCTGTTTGTAAGAGCGGAGGCGCGGCGGTTACTTGCACAGATTCCGTCGCAGAACCAACGCTCAAAGCGATATCGACCCGAGCGGTCTGGTTCACTCCAACATCCACGCTGGATTGCACGGCTCGCTGGAAGCCAGGTTTTTCCACGGTCACGGAATATGTTCCGATGCGCAAGAGATCTGCGGCATAGTGACCCTGTTCGTCGGTGGTCACGACGATGGACTGGTTGGTAGCAAGGTTGGAGACGGTGACCTGGGCGCCGGTGACACGCGCGCCGGCTGGATCGGTCACCAATCCGACGATCCCGCCGCGATCGACCTGGGCAAACAACGGACTAGGGTTGAACAGGAACAAACAGGAAAGGGACAGAACTACAAGGGACAACCACCAGCTGGCGCGCATAGGGCCTCCCGGAGATACGGTACGCAGGCTGAGGATTACAACGGCACGGTGGGAACTGTGACATCACCTGATCCAGCCTGTCAAGAATCCCGGCAATCGTGACTCAGGGACATATTCTTCGGATTCAAAAGTTCCATTTGACACCTACTGGCCTGCGGCTGGAATCACGACCCGCCTGTTTTCGCGGCGCAATTCATGTCTGCCTTCTTCCGCGGGGAAGAAAGATCGGTTCGACGAATCGTTATCTTTGCGCTATCGTAATGCCGCTGGGTTGGAGTGATTCCGGGGGAACTTCCAGTATGCGGAACTGGCTCGTACTTTTCTGCTCGCTGTGGCTCACGCTTGCTTCAGGACAGGCGCAGGAAACGCGCCTTGAAGAACTTCACAACAAGACGATTCTGGTTTTCACGCCTCATCCCGACGATGATGTGTTCGGAGCCGGCGGCACCATCGCACTCCTCAATCGTAATCACAATAAGGTCCTGATCGTCGTATATACGAACGACGACAAGGGCTCATATGATCCGGACATGAGTTCCCAACGTCTGGCGGGTATTCGACGGGCGGAGCAGGAAGTGTCCGAAGGACTACTGGGCACTCCCAAAGAAAACATCATGTGGATGGGTTACGACGACGGCATGCTGGAGTATGCGGCGCAACCCAAGCTCACGGAGGAGGCCACTGCCATAATTCGCAGAGTTCGTCCCGACGTCTTGCTTAGCGTCGACCCCGGCGAATGGTACGAACGCTGGCACAAGACCGATCATCGGATGGCCGCTTTTAACACGATCGACGCGGTGCGCGCCGCCGAATTCTGGCTTTATTTTCCCAACCAACGCCTGCAACAAGGACTCCAGCCATACAAGGTTCCTGAAATGTACTTCTTCTATCCTTCGCCGCAGGAAGCAAACTATTTCGTCAACATTGAGAGCGTCGCCGAGCTCAAGTTCGAGTCCGCGACGAAGCAGGTAAGCCAGTTCGAACCTGCGGTGAACAAGTACCGTCCGGATTGGACAGCGGACGACTTGAAAAAGGCAAAAGACGAAATGCGCAAGGAACAACCCAAGAAAGATGGGCACTACGTCGAAGCTTTTCGTCGTGCCACTGAATTTAACCAGTACTGAACCAGAATCACTCTGATCAGGGGTTCTCGAGGAGACGGAACATGTCGCAACTGGCGCTGCTCGGCGGTAAAAAATCCAAAAGCAAAGCTTTTCCAGTGTGGCCGCAATTTGACGACACCGAGCGCAGGGGATTGAACGATGTGCTGGAAAGCCGGGTCTGGTGGCGCACGCCCGGAACCAAGACTCTGGAGTTCGAGGAAGCCTTTGCGCGCTTTCATGGCGCTCGTCACGGACTCGCGGTCACAAATGGGACAGCTGCGCTTGAAGTTGCGATGGCGGCAATCGGACTCCAACCCGGGGACGAGGTTATCGTTCCCAACTTCACTTTCGTCGCGACGGCGAGCGCCGTTCTTTTCGCAAATGCACTTCCAGTGCTGGTTGACGTTCGCCCAGACACCTACTGCCTCGATCCCCAACTGACAGAGGCTGCCATCACTCCACACACCAAGGCGATCATTGCGGTTCACATGGGTGGGCATCCTGCCGATCTGGACGCGTTGAAAGACCTCTCTGCCCGAAAGGGAATTCTCCTGATCGAAGATTGCGCGCACGCTCACGCCAGCGAATGGCGCGGAAAACGTGTGGGGACCTTCGGCGTCGGCGGAACGTTCAGCTTTCAATCGAGCAAACTGATGACTGCGGGTGAAGGCGGCATGGTCATCTCCAACGACGATGGCTTTGAACGCCAGGCTCGCTCCGTCCACGATTGCGGCCGGTTGCCGGGAGAATGGTTCTACAGCCATTTCAGCTACGGATCGAATTATCGGCTCAGCGAGTGGCAGGGCGTGATCCTGATGGCACAGCTCGGACGGCTGGATCAGCAAACCCAGCGGCGGCATAAAAACGCTCGCTGGCTGGATCGCGAACTCAGTCAGATACCCGGCATCACTCCACAAAAGCTTGATGAACGCTGCACGCGCAATGGTCAGTACGCATACATCTTTCACGTCGACGGCAAACAGTTTGCCGGCATTTCGACCGAAAGTTTTATTGCAGCGATGAATGCAGAGGGCATTCCGAATCAGGCGAGCTATCCTCCATTGCACGATTTGGACATGTTCCGCAACGGGGAATATCGCAAACGGCTGAGCGGGGCACAGGCCACGGCCGAGCACGCCTTCCTGCGCCAATCTTTTCCGCACACCCATCGGGCGGCCTGGGAGACGGTTTGGATTCCGCAACCGGCGCTGTTGGGAGATGAAACCGACATGCAGGAGATCGTAGCCGGCATTCGGAAAATTCAGGCAAATGCGAAAGAACTTGCCGCCCACGATGCGCACGCGACGCCGGTGCCAGCCCGCGGTTGAGCGCAGGCGAAATCGTCAATGCTGGAACGGATAAGCTACCGGGGATGGGAAAACGCGTATCGGATCTCAAACGCCACGATCGAGCTTGTGGTTTTGGCTGATGTGGGTCCGCGGATTGTGTCGTACGCATTCGTTGGCGGCGAAAATATCTTTCACGAAGTGCCGGAACAAGCGGGTTTAACCGGTGGACATGAATTCCGGCTCTATGGCGGACACCGTCTCTGGATATGGCCGGAGGTCGATCGCACTTATTTTCCGGACAATTCTCCGGTGGCTGTCTCCCGGAGCCACAACCAGGTGAGTTTCACGGCGCCAGTGGAGAGCGTGGCGCCGGGAAGCAATTTGCAGAAGGAACTGGAAATCGGATTGGATGAGGGCTCGCGGGTTACGGTTACGCATCGCGTCACCAATCGGGATAGTCGCTCGACCGAGCTGGCGCTCTGGGCTCCGACCATGATGAAGGCCGGCGGACGGGCGATTTTGCCTTTGCCTCCGCGTGCGGCCATGGACAAGGATCACTTTCAGTCTGTGGGACCCTTAACGCTGTGGTCTTTTACGGATTTTGCGGATTCGCGATGGGTTCTCGGGACGGAATATGTTCAGCTGCAACAGCAAACAAGTCCCACGGGTCGCTTTTCGGAGCAGATGACTGGCATCTACAACCCGGCAGGTTGGGGCGCATATTTCCGGAATGGAACTCTCTTCATTAAAACTGCTCCCGTGACAACCGGCGCTCCGTATCCTGATTTCGGATGCAATTTTGAGGTATTCACCAATCCCGATTTTCTTGAGCTTGAGAGCCTTGGCCCGAAGCTTCAGTTGGGTCCCGGAGAGAGCGCCAGCCACACGGAAAGCTGGGCACTGTTTAAAGACGTCCCTGGAGGCAAGGACGACTCCTGGATTCGCAGCGCAATATTACCGTTTGCTTCTAACTTTCTGAAATTGCAATGAGTCAGCGGCAACCCGGCTAAATGATGTATGGTACGCGAGCGCTGAATAAATCGTTTGCTGTCTGGATGGAGGAAGAAAATGCGGTCCCTGGCATTGCGCAGTCCTCGCAGGCAGTCTCTCTTTGTTATTAGTCTTTCGCTTGTCTTACTCGGGTGCGGAATCGCTCCGCGTTGTTTCAGTCAAGAACGCAGGCACGTTCCTGACCACGTACCACCCAAGCGCTCATCCCAGATTCAGGACGGTTTCGGCATCAATTCCGACATGCCGCGAGATCCGTATTTGCCCTGGAACCGCTGGTGGTGGACGCGCATGTTTGATGCGGGCTTTAAGTGGATACGCATCGGCCAGTACGAGAACAGTTCGGATTACACCAGCTGGGACTGGATTGAGCAGAAGCGTGGGGTGATGGCGGCAGTGCCGGAGCTGGACGATTACGTGGATTCGTTGGTGGATAACGGAATGAACATCCAGGTCCAGCTGATGTACGGCAACGTGATGTACACCTCGCCATCCGGAAAGTTGCCGGACGTAGGGACACCGGAACCGGGATCTTTTCACAATGATGACCGAAGCTTGTACTCCGTATTCTGGGCACCCACAACTCCGGATCAAATCGCAGCCTTCAATCGTTACGTGGCGTGGACCGTCAACCGTTTTCATGACCGCATTCACTACTGGGCCTTATGGAATGAACAGGACATTGGATATTGGAATCCCTGGGGCAATCCCGAACAATACGGGAACCTGCTGGCGTCGTTTATCCCGACTGTACGCGGGGCAGATCCCAGCGCGAAGGTGATTTATGGAGGGCAGGCAGATCCGTCGCGTGAATTTACACAAAAAGCCCTCGATACCTGCAAGTGCGCGTCGGGAATCGATGTCTACGCGTACCACACCTATCCCGGCTACGGGCAGAATCTGAATCCGGAATCGATGGACTACGGCGCCTATCTGAACGAATCACCGCGCACGTTGCGCGACCTGGTTACGCACTATCCCGGGATCAAGCCTGATATTCCATTCTTCGATGACGAGTTTAATTCGATTCCTTCATGGATCGGTTCGGATGAATCGGTGCAGGCGAAATATGTTCCGAGAGGTCTGATCTACAACCACGCTGCGGGGGTAAAAACTTTCGTGTGGCTCCTGGCGGCTGGGGCCGATGGAAATGAGTACGATGATTTCGGCATTATCCACGGAATCACGAATCATGATACCGACTTCACTCCGCGCCCTGTCTTTCTGGCGTTGCAAAACACAAACGCTCTGTTTGCCGACACCAAGTTCGATGCCTCCATTGACATTTCAGGCGCTGATCTTCCGGCGCTTCGCCGCCAGACTGGCTTTCCTTTTATGTCCTATGGATTCCGGTCGGCCAAGGGTAAAGCCGTCGTAGCATACTGGTTGGCAGCGCACAGTCTTCCGGGCAATGCCTTTCCGCCGCTGTATACCACCTTATCTTTGAAGAACACGGGCATCACTCACCCGGTAGTGATCGATGTAGTGAGCGGAGAAATCAGACCCGCTGCTTGGAAACAAGGCACCACGGACACGCTGGAACTGCTTCCCCTGAAAGACAGCATCATGGCCGTTACCGACGAGAGTTATTTCGACTGGCCTGTGCTTCCCGAAGCTCCCAGTTCGCTCAACGCCAGCGTTGCCCGCGGCGCGGTGAAGCTGACCTGGCAGGTTCACGGAGGCGATCCGACTGGCTCAGTTGTAGAGCGGCGAGTCGAGGATGCCAAGGACGGGCGAGGGACATGGAAGAAGATTACTAACCTGGCGGCCGGCACTGTCGAGTACAGCGATACTACTGTTAGAAGTGGCGAACGCGTCGCCTATCGGGTCCGTGCGGTCAATGCTGAAGGAGAGTCGGCGTATTCCAATATTGTGAGAATGACATTTTCAACTAAATGAAAAGCGAACACTTCTTGAGAGCCGTCGAAAGCCGGCAAAGATCCGGAGCCGGCAGATAAGCAGTTACTTGTTCCGTAACTTGTTCCGCCGGGCTTTGCGTGAACCCTCTTTCGCAATCCAGAGGAAGTGAACGCCGAGGTAAGTTCCAATCGTCTCCGTGATGAGCAATAGATACGAGGTCAAGACGAACGTGGTGCCCCAACCACCCGAAGGCTGGAAATGGATGTGATCTGGGCTAACAGCCAGAAAATGGTGATACAGACCGAATAGCCATGATCCAAACATCGAAAGTGACAGGAGAATGAGGCCGAGTCGTTTCTTGGCTGTCCAAAGGAGCATCGTTGCGATCAAAGGACCGACGAACACCACCACGATGACGAAAAGCTGGTTGAGCGGAGCAAGGCCGACGCGGAGTTCATTGTGGGCAAGACCATGTACGATGCTGACCAGCAGATGGGCAACAACAATAGCGGTCGCGTACTGGGCTGATCGGTTCAGGCGGTTTGAAAGACCTACTGGACTGTCGGCCCGAATATTCTCATGCTGAGGCACACTGTGCCAAGCTCCGGTCATCCGCCCATTTGTTCGTCGGCTTCTATTCTTCCGTCACGGCAAGCTCGACCGACGCGTACTCCGGTTCACCGATCTCCTTTGCCGCACGGTCCAGCAGTTCATTGACTTCTTGATCCGAGACTTGCGAGAAATCGAAGTAGAACTGACCGACGCCATAGAAGGGTTCCGGCATCGCCAGGCAAACCAGATCGTCGACCTCGGATCTGAGCCGGTCGCAGCTGGAGCTGGGTGCTACTGGGACAGCAATCACGATGCGCGCGGGCTGCATCTGACGTAAGGCGCCGACGGCGGCGCGCATTCCTGAGCCGGTTGCAATGCCGTCATCCACCAGGATTACGGTCAGTCCCTTCACGCTTAGCGGCGGCCGGTGGCCGCGATATGCGTGCTCGCGGCGTTTCAGTTCCTTTCTTTCCCTATTCGTGACCAGCTCAATGTCCAAGGGGGATAGTCGCAGAGCCTCGACGATCTCTTGACTGAGGGTTCGAATACCGCCACTTGCAATTGCTCCAAAACCAAGTTCTTCATGTCCGGGGACACCCAACTTGCGTAGCAGAAGGATATCAAGTGGAACCTTAAGCGTTTTAGCGACCTCAAAAGCGACCGGGACGCCCCCACGAGGGATTCCTAGCACAATGACATCCTTGCGGTTTGCATAGTCACGCAAGCGCTCTGCCAGTCTTTGACCAGCTTCTTTTCGATTGGAGAAAATCATACTCGTACCTCGCTAGGCCTGCGCCGTTTGCTCGGAGAGATTTCTACGACTTTCGCGCCAGCCGGCACTCAAACGGGCTGAGAGATCGGGCTTCTACCCAGCGCTCCGAAGTGGGCTCATCTTTTCTGATGCTGATCGCTATTGCTTTGGATTAGCCGGAGCATGTTCGTGCTTGGTTCTGTCCGCCGCCGGCCCCTCATGCGTGTTCATCATCTTCTGCATGGCGGCCACATGCTTGTCCATGTGATCGACTAAGGAATGCCACATCTCGATGTTGAGCTGTAGCTGATCCCTTGTTTCTCGATCTGATACCTTGCCGATTTGATCCTTCATCTTTTGCAGGTTGGAGCGCATGTTGTCGAGGTCAGCCTGCATTTCTTTCATCATCTGCTCGTGCATTTTGGACATGTCATGCATCTGGTGCATACCCATCATGCCCGTGCCGGGGGTTTGGTCTTGGCTCATACGGCTACCCTCGCCAGGTTGCTCCGGGACGTTCTGGGCAAGGCTCAACGCTCCAGCAAAAGCCAGGCAAGCAAACAAAATCGCAATACGTTTCATAACAACTCCTTTTGTACTCTTAAGCTTCCCCCCATTGGCTTAGTTCCCGCACGGTAAGAATGGCGAGCGATACAAACGACAGAACCAGCACCGCGTACGTACATCACAATCAGGTCTAACTATTACATTCCACTCATAGTTACGCCGTGACGGGCATCACATGCCACAGTAAGGCCGATCACGGCAGGGCACCGGCGTCTCGTATTAACTTGAGGTGTCGTTGGGAGGCATTTATGTCAGCCATCGCCCAGATACAAGAGCAGAAACAAAGTGTGAGTTTCAAACACGTTCTCATTGCCACAGATTTCTCAGCTGCTTCCGAGCGAGCCCTCGCCTATGCGCTTCCCATGGTCCGCCGATATGGTTCTATGGTGTCTATCGTGCATGCGATTCTCCCGGAGACGAGGGAGTCAATCACCTGGGACCCACTGCCACGGGATCTCGACCGTCAGCGACTCGAGGCAGAGCAGCAGATGGGGCGCCTCACCGGAGAAGCGCGCGTCAAAGAGCTGGATCCTCACATGGTGCTTGAGCAAGGTCCTGTGTGGGACGTGCTTTCGTCAATCATTCAGAGCGAGAACACTGACCTTCTGGTTCTGGGCACTCACGGACGTGGTGGGCTGAAAAAGCTGGCCCTCGGATCGGTTGCAGAAGAGGCGTTGCGCCTGGCTCCGTGCCCGGTGCTCACCATCGGCCCCAATGTTCCGCCGGCAGACGCTCAGAGGACCGAGATCAGCACGATTTTATTTGCCACAGATTTTGGACCGGCCTCGGCCAGAGCTCTTACATATGCCTTGTCCCTGGCGGAGGACTACCGAGCGAAGCTCATTCTGTTGCACATGGTGCCGCCTATGCCAGTCGCTGCGATCGGCCCGGGCGCATATTGCCCCGGAGTCTACGTCGCCCAGGAATTGACGGAATGGCAGACAGCAGTGAAGGAAGAGAGCGGGCAAAGATTGAGGAAGTTGATTCCATCAGACGCGAAGCTGACAAGCCAACCCGAATACTTTGTCGCAATCGATTTCCTGCCTCAAGGTATTTTGGGCACGGCCGCGGCACACAATGTCGAGTTGATCGTCATGGGAGCGAACCGTGTGGCCTCACCGCGCATGGTGTCGCACGTCCCTTGGGCTCTCACCCACGATGTAATTAGTCAGGCTAAGTGTCCTGTCCTGACGGTCGTTGGCTAAGTTGACCGAAGATTTGGGCAGAGTGAAAGCGCGCTGAATCTGGAGGTCCGAAATGAAAAGCGCCCAGGCGGACACTGGTGCTCACGTTCAATCGCGGACCGCCACGCTATATTCACAGCAGTTGGGGGGAAGAAATAGTAAGGAGCTTTTAATGAACAAGATCCAGGTCAAAGGCGAGGAGAAAATCCAAAGAAAGCGCCGGACACGGGCGGTTGCCTTGCCACAATTGGCGGCATCAAAAATTTCACATAAGAATACCGGCTATTCCCAACCTGATTTTGCGGTAGGACCTGGAGCGGCCGCGGCCAGACGCTCACAAAGAAGAGTGTCCGATGTGGTTCTGAAGACGGGGACATATGAGAGGACAACGCGAGCGATGCCGGAGCCCTTGGATGACCACGAGACCTCGGCACCAAGTCAGGGTGCTGTTCCTGACGCCTGACGATTCACCTGGATTGGCTGATCATCACGCTCCCTGAAGGGAAGTTTCAGCTTGCGGACAATTTCAGGCCAGAACTCCCGAAGTACATCAAATCCCATATCTCCGGCAATGTTGAGGCCAACTCGCTGGGATGCTGCGCCGATGCCACGAGAATTCCCGGGGTGATAGGTATTACTCAGCAACATCGAAGAGGTTGTGCCCAACCATTCCGAGAAATTAAACATCTTCCGTCCTGAATCACTCTCCGCCACAAAGACATGAGAGAGCGCGTGACCAAGCCGCGCGGTGCCGCTGCCTTCAAGTCTCCGGTAGTAACGTGGGTCCTGGCGAAACATGACCGGAAACAGGTAGGTATGAAAGAAGTCGCGGGATACTGAATCCGTAAGCGCGGCGCCGTATCGCTTGGCATAGCCAGCAGCACCCTGACCGAAGCCGGGGTCGTCGTCTCTCACTTGTGCCAAACCAGAGTCGAACGCCGCTCCTATGAAGGTAACCGGCTCGATGCTGTCTTGAGCAAACAGGTGAAATTTCTCGGAGGCATCCAAAGCGCATACCGTTAAACCGGGACGAGCATGTGAATGCACAGTCTTTATCTCCGGCTTGCGGGAGAAATACACAACTAACTTTTTCAATGGGCCTTGGTAGTCCGCGGCTGACATGAGAGGGCTTGGCTGAACGCAATGAGATGTCTCAATGGGTGTGCTTTGTGGGCCGGTCGCATCCTCACCAGTGGAACTGCTGGTCTGTGAAAGAACGAACTGACTCTCGAACAGGAGAGTGATGGTAAGAGCTCGAACCATCGGCATGGTTGCGCGCAAGCTCATTGCAAGAAATCCCAACGTTGCTCCCACATCGACCATCCCAGGGAGGCAAACATAGTTGATCCCATTGGCGGCAGGGGAAACGCTTCCAAGCAATTCTTATGACGTTCTCACTCGGGGACAGTGAGGGCAATCACACAATGCGGTGATATCAGTCTTCCATCATCGCCGAATCAAGGTGGGGACCTCGTGCTGCCAGGGGCAAGATGGCTGGCCTCACTGCGCCTACCTATCAATCTCGCGAGAATCAAGGGCGCTGAGGATGCCCCCACCCCTGCCCTTGCAAAAAACGAAGGAGTGGAGCACCCTTGGCGGTGGTTGGAATCAGGGTGGGCCAATCCCCCGGAGTGAACAATACCAACAGCAAGAGAAGCGTTAGAAGCCGAGACATTTGGTAAAAACAGGAAGCAAGTTCCGTGCAGGCAGGAGTGCCTGGAGAATGCGTTCCATACCTTTCAACTGTGACGTCGAATCAGGCAACATCTAAGGCACGCGAGCTGCCACAGCGAGCGCAGGATGGCCATTTGTTTTCTAAGGACTTAGCGCTTCTCTGGTAGGAGTTAATGTTTCCAGGAGTTGAGCATCTGGACGCGTGTATGGAGAGTGTACGGAGAGTAGAAACGAGAGCGAGAATCGCTCTCGCCCTGGTCGAAGAGGTGGATCCTTCAGGGTTCCTTCAGCTTCGCTGTGGTCAAATGCCGACAGTCTCTTCCTTTATTATGGGAAACTGAACTAGATTCAGATCGCTGAACCTCAAGCGCCAGATCCAGGAGGCAGTAATGCGGAAGTCATTTCTGATGGCCGGGTTGGTCTTATTGGCATGTTCACTCCGGTTGAATGCCCAGCAGTACGCGATTGGCGGGCGGATTCCGCTCGAGGGGGACGGTGGCTGGGATTACCTCTTCGCAGACTCTGCAAACGGGCAGCTCTACGTTTCCCACGGCACCGAGGTCGACGTGGTGGATCTCGCCTCGGAGAAGCCGACCGGGAAGATCGCTGGCATGAAGCGCATCCACGGGATCGCGGTTGCCAATGATGTCAACCGGGGCTACATCAGCGATGGCGGTGATGACAACGTCGTCATTTTCGACCTTAAGTCTAAGGAGGTTCTGCAGAAAGTGCCGGCCGGCAAAAATCCCGATGGCATTTTGTACGATCCATCTAGCAAGCGCGTCTTTGCCTTCAATGGCCGCAGCAATGATGTGACCGCCATCGACGCCGCTTCCGGCAAAGTTGTAGGCACGATCGCCCTGGACGGCAAGCCCGAGTTCCCGGTAAGCGGCGGGAAAGGGACCGTCTATGTCAACATTGAGGACAAGAGCGAGATCACGCGACTCGATCCCCAGGCGTTGAAGGTGACGAAGACCTGGTCGATCTCTCCTTGCGAGGAACCTTCGGGCCTTGCCATTGACCTGGAAGCGAGACGGTTATTTTCAGTGTGCTCGAATAACAAGATGGCGGTGGTGAATGCAGATTCTGGCCAGGTGATCACCACGGTCGCGATCGGGAATGGTCCAGACGCGGCTGCTTACGATCCTGGCCGAAAGCTGGTTTTTTCTTCGAACGGAGAGGGGAACTTAACAGTTGTGAGACAAGACGGTCCCGACAAATACTCGGTGGTTGCGACCGTGCCAACCGAAAGGAGTGCCCGAACCATGGCGCTGGACATGAAAACTCACAAGATCTACTTGTCCGCAGCCCAACTTGGCGCCACACCGGAAGCGACCGCGGACAATCCGCACCCGCGTCCCAAGATGGTGCCGGGTAGTTTTCATGTTCTGGTGGTCTCGCAACGGTAGGAGAGCTGAGAAATCTTCTGTAGAGACGTAGCTTGCTACGTCTGGGTTCGTGGCGGGAGACGGAGCAAGCTACGTCTCTACCGTGGACCAAGGGTTTTCGCGGCCTGCTAGACGACCTTCTTGTGAAACACCTTGAGCTCTTTCGGGATGATGAACACGGCCTCTTCCTTGGCCAGCTGAAGCTCGCGGAATCTCTCCTGGGATAGTTCGACGTGAACCCGAGCTCCCCATTCGGTGAGGGCTTCGATCTTTACCAGTGGCCCGGCAGAGTTGATGTGTTTGATGGTGGCGCGGAAGTTGGGTCCGCCGTTGGGTTGGCGCTGAATCTCCAGCAGGTGGGGGCGCACGTAGACTACTTCTCCCGTGGCTGCGTCGTGGATAGCCGGCGTATCCTGGTCTTCATTAATACGGCCATGGAACAGATTTACATTTCCCAAAAAATTGTAGACGAACGGGGTCATCGGGTGATGATAGACCTCGTCCGGACTCCCGACCTGTTCGATGCGGCCCTCATTCATCACCGCAACGCGGTCGGAAACCTCTAATGCTTCGTCCTGATCGTGAGTGACAAACACGCTGGTGATATGAACCTCGTCATGCAACTGGCGCAGCCAGCGGCGTAATTCCAGGCGAACTTTCGCATCCAGCGAGCCGAAGGGCTCGTCCAGCAGAAGAACGCTGGGTTCGACGGCTAACGCCCGCGCCAGCGCGACCCTTTGCCGCTGTCCTCCGGAGAGCTGGGAGGGATAACGGCCGGCCAAATTCTTCAACTGGATTAGCTTGAGCAATTCGTCGACCTTGGCGCGAATCTTGCTCTTTGGATGGCCGCAAGGCGCGCGGCCGGACTCTGAGTCCAAAAGCGATGTTCTCGAAAACGGTCATGTGACGGAAAAGGGCGTAGTGCTGAAACACGAAGCCCACGCGGCGATCGCGCGCCGTCTGGTGGGTGGTGTCCGTGCCATCGAAAAGTACAGTGCCGGAATCGGCAAATTCCAGTCCGGCGATGATGCGCAGCAGAGTTGTTTTCCCGGATCCCGACGGGCCCAGTAGGGCCACCAGTTCGCCGGAGGGAATCTCCAGGCTCACATCGTCGAGCGCGGTGAACTGCCCGAACTTCTTGGTGATGTTCTGCGCTTCAATGCTCATAGGTCATTATTCATAAATCATGGCTCATGCCACTTCACCGTTCCACAGCGCGGATTCCGCCTGTTGGCGCCGCGCTCTCCATTCGACAATTGTCTTTGCCACCAGGGTAGCCAGAGCCAGCAAGGCCAGTAGGGAGGCCACGGCAAAGGCGGCGGCGAACTGATACTCGTTATACAGAATTTCCACATGCAGGGGCATGGTGTTGGTGCGCCCGCGAATATGTCCGGAAACTACGGAGACGGCGCCAAACTCCCCCATGGCACGGGCATTGCACAGAATCACGCCGTAGAGCAGTCCCCATTTTATATTGGGCAGGCTCACGCGAAAAAAAGTCTGCCAGCCACTGGCGCCCAGGGCGATGGCAGCTTCTTCCTCTTCCTGTCCCTGCGCCTGCACCAGCGGAATCAGTTCGCGCGCTACGAAGGGGAAGGTCACGAAAATGGTGGCCAAAACAATTCCCGGCACCGCGAAAATAACTTGCAGATCGTGCCGCGCCAGCCACGGTCCCAGCAGTCCCTGCAAGCCGAAGAGCAGGACATAGATCAAGCCCGACACAACCGGAGAGACCGAAAACGGCAGATCGATCAGGGTGATCAGCAGACTCTTGCCCACGAATTCGAATTTGCCAATGGCCCAGGCAGCGGCCACGCCAAACACCAGGTTCAATGGTACGGCAATGCCCGCTGCCAGCAGCGTCAGGCGGATCGCCGACAGCGCATCCGGGGTACGCAGGCTCGCCCAATACACGCCGATCCCTTTTGCGAAGGCTTGCGAAAAAACAATTGCCAGCGGCAAAAAGATAAAGAGCGCCAGGAAGAACACAGCTACGCCGATCAGTGTCCAGCGGACAGCCGCTGGCTCGCCGGTGGCGGCCGTTGCAACCCGGCGGAATGGGAACTTTCCAGCAGTCAATGTGGCCGTTGCCATGGCTATGCCTCAATCCCTTCCGTAGCCAATTCAGCCGCCTTTTCCTCTTTGCGGCTGCCACTCCATTTCTGTAAAAGATTGATGGGCAGCAGCAGCACTAACGAGAACACCAGCATGACTACGGCGATGGCTGTCGCCCCGGCGTAATCGTACTGATCCAGCTTGGTGATGATCAGCAGGGGAGTGATTTCAGTTCGCATCGGCATATTGCCGGAGATGAACACCACCGAGCCGTACTCGCCCACCGCGCGCGCAAAGGCCATGGCAAAGCCGGCCAGCGCGGCGGGCAGAATAGTTGGCAGCACAACCCGCGAAAAAGTCTGCCAACGGTTGGCCCCGAGGCTGGCGGCAGCTTCCTCAAGCTCTTTGTCCATGTCTTCAAGTACCGGCTGCACGCTTCGCACCACGAAAGGCAGTCCGATAAACGTGAGTGCAATGGCCACACCCAGCGGGGAGTAGGCAGCCTTGATTCCGATCGAAGCCAGCGGATGTCCGAGCCAACCGTTAGGGGCATAGATCGTGGTCAAGGCAATGCCGGCAACAGCTGTCGGCAGGGCGAAGGGTAGATCTACCAGCGAATCGAACAGACGCTTGCCCGGAAAGCTGTAGCGGACCAGCACCCACGCCACCAGAACTCCAAATACAAGATTGATTAGAGCCCCGATCAGTGACGCTCCGAAGGTCAGCCGGTAAGAAGCCACTGCCCGCGGAGAGGCCGCGATGTGCCAGAACTGTTGCCAGGAGAGCGACGATGCTTTCAGAAATGTTGCAGCCAGCGGAATCAGAACAATCAGGCTGAGATACAACACGGTGTATCCCAGCGCGAGTCCGAAGCCCGGCAGGTTGCTGCGTTTTTTAAAAGTGAATGCCATCCAATTAGTACTTACTGACTTGGCTGATAGATCTGGTCGAACACACCGCCATCTGCAAAGTGTGTCTTCTGCGCCTTCTGCCAGCCACCAAAAACTTCATCAATCGTGACCAGCTTTACCTTGGGAAAAGTCGCAGCGTACCTCTTCGCCACGGATTCAAGCCGCGGCCGGTAGTAGTTCTTAGCTGCGATTTCCTGACCTTCCGGCGTGTAAAGGTACTCAAGATAGGCTTGGGCAACGGTCCGCGTGCCCTTCTTGTCCACTACCTTGTCAACGATCGCAACCGGCGGTTCGGCCAGGATGCTCTGTTGGGGAACGACGATCTCTACTTTGTCAGGCCCCAATTCCTTAAGCGAAAGGAAGGCTTCGTTCTCCCACGCAATCAGCACATCGCCGATCTCGCGCTGTACAAAAGTCGTGGTTGAACCTCGCGCTCCTGAGTCCAGCACCGGAACATTCTTATAGAGGCGGCTGACAAAGTCGCGCGCCTTCTCTTCGTTTCCGCCGGGCTGCTTGAGGGCGTAGGCCCATGCTGCCAGGTAATTCCAGCGTGCACCGCCTGATGTCTTGGGGTTGGGCGTGATCACAGAAATCCCCGGCTTCACCAGGTCGTCCCAATCCTTAATATGCTTCGGGTTGCCCTTCCGCACCAGCAGCACAATCGTGGAAGTATAAGGAGTGCTGTTCTGCGGCAACCGCTTCTGCCAATCCGCCGGGAGCAAGCCGGCGTTCTGGGAAATCGCGTCGATGTCATAGGCGAGAGCCAGGGTCACGACATCAGCCTGCAAGCCGTCGATGACTGCGCGGGCCTGCTTGCTCGATCCTCCATGCGACTGCTCGACGGTGACCGTTTGGCCGGTTTTCGCCTTCCAGTATTTGGCGAAGGCCTGGTTGAAATCCTGATACAGCTCCCGCGTCGGATCATAAGAGACGTTCAGCAACGAAACCTGTGCCAATCCCGAAACCGATAAAACAAGCAGCAGGCCGAATATCAAAATCGTCTTCTTCACAGTCTTCCCCTTTTCAGTTTGTTTGACATCTGTGCGATACCTCAATCGCCGGCCGGGCCGCTGAAAAAGTAAAACGGCCAACGATCTGGATCATCGTTGGCCGTTTGAGAAGTTGAATGTGTGCTCTGGCTACATTCGATCCTCATGCCCACGATGACAACGACACGAGCAGCAACAGCTCGCGTTCGTACAACAGGCGGACATGGTTCGAGTGAGCCCCATGAACAGAAAGTATACGCAACCGAAGTGCATTAGTCTAGTAGTATGATAGACATTATTGTAATGTTTCGTGTGTAGGGGTCGACACAGACCACGTAGGCCCAGACGTCCTCGTCTGGGCGGGCGAGCGAAGCTCGCCAGTGTTTGCCGCGAACTAAAAACCGCCGGGCCTGGCCCGGCTGGGCGGGTGGGACACCCGCCCCTACGCAGATCGTGGTGCCACCTAATTCTTCGCCTTGCCCAAGTGCTCCTGAGCCTGCGCCAGTAGCGATCGTGCTTCCGCGAAATCGGGCAATCGGCTCGACGCAATCTCCAGATGAATGACCGCCGTCTTGTAGTCACCGCTTTTCAACAGGCAGGAACCCATCTCATAATGCGCCCAGGCCGAATCCGGTTGCAGCTCAATCGCCGCCCGCAAGCGTTCAATGGCTTGCGGATATTTTCCCTGCCG
The DNA here is from genome assembly GCA_963809295.1 of Terriglobia bacterium. Taxonomy (GTDB): domain Bacteria; phylum Acidobacteriota; class Terriglobia; order Terriglobales; family Acidobacteriaceae; genus JAIQFF01. The sequence continues at coordinate 45,728 of CAWEJA010000011.1, read as the reverse complement.
GGCCAGCGCTGCCCCCATCACATACTGTGCCAGGTACGTCTTCGACGCGCCGGCCATCTCCGGTTGCAGACTCGCGACGGCGGCCTCGGGCTTTCCCCCCTCCAGCAAGCGCTGTGCTGATAGAACCTTGTTGGCGGTGGCGATCCCATCCTTCGGATCGACGCCGCTGGCTGCCGTGCTCGTGGCAGAAGCTGCTTTCTGCAGCCCGACGTATCCCAGAGACGCCAGCTTCTGCATCTCACTCGAAGACAATTCCGCTCCGGCCGCACTGTCCGCTCCGCTGAAACGCCGGTCGAATCCATCCAGTTGCGCGGCCAGCGTCTCAAGTGTGGCTTTGGAACTCTGCGCCAGGTTGTGAGTTGCGCCGGGATCGGTGGTCAGGTCGTACAGTTCCGGCCTGGGCGCTCGAATGTACAGGTACTTGCCCGCGCGCCACGCCTCCAGCGCGCTCCACCCAAAAGCGCGCTGCGGAAAATCGCTGGCTGAGTAGGCTGGCTGATCGGAATTTGATTTCGCGATCCGAAGCAACGATTGTCCCTGCATCTGCGAAGGAATCGGCGCGCCGGCAATTTCCAATATAGTGGGAGCAATATCCACCAGGCTGGCCCGCGCTCGCACCCGCTTGCCGGCATTTTGATTCTGCGGCAGCTTCACCAGCAGTGGAACGTGGATGGTCTCATCGTATAAGAACACGCCATGGCTCTCTTCTCCATGCGCGCCCAGACTCTCACCATGAGCGGAAGCAATCACAATCAACGCATCGTCATACAGTTTGCCGGCTCGAAGCGCTGCTGCCAACTTTCCTACGGCAGCATCGGCGGCGGATACTGAAGCATTGTAAGAAGCGCTGGATGCGGCCTGGGCGTCGTCCAAATGCAAATTCACCCACAGCAAGAATGGTCCCGGAGGATTGTGAGCCAGCCACGCGGTTGCGCGAGCCACCACCTGCGCCTCCGGGCGCTCGACGGAGGTGGAAGCACCCGGCGCTTGCCCCGATGGATGAAACCCCGCGTCATACACTGCAAAGCCGCGGTCGAAGCCGGGAGCAAATCCATTCTTCGGATCGAGCGCGACGGACCCGACAAATGCGGCGTTACGATACCCGCGGGCGCGAAGCAGCTCAGGCAGGAATGGAAGAGTGGCGGCAAGCCGGCTCCCCAATTCACTGGCGTGGTGTGTCTGAGGATAGGTTCCCGAGAGGATGGTGGCATGAGAAACCACCGTCAGCGGCGCCTGCGAATAAGCCTGCTCAAAAACGATGCCCTGGCCAGCTATGCCATCAAGGTTCGGCGTAATTTTCGCCTTGGAGCCAAGGAAGCCCATGCGGTCAGCACGAGTCGAGTCCAGCGTGATCAGGACGACGTTGGGCTTGGTGGCCGCAAGCGATTCAACAAGAAAAAGCACCACCAGGATCAAGGCAGCAAACGGAAATGTCAGGCGACGCCGCCGAAGCATGGAATCCAGTCTACCTCGCAGTGAATGTAGGCGCGAGCGTCCCGCTCGTGCGGCAGCGGCAAAGACCGGAAGTATTCAAGGATGAAGGTCAAAGGGAAACTAAGGAGCCAAAGATCTTAGGCCAACGACCAACGACCAACGACCAAGGACCAACGACTGCCGACAGTAGTCTCATCACCTTTGCTTGACATCAAGCTCCACCGGGGCGAGAATCACGGTCTACCTTGCGTTCCCGACGAATCCAGAAACTTGGCCTCTCCCTGTTGCTGTGTGCCATTGCTGTGCCCTTGTTTTCGTGTCAGTCACAAAAATGGCGTGGCGACCAAAAGCTCATCATTCTCGGCATTGACGGAATGGACCCTCAACTTCTGAGACAGTTCATGAGCGAAGGCAAGATGCCGAACTTTTCTACCCTGGCCCAGAAGGGATCATTTCGTTTACTTACCACCAGCATTCCGCCCCAGAGCCCGGTGGCGTGGTCAAACCTGATCACGGGCATGAACGCGGGCGGGCACGGCATCTTTGATTTTATTCATCGCGATCCCCACACCCTGCAACCATATTTTTCCGCCTCGCGCGTAGAGCCGCCGAAGCACGGAATTCATCTGGGGAATTGGGTCATCCCTCTTGGTAGCGGCAGCGCCGAGCAACTCCGTCGGGGAAAAAGTTTCTGGGAAACGCTGGACGACTACGGCGTGCCCAACTTGATATTCCGCATGCCCTCGAATTTCCCTCCGGTGCGTGCGAACGGGAACACTCTTTCCGGCATGGGCACGCCCGACTTGCGAGGCAGTTACGGCACATTTTCTTTTTACACCGATGATCCCATGAAAACTGCCGGCCTGGTGGAGGGCGGGCAGATCATCCCGGTCGAGGTGAAAGAATCGCAGGTGGCGGCAAAATTGATCGGACCCGACAACACCTTTCGCAAGGGATCTCCGCCTGCGCTCGAGGCCTTTACGGTTTCCATTGATCCGCTTGAGGCGGTCGCCAAGTTTACGGTTCAGGATGAGAAGTTCGTACTGCGCGAGGGGGAGTGGAGCGACTGGGTCCACGTAGAATTCCAACTGATCCCTTTCATCGGAAATGTAAAAGGCATCTGCCGCTTCTATCTCAAGCAGGCCCACCCGCGGTTTGAGTTGTATGTCTCGCCAATCAATATTGATCCCGCCGACCCCGCACTGCCGATTTCCACTCCCAAAAACTACTCCCGCGAGCTCGCGGAAGAAGTCGGCGAGTTCTACACCCAGGGCATTTCGGAAGACACCAAGGCCCGCTCCGCCGGAGTTCTCGACGACAAGGAATATTTGCAGCAGTCCCGTACCGTCCTGGCCGAACATCGCCAGATCTTTGACGTTGAGTTTCCCAAGTTTCACACCGGCTTATTCTTTTTTTATTTTTCCAGCCTTGATCTGAATTCGCACATGCTGTGGCGCCTGATCGACCCGCAACATCCGGAATATGACGCTTCTCTCGCGGCCGAATACGGCTCGGCGCTGTCAGAGTTCTATCAACAAATCGATCAGGTACTGGGGGAAGTGTTACAACGAGTGGACGATCACACCACGGTGCTGGTGCTCTCCGACCATGGTTTCGCGCCGTATAACCGCTCGTTCAATCTGAATACATGGCTCTTGAACCGTGGCTACATCACGCTGAGGAGCGAACCCAATCCTGATCAGAGCCAGGCGTTCGCCAACGTGGACTGGAGCCGCACTCGTGCCTATGGGCTGGGATTGAACGGCCTGTATCTGAATCTGCGCGGCCGCGAACCCGAAGGCGTTGTCGAACCCGGCGCGCAAGCCGACGCCCTGCTGAAACAGATCAAAGACGAACTGCTCGGCGTACACGATCCGCAAACTAAACTTGCCGCGATCACCCGAGTGGATCGGGCCAGCGAAGTCTACCAGGGGCCAAATGCCCAGCAAGGGCCTGACCTCATTGTCGGCTACAACCGCGGCTATCGCGCCGGATGGCAAACCATTCTGGGTAATTTCCCGGCGGAAGTTTTCGAGGACAACTCCAATCCCTGGAGCGGCGATCACTGCATGGATTACACGCTGGTTCCAGGCGTGCTGCTGAGCAACCGGCCCATTGCTGTCCCCAATCCGGCCCTCACCGACATTGCTCCCACGATCTTTGCGGAATTTGGAATCCCCAAGCCGGGCAGTATGATGGGACATTCAGTTTTTTAAACCGGGACCACCGATGAATGGTGATGTTTGACAAACGATTCTGGGAAGGGCACGGCTTCAGCCGTGCCGCTTGGAGCTGGAAAACCGCGGGCTTCAGCCCCTGAGGGAATGGTTTACGCCGTCGCGTGGAGTCTTTGAACTCCAGCTCCTCAAGCGATCAGATAAATGGAGACCGCACAATGTCCTCGCAAAAAATCAAAATTGAAGGCGAATTACTCGAGAAAGCTAAAAAATGTGCGGAGGCTTCCGGCTACGCCTCCGTAGATGAATTCGTGCTGCACACTATTGAGAAAGAAATAAAGCGCCTGTCGCCCGACCAGGGAAGCGCGTCCGAGTCCAAGGATAAAGTGACGAAACGGCTGCAAGGGCTCGGCTACATCGAGTAATCTCCTTGACCTGCACAAGCTGCGGAAAGGCTCTGGTCCGGGGCAGGCCCAGCACTGTGTTAGTGACGGCTCGAAGATTGTTGGTGCAATTCTGATGTTGCGTCAATTATCCGCAGCATCGCTTGGAACGGGAGTAAAATCCGCCACATGAAGGCATTCCACAGCGGACGGGAAGCCAAAGAGTTCTTGATTTCCGAAATTGTCGCGGAAGCACATGGCGAGAACGTCCCGCTCTCGGAAGTGGAGCGCAAAATGTTGTACTTCACAGAAAGTGGGTGGACGCTTCCTGACATCATGAAAGTTTCCGAGGATTTTGATCGTGAGTACGACCAAGACGAGTATGAGCGTAAAATCGCAAAACTTGTTGCGAAGGCCGACGGGCGTATGCGCAAGGGTTCCCGTGACGATTACGACAAATGGTGGGCGGCGATCCGTTTTCTTCAACAAGAAGATCACTACATTTCGGTAATGATCCGATTAGCAGGTCTGCGGCCTAGCGGAGATCAATTAAGGTTATTCGCGGCTGGGCTTGGGATTGCAACCTGCATCCTCATGTGGACCTTCTTCAGTGCTAAGTACAACATCCCTATTCCCTCTCGGGGCAACCTCGGAATTTTCATATGGGCTCTCCTCGCCTGTTTATTCGTTGCCTACATGCTTCTTAGATTCATCCTCGGTAGGAAGAGCGCCGATGACCTCACTTCCAAGATGATAGAAAAACTTGTCCGAATCTATCAGCGTGTTAGTGGAACTGCGTGACTGTTGTAATCAGGCGTTTACACCAATAACCGCGATGACGTCTTCCTCGATGCTGTCCAGCACCGTGTTCTTCGACAGGTTGACGATCACCCCGCTTCTGCTCGTGCTCGCAATTTCCATCGTGATCGGGCTGTTGATGGTCATCGTCTTCCGCTATACCTCCGATCAAAAAGCGATCGGCCGCGCCAAAGACCGATTGAAGGCGCACCTGCTGGCAGTCCGCCTGTTCCAGGATCAGCTCCCGGTTGTGATGCGTGCATATGGCCAAATTCTTCGCGGAACCGGAAGCTATTTGCGGCTTGCGTTCACCCCGTTCCTGATTGCGATCCTGCCCATCACTTTCCTGATTGTGCAACTGGACCGGTATTTTGGTTGGATGCCGCTGCGTCCAGCGCAGACTTTCCTGGTGGAAGCCCGCATCGAAGACCCAGCGGCCGCGAACGAAGTCGAAGTGCAATTGCCTCCAGAGTTAGTCAGCTCAGCGCCAGCAGTCCATATTCCCAGGGACAAGGAAGTGGTTTGGCGCCTTGTCGCGCAGCGTGAAGGACAATATGACATCCACATTGCTGCCGCCGGCCAGACGGTTTCGAAGCAGGTGGTGGTCTCGCCGCGGCTGGCTCGCGTTTCACCGGCTCGCATACGAGGCAAGTTCTGGGAGCGGATTTTCACTTCTGGCGAGCCCGCACTGGCGGAAAATAGTCCGATCGAGTCAATCGCAATCACTTACCCGCCTCGCGCAATCAATTTCGCAGGGATGGAGTGGAACTGGATTGTGCTGTTCTTTGTGGTCTCATTGATTGCCGGCTTCATTTTCAAGAGCGTGTTAGGAATCCAGGTATGAAGCTGCTTTCGTTCCGCCACAAGCGGCTCGGACTCTTGCCCGCTGGGCTGTTGATCATAGGCCTGGTGCTGCTGTTTCCCTTGCCCAGTGAGGCATACGCGGGTCCGGGCGCGGGATTTGCCGTCTTATCTTCTTTCTGGACCATCTTCGTCGCCTTCCTTTATTCCTTCTACGCGCTGGTGACATGGCCCATTCGGCAATTGCTGCGCCTGTTCCGCCGCCGCAAAGCTTACGGCAAGGCGCAGGTCAAACGTGTGGTGATCGTGGGCTTCGATGGCATGGATCCGGTGCTGGCCAACCGGTTCATGGACGAAGGGAAATTACCGAACCTGAGGAAGCTCCGCGACAGCGGAACGTTCCGTCCATTGAGGACGACATTCCCAGCGATTTCTCCGGTGGCATGGTCCACGTTTCAAACCGGGGTCAATCCCGGCAAACACAATATTTATGATTTCCTGGCCCGCGACCTGAAGAACTACCTTCCTTATCTTTCTTCAGCGCAGATTAGCGAACCTAAACGCCACCTGCGCATTGGCAAGTACTCGATACCGCTCGGCAAGGCGGAAATCAAGGGTCTGCGGAAGGGAACTCCTTTCTGGCATTGGCTGGGCAAGGCGGGAGTCTTCTGTTCCGTCATCCGGGTTCCCGCGACTTTTCCACCGGAGAAATTTCCGGGCGTGCTGCTTTCGGGCATGTGTGTCCCCGACCTGAAAGGAAGCCAGGGCACGTTCTGTTTCTGTACCACACGCACGAGCAGTGACAAATTTCGCGAGGGTGGCGTGCGCATTCCCGTCGAACGCAATGGCGCCGGGTTTTATTCCTACATTCCGGGTCCTGAGAATCCTCTGGGCACGGGCGGCGACTTGCGCGCTGATTTCAAAATCCGTCCAGGCAGGAAAAGTGATGAAGCGCGGATTGACATCGAATCCGAAAGCTTCACGCTCAAAGTCGGCGAATATTCCGAATGGATTCCGGTGAAGTTCAAAGCCGGCATGGGCTTTACCGCTCATGGCATCTGCCGCTTCTATCTGAAAGAGATCTCGCCCGAGGTCGAAGTGTACGTCACCCCGGTTAACATCGATCCCGGACGCCCCGACCTGCCGATTTCACACCCAGTCACTTACTCCATTTATCTGGCAAAACTATTTGGTCCGTACGCCACACTCGGCCTGGCGGAAGATACCTGGGCGCTCAACGAAGAGGTGCTCGACGACGACGCATTTCTGGCGCAATGTTACGGCAACCATGAAGACCGCGAGCGCATGTTCTTCGACGCGCTGGAAAAAACTCCACAAGGCCTGTGCGCCTGCGTCTTTGACACCACTGACCGGGTGCAGCATATGTTCTGGCGCTACCTCGACAAAGATCACCCCGCGGTGAGAGACGTGCCGCAGGATCAGAAGCCGCGCGTGATTCAAGAGCTCTATGACCGCATGGACAGCCTGATCGGCCGGGTCATGCAGCAGATCGACGGCGAGACTCTCCTGCTGGTGATCTCCGACCACGGCTTCAAGTCATTCGCGCGCTGCATGAACCTGAACGCCTGGCTGCACCAGAACGGCTACCTGGCTCTGAAAGAAGGGAAGAGCGAAAGCGGAGACTGGTTCGAAGACGTCGACTGGACCCGCACCCGCGCCTACACCATGGGGCTCAACGGTCTCTACCTGAACCTGAAAGGCCGCGAGCGGGAAGGAATTGTCGAGGCCGGAGCGGAAGCGGAGGCACTAAAAGAAGACCTGCGCGTCAAGCTCGATGGCTTGGTCGATCCCGCCTCGGGCGCGGTTGGCATCACAGGCATGTTCGACTGCGACGCCGTCTACGCCGGTCCCTATGTGGACAACGCGCCCGACCTGATCGTCGGCTACGGCGAAGGCTTCCGCGCTTCGTGGGATTCGGTGATGGGCAAGGTCACCAGCAAGATTTTCGAGGACAACCTCAAAGCTTGGAGCGGCGACCACTGCGTCGACCCGCGGCTCGTCCCCGGCGTTCTTTTTTCCAACCGCAAGATCGCCATCGAAAAGCCCGCCATCGTGGACGTCGCCCCCACGATTCTGAAGCTCTTTGGTCTGGAGCTACCGTCTTACTTCGACGGCAAACCCTGGGCGGTGGCGGCTGGTGTGGCGCGGGCGCCCTCGCCCGCGACCGGCGCGTCCGTACCGACGAGCTGAGGGGTTCATCTCCCGGCTACAAAATTGACGTTAATGTTCCACGTGGAACATTCTGTGATTACCGAATTGTACGTACTCTAAAATCTGTATTCGACACAAGACCTTTGATGTGAGAGAGTTGCCCGCTTCGCGCTCCGCCTTTCAAAAAACGGAGGTCGGACGGCGGAAGCAATGATGGCCGCACCCACCCTTGCAAAAGACGCAAGGGTGGGGCTGCCCCGCATTGCCGCGCTGCGTAAACATGATGAGGAACGTCGACGATGACGACGCGAGGCAAACGGGCCATGGCGGCAAGGTATCAGATGCCGGTCGGCGTTGCGACCGCGGGGTAGTTTCAAGAAGTGAATTTCCGGACTAGAACGAACCAATTGGGGTCAGTTCCGTCTGTCACCGAATTGTCGTCCGGAGTTTGTCCGATCTGATGGTGGGCGATTTTTTACAGGACAGTCCGGAAATCGAGGCCAACGGGAACCGGGGCAGGAAGTGGTGTTTTGAGCCGATGCCGGGTTTGCCTAGCCTGTCTGTGAACAGCGGGACGGGTGTATGATCAGCGCTGTTTTTGAACCAAGAAGGAAGACTCCGGCATAGGAGCGCGGAGGGTTTTGTATGACAGCACTCGTGGGCCACTATCAAGCTCTACTTTCCAGGGGAAAATTGACCGTCTATTCATTCGGTACTCCGTGGTTTCGAACCCTGATGTTCCGGACATTCGTTAGTGGAGCAGCTTTGGTTGTTGGGGCCTCCGCCGCACTAGGGCAGTACCACCCACAAACGCCCGGCGGGGAGCAGCGGGCCATGGGGGGGTGGGAGTATCTCGACTTCAAGTTTAACGGGCAGCCGCTGGCTGCGAAGAATGAATGGTTGAAGACTGGCAGAGACAGTGCCTGTTTTTCCCCGCCCCTGAATACGGTACAGGACCTAACCGTCGGAGCTGCCGAGCTAGCCGTTCCGAACGACGCTAAGAAAGAATATGGGAAGGCCTGCGAATCGCTGGCAGCCGGCAAAATTGCCGATGCCGAGAAGCATTTGCGCAAGGCAACAGACCTATTCCCCCAATATTCTGCGAGTTGGGTCTTACTTGGCCAAATATTAGAACAGCGGCCAGATTTGCCCGGATCTCGTGATGCATGCCAAAAGGCCATCGCGTCAAGTCCCCGTTACATTCAGGCATACCTTTGCCTGGCGGATATTGCAATGCGCCAGGGGGATTGGAGCGACGTGTTGGCGCAGAGCGTCAGGGCCATTGATCTCGATCCCACCAACAATGCAGCGGGTTACGTTTATAAAGGCAGTGCGAACTATTCTTTACATCAGTTGCCCGAGGCCGAGGCTAGCGCATTGAAGGCTTCCGCTATCGAAAACGCCAGAAACTACAAAGATCAGGACGACAGGGATAAGCGCAGCGATCCGCGTGTCCACATTTTGCTGGCTCAGATCTATGATGAAAAAGGCGAGACCTCAAAAGAAAAAGCGGAGCTACGAGAGTTTCTCAAGACTGTACGGAATCCGCAGACCCAGGCGATGGTTGAACAATTGTTGAAAGAGCTTGAGCATCAGACGAATTAGTAATTTTTGAACGGCCGGATTGGAACGAACCAATTGGGGTCAGTTCCGTCTGTCCCCGAATTGTCCCCGACTTGACCGTCCCCGAATTGACCGAAATGTGACAATCAATCCTCCTGAAAGTCGACGAATTACTCAGCCGCAAGCGACGGGGAACCTCATTAGTTGTTCGTTTTGCGCCCCTGACGTTCTTCTTCCTCCTTGCGGCGTTGCTCCTCTCTACGACGTTGTTCTTCTCTCTGTCTCTCGATCTCCCGAATCTTGTCCGGGTCCGATCTATCCTGTTTCGCGAAGTAAGCCATAGCGAGTTCTCCTGCAAATTCAATGAGTTAGCGAGCTTCGAATCACGCTCTTCAGCTCTTCTTGTCAGGCCGTTGACGTTCTTCTTCCTTGCGACGTTGTTCTTCTCTACGACGTTGTTCTTCTCTCTGCTTTTGGATCTCCCGGATCTGGTTCGGGTCCTCTGGCTTCTGATCCTGAGTTTGGGTCACAAGTGCCTCCATCAATTCCGCGTGTTACCGAAGCGACTATATTCGTGGCGGTCCACGAGATTTCGTTAGACAGCACCTTCAGCGTGAGTTTGTAAGCGGGGACTTTGTCATCCGGCAGTTCGATCAATACCCAATCTTCAATCGGCTCCGACGGTTCGATCCATTTGTGGTCTGTAAAAACATCGAAAACGGCCGGCTCGTTGCTCCACGCGATCTGGCAAGGCCACGACGGAGCGGTATTCTGGTCGGCTGCCGGACAGAGCTGCAGGATCGTCCCTTTCTGTTCAACTAACACTTTCGATAGGCCGACATTCTTCGCCTTGACAACGACTTTCAGCAACGGTCGTCCGGAGTGAGTGCCCATCAAACCGTCCACTTCACACTCAAGTCTCGGTCGGTATGTTCTACCTTTGAAAAAGTTAAAGTATGTCCATATAGCGCCTACGACAATGGCTACAATTTCGCAGACGTTCTTGAGCACTTCAACAAATGCACTGATACCGAAACCGATCTGGTCAAAGTCCGAGGGTGAGAAGATGGTCATCGGTGGCTTTCAGAGGTGAGAGTGTTTGTCACTGGAGATCGGAAAGTCAATACCAATCTTAGCCGGCTGGTCGCGCCCGGGCCACCCGGCCCGCACTCACGCCGAGATCGCCTTCGTGCAATCCGGGCAAAGCTTGTGAGTGACCCTCGCTTCGGAGTGCGATCTCACGTAGTACTCAAAGGGCTGCCAGTCGCCTTTTTTGTCCTGTATTTTCTTGCATGACAGACATATGGGCAGCAGTCCTTCCAGGGTGCGAATGTTTGCCATTGCTGCCTTTAGTTCTCGCAGCACTAGGTCTTTTTCGTTTTCTGCTCGATCGCGGGCTGCCAGAGATGCTGCCAACCGCTTCAGGTTGCGCCGCAGCTCAAGTTGCGCCTGCACCTGCCGGCCCAGCGCCTGGAGCGCTTCCAGTTGTTCCGGACTCAGCTTTCGCGCTACGCGGTCAATTACGCAGAGGGTTCCTAGCGCGTGGCCCTCGCTCATCAAGGGTGTACCGGCGTAGAAACGGATTTTGGGTTCGGAAACTACCAAAGGATTCTCGGCAAACCTTTCGTCTTCGCTGGCATCGGGCACGATGAAAACATCTGGCTGGAGAATCGCCGAGGCGCAGAAGGCAATGTCGCGTGAGGTCTCCTTAACCGAAAAGCCCACGCTTGATTTGAACCATTGCCGGTCGGCGTCTACGAGGCTGATCAGCGCGATGGGAGTCTGGCAGACGCAGGAAGCGATTAATGTGAGATCGTCGAACGCCGCTTCTGGTTCCGTGTCGAGGATCTCATAGCCGCGCAGCGTCGCTAGCCGCTGTTGCTCATTTGCTGGTTTGGGAGGAATCATGGCTGGCCTCCGGACTGGCCACGTCGGCCGGACAGCAGCGACTCTACTGCCATTTTGAGGAGAATTCAACCGGGGCTACTGTCCCCGCCAGCCAGGGACAAGGCTGGGACAGCAAAGGTAAAGCCCACGTGAGAGGAGGGCGGGTCATCCCCCTGTTTACAACGGGCGTCCGGCTGTAGCAAACTTTTGTTGGCCCACCCTAGAACAGCCTGGCCGACAACTGCATTTGCACGGGGCGTGCGCGCAATCCAAGGGAACTGTATGAACGTCCTTCTGCTTTCCATGCCTGACTACTTCGAGCACATGCCACCTGTGGCCGTTCGCATGCCTAATGGTGCCCTGACCTCACTGGCGGGAAACGTCGATCCCCACCACCGGGTTGCGGTTGCCGATCTGATTCTCAGCCATCGTCAGGTTCGGGACACGGTCACTAGGCTGATGCGTGAGTCTGATCCCGATGTTGTCGGGCTTTCCGTGATGACCTTCCAGCGACGGACTGCGGGCCGCATCACTGATCTGGTGCGCGAGCTCAAGCCCGGCGTGAAAGTTGTGGTGGGCGGCTATGATCCTAGTCTTGCCAGCGAAGCTTACGAGGGAATGGACGTGGATTTCATCGTGCGCGGCGAAGGCGAGGTCACTTTTCGCGAACTTCTGCGCGCGATCGAGCGGGGCGGAGATTTCAACCGGATCTGCGGCCTTTCATATCGCGACGGCGACGGCGAACGGTGGCTGCATAACTCCAACCGGCCGGTTCATCGTCTGGAAGACGATGAGATCCGCCCGCCCAACCGCAAGGCTCGCGTGCTCCATGGCTACACCCTGCTCGGCCGCCAGGTGGATGTGATCGAGACTTCGCGCGGCTGCACTTACGACTGCAGTTTCTGTTCGATCATCGAAATGCGTGGACGCAACTTTCACACCTACAAATTCGAACGCGTCCTGGCAGATATCACTGACGCCCGAGACCACGGCGCCCGCACCATCTTCCTGGTGGACGACAACATTACGCTCAACGTGCATCGCTTCGAAGCGCTCTGCCATGCCATCATCGAGGCTGGACTGAACAAGCTGGACTACTTTGTCCAGGCCATGACGTCCGCTATTGCCAACCACGGCAAAACACTCGCACCGCTGATGCGCCAGGCAGGATTCCGCTACGTTTTTCTGGGGATCGAAAACATTCTGGAAGGCGATCTCCAGTTCCTGCGCGCCACCGCGAAGAACACGGAGCGCGACAATGGGCAGCATGCCGGCAACGCTTCGGTGAAAGCCATCGACTACCTGCACCAGAACGACATGTACGTAGTAGGGGGCCTCATCGTCGGCAATCCAGACGACACTCGGGAATCCATAGAAGCCAACCTTGCGTTCGCCCGCCGCTACGTGGACTGGCCGTACATCCAGCACCCTACACCTTATCCGCGAACGCCCATGACGGAAGAGTTCCGCGAGCGCGGCCTGATCATGAATGAGCGGCTGGAGGAATACGACGGTACTACCGCGGTCGTCCGTACCGAGCACGTGTCGGCGGAAGAAGTCGAGTATGTTCGCTGGAAAGCCGAGCGCTGGATGAAGGCTCGCCACATGCCGACGGCCCTGTTCCACGATCCCTGGTTCGTCATACGAAACGCTCCGCAAATGCTGACCCATACCTTCCGCGGTTGTACGTTGCGCTCAGTGCTGGGACTGGAAGACGAGCGGAGGGCATTCGAGCGTTACAAAGCAATTCGGCAGCAGGAGCGGGAGTTTGTATAGGCGGAGGGCGCGTGATCGATCTCTAACGGTATGGTCGCGCGCGCCGCAAGAAAACCCCGCCCAAGCGGAGCTTGGACGGGCCACCCGCCACAACACTTTCCTGAAAATTAGCGTCTAACCTTAGCGGAACGGATGTGTCCCGCGCCCGGTGGTTGGTACCTGCCGCTGGCGGGAAGTATAATTAAAAGGTTGCACTCATCTCGGAGGAAGTCATTTATGAATCAGCGCGCAAGCGCTCTTTGGGCACAGTTGAAGGCCAACCGTCCCACGTATACGCTTTCGATCCTGCTTACTTTGACCGTCGGGCATCCTGATCGGCACCGTTATTTCTTACGGGGTCAAGGGACAGGACAAGAAAGCAGCCTCCTCCGATGCGACCCCGTTGACTGTGCCTTCGCCGCAGATGTTGTCGAGCCAGTTCTCGCAGATTTCCAAGCAACTTGAGCCGAGTGTGGTCAACATCAACACCGAGTCCACCATCAAGACGCCCAAGCGGCGGCGCGGCAGTCCGAATGACGATGACGGCAGCCCGTTCGACGATTTCTTTGACCGTTTTTTCGGCGGGCAGGGTGGCCAAGGCGGTCAGGGCGGTGGCGGCGCGATTCGGGAGCGCTCCCTGGGCTCGGGTGTGATCGTGGATCCCAAAGGCTACATAGTCACCAACCGCCACGTGGTGGAAAAGGCGGACCGGATTCGGGTAAAGCTGCAGGACGATCCGCCGGGAATATTGCATGAGGCCAAGGTCATAGGGTCAGACCAGGAAACTGATCTGGCGGTCATCAAGATTGAGAGCGACAAACCGCTGCCCACGGCGAAGTTGGGCAACTCCGACAGCATGCAGGTAGGGGATTGGGTATTGGCGGTGGGTAGTCCCTTTGGACTGCAGGAAACCGTCACCGCCGGGATCGTCTCGGCGACGGGGCGCAATATTGTGCCCAACCGGCAATTCCAATCGTTTATCCAGACCGATGCCGCCATCAACCCAGGTAATTCCGGCGGTCCGCTGGTGAATATGGCTGGCGAAGTAATCGGAATCAATACCGCAATCCTTACCGACACCAACGCCTATGCTGGCGTGGGATTCGCCTTGCCGTCGAACACGGTCGCGCAGGTTTACAACCAGCTGATCGGTCCCGACCACCGGGTCTCACGGGGCTCGATCGGAATCATGTTCAACGCGCAGGAAAATCCGGCTATCGCACGGGTGTATGGAACGGGCTCGGGAGTTACGGTTTCGGATGTCACCCCGGGCAGTCCGGCGGAACAGGCTGGGCTGAAAGTCGGCGATACCATCGTTGCCATCGACGGTAAACCGGTGAAGAACGGCGATGAACTGGTGTCCGACATCGCCGGCCGCAAGCCAGGTTCAAAAATCGCGGTTGGGTTTATACGCAACAGTAAGAAGCAGGAAGTAACAGCCACCATCGCCGACCGGGCTAAACTGTTTGCCGCACGCCTTGGCGATGATGATGAAGGCGGTGTCGAATCCGGGCCAAAGGAAAGCAAACTTGGCCTGACCGTTGGCGCCCTCACCCAGGAGTATGCCGATCGCGTGGATGTTCCCGCCAATAAGGGCGTGATCGTCAAAGAGGTAAAGTCGGGCTCTTTCGCCGAAGATGTTGGCTTGACCCGAGGGGATATCATCCTCGAAATTAACAAGCAGCCGGTCGACAGCGAAGAGCAGTTCAACCGGGTTGCTAGCTACGCTAAAGAGCGGCCAGGACGTGGTTTTCCTGGTCCGACAGCGTGGCACAGGGACGGCAAGGGCGGGACTATCTTCCTGGCGGGTACCCTCCCGTAACCTGTAGACTGGTAAAGGGAGGTTGGCATACGCCGCGCCTGGGTTACGCTAAGCTCCTGGGCCACCCCAAAGGGGCTGACCTAAAAGAAGCTAGCGTTGGGAACGGGAATGGTTTACCCTGCCTGCTCGATCCAGAATTGCTCTGGCGGTCGAGACATTGCGATTTGGCGGATCCATTCCGGTGAGGCTGTTGAGCGCTGGGAGCGCGATGCTTCTGGTGTGCGGAATAGCGTCAGCCCAAACCAGTCCACAAATCGGCAGGCGCGAATCGGGACCAGTCAAAAGCCAGATTGCTGGCGGTGTCCGCTCCTTCAACTTCCCGTTCAACTTCCAGCAAGAGTCAAGAAATCGCGCAAGAAGGCAGTTCGCGCAAGCGAGGGCAACAGAAGATCGATGCGGCGCGCGCCCGCGAAATTCAGGAAGCGCTGATTCGTGAACATTATCTGGATGGCACAGCCTTCGGGCGTTTGGGATGCCAAGTCGCCAGAGCGCCATGGAACGCTTCCAGGCCGATAACGGCTGGCAGAGCAAGGTCGTTCCAGACTCACGGGCGCTGATCAAGCTGGGATTGGGACCAGACCACGAGCACCTGTTGAATCCGGAAAGCGCGATGACCTCGCAGCCCAATTCACCCCATGCATCACCCATGCTGAATCAGGCGCCGGCAGTGATGGTCCCGCCGCGGTAACAGACCTCAGACCTCAGACGTCCTGACCTGGGACCTCGACCTAGCCTATTCGGCGGGTGCTTGGCTTGAAGGGACACTCGAACGCCATCTGGCGTCGTTCGAGCCCGAGGTCTGACGTCCGAGGTCCGACGCCCGCCCTACTTTCCCTTCATCACCGGATCCGGAAAGTACGGCAGCGGTTTGTCGTTGATGACGGCGCGGGGATTGTCGTCTACCAGAGCTTTGGCGACTTCGTGGCCGCAGAGTTTGGCCACTTTTTCTCGGGCTGCGGAGAGTGCAGGGATGCGGTGCTTGGTGTCATGAGCGTCCGTGGCGAGCACGTGCACGGCGTCCCGTTCGAGCAGCCACTCGGCGGCGCGTGCGACTTTTTGTCCCCAGCCCCCGGTCACCGCGGACGCCGTCACCTGCACCACACAGCCCTGATCGACCCATTGCAGGACCCGCTGCTGGGTCTCCTGCAGAATCGGATTGCGCTCGGGATGGGTGATCACCGGAGTGATGCCCACGTCCGCCATCTTGGTGAAATAGTCGTTGATCTGCGTGGGAATGCTGTAGTTGCTCAACTCCACCAGCAGGTAGTGGGTATCTTCGATGGTGAATCGTTCCGGCGAAACCAGAACTTCCTGCAGATTGTCGTAAGAGAGATGAAAGTCGCAGCCCAGGCTTAGCCGCGGAGTCTGGCCCGCCAGCACACGGAGATATTCGAGATTGCTGGCCAGATGCTGGCGGTTGTATTCATAGCGTTCGTTGGCATGGGGCGTGGCTACGATGTGTTCAATGCCATCGTCCGCCGCCATGCGACACATCTCCAGCGACATGTCCCAGGACTTGGAACCGTCGTCAACTTTCGGCAGGATGTGGCAATGGATATCGATCACGTGGACATCCACAGGGGAGGGGTGTGAGCTGATTTAAACATTTTTTTGAGGAAAGAAAAAGGACGGGAGGGAGTGCGTTCCTGTTCTCTTCACACTTTGGTCATCACAGTAATCTGCCATGCCTGCTTACTCAATCCTCCCTGCCCACGACCTGTATAACCATTGTACGTTGGGCGCCCCATTTCTCGCGTCTTGTGCGAGAGTGGGCCCGCCCCGACGTAGGGTCCCTGGTCGTTCTCGCGCTCGAGTCTTGTGCCAGCCCTCCCCACTTCTCGCAAGATACGCGAGAAATGGGGCACCCTCTGCTTTACATTTATTGACTCCTCTGGAGGTGACCGGTGAGTGATCGCGGGAAGGTTCTAGGCTCGACGGCAGCAGGAACGGTGACGCTCGGCGAATTGACTGTTCACCGTCTGGGTTATGGAGCGATGCGTCTTACCGGAGCGGGAGTCTGGGGACCGCCGAAGGATCGGGCTGGTGCGCTCGCCGTGCTGCGCCGGGCGGTTGAGTTGGGTGTGAACTTCATTGACACGGCGGATTCGTACGGTCCTGACGTCAGTGAAGAACTGATTGCAGAAGCGCTCTCGCCTTATCCCAAAGATCTGGTGATCGCAACCAAGGGAGGCTGGGTCCGTTCAGGGCCGGGTTTCTGGGGGCACAATGCGACGCCGGACCATTTGCGTAAGGCGGTCGAGGGCAGCTTGAAAAGGCTTCGTCGCGACCGCATCGACGTTTACCAACTACATATTCCCGACCCGATTGTGTCTCTGGAGGCGTCGGTGGGCACGCTGGCCGAGTTGCAGTCCGAGGGCAAGATTCGCCTGATCGGCCTGTCCAATGTAACGCGGGAGCACATCGAGCGGGCTCGCAAGGTTGTGCCGATCGTTTCCGTGCAGAATCGTTACAGCTTCGCCGATCGCGAGTGGGACTACGTGGTGGACTATTGCGAACAGAACGGAATCGTGTTCATTCCCTGGTTTCCGCTGGGGGCGGGCAAAGCTGCGCAAGAGGCTGTGCAGCGGATCGCAGACGCGCATCGCCGCCAAGCCCATGCAAGTGGCGCTGGCGTGGTTGCTGCAGCGCTCTCCGCTGATGCTGCCGATTCCGGGAACCTCGTCAATCGAACACCTGGAGGAGAACATGCTGGCCGGGTCATTGCGGTTAACGGAGCAAGAGTTTGCGGAGCTGGCGACGAGTGGAGGAACTGGCCTTCACACGTTAAATGTGGGCGCGAGCGTCCCGCTCGTGCGGTAGCGCCCGTCTGCGGCACGCCGCTCCGCACGAGCGGGACGCTCGCGCCCACATGCTGTTATTTGTATCTTTCCGCGATGAATTCGCCGATTGACTGGTACGCTTTCGTCAGCGTGGGTTCGTCGGGCAGAAACACGATGCGGAAGTGGCGGCTGCCGGGTTTCTGGCCGAAGCCCGAGCCGTGCACAACGAGGACGTGTTTCTGGCGGCAGAGTTCTTTCACGAAAACGTCGTCACCTTCTTTGATTTGCAGGCTGGGGAAAGCGTAGAAGGCGCCGCGCGGGGAGACGCAGCTCATCCGCGGAGTTGAGTTGCACCACTGCACGGTGAGATCGCGGCGGGCGCGAAGCTTGGCGCGTGTCTCCATGAGGTGGTCCTGGGGGCCGTCCAGCGCGGCTTTGATGGCGTACTGTTCGGGATGATTGGCGCACAGGCGCGAGCGCAGCAGGCGGTGAATGCCCTCGACGTATGGTTTCACGGCGGCCGCATCGCCGCTGACGATGCCCCAGCCAATGCGCCAGCCGGGAGCGAGATAGTTTTTCGAAAGTCCGCCGAAAGTTACGACTGGAACATCCGGCGCGACGGCGGCGATAGAGATGTGGGCGTCTTTTTCGCTATCGTCACCCAGTATCAGCTTGTCGTAAATCTCGTCGGCCAAGATCACCAGATTGTTGCGCCGCGCCAGATCGGCCACCAGTTCCAGCATGCGGCGGGAGCAGAGCGCGCCGGTGGGATTGTTGGGATTGATCAGCACCAGGGCGCGGGTGCGGGAAGTAATCTTGCGCTGCAAGTCGAAGAGGTCGGGCTGCCAGCCGTCGTCTTCGTTCAGGTCATAGGTGACGACCGGAATGCCCGAGCTTGCACAACACCGCGGAATAGAGCGGGTAGTCGGGGCTGGGGGTCAGTATGCTTTCGCCGGGATTGACCAGCGCGGTCAGACAAATGTCCACGGCTTCGCTGGCGCCGGAAGTCACGAACACATCCTGCACCGTGGAAATTCCCTTGCGCGCGGCTTCGGCGCGAATTGACTCCAGTGCCTCGGGAATTCCAGGGGATGGCGCGTAGCCATTCCTGTTCTCGCGCATGGCCTTGTAAACAGCTTCGATCAGGTGCGGCGGCGTCTGGAAATCGAAAATATTTGGATCGCCAACGTTGAGTGACAGAACCTTGTGGCCCTGCTTCGTGACCTCGTCGGCCACCGAAGCCAGATCGCGGATGGCGTAACGGACGTTGTCGAGACGATGGGCGGCTGCGACTTCGCGGATTTGGGTGCTGGGCATGAATGGTTCCGTCTGAAGCAAAAGCTTTTGACCGCAAAGATCGCAGAGAACTACGCAAAGGACGCAAAGAAGAGTCTTGATTAGATTCGGCACTCTATGCGGCCAACGACCAAGGGCCAACGAGCAACGACGAATTAATCCACCCTATCAATCTGCGCCTTCTGCAAACGGTCCGAATAATCCACGTAGATCGCCTTCCACTCGGTGTAGAAGTCGATCGCGCCCATGCCGCCTTCGCGATGGCCGTTGCCTGTAGCTTTTACGCCGCCGAAAGGCAGGTGGACTTCTGCGCCAATCGTCGGCGCGTTGATGTAGGTGATGCCGGCATGCAGGTCGCGCATGGCGACGAACGCGCGGTTCACGTCCTTGGTGTAGAGAGCCGAGGACAGTCCGTACTCGATGCCGTTGGCGATGGCGATGGCGTCTTCCAGGTCTTCGCACGGAATGATGGATACCACCGGGCCGAAGATTTCTTCCTGGGCGATGCGCATTTTGGGATCGACGTCGACGAAGACCGTGGGCTCCATGAAATAGCCGTACTGGTATTCGCCTTTGTCGAGGCGGTTGCCGCCGCACTTCAATTTGGCGCCTTCGGACTTACCGATTTCCACGTAGCTGAGATCGGTTTTGAGCTGCGCTTCGTTTACCGCCGGACCCATCTCGGTGCTTTCGTCGATCCCGTTGCCAACTCTCAATCGTTTGGCGCGTTCTACGTAGCGCTCAACGAACTCGGCGTAGATACCTTTCTGCACGACGATTCGACTGGTGGCGGTGCAGCGCTGGCCAGTGGTGCCGAATGCACCCCAGAGGCCGCCTTCGATGGCGAGGTCGAGGTTGGCGTCGTCAAGCACGATCATCGGATTCTTGCCGCCCAACTCGAGCGAACAATGCTTGAAGCTCTTGGCGGCAGTCGTGCCTACGGTTCGCCCGACTGCGGTGGAACCGGTCAGCGAAATGGCTTTGACGTCCGGGTGCTCGGTGAGCGGAGCGCCGACAGACGAACCGAATCCGCTGACGATGTTGATCACGCCCTTGGGTACGCCGGCGTCGGACAGTGTTCGCACCAGATTGAAAGTTGAGAGCGGCGTGTCCTGAGCGGGTTTGATCACGCAGGTGTTGCCGCACACGATGGCGGGGAGGATCTTCCACGACGGAATCGCCATGGGAAAATTCCACGGAGTGATCATGCCGCAGACGCCAATGGGTGAACGCACTGCCATGGCGAACTTGTTGGGCAGTTCAGACGGCGTTGTTGGGCCGAACAGACGGCGGCCTTCGCCCGCAAAGTAGTAAGCGGTATCGATGGCTTCCTGGGTATCGCCGCGCGTCTCTTTAAGGGTTTTGCCCATCTCGCGGGTCATGTCACGGGAATATTCTTCCTTGCGTTCGAGCAGCATTTCTGCGGCGCGGAACATAATTTCGGCACGGCGCGGGGCCGGGACCAGGCGCCACTTGGCGAAGGCGTGGCGGGCAGCTTCGACGGCGGCGTCCACGTCCGCTTTAGCGGACTTCTGGAACAGGCCTACTACATCGCGGGTATCGGCGGGATTGCGATTTTCGAAGGTCTCACCGGTCGAGGATTCCACCCACTCGCCGTCGATGAAGTTCTTATAAGTCTTGGTCTTGGTGCTGCTTCCGATGATAGCGGGGCTGACCAGAGTATCGGTTGCCATACGTGCCTCCTGAAGAATTGCCGGAACCATCCATGCTACAGGCCGGGGGCGGAACGCGGCAAGGTGGTGAAGACGATGATAGCGTCTCCAGGAACCACGTAGCCCCGGACAGCCCCGTCCGGGCGGGCGAGCAGAGCTCGCCGGGGGTTGCGGTTGTGGCGACGCGAGAACTGCCGAGCTTTGCTCGGCTGGGCAGGTGGGACACCTGCCCTAACGTAGGCGGCGGTGGTTTTGTACGAGCGGGACGCTCGCGCCTACGTTTAGCACTAGCGGACATGGCCACTGGGGGGTATGACCCAAGGTAATCACCCCTGCTCTGGCAGTTATCCTTGTGATACTCTCGCAAATATCTCATATTCTTTGGGTTTGGGTAGTTTCTGGTGCCCTTCGTGTCTTCAAGCAGCAAGCCGGGAATCCATGTAGCGTGGAAGACAGTCACCTATCGCAGCGTGGCCTTGGGAGTGTTGTTTATCGTGGTGGTGCTGTTTGTGGGGATGAATTTCGCCTTCCCGCAGTTCACGCAAAAGGGCGTCAAGTCGGTCAGCAGCCTGGGTGGCCGGTTGCTGGAGATGGTGGCCGGAGCAGGAGGAACCGCCAAGGCCGGGGCGGCAAATTCGCAGCAGGCTCACATCACGGCGCTGGACGGTACGGTACGGGTCAAGAAGGCCAGCAGCAACAGCTGGGTGACTGCCGACTACAACGTGCCCCTGGAAAAAGGCGACGTGGTGCAGACCGGGCCCGAAGGCATGGCCAAGATCGTCTTCAACGACGGCACCAATTACACGGTAAAGCAGGATTCGCTGATCGTAATTGAAGAGAATTCGGCCAACGACCAGCAGCAGACCAACGTGGCCGTGGCGGTGAGCACGGGCACGGTGGATCTCTCGACCGCGACCTATGTCCAGGGATCGAAGTCACAGGTGACGGTGGCTGGGGCAACCGCCTCTCTGGCTCCGGACAGCGCGGCCATGGTGCGCAACGATCCCAAGGCGGACCAGCACGAGATTTTGGTGAAGAAAGGATCCGGCGAGATCACACGCAACGGGGAAACCGTACACCTGGCGGACTGGGAAAAAGTGGCTTTCCAGTCGCAGTCGCCGCGCATGGCTAAGTTGAAGGAGATCGGGCCACCGACGCCAATTTCCCCGGCCAATATGATGCCCATCTTTTCCTCGGGTGAGACCAAGCCGGTGGAGTTTTCCTGGACCCAGATGGCTAACGCAGTGGGATACCGGCTGCGGATCTCGCGGAATCCGTATTTCTCTTCGACCATCGTGGATCGCAAGGTAAACACGGCCGATGTGATTGTGTCGGGATTGAACGAGGGAGCGTATTACTGGGTGGTGCAGTCCTACGATGTGAATGACAAGGAGTCGATGGAAAGCCAGAAGAACCGGTTTACCATCATTCCTAAAGGCAAAACCACGGAAGCCATCAACCTGGAAGTAGACCCGTTTATGCAGCATGGACACGTCATCGAACTCACCGGAAAGACCGAGGCTGGGGCCAGGGTGATGGTGAACGGGCGGGAAGTGCCGGTGGTGGGTATGGATGGCGGTTTCCATTACTTCATGCCTCCGCTGCCGCAGGGAGAGAGCGTGATCACGATTACAGCCCAGAATGCCAAGGGCGGCGTGAACACGGTCCAGAAGAAGATCGTGATTCAGTAGAGCCAGCACCGCCTGGGGGAGAATTCCCGAGGTACTGGGACTTTGGTTTGACGGCGAAACGGGGCTGATCCAATAGAATTAGGGCACGGCCCCCCATCCGCACAGAAACAACCGGGCATGCCCGGAAATGACAGCGGTCCGAGAGAGCTAAATCGCGTATGTCATCCAACGGATTCCATTCTTCGACGCGCCTGCACAACCTGAGATCGCTGTTCAGCATTTTCTCCAGCGACCTTGCCATCGACCTGGGGACGGCCAACACGCTGGTGTACGCGCGGGGCAAGGGCATCGTGGTGAACGAACCCTCCATCGTGGCCATCAACAAGAACACGGGCGAGGTCGAGGCCGTGGGCAAGGAAGCCAAAGAGATGCTGGGCCGCACGCCCGGCAACATCGTGGCCATCAAGCCCATGAAGGACGGCGTCATTGCCGACTTCAAAGTCACCGAGAAAATGCTCAACTACTTCATCCAGAAGGCGCACAACCGCAAGATGCTGGTACATCCGCGGATCGTGATCGGAGTGCCTTCGGAAATCACCCAGGTTGAAAAGCGCGCGGTCATGGATTCCGCCTATCGCGCCAAAGCCAGCGAAGTGTATCTGGTGGAGCAGGCCATGGTGGCGGCCATCGGCGCCGGACTTCCCATTACCGAACCCAGTGGCAATATGGTCGTGGATATCGGCGGTGGCACCACAGACATCGCGGTGATTTCGCTCAGCGGCATCGTTTACTCCCGTTCCGTGCGTATGGCGGGCAACCAGATGGACGAAGCGGTGATGAACTACCTGAAGCGGAAATATAACTTGCTGGTGGGCGAGCGTACTGCCGAGCAGATCAAGATGGAGATCGGGTCCGCGTATCCGCTGGAAAAGCCGTTGACCATGGAGATCAAGGGCCGCAACCTGATCGAAGGCGTGCCCAAGACCATCACCGTGGACGACAGCGAAATCCGCGAGGCTTTGAGCGAGTGCGTTTCGACCATCATGAATGCGGTGCGCGTGGCGTTGGAACGGACTCCGCCCGAACTTTCCGCCGACATCAGCGATCGTGGCATTGTGCTGACCGGCGGCGGGGCATTATTGAAAAATCTCGACAAGCGTATTCGCGAGGAAACCGGCTTGCCGGTTTCGATCGCCGACGATCCGTTGTGCAGCGTGGTGCTGGGCACGGGCAAGATGCTCAGCGACTTCAAGCTGCTGCGGAAGATTTCGATCGAATAGCGGTGAAGCAGTTTCAGGTTTCCAGTGTCTGGTTTCCAGTTCTTCTCTGCCAAGCTCGCCGCCTCAGACAACAGGAACCAGGCGCTGTCGCGCCTTTGAAACTGGAAACCAGAAACCCGAAACTGTAGTTCCATGGAAAACCTCATCTCCCGCTACCGTAACGTCACCATCCTGGCGGTGATGCTGTTTCTGCAAGTGCTGGGACTGGCAGTTCAGGTCAAGCGGGGCGGGGGCGGTGAATCCACGCGCTTGATCCGCTCCTGGTCGGTCGGTGCCATTACTCCTCTGGAAAAGATCCTCGTCTGGGGCCAGGGCGGGTTAGGCAATCTCTGGAACAGCTACGTTTACCTGCGTGGAGTGCGGCAGGAAAATCGCGACCTGAAATTCGAAATCGAACAACTACGCCTCGAACAGGTGCGCCTGACGGACGACGCGCAGCAGGCACGCCGGCTGCAGGCGCTATTGGGATTCAAGGAACAATACATTGCGAAGACCGTGGCTGCCCAAGTGATCGGGTCCAGCGGCAGTGAACAATCTCGATCCATCTATATCGACAAAGGCACGGGCGACGGCGTGGAGAAGGACATGGCGGTGATCACCGCCGATGGCGTGGTGGGCAAGGTGTTGCGGGCGTTCCACTCCACATCACAGGTTCTCCTCATCAGCGACCAGAGCAGCGGGGTGGGCGCGATTCTGGACAAGACGCGCTTGCAGGGAGTGGTCAAGGGGACTTCAGCCGGAGAAGTGATCCTGGAAAATGTAATGACCGATGAATCGGTGGCGCCCGGGGATCGAGTCGCGACCAGCGGGGGAGACCAGATTTTCCCCAAGGGCCTCACCGTGGGAACGGTGATGAAGGTTTCTCCCGGCGCGGATCTTTTTCTCAATATCCGCCTTAAGCCGAGCGCAAATCTGAATCGGCTGGAAGAGGTTCTGGTTATCACTAAGAAGGAGGATCGAGCGCCGTCTGTAGCCTCCACAGGCACAGTGCGAGCGGTGGACATCTTGACCCAGCGGTTGCCGTCGGTTCCGGACAAGCCGGTCGTGGAACCCGCAGGCGGGACGGCCGCGAACGCGACTACGCCAGCGACTCCGTCCGCAGGTAAGCCTGCCGCCGCCAATAACTCTGCCGTAGGAAATGCGCCAGTGGGGAATCCTCCAGGGAGCAACTTGGAGAGTCGAGCTGCTGTGAAGCCGGCGAAGGCGAAGAAGGCGGCTCCGGTGGCAAAGAATGTCTCCGAGCCGGCCGGTAAACCGCAAACTAGTACGCCAACGGCCGCCGAACCGGCTCAGGCCAGTCCTGCACCGGTTAAATCAGGGGCCTCGGAGGACCAACCTCACTAGCGTGCCTATAACCTACACATCGCAGGATCAGGTTGAGGTTTACCGGTTCAATCCACCGGTGGCCATAGGTATTCCGCTGGCGGCGCTCTTTTTGCAGGCCTTTTTGCCCTCGCGTTTGCACTTCTTCACCTTCTTTGACCTGCCGCTGCTGGTGGTGATTTTCTTTGCCGTGGCACGGCGAAGCCCGGTTGCTGGGCTGCTTACAGGAGCGCTGATCGGCCTGCTGCAGGATTCCCTCACTCATCAGCCCATCGGGATTTATGGAATCGCGAAAACGGTGGTGGGGTACGGGGCGTCGTCCCTAGGCGCGAAACTGGATGTAGACAACGTAGGCGCCCGTTTTCTGGTCACCCTGTTCTTCTACGTGATCCACCAGATCGTATACGTCGTAGTCGCACGCGGACTGGTGAAGTTGACGGTCGACTTGAGCTGGGGGCACGAAATAGGCGCGGCGCTGCTCAACGCCGCGACAGCGGCAGTGCTGTTTACGCTGCTGGACCGGTTTAAGCAGAGAGCGTAGAGAGTCGTCAGTCGTCAGTCATCGGTCGTCAGCCAAGCCCAACCGTCTATGGCCTTGGGTTACCCACGGCAGCAATCCCGCGTTACCAAAGCAGGAATACAATTGAAGTCAACTTCGATCCAGTCTCACCTGCCGAAAGTCTCTGTGAACGCCGAAATTGGTGCGAAGCAGTGGCTGACGACCGACGACTGACGACCGACGACTAACTATGTTTGGCCGCGATGAAAAAGTCTCGAGTTTCCGTCTTACCGGGGTGCAATACTTCATCCTCTGTATTTTTCTCGTGTTGGCGTATGGCTTGTGGCGGCTGCAGGTAGTCTCCAGCGAGTTCTATACGGCGCTGGCGGAGAAGAACAAGACTCGCGAAGTTCCAATTCTGGCGCCGCGCGGCAAGATCCTGGACCGCGACGGACGCACCATCGTCGACAACTACCCTTCCTTCACCGCATTGCTGCTGCGCGATTCCACCCGCGATCTCACTGGAGACGCCGACATGATCGCACAGGGACTGCACCTTGATCCTAAAGAAGTCCGGGAACGCCTGCGCAAGTTCGCAGGTACGCCGCAATACCAGCCCATTTATCTCAAGGAAGACATCACTCCGGACGAACTGGCTTTTATCAAGGCTCACCGCAACGAACTACCGGAGCTGGATACCATCATGGCCCATCGCCGCCTGTATCCGCGCAACGGCTTTATGGCCCATCTAGTGGGCTACGTGGGCGAGGTCAGCGAGCAGATGCTGAATCAGGCACGCTGGGAGCTCTACAATCCCGGTGATGTAGTGGGCCGGTCCGGTGTGGAGCTGGAATACAACCCGATTCTGATGGGCAAGAATGGCTCTCGCCAGGTGCTGGTGAATAGTAAAGGCAAGGAAGTAGGGGAGCTGGACGCAAAGCCCGCGGTACCGGGAAACCAGCTCAAGCTGACCGTGGATGTCGACTTGCAGATTGCCGCAGAACAGGCTTTGCAAGGGAGAAACGGGGCAATCGTAGCGATGGACCCTCGCAACGGCGAAATCCTGGCCATGGTCAGCCGTCCGACCTACGATCCCAATCATTTTGCGGTGCGGATCTCCAATGACGAGTGGATGAAATTGGTCAACGACGAAGATCATCCGCTGTTGAACAAAGCCATCCAGGCGCAACTCGCTCCCGGCTCGGTATTCAAAATCATCATGGCGACTGCGGGCATGCAGGAAGGCATCGCGCAGGCCATGAAGGTCAACTGCAGCGGCGGCGCGTCGTTCTACGGACGATATTTCAAATGCTGGGTAGTGGCCGAGCACCGTACGCACGGAATCACCGACATCAGCAAGGCGATCTACCAATCCTGTGATGTTTTCTTCTACACACTGGCGGAGAAGCTGGGCATCGAGCGCATTGCGAAATACGCCATGGCGTTTGGTCTGGGGCAGAAGACGGGGGTCGACTTGCCGCAGGAAGTCAGCGGCGTAATGCCGTCAGAAGAATGGAAGATCCGCAATTTCAAACAGAAATGGTATGCCGGCGAGACGATTTCTGTAGGCATCGGTCAGGGAGCGATCGCAGCCACGCCGATTCAGTTGGCACGGGCGATTGGGGCCATTGCTAGCGGAGGCCTGCTGGTCAGGCCGCATGTGATAAATCCGCGGGATTTGCCGCCGGGCATGGTTCCCGTGTCGGATGTACCCGATGTGGTAAAGATTCCAATCGATCCTGCCAACTGGGAGACGATTACCGACGCCATGGCTGGGGTGGTGAATCCCGGTGGGACGGCGGCACTCTCGCATTTGCAGGGCATTGACTTCGCAGGTAAGACGGGCAGCGCACAGACCATAAGCAATGCGCTGAAGGCCAAGCTGGGAGCCGTCGGGAAAGCCAACTTCAAGGACAACGGATGGTTTGCGGGGGTAGAGCCACGGCGTAATCCGGAAATTGTGGTGTGCACTCTGCTGGAAGAAGGCGAGCACGGTTACCTGGCGGCTCGCACCGCGGCGCAAGTAATCAAGGCCTACGTCGAGAAGAAGAATCGTGCGCCTGTGAAGCTGGCGGGCAAGTCAGCCGGCAGCGTTGAAATTGGGGCGGTTTGGAGCATGCCGGACGAAAAGCTGCAGGGCGGGCGATTGATGCTGGATGTGCCCAAGACACGGTTGCCCTTGGCCGCGGCTGCGCCGGGTTTGCAGTAGTGGGCTTTGCGAGGGGAGTTAAGAAGGGAACGAGAATAGTAAATACAGGCAGTGATGGGTTGTTGGCCAATGGCCAACGACCAAGGACCAACGACTAAACCCATGTCCCGCTATATTTCATTCCGTGATTTCGACTGGCTGCTTTTCATCTTCGTCCTGATGATCTGCGGGCTGGGCGTGATGGAGATTCACAGCGCCACCTTGCATACCAAGTTTGCCGGAGCACACGTCCGGCAGGTTTACTGGATCGCCGGTGGCGTGGTGGGTATGTTTCTGGTGAGCCTGATAAATTACCAGAAACTGCTGGACCGGGTGCACTGGTTCTATATCGCTGCCATCGTGTCGCTGATGTCGGTGATGCTTTTCGGGCAGAAATATCTGGGAGCGCGGCGCTGGATCAAAATGCCGGGCGGCGGACACTTTCAGCCTTCGGAGTGGGTGAAACTGATCCTGATTCTGGCGGTGGCGAAGTACTTTGCCGATTTACACCAGCGGGAGTTGTCCTGGCCGGATTTTGCCAAGGCGGGCGCCATCGTCATCGTCCCCATGCTTATGGTGCTGCGGCAACCCGACCTGGGGACCAGCCTGACCTATCTGCCCATTGCTGTGATGGGGTTGTTTCTGGGCGGAGTACGCTTCAAGCAGGCAGCGATCGTGACCCTGGGGGCGGCTTTGCTCTTGCCGTTGGCTTGGCACACCTTGAAGCCCTACCAGCGGGATCGCCTGACCAGCTTTATGCATCCAGAGGCCGACAGCCAAGGGTTCGGGCTACCAGGTAAACCAGTCCCTGATTGCAGTTGGATCAGGAGGGGTGTGGGGGAATTCGGAGGGTTCCCAGACGCATTTGGCCTTTCTGCCAGTCCCACAAACGGACTTCATATTCGCCGCCTTCGCGGAGGAGCATGGATTTGTGGGTGCGCTGGCTGTATTGCTGCTATACTTTATAGTGCTGATGAGGTTGACCCAGAACGCGCAAACGGCGCCCGACCGCGCTGGCACGTTCGTCGTGATGGGTGTGGTGGCGGTACTTAGCTTCCACATTCTGGTCAATGTCGGTATGGTAGTCGGCTTTATGCCGGTCACCGGAATACCCCTGCCGTTGATGAGTTATGGCGGGTCTTCTGTCCTGTTTATATTTCTGGCGTTGGGCATTGTGATGAATGTCCGCATGCGCCGGTTCGTGAACTGAAGCGGACGGAAGAAGGCTGGGGAAGTAGCCGCGCTTGCCATCCGCGGCGGAAAAAACAAGATTAATTACGATCGCTCTCGCGTAAAGAGGGCACACACCGGCTAGAAAAGCAGTTCAAGGCCGGGCAGGATTAAGCAAAGGCGCAGCCAGGCCGGTAACGGCCCCCTCAAAGTTGAGAGAGCGGTCACAAACCTGGCAAGCGCAAATGCGATAAGTGCAAAAGATTCCTAATCTTACGCAACGGATTCGACCACGGGGAGAACCCCGGGGCCTAGGCTGTCCCTTGTCCAGGGCGGCTATCGCAGAGCTTGATCTTCCCAGTCTTTTCCTGCCTTCGATCCGGTGATCCCGCGGCCGCCTAACGGCCGGGGACCGGAGTTCGCATGACGAAAGAATTATTTGTGTCTTCCACTCCTCACGAAACCAAAGTGGGGATGGTCGAAGACGATCTGCTCGCGGAAATCTACCTCGAGCGCGAAAATGAATACACCCTGGCAGGTTCCATCTACAAAGGACGCGTAACCCGCGTGCTTCCTGGAATGCAATCGGCCTTTGTCGACATCGGCCTGGAGCGCGACGCGTTCCTCTACGTCTCTGACTTTATGGAGTTGGAAGACTCAGAGGACCTGGACGAAGTTCCCGTCACACGGCCCGCGCCGGAGCGATATCAGGCGCAGCCCCAGGTTCAGCCGCAAGCTCAAGCGGCGGAAGACACTCTTCCGGCAGAGCCACCAACTCACGAACCTGGTGAAGGTGCACGAACTGAGCATACCGAGCATCGTGAGGCCTCCGCTCCCGTCGAGCGCGACAATCGCGATGGTATGCGCGGCCGCCGCCGGCGTCGCGGCCGCCGCGGAGAGCGTTTTCCAGAATCGAAATTTGCCCGTCCGGGGACCGAAGCGCAGCAGGAGGCTCCCCGTGCTGACCATTCAGAAAGGAATGAGCGCCCCGAGCGCACAGACCGACCAGATCGGTCAGAACGTTCCGGGCGGCCGGAGCGAAGTGATCGATCTGACCGCTCCGAATACGGGCCACCGCCGGGCTACCAGCCCATGATCCTGCCAGGAGAGTCGATCTCCAAGTACCAACGCCTTACGCAGGCCCGACCCGCCCCGACAAGTGCGAGTGGGAGTATGAACGCCAGTGAAAGACAAGCGGTTCCGCCGCCCGATCAGCCCGCGCCCCCGCTCTCCGAGATTTTCGCGAGCGATGAGCCTCTGTTCGCGGATTCGGTCCAGGCGGCGCCGAAGACTTACGAGGAGCCGGCTGCGACAACTCGCGAACCGGTGGTCGATACCGAGTCCTCCGATTGGGATCGTCAGCAGAAGCGCTTGCACGAGATGAACGTGGCAGCGGTGTTCGGGCAAGAAACTACGGAAGAGGCAGAGACAGAGGAAGACGACGTCAATGTCGATGAACATGCCCATCACCACGACGTCAACGGCAACCGGGCTGAGATTTCCGCGCACTCGGAGCCAGCCGCTGCCGCGCCCGCCGTAGCCGCGGGAACTGTGGAAGAAGAAGAGATCGAAGAGGAAGAAGCCGACCTGTCGCATTACGTCGAAGAGCTCGAGGAGGACGCGTCCTTTGAGGAACTCGAGGAAGAAACGCATGCCGCCGGGGAGCACGAGCGTCCTGCGCAGGACATTGCCGCCTCGGCGGAAGTTGCCAGCGTGGACGCGGTGCCGTTTTCCGCCGACGCGATTTCTTCCGGAGAGGTTGATGTAGCAGCAGCAGAAGAGGTCGACGAAGAAGCGGAAGACGAGGCCGAGCTCGATCAGGCCCAGGCCGAGGCGGAAGCGGCGTTGGCCGCCGAAGCAGGTGGCGCCGCAATGACGGAGGCACGGGCTGAAGTTCGCGCTCCGGCAGGCACAGCCGGTTACACCCAGCGAGCCCCGCGTCCGGGTTACGATCGACGCCCGCAGCGCGGTGGTCGCCGTGGCGGCGGTGGACGCAAGTTCCGCCGAAACGAGCAACAAAACATGCCGCTCATCACCGATCTGTTGAAAGAAGGCCAGGAAATTCTGGTCCAGATCGCCAAGGAACCCATCGGGAAGAAGGGTGCCCGGATTACCAGTCACATTGCTCTTCCCGGCCGCTTCCTTGTCTACATGCCGACGGTGAATCACACCGGCGTGTCGCGCAAGATTGCTTCTGAAGAGGAACGCCAGCGGCTGAAGCGCATCATCCAGAGCGAACGCGAAAACGGCCATGGCGGATTTATCGTGCGCACTGCGGCGATGAATGCCGCGGAAGAAGACCTGCGCGCGGATATCCGTTTCCTGAAAGGCTTGTGGGCTGAGATCAAGAGCCGCGCTGACGCCGGCAAGGGGCCGACGCTGATCTATCACGATCTTAACGTGGTCGAACGCGTGCTGCGTGACCAGGTAACCTCGGACTTCTCCGCCATCTGGGTGGACAGTGACGAGGAATACGAGCGTATCCTGCGTTTCGCCAACCGCTTCCAGCCCGCGCTGGTCAAGCGAGTCAAGCTGTATACCAAGGAAACACCACTCTATGAGCAGTTCGGGCTGAGCGAAGAAATCAACAAGGCGCTCAAGTCAAAAGTCTGGCTGAAGAGCGGTGGCTATATCGTCATCAATCAGACTGAAGCTCTGGTTGCGATCGACGTGAACACCGGAAAATACGTGGGCAAGACGACGCGTCTCGAAGACACCATCGTCAAAACCAACGTCGACGCCATCAAGGAAATCGTGCGCCAGATCCGGCTGCGCGACCTGGGCGGCATCATCATCATCGATTTCATCGATATGGACGAGCGCCGCAACCGGCAGAAAGTCATGCAGGCGCTGGAAGAAGCTCTGCGGAGCGATCGTGCGCCATCGAAAGTCCTGCAATTTAACGACTTCGGACTGGTGGCCATCACGCGCAAGCGGGTGAAGCAATCGCTGGAGCGCACTATCGGTTCGCCCTGCCCGTATTGCCAGTCCACCGGCTTTGTGAAATCAGTGACCACGGTGTGCAACGAAATCTATCTGGAGATGCGCAAGATCGCGAAACATCTGGAGCATGCGGACGTGATGCTGCGGGTGAATCCTGACGTGGCCAAGGCGCTTAAGACCAACAACGGCAAAGCGCTGATCGAGATGGAAGAAATGACCAAGAAGACCGTGATCGTGAAGAGCGATCCGGCATTGCACCAGGAGCAGTTTGATATTAACTGAGCTGCCTGGCTTCTAGCTCCTGAACGTGGTTACTTAGAGACGGGCATTCTTGCCCGTCTTCAATTTTTTGCAACAGACCTCGTTTTGCAACAGACTTGCAGCATCCCTGTTCCTGCTTGCGCGGGCGAGGGCGCCCGCGCCACACCACAAGGGATCCGGATCGGTTCTGGTGCCAGAATAGGACCGGTGAGCATAACAGGCGACTGAACGGGCAACTTCCAGGTCCAATTTTCAATCAAAATAGTTGCGGTCCAAATCTGGGACAGGAGGGCTGCTTGAAACTACAACGTCTCAAAGGGCTTGCGGTATCGGCGGTTATGACAACAGCTTTGGGTGCGGCGATGTTCGTTTCCGTGCCACAGGCGTATGCGGACGATCATGCGAAGTGCCAGCGCCAGATTGAGAAGGCGGAATCAAAACTGGATCAGGCGATTCGCAAACACGGCGAGCGCAGCCACCAGGCAGATCAACGGCGGCGTGACTTGAACGCCGAACGCGAACGCTGCTTCAGCCGTTATCACGGATGGTGGGACGGGCATGAGCATCGCTGGCACGACGATCGCGATTGGGATCACCACTAGGCAACGGTCTTTCGATCAGGTGCGGTAAATTACCCCCGGCTCAAGTCGGGGGTTTTTCATTGCCAACGGAACGCGCTCTTACTAACGGAACGCGCTCTTACTGTGGGTCTTGTGGTCTAGCTCTTGCGGCCGGCGATCATGAGTCCCGCTCCGACCACCAGCATCACAGCACTGATAGCGGGAGAAACCTTTTCGCTCTCGTGGGTCTGAACGCCGATGTTGACGTCACCCGCCTTGATACCGTGATTTTCAGAATGTGGAATCGCGATGAAGAACGACAGGATTCCCAGAACCATTACGGCAAGCCCCACAACAAATAGAGTCTTCATGGGAAGACCTCCTGATCGGACTATACTCCGTACCCGAGCGTGCATTGCGGCGGTTGAGATGCGGGCAGGTGGGGATGAGATGCTTCTGAGAAGCTTCTCATCCAAACTACTACAATCAGGACCCTTCTAGTCCGGAGGTTTCTATCCCGCAAAGTCTCGGGCAAATTCGACCAGGCTGCGCAGCGCGATTCCCGATGGGCCCTTGGCGATCCAGGGCTTCTGTTCTTCGGTCCAGGCGGTACCGGCAATATCGAGATGCAGCCAGGGAACGTCCTCCGCAAACTCCTTGAGGAACATGGCGGCGGTGATGGCGCCACCGTAGCGTCCGCCGGAGTTCACGATGTCGGCTATGTTGGAGCGGATGATTTCTTTGTATTCGTCATCGAGGGGCAAGCGCCACATCTTTTCGCCCGCTTTGGTCAGGGCATTGCTGAAGCGTTCGTACATTTGCTCGTCGTTGCCGAAGATACCGGCATTGATGGAGCCAAGCGCCACCACGACCGCGCCGGTAAGCGTGGCGGCGTCAATCAGGTGAGTGCAGCCGAGCTGGCGCGCGTAGTAAAGACCGTCAGCCAGCACCAGGCGGCCTTCGGCGTCGGTGTTGATGATCTCGATTGATTTGCCCGACATGGCAATCTGCACATCACCCGGCTTCTGCGCCTTGCCCGACGGCATGTTTTCAGTGGCGCAGATGATGGCTGTGATCTTCGCTTTCGGCTTAAGTAATGCGATAGCGCGCATGGCGCCGATCATGGTGGCCCCGCCAGCCATGTCGTACTTCATTTTCTCCATGCCGTCGGCAGGCTTGATGGAAATGCCGCCGGTATCGAAAGTGATGCCCTTGCCGACCAGTCCCAGCACCGGCTTTTCAGGAGCGCCGGCGGGTTCATAGCGCAGGACTATCAGCGCCGGGGGCTCGTCCGAGCCCTGGGCTACGCTCCAGAAAGCGCCCATCTTGAGTTCCTTGATCTTGTCCGCGCCATAGACTTCGCACTTCAATCCCACTTCCGCCGCCATCTTCTTTGCTCGGTCGGCGAGGATGGTCGGCGTCATGCGGTTCGAGGGCTCGTTGACCAGGTCGCGAACGAAGTTCTGCGACTCGCCGATGATGCGGGCTTCGTCCATAGCTTGCTGAAGCAGGGCCTGTTGCAGCTTGGCCTGGTCGCCACGAGCGACGACAGTGAGAGTGTCAATTTTCTGGTCCTTGCGATCGCTCTTGTAGTAGTCAGGATCAAAGTTGCCGACAAACGCGCCTTCGACGATGGCTTTGACCGCGTCTTCGGCTTTCAGTCCAGTCTCGGGCGTTAGAAATGCGAAGCTCCGCAGGCCGCGGGACTTGAGCGTACGCACGGCAGCGCCGGCGAGCCGGCGCAATTCGAAGGTGGAAAAGACCTTGGCTTTGCCTCCACCAAGAAGCAATAGCCGTTTCGCCTTCAGTTTCGCCGGATGATAGAGCAGGGTGGTCTCAAAAGTCTTGCCGGTTACTTCGCCACCGGCGATGACGTCCGCGGCTGCATCTTTAACGGCGGCGTCGGATGTGTCGATTGAAACCTGGGGCGAGGCCTGCGGCTTGTTTTTGTCGCTGGTAATCTTTTCCGTTTTGTCGAACACGATGGCAACCAGGCATTCGGTTTCAACTTCTGCAGGATTGGAGAAGGAAAGATTGGTTTTCATGATTATGGTCGTTCCAGTATCGTCGGCGAGCAGGGAATTAGGCAAGAGCGGGTCGATTAATTCCCGCACACGCTAAACTCTCTGGGGCAAGACATGGCCACTTACCTGCCGGAACGTGGGTCATCTGCCACAACGTGTATCAGCGTCCACACTTCCTGACCTTTCAACTCCCTGTAACCCACGCCTAATCAGTGCCTTCTGTGATGGTCGCTCCCGTGCGATCTCCTCTGGCGGGAGGCAACACAGGAGGAGAATATGACACAACTTAATTTGTCCGGCAGGAATTCAACGACCAAGCAAGAGTCCCCGAGCGCAGGAGAAAACGAGGGATCAATCAGGAACCTGACTATGGGCGCATTCGGCGCTCTCGTGGTGTTTGCAGCGGTCATCGCAATTGGCAGTTGCTCCAGAGGGAACAACAAGCCCGCCGTGGTAGCGCAAACGACGCAACCTGCGGCGCCAGTCTCAAGCCCTGTTGCGCAGGCAACGGTGCCCGTACCCGCTCCAGGACCGGTGAAGGCGAAACCCAGGAAACGCCGGCCGCCGACTCTTTCGTATGTCAATCGGGAGTACGGAGTCTCGTTCAGCTTTCCGCGCCAGTACATGCTGAAGTCGGGCGATGAGGCGCAGCTGAGCTGGGGCGATCTTGGACCATTTCTGATGGACTTTGTTCATCCCGGTGGAGTGACACTGGCAGCGGTTGAGTTGCCGGGTAACTCCTATCCGGGGACGGATTTCAAGTCCGGGTTCGTCAACGTCAGCGTGAATCCTGGGATGACTTCTGAAGCCTGCACCCAGTTCGCCTTTCCGGACGCGAAAGCTGCAGCCGATACCTCCTCGCAAGAAGCCGGCGACGCTGCCAGCAAAGAATCAAAGGCGGCGGACAAGCCTGCCCTGAGCGAAGTCGAAGGGAGTGTCCGCCCCACAGACGCAACCACGAAAGTAAAAATCGGCGCCATCGAATTTAGCGAAGTTGAAAATTCCACGGCTACCACAATGAAGCAGACCGACGCGAAGTACTATCACGCCTTCAATAACGGGGCTTGCTATGAATTTGCGCTCGGCATCGGAACCGAAAGCGATGGAAGCGTGGAAGGGATCACACAGGTAGATCGCAAGGCGGTGTTCGGCAAGCTGGAAAAGATCCTGGCCACCGTAAAGCTTCAGCCTGCCGCGGTCCCGGAAACTGAAACGCCGGCTCCGTCGGCGAAAGAAGCTGCGCCCGATGCATCTTCCAATCAGGAGCAGAACGCGATTAACCGCTAGTTCTAGGGTTGCGATTACTCGCCTGAGGGTTGGCCCGGACTGCCGAACGACGGCAGTCCGGTTCCCATTTTGTCCGGAGGCCGATAGGTCTTGAAGCCGGCACGTTGCATGCCCTGGATCGCTTCCCGGTTCTTCATGAAGGTATTCCAGACAAAGCCGGTGCGGGCATTTTCCGCCATCAGGAGAGTGATGCCGGTGTCAATGGCAACCACGTCGCTGTCATACCAGCCTTTCAGCGGGTTGAAGGCATTTACGAATCCGTAGGTACTCCAAGCCTGGGAGTAGCGCGTGCGGATGTTGCGCAGGACGCGCATCACCGGTTGCGGCAGAAATGGCAAGGAGCCGCCTGCGGCGCTGGGGACAATGGTTCCGTCAATTGGGCCCATGGCGGGCGGGCCGCCCCAGACGACGTAGCCCTTGTCCGAATCGGAGGCGGTGATCCCCCAGAGGTCGTCGCTGTAGTCGGGAAACTGTTTGGCTAATTCCAGACAGAAGCGGCGATGCACGTCAGTAGCGATGGCGGAGTTCTGAAAGTAATCTGCGTAGCGGTCGCGTTTGCCCCGGAAATCAAAAAAAGCCTGCGAGTACTGATGCACGAACAGCGGCGCAAACGAGCCAATGTAGCGCAGCCCATCATATTCAAAAATATTCCGCTTCCAGGCGTCCCAGGCTTCCGCCTTCAGTGGGTGGGAGGAGGAACCCAGGCCCAGCAGATACATCATCATCAACTCGCTATAGTAGTCCCAGCGAAAGGGCAGAAATCCTGCCTCAGGCAGCCAGCCGTGGGGCAGCAGCGTGGTGTCTTCCGATAGCCAGGTCCAGTCCACACGGTCGAAGATATCGCGGCACAACTGGCGAATTTCGGAATTCTCAAAATGCTGCCGGCAGCACAGGAGTCCGCACAGCAGAATCGCCGTGTCCACCGAGGAAATCTCGGAATCCCACAACCGCTCGCCGGTATTGACGTTGGCAAAGTGGTAGAAGAACCCCCGGTGGTGAGGCAGGGTTTTCCAGAGGAAGCGCAACGTGTTCAGCACCCGGGTGCGTGCCTCGGACAGTGAAATGAAGCCGCGCTTTTCTCCGATGCAGAGTGCGGACAGGCCAAATCCGGTAGCGGCGATGCTGGCCACGACCGCATTATCGGTGGATGCTTTGCGCGCGTTGCACCGGTCTTTGACCAGGCCGGTGATGGGGTTGGCTTGCTCCCAAAAATAGCAAACCGTGATTCGCTCCAGTTCATCGAGGAACTGGTCATCGTCAGGCGAAAGAAAAGTCTTGGCCGGTGGAGGTGCGGGACGAGTGTGCTGTTCCGGGGTTGAGGCAAGGTAGGAGGCGAATCCCGATTTTGCCAATGGCAGGCAAATCCCCATGCCGGCGATCTTTCTAAGTAACTCACGGCGGGAACGGCTTACGGGGCCAAACTTCCCGTCATTCCCTGGCGCCTGACCAACCATCTTCCAAATTTAAATGATCCTGGGCCGCGGAACGATGATGGAGAGGAACCAAAGGTAACAGGAATGGTTACACCGGCTGAGCCTAAAGACCTTGACGAAAGGGCAAGCGCGACTAAAAATCTGGTTTGCAACCTAGCGTCGTAGAATGTCCGGTGAGTGTTGGGGCGAGGGTACTGGAGTGAAGGTGTGGGGTGAAGAAGATGTGGGGTGAAGGGGATGTGGGGTGAAGGGGAAAAGATGAGCGGCAGGCGGAAGCTGGTGATTTGGCTGGTCGGGGTGGTCGCGACGCTGGCGATTGTCGTAGCGATACTCGCAAGCCGCCCGCATACGCGGCCTCTGTCCTTGGCCGGAGCGGTGATGCGGCGTGACGCCGACCCCAAGAAAGAGCTGCCACTCGCCGACGTTGAAGTTGCGGCGGTTTCAAATGGTTCGGTAATCGGCGACGGCAAGTCGGACGCGTCCGGTTTGTTCACCATCGTTTTGCGTACCAGGCTCTGGATTGGCCGTCCCGTCATGCTGCGATTCCGCCATGCGGATTACCAGCCGCTCGACCTGCGGGACTACATCGGCGACAAGGTGTATGTGGCCAAGATGGTGCCGATTCCCCACGAAACCGGTGCCGCCAACCGTCCCGATGCAGTCGTGTCCAATCTTCTGCTGAGATATTCCATCAAGACCACGACCGCTGCGAACGTGGGCAGCGTGGTAAAAGCCTTCGAGGTGGCGAATATCGGCAATGTGCCATGCGGAAAGCAGCCTCCATGCTCACCCGACGGGAAATGGAAGGCGTCGATGGGGTCGGCGTCATTGGATGCCGGGGAGGGCAACGAATTCCGCAATGCCCGCACGTCGTGCATCGCGGGGCCGTGCCCTTTCACCAAGATTGAAGACGAAGACCTTTCGCAAAATGGGCGCGCGCTCACGGTGTCAGCGCGCAACTGGTCGGATACAGCCACCTTTTTGCTAGAGGCTGAGGTGTTTCACCCCATGATGAGCGATATGGTGCGCACTTCTTATCCCGTGATTTTCGGCCAAGCGCTGAATTTCACCATGCCAGGCTCAGCGGAAGGGATCACGATTCAAGCCGAGGTTAATGGAGAGGCGATTACTTTCCCCCTGGGACCGAATCTTTACCTTAGTTGGGCGGACTGCAACGCCCGCGTCAATAGGGACATGACAAAGGTCTACCGCTGTGAACTCAAAGCTGGGTACCGTTTTCCATAACATTTTCAGCGGCGGTTCCGGGTAGCGCCAAGCCTGTACCTCTCCGCCCGCTCGTAGGGAAATAGGGGAAAATAGTTCATGGCCTCCGTGCGAATAGACAAATGGCTTTGGGCCGCCAGATTCTTCAAGACGCGAGCGTTGGCAGTACGAGCCTGCAAGCTCGGCAGGATTCAAGCCAATGGGCAGCCCGTCAAGGCTGCGCGTGAGGTGCGGATTGGAGACAAGTTGGGAGTGACCAATGACGGTGGCGACTTTCAGGTAGAAGTCCTGCTTCTTAGCGAAGTGCGCGGACCGGCTTCGGTTGCGCAGACGCTCTACCGCGAGACGGAGGCGAGCCGGGAACTGCGCCTGAAGGTGGCTGCGGAACGTAAGGCGATGAAACAGTTCGAACAGTTACCCGCAGGCAGACCATCAAAACGCGATCGCCGGAGAATCATACAGTTTCGGGGGAGAGTCTGACTGCAGGGCATAGTGCGAAGCGCGGTCACACAAACCACCCGGCGTCGTACCTTCCCAGCTAATGCCCTTTGCGGGAGCGGGCGACGGCTTCTCTGGCTTCGCTGTCGGCGGTGCGGCGGCGTTCGGTTTCGCGCTTGTCCCACAGCTGCTTTCCCTTCGCCAGCGCCAATTCGACTTTTACCCGGCCGTTCTTGAAGTACATACGAGTGGGAATGAGAGTGAGCCCCCTCTGCTGGGTCTTGCCGATGAGTTTGCGAATTTCCTCTTTGTGGACCAGCAGCTTGCGGGTGCGCAATGGCGCATGGTTGAAGATGTTGCCGTGATCGTAGGGGCCGATGTGGCAGTTCAGCAGCCAGAGCTCGCCATCTTTGAGGAGCCCGTAGGCGTCCTTGAGGTTTGCGCGGCCAGCGCGGACTGATTTGACCTCGGTTCCAGTGAGGGCTATGCCCGTTTCAAATTTCTCCAGCAAGAAGTAGTTATGGGACGCAACCCGGTTGACTGCGGCGTCGCGCTCGCCCGCCGCAGTGGGATCCCGGCGGGGATTCTTCTCAGGCTTGGGTTTGGTCTGATGAACGGGCTGGCGGGCCATGACGGTAATTAGCTTATCTCACATGAGGCGAATGTGGGCGCGAGCGTCCCGCTCGTGCGGAAGCGAGGAATGGCTGGCCCACGGAATGCCTTAGAAAGAGGGTTCCGCCGCGCCCCTGCACGAGCGGGACGCTCGCGCCCACATTGAATTCTGCATCCGAGTAGGTAGAAGAGCCGAGGCTCGAGTCCGGAATCGGGACGAAAAAATTCCCGAAAATGGACTTCTGGGTAACCCTTTTGGGACTAAGACCAATGAGTTTAACTGCTACCACAGCAGTCACTTCCAACGCCGGAAGGCGATGCTATAATCCGCTAGTAAACTTCTCCATCAGAGCATATTCAGCGGCCTGGCCCGGGGTTTTTTGGCCGATCCCCGAGGGAAGACTGCCTACGAGGGACCAGTGAAGACACGCCTGATTCGCCCGGCAGCGATCATGTTGCTCGTCGCGGCAGTTACCTTACCCATCGGTGCCGCCGACAGTGCCAAATCCTTGTACAACAAAGGGAAAGACGCTGAAGCTCGGCAGAATTATGAAGCGGCCTTCGATTTTTACCGGCAGGCTTACGATCAGAAGCCCAAGGATTTAGCCTACCGGGCGTCCTACGAGCGGACCCGGTTTCTGGCTGCTGCCTCACACGTGCATCGCGGGCAACTGTTGCGGGACGCGGGCAAACTGCAGGAAGCCCTGGCTGAGTTCCAGAAGGCGGCAGAGATCGATTCATCCAGCTTTGTCGCGCAGCAGGAACTCCGGCGCACTCAGAAGATGATTGATGCGGGCAACGTCCCGCCGCCACCGGGGGCCGCAGCTGGGCCGCCGACGGGTCTGCAGAAGCGCGTGCAGGAAGCCCAGGGGCCCGTTGATCTGGCCGCCATCTCGAACGTTCCCATCACCCTGAAGCTTACCGAAGATACCAAGGTGATTTATGAAACCGTCGGCAAGCTGGCGGGAATCAACGTGTTGTTCGACCCGGACTACACTTCGCGGCGGGTCAAGATTGAGCTGAACGGGGTCACACTGCAGGAAGCGCTGGAAATCATCGCGCTCGAATCGAAGACATTCTGGCGGCCCGTGACACCCAACACCATCTTCATCGCTTCAGACAATCCAGCCAAGCGCAAGGAAGTGGAACAGAGCGTCATCAAGACGTTTTATCTAGCGAACCTGTCGCAGCCGACGGAGCTACAGGACGTGGTAAACGCGCTGCGGCAGATCCTGGAAATTTCCCGCATCCAGCCGCTGCCTTCGCAGGGAGCGCTGGTGGTACGCGGCACTCCTGACCAGATTGCACTAGCCGAGAAGTTAGTCGGCGATCTGGACAAGGCGCGACCGGAAGTGATCGTGGAAGTGGCAATCATGCAGGTCAGCCGCGACAAGACGCGAAATCTGGGAATCAGTCCGCCGACCAGCGCCACGGTGGCATTGCAGAACAATGTCAACACCACGACCAGCTCGAGCACCACCACCACCTCCTCCAGCAGTTCGAGTACATCGGGAACCGCAAACCAGATCAACCTGAACCGCCTGGGCAACCTGAACGCCACCGACTTTACGGTGACGATTCCATCAGCTACGGCCACGGCACTTTTTGGAGACAGCAGCACCAAGCTGATCCAGAATCCGCAGATCCGCGCCGTGGATGGACAGAAGGCGTCGCTCAAGATCGGCGACCGAGTACCGGTGGCCACGGGATCGTTCCAGCCCGGCATCGGCGGTGTAGGTATCAATCCGCTGGTAAACACGCAGTTTCAATATCTGGATGTAGGCGTGAATATCGATATCACGCCC
Organism: Terriglobia bacterium; assembly: GCA_963809295.1. Taxonomy (GTDB): domain Bacteria; phylum Acidobacteriota; class Terriglobia; order Terriglobales; family Acidobacteriaceae; genus JAIQFF01. The sequence continues at coordinate 4,509 of CAWEJA010000011.1, read as the reverse complement.
AAGGTGCATGCCGCTCGCGAAGTCACGCTGAAAGTCTCAATGGATATTTCATCGGTGACGGGACAATCGAACATAGGCGGGATCAGCCAGCCGGTGATCGGGCAGCGCAAGATCGAACATGAAATTCGCCTCAAGGAAGGCGAGGTAAACATTCTGGGTGGAATCCTGGAAGATCAGGACATCCGGTCGCTCAACGGCATTCCCGGGCTGGCGCAGATTCCGCTTCTGAAATACCTCTTTTCCCAGACCAATGTCGAGCACAAGGAAAACGAGATTGTTTTTGCCCTGATCCCACATATCATCCGGGCACGGGATGTTACCGACCTGAACGAGAAAGCTCTGGAGGTAGGGACGGCGGCGGCCATCGAGTTGCGGCGTGCCAGCCAGGCGCCACCAGCCGTGCCGGGCGGTGAGGGTTCCATTCCGGCGGCAGCGCCGCAGGCTTCAGCACCCCAGGCACCTGCGTCTCAGGCATCGGCCCAAGCCCCACAGGCAGGGGCGGGCGCAGCAAGCTTTGCCTTTGATCCGGGCAGCGTCACCCAGGCAGCTGGTTCGACGTTCGCGGTGAATGTCCTGTTAAAAGGAGCGCAGAATGTGTATTCCGTGCCCTTGCAGGTGAGCTACGATCCCAAGGTCTTGCAGGTGGTGAATGTTTCTAATGGTGGCTTGCTCTCACAGGATGGCCAGGTCGTTGGGATAGTGCATCGCGACGATGACTCGACCGGAACCCTGCAGATTTCAGCGACGCGGCCGCCGGGAGCGAATGGTATCTCCGGCCAAGGCGCGGTGGTGACCCTGACCTTCCTGGCGAAAGGGAACGGTCAGTCCGCTCTGACCATCTCCAAGGGCGGCGCGCGTGATCCTGCGATGCACCCGATGACTGTGGCCGGGGCTGTAGCCACGATCACGGTGCAGTAGAGAGGCTTGTTGAATCACGTGCTTTTGCGGTCAGAGCTTTTAACCGCGAAGCTCGCGAAGTTGACACAAGAGACGCGAAGAAAGCCGATTACTTCAGTTCCGAGAGCCTGCGGTAAAGTCCAAGGCGTTTTCGGCGATAATATCCTATGAAGTCTGTCGTTCTGAAACGTACCTCCGGACCCGGCCTACCGAGGTTCACGCGCCGGGGGTTCGCGCTCCAGGGGTTCACGCTCATAGAGTTGATCGTGGCCACGGCCATCCTGGTGATTTTGACCGGGCTGGCGGTGCCACTGGCGCGGGTGGCGATCAAGCGGGAAAAGGAGCGCGAGTTGCGGCGCGCCTTATGGGAGTTGCGGGACGCCATTGACCGCTATAAAGACGCCGCCGACCGCGGGGCGTTCCAGATTAAGGTCGGCAGCGAAGGCTATCCGCCGGATCTCGAAACCCTGGTGAAAGGCGTGGACGTGGGCGGCAAGAAAGTACGCTTCCTACGCAGAATTCCCACCGATCCGATGACCAATAGTGCGGAATGGGGAATGCGTTCCATGCAGGACGATCCCAGTTCGGACTCCTGGGGCGGACAGAACGTATTCGATGTGTTCACCAAAGCGCAGGGCACAGGCCTCGACGGCACGGAATATAAGGATTGGTAGCGCTTGACTGATAATGACCGACTGATGATGACGAGCACTGGGAGCAAACGGGATCGCGGATTTACTCTGATCGAGCTGATGATCGTCATCAGCCTGATACTGATCCTGGTGTCGATCTCAATTCCTGTCTACAACACGTCGATCCTGCGGGCCAAAGAGTCGGTTCTCAAACAGGATTTATTCCAGATGCGCTCGCTGATTTCTCAATACACGCTGGACAAGCAGAAAGCGCCACAGTCGCTCGATGACCTGGTGCAGGCGGGATATATCAAGCAGATCCCGACCGATCCGATGACAGGCAGCAACAGTTCCTGGACGGTGGATCAGGAAGATTCCTTGATGTCGGTGGATCAGCAGGATCCTGGAATCAGCGATGTGCACAGCGGTGCGAGCCAGATCTCGACTGATGGAACGGCTTACAGCACCTGGTGAGCACTCAGCCCACTCCCATCATTTGAACACTTCCTACCAAAGCACTAACATCTAGCCATGCCGGTTGAAACCGAGATTACTTCCTCAACCTACACTCCGGTTCGCGCGCCGCGAGGAACTGCGATCACATGCAAGAGCTGGCAGCAGGAAGCTGCCATGCGCATGCTGATGAACAACCTCGATGAGGAAGTCGCTGAGCGGCCGAAAGACCTGGTCGTCTATGGCGGGACGGGGCGGGCGGCGCGGAGCTGGGAGGCCTATCACGCCATCGTTGCATCGCTTAAGAGCCTCGAAAACGACGAGACGCTTTTGGTGCAATCCGGCAAGCCGGTGGGTGTGTTCAAAACTCACGAGTACGCCCCCCGCGTTTTGATCGCGAATTCCAATCTGGTGGGTCACTGGTCCAACTGGGAAAAATTCAACGAACTGGAACGCGCTGGCTTGATGATGTATGGCCAGATGACGGCGGGCTCGTGGATCTATATCGGTTCGCAGGGAATCGTTCAGGGGACCTTCGAAACCTTCTCGGCGGCGGGGGAAAAGCATTTCGGCGGCGACCTGGCGGGCAAGCTGATCGTCAGTGGCGGCATGGGCGGCATGGGTGGAGCCCAACCCCTGGCGGCAACCATGACCGGGGCGGCGTTTCTGGGAATTGACGTTGATGCCGAGCGCATCAAAAAGCGGCTGAAGACCGGTTACTGCGACTTCATGGTCACCACGCTGGACGAGGCGCTGCGCATCCTGAAGAACGCAGTCCGCAAGAAAGAAAATGTTTCGGTCGGGCTGGTGGGGAACTGCGCCGACATCATTCCGGAACTTGCGGAGCGCGGAGTGCTGCCCGACATCCTGACCGACCAGACCTCGGCCCACGATCCGCTGAATGGCTATGTACCGAATGGGATGACGTTGCCGGAAGCGCTGGCCCTGCGCCAGCGCGATCCGGAGGCCTATCAGGAACGGTCTCTGGATGCGATGGCACGTCATGTCGAAGGCATGCTGCGCTTGCAGAAGATGGGCGCGGTGACGTTTGACTACGGAAATAATATCCGGACGTTTGCTTTTCAGCGCGGAGTGAAGAACGCGTACGATTTTTCCGGATTTGTTCCAGCGTACATCCGGCCACTTTTCTGCGAGGGCCGCGGCCCGTTCCGTTGGGTGGCGCTGTCAGGCGAGCCGTCGGATATTGCGGTTACGGACGATCTGGTGCTGGAGCTCTTTCCTGACAATCGCATTCTGCGCCGTTGGATTGACCTGGCCCGCAAGCGAATCAAATTTCAGGGGCTGCCGGCGCGCATCTGCTGGCTGGGTTATGGCGAGCGGGCGCAATTCGGCCTGGCGATGAACGACCTGGTAAAGAAAGGCAAGATCAAAGCCCCGATCGTGATCGGCCGCGACCATCTCGATTGCGGATCGGTGGCGTCGCCATTCCGCGAAACCGAGAGCATGAAAGACGGCAGCGACGCGGTAGCCGATTGGCCGCTGCTCAATGCTCTGTTGAACACCGCGGCGGGCGCATCGTGGGTGTCGATCCACAACGGGGGAGGTGTGGGCATTGGCTATTCGCTGCATGCTGGGCAGGTCACCGTCGCCGATGGCACCGAGATGATGGCCAAGCGAATTGAGCGCGTCCTCACGACGGATCCCGGGATGGGAGTTATTCGGCACGTTGACGCGGGCTACGAAGAAGCGAAGGAGTTTGCTAAAAAGACGGCAGTGAAGGTGCCGATGAGGAAGTAAGGGATCGGTACAGGCCATGTAGGGACGGGTCTCCGACCCGTCCAGGCCGAGCAAGGCTCGGCAGGTTCTTGCTCCTTAATATTCATAACTAGCTTGCCGCGTAAAACGCCGCCGAGCTGCGCTCGGCCCGGACGGGTCGGAGACCCTCAGTCGTTCCCACACAGTCCGTTCCCTGCACCGTCACTGCTAAACTAGCCACTGCGTGAATCCCTCGACGAAAGACGGGCCACTAACCGATCGCGCCTTGCTGCTGGTTAACATTGGCCAATTGCTCACCCTGCGTTCGGCCTCCGGGAAGCCCGGCCCACGGCGAGGAACTGACCTGGGCGAACTCGGCATCATCAAAGAGGGTGCGGTGCTGTGTTTGGGGAAAAAGATTGTCTCAGCCTGCAAAACCAAAGACGCGCTGCGCGATCCCTGGATCCGGAAGAATCGCGAGAAAATTGTCGAGATCGATTGCACGGGCCAGGTTGTCCTGCCTGGATTCGTGGACTCCCATACCCACCCGGTGTTCGTAGCGCCGCGGCTGGTAGATTTTGAAAAGCGCATTACCGGTGCGACCTACGAGCAGATCGCGGAATCCGGCGGCGGAATTCGTTCCAGCCTCGAAGGCGTGCGTGAAGCAGGCATGAAAGTGCTGGTTGACCACGTGTTGAACGCGCTCGAGGAAATGGCAGAGCAGGGAACGACGACAGTCGAAGCCAAGTCGGGGTACGGGCTGACCGTCGAGGCGGAAATCAAATCGCTGGCTGCGATCCAAAGAGCGTCC
>CAWEJA010000010.1:0-190220 GCA_963809295.1 Terriglobia bacterium | reverse complement strand
ACTACCTGCTGGACTGCGCGCCATCCCTGGACGTCTGCGTCGCCGAGGTGGAGTCGGGTCTGGCCTTCGTGCGCCGTACGGGCGACGAAACGGCCGGCCAGTGGCTCGACAGCTGCCCGACGGCTAGCGGCTGTACTGCGCGGCGAAAGCGCAGCCCCGGCGGATGAGGCGGTGCCCATCGACAGGTACGCCGACAACCCCCTGGCGCTTCTCCACGCGCGTCTGGGCGACGGGATCGCCGCCGCCATCTTCGGCGATCTGGACGGCCTGGCGCGGTACGCCGCGGCGGCGATCCCGTTGCTGCCGGCGGCCCTGGGCCTCTACCCGACCGCGGTGGGCCGTCTGCTGCACGGACTGGCCCTTCGCCGGGCAGGCTCGCGTCCGACCAACGGTGACGAGCACGTCGGCCTGCTGGGGCTCCGAGCTCGATGACGTGACGCGGTGGCTGGCCGCCCGCGCCACGGACGCGCCGGACAACTTCCTGCACCTGCTGCGTCTCGAGGCCGAACGGGCCTGGGCGGCCGGCGATTTCCGTGCCGCCGTCCTCGCCTTCGACGCCGCGCTTCGCGAGGTAGCCGGACGACAACGGCCCTGGCACCGGGCCCTGATCGCCGAACGTGCGGGCCGCTTCTTCTACCTGGCCAGCGGCGTCGACCACACCGGCTCGGACCTTCTTCGCCCAGGCCCGCCACGAGTACGCTGCCTGGGGCGCGCAACCGCGAAAGTCGCCCCAGCTGGACTGGGGCCTCCCCTGCCCTGCGGCCACCATCCGATGCGGCCGCCAGCAGCCGGCGACCGCCCGCCGGTCTTTCCGGGCGTCGCGCCACGGTTACCTGACCGGAACAATCGACCTGACCTGCTCGGCATCCTGTCCGCGTCGCAGGCGCTGAGCTCGGAGACGAGCATCGACCGGCTGCACGCCCGCGTTGCCGAAGTGCTCGGGCGATGACCGGCGCCACCGACGTACAGCTGCTGCTGTCGGACGAAACCGGCAAGACTGGCTGCTGCCGGCCTCAGCATGGCACTGTCACGGTCGGCGCCGGCCCGGTCAGCAGCGCCGGCCACGAACGCGCGGGACCGATGTCGGTGCTGCGATACATACAGCGGACGCGGGAACCGCTGGTGGCAAGTGACGTCACCCGCGACGACCGATTCGCACGCGACCCGTACTTCGCGGACGTTACCTGCTGCTCGCTGCTGGCGCTGCCCGTCCTCAGCCGGGGAGTGCTGCGGGCGGTCCTGCTGCTGGAAAACCAGCCATCCGCGGCGCGTTCACCACCGGACGGCTGGAGGCGGTCAAGCTCTCGCCGGCCAGCTCGCCGTCTCCCTGGACAACGCCCAGCTGTACGCCGGGTTCCGCCAGATCGCCGAGGAGCAGGCGGCGCTGCGGCGGGTAGCGACGCTGGTGGCCCGGGCGACTCCGCCGGAGCAGGTGTTCGCCGCGGTCGCCGAGGAGGTCGGCGGGCTGCTGGAGGTCGACTACACGGTCCTGATCCGGTCCGATCCGGAGGACATGATCACGGTCGTCGGCGCGTGGACTGCCACCGGCGTCGCCCCGCCGAGCCCGGTCGGCAGCCGGTTCGAGCTCGGCGGCCGGAACGTGAGCACGCTGACGCTGAGGACAGGCCAGCCCGCCCGGCTGGACGCCTACGTCGACGTCACCGGCAGCATCGGGAACACTGGCGCTCGCGACTGGGGTTTCCGCTCGTCGGTGGGCGTGCCGATCAGCGTCGAGGGGCGGCCGTGGGGCCTCATCCTCGTGGCCTACACCCGAGACCAGCAGCTGCCAGGCCGATACCGAGGCGCGCTAGCCGCGTTCACCGAGCTGGTCGCGACCGCGATCGCCAACACCGAGAGCCGCGCCTCGTGGAGCTGGGACTCCCGAGGAGCAGGCGGCGCTGCGGCGGGTGGCGACGGTCGTGGCGCAGGGGGTGCCGCCGGAGGAGGTGTTCGCCGCGGTCACCGAGGAGGCCGGGCTGCTTCTGAGGGTCGACTATACGGTCCTGAGCCGGTATGACGCGGACGGCCTGGTCACGGTCATCGGCGCTGGACCAGCTGATCCCGGGCGCTCGCTGCTCACTGGCCTTCGGCTGAAAGCCGAGGGGCGGAACATACACACGCTGGTATCCGGAACGGGCCGCGCGGCCCGGATCGACGACTACGACGCCGCTTCGGGGGCGTTCGCCGACGTCGCCCGCGAACGGGAGTACCACGCGTCGGTGGGCGTGCCGATCCGGGTCGAGGGCCGGCTGTGGGGTGTCGTGAGCGTGGGATCCCGGTCCGAGCCGCTGCCACCCGGCACCGAGGCGCGTCTGGGCGGGTTCACCGAGCTGGTCGCGGCCGCGATCGCCAACGCAGAGGGCCAGGCCACGCTGGCGGCCTCCCGGGCGCGGATCGTGGCCACCGCCGACCAGACGAGGCGGAGGATCGAACGGGACCTGCACGACGGCGCCCAGCAGCGACTGGTCTCCCTCACCCTGCACCTGCGCGCGGCGCAGGCGGCTGCGCCGCCCGAACCCGGCGAGCTGGGCACGCAGCTCGCCCGCGCCGTCGCCGAGGCCGCCGGCGCGCTGGAGGACCTGCGCGAGACCGCCCGCGGCATCCACCCGGCGATCCTGGCCCAGGGCGGTCTCCGCCCCGCCCTCAAGACACTCGCCCGCCGCTCCCCCATCCCCGTCGACCTGCGGATACATGCCAACGGGCGGCTGCCGGAACCGGTCGAGGTCAGCGCCTACTACATCGCCGCCGAGGCACTGACCAACGTGGCCAAGCACGCGCGCGCCTCATCCGTCAGCGTCGAGGTCAAGGTCGTCGGTGAGGTCCTGCGCGTCGCGGTCCGCGACGACGGCTGTGGCGGCGCCGACTTCACCGGCGGCACTGGCCTGGTCGGCCTCAAGGACCGCGTGGAGGCGATCGGCGGCCGGATCTTTCTCGACAGCCCGCGGGGGAAGGGAACCAGTCTGCGCGTGGAGCTTCCGGTCACCGCCGCGAAGGGCGGCGTCACGATTCCCGACGTTCGCTTACCCGCGAACGCCCGGTTATCGGGGGGATATACATCTTCGGTCGATCACGCACGGCATCATGTCACTCGGGCCATGCCGAGCTCCTGATGATGTCCACGAAGTCCGCACGCGTGAAGCCGGGCATGAAGTGAGCGAGTACGTCGTCGTTCATCGTTCCGAAGGTGGTGTCGGGGCGATCCTTCATCCCGTCGTAGAAGGCCTGCAGGATCTCGTTCTTGAAGTCCGGTCGCGGGTGCGCCGCCACAACGGCCGCGACCTCCTCAGCCGTGATCTGGTCGAGGTCGAACCCCAGCACGTCGGCCTCGACGCCGAGGCTGACGAGCGCCGTCTCCGGCTCCAGGTGGTTGGGGACGCCCGGGGTGGTGTGCAGCGCGATGCCCAGCCACACGGCGCGGGCCTTCGCGGCGCTGCGGCCGTGGTCGAGCAGAAACTCTCGCGCCAGGTCGGCGCCGTCGATCTCGAAACGCTGATCGGTGCTCCGGTAGTGCTCGGTCAGGCCGAGGTCGTGGAACATCGCGCCGACGTAGAGCAGTTCGGGGTCGGCCTCGATCCCGCGGTAGCGGCCCTTCAGGGTCGCGAAGAGGAACACCCGGCGGGAATGGTCGAACAACAGCGGGGTGCTGTTTTTGCGGACCAATTCGGTGGCCTCGCGGGCCAGTTCGGTGTCCGGGATGTCGACCCCGGCGATCGTCTCGGTCATGTGCTGCGCCTTTCACGTAGGGCTTCGCTGTACGTGCGTGTTCCGTCCAGTCATTGGGCCAACGTGGCTGGACGTGCCTCTAGCCTGACGCTCACTGTGCGCATGGCGCATCACGGTCAACGGCCATCGTGGTTTGGCTGCTACCCCCAGTCCTCAAGTACCGGCTAGCAGTAATGCGCCGCACCTCCGGCGCTCGGGCTTCCCCCCTCCGCGATAGTCGAGGCCACGCCCACGACCGAGACGCTTCATATACCCCGGCCCCGGCAGGCGGCCGACTCGGCTACCGGTCAGCGGGGGGAGGATCTGGGCGCTGGCTGCAGGTCGCCCGGCGTGTCTCAGACGTAGGGTGAAAAGGCAGGCAGCCGAAAGGACCCGGAGACCGAGGCAGGAGCCGACGCCGCATGACCGATCCCACCCGCCGGCCCGAGCGCGCCGCGCACGACGAGCAGGAGCCCGCATACGACCCCGAGCTTCTCCAGTTCGCGGCGAAGATCTTCAACCTCGCCCGCGAGGGCGGCACCGACACCCTGGCCGCCTACGTGGACGCTGGCGTTCCGGCCAACCTTTCCAACGACAAGGGCGACACCCTCATCATTCTCGCCGCCTACCACGGCCACCCGCAGACGGTCACGGCGCTGCTAAAGCGAGGCGCCGACCCCGACCGCCCCAACGACCGCGGCCAGACCCCGCTCGCGGGCGCCCCTTCAAGGGGGAACGGGCCGTGATCGATGCGCTCCTCGACGGTGGCGCCGACCCCACTGCGGGGACCCCGTCGGCCCTCGAGACCGCGCGGATGTTCGGCCAGGACGACCTGGCCGCGCTCTTCGGGAGCCGCTGACGGACGCGCGCTTTCTGGTGTCCAGTCCAGCTGGCACTCGTATCTGCCGTGTGGGTGCCCGGGTCACCCGTGTCTACCGTGCGGGCGCCCGGGTCACCCTGCTTGCGACTCCCAATCGGTGACCGCGTGCAACGTGCGGCCGAGCAGCGCAGCGCCGCCGTGCTCGAGCAGGATGTGAGCCAGCCGGCGGCCGAGCGCGTCGCCGTCGCCGGCCGGACCGGTCGTCTGCGCCCGGATCACCGAGGAGCCGTCCGGGGCGGCGATGACTCCGGACACGCGCACCGCCGGTTCGGGCCCTCCGGCTCCGGCCTCGGCGGCCAGCTCGGCCAGGGCGCCGACCGGCGCGCTGCAGCCGGCGTCGAGCGCGGCCAGGAAGCCGCGTTCGGTGATCGCCGCCGCCCGGGTCGGTGCGTGGTCGAGGGTCCTGAGCTGGGCCGCGGTAACCGGGTCGTCGGTACGGCACTCGACGGCCAGCACGCCCTGCGCTGGGGCGGGCATCAACAGCGACGGCGTCGAGCGGCGTGGTGGCTTCGTCGAGCAGGCCGAGCCTGGACAGTCCCGCCATCGCCAGTACGAGAGCGTCGACCTCGCCGTCGGCGAGCTTGCGCAGGCGGGTGCCGACGTTGCCGCGCATCGGCACGATCTGCAGGCGGCGGCCGGCGGCGCGCAGCAGGGCGGCCCGCCGGGGTGACCCGGTGCCGATCCGCGCTCCGTGCGGCAGTGCGTCCAGGCTGGTCCCGCCCGGCCAGACCAGTGCGTCGCGCGGGTCCTCGCGGGCCGGGAACGCCGCCACCTGCAGCCCCGGTACCGGCGCGGTCGGCAGGTCCTTGCAGGAGTGGACGACGAGGTCGACGTCGCCGCGCAGCAACGCCTCGCGCAGGGTGGTGGTGAACACCCCGGTCGTGCCGAGCCGTTCGATCGGCGCGGTCGACTCATCTCCCGGCGTGGCCACCGTGACCAGGACGGCCGGCCGGCCGCACCGCTCACGCAGCTGCCGGGCGATCTGGCCGGCCTGGGCCAGCGCGAGCGGGCTGCCGCGGGTGCCCAGCCGCAGCGGACGGTGGTGCGGGGAGCTCATGTCCTGGCCTCGCCCGTGCTGAGGTCGAAGAGCTGCCGCAGCGCGTCGAGGTAGAGCGGCCCTTCCGGGCCGGCGGAGAACTCCTTGGCCCGGACCGTCGGCCGGTGCAGGACCTTGCGCAGGATGCGGTGGACGGTGGCCGCCGTCTCGGCCCGCTGCTGTTCGCTGAGCTCCGGCAACCGGTCGTGCAGCCGGGCCAGTTCGGCGTCGGCGAGCTGCCTGATCTGCGCGTGCATCGCGGCGATAACCGGCGCCGCGGCCGCCTGGTCCTGCCGGTCCATGTACGCGGCGGCCTCGGCGGCGACGATGGCGCGGACCTGGGGGATCTGGTCTGGTACGTCGCTGGTCGGCCAGGTGCCGGCCCAGTGCGGTGAGGTCGACGAGCGTGACGCCGGCCAGCCGCCCGACGGCCGGTTCGACGTCGGGCGGCATGCCCAGGTCGAGGACGAACAGCGGCCTGCCGCCGGCCTGTGCCCGGGCCGCCCGCACCGGCCCGGCGCGCACGACGGGTACGGCGGACCCGGTGGCGGTGATCAGGATGTCGGTGTCGGCGAGCGCGGCGGGCACGTCGCTGGCCGCGCAGCGGCCTGCCGCGCACCGCCGCGGCCACCTCGGCGGCTCGCGCCGGGCTGCGGCTGGCCACCGACAGCCGCCCGACGCCGGCCTCGCGCAGCAGCCGGGCCGCGAGCTTGCCCATGCTGCCGGTCCCGAGCACGACCGCATGGCGGGCGGCGAGCCCGCCCAGGTGCCCGGCGGCGAGGTCGAGGCCGGCCCGGGCCAGCGAGATGCCTTCGGTGCTGATCGTGGTCTGCGTCCGGGCCCGCTTGCTGGCCCGCAGCGCCGCGTCGATCAGGCCGGTGATGGCAGGGCCGGTGGTTCCCGCCGCGGCGGCCGCGCGGGCCGCGTCCTTGATCTGGGCGACGATCTGGTCCTCACCGACGGCCATCGAATCCAGCCCGCACGCGACCGAGAACAAGTGCTCGGCGGCCGCGCCGCCGACCCGGACGCGGGCCAGCCGCAGGATCTCGCCGGCCGGGACCGCGCCCGCGGGCGGCCATGAGGTCCGCGACGGCCCGGGTCACCTGCTCGGCCGGGCCTGACGCGGCCGCGTAGACCTCGACCCGGTTGCAGGTGGACAAGACGACCACCTCGTCGATGCCCGGCACGGCGTGCAGCCGGGCCAGCACGTCGCCCAGTTCTGCGGCCGGGACGGCGAGCTTCTCGAGCACCTCGGCCGGAGCGATCCGGTGGGACACGCCGACGTTCACAATCGTCATCGCGGTGACCGTTCAGTCTCGGGATTCTCGGCGTTCGGGTCGTGGTCGGAGCTCAGCCCGTGACCCCACGATCAGCTCGCGAAGGCAAGTGGCCGCAGGTCCGGGAGCCGGGGTCGCCGACGGCGCCGGGTAGACCGTGCTGGATCGTCGCCAGCGCCCAGCTCATCCTGGCCACCGCAGTGTCCGGGTGGTCACCGAACTCACCGGCCACCTGTGCGGCACAGCCGCGGACTCCCAGCCGCTGCAGCGTCGCCGCGACGGCGCGACGGATCTGGTCGGGGGAGGGCGACCCGGAGGGCTGCAGGGTCGACGCGAACAGCGCCTCGGCCCGGACCGCCTCGAACGTGCCCGGCCCCTCGCACCCGGGAAGCGATCGTCTTCGTAGCCAGAATCTCCGCCATCGTTCGTGCCTCGCTTCCTTCCACATCTGCGGCTTACTGGGGATCGCGCCGCATACTGTCCAGCTTCGCGGCCAGGTCCGCCTACGTCTTCGCAGCCAGCGTCCAACTCGACTACCGGCCAGCAGGAATCAGCGGACTCCGGTCAGCAGCAGAGGATGACAGCAGCGGGCGGCATAACGGCCAGCGGCCGCCATGTTTTGGCGGCTACCCCCAGTCCCCGAGGACCGGTCACCAGTAACGCGCCACGCCGGCGGAGCTGCTGCGGCTGATGGACGCCACCTCGGGGCGAGCGTGAGGGCGTTCCCGGCTACCGGTGCCTGCCTGATCCCCGCTAGCGCCGATGCGCTGCGCAGTCCGGGCCGCGATGCTGGAGCCGATGGCCTGAATCCCCGCCAGCGGGGCGGCCCGCAAAAGGAAGGGAGCCACCATGCCACGGATGAACGGCAGCGATGACCGCGCGGCGGTGGCGGTGCTGGGCGCCGGCATCATGGGGTCGGCGATAGCCCGCAACCTGGCTGCCGCGGGATTGACCACGCGGGTGTGGGACCGGACGGCGTCGGCGACCGGCCCGCTGGCCGACGCGGGCCAGTCCAAGCCGCACAAGCTAGTACGCTCGCGCGCGTCCGGCTGATCGAGAGCAAGCCGCCATGACAAGGCTGACGCCAGCCAGACAGCGAACGAAATCGATACCGACAGCCCGCCAGGCGGCCGGGTGGCGTTGATCTGCGCGGCGCAGTTCGTCCCGCAGCTGGAATTTAGCATCGTCAACGTCGCCCTGCCGTCCATCCAGGCCGAGCCGCGCGTCAAAGAGCCCGCCGGCGGCCCGGCGGACACCGGTCTCGGCCCCCGGCTCAGAGGCCGAGGCGGCGGGACAGGTCAGAGGCGAGCATCCCGCCGGGGTCCAGCTCGGCGCGCAGCGTGCGGAACTCCGGCAGCCGGGGGTACATCTGCGCCAGCACGCCGGGGGGCACCCGCGAGTCCTTGGCCAGGTAGACGCGCCCCTCGGCGTCGAGGACGAGCCGGTCGAGCCGGTCGAGCAGCGGGCCCAGCCCGGGGGTGCGCGCCGGGAAGTCCAGCGCCAGCGTCCAGCCAGCCATGGGAAACGACAGCAGGCCCGGGTCACCCTCGCCGAAGCGTTTCAGCACGGTCACGAACGACGGCGCCCGCGCCGCGCTGACCAGCTCGAACGAGCGGCGCACGGCCTCCTCCCGGCCGAACGGGACCACGTACTGGTACTGCCGGAACCCGCCCGGCCCGTACATACGGTTCCAGTTCCTGATGCCGTCGAGCGGGTGGAAGAACGCCCCGATGGTCTGCAGCTCGCCGTCACGATGCCGCGGCGCCTTGCGGTACCACGCCTCGTTGGCCAGGGCCACCGTGTAGCGGTTGATCAGACCGGGCGGGAACGCGGCGGCACGCCGAGGCGGGCGCCGGCGCGGAACGCGAACGTCAAATACGAGGGGGGCGGCGTCTGGACGCGCTCTCTCCCGGTCCGCCGAGGAAGATGAAACCAACTCAGCGACCCATTTTTCCCCGCCGGTGACTTTCGCCGGGACCCAGCCAGTCCCGTTTGCGGTCGCCTATATCGCATTCTTCCTGTCGCGGGTGCGCGACTGCACGCTCAAGGGGCGCGTCGAAGGTCCTGCAGCAAGGAGGCTCTGCCCCGGCCGAGTGGGAACCGGCATCCTTCGACTTCAAGGCGGTCAACGCGCCGCCGATCGACGGCGGACGTGTGGTCTTCACCAAGAACAAGATGGACCTGGACAACGATTGCCGGGTCCTGGAGGTCAAGGCGTTCAAGGCCCCGGCGCTCGTCGCGTCTGCTGGCCCTACAACAACCAGCAGGCGACGGACACCCCGGCGATTCCCGCATTCCGCGCTGCCGCCATGGAGGCGCTGGTCTTCTTCCACGCCTCCTTCGGGCAAAATGCCAAGATCTACAACGCGTTCCCGCATCCGTTTGGACTGGGGTTCATCGACTTCGGGCTGCACAACTACATCGCCCCCAGCGACCCGGTGTTCCAGTCCTACCCGCTGTCGCTGCCGTGGCAGATCGCCGCCGCGGGGAAGAAAACGGTCCAGATCCTGCCCCTGAACCGGGTGCGCTGGCCGGAGTTGGCCAACTTCAACGATCCCGAGCAGGCGGTCGAGCTGCTGGAGGAGATTCACGCGGCCTTCCTCCGGCTTTGCCGGCTTTTATTACTGGGGCGCCGCGCGTGGGACGGCTGGCGCTTTGCTCCCTACAGCGCCGGTTAGGAACTGCTGCGTTTCAAGCAGTCGGCGGTCAAGCACAAACTGCTCTCCTCGCTGATCCAGGAGATGTACATCTTCGACCCGATCCACTCGAACGCCGACACGGTCGCGAACTACGCCAATGGCCTGAAGGCGTGGGCGGGAAGCGTGCCGGAGCGGCGGGTGCGGTCTTACAACAACGAAAGCGGCCAAGGGCACGAACAGTTCGTGGGGAAGAAAGTGCCGAGTACGACGCCCTATGTCGTGGACAGCGACGACATGCGCTTCACGGCTGGGTGGTGTCGGACCACGACTGGCTGCTGGCCAACGACCCGCCGGAGCGGATCACGCCGCAGTTCAGGAACGGCCTGGTCAATACGCGCACTGACCCAGGCCGCCGCGGCAGGAGATTCGAGCGTCACGGTCAAGGAGCCGCTGCCGGCATGGCTGCCGAGTACCAGATCGCCATCAATCGAGTCTCGATCCACCGCCTCACGAAGGTGAAGGGGAATACGCTCACGATCGACCCGCCGCTGGACAGCGATCTTCCGGCTGGTGTCCGGATGTTTCGGCTCAAGCCGATTCCATTCAGGACGACGCTGGCGAGGGAAGGCCCCGGCCGAGCCCGCACCTCGGTCACGCTCGCGGATATTGGCTCGTTTGACGGCGACGACGAGCGGATCGCGATTGGCGATCTTCATTACCGGGTGGTCACGGGGGTTTCCGGCAATACCGTCACCTTCGGTGTGCCGCTTCGAGCACCGCCGGGCGGCGGGAGACCCGGTTGCGAAGTTCGAGATTCGCATCCGCACGCTGCTTCAGGCCGACGCTCCCGCCGGGGCGACCAAGGTGCAGGTGTTCAAGACGCGGAGGCCGGCTTCGCGAAGGGGCAGACCATCGCCTTCAAGCGCAACGAGACCGCCGTCATTTCGTCTATATCAGGAACCACCCTGACCCTCTCCAAGCCGCGTCTCAAAACCACGTGGCCCGCGAGCCCGTGGAGAGCGTGAAGCCGCGCACGCTCGATTGGGGCACTTACCATGCCATGTTTGTGGCGGTCTTTATCACCGACGCGATGCGCAAGTCCGGATTTGCGTAAGAGATGTGTCAGTCCGCCAGCCGCTCGATGCGAAGCTGCAGCAGGTCGGAATAGACTCGGCTGCGATGTCGAGGCGCCGGAGGTTGGGGGTGAGGCGAACGGGAGTTCGGTTGCCCGTTTTTGTTTCCAGGTCTGTGCCTCGGCGCGAGTATGAGGAACGGCGGCAGTGAGCAGGTCATCGGACAGTCCGGCCAGCACCAGCGCGATCTGCTGGTGAGGGGTAAATGGCTTGGAGAGCTCCTGAATCAGGTCAGGGGCGGTTTTGATTCGGGAGACCGTCTCTAGCAGGGGAGGCAGGCCAAAACCATCGGGCATGTGCAGGTCCTCTTTCGGCTTGATCTGGCCAGCGCAAACACGTCGGTCGGCTTCGGCGCGGGGCCGGGCGGGATCGCCGGAAGTTCGTTGTTGCGAAGGGGATAGAGTCGAAGCCACAGGCCAACTTCTTATCGCAGCTTGGCGAGGGATGCGACAGCGGGCGGTTTCCAGGGGAGGTCCGGCGGCGGCGTTCTTGCCTACCAGCGCGGAGGTGAGGAGCGTCTGGAGGCTGTACCGGCAGGCCAGGATATCAACCGCTCGCGCCCGGTCGTGGAGTTGGTCGGAGGGTATCGAGGCTTGAGGTCATAGGCCGACCGCCACAGGCCGTTGGCGGTGATGGAATCGTCGATGCTCAGCTTGACGAGGAATTCGACCGAGCGGTTGGCGCTGTTGCGGGCGAGGGCGTCGTGCAGGGCATCGCTCGCCAGAATCAAGGCCAGCGTGGCATCGCGGAAATCGGGCCTGTCGAGGCGGATCAACTTGGTGGGTTGCGGGTCCGACCACTCGCTGTAGAGGACCGGCCAGCCGCCCGTGTTGGCTGCCGTTTGGCAAGCCATTGCACGGCCCGCAAGGCTCCGCGGTCGCAGCGGCTCATCCTCGGAATTGGAATCAAGCAGCACCACGAGCACGCCGATGGCCTTGATGCTGGACGAGCGGTCGGCCTGGTCGGCTGGCGGGTCGTGCGGAGCGGCGGAGGTGGAGAAGATCGCTCGTGCTGGAATCCGCCCCGACGATTGCTGCGAGGCGAGCACGCCCTTGGCAAGCGCACGGGAAGCCGCCTTATAGGCGTCATTATTCAGGTCCTGCGAACCAGGTGGAACAGCAGCGCCGCCGTGGCGGTGGCGTTCACATCGATGAGGCTTGCATTCTTCGGCAGCGGCTTGTCGGGATCTGGAGCGGTCGGGATTCCCCAGCCGTAGGGCTTCTGGAGGGGCCGATTTGAGCAGGACGTCGCAATCGGCCGACAGGGTGTCTGAATTGGCAGGACGTGCCCCGGCCGACGGAGAAATCAGCAGCATGAGGCACAGCAGCGCTTGAATAGAGCGGGCCATCCCCGCATTATACCCGGCGCGGGCGGAGTTTTCGGAAATTGGCGGAGTTGGAGTTGTCATGCAGCGATTCACCATGGAGTTCGTGACCGAGGGGAATTGCGACGTGGTCAACGTCAGCCCGGAGCTGGGCAAGCGGCTGGCGGAAGTGCGCGGCTCCGGGCTGGTCCACCTCTTCATGGTCGGCAGCACGGCGGCGCTGGCGCCAATCTTTACCTTTCCCAGGGTAAGGGACGCAGGAGAAACCGCAAGCTGGCCGCTGACCATTCCGACGCCTGAGACTGGGATCTTGAGCGCGGTTGAGACAGTAGTCACGCCCCCATTGATCGGGGTCTCCGGCCCGCGCCTGCCGCCGCCCGTTCTTACAAACTTGATTTTGTTCGTTCCAGTGAGAGAAATAGTGCCGGTGTTCGTGCCGCCCGTCGTAGGCGTGAAGCTAACGCCAAGGGTCGCAGTTCGCTTCGGCGGCAGGACCAGCGGCACGCCTGGTCCGGTCAGAGCGAAGCCTGGTCCCGAAATCGCAGCGTGAGTGATGGTCACGGTCCCGAGTCCTGGATTGGACAAGGTCGCGGTGAGAGTCTGGGTCTTGCCCACCGGCACGTTACCAAAGCTGATGGCCTTGGGGTTCAGGGTAACTCCCCCTGAAGTGCTCGACGTTCCCTGGGCCTGCTGTGCAGCAGGTGAGGTGGCGTTCAGCGCCGAACAGCCAAGCATCGTGGTCAGGGTGAGAAGAAGAACTACCAGGTTGCTGCGCGAGCCGAAATCCTTCACGGGGGCCTCTACCAACGCCGTACGGCCATACGGCAGGGGATTTAACAGCTTTGCTGCGCCATTCCGAGGTTCAATCCCCGAAGAGACCGAACCGTGGAATAGTGCAGCCAAATGCAGTGTGCTCTGAGGGTTGCGCGGGCGGTAGATAACGGGAGTGAACTTAGGTCGCGGCCATACGGCCATCAATAAAAGGACCTCTAGTTACCTGGGTCATGACGGCGTTACCAAATGTGGCTGCCCGACCAAAATGGAAAAAGCTCTCAGGCAAATTTGTTGACTTAGACAACAAACATTACTGGGCCCAAACTTCGCGGTTGAAGGTGACCCTGTTTCGCGACGAGAGGACCTGAGCAGTCACGAGCGTGATCTATCGTCGAAGACGGCGATGCAGTAATCTAGTTTGGCGTCCAGGGATTTGCGTGGCATTGCCAAATGGGCGAAAGGAAACACAGAGCGAAATAATCTCTTCTATGTCCACATCAGATTCCATCGCCGGTTCCACACGCTCTCCGTACAAAGGCATCATTCTGGCCGGAGGATCGGGTACGCGTCTGTATCCCGTGACCCATGCGGTGTGTAAGAGCCTGCTGCCGATTTACGACAAGCCCATGATCTACTACCCGCTTTCCACCCTGATGCTGGCGGGGATCCGGGACATCCTGATCATTTCCACGCCGCAGGACGTATCCAAGTTTGAGCAGCTGCTGGGCGATGGAACTCGCTTCGGCGTGAGTCTTCAATATGTCGCGCAGCCTCGACCGGAAGGAATTGCGCAGGCGTTTCTGGTGGGCGAGAAATTCATCGGCTCCGCATGTTGCGCATTGGTTCTGGGTGACAACATCTTCCACGGCCACGATCTGGCCAAGACAGTTCTGCACGCAACCCAGCAAAAATCCGGCGCGCGCATCTTCGCTTATCCCGTGCAGGATCCGGAACGTTACGGCGTGGTGGAATTTGATTCTGCCGGCAAAGCACTCAGTCTCGAGGAAAAGCCCCGCGAGCCTAAATCGCGCTACGCAGTTACCGGACTTTATTTCTACGACAATCAAGTAGTGGACATCGCCAAGTCCTTGAAGCCATCCGCCCGCGGGGAGCTGGAAATCACCGACGTCAATAAGGAATATTTGAAGCGCAAGCAGTTGGAGGTCGAGGTGATGGGCCGCGGCATGGCGTGGCTGGACACAGGCACGCATCAGGCGATGCTGGAAGCCTCGCTTTTCATCCAGACGATTGAAACCCGGCAGGGGCTCATGGTGGCGTGTCTGGAAGAGATTGCGTTTCGCTATGGGTACATCTCGGCGCAGCAGCTGGAGGACACCGCATCCTCGATGAAGAACAATGGCTACGGCGCGTACCTGCAACAACTACTCCGGGAAAGAGTGTTCTGAACAGCTCTTCAGCGATCCACGCCATGAAGGTCATCGTAACCAGGCTGCCCGGCTTACTCGTTCTCGAGCCGAAGGTCTTCCGTGATGCCAGAGGTTTTTTTCTGGAAAGCTACAACGAAAAGACCATGGCGGAGGTGGGTATCCGCGAGCGGTTTGTGCAGGACAACCACTCGTTTTCAACCCGCAATGTGCTGCGAGGCCTGCACTATCATGTGCGCCCCCAGGGCAAACTGGTGCGGGTTGCGGTGGGCGAGATTCTGGATGTAGCTGTAGACCTGCGGCGGAGTTCGCCTACGTTTGGGAAATGGCACGGCGTCAAACTCTCTGAAACGATCCAACAAATGTTGTGGATTCCGGCCGGTTTCGCCCACGGCTTCCGCGTTCTGTCGGAGAATGCTCACGTACTCTACAAAGCCACGGATTTCTATGATCCCGAGGCTGAGCGCACGATTGCATGGAACGACCCGGTGTTGGGGATCGACTGGCAACTTGCCAGCCCCCCGATCATCTCCTCGAAGGACAGCCTCGGAATCGCATTTCGAGAGGCAGATACACTTGAGTAGGAGCAGCGCGCGAGATCTATCTCGATCCGAATTGCAGGCGCAGACCTGCGCGGGCAAGAATCGGAGGACCGACGGTAAGCACCGGAGTTCGTCCGACGTCATAGCGCTGGTTGAGCAAATTTTCCACGGACACAAACACATCCACGCCGTGATGCAATGTATGCGACGCCGTGGCGTCGAGCGTGAAGTACCGCCTCAGTAACAGCGTGTTCTGATCATCATCGAACTGGTTCCCGCCGAAACGCACCTGCACGGCAAGAAGAATGAACGGGCGGGAGTAGCGCGCCTGAAAATCGAACTGGTGGCGAGGAATTTGTGGAACGTCGAGTCCCACCAGGCTGGGGTTCAATCCCGCAAGAGCCAGATCGACCGAGAAGTTCGTCACGGTAGCGTGAGTGTATTGGTAGCCTCCCGAGACTGTGACCGAATTGGTCAACTGGCTGCTGGCTTCAAATTCCACACCTTGTGAAACGGTGCTGCCCAGATTCTGGCGCTGCCGGGTAATCAGGTTGGGAGTTGTAGTCAGGGTGACATTGGCAACCGGGCGGTTAATCTGGTTCCAGAAAAAATTTCCCCGCAGCATCAGCCGCTGATTCCATCCGGTGACAATCGCGCCGCCTTCCGCGCCGGTCAGGCGTTCGGCCGCGAAGGTTCGGATTGAACTCAGTGAACACATTGCCCGCGCGAAATCCGCGGTAGAGCTCGTTCAGAGTGGGCGCGCGGAATGCGCGGTAACCGGAAGCGGTAAGCGATACGTTGCTGGTGAGCTTGTGTAAAAGGGCCAGGCGTGGGCTGAAAAAGGTTTCGCTACGATCAGGGAGGGGAACTGCACCGACTGCCTGCGCCGGATTAGGCGGAGCGAATGCGTCGAAGTTATTCCAATAGTCCACCCGGCCGCTTGCTGTCAGTAGCCAGTCAGGAGTTACTCGGATGATGTCCTCGAAGTAGGCACCCCAAGTCACTTCTCGTCCTCCCCCATGGGAGGTGTTGGTCGGATTGCCGCCGAAGAATCCTTGCTCGTTCGTCTGGCCGTGGGTGTTCGACTCCTCAACCCCAGCGACAAGGTGCTGACGCGTCCCCAGAGTGTGCTGCCATTGAACAGAAAATCCTACAAGCTGTGCGGGAACACGCTGGGTGCGAGTCAGGCTCTCACTATTGCGGTCGGCGGCGAT
The DNA here is from genome assembly GCA_963809295.1 of Terriglobia bacterium. Classification (GTDB taxonomy): domain Bacteria; phylum Acidobacteriota; class Terriglobia; order Terriglobales; family Acidobacteriaceae; genus JAIQFF01. The sequence goes on along the minus strand of CAWEJA010000010.1, from coordinate 174,314 downwards.
GGAGGAAAAGGACTGATCCAGGTTCTGGCGGCTGGCATGGGCGCGCAGTTGGAAGGCACCGAGTTCATGCGCGTCCCAATTCCCGCCGAGGTCGAGTTCGCGAATCGTGGTGCTGTTGGTTTGCAGCGGCGTGCCGTTGTGTCGCGACTCGCCGAAGACTGATCCGCGAACAAAAATACCTCCGCGATCCCCAAACTTGCGCTGCACAGTGACATCGCCGGTGGCATCCTGCAAGTTCACCGGCGTGTCGACCGTGCCCCGCAGGTCCGCCGGCACTGCGATGTATCCGTCGGTACGAAAAAGTTCCGAGGCGATGCCCACCGACCACGGACCCATCTCCCTGCTGCCGGCAAGGGAGAGATCGGGAGAGTGTTCGTTACCGTAAGCAGCTTCGAGCGACACGGCGTTGCGATCCACGGGTGTGCGAATAATATTGATGACGCCGCCCAGGGCGTCTGACCCGTAGAGATGCGAGGCGCCGCCGCTGGCGACTTCGATGCCGCCGATGCTCTCCCGCGGAGTACGGTCCCAGTAGACCCAGCCACCAAAGGGATCGTTGAGAGGGAAGCCGTCGCTGAGCACCAGGGCACGGCTGGCTCCGCTTGCGCCCAGGCCGCGTAGCGATACACCCTGCGTGGTCGGATTGGCAGCCCGACTGGTGGTGCGGCGGAAAAGGCTGAAACCCGGCACCTGGCGCAGGATGTCGTCGACGCGGAACGCAGCTGTCGCTTCGAGGTCAGGAGCCGAGAGGACGGTAACGCTGGTAGCATTTTCAACCAGGCGCACGCCAGTGCGATTGGCTGTGACCGTAACCTGCTCCGCTGCGGTCGCCGGCAGAAGCGTTATTTCAAGCCGGTTTGTGCCCGCATGCCAATCCATATTGCGAACCTGGAAACCGGGAGCCGAAACTTTCACCACTCCGGATTCCGCCGGAACTTCAGAAAAGACGAACGTGCCGCGATTGTCCGTGAGTTGCGCTGCCTTGAAAGAACCGCTGGTGAAAACCACTTCAGCCGCCACGATCGCCGCTGCGGACTGATCGGTGACAACTCCAGAGATGTGGCTGGGCGTGGAAACCTGAGATTGCAACCATCGAGGTGATGCAAGTAAAAGGAGTGCGATCACCAAAATTTGGAGTGTAGAAAGTGACGGCCTTAGTGATGGAAGCATGTTCTGCAGGGCAAACTCCTCCTGGCTCGGCCGTGATCGCGACCCGTCCGGCAATTGTCTGACAATATAAAAAGCAAGTTTGGATCATACATTACGTCAGCGAATAGGGCAGCCGGAGACCAGTTGCAATCTCGAAGTAAGACCGTAGACATCACGCCACACCTTCACAGAGTCTTTCTTCCATTTGAACTTTGACCGCGAGGCACTCCACCAACTCATAATCGCAATTGTTTTCACCCGAGGGCTTTGAAACAGCGGTCCGACCGCTGCAACTCCTTATAAATCAATTATTTCAATAATATCTCCTGGCATGCCGATTGCCCGTAATGCACATGCGTCGGGAGGGGCTAGCTACGCCTCCGCGAGGGATGAGAGCATGCCGCGTCGAAGATGGTGGTTTCTGGCGTTGATAGCGGCGATGCCGGCACTGTGCCTTGCCTCCGTGGACGCCACGCCGGCCCGCGTGGCAGGTGGGCACGTCTCCCTAGCCGCACGAGAACATCATCTTTGGAACGCGGCCATTCATGACTCGGAATTTGCAACTCTGGTTCATACCGCAAGCCGCACGAGTTGTGGGACGCCGGAGCCCCCGCAGGCTCTGGCCACGCCCGACCCTTTGCTGGAAGAATCGGACTTGCATGCGAAGGTCAGCGTCAGTTTCATCATTGGGACCGACGGCCGCGTGCATAGTCCGCTGATTCTGGAAAGCGCCGGGCCGAGCGAAGACCGCACGGTTCTGGATGCGGTGCGATTCTGGCGCTATCGCCCTGCCCGGTGCAACGGAGTTCCAACCGACGCCGAGGCGAAAGTGGAGTTTTCCAGTCGCTAGGAACTATTTCCTCGAACTATTTCATCCCCAGCGCCATTATTTTTCGGCCCCTGCTAAAATGGCCGGTATCGTTGGCAGGGGAACTTCGACACGGCATGCGTGATCCCAAACTGGGGCCGGAGCATAAGGCCGCGTTCCTCCAGGCGATGCAACGATTCTCGGTGGAGGAGAGTGCGGAAGAATCCGTGAACTTGAACACTGAATCCGAAAGCGCTGGCCGCCAGGCGTGCCCCGCTTGTGGCACCGCCAATCGCAAGGGAAACAACTTCTGCGCCAGTTGCGGTGCGACTCTGTTGAAATCGCCCCGTCAGGCTCAGGCTGGCGTTGCGCCCCCGAACCTCCCGCCGGTGCCCGAGGCGCCTGGCGATCATCATTACCATCATCACTATCACCACCACTACTTCTCGTATGCCGACGGCATGGAATTGGGGGCAAGTCCCGACATGCGCGCGAGTAGTGGAGGCGGGCGTGAAATCGTGCGCGTGCGCGCCCCGCTAGGCGGGCCGTCGCTGAGCCGGGCCGAAGCTGCACTGCGGAAAGTGGCCCAGGATTGGGCGTTGGCCTGTAACACCAAGCAACTTGACGATCTGGTGGAGCTTTACGTTCCTGATGCCCTTGTGCAGCGGCCTAACGTGTCAGCAGTGCGCGGGACAGCGGCGATCCGGGAGTTTTTCTTCGGAGTCCTCGAGGCCGGGATGAGTGAAGTGGAACTTGAGCCGCTGCGGACGGAATTATTCGGCGACTTCGGTTATGAGGCGGGACGCTGCAAGTCGCTGGTCCCGGTCGCCATGGGCAAACGGCGCGAGGAGCGCGGCAAGTACCTCGTCCTTCTAAGCCGGCAGGCAAACGGTGAGTGGCGAATCGTGGCTGATAGCTGGTCGAGCGACCTCAGCCTCGGAGTCGGCGGCGAGCAGGTCGCCAAGCCCAGCGTGCCTTCGGGAACCTCGGTCTCCCACCCGCCGCGAAAACTATAGGTACCTGCTACCCGTCAGCCCGGCTGCGGACTTCTCCTGATTCCGTAAAATTCCAAGTAATTTAGGCATTCCTGACCTCAGTAACTTGCGGCAACTTGGGGGAACGTTGTAAAGTCAGCGACCATGGGATTGCACTCGTTGCTGTTTTCTCGGGACAAGGAAATCGTCGATCTGGTGGTCGAAGTCCTGAAGGGACTCGATATTGAAGTGACGCATTCCTCCGTGGCACAGGACGCGGTAGAAAAACTTGCTGCTACGAATTTCGACGCCATTATTGTGGACAATTCCGACGCGCCGGCGGCTGTCGAAGTTCTGTGGGCTGCGAAATCCCTACCGTCTTGTGAGCAGTCCATCGGCGTGGTCCTGGCGGCTTCCCGTAACAGCATTGGACTGGCAGACGGGGCGCGAAGTCACATGGTGTTGTACCGCCCGTTGTCGGCGGACAGGCTCCGCAACGGAGTCAAGTCGGCTCTCAAACTTCGGAGCGGTGATGAGGACGCGCGTGAGTCCCAGCGAGCGGCCATCAAGATCCCGGCGACCTTGCGTGGAGCTGGTCAGGATGAGGCGCTGGCCTTCATTATCAACCTCGGTGCGGGTGGTGCCGCGTTGCACGTGGGACAGTCCATACCTTCTTCGTGCATTCAGACCATTGAGTTCTTTCTGCCGAATAGCAATGAGAACCTGACATCTCCAGTCGAGCTGGTATGGCGGGACGTGAACGGTCAAGTTGGAATTCGATTTGCAGGCATGTCCGCTGCTGCCAGCGAGTCTCTGGAAAAGTGGTTGACGGGCCAGCCCGCGTCGAAAAGTGCAGCCGCCAAGGCAGGCGCCTGATTCTTGGCATCAAGCCAGAGTTAGAAATCAGATCTCCACTCCCAGCTTTCGCAGCTCCCTCCGCAACTGTTCTACGTCCTGCATTTCAATGGTATGCATCCCCATTTGCCGCGCGTATTCGAGGTTCAGCGCGCGGTCATCAATGAAGCAGCAATCTCCTGCCGATTTCTGGGTAATCTCGAGCGCAATGCGGTAAATGCCCTCCTCCGGCTTACGCAGGCCGACGAAGCAGGAACTCACAAACGTGGAGAAAATTTCGCGCAAGCCGAAAGTCTGGATGCGATAGAGATTCAGTTCCCGTGATTCATTGTTTATGGTTCCCATGAAATACTTACCAGACTTTGCCAGCTCTTCGGCCAGCGCCAGCACTTCGCGGTGCGGTTGGGACAGGGAAAACACGTAGTCCTTGAAGACTTCGCGGGCAAAAGGCCGGGGACGGTAGAAGATCGTTCGATCCAGGTATTCGTCGAAGCTGATCTTGCCGCGTTCGAGCGATGAGACCACCATCTCGTGGCGATCTCCAAATTCCTCCAGGTCGAGCTTGAATTGTTCGAGGGCCCGTTCGCGTTGGGCGCGGTCCCACGCATTCGTCAGTAGCACCCCGCCGACGTCCCAAAAAATCGTGTTGATCTGAGGCAAGAGCATCCCTCCTGGCTGGTCTTCACCGCCAAACCGCACCGCAACACAGCGTCACGATGATACACGGGAAGACCCGCCAGTCGATTGCGACGTACAAAAGGTCCTGGCTCGACTTGAAAGCTAAAGGATAAGTCAGCGTGGCCGATGATTGAGTGGAACGCAGATTACTGTTTCGGAAAACGTGGTCCAAGAAAAATGCTGCAGAAAAAAGTGGTTCAGGAAGAGTGCTTCAGAAAAACAGACGGTAGCGTTGCCGCGACAAGCAGGATCGTGCTGGCTACGCTCTTACTGGTTTCGGTCGGATGTATTCATGTTCGATCTTCGAAGTTTGTCATCCCCGCCCGTTGTGTCGCGATGATTATCCAAAGCTTCACCGAACCGTGCGCGCAGGGTGCAGATGGCAAGATCGTCTGCAACGGAGTAGTGATCACCGCGAATTGCATTGCCCCGCCTTTGAACCATTCGAAGTGATCGGCGATCGATGGAATATCCGCAAAGAAAAAGCCCCGGGCCTGGGTTACAGGCTCGGGGCCGGAATTGCTTTCGCCGGGATTAGTTTAGTGAGGCGTGAAGTCCTGGCGATAACTCAGGTTGTCGATATCGCGGAACATCGGCGTTCCTGGCGGCAGGTTTGCCGGCTGCGTGAACAGCGGGTCAAACTTGTAGTTACGTACCGGGGGCTCATACACGATGTAATTACAGCACTTGAAAGTCCCGGTGTTGTAGGTTGAGTAGAAAAGGCTAACCAGAGAACCTTTGTAATAAAGATTCTGGCCGCTCCAGTTTTCCAGGAAGCGGAGGAAGTTATGCAGACCACCGTCAGTTCCGAAGTACGTCGGGTTATTAGTGGTGCCGGACGGATGCGGGAAGGTAATAGTTTTTCCGGCGGCGATTGCGACCCGATAATAGGTGGTCACAGCGGGCCGGTACTTGGTCGCATCGGTGGGGTGGAGCAGACTACCCAGGTTAGTCGCTGAGCCGCTGACTCCAGCGTCCTGCCACTGGTTGGACAGCAGGGTAACGGTATCGGCAATTACCGCGGCAGCCGCGTGTGCCGGCTCGGTAGCCGTCGTACTCGCCCAGGTAGCATCTCCCGAATAGCTGTTGTAGTCCCCCTGAATGTAAACAGGATTTTCAGAGGCCACGGTGAAGCCGCCCAGAGTGCCATCGGCGTTTGCCACCTTCCTGACGGGCACGTTTCCGCCCGTGCTGTTGCCCGCGCCATCCACCAGCTTCAGCACGTGGCGCGATCCTGTCACTGAGTTCTTGCGTCCGGTAGTAAAGCAGTTGGCAAGGCGCGTAGTGAACGGGTCAGGCGGACTAGTATTGGTGTTTATGCCAAAACCGTTGCCGACATTCGTTGCCCCGTACTTGTCCGATCTGCCGTTATTGTCGGTGTCTTCCGGAGACCGGCTTACGCCCATGACCGTGACCGGCGTTTCCGCCGCACCGTCAGGCGTGCCGACGTTGGAGCCACTGTTAATGACATCCTCGAAACCGTATGAGCCCTTGACCGCAGGCGGTGCGGCGAGAGGATCGGCCAACATCCCGCGGCGATCCGAGAAATACAGGATGTATCCGTTTTGAGAGACGTAGTCCACATTACCGCCCGTAGTGCCGATGGTTCCTTTCAGCCACTTCCGCAGGTTGCCTAGATCAAGCTCCACGGCGTTCATCACACCATTTACGCTGCAACTGGACGCGCTCGGAGCCGTGTCCCAGTCGCGAACTTCGCCTTCGCGAGCATCGTACATATTGATCGGGAACCAGTTGTATTGTGAATTGGCTCCGGTGACCGTGGTGCTGACATCGCCGGAGGTGGTCAAGCTGCCATCACCATTCCGGTCGGCTTGCATCTGGAAGTACAAGATGGCGTTCTTGTGGTCAACAAGAGTATTTGATCCGGGAGTGGTGGGTGGGGCCAAGCCGCGGGCGAATCCCAATCCCAGCCATTCCTTGGTGACGGGTCGCCATACCGTACTGTTGAGGTCCTGGACTTCCACTCGCAGCCAGCCGTCGATCTGGGGCCATTCCTTGACTCCAGAGGGGAAAGTCACGCCATGGATGGTGGGTGGAGTTACAAAGTTGGCGTCGCATCCCTTGCCACCAGTGCAGTCGGTGTTGGCTTCGCCAAGATAGTAAGTGTTTCCGTTTACCACGATCCCGGGTTGCGCCCATCCCGCGGTTGAAACGGGAGTGAGAGTCGCCGGAACCTTGCTGACAAGCTCGACGTCCTGAGTGGCGTCTCCATTCCAGTCCGGCATTTGCACGCCAGCTTCGGTGTCGCTCAACAGCACTCGAATCTGAGCCTGGTTGGCCAGCCGCGAACTGCCGACGGCGGTTGACTCACCGGCGATGGGCCGGCGGATGATCTCATAAGGTTGTGCTCCGCCACCCACGAAGGGAAGGGTCAAAGCCTTTACACCGGTGCCGCCGGGGTTGCCGTAATTCCCGTCCAGAATCCAGCCGTTGTACGTACTCTTCGAAATCGTAGGCCATGACGAGTTCTGCCCGGAACTGGGGCCTCCGACGACGCTTCCCTCGGCGATTGCGATGGCGCGGCAAGCGGGAGCTGCGCCGTCGCACCCGCCGCTCGCTGTCAGAATTTTCACTGAACCGTCATTGTTGTAACTGCTGGACGGATTAAGGCCGTTGGGGAGCTGATTCCGAACCACGTTGCCGTAGGCCGTGATCTTGTCGTGGAAGGTCAGCGTCGCGGTGCTGGAAACCCCCAGATACAAGTCACCGTTGGTGTGCACTCGTCCGGCAAAGTCAAGCTGTGGACTGCTGAAGAAACCCAGATCACTGTCAGAAAACACACCGAACTGAAACACGGGAATCAGGGCGACCTCGACGGTGCGCAACATGTGTACCTGATCCCCCATGGGGCGTTGTGCGATCACCGAAAGATCGATAGGGAGAATTTGCGCGTATAACCCCTGATTTGAGCCGCTGCTGATCAATCCGTAGGCGGTCTTAAGGCTTCCATCGGGATTGGTGCGCGGAGTCAGGCTGTAGGCGCCCACCACCGAAGGGAAGGTGATTCCCGGAATCGTGGGCGCTTGCGAACTCAGACCTGTGATGTCGCTGGCCTGGGGAGATTGGATGTTCTGGAAGGTGGCGGCCAGGCTCGAGGTCATGTTCTCGATCGCGCCTTCGGCTCCACGATACGCCAGACTGTTCTCGACGTCATTGCCGCCGGCCCGGCCCTCAGTTTGGACCATCATCAACAGGCCAATCGAGATTCCGGACATGAGCAGCAGCAACAGCAGAGACGCAATTAATGTAAATCCCCACGAACCGCCTTTGGTGCCTTTCATCGTTAGGTTCCTCATAAGCAATCCCAAATCCCTCCGACTTGCCGGCGAACTTCCCTAGCAATCCACCCGCTATTTGTAGCGGTCGTTAAAGCTCATATTGCGAGCGCTCACCGAAGTCTGCATGTCCATCGACGAATAACCGCTTCTGCCGGCGAGCTGACTGCGGATGGTCAAATGCGACAGGTTGATGGTGCGAATCTGGTTGGGGGAGATGGGAGTGGCGGCTGACATACCGCCGTCTCCGGTTGCGTTCAGCAGTGCTCCATTATTGTCGTAAGTATCGTAGGTGAACCGCAGATCAGCCACGTTTTCAGCGACCGGGACTGGTTTTCGCGCGTTCACCTGCCGCATCAATGTGGGCGTACCCGGGGTGGTGGTGTTGTCCAGATAGTAGGTTATCGCCCAGAGGCGGGTGGCGGTTACGCCGGCCGCCGTGGCGGCCGTGCCGGCCGCGGTGGCAATCTGCTTCAGATCGTTGCTGGTGGCGGGGTTCTGATTCATCAGCGACGCATCCGCATTGGCGAACGCCACCGTATAGGAGGGGCCACCGCCCGCGGGGACAGCGGCCGTGACCGCAGCCACCGCGTAAGCGCTCCCGGCGGTGCTGGTGAACAGCACCAGATCCCCCTGCTGCAATCCCACACCAGTATTGTTCACAGCCTGGTCCAGCGGATTGGGAGCGGGGGTGGGCAGCGTGAATGTAACGGAGTTACCGTTGAGATCGTTAAACTTTACGGTGTAGTCGCTCAACAGAAACTGCGTATCCGCGTAGACCACGGTAATGACGTCAGTAGCTCCGACGGCGGCGTTTATTGTGACCCCTTTTTTCCAGCCGGGGATCACGCCGTACATGTAATTGATGGTGTTGCCGCTGACCACCTGGTTGGGATAGGTGATGGAAGCACTATTGGTCGGGCCCAGGTAGCACACGCCCAAGTAATCACAACCGTAAACCGGCTTCGATGCGGTCCCAGAGGCCAGGGCAACGCCTCCGGTGGGAAGCCCCGCCCCCGCCAGACTGATATCTTTGCCCAGTAGATTAGAGGAAGCGCGGGCGTTCTGCTGCAACTCTGCCCTCTGCGAAATCAGCCAGGTTGCATTCACTCCTCGGCTGAACAGTTGGACGGCTGCTCCGACAATGATCAAGCCCACGGCCAGAGAGATCATCATCTCGATCAGGGTGAAGCCACGATCCGAAGTTGTGTACGCGCTGGGCATTTTTCCTCTTTATCTTTATCTTTATCGATACTGCGAAATGAATCCTGACAGGACGTACTGCCGCGGAGCTTTGAGCCCAGCAGCCATGTACTGGACCACAATGACGATCTGCCTCAAGTCAGCAGAAGCACTGTTGGTGATCGTGATACTGCGCTGGTAGCTAGTCAGTGGGATGATGATGTCATCCCCTGCCGGTACGACTGCGCCAGCGGCAGTTTGAACAACCCCATCCGGTCCGGGCAGAGTCATGGTCTCAGCCAGGGCAGCGCTGTCGTCGGCCGTACCATAGATGCCATCCAATCCCGGCTGTTTGATGGGTTGCAGGCCAGTGACGAAGATGCCGGGGGATCCGGCTCCGGCCACATTTTGAATCTGGTTCCAGACGACGTTCTGGGTTTCGCGGGCGGTGAAGATGGTCTCCATCGCCTGCTGGGCCAATTGCTTGGCAATCATGTCCGACTGGGCTGTCTGCGTGGCGGCCATGGCGGTGGCAAACACCCCCAACATGGAAACCAGTCCGATGGTCAGCACGAACATGGAAATCAGGACTTCCATCAGAGTGAATCCCTCTTGTCGCCGGCGCTGCTGTTCCGGACTTGTTGCTCTGTGAGCGATCATTGTTGTCTCCAGACAGAACCACCCGCGCCGTTCGGATACAGCCGGTATCCCCGCAGGCGTCCCGTTGCTCCCCACACTGTCACGGCGCGCGAACTGTACAAGGACCCGGTGCGGGCCATGTAAAGGACTCCGTTGTTGCTGTTGCTATTGATGTCCGTGGCCGAGCCGTCGGGTTGGAAACAGACGCTCGTCTTGTCGCCTCCGGCCACGGCTTGATCGAAATCAAGAGCGGTTCCGCCGGCGCCAAAGTGATCCGGAGTATTGGCCGCAGAAACCGGTATGCCCGGCTCCACCCGGAAGAAAACGTCGGGGGGCAAAGTCTGAGTTGTGACCACAACGCCAGTAGCGGCTTGCGTCATAGTGATCGAGTTCGGCGTGGCCACATTGTTGAAGGTGACTATGTAAGTGCGCCGTTCCGCAATGGCCGCTTCCCGTGCCCGGCGCAGGGTCATCAAGGTGGTGTTGTAGGCGTTGGTTACGCGCGTATCCTTCAATGCCGGCTGTATGCTCATGAAAAACATCCCGCTCGCAATCAGCATGATGGAGAGCACGATCATGGTTTCGATGAGCGAGAAACCGCTGGCCTGGCGGAAGCGCCTGCCTGTCTTACCGGAAGATTCCTTGACCCTGCTAATGATTCGCATAGCCGTGGTGAAACCTCTCTGTCGTATGTGAACCGTAAGACTGACTCTTGTGCCTTAGGTCAGTGGGGAGTGACCGCGAAATACGCGGCTGTATCTAGGTTCATGGTAGGGGCGGGCTGGGAAGGGGTCAACGCACCAAAGGAGCCACCTCAGCCTGAGACTTGAGTAATGTAATCGACGGGTGAAACTGTGGTCACTTTGGCACTCAACCGAGTGGATTGAGTCGGTTAGACGCCCTGTGCTTTAGCCAAGGCCTTGGCTGCCTTTGGAGTCGTCCCGCGTGTGCTGGGTATGTACGTGCAAGAGCGGAAATCGTAGTGTTTTGCCACGCAATCGGGACAAAGGTGGACCTGGTGCACCTTGCAATGGATTACCGGCAGGTCTCCATGGCAAAGATCACACCCGCCTCGGACCCGTCGCGACGATTGTCTCGACTCTCCTGGAACTCCCGAACCCTCCCCTGACATCATCGCCCGGGCCCTCAGAAAAACTCCACCGGCTGCGATCATGGAACCTAGGGACACGCCACAGGCGCCCAAGGTGAGCAGACTGGTGTCCACATGTTCGCCCAGTGCCGCAGGCAGCGTGAGAAGTCCCATGACCAGAGCGACGGCTCCTGCAGCGATCATCCAGTTGCCGGTTCGTGATGACATCCTGATCACCTTCATGAAGACGAGGAAAAAGCCGTCTCGCCTAGCCTGGGGTACGTAAAATTACCAACGTAAAATTGCCAACCTGCAATTGCCAACATAACCAGTTCTCGCTTCGAACTCCAGATGACGAAAGTCACCGGCTTCACAAAATTGCCCTCGCCGTGACTGAGGTAACTTGTCTCCGCTTACCGCGGAACTCTAACATTCTCGCGGTATGGCACTTACGTCACTGGTGGTCTGCGCGGACAAGAATGCGGTGCAGGTGCTTGGTCAGATTCTTCGGGAGCTGAGCATCGGTGTGGAACATTGTGCGGATTTGAGCGCAGCCGCATCCCGGCTGGCAGGGCAGCACTTCGACGCCGTCGTGGTTGATTGCAAAGATCAGGCCGCTGCCATCGAACTTATTGCCACGACCCGCAAGCTGCCAATCAATAAAACCACGCTCATTATCGGCTTAGTCGACGGGCGCGAACAGGTGCGCGATATTTTTGGTCAAGGCGCCAACTTCATTGTATACAAACCGGTTTCGGTGGAACGAGCCAGTAGTAGCCTGCGCGCTGCGCGTGGATTGATGGCTCGCGAAAAACGGGCAAAGCTGCGCGTCGCGTTGCACGCTCCGGCTTCGATCGCCTACGGCACGGCGGAAAACGTCGCTGCCACACTGCTGGACTTGAGTGAAGATGGCTTGGCCATTCAATCCGAACGTAGGCTGCCGCTGCGCTGCAAAGTTTATTTCCAGTTCAATCTGCCGGGGGGGAAATCCGCGGTCCGGCTTTCGGGCGATGTGGTGTGGCAGGATTCTTCAGGGCGAGTGGGAATTCGGTTTGCGGACGTGCCACAAACTTCCCGTCGAACCCTGAGTGAATGGATCAAGGGCAGCCTCGCCAGGCTGGCTACCGCGGAACGCGACGCGCCTAAGGTCGCGCCACAAGCGCCTGCGGAACCAGCCGTCACGCGGTTCGCAGGATTAGGGCTCTCGGCGTCGTCATCGAACCGCCGGATTCAGTCCAGGCTCGCCTGCCGGCTGAGCGCGGATGTGTTCCGGTTGGGAGAGGGTGTTCCCAATCGTTGCACGCTGAGCGATATCAGCACCGGCGGCTGCTATGTGGAGACGCCAGCGCCGTTTCCTCCGCGTACCGTGGTGAATCTCGTGGTGCGAACACAGAATTTAAAGTTGAGGGTGCGAGGAACAGTGCAAGTGACGCATCCCGGTTTCGGGATGGGAGTACAGTTCAGCCTCAACAGCGCAGACGAACGGGATCAGGTGAAGCAACTGGTCGCCTGCCAGTCCTCCGAAGACACTCTGGCCTGAAGTACTGCAATGGCGGGTCTGGCGCTGACTGCGCCAACGTCGCCCTCCAAACTCACTGGTTAGACCTGAGCTGTTTGACGGAAATAATCCAGCGACAAACGCAGGCCAGTCTCCAGATCAATCTTCGGCTCCCAGCCCAACAGAGTCCTGGCTTTGGTGATGTCGGGGCACCGTTGCCTGGGATCGTCCTCGGGCAAGGGCTCGTAGCGGATCTGACTCTTGGACTGAGTGACAGCCAACACTCGCTGGGCACACTCCAGGATGGTGAACTCGGTGGGATTTCCGATGTTTACCGGAAAGTGCTCCGCCGATCTAGCCAGCTGCAAGAAACCTTCAATCTCGTCGCTGACATAGCAGAAACTCCGTGTCTGGCTGCCGTCGCCGTAGACGGTCAGATCTTCGCCGCGCAACGCCTGCTTCATGAAGTTCGGAATCACTCGGCCGTCATTGACCTGCATACGTGGGCCGTAGGTATTGAAGATTCGCACAATGCGGGTGTCCAGGTTGTGATCGCGGTGATAAGCCATGGTAACCGCTTCGGTAAATCTCTTGCTCTCGTCGTATACCGAGCGCGGTCCGATGGGATTCACATTGCCCCAGTAGGTTTCCTTCTGTGGATGCTCCGTCGGATCGCCGTAACATTCCGAGGTCGAGGAGACGAAGTATTTCGCGCCATACTTGCGCGCGATATCGAGCGTGTGGAACGTGCCCAGCGAACCAACTTTGAGGGTAGCGATTCCGTGCGCGGTGTAGTCTACGGGGCTGGCGGGGCAGGCGAAGTGGAACACGTAATTTACCTCGCCCACGTCGAACGGTTCGTTGATGTCGAGTTGTTGGAGTTCAAACCGGGAGTCGTTACCCAAATGCTCGAGATTTGCCAGTCTTCCCGTGAGCAAGTTATCGACGGCAATCACGGAATAACCCTCGCCGAGCAGGGCATCGCACAAATGGGAGCCCAGGAATCCGGCTCCGCCTGTTACCAGGGCGCGCGCTTTCTTCATGATTTCTTGGTCTTGGCGGTGGCGGCGCCCTCACCCTCTGCCGGAGTCGCGGGAGTTCCAGCCAGCCGGCCCACGCTGTAGTAGGTAAAACCGCGAGCGGCCATGGCGTCCGGTTCGTAGAGATTGCGGCCGTCAATCACAATGGGATATTTCAGTTGCTGGAGCAGACGGTCCAGGTCGAGAGTGCCAAACTCTTCCCATTCCGTCAGGATCAGCAGCGCGTCAGCGTCCCTGGCCGCATCGTACGGGTCGCTGACAAACTCCGTCTTTGAGTTCAGGACCTCGCGTGCGCGGTCCATCGCCGCCGGATCATAGGCGGCGATCTGACAGCCCTCCTGCAAAAGCGCCTGCACCAATAGAATGGCAGGCGATTCGCGAATATCGTCGGTTCCGCCCTTGAAGGCCAGCCCCAGGACTCCCAGACGTTTTCCGCGCAGGGTCCACAAAGCAGTGCGTACCTTGCGTAGAAAGCGCTGGCGCTGATCCTCGTTGATGCGCATGACTTCGTCCAGCAGCCGGAACTCGTAACCGCATTCACGCGCCACCGCGCGGAAGGCCAGCAAGTCCTTAGGGAAGCAGGACCCGCCATAGCCGATCCCGGGATTCAGAAAGCGCGGACCGATGCGGGCGTCGGTACCGATGCCCTGGCACACCTGCTGTACGTCGGCTCCCACCGACTCACAAATCGATGCGACCGCATTGACGAACGAAATCTTCATGGCCAGGAAGGCGTTAGAAGCGTGCTTGATCAGTTCCGCGCTTTTGGCGCTGGTGATAATCAGTGGAGGAGGAATGCGAACCTTGTCCGGGGCAGGGATCGCATCCTTCTTTTGGTAATAACTGCCGTCCGTCATGGGTGCGTAGACCTTGCGCAGCACTGCGGCGCAACGTTCGCTGTCCGCCCCCACCACGATGCGATCGGGATAGAGAAAGTCGGTAACGGCTGTGCCCTCACGCAGGAATTCGGGGTTGGATGCGATATCAAAAGAATCCGGTGCAGCCGCATTACGCAACATGATCTTGCGGACCCAATCGCTGGTATAGACCGGGACGGTGCTTTTTTCGACCACGACTTTGTAGCCGTTGATAGCCCCGGAAATGCTGCGGGCCACCGATTCCACGTAAGACAGGTCTGCTTCACCCTGCTCGGTGGGAGGCGTGCCGACAGCCACGAAAATCGCGTCGCTGGCCCGGACTGCAGCGGGCAGGTCGTCAGAAAACGTCAGGTTGTGACCGCGATGGCGTCGCAACAGTTCGGGAAGAAATTTCTCGTGGATGGGAACCTCACCCGCTTTTAAGGCGGCGAGTTTGGCCTGGTCATTATCGACGACGATCACCTGATGTCCCAGGTCGGCGAAACATGCACCCGCCACCAACCCCACGTAACCTGAACCCACTACGGCAATATGCATCCGACAACTCCCAAGTATTTAAGCCAAAAGAAATTCACCACGAAATCATGAAGAGAAACTGTAGCAGCTTTCCCGCGGCGAGGCGGAGCAACCATCTGTCTGTTAGATCTCTGAACAATTATATAGCGAGATTGGTCAGCTGAGGGCCGTGGTCGTGCGTCACGAGCTGGGTTGACAGTGGTCACAAGCGCAATTCAGTGCTGTCCTGGTGTGCAAAGCTCTTTCCTTTACGCTCCGATCCCAACACGATCACCGTCATCAACAGCGCAATGTTCGCGATCTCAAATGCGGCCAGGGCCCAGGCATATCCCAGCGGCTTGCGCAGGGCATACACCACATTGTTCACCGGGGCCGCGATGAGAATGCCCAGCTGATAAGCAAACCCGGGCATCAATCCACGCACGGCGTCGGGGGAGAGTTCGTTGAGATGGGCGGGGATGATGCCCCATGCGCCCTGAACGCCTGCTTGCAGGACGAAAGCCCCGACCGCAAGTGTCAGAAGAGATCCGCCGAAAGTCCAGGCCGGGATCATCGCCAGAGACAGTACCAGCGCGAAAATCATGCTGCGTCGCCGACCCAGGCTTTCCGAAAGATGTCCGAACATGATCGCACCCAGCACCGCACCCACGTTGAAGAGGATGACCAGATAAGCCACGATCTTGGGGTCGAAGCCCCGCGCCGTTTTAAGAAAATCGGGATAGAGATCCTGGGTGCCGTGCGAGAGGAACATCATGAGGGTCATCAACAGGACAAGGTAAAGAAAAATTCTCCAATGACCGCTGGCCGTGCGCAGAATGGCTCCCATGGTCGGGGCTCGATGTGCCTTCCAGGCCTCCGACTCGCGCACCCGGAAACGGATGTAGAACGCCAGTAGTGCCGGGGCCCCTCCTACCCAAAACATGGCTCGCCATCCCAGAGTTGGCAGAATGAAGCGCGCCGCTACGGCAGCCAGCAGGTAGCCGATGGAATACCCACTTTGCACGATTCCGGACAAGGCCCCTCGCCACTTGGCAGGGGCGCTCTCCATGGCCAGGGATGCTCCAACGCCCCATTCGCCGCCCATCCCGATGCCATAGATAGTGCGCAGGATCAGAAACACGGTGTAGTTGGGAGCAAATCCGCAGAGCAGTTCGACCAGGGAAAAGAAAACTACATTCGCCATAAGTGGCTTGCGGCGGCCGTAGCGATCGGCGAGCAATCCAAAAACAATCGCGCCGACCGGCCGCATGGCCAAGGTCGCCGTCATGGTCCATACAATGGCGCTCTTCGTGACCTGGAACTGCGCCGCCAGCGTGTCCACCAGAAAGACCAGCACAAAAAAATCGAACGCATCCAGCGTCCAACCCAGAAAGCTGGCCGTGACCGCGTGCCATTGGCCACCGTTGGATGGTGCCGCCACCAGCGGCTCGGGACTCGAACGTGACGCGGTCAGTCTTTTCCTCGTTTCTTTTCCAATTCAATCTCCCCGCCCAATCAAGGGGCGTGAATCGGGAAGTGTACAACGAGGAAGGCCTGAATTCGCGTTGCTATCCAGGAGGCGGCCCATTCACTTATTTGTTCACGACAGCCTTCTGGTAACCCCGGCATCTGAGGCCAAGGGGTGACCCCTGCGTACCGCTGATCCGACGCAGTTGCTCCTGAGAGGCCTTTTATTCCCCATCAGGAATGCGATAAATATAGATTTGTGAGTGACTTGGCGGTAGGATCATTTGTATTGACAACAGGGATGTTTCAGGCGAAACTCCGCTCCAGACTGGCGAGTTACCCTGCAACGCCAGAGTCGAAGACTGTCGGCCCATGTTAAAACCCGACCCAATGCGTTATTACCGGGTAGGCCCCACCCGCATCACCGGTCCGGAATGGATCGAGCCAGACCTTCCGGAACCAGAGGCCGCCGGCAACGACAGGGTCGATCCGCTGGAGGTGCTGGCTTTCCACCACCAGGAAGAATTGCCCGCCGATTTTGCACTGGATTTGAGGCTGCACGAAATTCTGGAGGATGCTCTCCGAACTACTGCGGCTACCGGGGCCATGATTGCGCTGGCCAGCGGCGACAAAATGGTGTGCCGCGCCACTTCGGGTGAAAAGACTCCCAGCATCGGCTCTTTCCTGAATACCCGCACTGGCCTTTCGGGTCTTTGTGTTCAGACTCGCGAGATGCAGCGTTGTGACGATACTCTCGCCGATTCCCGGGTCAACGCCGACGCCTGCCGTGTTCTCGATGTCCGCTCGATTGTGGTTCTGCCGATTCTCGATGGGACAAGACTGTGGGGCATTCTCGAGATCTTTTCGTCCAGCCCCGGTGCTTTCGACGATGCCGATGTCCCGGTCCTGCAAGCTCTTGGCCGCGCGGTGTCTCGGACCGTGCGGGAAGCCGTGGAGGGCGAAAGCGAGGCGCCGGCGCCCGATACAAATTCTGCGGCGGCCACACCGGACCCGGAGCAAGCGGAAACGGTGGCTCACGAAATCCTGAAATCGGGTCTGCGGCCTAGGGCTACCCATCGGCGGGATTACCGCACTGGCACCCTGACCGTTGCCGTCATTGCCCTGGCTGTCCTGCTCGGCTGGATGGTGGGCCGCGTGGGCTGGAGCATGGCCGTCATTCGAACCGGAACCCGCCTTCCCGTCACTTCTGAAGAGGCACAAGCGGTGCAAGGGGCTGTGCAGACTGTCCCAATGCCTGCTGAAAAACCGGCAGATTCCGCGAAACCGGTGAGTTCTGCGCCTGTCTCGCCGCCAGCGTCCGTCGCTGTTGCGAAACAAAGGACCGAAGGGGCCGAGTCGGCAGATGGGCTGGTCGTGTACGAGCAGGGCAAAGTTGTATTCCGGATGTCGCCGTCGGCAAGGTCGACAAAGTCGACGCCTTCGGGCGGTGACTCCGACGCCATTCGAAATGCAGTGACGAGGGAAGGAGATACCTCTGGCGGGCACGGCTTAGTCTCCCCGTCGGCAACCGACAATTATCTGCTGGAACGTGTTGACCCTGAGTATCCGGAGGATGCAAGGCAGCAGCACATTCAAGGTCCAGTCGTGCTGAACGCTTTGGTTGGAACCGATGGCGCGGTTCGAGAACTCAAGGTCGTGAGCGGCGATCCCCTGTTGGTGAAGGCCGCCGCTGATGCGGTGCGCCAATGGCGTTTCCAGCCGCACCGGCTGAAGGACCGTTTGGTCGATTTCGAAACCACGATCACGGTCAACTTCGAACTACCGTAACAACTCAGCGTCACCCCCATCACTGTCCGTAGGCTAGTTCCTTCGCTCGCTGTGCGGCTTTGACCACCGCTTTGATAAGCGTGACCCGCAGTTTGCCTTCTTCCAGTTCCATGATGCCGTCGATAGTGCATCCTGCGGGAGTGGTTACCGCGTCCTTCAATAGCGCAGGATGGTCTCCTGTCTCAAGCACCACAGTCGCTGCCCCCAGCGTGGTCTGTGCGGCCAGCAGTGTTGCCACATCGCGCGGCAAGCCAACTTTCACGCCCGCTTCGGCTAGCGATTCCAGAATGATGTAGATGTAAGCGGGCCCGCTGGCCGAAAGTCCGGTTACGGCATCCATGTGCTTTTCGTCCACGACCACGGTTTTGCCCACGATGTTGAACAAGGCGCACGCAGTTTCAACCTGTTGAGCGTTGGCGAACTTGCCCTTGCACAGGGCGGTCATGCCGACACCCAGCACGCAGGGCGTGTTGGGCATGGCCCGGATTACCGCAACGTCGCCACCCAGAGCTTTCTCAATCTGGCTAGTGGGAACTGAAGCCGCCACCGAGATTATGAGTTGCTTGCTGGAAATATTCGGGCGGATCTGCTCCATCACTTCCTGTACGACTTGCGGCTTCACGCAAACAAAGACGATGTCGGCGTCACGGACGGCGGCCAGATTGTCGGTGCCAACGGACACTCCCAGTTTCACCGCAAGAGCCCGTGCGCGCTCTTCGTGCTGGACCGTGGCAAACGTGGCCTTAGGGGAAAGCAGGCCTTTCTCCAACAGTGCCTTGAGCAGAATTCCGCCTATTTTCCCTGCGCCCAGCACCGCAACTCGTTTTCCGGAAAGATCGAACCCCATAACTCTGTGTCCTCCAAACGCTCTGTGAAAATTGCGTTTCCAGGTTCAGATGAGCTGACGCCAATTGTACCGTCTAAAAGTGACGGGCGAGGATGCCCGAGGACCACGTGGGGACAGCCGCCCTCGGCTGTCCTGTCGAGCGAAGCTCGACAGCATTGCGCCCAACTACAGAGCGGAGCCTTGCTCCGCCGGACAGCCGAGGGCGGCTGTCCCCACGGGGATCAAAATCCGAATCCCTTCCTGGCCATCTCCGCAATGTGCCGTCCGATCGGAAGGGAAGCCGTCGCCGCAGGCGAAGGAACGTTCCACACGTGCAGCATTTTGTCCGATTGGACGAAATGAAAGTCGTCCACCATCGATCCATCCGGACGCACCGCTTGCGCGCGAACCCCCGAGCCGTCCGCCACCAGATCAGCACTGACGATCTCAGGCACCAGGCGCTGCAGCGCTCTGACAAAGGCCGCCTTGCTCAGCGACCGATGGTATTCGGCGAAGCCGTCCCGCCAGTATTTTGCCGCCATGTGCCAGAAGCCGGGATAGGTCATGGTTCCGGCAAAGTCCCGCAGACTGAAATCAGTACGCTTGTAACCCTCGCGTTTTAAGGCCAGCACGGCGTTCGGCCCGGCATCCACGCCACCTTGAATCCGCCGCGTGAAATGCACCCCAAGAAAAGGAAATTTAGGATCGGGCACTGGATAAATGAGAGTGCGGATCAGGTGCTCTCTCTCCGGAACAAGGTCGTAGTATTCGCCGCGAAAGGGCACAATCCTGACTTCCGGTTTCTGGCCTGCCATCCGGCTGACGCGATCACTGTGAAGTCCCGCACAATTGATGACGTTCTTGGTGGAGAACGCCCCACGAGTGGTCTCGACCGTCATCTCCGCGCCCTGCAGGGCCACTTTTCGAACTTCTGTTCCTGTGTTTATCGTTCCCCCCTGGGCAGCCACAATCTCCGCGTATTTCCTGGACACCGCCGCGTAATCCGTAATTCCCGTGCTTGGCACCAGCAGTCCTAGCAGAGCGCTGCAGTGAGGCTCAATCTCGCGCAGTTGTTCCTGACTAAGCATCCGAAGTCCGGCCAAGCCATTGGCCTGACCACGCTCCAGCAACTTCTTGAGACCCGGAATCTCTTCTTCACTGGTGGCCACGATGACCTTGCCGCAGATCTCGTGCTTCAGGTTGTGCTCGCGGCAGAACTCCACCATGGCGGCGGCGCCCTCGACGCAAAGCTTCGCCTTGAGAGACCCCGGCTTGTAGTAGACGCCAGAGTGGATGACGCCACTGTTGTGCCCGCTCTGATGACGGGCGACGCCGTCTTCCTTCTCGACCAGCAATAGCCGAAGCTGCGGAAAAAGACGAGTGCAGTGCATCGCGGTCGAGAGACCCACAATGCCTCCGCCGATCACTACGATGTCGAAAGTCTGATCAGGCATAATGGAATGGTCCGAACGCGTAACGCCTGCGCCAGATTCTTTATACATTGTCGCTTAGCGGGAGCGAAGTTACCGCAGTTATTCTTAATGGACTGAATAGATGCCATGTCTGTCGACGATCCATCCACGACAGCTTCCACGTCCACTAGCAGGTCTGCCATTTCCTTACCTGAGGCAGTTCACAGCGCATCGCCCGAAACGCTCGTCTCCGCCGCTTCCGACCCCGCACTCACCGAGGACCTTGCCTTGGTGCTGCTGAAGCGGAGCGATTTGACGGCGCAGGCGCTTGATCACCTCAGCAAAAACGGCGGCCTGATGAAGAGCCGCAAGGTTAAGCTTGCACTGGTCGAGCATCCCAGAACCCCGCGTCACGTTTCGATTCCCATGGTGCGGCATCTGTTCACGTTTGACCTGATGCAAGTCGCGCTCACGCCTGTGGTTCCCGCTGACATAAAAATGGCTGCCGAAGAATCCCTCATCAACCGGCTGGAGAGACTCTCGCAAGGGGAGCGGCTCTCGCTGGCGCATCGTGCATCGGGACGGGTCGCTGCCGAGCTCCTGCATGATCCCGAGCCACGCGTCATTCACGCCGCGCTGGGCAATTTCCGGTTGACCGAATCGGCAATCATCAAGGCACTGATACGCAACGATGTGTCTGCGGCCCTGGCTGCGGCCGTCTGCGACGATTCCAGGTGGTCAGCCCGCCGGGAAATACGCATAGCCCTGTTGCGCAATGAAGCTACCCCTCTGGACCGGGCTCTGGAATTCGCAAGGTCTTTTCCGGCTGGATTGGTGCGCGAGACACTGCACGATTCGCGCTTGTCGGCGGCTGCGAAGGCATGGTTGCTGAATATGGTTGCTGAATAGTGTCGGGGAAGGTGGCAAGGGCGACCCCACTCACGATCCGGTCAATGGGTGAAGGAGTCCGCCGGCGTTTCCTCTTCTGTCCGTCCCCGGCCGCCGAAGCGAACGTAAATGCCTAACCGCAGCCCAAAGTCGAGCGTAGCCTTTTCCGAAGCCGAAAAGATGCAGAAGCTGAGATTTGCGGGCTTTGTCGCGATCAAGTGGTTCAGCGCCCCGCCGGAGCGCTGACCGCAGCCACCTGATCTCCGGGGCGAGTATGCAGCAGATCCACTAGCGCCTGGTACATGCGTGTCCGCATGGCATGACGTTCGCCCGCACGTGTGATGTAGCGGACGTGTACTTCGATTCCTGAACTCGTTGGCCGCAGACTGATTTCCGGCGCGGCTGAAACCGGTTGGGCTCGGTAACGGGTGGCGGCTTTTTGCCACTCCTGCTCGGCCGTCTTGACGTTGGCCTCGGTCTCTTTGGCCACCATCTTCTGGATTGCATCAATCACCGGATACGGATCCTGGCTGGCCGGCACCATGATCTCTACTTCATCCCATAGCCACTGTCCGGTGGTGGAGAAGTTAAAGAAGTGGCCCTCGATCGCGTAACTGTTCACAAACGCTACTTTGCGTCCCGTGGGATGTCCGGTGTCAGTCCAATTGCCAGTTTCGAGCAGCACGGTGCGCAGCAGGCTGATCTCGACCACTTCGCCTACCACTCCGTTGATCTCCACCCAATCGCCCACCCGCACTCCGTTACGACCCATCAACAGGAACCAGCCCACAAACCCCATGACGAAGTCCTTCAGGGCGACCGTAAGTCCGGCGGTGGCCAGCCCGAGGATCGTGGATATCTGGTTGGGCACGCCAAAAAGCACGACGAAGATCAGCAGTGCGCCGAGCGCCTGCACGGCGAAGCGAATCACTCCGCGCAGGGTATGCAGCCGCGTGCGTTCCACCGCCAGGCCCACGAAGAAATGGTCCACCAGGCGATTAGCCAGGTACACACCGAACAGCACCAGCAAAATCAGCATCGCGGATCTGAGCATGTCGTGCGCAGCCGCACGCTGGCGAACTTTGACCACATCGATCCAGTTGCCATAAGCGGCCGCCAGATCGTCCTGATCCTGAATGCGCTTGTCGAGGTCGCTGAGATCCTTCTGGTCAACGGAAATCTGGTGCAGGGAAGTGATCGCCCTAGCCGTACGGTTGGTCGAGCCGGCATCGTCGCTGGCTGCAACTTCGATCCCGCTTCTGGCTTGCTGCGCGATAGCGTCCTTGTTGGAGACTTCCATGCCTACTTGCGTTTGCAGCACTTCATGGCTTTGCCTGATCTGGGCGCCAGCCTGCTTGGCTTCGTCCAGGGCACGTTGCAACTGGAGTGTTTTGCCGCGCAGGCTGTTCCAGACAGAGAACTCAGTGATCGCGAAGGACGGACCGGTTTGAGTGCTGCTGCTCGCGTTACTTCCGGCACTCGGGGGATTGCTGGTCTCGTACTCCTTCTGGGTAGCCTCGTGACGATTAAACTGGCGCTGAATTCTGCTGAGACGATCGACTCCAGAACGGATCAGATCACCTTTGGCGTCCTCCAATTCATCCTGATCGAGTTCCAGTTGCGCCTTGGTCAAGTCGATTTGCTGCTGCAGGGTGTCATGTCCCCGTCCATCCTTGGCGTTCGTGATCTGCTTCTGGAGTTGGTCGATCCTCTCCTGATCCGCCCTGACGGCTGCGTCGGCTTGATTGGCCTGAGCGTAAAGTTTTTTGCTCTCGGGCGTCGGCGGGGCCGGATGCTCGGTGGCCTGGCGCATTTCGTAGCTGAATGCGACGTCTACAGAGTGGTCAGCGAGTTTGAGCGCCTGCCGGGAAAATCGTTGCTCGTCCCAGTCCGAAGCGAGGGCCGCTACCGCGCGGGCCGTCTTCAGGGGTTGCTCATCCACGATCGGAGGTCTACGCCCCTGTGGGCTCGCAGAGTCCGAATGCGCCGATTGGCGAGTCAGAATCAGGCCCACAGCAGCCGCCAACACCAGGGCCAACAGCCCCAGGGTTATGATCCATTGATGAGCTTTCATCCACATAGCAGTTAAATTCCCCTAATTATACGGGCGGACTGCCGGGAATCGATGACTAGTTAGTTCACGGCGAAAGTCTGACGTAGGAGCACTGCCGTAACTGTCTCGGACCTCACCGCCCAACTACAATCCGCTGGATGGAGATGCGTGAGTACTTGCAGAGTCTGTTGGCTGAAGACTGGCGGCCGGTTTCACGCTATGCCGTTACCGCCTGGCTCTTCTTCTACGTGGGGTTCCTGGTCTACGCCTTCAGCAAGCACGGCGAGTTTCTCTTTATTGATCTAGCCAATCTGGTGGTCCACGAAGGTGGGCACCTCCTATTTGGCTGGTTTGGCACCACGCTCGGACTCTGGGGAGGAACGATTTTGCAATGGCTGGTGCCGTTGCTGCTGGCGGCATACTTCTTTACCCAAAGACAGACTACAGCCTTTGCTTTCTGCGCATTCTTCTTCTTCGAAAATTGGCTCTACACGGCCACCTACATGGCCGACGCTCGCGCTATGGTTCTGCCCCTGGTCACAGCCGGGGACTCCGATTTCATCGAGCACGACTGGCACACCATCTTTTCCAGCCTCGGAGTACTGCAATACGACACGAAGATCGCCGCTGTGGTGAGTTTTCTCGGCTGGTGCGGAATGCTGGCTATCGCAGCGTGGCTGGTACGACGCAGCCTGAAGAATGCCGCCGCGCAGCCAGCGACGAAACCGTCGGCGATCTAATTCCTATTGCACTGGTGCATCTTGCTTCCTGAAATGATCGAGGATAGCCTCTGCTTGCGAACGCGTCACCACCGCCGAAAGTGCCGCTGAATCAGCCTGCTTCACTGCTTGCACGCTGCCAAAATGCTCCAGCAATCGCCGAGTCGTGTTTTCCCCAACCCCCGGAATCTCCCGCAGTTCGGTCGAGCGGTCGCGCATCTGACGACGCTTGCGATGGAAAGTGACTGCGAAGCGGTGAGCTTCGTCCCGGATCAACTGCATCAGATGCAGCACGGGCGAGTGATGATCGAGCGCGACCGGTTCGCTCTCCTGGCCGTAGACGTAAATGATTTCTTCCCGCTTGGCGATTGCAGCCAGCGGTTGGTTGATAATTTCGAGAGCCTCGAGCGCCTCGGCGGCAGCGTGCAACTGTCCGAGCCCGCCGTCAATCAGCACCAGGCTGGGCATTTTCTTCTTGTCGCTTTTGGCTTCCTCTTCTTGGACACGCTTATAACGTCGTGTCACCACCTCGCGCATGGAGGCGAAATCGTCGACACCAATCACGTCGCGGATGATGAACTTGCGGTAGTCTGACTTTTTCATCTGGCCATCCTCCCACACCACCATGGAGGCCACAGTCTCCGCGCCCTGGATATGCGAAATATCGAAGCATTCGATTCGCCGCGGCAATTCTGGCAGGCCGAGGGCGTCCTGCAGCGCTTCCTGAATTGCTTTGGTATTGGGCTTCATTACCCGGAAGCGCTGATCGTACGACTGTTTGGCATTGTTGCCAGCCAGGTCGATCAGAGATCGTTTATCCCCGCGTATCGGAACCAGAATGTTGACCCGTGTGGGGCGGACACTCTTGTCCGCCACTTGCTCGGAGAGCAAGTCTGCCAGAGCTTCCCGGTCGTCAAAATCCACCGGCAAATAAATGTTCCGCGGAACATAAGGCTGGCCAATGTATAGCTGCGTGAGCAGGGTAGAAAAGAATTCGCCAGGATGGAATATCTGCTGCATGGGCACTGTCTGACCTGCCGAGCTTTGCCCGGCCGTCCCCACGTGGTCCGTGGCTGCATCGGGTTCCAATTCCGGCAACTCCTCCCAGAAGAACTCTCGGCGGTCCAGTACCTTTCCGGCGCGCATGTGGAAAAGGTTCACCGCTAACATGCCGTTTTCGTAGTGATAGCCAAACACGTCGGCGTCGTCGCCTTCGACGGCAGCGATGCGCTGCTTCTCCTGCAATTGATCGACGGTCGAAATCAGATCGCGATACCTTGCAGCGCGCTCGTACTCCTCACTTTCGGCGGCCTGCTCCATGCGCTGCCGCAGCGAGCGTAAGAGGTCGGTGGGACGGCCTTCGAGAAACAGCTTCACGTCGCGCACCGCTTCCTGATAGATCTCCGGCGTGGTCAGTCCCTCCACGCAGGGTCCCAGACAGCGCTTGATGTAGTACTGCAAACAAGGGCGCGGATGGTATCGGGTAAGGTCAACCTTGCACGACGGAACCATAAAGTGGCGGTGGATCAGATCGACGATCCGATACGCCAGGTTAGCCGGAAAGTACGGGCCGTAGTAAGAACTGCCGTCTTTCCGCAACCGGCGCGTGACGTAAACCCGGGGAAAGCGTTCACCCAGAGTAAGCTTCACATAAGGATAAGTCTTATCGTCGCGCAGCAGAATATTGAAGCGTGGCTTCTTCTGCTTGATCAGGTGGTTCTCAAGCGCCAGCGCCTCTTTATTATTGGCGACAACAATGTAATCAACATCCACTGCTTCCCGCACCAGGGAGTCGGTCTTGGCATCCTCCCAGCGCCCTTCGCGAAAATAAGAGGACACGCGGCTGCGCAGGTTTTTGGCTTTGCCAACGTAAATGACCTCACCCTCGGCGTTCTTGTAGAGATACACGCCGGCCGAGGTGGGGATAGTGCGGATTTTTGCCTGGAGATCCATTCGCTCTGTTCATTCTAGATGATCGCGAACAGCGCAAAATAAGCACGGATCATTGCGGATTGACACGGATCAACTTCCTCGAATCGGTCTATCCGTTGACTCCGCGAAAATTAGTGGTCCGGTTTTTCTCGGCTTATGCATAAATCTGCACCATATAAAATTTCCTCAGTACATGCCGGCCTTTGCACGAAAGGCGTTGGCCGCTGGCGCGGACTTCCCAGGGATGCGGAGTGTAACTCTTTATTGCTCAGCAAGTTGCCGTCCGCCGTCGCTATTTCCACTGTTGGCATCTACCGTGCTCTTGTACAATGCGAACGCGGAAGATGCCCTCTTCAGAAATGAGTGGCAACCAGGTTTTGGAATTTCGATTCGAGAAAAACCAGGTTTTGCGAGATGAGTGAGGAAGGAGCCCTCCTACAATGAATCGCACTTCGTTAATCATTCTACTGGCGAGCAGCATGGCGGCTACGGTCGGATGCGCCAGCAAGAATTATGTACGCCAAGAGACCACGCCGCTAATCAACAAGACCAATGAGCTCGACGATCTGACCGCGAAAAATACCAACGCGATCAAGGATGTCGATGCCCGCGCACAAGCCGGAATCCAGCAGGTGACCGCCAAGGCCGCGGAAGTCGACCAGAAGGCCGAGGCCGCTGCCACACAGGCTGGCCAGGCCCAGACCCAGGCCGACAACGCGGTTCATCGCGTCGACTCGCTGTCGAACACCGTGGCCAATCTGGATAACTATCGCGTGGTCACCGAGACCGCCGTGCAGTTTGGTTTCGACAAAGACAACCTGACCAAGGACAGCAAGGCAGCACTTGACCAGCTCGCGACCAGCGTGCCCAATGCAAAGGGCTACATCATTGCGGTCGAGGGCGGTACCGACTCGGTAGGCGATGCGGAGTACAACTACGCTCTCAGCCAACGTCGCGCTGATTCCGTGGTGCAGTACCTGGCTTCGCAGCACAACATCCCTGCCCACAAGATCTACTTGATCGGGCTGGGCAAGGACAAGCCAGTAGAGTCGAACAAAACCCGTGATGGCAGAGCCAAGAACCGTCGCGTGGATGTCCGCCTGATGACCAATTCGGTCGATGGTTCGACGCCCGCGCAGCAGCCGGCACCTGCACCGGCTCCGCCGTCCTTGTAAGTTTCCTCCCAGCGGAGGAATTCGTTGACCCAGGCTGCTCCACTTCCCCCGTGGAGCGGCCTTTTTTGTCGGGATGACGGTTCCTAAAATTCTGAAGGCCGACGTCCGAGGTCTGACGCCTGGCGCCCGAGGTTCGCTACAATAGACATATGCAGCGATCTGTCTTTCTGCTGGCTATCTGCCTCTGTCTCGCTGCCGTCGCAAACGGCCAGTCCCAGTCATCGGACAAAGATCCGAATCGCAACCAGCCACCTCCCCGTTCCGACCGCGATAACGAGGCGGGCGAGAGTTCCAGCCGCGATACCCGGATTGACCTGAGCCCGCCGAAGGATGATGCCAAGGATCATCCCAACAGCACGCTGCCCGAGGCCGATACCGGGGAGGACACTGCGGGAGACGTACAGGAACTTCATCCCTACGATCCGCATCGAGCTTTGAAGGATATCGAGGTTGGTGACTTCTATTTCAAGAAGAAGAATTACCGCGCTGCGCTCGACCGCTACCGCGAGGCGTTGTTCTACAAGCCCAATGATGCGCTGACCAACTTTCGCATGGCCCAGGCCTTCGAAAAGCTCAACCAGCCCGACGACGCTGTCGACCACTATGAGGCTTATCTGAAAGTCCTGCCGAACGGACCCCTGTCCGAGGAGGCGAAGAAGGCGCTGGAGAAGTTGAAAGGCAGCCCAGCCTCAGGAAAGAACCAAGCCAAGCAGTAAGAGGTTCTCCCTATCCAATCACCTTTCATCCTGAGCGCCGCTGCTGTGGCTTTCGCGTGCGAAAGGAACACTAGTCGAAGGATGACAGAGTTCTTATTTCTCCACCCGGATAAACTCTCCGGTGTTGGCATTCACCGCCACTTTAAGCTTTGCTTCGTATTGATTGGTGCCGTAAATTACGTGCCAGATGAGTTCCCCGGTTGGCTGACTCCAATCGACCATGTAGAGAATCGGAGTATCGGGAGCTTTTGCCAGAAGCTTGTCGCCACCGTGCTGCTGGGCCACTTCCAACGCCTTGTCGGAGTCAGTCTTGAGGAACGCGAGGTCGAAAACGTGGGTGGAAGCGTTAGTGGGACTGTAGTTGTCCTCGGAGCCTGGGTTGATGCCGCGAGAGGGAGCGTCAGGCGAATCTTCGCCGGACCATACGTAAGGTTTCACTCCCCGTTGCAAGGGCGAGGCGAAGAAAGCGCGCCAAACTGCTGATTTTCCTTCTTTGCCTTTGGAATCGGCTGTGTTTAGCGATTCGATACGATAGGGCTGCGCATCGCGCGCCCAGCCGCGCGCGGTGACGAAGAGCTTCTGGAAGGCGGCCCGTGCGGTGAGGAATTCTGGCGGTTTGGGCTGAGGTTTCTCGGTTTGCACCGGTTGCGAGGGCGGAGAGGTGCATCCCGCCATCAGCACCAGCGCCAGCATTGCCATCAGCAACGTCTTCATAGCCACCTTCCTGTCATGAGTATGAAATTTTGCAACCGGGAATGCCGGGGCTATTCTACTAGATCGAACAATCAGAGGCGCCATGGATTCGTACTTGGAACAACTTCAGGAAGCAATCGCCTCCGCCACTCGTGGCATTAAAAGTGAGGAACTCACGCACCATCCGAAAGGCTGTCCGGATGGGCAGTGGTGCGCGGCGGAAGTGCTTGAGCATCTTTATCTGACATACACTGGCACGGTCAAAGGGTTGGAGCGGGTGCTGCAGAAGGGGAAACCGTTGGCCAGCCCGATCACCCTGAAGCAGCGAGTGCGCATCACGCTGGTGATAAGACTGAGCTACTTTCCAAAGGGCCGAAAGTCGCCTGAATCCGTCGTTCCTAAAGGCATGTCCGCGGATAAAGTCATGGCGGAGATCGGTTCCCGGATCGCCACCATGGGCGAGTTGCTTGCCCAATGCGAAGCCCGTCATGGGGCGCGAACCAGAGTGCTCGACCATCCCATCCTCGGACCGCTCACGGCGAGGCAATGGCGGAAATTTCATTGGGTGCACGGACGCCACCACGTAAAACAAATTTTGAAATTGCGAACAAGCAGGGATCTCTCGTAGCGGCTACGTGGACTCGATTGACGTTGACTTGACTGAGGTCCGCCCCTAACATGACGGCCCAAGGGGAGAGGTCCCAGTCGACTGCTAGGCCAAACCATCTCGCATTACCGCATCATCGAGAAATTGGGCGGTGGGGGGATGGGCGTGGTGTACAAGGCGGAGGACACCTCCCTCGGCCGCTTCGTCGCCCTTAAGCTTCTGCCCGATGACGTTGCCTCAGATCCGCAGGCGCTCGAGCGTTTTCGCCGGGAGGCGCGTGCCGCTTCCGCCCTGAACCATCCCAACATCTGCACCATTTACGAAATCGGCGAACATGACGGTAAGCGCTTTATCGCCATGGAATATCTCGAGGGCATGACCCTGAAACACCGCATCGCGGGCAAGGCCATGGAGATCGAGAACCTGCTGATGTCGGCCATCGAGATTGCGGACGGACTCGATGCCGCCCACTCCGAGGGCATCGTCCATCGCGACATCAAGCCGGCGAATATTTTCATCACCAAGCGCGGCCACGCCAAGATTCTTGATTTTGGCCTGGCGAAAGTGACGGCTCCGGTCAGTTCCGCCAGCAAGGTCGCCGCCCAAAATACGCAGTCTTCTCCCGCCAATACTGAGGACAATCTCACCAGTCCCGGCGCGGCGCTGGGCACGGTCGCCTACATGTCGCCGGAGCAGGTGCTGGGGAAGACGTTGGACGCTCGCACCGATTTGTTTTCTTTCGGCGTTTTGCTGTACGAGATGGCGACCGGGCTACTTCCGTTCAAGGGGGACACCTCCGGGGCCATCTTCGATTCCATTCTTCACCGCCCCCCCACTTCGCTGGTCCGGCTGAATCCAGATTTACCTTCGGATCTGGAGCACATCATCTCCAAGGCGCTGGAGAAAGACCGGGAGGTCCGGTATCAGCACGCTTCTGAATTGAAAGCCGATCTGATCCGGGCGAGGCGTGATTCGAGCAGCGGACGCGCTCAGGTGGTAGCCGCACCGCTGGCAACGCCCAAGTTGGGGAAAGGCTACAAACTGATTGCGGGACTCGCAGGAGTGCTCGTTCTGGGGCTTATCGCTTTCATTTTCTGGCAGGCAAGGCATGGCACCATTTCCCCGGGCGGGCGGGACAACCCGACCACCGTCGCGGTCCTGCCCTTCCAGAACGCTGGTTCCGACAAAGACATCGACTTTCTTCGCCTGGCGTTACCCGACGAAATTGCCACCACGTTGAGTTACTCACGCGCCTTGTCGATCCGCCCCTCGGCCACGACCAGCAAATATTCAGGGCCGGATCTGGACGTGCAGAAAGCTGGCCGCGAGATGCAGGTCACAGATGTGGTGACAGGACACTATTTGAAAGAAGGGAATCAGCTGCAAGTCACTCTCGAGGCGGTGAACGTCAACGATAACCGGATCATCTGGCGGGACACGTTGACCGCTGCAACTCCCGACATGATTTCGATGCGCGAGCAGGTTACGGCCAAGGTCCGGCAGGGGCTTCTGCCGGTTTTAGGGGGAACAACACCAGCGGAGAGTGGTACTCGCCCCAAGAACGAGGAAGCTTACGATCTCTACTTACGCAGTATCTCGACGCCCCACGACCCTGCTCCCAATAAAGAGGCGATCGCAATGCTGGAGCGTTCGGTGGGGATGGACGCAACCTATGCGCCAGCATGGGCCGAGTTGGGGCAGCGCTACTATTATGACGTTACCTATTCAAACGGCGGCGAGGAAATGGGCCGGCGGTCGACGACGGCCTTGGAGCGGGCTCTGACTCTCGATCCCAATCTGATCCCCCCTGCCGTCCAACTCACGGTCAACCGTGTGGAGCGGCGACAGCAAGCCAAGGCCTACCAGGATGCTCGGAACCTGGTTAAACAACATCCGAAAAGCGCGCAGGTACACTTCGTGCTGGGCTATGTTCTTCGCTATGCCGGGATGTTGGAAGAGTCTGCGCGTGAATGTGACCAAGCGCTGGCTCTGGATCCTGGGAACTGGCAGTTCCGTTCATGTACCTGGGCGTTTATGGAACTAAGCAAGTTCACCCGGGCAAGGGATTTTATCCGGCTCGACGCAGGCTCGGAATGGGCCAACTACGCCACGCCTTTGCTTCTCTTGCGGGAAGGCAAAGTGGAGGAGGCACGCGAAGGGGTGAAGCAGATGCCGACTTCCCTCCACTATCATCGTGATCTCGTAGAAGCCTGTCTTGGTCTGCGGCCTCCCGCCGAACTGGACAGGATGGCGCGCGAGGCAGAAACCACTGAGCCCACCGAGACCGACCCCGAGAACGCGTACTACCGGGCATCCGTTCTGGCTTATTGTGGCAAAAAGTCGGCGGCTGTGTACCTGCTCAAGAACGCTATTTCGCATGACTATTGTGCCTACTCTCAGCTCCAATTTGACCCGATGTTGGTGAAGCTTCGCGGCACGGGCGAGTACGATCCCTTGCTGGCCGCGGCCAAGCAATGCCAGCAGAGATATCTGGCGGGGCAAAACTAAGGCTACGCAAAACCAAGGCGGGCGAGACTAAACTGAAAAGCCTCCGGTTCGAACCGGAGGCCTTGGTCTGGCGAACAATCTGGCTTACTCGCGGTCGCGGGCCGGTACTCCTGTCTTCCTGCCCTGTTCCTTCAGGTCGTCCAACGCCTTCTTGGCGTCATCCACGGCTTTTTGCTTTTGGGCGATCTGCTGCTTGTATTGGGCGTCTTCTTTGTCCCATGAACCCTGGTTACGCAGACGTGCGCCTGCGTCGGCATAGAAGGCTGCAGCACGCAGCCGGTACTCGCGCTGGGCCACATCCAACTCGCGTGAGAGCAGTTCGACCTTGGATTTCTGCTCTGAAAATTTCTGCTTCCATTGGTCGGTTGATTTCTGCGCTTCGGTGCCGTCCGCTTTCTTGTCGCCGTCCTGAGCTTGCGACTCCGGCTTGACGGCTGTGGACGAATCCTCTGGCTTCGCGGAACTCGCATCGGAGGTTGAGCCGGGGTTGGCGTCTTCCGGGGCCGCCGACTCCGTGGCATTTCCCACGATGCTGATCTTGTCGGTTGTGGGCAAATTGTCGTTATCGTATTTCTTGCCCACTTCCTTTTTGTCTTCCTTGCGGATGGCGCGGGCATAGTCGCCCAGAGGCTGAGATTGCGCGCCTGCCAGCGTGACCAGCATGCCGCTCAATACGATTTCGGCCAGAAAAACATATGCAATGCGTTTCATGCGATGCTCCATTTCTTCCAGTCTTGCTGTCTTGAGGGCACAGACGGCAGCATAGACTTAGTCTCTATCAAACTTTTGCTCCAGCTCTTGCAGCCTTGGCGCTGGCGAGAAAACCACCAATCGTGCGATCCAGGTGTGCTGCCTCGGCAGCGATATCGGCGGCCAGTTGGCGGGCCAATCCCGCATCCCGGCTGGCCGCGAGTTGCTGGGCGTATCCGGAGATGGTGGTGAGCGAATTGCGCAGCGCTAGCGCCATCTCAGCCGACATTTCCCCGCGCAGCTCTTGCTGGCGGCGGATCTGGGTCATTTCAGTACGGTCATTGATCAGGCAGGCAGCGCCCACGATCTCGGTGTCGGGCGTTTGCACAGAACTCACGGTGATGTCCAAGGTTCGTTCTTCGCCCGCGGGCGTGTGGTAGCGTGCCTCCAGCTGGCGAAACCGGATTTTCTCGCGCAAGCTGGCGTCCACTGCCTCCGCCAGATTCGCAAATGAGCCATCGGATGAGGAAATCAACTCTGCGTCGCGAAACATTTCGGCAGCACTCATCCCGGCGGGCGAAGCGAAGCCAAGGATCTGTTTGGCCGATCCATTGGCCTGCCGCACCAGTCCGTTGGGAGTGAAGAACAGAACTCCACACGACAAATTCGCCAGCACCGCCGCGCTGATGTTTTCCGAAGTTTTGGCGCGGCGCCGTTCCTCTCGCTGAGAGCTTAGCAACTCGTGTTTCTGCTGCTTCAGTTGCTGGATCACCGCATGATAGGTGTGCAATGGGAAAGACTCGGGCGCGACCGGAGCGTCGGCGAACGATGCCTCTTCGCTGATACTGCGCCGCATGCGTCTTATCATCAGCAGACCCAGCACAAAAGCGAAGCCCGCCGCTACAAACATCACCGCCATGCGCAGCATGATGGGATTGCTCAACAGTTTCACAGCAACCCCCAGTACCAGTGCAGGAAGCTGTTGCCGTAGAAGAAAGCCACCATGGCCATGCTGCCCAGAAAAACGCCAAAGGGCATCTGATGCCGGCGAAGAGCGATGGCTGCCGACTCCCAGGCCCGGCGTCGCGCCTCTTTGGCAGGCTCATGATTGCGCGCTATACGCCGTCGTGTACGTTTGATCCAGACTGCCAGCACTGTTGACAGTCCGAACAATGATCCTGTGATCGAGGCAGTGAAGAGAGTGAAAATGGTCAGTTTAGTACCGAGGAACGCGCCGACCATGGCCATGAGTTTGACGTCGCCAAAGCCCATGCCCTCCACTCCCCGCGCCCGCAGATAGATTGCGCCCGCACCGTAAATAAAGGACGCGCCCACGACGGCTCCCAGCACCGCATCCGCCAGCGATAGCAGATGCCAGGAGACATCCGAACTTACAGGCAGCGAAACCAGCCCGGGCAGGAGTTGCGAGGCCAGGTCGTTTACCGGAACCACCAAACTCAAGACCAGACCCAGCGCCAACCCCGGAAGGGTCATTTTGTCGGGCAAGAGCTGGGTTTCGGCGTCGGTAAAGATCAAACCGAGCAGAAGGAATCCAAGAGCGCAATATTTGAGGGTTGCCAGGCTCGCCCCGAAGTGTGCGTAGCAGGCCAGAAAGATTGCTCCGGTGAGCAGTTCCACCAGCAGATAGCGCGGCGAAATCCTGATTTTGCAGTTGCGGCAACGTCCGCGCAGGATCAACCAGCTTAGAACGGGAATGTTGTCGTAACTACGGATCAGTTGCTGGCAGCCAGGGCAGGTCGAACGTGGCCGTACCACCGATAAGTCTCTTGGCAGACGGTAGATACACACGTTCAGGAAGCTGCCGAAAGCCAGCCCCAGGACGAAAATCGCCGATGCGAGAACAGGATCCAACCTTATCCTTTGATCTTTAGCGCAAATTCTTGGATTTGCACCGATTATACGGCGATTCTCAGGTTGGACCCGGGTACGAAAGTCACTGTACGTGCGGACTCGGGTTCATCTCTGGATCTCTCTGATACGGCGGTGTTTAGACATGTTTACTGCGGGAGCCTTGGAGGTACTTCCTGCGGTTCAAAATCTCAGTTCGCGGAAAATTGCCACAATCGTTATAGTTGGATTGAAGATGCCATCCCTGACCACGCCGCCTACACCGATTGCGCAAAGCGCGACCCCGCTGCTCTTTCCTTTTCTTGATCTGAAGGCCGAATATGCCTTGATGAAAGCCGAAATCGGGGCTGCGGTAGACAAGGTTCTGGAGAGCCAGCTGTTCATCATGGGTCCGCAGGTGAGTGAACTGGAGACTGAAGTTGCTGACCTTGTAGGCTGCAGATTCGCTGTTGGCTGTGCCTCCGGGTCGGATGCGCTGCTGCTTGCGTTGATGGCGCTGGGAGTAGATTCCGGTGACGAGGTCATCACTCCACCCTTTACCTTCGTTGCCACGGCCGGAAGCATTGCCCGCCTTAAGGCTAAGCCAGTATTTGTCGATATTGATCGCGAAACCTACAACCTGGACGCGAAGCAACTGGAGTCCGCCATCACCAGCCGAACCCGGGCGATTATGCCAGTCCATCTCTTCGGGCTACCAGCTCAGATGGAAGCCATCACCCGGGTCGCACGGGCTCACGGTGTGCCTGTGATCGAGGACGCTGCCCAGTCGATCGGTTCGCAGTACCACGGCAAGAACGTGGGCAACATCGGTGAGTTTGGCTGCTTCAGCTTTTTCCCTTCAAAGAATCTAGGAGGCGCAGGCGATGGCGGCATGATCACTACCAACGATCCGGAATTTGCCGATCGACTCACGGTGTTACGAGAGCACGGCAGCCGTAAGAAATATCACTACGACCTGCTAGGCATGAACAGCCGCCTGGACAGCTTGCAGGCTGCCATCCTGCTGGTGAAGCTCAAGTACCTCGACGAATTCACCAAAGCCCGCCAGCAAAACGCCGATCGCTATGGCGAATTGTTTAAGAAGGCGGGGCTAGGCAAGTGGATTACATTGCCGGTCCAAGCCAAGGGGTGTCAGCATGTTTACAACCAGTACGTGATTCGTGCCCAAAAGCGAGACCAGCTGCGGGACCATCTGCGTGCCCGCGGCATTCCGACTGAGATCTACTATCCTTCGCCCCTTCACCTTCAACCGGCATTCGCGTATCTGGGTTACGGTCCGGGTGCATTTCCGCAGGCAGAGGACGCTAGCCAGCACGTCCTGGCGCTTCCCGTGTTCCCGCAAATGACTGAGGAACAGCAGAAGATTGTGGTGGAAGCGGCCGCGGATTTCTTCACGGGAAGAACCTAGCACGCCAGTCAGATCAACGAAAGATTCAGCGCAAAGGGAAAAGCGCGGCACGCGGCCGCGCCCTTCGATCCTTCCATCGCACCTTGTTGCTCCATCTTCACGGTGTGTACTTGAAGTTGCTGATGTACATGTAGCGCGTCGGTCCGATTGTTGCCGTACCACCCCAGGTTGACTTGTTCGTGCCCCAGGCACTGAACAGAAATGGAGCGGAAGCGCTGGGCACTGCCTGTGTATGATGCACTACCAGCTGACCGTCTACGTACCAATCGACAAAGCCGGATCGCCACACGATCCTGAAGTCGTGGGTATTCCCCTGGTTAAACCCGGTGACCTGCGTGTCCTGAAAGTTGGATACGCCATGCCAGTTGGTGCAGTCCACGGCGTCCGGCTTATTTCCCACCTGCTCCATGTCAATTTCGGTCTCGGAGTTGGACGCGTACAGGAAACCCGTGGTGACTGAACCAGAAAGTACGTTAACCACCCTGGAAGTAAACTCGAACGTCCCATAAGTGAACTTCTGCTTCGTCATGACCTCCGAACCGCTGGAAAGAATCTGGGTGCCGCTTTGAGTCTGGGTCAGTGACAGAACTAACTCCGATCCAACCGACACATTCATGGGATCAAACTTCCCGACATTTCCATTGGCATTGCCCACCGGTGGCGCCGAACCGTTGTGGGTTTCCCAGGTATAGCCGCCAAAAGTAAACTCGCTCGGGCCGGTTACTGACGATGAACTGCCAGAAGAGCCGCTGCTTGAGGTTCCACTGCCCGAGGACCCACTGCTGGAGGTGCCGCTTCCGGAGGATCCGCTGGTAGAAGTACCGCTGCCCGAGGAGCCGCTACTCGAGGTGCCACTGCCGGAGGATCCACTGCTCGACGTCCCACCCCCTGAAGACCCGCTAGAAGTTCCACTGCCTGAGGACCCACTGCTGGAGGTACCGCTGCCGGAGGATCCGCTGGTGGAAGTTCCGCTGCCCGAGGAGCCGCTACTCGAGGTGCCACTGCCGGAGGATCCACTGCTCGACGTCCCACTCCCGGAAGATCCGCTGGTAGAAGTTCCGCTGCCCGAGCCGCTACTCGAGGTGCCACTGCCGGAGGATCCACTGCTCGAGGTTCCGGTCCCTGACCCGCTGGTAGAAGTTCCGCTGCCCGAGCCGCTACTCGAGGTGCCACTGCCGGAAGATCCATTGCTCGACGTACCACTTCCCGAGGATCCACTGCTCGAAGTCCCGCTACCCGAGCCGGTAGTGGAAGTGCCACTACCGGAACCGTTGTGGGCTGGAGTGAAAGGCATGGTTCCTCCTCCGCACCCGATTAGGGAAACTATGGCTAACAGTAAGACACACGTCCTCATTAGGAATATCCTTTTGAACCGGGGATGGACTGACGAACTAGTCCCTTTTGGCCAGATGGGACTACGGGGCCCAGGAACATCAAATTTCAGATTGCTAAACTGAAGATTACTGTCGGTGTCCCAGTTTTCTCCCGAAAGTCCTGTCTACTTGGAACGAAGATCAGGAGACTTGGCACATTCGATACTTCTCAGAATGAAAACCAAAACCACGCCGGTGCAGCACCGTCGGACGAACGGGACGTGGTTAGTCTGGAACTGCCGAGGTAAAGGCTGCGACAAGGTTTACCGAGCCCGCATCAGGAACTCGGACAAAACAGCAAGAGTTTAAGTTGTAGACGAAGAAGCGGCCCGCATATTCTAGCAAAACTTGCAGTTCCGCGTTTTCCACAGTGCACTTTTTTGCAGACTGTTCCGTTCAGGGACCTGATTTTTCATCTCTCTCACAGAGGGGGACTGCAATCTCAAAACCAAAAAATCAAATTAAGAGCGGCGGACAACAGTACCCGCACCCATGACATCTCTATAGTGCTCCTGCTCTTTGTAGCGCCTCTTTCATTCCTGCCCAGCTTTGTATCGACGAGGCTTCGGGTGTGCCTGCACCCCGCCAGTGGGTTTCCAGGCTTACGACGTGGTGGTAGCCATCGCGCTTGAGGGCTGCGAACTGGCCTACCCAGTCGATTGTGCCTTTGCCCATCGCGGCCCATTCGTATTTGTCCCCGTTCTTGACAGCGTCTTTGCAGTGGCAGTGTCCGATCCGGTCTTTCGGCAGAAGGTTATAGCCATCTGGGTACGGCTTCTCTCCCAGCAAGGCGGCGTTTCCGGGATCCCAGTTGAGCATGAAAGCGCGCGAAGGTACACCGGCGAGAACCTTGGCGCCTTCCGCGCCGGTCGCGGTATTGCAGGCGAATTCGTTCTCCAGAATCAGGATCAATCCGATCTTGCGCAGCGTCTCGGCTGTGTCCTGCAGCTTGTCATTCATCGCCTTGCGATAGGGCACCTGGTCGTCGAGCCGCCAGAAATCGAAGCAGCGAATGCGATCGGTAGAGAACGCCTTGGCCAGTTCAACGGCGCGGTCAAGAACTTCACCCTGTTGGTCATAGGTAAAGTTGGCGCCGAAGGAATCATGTTCAGGACTGAATTTCGATTTGGGCGCGCCCGGCCAATCGACTTTGAAGAGAGGGCTAGCGATGTCGGTGACGCGCAGATTGTTTTTTTTGAGGAGGCGCTTGGCTTCAGCAATTTCCTTGGCATCCAGTTTGGCCACATTCTTGTTCCACATGCTCCGCAGTTCCATCCACTCCATTCCGAACTGCTGCGAAGCGACTTCACAGGCGTGGCCAAAATCCTGCGAAATCTCATCGTTGATGACGGCGATTTTGAAGGGTGATTTGGGCAGTCGTACGGGCAGGGATGTCGCTGAGGATGAAGAAGGGGACGAGGACGACGACTGAAAGGGTGCTGCCGAGAGGCTGCCCTTGGCTGCGGCCAGCACTCCCATTCCCGCAATAAAGTCACGACGCGAAAACTCTGATCGCATTGTTGTCTCTCCTTGCAGCTGTGACGCCGCTGGAAATGCCCGCCAGTACACGGTTTGAACTGATAACGACCCGACCCGAGGAACCGATTCCTGGCGACCGTTCCTGGTTCGCTTTCAACTAACGAGAGCTCGCAATCCCGGGATCAAGCTTCATGGCGATTTGCAGCTCCCGGGCTGCTTCTTCCACTTGCCCGCCGGCCTTCAACGCACTCGCGAGATCGTAGTGAGCTTGCGCATTGTCCGGACTCCATGCCAGCACTGCTTCGAATTCTCGCACTGCGGTCGCCCAGTCCTGGGCATTCTTTGCCGTTCGACCTAACTCAAGATGAGCTTTCGTAAGGCCCGGCGCTAACTGAACGGCCTTTTCAAATTGTGACGAGGCTTGGGTCTTGTCTCCGCGGGATTCCAGAAGCAACCCCAGTTGAAGGTACGCAGCTGCATCGTCGGGATCGAGCTGCAACACGCGCCGGAAGGCGGCTTCGGCTTGAGCCAGTGCGTCTTTCGCCGCGTTGGCCTCTGAATTTTCTGCCGCCTGCCGCAGCGCCAAGCCAAGCTGGTAGTGAGCTTCGGTAAGGTCAGGGCTGAGGCTTACTGCCTCCTCCAGTTCAGAGATAGCAGTTGGTAGTTCATTCTTCTTGATGTGGCCTAAAGCGGTTTCCACCAGAATCATGGCTCGTCCGGCGTTCGCCTTTGCGGCATCGATTCTTTGCAATTCGGCGAGTTCTTTCTTGGCCTCTTCCGGCTCTCCCGTTTTTTGCAGAGCCTGGGCCAGAGTGGCATGCGCTTCTCCCAGGTCAGGGTTCAGGCCGATCGCTTTGCGGAAACTGTCGATCGCGCCAGGGAGATCGTTCATCTTGAGAAGCACTGTTCCCAGAAGCTGATGGCCTTCGGCGTCGTCAGGAAGTTCAGTCACGGCCAGACGAAGTTCGCTGGCAGCCGCCGGGAAATCTCCAGCTTCGCGCAACACCAATCCCAACGACCGGTGCGCCAGTGCGTGATTCGGGTCCAGCTTGAGCGCCTCGCGAAACTGGGCGCCGGCCGGCTCCATATCGCCCTTTAGCCTCAGTGCGAGTCCTAGATTGTAGTGATATTCAGGATTGTGAGGATCAAGCTCAACTGCCTTTTGCAGATCCTGTACCGCAGGCGCTAGGTCTCCCCGATCTGCCAGTAGCTGCCCCAGAGCGAAGTAAATTCTGGGCTGCTTGGGCGCCAGTTGGCTTGCCGTCTTCAGTTCTTGCAGCGCCTCGTCCAGATCGCTCTTCTGGCGCAGTCCCGCCGATCTCTTGTACTTGTTCCACAGATTCAGTCCGAGGTTGTAGTGGGCTTCGCCGAAGTTTGGCGCTGCCCTGATTACTTGCCGGAGCAGATGAATCGCCCCGTCGAGATCGCCAAGCTTTGCACAAATCGCGCTCAGGCCATATTGCGCCTCCAGCATCGCGGGATCAAGCCGCAAGGCTTCGTGATATTCGTAGATGGCCTGACTGGTCTGGGTGGTTTGTTCGTAGGCCAGACCGAGATGAAAGTGCGGATCAGCCAGGCCGGGTTCGAGGCGAGCTGCTAGTTCAAACTCTGTAATCGCTTCGTTCAGCTTGCCGGACTCTCCCAGAATGACGCCAATGTAGTCATGAGAAACACCGTCATTAGGGTTCTCCGCCACAGCGGCGCGAAACTCGGTTAGTGCCTCCGGCAAGTGGCCTCCCTGCAATTGAGCCAGACCCTGCTGTTGGTGCAGGGTCCGGCCTTTGGCTGTTCCCGTGACCTGGGCTAAGGCTGCGGGAACGAAACACGCGCTAAGAGCGATGGCGGCTGCCCACTTCATAAAGGTCAACTCTGAAGATTTACCCTCTCGGCGAACCATCTTGCGTCGCCGCCTAGAAACATAGTTGTAGGTCTAATGCACAAGCCCTCGGGCGACCGCCTGCTCTTGCATCTCGCGCAAGACTGAATCTTCTGGAAATAACTCCAATCCTCGCTGGATCGTGGCCACACCTTCCGTGGTGTTTCCACTCGACAGCTCGCGGACTGCCAGGTTTTCATAAAACGATTGTTCGTAAGGCGAGATGGATATCCCTTTCTTCAGCAGATCAATGCTGGCAGCCGTATTTCCTGTGCGGGCGAGCAAGCTATCCAGCAGCAGGTAGTCATAAGCTGAGGTGGATCCCCGGTCAATCACTTCGGTGGCGTAAGAAACCGCCTTGCTCAGATCGCCGTCGCTTTGCGCTTTCTGGGCGATAGCTGAGAGCACGAACGGGTCTTTGTTGTTCGCGTTCGTCAGCCGCTCCAACAGCGAGAAATAGTAATCCTTATATTCGAGATGCCCTCGAATGAGTTCCTGACGGTAGACGCGCAGCAGGGTCGCCAGCGGAATACTGCTCTTTTCTCCCGCAACCTCGTTAACGTGAATGAAGCCGGTATCTGGCGCGGGCTTGAAGGCACTGTCGGGATATGGCTCGCCCGGCGTACGAAGAATTCGGTGGTCGGTAAGAGTCGAGTGCGAGACGGTGAGCGCAGGCTGTCGCTGCATGTGACAGGTGGAGCAGGCGTCCGCGGGCCGCTGAGCGAGGCGCTTCTGTAAATCCAGGGTGCAACTCTTTTCGGTGTGACACTGCAGACACTTGCCACGAAAATATTCCGGTGCCTCCTGCGCTGACGGCTGGACGTGCGGGTCGTGACAAGTCTGGCAACCGAGCTTGCCTCTACTTCCGCGATAGCACTTACTCAGCGTCATGGAGTAGTAGTGTTCGAGCAGGGGAGACTCCGTAGACCGCGGGTCAATGGGAGCCCTCAGGATGGCGACCGTGTTATTCAGCGGCGTGCCCGGCCGGAAATCAGTCTCGGTCTTGCCAGGCTGAAGAGCTCGGATGTCGCCCTCATGACAATTCATGCAGATGTTGTCGGCCAGCAAAGGTGAAAGCTTGGCCGGATTCACGATCGACCGGTCAATCTTTCCCTGCACCGGTTTTCCCGCTAGCCTTTCGTTCACGTGCAGCTCACCCGGCCCATGGCAATTCTCACAGCCGATCGCCAGCTCCAGCACGGGAGGGTCCTGGTAGAGACCGTCTCTTTCTCTGCCCGCTACGGGTTGAATTCTTCCCGTATGGCAACCAATGCAATCCGCGGTGACCGGAAGGCTGAACCCGAGGTCGCGCACTTCGTAGTTGGGTGAAAGATCCCACGCTTTTTTGGCGGTGTAGTAGGAAACCGGCGCCTGAAACAGATAATTGCCCCGTTTTATAACGGGAGTGACACCGTTCGCACCTGTCCCTACCACGTAGGTGAGTTCCTCGGTGTGCCGGAATGTTTCCTTCCCCTGATCGTCCAAGCCATATTCACTCTGATATACCTTCGCATCACGCGCGAAGACCTGATAGTGGCGGTTCTGTTTTTCGTTGTAGATATCAACCGGTTGGGGCAGCCAGCCCAATTCCAACAGCCGATTGGGTAACGATGTAGAACTTCCCATCTCGGTGCGCGAGAACTGTTCGTAGATAGCCAGATGGCAGCCCTTGCACATGTTGGATCCGACATAGCGCACTCCCAGAGCCGCGTTGCGAAAATTAGGCTGGGGGCGGCTTTCTTTGCGCTTCGAATTCTGCGCCCAGTCCGGCGGCGTGAGCAGAACTACGAGCCCCACCAGTCCAACTGCGCAGCAACCCACTTTCAGTGAGTGACTCAGTTTGCGAAATCCCCCACCCTGCTCGACAGACATGGTCAGGGAGTTGCTTGAGTCTGTGAGGGTGCCATATCCTGGCGAACCAGTCGCTTCAATTCTTTCTTCACGTCCAGGTTGTGGTCGTCCGAATGAAGCTGCGCAATTTTCGCCAGCATCTCATCAGCCTCGGCTTTCTGACCTTTCTTGCGATACGCCTGTGCCAGCACATACACCGGACCCGAATCGCCGGGATCAAGTGAGGTTGCAGCCTTCAGTTCGGTGATCGCACCGTCCACTTGGCCTTGCTTGAAAAGCAGCTTACCCAGCTCCGCATGGGAATGTGAAAAGTTGGAATTCAGGCGGATAGACGCCTCGAACGCTTGCACCGCCTCGTCGGCCGCCTGCGTGCCTGCTTCCGCGCCGGAATGAATCAATGCTACCGCCAGAATATACGGAACCAGAAAGTCGATCCCCGGCAGTTTGCTCTTCTCCCGTAGAACCTTCACAGCTTTTTCGGTTTGTCCGCTCTGTACCCACACCCAACCCAGAGCAAAGTAGGGAAGTGACTTGTCCGGAGCCAGATTGCTGGCGGTCTGGAAGTCCCGTTCCGCGGCGTCCAGTGACCCTCTCATCACAAAGGTGACACCACGCTGAATGTATAGGCGATAGGAATTGGGAATGTAGTGGATGCCGACGTCCAGGATTTCTTTTCCCAGAGGATAATCTTCGTACTCCAGGCAAACCGAAGCCAGATCGACATAATTGTCTTCCGCTTGCGGCTCAATCTGGGTCGCCGTGCGCAGCACGTCGTAGGCCTGCTGGAGCTGCCCGGTCTTTAAATATGCCTCTGAGACTACGTTGTACAGTTCGGCGCGCCGGTATCCCTCCGCAATCATGTCTTTGAAAAGCTGGATCGCCTCGGGATAGCTTGCCGCCTTGATCAGCATCAATAGTTGGTTGTATCCGGCCACATAGGGATCGCTGTATCGCTTGCGGGCCGATCCGAAGAGCTCGGCGGCAGGCGCGTAAGCGTCGAAGCGGCCAAGAATCAAACCGGCCTGGAAGCGGTTTTCGCCGTCAATCTCGGGGAGTGATTTCAAAACCGCGGTAGCCTTCGCCAGATCCTTCTGTTCCAGGAGCGATTGCCCGTAATGCAACGTCCAGGCGGGCTTCCGCGAGACCCGGCGGTGCGCTTGCTCATAATTCTTCGCCGCTGGTCCAAAGTCGTTCTTCGCGAAACTGATTTCTCCCAGATACAAGTGCGTGATCTCGTCGCTGGGAGCGTCCTTCAGAACGCGGTTGAACTGTAACTCCGCCTCCGGGAGACGCTTCATGTCGAACTGGTTGATGGCCAGGTTTTTTCGCGCCGGGTAGAAATGAGAATCGATTTCGAGCGCCTGTTTGAATCTGATGTTTCCTTGCTCGGGATGGCCGGATCCGGTCAGTGCAATTCCGAGCAGATTGAGCGCATTCAGGTTGTGGGGCGATTGCTGCAGTTCCACGGTCAAGGAGCGGATCGCGCCTTGAAAATTTTGGTGCTCCACGTAGAACATCGCACAGTCATATGGGGCCCTCGCACACTCAGTTGCCTGAACAAACTGGCCTAGGGGGAAGCCTAAACTGAGCGCGACTACAGACCGCCACAGGGCACGGCGCATGATCCATTTTCACTATCAGAACGCCCCGAAGCAAGGCAGCCTTGCTCCGGAGCGTTGTTCTAGAACGCGATCCGCAGGGCGAACTGGATATCCCTGGCGGGGTAGGTTCCGGTGGACTTGCCAAAATTAGACAGGTTTGCGACGTCGGTGCCAACCTGGGTTAGATTAACGCGATTGAACACGTTGAAGAACTCGGTGCGGAATTGCAGGTTCGCGCCCTCTCCTCCTATGAACCACGGAATCTTCAGGTTCTTGATCACCGAGAAATCGGTGTTGGCAAAGCCTGGTCCATGGAAGGTGTTACGGCCCAGATTGCCCTCCTGGAGCCCAGGGGAGGGGAAGATGCTTCCACAAAGAGCCGTCCCACCGCAGGCGAAGATTCCGCCTAGATAGTCTGATCGGGAAAGCCCGCCCTTGGAATTCCCAAACGATGGTGTATTGGGTCGGTCGTAGTTAGTACCGTCAGCGTTGTAGTCGCAGCCGGTATTGCCGACGACTTTGGCGGGATCAACGGTGTCAAACACCGGTGCAAAACCAGCCGTACAGATCACCGAGAACGGCGGCCCACTTTGAAGAATCGTCACATTGGTGAGTTCCCAACCGCCCAGCAACTTGTTCATGAACCCGCTACCGTGCGGACTCGGAAGAGCCCAGAGCGTCGTGAACGCCAGGCGGTGCCGGACGTCAAAATCAGCCAACCCGCGGCTCAGGCTGTCATTGAACGCATCGACGTGTTCTGAT
Source organism: Terriglobia bacterium (assembly GCA_963809295.1). Lineage (GTDB taxonomy): Bacteria > Acidobacteriota > Terriglobia > Terriglobales > Acidobacteriaceae > JAIQFF01. The sequence continues at coordinate 130,039 of CAWEJA010000010.1, read as the reverse complement.
CCGTCGAGTTTGCTGGCTTGATCGATCGCTTTCGAAAAAGTGTAGGCAGCATTCAGAGTCACGCCGTGGCTGGCGCGCTGTCTTACCGAAGCAGTAAAGCCGTTGTAGCCACTGCTCTCGCTATCCTGGCCGTAGTTGATTGCGCCGAAACCCGGCGCCAAACCGGTGAAGTTCCCACCGTTCTGGATCAGGTCTCCCGCGAACCGGTTGACGTTGTACTTGGCATAGAGGTGCCGGCCCACCGAACCAATATAGTCAACTTCCGCAACCGTCGTGCTGGTGACAGCTCGCTGAACTCCGAAAAACCAGTTCTCCATATAGGACGGACCCATATTTCGATCAGTGACAGTCACGTTCGCCTGGCCGCTGATCAACCCGCCACTGGGCAGCAGACCGGGCTGAATCCCTGGGGGAAGGGGATAATTGTAGGGCGGATCCGAAGTGGTGCCTTGGGCAAACAACGGCTGATTGGTTCCACACTGCGCGCACGCTGATCCCAGAGCGAATTTTGGGCTGTTAGTGAAATAGTCGTTGTAGAGCTGTTCAGATGGCTTATCGAAGAAAATTCCGAAACCGCCGCGAACCGACATCTTTCCTTGCTTGGTCGGATCCCAGGCAAACCCAACCCGCGGGCTGAAAGTATTCAGGGTGTGATTGAGGAGATGTTTGGAGCAAGTCATTACGCCAGTTGGAATCTTGCTCTTCAGGTCGCCACCAGAGCTGGGGAAGACCATGTTGCAGACTCCCTGATCTCCCAGGCCATCGGACGGATTGAAGAAGTCTTCGTAGCGGAAACCCAGGTTCACCGTCAAGTTCGGTGCGAGCTTCCAGTCGTCTTGCACAAAGGCGGAGAGCGACCCGTCGCGCACCAGGCTGTAAAGCTTGTCGAGGCGGGCGCCGGTATTGGGATCGAAACCGAATTGTGATTCGGAATTAGCCTTATCAGTTGCGAAGTCAAAAACGCTGTTGAACTGGAACTCGGGGCGGTTATAAACCCTGGAGGATTCGTGATCCGCTCGTCCCCGAGTCACGTTGCCCCCGACTTTCAGGTTGTGCGACCCTCTCGTAAACGAGGCTACGTCGCGCCACTCGAAGTTGTTTTGCACAAACGCATTCGGTCCCCATCCAGTTTGATATCCCTCGATACCGAGCACCGTGATTCCCGGTACTTCGGGATGATTGACCAGCGCTTCGCCGAACGGCCGGGTAGTGGCGAAACCAAACTCATTGACGAAATTTCCTGCAGCGTGCACCCAACCTGCGGCGAAATGCTCGCTGTAAGTTGGTTCGATCGTGTTAAACGCTGGATAAACAAAGGGCGCTCCAAACAGAACCTGATGCAGAGTCGTCCGGTTGAAAGAGCCGAAGATGCGATCCCTGTTGTTATTCATCGAGTGGTCTACCCGCACCGTGTACTGAAATCCGTTGCGAGGAAGACCGGTGGCGAAGCTGCCAACACCGGTGACCGGCAGATTGCAGGGAATGCTTCCGACTTCAGTTGTAATCGGATCTGAGGGGGAGGGAAGGGTGGAACAATCCGTTCCGTTCATCGTCCCGGCAGTGGTGAAATTGCTGGTCGGAGTGATGGAAGCGGGAAAGCTCTTCGCTACAAACGTCGAAACATTATTGGGGAAATTCGTCTGCATGAAGTTGATGAAGTCTGGTGTGAGAACCGTTGCCGCCCTGCCGGTCGCCACGCCCGACTTCAAAATGTCCATGGAAGCGAAGAAGAAAGTGTGGTCCTTTCGAATGGGACCGCCGAAACTCCACGCGCCTTCATTCCGACGAAAGACCGGGACTCCTGCGGATTGGAATTCGTTGGCGGCCTGCAACTTGTTATCAGTGTGATAAAAGCCCAGTGTTCCATGCCACTTGTTCGAGCCCTGCTTGGTAATGATGTTCACCAGGGCAGCGCCATTTCTCCCGAATTCTGACGAGAAGTTGTTGGCGGCTACGCGCACTTCCTGTACGTCTTCGGCATTCGGGTTGACGTTGGTGACGCCGTTGCGCTGGCTGGAATCGATGGAAGCGGAATCGATGAGGAAGCTATTGGACTCTGCGCGGGAGCCATTGGCGCTCAGATTGACGCCGTACTCCGGATTGAATATGTCGCCGCTGGCTTGCGCGTAAGCCTGTCCACCTCCGCTGGCCAGACCGGTTACGCCTGGCGTCAGAACGACCAGTGTGTAGAAATTCCGGCCGGAGAGTGGCAGATCGTGGACTTCTCTCTCGGAAACCTGGCCCGACACGCGAGCCTGCGCGGTTTCGACCGCCGGCGCCTCGTCCGTTACCGTTACCGTTGAGTCAGTGCCACCCACTACCATGCGGATGTTGACAGTCTTGGTTTCGGCCACCGGCAGCTGGATATGCTCCTGCACCGTGGTCTTGAATCCCTGGGCTGCAACGCTGACCGTAAATGCGGACGAAGGTAAAGTGGTGAAGCGGAAAGAACCGGAGTCCTGCGTCTGAACTGTCTGTGACGCTCCGGTCTCCTCGTTCTTGATTGTGACCGTGGCGCCCGGCACCACCGCGCCAGTAGAATCGCTGACCGTGCCCTCGATGCCGCTGGTGAACTGCGCCCAGGCAGTCGCGGAACTCAGCACCATCAGAACCAGGAACACACACGCAAACAACATGACCCTTCGTGGGATCATGAGCCCACCCCCCGCGCTGTGATTTCGAAACTGACCTAACCGAGAAATACTATTGACGCATTCCCCGAATGTTTAGGTAGGTAACATCACAAGAAAAAAAGTGTCAACGGAGTTTTTCCGAATTGTCCGTTTGATAAAACTGAAAGGTTGCGAAGTGACGCGTAAACGGACGTTGGCTTGCTCGTGGTCGGGGTGCTCAAAGTGCAGTGTTCACGCGGTGTTTGCACAGCTCCTGCTCTTAGGCAAGAAACTTGCAAGCTTGAAGAGCTTTGTCACGGAATTTCAGTTCAGCCAACTTGCCCTGACCAACATAGGCACGGCGGCGTGCCTTCTGTCCCTGTGTCCGGCGTTGGGAAACGAGGAGCGGTATGATACTTTGTGCGTAGCGATGCAAAGGATCTTCTGACCTGGCAAGTCCCGGTTTCGGCGCGACAAGTCAAAGCGACGAATTGAACAAGATCGTGTCGAACATGTTGCGAACGCTCCAAACCGGCTTGCTGGCCTTCCTTCTTGCGACACTCCTTTTCTCCGGGCTCGCTCGTTCCCAGCAACCCGTCCAGCCCAACACGCCTCCGGTCACAATCAATTTTCGGGACATCGCTGCGGAGGCCGGTTTGACTGCCGAGAATGTTTCGGGGGATGCGGACAAGAAGCGCTACATTCTCGAAACTACCGGCGATGGCGTGGCCATATTTGACTTCGACAATGACGGCCTTATGGACGTGTTTCTGGTGAATGCCACCACCATGGAGGGCAAAGGCCGCGGCGAGAAATCGACCAGTCATCTCTACCACAATCTGGGGAACCTGCACTTCGACGACATCACGCAAAAGGCCGGGCTGGGAAAAGTCGGGTGGGGTCAGGGTGCTTGCGTCGGCGACTATGACAACGACGGTTTCCGTGATCTGTTTGTTACCTACTATGGCCATAGCGTTCTGTATCACAATGAGGGTAACGGAACGTTCAAGGATGTCACCGAAAAGGCGGGGTTGAAGTCTGACGCCATCCGCTGGGACACCGGCTGTTCTTTCTTTGACTACGATCTCGACGGCAAGCTAGACCTTGCGGTCACAAGCTACGTGGACTTTGATCCCAGCAAGGTTCCAGAACCGGGCGCGGGAAGCTACTGTCAGTGGAAAGGCATGCCGGTGATGTGCGGTCCGCGCGGTCTGCCGACGGGGCGCACAATGTTGTTTCACAACGACGGCCACGGAAAGTTCACCGATGTTTCTACTGCCAGCGGCATCAGCAAACCAGACGGATGCTACGGGTTCACTGTGCTCGCTTCTGATTTCGACAATGATGGCTATCCCGATTTATATGTGGCTTGCGACTCCAGGCCCAGTCTGCTTTTTCACAACCAAAAGAATGGCAAATTCGAAGAGGTGGGCGTTGCTTCCGGCGTGGCGCTGAGTGATGCGGGACAGGAACAGGCGGGCATGGGTGTGACCGCGTCAGACTACGACGAGGATGGGTACGTTGACGTCGCCAAAACAAATTTCAGCGACGACGTTCCCAATCTTTACCACAACAACGGCGACGGATCATTCACCGACCGCGTCTACGAGTCAGGTTTGGGGGCGCATACACAGTACCTCGGGTGGGGGATTCAGTTCGTCGACGTTGACAACGACGGGCGCAAGGACATCGTGATGGTGAACGGCCATGTGTATCCCGAGGTCGAACGCGGTCCGTTGAACTACAAATACCGGCAGCCGAGGTTGCTGTACTGGAACGCGGGCGGCGGCAAGTTCAAAGACGTGTCAAACAATTCCGGTCCCGGCATTAGCGAGCCATGGGCTTCGAGAGGTCTTGCCGTGGGCGACCTGGCTAACGACGGGTCGGTCGAGGTCGTGATTAACAATCTCGACTCTCGGCCTAGCCTGTTGAAGAATTTTGGCGCCAAAAAGAACTGGCTCATGGTGGGCTGCGTGGGAACGAAAAGTAACAGGGACGCGGTCGGGGCCCGTGTGTACGTGTACGTTGGAGACCGACGGTTATCGGGCGAAATACAGACCGGAGCAAGTTTTCTTTCGCAGAACGATCCGCGTGTGCACGTTGGCCTGGGCGATGACCTCAGCTATCAGCGCATAGAAGTGCAGTGGCCCGGCGGACAAAGAGAAGCCTTTCCCGGAGGCAAGGCAAATCAGATCGTCGTGCTGACGGAGGGCAAGGGCTCTCCGGTTGCGGCTCAAGCGACGTCAAGTCCCCAACCGTGAGCCCCGAATGCCTGGTATGTTCCTGTAAGACGTAGCTTGATACGTCTCCGACTCTGCACGCAAGACGTAGCAAGCTACGTCTCTACGACGGCCTGGAGTTTCCGCAGTTGCTAGTGAGCTGGCTCCAGAATTAATTTCTGCACGCGCCAGTTCAGCAACTCGCCCACAAAAAGCATGTTTTCCGATGGACACGCAATCTCATGAATCCAGCCAAACTGTTTCGGCTGCTTCCCTGATTCACCGAGCACGCCTAGAACCTTGCCGTCGAGAGTGAGCTTGTAGACTCGGCCTGGGTAGCCGTCCGAGCTGTAGAGAATCTGATTCGGCGGGGGTGTGATACAGACCGTCCAGGGCGCTCCCGGCGCCATCGCCTGATTTCCGGTGATCGGTAGATCGGGCTTCTTGCCAATGGCTGGGCGGGCATTGGGACTGACTGGCACATCAATCACAATCTGGCGCAAGACTTTTCCCTCGCCATCAAACACCTGAATGCGACGATTGCCACGATCCGCAACATACACTCTTCCCTCGGCATCAACCGCGATACTGTGCGGAGTATTGAGCTGTCCGGGCTCACTGCCCGGCTCGCCCCACGACTTGACCCAATTGCCGTCTTTGTCGACTTTTGCGATGCGCGAATTGATGTAGCCGTCGCTGATATAGGTGTTGCCAGCCGCATCCCACGCCATATCGGTGACCTGGCGGAACATTCCGTCGACCGGAGGCAGCGGAGGCCTGGGATGTTTCAACGGCTCTGTGCCTTCGTCAGAGGCTTCCTGCTTGCGGCCAAAGACCATGACCACACGACCATCGGGATTGAACTTGATGACCATGTCCGAGCCTTTGTCAGCAACCCAGATGTTGTCATCCTTGTCGACTTTCACTGAATGCGCGAACGACCAGGCGTAAAGGTTGTGACCAATTTCGCGTAAGAACTTTCCGTCTGAGCCGAACTCCAGGAGTTGGGCCGCGCTTGCCCCGTAGGCTGGACCTGTTGTCTGGCCGCGGGAGAACACAAAGACGTGTCCCTTGGAATTGAGCGAAACGCCGGCAACTTCGCCTAAGTACAGATCAGACGGGAGCTTCAGAAAATCAGGAACGGAACGATACGGGATTTCTGGCACGTGAGCTTCTTGAGCAAACACTGAGCCAGTCAGGGCGAAAAGCAAAAGCAGAGCACAGCGTCTCATGGGCCTCCAGGGGAGCGCGGCAGAAAAGCACCGCGATCTTATCAGGATTTACGAGCCAGACGCTCGAGACGAAGTTACAAACACGATCACCGCGCCATCCGGATCGGTAACTGAAACGGCGCGGTGGATCTTTTGTACCTTGAATCCCCGCTTGCGCAACTCCTTTTCCGTATTCCGCACACTCGCGACTGTGAACACGATGCGAGGCTTCGCGTCCGGCGGGCCGGCTTGAAGCTCCAGTTTGTCGCCCGAGCTCCCGGCGACGTACATCTCGTTCCCGTCGGAGCTGGGGCTTTTGAACCCGAGCTTGCCGGTATAGTAGGTGCGCTCCTCCGGCAGGTCTCGAACCGGGGTGGTCGCCTCGAGCAGGTGCGTCGAGATGCGATTTCCCAGGTGCTTGCCATGGTCCAGGGAATGCAGTGATTCCGGCATGTACTGCGTGTACTCGAGCAACTGGTCATCCGGACCGTGCATGACAAACAACAGGTTGCCGGCCCGTGCCTTCTTGGCCTCGGTAGGTTGCAGTCCTCGCTCTACATACGCCTTGTGCAGGGACTCTATGTCGGCCACCTCGAAGCACGTGTGCAGAATGCCGCCGGGTTGCGAATCACTGGTACGCGGGATCAATTCGATGAACTGTCGATCGTTCACTTTGATGTATGCGACTGAAGTCTTGCCGTTATCGGTAAATTCAAAAGCTTGCTCGAATCCCAACGTGTGGTAGAAGTCGCGCGATTTCTGAAGGTCGTTTACGCGCAGGGCTATATGCGCGATGCCAGTGAGGTCCGTGGACTGAGCCCGCACACTCAGCACAGACGAGAGCGCGAGTGCCGAAATCAAGAGGTTTCCAAGAACGCGGTCTGCTTGCATATTGAAAAAGCTCTTCAATTGATCGCTCCGAGGCAACAGGAAAAACAGCCTACACCAACCTCGCGTACGCTGACTAGCCGTCGTGGATTTAGATTTTGTGAAGTCATCGTTCACAATTTCCCCGTTGTAAGTCAGCCGAGACGCTCTGCTATGATGCCGACCGGAATGCGGAATTCACCCACTTCCAGGAGATGCATGAATGTCGATAACCCGACGTAAGATGTGCGCTCTGATCCCTGCTCTTCTTCCCCTCGCTGCTCAACTGCAAGCCTTCGCAGACGACAACCCGTTGTCCTCAGGCGCGTTTACCTTCGACAAGGCGCCGATGCACGTGGCCAACAACAATGCCCAGGTGCGCCTGATGCTGCGCGGAAAGCTGGCAACCGGCGAAGGGATCGAAGTGCACCAGACAACGCTCCCTCCCGGCGGTGCGCCGACCGCGACCACGCATCATCATCCGCACTCGGAGATGTGGCTCATCCGCGAAGGAACGATCGAGCTTACCGTTGTGGACAAGAAATATCGCCTGGAGCCCGGCTGTGTCGGGTTCGTCCGCTCGAACGAGGAGCACGGAATCAGGAATGTCGGCACGGCGGCTGCGATGTATTTTGTTGTCGCGGTCGGACCGGGCGCTGAGCTGCAGACATAGACCTTCAGCGCTACGATTTCTTGCGTATGGAAGAGCGCTGACGTTCGCGGCCTGACACTTAGAAGCCAACATGGCGATCCACATCGGTTTAGTCGGCGGCGGGAACATCACGGAGACACATGCGCGCGCGGCCCGCGCGATTCCGGGAGTCGAAATCGCTGCGGTCTACGGTACCAACCCCGACAAAGTCGCAACGCTCTGCCGCGAGCACGGGGGAAAACCATACCAGGATTTCGACGCATTCCTGACTCACCGTCCGATGGACCTTGTCGCAATCGGAAGTCCATCCGGGCTGCACGCTACTCACGGTATCGCCGCCGCCGAGCGTGGACTTCATGTACTTACGGAAAAACCGATCGACATCAATATCAGGCGCGCGGATGCCCTCATCGAGGCCGCGCAACGTTCTGGAGTGAAACTTGGTGTCATGTTTCAGGATCGCGTGAAGCCTGGAATTCGGCAGCTCAAGAAGTGGATCAGCACGGGCGTCGTCGGCAAGCCTCTGTTGGCGGATGCGCGCGTTAAGTGGTACCGGCCTCCTGAGTACTACAGCCAGTCGCGGTGGCGCGGAACCCTGGCGCTGGACGGTGGCGGAGCGTTAATCAATCAGGCGATCCACACTGTAGATCTGCTGCTCTGGCTGCTCGGTGATATCGTTCGCGTGCAATCACGGACAACGACAGCTCTTCAGAAAATTGAAGCGGAGGACGTCGCACTTGCAATTCTCGAGTTCTCCAGCGGCGCGCTCGGCGTATTTCAGGCGACGACCGCCGCTTATCCAGGATATCCGCGCCGGCTGGAACTTACGGGATCAGAGGGCACTGTCATTCTCGAACAGGATCGTATCCTCGCGGCCAATCTGCACAACCCGCCGCCTGGCTTTAGCGAGGGAGCCGCGTCCGATGAGAATCAGAGCGCGACTTCTGCCGTGGTGAGCGATTTCCGCGGCCACCAGGCGCTGTTCGAAGATTTTATTCGCGCCATCGAGAGCGACAGCGCACCAGTCTGCGATGGTCGTGACGGCCGGCGCAGCATCGCGGTGGTCGAGGCGATCTATCGCGCTGCGCGGAATGGGGGCAGGATCTCCGTGGATTAGTAGTCAGTACTTACGTCACTGCAGCCCAATCGGTGTGCGCAGTCCCGTAATATTTCCTTTTCCCATGCCGGACGGGTTGGATTGCGCGGGTGCACTCGGTCAGTCGGTATGCGCCCGGTCGAATGCAGGAACACCGCCGCAGAGTGTTTGTATGCTGGAACCGGGTCGCGAAATGCAACGTTACCCAAATATTGCAATGCATCCGAAAGCGCATAGTACGCAGGGTTGCCTGCTTCCCACATACGGTCGCGCTCGGCGAATTTTTCCGGGGCGAAGCTGGCCAGCCCCAGCAAATAGTCAGACCCGTACTCAATCATGTTGATTCCCAGATCGTTTCCTGTATAGATGCGGAAGTCCGGCCGATGCGCGTCGCGCAGCGCAAGCCGTTCCAGTTCGACAAGGCGATCGAGGGAGGAGTGCTTCATTCCCGTGATCTCAGGAATATCCATCAGGCGGCGAACCGTCTCCGCGTCGAAGATCTCGCCATTCGGTGCGAACATCGTTCCCAATTCAAAAGCTAATACCCTCGGATAGCCCTGGCACGCCGCCTGATAAGCGGCTGCCTTTTCCGCTGGCGATGCGCCATGCAACCGGGCCGTCTGAAACAAAATCGGAATACCACCGGCGCGAACAATGGGCTCGATCTGTTCGCGGTAAAGAGCTACAACATCGCCGCTCTGATTCTCGATGTATGCTCCCGCCACGAACTGAATCCCTTCCCCCAGCGCGTCACGTGTCCATCGCAACACATCCAGCTTCTCGGCATCGCTCAGATAGTTGACATAGCCGGTGTCCATATTGACGGCGTTCATCAAGCCGGCGCGCTGAGTGGCGGCCAAGTGCTTCTGAAAGGCCTCGACGGCTAGCGTGCCGTCAGCTTCGTAAGGCAACAATGCTGCCGCGATGCCCTGCACTTTACGGTGAAGATGTCGTCGTTCAATCAGCGTTTCGATGGTCATCCTTGGGAGTCCACATTCAAAGTTGCGATAGTCATCTTCGTGTTATTGTCACTGTTTCTTTGCGAGACTCAAGAGCTCCATCATCTTGGAATCCTTGTAGTGGTGGTCCAGGGGATAGCAACCGGAAGGCAGTCCCTTGCGCGGCGCAGTTGTGCAGTCACTGAAGGTTCTACAGATCAGTTTGCGTTGAATTTCGTGACCTTCCGAGGCATGCCAAAGCAATTCAGGGTAGCTCAGAACCACTCGCCCCAGTCCGACCAGATCGACCCATCCTTGGCGCACCGCGGCTTGCGCCACGTGCGGGAGAAAATCCTGCAAATAGCTATACCCCGTTCCCACGAAAATCAGATCTGGAAATTGCTGTTTCAATTTCCGCGTGGCTTCCATCTGACGCCATACGCCTACCAGAGGATCCTCCGGCGGCAAGTATCCATCCGAGGGCGGATACAGAGCAGGCCGTTGAATATGGGGATTGTAGTAGGGACTGCCGGCGGTCAGATTAACCAGACGAATTCCAAGTTCCTCCAGAAGGGATAGAAACCGCACCGGCTCGCTCAAATCAGCTTCAGTCGGATGAAGCGCGTCCACTCCGAATCCCCAGCGGTAGGGAAGCAAATCATCTCGCGTTTCAGGAATTCCAGGCCCTGGTTTTCCCTTGGATGACCGCTCCGGGTCGGGCTGGAAGGGAACACTATCGAACGCCGAGAGCCGCACCGCGATGCCAAGCCCGGGCGCGAGCGCACGAATGCCCTGCACAACCTCCCGCAAGAATCGTGTCCGGTTTTCAAAGCTTCCGCCATAGCGGCCTTCACGGGTATGGGCGCTGAGGAACTCGTGTCCCAGGTATCCGTGGCAATGTTTTATGTCCACGAAATCGAAGCCGAGTCTCTGCGCCCTGCGCGCCGCGCCATGAAAGTTCTCGATGATGGCCTCAACTTCCGCGTCGGTGAGCAGGGGATAGTCGGCGGTCAATCCCAATCTGCGGTCCAAAATCGGGTGATGATAGAGAATGCGCGGTTCAGGATGGCCATGGGCGTTGGGGCGGCTGTATCGTCCGGAGTCCGTCAGCTGAAGTCCGATCAGCAATCCGTCGTCGGAACCGGTCGTCAAGCGATGTTCTTCAATCAACGTGGTCCGCAGTTTTGCAAGGTTTTGCTCAGTATGCGGTGCGGCCAGGAGTTGGTTGGGATTGGCGCGCCCTTGGTGTGAGACTGCCACCGCCTCGCCACCCCAGATCAATTTTGCGCCACTCTTGCCGAAACGCTGCCAGCGCCGCATCGTGTGCTCACTGGGATTGCCGTCCGCCAGACCGTCCCAACCTTCCATGGGCTGCACTGCGATACGGTTGCCGATTTTGAGCTCGCCACTCACCAAGGGCTGCCGTAAGGGTGACTCCGATCCATGCAAGAGTTCGCGATCGCAAGGAAGCGTCAAGTGGAGCGAATGCAAATGCTCCAGAAAACCCGCCACATTCTTTACGGTTCCGAGACGCAGGATAGGTTGCCCGCTCATGCCACTTTGCTCCGTTCGGGCAAACCTAATACCGCGATCGCTCCCAGCAATGCCACGCCGACGAGCAGGAAGCAGCTGGTGGAATAATCTCCGGTAGCATCTCGCAGACGACCAGTCAACCAGGGAGACACCGCTTCCGCGACACCGCCTGCCGTCAGGATTACTCCGAGCAATCTTCCCAGAACCCGCATGCCAAATATTTCCGCGGTCATCAAGGGGATGATCATGTAGTCGCCGCCGAGCCCGACCCCGAACACGGCTGCTGACGCATAGAGCGAGAATGGCGTTCGTCCTAGAAACAGGAACGGAATACCTGCCGCGACCAGAAGGTAGGTAAGCAACATGACGTGTTTCTTGGAAAAATGGTCGGCCAGCCAGCCCATTAGCAAACGTCCGGCGATGCTGCACGACAGTACAAGAGAGAGAACTCGGGCAGCGTCGCCTTGGGAGTAGTGCCGGTCCAGACTCAGGAAGAGTTTCAGATTTTGCTGTGCGCCGCTGACCGCGGCAATCGAGCACATGCTGCCTAGCGTGAGCAGGTAAAACGCCAGCGACTTGAACGCGCTCTTTACTTCTGTAGCGCCAGCCATTGTAGCGACGGCTGAGAATTCTGGCGGTGATTCCTTCGCCAGAAATGCCAAGGGAAAGGAGATTAGAATGATCAAGAGCCCCAGCAGTCGTAACGCCGCCTGCCAGCCGAAATGTACGACCAGCGCGTGCGAGATCCAGGGCACTGTTGCACCCCCAATGCCGATACCGAGGTACGCGAAGCCCATCGCTTTTCCGCGCGATTTGTCGAACCATCGCGACAATAGCACCTGATTAGGTAGTGGACCTCCGCACACATAGCCAAGCGCATTGAAGAAGTAAAACAGATAAAACATTCCGAGGGTGGAAACCCAACCCAGACCGATAAGCGCTCCGCCCGCCATCAGGATGCCCGCCATCATGACGCGGCGCGGCCCGAAACGATCAATGATCCACCCGGCGACAAATCCAAACACAGGTCCCACTACCAGTTTGCTCAGCGCGTTTCCCGAAGTCACCTGCGCGCGCGTCCAGCCGAACTGCTGCACCATGAAGTCGTAGTAAAAGGGCAGTCCCCACAGCGCGAGGCCTACGATGCAGAACAGAACCACGAATGCGGTTCCCGCCACTTGTAACGCGCCGCGCCGGATAGAGTGATTCCCGTCGCCAATGCGTGGGACAACGTCTTGCGGTCCGTGTTTCGCACTTTCCAACAACTGCTTTGCGTCGCTCACTCGTTCCTCAAGGGCTGTCAGTCTAGCCTACGAAATATTCTTCGTCAGAAAACCTCTGATATGATGCCGGGCGGATTTCACAATATCATTCACTGCGAGGTGCACATGACGATTTCACGACGTGAGATGTGTTTTCTGCTTCCCGGACTCTTTCCAGCCGCCGCACTGGATGCTTTTTCGGCCGAGGACAATTCGATGCCCTCCGCCTTTTATGCGTTTGACAAGTTGCCGGTGCAGACGTTGGACCATGCCGAAATGCGCAGAGTCCTGAAAGGGAAGCTGGCCACCGGCGAGGCGCTGGAAGTGCACGAAACGACTCTGCCAGCCGGCGGCGCCCCGCATGCCCCGCACCATCACGTGCATTCCGAGATGTGGCTTATTCGGGAGGGAACTGTCGAGCTTACGGTGAACGGCAGAACTCATCGCCTGGGTCCGGGTGGGGTAGGATTCGTTCGTTCGAATGATGAGCATGGAATCAAGAATGTCGGCGACACCGCGGCCACGTACTTCGTCGTAGCGATCGGGCCGGGAGCAGACGCCTGATTAGCCGTCTTCCGAAAAGTATAGGGGCAGAGAGGCGTGAAACTTGTTTAGTTCGGCTCAACGCGAAAATCAGTTTTTACGATTTGACAGCGGGCGAGAGCGATTCTTATAGTGTGCCGGGCTGGGCCTGTGTTGAACTAAGAGTGGCGTGCGTTGCCCTTTGACTAAGACTCTCGAACTGAGGACCGAATAGATGAAAGCTCTGCTGTTCTGCCTGTTTACCCTGGCCCTGCCGCTGCTAACTGCGCAGGAGACCGCGCCCCCCGAAGGATTCGAGCACTGGACTGCAGATTCGCTCAAGCAGATTGACCAAACGCTCAAAGTGGAAGCCGGGAAGAATGCGCACCATGTCGCGGTGCAACGCCTCGGAGATTTTCCCAACGACTTATTCATGCTCTCGCGCCGCGAGGCTGATGGCATCGTCGAATGGCACGAAACCCAGGCGGATATTTTCTTCGTGCAGTCCGGTTCGGCGACTCTCGTCGTTGGCGGCACCCTGGTGGGTGGGGAGACTGTAGAGCCGCATGAAAAACGCAACGGAACCATTCAGGGCGGCATCCGTCGCAAGCTCTCCGCAGGTGACGTCGTTCGCATCGCACCCAAAGTGCCGCATCAGATCCTGCTTGATGGCGCCCAAAACTTCACTTATTTCGTGGTCAAGGTGAAAGGCTATTAGTAATCAGGCTGGCCTGTTCATCGCCGCGTGACACACCACCGTTGTAGAGCTTAGAGTCGCGTCGTGTGCGTAAAATGAAGCCGCACGCGCGAATCATGAGGAGGAATTACATGTCACCAAGAGTCGTGAAAATTAAGGTTGCTCTGATCACACTGCTGTGCGCTGCCAGCGTTCTGGGGCAGGCGCCGAACCCCTATGGCCCACCAGTCAGCGTGGAGAATGCCAAGAAAGCGGCTGCCGCGGCCCTTGCCGAAGCGCGGAAAGGGAATTGGAACATGGCCGTGGCAGTGGTTGATACCGGCGGCATTTTGGTTTATTACGAAAAAATGGAAAATACACAGATTGCGAGCGCGGATATTGCGATTGAAAAAGCGCGCACTGCGGTCCGATTCAAACGTCCCAGCAAAGCGTTCCAGGACCTGGTAGCAGGCGGAGGTGCGGGCCTTCGTGTCCTTGGTCTGCGGGCTGTGACACCGGTCGAAGGAGGCATCCCCTTGGTTGTCAATGGCCAGATCGTCGGCGCAATTGGTGTCTCCGGAGACGCCGCCGAGCATGACGGCCTGTGCGCCGCGGCTGGGGCGGCAACCCTGAAGTAGAAGCAACGGTGGCGAGTGAACCTCTTCAATTACACATGACAAAGGTAGGGTTAAGGTCTTCCCTTAACCCTACGGTCAGCGTGGGATCCTGCGTTAGAACGCCTCTAGCGCAGCAACGCCGATGCACACCACAGAATCGGCGCCTGTCCGTGCAGATCGCCGGTGAAGCGCAGGCGATCGAGATAATACTGCAAGTCATTCTGCTTGCCCGTGCCCTGGCATACGTTGCGGATATCGCCGTTCGGCTCTATATAGCTGACCATGCCCAACCAACCTTTGCGCGCCGCTTTGGCGTAGGTTTTCTTGTCCAGCCATCCGTGTTTCACCCCGGTGATCATCGCGAACGTGAACATGCCAGTGCAGGAAGTTTCCGGATAGGATTCCGGATGATCTATCAACTGGTGCCAAACACCATCCTTCCCCTGGTACTGCAACAGCGCCTTCATCATCTTGAGGTAGCCTTCCATGATGCGCGCGCGCTGTGGGTGATTCTGCGGCAGGGAACCCAACACTTCCGCCATTCCCGCAGCCACCCACCCATCTCCACGGCCCCAGAAGAAGGGGACATCGGGAGCGTGGTAGAAGAGCCCGTTCGGCTGTTGCAACTTGTCCAGATATACCGACATCTCGAGCGCAGCCCGGTCGAGGTACTTGGCGTCACCGGTCGCGCGATACGCCTGCAACTGCACGATGATGAGCATATACATGTCGTCGATCCACATGCGGGTCTGCGGACTCAGGCCGTCGGGAGTGGGGTTCTCCCACTGCTTGTCCGCGCCGGGCTTTCCCAGGTCGAGATATTTCTGCTCCTTGGTCAAAATGTAGATCTCAAGCGGCACCGCACTAAAGACTGTCCGGTCCACGTGGTCCGGCACCGGAATGAGGTTTGACTCCTCGCCAAAGAGAGGCTGAAACCGTTGAATGAGCCGGGATTGGAGATCCTTGTCGCCGGACAATTGCGAAAAGGTCAACGCGCCATACCAGGTGACGACTTCCGGGTAGGTAATAAATGGGGGAGGGCCCGGACGGCTGAAATTCGAATGTGGCGTTGCGATCAACCGCTCTGCCACGCGCTTGCCAATTTCCTGCGGTGAGGTACCAGCCGGCCACTTCCTGAATTCCTTTGGTTGTTGTTCAGCTTGAAGCGACAACGCCATCAACATGATCGAAGCGGTCAACAACAACGTGGTTGCTTTGCGGGATCGATTCATTATTAGTCCTCTGTGTGTCTTGGAATTGAATTGGAAGTCTGGAACACCGTGGGCTAAATTCTGGTGCCTCAACCGAGAGAACACACGTCCGCCCGCGTCGCAGACTACAGAAATCGCGGTTAGCAGGTCAAACCTTAAAAACTGAAGTTCGGGTTGAGTCGAACTAAACAAAATTCTGGCCGGAAAAGGCTGCGTGCGAAATGAGAGACGTGCCTGTTATTCTGCGGGATCTTGCGACTGATTCGTGCTACATGATGTGCTTTGCCGCAAT
This sequence comes from Terriglobia bacterium, assembly GCA_963809295.1. Lineage (GTDB taxonomy): Bacteria > Acidobacteriota > Terriglobia > Terriglobales > Acidobacteriaceae > JAIQFF01. The sequence continues at coordinate 114,331 of CAWEJA010000010.1, read as the reverse complement.
CAACCGGGGAAGAGTCCATGCTTAAAGTTTCCTACCAAGATCTCTTCGATGCTCTCCTGCGCGCCCTGGTGAAGCTTGGATTCGAGCCGGAGCGAGCCCGCCGCTGTGCTCAGCTCTTCACCGAAACCAACCGCGATGGCGTCTACTCACACGGCTTGAGTCGCTTTCCGCGATTCCTCGCAATGATTCAAAACGGCCTCATTCATGTTCACGCCGAACCGGAGTTGGTCACCCGTTTCGGAGCTATCGAACGATGGGACGGAAAAGTCGGCCCGGGCAATTTGAACGCCTGGCACTGTATGGAACGGGCGATCACACTTTCCCGTGAACACGGAATCGGGTGCGTCGCCCTGGCGAATACCAATCACTGGATGCGAGGTGGTAGCTACGGCTGGCAGGCGGCCGACGCCGGCGTGATCGGAATTTGTTGGACCAATACCCTGCCGAATCTGCCTCCCTGGGGTGCTTCGGACCCGCGCGTGGGCAACAATCCTTTCGTAATCGCGGTACCACGGCCAGCCGGGCACGTAGTGCTGGATATGGCTATGTCGCAATTTTCTTACGGAGCTCTGGCTTCGTATCGCATTCGCGGCGAGCTGTTGCCGGTGGATGGCGGCTTCGATTCAGACGGAAAACTCACGCGAGATGCGGGAGCCATTGAGGATTCTAATCGCCCCCTGCCCATCGGTTTTTGGAAGGGGTCGGGCTTGGCTTTAATGCTGGACCTGCTGGCGGCAGTGTTGTCGGGCGGGAAGGCGTCTTACCAGATTGAGCCGACCCCGGAGCGCGAGACCAGAGTTTCGCAGGTCTTCATAGCTATCGATCCTTCCTGTCTCAACTCCACTTCCAATTCGATGTCCGCTTCACCTTCCGATTCAACGGACGCTAACTCACGCGTCGCGGACCGGATTGTCGAGCACTTTCAGTTGCCACCGCATACAAGCGGCGAGCGTTTACGCTACCCCGGCTACCGTGTCCTGCAAACGCGAACCGAAAACCTGGCCAACGGGATACCGGTGGAACCCTCCATCTGGCAGCAACTGCAGTCACTGTGATCATTACTTTGATCAACTGTTCAGTCTGACTGAAATCAGATTTAAGTTTTTATGGTTTGACAGGCTAAGGGTGATTTCTATACTTGAAATGATTTATCAGGTTGTGTTGCCGAAGATAGTTTTTGTTGCTGCTCGAGTCGTACGGGTGCCGCGCCGGCTGCATTGATTTGCAATCTCAAAGGCATGAAATCAGCTCGTGAACTACTGGAATCCCTGGCGGGTTTTCGCGAGTATTGGTTTATGCAGTTGAGCGTCGGCAAATAAGACTCCGTGGTAGGGACCGCCATCGTGGCCGCCGGTGCGAGTGTGGACCTGTTCCACTCGCTGCATGGTTGTAAGGGAGTTTTTAATGAGCACGAACCCAGACGTGACAATCGATCAAATGGTTTTCCGCAAGACGCACGGACACACTGGACGTCGTATTTCCGTCACGCCCAGCAACAGTACCATGCAGCATTTGGCATATGGCCGGATCATTTTAAACCCAACGAAGTCGGCCGAGTCATTCTCCACCGGGGAGCGGGAGACTGGACTGATCGTCCTGTCTGGACAGGCCATTGTGACAGTGGATGACAAGGAGATCCCGCTCGGCCAGTACGATTCGATCTATATTCCGCGTGATTCTTCGGTGAAGATCACGACCAGTTCGACTGCTGATATTGCGGAGTTCTCCGCCGACGTTGCCACTCGTTATCCGCTGCAAGTCGTACCTTTCTCGCGGGTCCAGACTGACCCTGGTCTTAAGTTCAGCACCGGAGGGTCAGGATCATCGCGACAGCTTCACATGCTGCTTGCCAAGAACGTTGAAGCCGGAAGGCTGGTTGCCGGATTCACCGTCTCCGAACCCGGAAACTGGACCAGTTGGCCGCCACACGAACACGCCAAGATGCTGGAAGAGATGTACGTATATTTCAACATGCCCGATCCAGCTTTCGGCATTCAACTTGTGTATAACCATACTGAGTATCCCGAGCTGGTGACCGTCGTCCGCGAAGGCGATGCCGTGCTGATGCCCAGCGGATTTCACCCGAACGTATCGGTGCCGGGCCATCCGATTTGTTTTCTCTGGGCCATGGCCGCCCATCGCGAGGGCGAAGACCGGCAATTCGGTGTGGTCAACGTGCAGCGAGGATTCGATCAGGGATCATCCGGACTGGAAGCCGGCCGGAAAAAGTAGCACTTCAACTGGCGCCATCTCACTATGGACCCTGCCGCTACATCCGCCATCCCGGCGTCGATCTCCAAGGCGGCTACGACGAATTCTCGGGCCGGCTATTTCCGCTGGGTTATCTGTGCTCTCCTCCTGTTCGGCACTACCAAGAACTACATGGATCGCCAGGTTCTGGGTGTCCTGAAGACCACCCTGCAGCACGATCTGGGATGGAACGAAATCGACTACGGCAATCTGGTGTTCGCCTTTCAGGCGGCTTACGCGGTAGGCATGGTGGCGGTCGGCCGCCTGGTGGATCGTCTGGGCACGCGGTTGGGTTATGCGTTGGCGATGGTCTTCTGGAGCGTAGCTTCCATGGGGCACGCGCTGGGAAGTTCATTCACCAGCTTCATTGTCGCGCGCTCGGCGTTGGGCTTTGGAGAGTCGGGAGTTTTCCCTGCCAGCATCAAGACCGTCGCCGAATGGTTTCCAAAGAAAGAGCGAGCCCTGGCGACGGGAATCTTTAACGCCGGCACCAATATCGGCGCGATCATCACGCCTCTTCTAGTGCCGTGGATCACGATTCAATGGGGCTGGCGCTGGGCATTCATCGCCACTGGCGCGCTGGGGTTCGTCTGGCTCGTGTTTTGGCTGCTGCTCTATCGCGAGCCCGGGAAACATCCCCGCGTCTCTAAAGAGGAACTGGACTACATCCGCAGCGATCCCCAGGAGCCCATGGCAAAGATCACATGGGCTCGCCTTATTCCGCTCCGCCAGACGTGGGCCTTTGTAGTGGGCAAGTTCATGATCGATCCCATCTGGTGGTTCTATCTGTTTTGGGTGCCTGATTTTCTGCAACGCAAGCATGGCCTGGCATTGATGAAGATTGGCGTACCCATCATGGTGATCTACGTGATCGCCGATGTCGGTAGCGTCGCCGGGGGCTGGCTTTCATCCTGGATGATCGAGCGCGGCAAGAGTGTGAATGTGGCCCGCAAGACAGCCATGCTGATTTGTGCGTTGTGCGTTGTCCCGATAGTGTTTGCCTATCGCATCGAAAGCATGTGGGGAGCGGTTCTGCTGCTGGGGCTTGCAGCCGCGGCTCACCAGGGTTTCTCCGCCAATCTATTTACTCTCACTTCCGACACGTTTCCGGCGCAGGCGGTGGGCTCGGTCGTAGGAATGGGAGGAATGGCGGGGGCGATCGGAGGAATGCTGATCGCCAAGATCGTCGGCTACACCCTGCAGTGGACGGGCAGCTACATGATTCCATTCCTGATGGCTGGATTTGCGTATTTGCTGGCACTGGCCGCCATCCAACTTCTGGTGCCCAGGCTCGATCCCGCGAGAATTCACTAGAGCGCTGACAGTACAGATCAATTGAGGAAAAAAATAAAGCATGGTCCTGGAATCCTTCCAGCTAAATGGAAAGAACGCGCTGGTAACCGGCTCCAGCCGGGGCCTGGGCGCGGCAATCGCGATCGCGCTGGCACAAGCCGGGGCCAACGTCGGCTGTCACGGCCGAAGCGCCGACGGCAAGACTACCAGCGAACGAATTCGCCAAATGGGAAGGAAGTCTTTTCATCTGGCGGGCGATATGGCTAGTCCCGATTTTCACACCGCCCTGATTGGAAAGACCGTCGAAGAGCTTGGCTCTATCGACATCCTGGTAAATAATGCCGGCACCATACGACGCGCCCCAGCTGCAGAGTACCCGCAGAAGGATTGGGACGAAGTGATTGCGGTGAACCTCACCTCGGTGTTCCGACTGTCGCAGCTCGCGGGTCAGGACATGCTGAAGCGGGGAGCAAAAGGCAAGATCCTCAACATTGCTTCAATTCTGTCGTTTCAGGGTGGGATTACGGTTCCCGCGTACGCCGCCGCCAAGGGCGGAGTGGCGCAGCTCACTAGAGCTCTTGCCAACGAGTGGGCGTCGAAGGGTATCAACGTCAATGCGATCGCGCCGGGCTATATGGCCACCGACAACACAACTGCGCTGCGACAGGACGCTCAGCGCAGCCGTCAAATCTTGGAGAGGATTCCGGCCGGCCGCTGGGGAGAATCATCCGACCTTGCCGGCGCAGCCGTTTTTCTCTGCTCGGCCGCCAGCGACTACGTGCACGGGCACGTCCTGGTAGTCGACGGTGGCTGGTTGAGTCGATAGTAAATGAAGATCCGATCGTAGAGACGTAGCTCTGCTACGTCTAGCGTGCGGCAGCCATGACCCGGAGACGTAGCAAGCTACGCCTCTACAGCGCGTATCTATTCCGAACCTCTTTAAGCCGTCAGCATCGACCGCAGAAATTCAGCAATTGACACGGTCAACTTGCGCGGATACTCGGTACGCACCATCGCCAGCGCCAGGCCCCTCACCACCGGATGCCCGTCAACCCGAAAAGCATGAAAGAAGCGGGTCCGCCGCCGCAACGCGTGTTCGGGAAGCAGGGAGTAACCGAAACCTGATTCCACCAAACGCTTGATGGCTTCCGTGTCTTCAGCTTCCATCACAACCCGCGGCGTCACACCTATATCTTTGAAGAAGCGATCAATGAGCACCCGTAGCACGGTGCCGCGGGGATAGAGCAGGAATGGAACCTTGACCAACTCGGACGGTCGTATCGAGCCGATGTGGCCTCGGCGGGACTTGCTTGTTGCCGGGCCCACAATCAGCAACTCTTCATCAAATAGCGGAATGATGGTGAGATTCTCTTCGGGAACTGGGAGCGAGATCAGGCCGAGGTCGAAGCGACGATCGTGCAACCCGCGCACTGTTTCCTCGGTCACGCTTACACTCACCCGGATCTGCGCTTTTGGATACTGCTTCCTCAACTGTCTGAGCGGTTTCCCCAGCTGATAGATCAGAGTGGTCACGCCAGTGGCGAAATTGAAGGGGCGGGTGTCCTTGGCTACGTCGTTCTCGAACTCCTGCTTGATCTGGTGGGTCAATTCCACCAGGGTTTTGGCGTGTTCCGCCAGGCGCAGGGCTGCCGGTGTTGGAATCAACCGCTTGCCGCTGCGCACGAATAGTTCCGTGTGAAGTTCGTCGGCCAGATTGTGCAACTGGAGGCTGACCGCACCCGGCGACAAAAAAACCTTCTCCGCTGCCCGGGTCATGCTCGGGGAATCCATTACGGCAAGGAAGAGTTCGAGTTGATGAATATCCATGGGGCCCTCACATCACGGTTCGTCTGATCGCTCAAGAACGACGAGGTTCGGCGCGGCCGTTATTTCTAATGCGGCATTGAGTCCGGCTGAAATGTTCCTTTAGCTTTTTCAATTTGACACCGGTGACGCTGCTGCCTATCTTTTGAATCTGACACGGTTACTTTAGCAAATCTAAAGGATTGAGTTGTGACGCGGGGATGTATCTTCTCCGATTTTTCGGGAGTATTTCAGCGCTAAGAGCAGAGGAAGCGATTCCGACATGAGGATTCCGATCAAAAGACTCTGGCTGCTTTGGACACTTGCAATTCCATTGCTGTCCGTGACGGCTGAGGAATCTGCCGCGCCCGGATTTGAACAATGGACGCCTGCTTCTCTCAAGCAGTACGACCAAAAAATGCGCGACGATGCCGCTGCCGATCCGCACCACTTTGCGGTGCAGCAGGTTGCGGATTTTCCCAATGACAGCGCCCTACTGGTTCACAGGGAAGGAGACGGCCCGCCCGAGTGGCACGAAACTCAGGCCGACGTTTTCTTCGTCCAATCCGGGACGGCGACGCTGGTTGTGGGAGGCACTCTGGTGAATGGAGAAACCGTCAGCCCCCACGAAAAACGCAATGGGACGATCCAGGGTGGTGTGCGCAGGAAGCTTGCCGCCGGGGACGTTGTCCGTATTCCTCCCCGGGTACCCCATCAGGTCTTGCTGGAGGGTGCCCATGAATTCAACTATTTTGTGATTAAAATAAAGGGATATTGAAGCCTTCCAGTTCGAATTACGTCTATAGTCTTCATCAGATTGTCTTTGACGGTCACCCAGGGAGGAAAGTTTTGAAAGCCAGCATGCGCATTGCGACATTTTCATTAACCCTCGCCGCCTGTTTTCTGATTCCCCGGGCTGCCGCTCAGGACTCGAGTTTTCATAACGCTCCCGCATCAGCCAAGCAGACTAAGAATCCCTACGAAACTCAGCCGCCCGAGGCTGGCAAGGCGCTCTATCATTTGCGCTGTGCCCGCTGCCACGGCGAAAACGGGGAAGGCTCGGGAAATATTCCTCCGCTGACGCAGGAGAAAATCAAGGCCGCAACTCCGGGCGAGTTGTTCTGGTTCATCACTAAGGGCGATGTAAACAACGGCATGCCCTCATGGAAGACGCTGCCTCAACGACAACGCTGGCTGATTGTGAACTACGCGAAGACGCTGGGGACGCCACAGGCCGCGGCTGTGCGCGACAAACCAGCAGCGCCGGAAAAAGCCGCGCGCCTGAATGCTCCGCCCCCTACGGCGCCGTTCACCGATTACCGTTATGAGAAGCCAGGACAGGTCCGGAAGATCACGCTGAAGGATCTTCCCGCGCCCTTCGCTACCCCCTCGGCTCCCAATGGACCGAAAGTCGTGGCTCGCCCCGAAGGCGCGTGGCCGCAGGTCCCGGCCGGCTTTAAGGTAGGGGAGTACACGGCCGGCCTCGAAGGTCCGAGGATAATCCGTACTGCGCCCAACGGTGATTTCTTTGTAGCCGAGACCAAAGCCGGCAACGTTAAGATCTTCCGCGGGATCACCAGCTCCGGCAAGCCTCAGCAAATGGCCGTATTTGCCAGCGGCCTGAATGAACCGTTCGGCATCAACTTCTATCCTCCGGGCCCGAATCCACAGTGGGTCTACGTGGGAAACACCGACTCGGTTGTGCGCTTCCCCTACCAGAACGGTGATTTGCAGGCGCGAGGTCCGGCGGAACACCTCGCGGACCTGCCCGCCGGCGGAGGCCACTCGACGCGGGATATTCAGTTTTCTACGGATGGAAAGAAAATGTTCGTCTCCGTGGGTTCGGCTTCCAACGTCGACGATCCGGATGTAACCTCCGCGGAAAAGAACCGTGCTGACGTGCTCGAGTTCAACCCCGATGGTTCGGGGATGCGAGTATTTGCCTACGGCATCCGCAACTGCGTGGGACTTGCCATGAATTCAAAGACCGGCGAATTGTGGTGCTCCGTCAACGAACGCGACGGACTGGGAGACAACCTGGTTCCCGATTACATCACCCACGTGCAGGAGGGTGGCTACTACGGCTGGCCGTGGTGGTACATGGGCGGTCATCAAGACCCGCGGCATGCCGGGAAACATCCCGAACTGAAAGACAAAGTCATCACTCCGGACGTGATTCTTCACCCGCACAACGCATCGCTGGGACTGACGTTCTATGATGGCAAACAATTTCCGGCCGAATATCAAGGGGATATTTTCGCGTCCGAGCATGGTTCCTGGAACCGGTCGGTCCGTGTTGGCTACGAAGTGATCCGCATACCTCTGCATCAGACCGGGCACGCGAGTGGCGAGTATCAGGATTTCATGACCGGGTTCGTGGTAGACAACGAGCACGTCTGGGGACGTCCCGTTGCTGTAACTGTCGCTCCGGACGGCTCACTCCTGGTCACCGACGACGAATACAATGCCATCTGGCGAATCAGTTCCACGGGAAACTGAAGCTCTGAACACGTACGGCAGACGGATCGTTGGGTGAGCATCATAGCCCCTGAAACTACCTCACCGCCCGCAGGGAGTACAGATGACGATCACCCTCGCTTTGTGCCCGCTCGTTCGCCTAACACTGGTCAGCAGTCGTCGGGTCGATGCTCTGGCCGATCTCCGTGACCCTGGTGGCAGGAAAGCCACTTAGTTCTGCGTGCTTATGGATGAGGGCCTCATCTGTGGCCAGATACATGCAGTACATCTTGTTGGCAGTAACAAAGGACTCTAACCATTGAATATCCGGTCCAAGCTGGCGCAACACCCGGTTGGACTTGGACGCACCTTCCTGTAATTGCTTCCGCTCCAGAGCCCCGATTTTCGGGATTTCCCGCTCGATCATATATTTTTTCATGACATCCTCCTTAGATGTTCAGTGACTGAGTTGGAGGCGAATCGCTAGTCGTCGGAGTCTTCACTGTGACTACCGGCCGAGCCCGGAGGAAATGGCTGACCGAGAACCGACGACTGACGATTTCCTTTCCGATGTTCCAAGGGTAGATGCGGAAGGGTCTTGCCACAAGATGGCAGATTTGCCATTATACATAGGCGATTGAGCCAGTGTTGTTTTCGCCACCTAAAGGAGGCTGCCCAATGACCGAAGTCACAGTCCTTTTTCTCGACGGAACTTTCTCCTCCACCGCCATCGGCCCGATGGAGGTCTTTCGCCACGCCGGCACACTGTGGAACCTTCTCACAGGAAAGCGGCAGGTTCCTCGCTTTCGCGTGACCACGGCTTCGGCGGATGGGCGCGCGGTCTGCTGTGATGGACCAATCCATATCCAGCCTGCGGCTGCGCTCAAGGACATCCGCAGAACCGATCTCATCTTCATCCCCACTACGGGACTAAGCCTGGACGACGTGGTCGAGCGCAATGCACCGGTTGTGCCCTGGCTACGGCGGTGGCATAAGCGCGGCGCCGCCATCGCCAGCGTGTGCTCGGGTGTGGGTCTGGTCGCAGCCACCGGTTTGCTGGACGGCAAACGTGCCACCACACACTGGGGCCTGGCCGAGCGATTTCGGGAGAAATATCCCAATGTGAAGTGGATGCCGGAATTAATGGTGACCGAGGACCGCGGCTTCTACTGCGGCGGAGGTGTGCATGCAGCGCTAGATCTCAGCCTGTATCTGGTGGAGAAGTTCTGCGGGCACGACGTTGCTATGCAAAGCGCCAAGGCGCTGCTCATCGAGACGCCTCGGGCATGGCAGGCCGGCTTCGCCATCGTCCCTCTGAAGACCGAGCATTCCGACGACACCATCTCCAGCGCGCAGGAGTGGCTGCACGAGAATTTTCAACGGCCATTCCCGCTCGAGGCTCCGGCCAGGCGCGTGGGCATGAGCCTACGCAACTTCGTTCGCCGCTTTAAGCGAGCTACCGGAGACAGCCCCTTGATCTACTTGCAGAAGCTGCGGGTCGCTGCCGCCAAGCGCCTGCTGGAAAGCGACCATCGCACCATGCAGGAGATCAGTGACGCCGTTGGTTATACGGACGTCGCCTTTTTCCGCAACCTCTTCCAGCGGCACACGGGAGTCTCCCCCAGCGCATACCGGAGGCAGTTCGGGGTGTAACCCGGACAATGTCTGAAAGGATGGAAAGCAATCCTCAATGACAGGGCGGACTTGGGCGGAAACTGCGCGCTTGCCGCAATTGTTTCCGTCGTGATCGGATGCTAGACTTGCGTGTGCTCGACGAGCGGGAGTAGTTCAGCGGTAGAACGCCAGCTTCCCAAGCTGGATGTCACGGGTTCGATCCCCGTCTCCCGCTCCAATTTTGCGATAACTTAGCGCGGCCGCGTTTCTCGTGTGTGCTCAAAGCGTTTCTGTTTTGTGTCAGAGGAGAACTCCGTGGCCAAGGCGCCATCCAGCATCACAGCCGGGCCCGCTGCCGTGAATCTGCGAGCACACGACCGGCACGCAGCCTATGACAAGGGAAGACTCTTCCTGGTCAGCGTGATCGCGCTGGTCACGGCAGGCATCGCGGTGAGCATTCGCGGCAATCTCGCTGCGGTTTTGCAGCATCAATTTCTCGATCCGATTGATCCGGTACACTCGGCTCAAATGATCGGAACGGTTCTGGGCGTAGCGTTTTTCGGCTTCGCTCTTACCATCATGATTGGGAGTCCACTTTTGGACTACCTCGGCATGAGGCCGCTGCTGGCCCTCTCCTCTGTCTGTTTCATTGTGGGTACTCTGATCTTGATCTCTGCGGCGCCGCTTTCTCACGCGTTCTCGGCGTATTGGGTGCTGTGGACCGGAACCCTGATCAGCGGCATCGGCTGGGGCTTGGCCGAGACCGTAATCAACCCGCTGGCGGTGACGCTATATCCCGAGGATCAGACGCATAGACTGAACCTGCTGCACGCGTGGTGGCCGGGCGGGCTGATTATCGGCGGACTGATCGGCGCCGGCCTCAGCAAGCTGAACCTCGACTGGCGGCTCCAAATGGCGTGCGTGCTGGTTCCCGCGCTGACTTTTGGCTCGCTCCTGCTGGCCAGCAAATTCCCGCCGACTGGACGGGTTGCGGCCGGGATCTCAACGGGCGAGATGATGAAGGAGTTCTTTCGGCCATTTTTTCTGGTGTGGTTCTTTTCCATGTTCCTCACCGCGGCCTCGGAGCTGGCGCCGGGCCAATGGGTACAGTTTGCGCTAACCCGAACGGTGCACATGCCCGGAATCCTGCTGCTGGTTTACGTGAGCGCCATGATGTTCGTCATGCGCCACTTCGCGGGGCCCATTGCGCACAAGTTCTCGCCGGTCGGACTGCTTTGGTTCTCTTGCCTGCTGGCCTCGCTCGGACTCATTTCGCTGAGCGTCGCTAACTCGCCGGTTACTGGGTTGCTGGCCGCAACGGTATGGGGAACAGGCGTCTGTTATATGTGGCCTACCATGCTGGCGGCGGCATCGGAGCGGTTCCCGCGCGGCGGAGCCGTGCTGATGGGATTGATGGGCACGGCAGGCATGTCGTCGGTCTTCTTTGTGCTGCCGCAAATGGGGAAAGTGTACGACCACTACAAGGCGCAGGGCGGCGAAGTGACCGCGTCCCAGATGTCGTTTCGCTTGGTGGCAGTGCTGCCCGCCGTGTTGTTGATTGTCTTTGGAGCCATCTGGCTCTACGACCGCGCGCACGGTGGATTCAAGCCAGCCAGACTTACTGCTGCCGAAGAACTCGGCGAACCGTTCCCGACAGAACTTTGAGACACGGGCGGAGCGTTGAGAGGCAAGGCCTACCAACGGGCCTACCTTATCGTACAGAGGACGCTGCCAAAGTTCACCCGGTGTCTTTGCTTCGATCCGCTGTCGACTCCACGGGTTTGAAAAACTCATTCGTTATGTACGTGCTTAGAAGAAAAACGGATTTCGCTCTCCTCGGAACTTTTGGATTGAATCCGAATTCAGAACCCACCCGTAGTTGAAGTGAGGGTCAAAAATTCACTTCCGAAAGGATGAGCGACAATGAACAAGAAATTCGCAATTCTGACAGTGGTACTCGCAATCGCAGTAACTTCTGCCGTGGCCGGAATGAGCAATCCCGTGGTCGGCGGCCAGCAGATGTATCCCACCAAGAACATCATTGAGAACGCGGCGAACTCCGCCGATCACACCACCCTGGTGGCCGCGGTAAAGGCCGCCGGACTGGTCGAGACGCTGGAAGGCGCGGGACCGTTCACCGTCTTCGCACCGACCAACGAAGCGTTCGCCAAGCTACCGGCCGGCACCGTGGACACGCTGTTGAAGCCAGAAAACAAACCCACGCTCACCAAGGTTCTCACCTACCACGTAGTGGCGGGCCGGCTGAGCGCATCCGATCTGAAGAAGCAGATCAAGGCGGGCAACGGCACGGCGGAACTCACGACAGTCGAAGGCGGCAAGCTCTGGGCGACAGCAGAGGGCAATCACATCATGCTGAAAGACGAAAAGGGCGGCACCACGTGGGTGACCATTCCCAACGTCTTCCAATCGAACGGTGTGATCCATGTTGTGGACTCAGTACTGATGCCCAACTAACCCTTCACTCAACTCCAACTCCAGCCGGACGGTTTCCGTCCGGCTTTTCTCTTTCACCGACTCGACGTTTCTCCACTCCACGCTCTATCATGTATTCACAACCCAATTCTTGAGGTAATTTCATGCCTGAACCAACTTATGAAGAACTGAAAGCTCGCCTGGCCGAACTGGAAAAACAAGGTCCCAAGCGCAGCGGCAGCCTGGAATTCCGGGTCAGCGAAAAGGGAGGCGTGAGCGTCTATGGACTGGGACGTTTCCCCGTGACTCTCTACTACGAACAGTGGACCCGGCTGCTCGATGCCGCCGAAAAACTCCGTGAATTTATAGAGGAAAACAAGTCCAAGCTGAAACTCAAAGACCAATAACACAGTCCAACTGAGAACCGGGAACTGAAAACCGAAAAGTGAATCCAGAAACAAGAAACTAGAAACCAGAAACCAAATTCTGCCCCATCATGCCGGCCGACGACATCCTCGCTCTACCTCCGCCACCGGCCGACGTCCGTCTGCCCTACGGCAATGATCCCAATCAGTTCGGCGAACTGCGTGTACCGAAGACCGGAGGCCCATTTCCGGTGGTTGTGAATATTCACGGCGGCTACTGGCGTGCGAAGTACGATCTGAAACACGCCGGACACCTTTGCGCCGCCCTGACCGCCCGCGGACTCGCCACCTGGAACCTGGAGTATCGCCGGGTGGGCAATGCAGGTGGGGGTTGGCCGGGGACATTCGAGGACGTTCGCAGCGGCTACCGCTACGTCTCACAGATTGCCCAACGTTATAACCTGGACTCTTCGAAACTGGTGGTGACAGGCCATTCCGCAGGCGGGCAACTGGCGCTTTGTCTGGCTGGCCATGAAGCCTCCCTCAAACGCGTGATCTCACTCGCCGGAGTTGTGGATTTGCAGCAGGCATGGGACCTTCATCTCAGCGACAACGCGGTTGTGGACTTCCTGGGAGGCGATCCCCACAAGGTTCCCGAGCACTACCGCGAAGCCGATCCCATGCAGCTCAAAGTCTCTCAGGCGACGCAATGGCTGATCCACGGCGCCGCTGACGACACAGTGCCCCCGTTCCTGAGCCGCAATTACACCGAGCAGAAGAAAAAACGCGGTGAGGACGCGCACTACCTGGAAATCTCAACCGCCGGGCACTTCGACCTGATCGACCCGAGTTCGACTGCGTGGCCGAAGGTAGAGGGCACAGTTTTGCATTTATTGCAGTAGCGGCCGTTGGTCCTTGGCCTTTGGTCGTTGGCCAACCCCTATGGAAGTTTCTGTATCCAATTTCGGAAGGTTCGGGCCGAGCCACAGTTAACTCGCTCTTGGGTTTGGCCAACGACCAACGACCAAGGGCCAATGACGGTCTCAAGCACACTTCCTAAGCACCAGCGCTGAGTTCTTCGATCCGAAGGCAATGCAGTTGCACACTGCGTGCTCGATTGCCTTCTTCCGCCCGATATCGGGAACGTAGTCGAGATCGCATTCCGGATCTTGCGACTCCAGATTGACCGTCGGCGGAATCTGTTCATTCTGCATCGCTACAATCGTCGCTGCCACGCCCGCCGCTCCACATGCCCCCTGTGGATGCCCGATCTGCGACTTCAGCGCCGACATCGGCACGTCGCGCGCACGTTCGCCCAGCACCAGCTTCAATGCACGGGTCTCGATACGATCATTCAACTGGGTCGAAGTTCCGTGCAAATTCACATAGTCGACGTCGTTCGCGTCGATCCCGGCTTCCTTCATCGCCAGGCCAATCGCTCGGGCTGGCTCTTCGCCACATTCCTGCAAGCGGACGCGATGGAACGCTTCGCAGGTCGAGCCATAGCCGGACACCTCGGCCAGAATCTTGGCGCCGCGCGCCCGCGCGTGCTCGTATTCCTCCAGCACGAACATCCAGGCTCCCTCGGCCACCACAAAGCCATCGCGGTCCACCGAAAACGGACGCGAACCTCGCTCCGGAGAGTGGTTCCAGGAATCGGTCAGAATCTTCATCAGGATGAAACCTTTTACGATACCCAGAGCGATAGGCGCGTCCGCTCCGCCGCTTAGGGTCATATCGAGCCGACCCGACTGTATTTGCCGAATCGAGTATCCAAAGCCGTCAGTGGATGAAGTGCACCCTGTGGTCACGACGTGGCTGGGCCCGCGAAGGCCGAAACGCACGCTGAGTTCGCTGGACAGCGATCCCATAACTCCGGTAGGGACGCAGAAAAGGCTCATCTGCTTGTACTGCTGATGGAAGAAAAGCCGGTATTGTTCTTCGGTAAACTCCTGCGACCCACCGCCGGAGCCTAATATCACACCGAACCGGCGTTTTTTCTCAATCGGAAGGGAAGTGGTGTCAATGCCTGCAGTTCGCAAAGCTTCCGTCGCGGCTGCGAGCGCGAGTGGCAACACTCGCGACACATGCTTACGATCGCGCTTTTCCACCCACGCGAGTTCGTCGAAGTTCGGGACCTCACCCGCGATCTGCACCGGGATTTCCGAGGGATCGAAGCGGGTAATACGCCGAATTCCACTTTTCCCCTGTAGAACAGCTTCGGAGAACGCAGTATTCCCCACACCGTTCGGGCTGACGCTTCCCATTCCTGTGATCACCACTCGTCGTTTCACGCGGTACCCTTCCACATGCTGAAGACTATATACGAAATGCCTGGCTGCTTGGATGCCGGGAAACCAAGCGACGGGAACTATCCAGTGAACTTCCAGCGGGTAGCGCTGCTCATGAATTTCTTCTCAAAGAGGCCGAACACCACCTTGGGCCGCACAGCAAACACGGGCTCTTTCATAGAGAGGATGTCATCCTTCATTTTTCCCATGTCGAAGTTGTACTTAGGCTCATATTTCTTGAGAAACACACGGCGGAGGGGGACGTCTGCTAGCCCGGCCGTACCTTCGACAATCACGGCTTCGTGCGCGTGCTCGGTGCAAACCACGCAGTTCTGATTCTTTGCCAGGTTCCGGGCCTTGCGCGACTGTCGCCCGGTGCTGAACAGGAACGCTCCATCCAGCCACAATCCCCACACCACCATGGTGTGCGGCGCCCCATCCGGCTTCACGGTCGTAATCCAGTAATTGTGACTTTGTTTCAGGCGCTGCTCGGCCCACTTCCAGGGAAGCAGTCCTTTCTTGCCCTCCGGCAGCCCATATCCTTGCATGAGTGGACGGCTTACGTCGGGCTTGAGCTTCGGCCGGGAAAGCTTAGGTTTCTGCATTACCGACGACTCCGGTGGTGCATGTTCAGAAATGAGCTAGCGGTGAACTGCCATCTGTGATCCTGCGAGGTTTACCTGTGTGCAGGCGTGGCCGTGTCCTAGCGCATACTTCACGGCGGGAAATACCCGCGACGCGGCAATCGTCAGGGCCAGGGATACGAGACCCTTCTTTCCCCAACGAGATACAACTTCTGTCCGGAGACGATCTGCTTCGGCAATCTCGCGTCGCAGAACCGCTTTGGCGAACTTGAATCCGAGGGCGGCGTCTGGCGGCATTGCGGCCTCGTTGCCGTCAAGCACGGAGCGCAGGGAAGCGGGGCTTACACCTTCGCGCTCCGCCATTGTAATCACGAGCTGAGTACACGGCCCGCAGTCCTCTGCCAAGGTGGCGACCAACTTGGCAGCGTACCAGGCTTCCTTGGAAACTTCTTCACGGTGTGCTGCCAGCCCGGACATCCACGAGAAGCGGAAAAACGCCTTAGGACTGGCGTCGTAAATATCGAGGATATATTGCGGATCGTAGTTGAATTCTTTTTGGAATGAGGCGAGCCGTCGTTTTACCAACCAGCCCAGCATGTCTCTCGTCCTCTGCGACGGCGGAAAAATCAGACTCCGACTATAGGTTTCGCTTTGTCCAGCCGTCGATCTGTTCAAGCGCCAGGTTCAGATTCTCCAGCGAATTGGCTACACTGAAGCGCAAATAACCCTCCCCAAAATCGCCAAAGGAGGCCCCTGACAAGCAAGCTACGCCAGCTTCCTCAAGCAACGCATCCGCCAGTTTCTTCGATTTCCAGCCTGTCTTGGTGATGTTAGGAAATACGTAGAAAGCTCCCTTCGGCATGCGGCAGGAAAAGCCCTTGATACGGTTCAGTCCGGCCACAAAAGCGTCTCGCCGCCGCCGGAACTCTGCTCGCATATGGTCCACCGACGACTGATCGCCACGGATGGCCTCAATCCCGGCCACCTGGGTGAAGCTTGCAGTGCAGGAATTTGAATTGGTCATCAGCCGCGTGATGTGAGTCGCAAGGTCCCGCCGCATCACTCCGTAACCCATGCGCCAGCCCGTCATGGCGTAGGTCTTGGAGAAACCATCGAGCAGAATCGTTCGCTCCTGCATTCCCGGCACTGACATGATGGACTCATGCTCGCCGTCAAAAACCAGCCGGCTGTAGATCTCGTCCGAGAGCACCATGATGTTGCGATCGCCGATGACCGCCGCGATGTCGTGGATGTCTTGCTTAGTGAGCACGCCTCCGGTCGGATTTTGAGGGGAATTCAGAATGATAAGCCGGGTACGGTCAGTGATCAGAGACGCCAGTTCGTCCACATCAAGGCCAAAATCTTTCTCCTCCCGAAGGCGGATTGGCACCGCACGGGCCCCCACATAGTCGATCATCGACCCATAAATCGGGAAGCCGGGATTGGGATAGATGATTTCATCCCCCACGTCAGCTAAAGCAAGTAGCGTGAAGAAAATAATAGGCTTGCCACCGGGAACAACTACAACCTCATCGCTTGTGACCGTTATCCCACGCGAGCGGCTCACCTGCTCGGCGATGGCTTGTCGCAACTCGGGCAGGCCAGCCGAAGGCCCATAGTGAGTCCAACCCTTGCGCAACGCAGCAATCCCGGCCTCCACCACATTGGGCGGCGTATCGAAGTCGGGTTCGCCAATTTCCAGATGGACAATTTTCTTGCCCGACTTTTCCAGGGCGCGTGCCCTATTCAGGACTTCGAAGGCAGTTTCCGTGCCCAAGCGCGACATGCGCTGAGCTAGGCGAAGTTCGTACTGAGTGGTGTTTTCCATAGGCGCAAGTTGCTCATTATACGCCCCGTCACCGTAGGGAATCCCGCCACGAACCCCGCAGGGGCGGGTGTCACACCCGCCCAGCCGGGCGAAGCTCAGCGGCATTCGGTGTGGGAACAGAACTTGGCGAGCTACGCTCGCCCACCAGAAGGGGACGTCCGGGTCTACGTGGTTCCTGCAGCTATCTGATACCTAAGGGCTCCCGCCAGTCTTTCGCCGAAACATGCCCGGCCTGAATCCACGCGATCCGCGTAAGCAGAGATCCCGCAATTGCGGAAACGCCTGCCCAGCGGCGCAAGCGGCGCGAGCGGTCTTCGCCCGCTGCCATGCTAAGTGCGCGTAGCACGGCGGGCACCGGCCCTGAAAGCACGCCACCCGCCCGTCCAAGCGCTCCGCTCGCGCCATGCTTCAGCGGATCGAGCCCGTGCAGTTGACGGCTCTCGATACGCCAGCCTTCCCAGCATTCAATTATTGTGGCACCCAGGCCAAGCGCCTGCAGCGCACGGTTTTTCTGGTGGCCCATCAACTCCAGAAGGCCCACAGCAGTGCTCACGCCGGAAGCGCCAAAATGCAGTGGCAAATTTCCCGCATTCTCATTCCACACCGGAATCGCCGTGGCTCCGATCAGCACTCCGGTGTAGTTGGAGAAGGGAAGTCCGAACGCGAGTGATGCTGCTTGGCCCGCGTTCTCCAGGACGCGGAGCGGGAGGGAAGGCCCGTAGCGCTCCCGCATGAACCCGGCAAAGGCAGCTGCGGCCGCGCCTCCGGAAAATCCCACTAATGTCCACACTCCTACCGACATCGGGCTCTTCGGCTTGAACACCCGCATCATGTTGAAGAATCGTTCCGGGCGCCCGAGATCGGAGATAAGCAGCGCCGGAGAAATCACAGCGCCCGCTGCCGCAATCCATCGTGCATCACGCACCAGCTTTCGGTCCGCGCCGGTATAGTCGGCAATCGCACCCACCACCGCCGCCGCGCCGGCAGCACCGCCGACAAAAAAGTAGAGAGGAATCTCCCAGGTCCAGGAAGGCTGTTTGAGCAGAGGAATACCGTAGTAGCCGGTCTCCGGGGAGGTCATTGGGAACGGCGCACCTCGAGGGCGGACACCGTCGCCCTTCACCTCACCTCGAAGCTGGGCCTCGCGTCGCAGTTCCAACAGCCGCTGTTCGCGAGCGAGATTGTCGGGCTCGTCCATTCAGTCTCGATCAGTCAGGACCCACGTTGGGCGGGTGTCGCTCCCGCCCAGCCGGGCAAGGCCAGACAGTTTTTTGGCCAAACACAAAACCTGGCGAGCTACGCTCGCCCGCCCGGACGAGGGCGTCCGGGCCCAGGTGGTTCGTTAATCCTTCTCGGGCAATGCCAAAAATGCCAGCAAGCTCCCCGCCAGCAGCAACCCCCCCGCCAGGGCCGACGATGCCCATGCCTTCTTCAAATAAACCGTCGGCACGTCCGGCTGTGGTGGCAGGTTATAACTACGCGGATCGCCCCGCAGGATGAACATCGCGTGCGTCCGGCCGACGCTGGTATCCGCAGCATCGTAGAGCGTCGCGTCTCGCATTCCGCGACGCCGCAGCTCCTGTATTCGGTCCTTGGCCTGTGCCTCTAGTTCACCAATTTCCCCGAACTTGATCGATTCAGTCGGACAAGCTTTGGCACATGCGGGAACCAGCCCTGCCTTCTGCCGGTCATAGCAGAAAGTGCATTTGAACGCGCGCCCGTCATCATTGTTGCGCTCGACCACGCCAAACGGACACGTGACCACACAGTATCCACACCCATTGCAAATGTCCGGTTGAATGTAGACGCCGCCAAATTCGGTCCGCACAATCGAGCCGGTGGGACAAGCCTCAAGGCAGCCCGCATTTTCGCAATGCTTGCAAACATCCGACGAAAATCCCCACGAACTCAATTCCGGCGCATTCCCGCCAAAGCCCGGCTCTGGCGAATGCTCCACGAATTTCACATGCCGCCAGGTCGAGTGCCCGACCGCGCCAGTATTGTCATAGGAGAATCCGCTCCAATCCAGACCGTCTTCCGCGAGGCCATTCCATTCCTTGCACGCAACCTCGCAGGCTTTACAGCCGATGCACAGCGTCGAGTCGGTGAGAAACGCGGTAGTTGGCATTCAGTTGTCGCCTAAAGAACTATCACAGTCCACGTGGGGACAGCCGCCATCGACTGTCCGGCGGACCAAAGGTCCGCAAGCTTTCTAAAGTTCAAAATCAAATCGTCACTTTGCCAACCTCTCCTGCAATTGCGCCAGCGCCCCTGCTGCCGCTGCTCGCCGCCCTGGCGCTACTCCACACACCAACGCCTTGCTCTCCATGATGCGCACATTCGGCTCTTCACTGATCGCGAGTAAATCGTTGACTACATCACCCTGCACGCGCCCGCGATATCCCCAGTGATAAGGAAGCCCGACCTGATGCACTCGGCGTCCCTCAATCCACAGGGGATGCATACGCCGCGTCACCAACACGCGTGCCTCGACAATTCCGCGCGGCGTGGTAATCATTGCCCAGTCGCCATGCTCCAAGCCTGCATCGTCCGCCAACTCAGGTGAGACTTCAGCAAACAACTCCGGCTGCAACTCAGCCAGATGGGACAGCGTCCGCGTCATGCCGCCGGCCGTGTGATGTTCGGTAAGCCGGTAGGTCGTAAGAACATAAGGAAATCGCGGATCGCCGGGAGAATCGGCATACGGATTTTCCGCCCGCTCTTTTCTCTGAGCCGCTGGATCAGTCGTCTGACCATACATGGAATTTTCAAACAATGACTCCAGCGGTTCGTAGTGCGCCGGCAGCGGCCCATCTTTCAATCCGCTGGGAACATAGAGCCAGCCGAATCCATCAGAATGCAGCAGGAACGGTCTCGCCCCACCCAATGCCTCGACTCCATCCCCGTGTTCGAGATTTTCTTTGGTATCCGGCGGAGTTGTCTTCTCGAAGTCCGGCGTGTCCAGCCCGGTCCAATGTCGCCTTTCTTCGTCCCACCACACCAGCTTCTTGCGTTCGCTCCAAGGCTTGCCATCCGGACGCGCTGAGGCGCGGTTGTAGAGGATGCGGCAGTCGTTGGGCCATGCAAATCCCCACCCGTGACCAAGATAGCCGTGGCCATCCCGCTGGTTGGCCTTGTTCTCACCCGGCCCGGGAAACACTCCGGAATAAATCCAGCAGCCACACGCCGTCGAGCCGTCGTTCTTAAGCGCCTTGAAACCCGGCAACAATTTGGCATCAGCTGCGCTTCGCCCATTGATTTCCTGCAGAACGGTCTCAATGTCCGGCTCAGCGCACTTTCCACGCGCGGGATAATCCCAGGTAAGCGCATTTAACCCGGCATTGCGCGGTCGCGCATCGTGCTTTGCCTTCGCTTTCAGCCGGCGGCCCAGGTGAACCATGAACCAGGCTTCGCTGCGCGCATCTCCCGGCGGATCAACCGCCTGATTGCGGTATTGCAGCATGCGCTGAGTGTTGGTGAAGGTCCCGCTCTTCTCCGCCGTCCCAGCGGCGGGGAACAGAAACACTTCCGTGGCGATGGTGTCGGGAGAAAGTTCCCCGCGCTCCACTTCCGGCGAGTCATTCCAAAACGACGCGGTCTCAACCTCGACCATGTCTCGAACAACCATCCACTTCAGCTTGGCCAGGGCCGATCGCTGCAGTCGTCCATTGGGCGCGCCCACCGCCGGGTTCTGGCCCATCACGAACAACCCATCCATTTTTCCGTCGAGCATGTCGTACCAATAGCCGAAGTGCGAATGGTCTCCGGTCACGCGCGGAAGCCAATCGAAGCCGAAATTATTCGCGGGTGTCGCCGCCTCGCCGTACCACGCCTTGAGCAGACTCACGATGTACTTGTCGAAATTTGCCCACAACCCGGTGCGCGAGCTGTGTTTCTTGGATGTAACTTTTCAGATTGTTGGAGTCTGGCTCGAGCACAGGCATCGGCAGATATCCCGGCAGAAGGTCGTAAAGCGTCGGAATATCCGTCGAGCCCTGGATGGAAGCATGTCCGCGCAGTGCCAGAATGCCGCCGCCCGGCCGGCCAATGTTTCCCAACAGCAGTTGCAGAATCGCCGCCGATCGGACGATCTGCACGCCGTTCGAATGCTGGGTCCATCCCACTGCGTAGCAGATCGCCGCGGTCTTGTCCGGACCGGATGCCGAAGTAAACACCTCCGCCGTCTTCAGAAATACTTCCCTGGGAACGCCGCAGCCGCGTTCCACCATCTCCGGCGTATAGCGTGAAAAGTGCCGCTTCAGCACCTGAAATATGCATCGCGGATCCTGAAGTGTAGGATCAGTTTGTGCGGCATCAGCTCGTGTGGCCGTGGGCGACTCGCCCGCGCCGGCGCCGCCCGTGCGATACGCCCAGCTCCCCGGATCATACTTTTTCTTCTCTGCATCCCACCCGGAGAACAACCCATCCAGGTCTTCGGTATCGCGGAAATCATCGCGCAAGAGCGTAGACGCGTTGGTGTACGCCACTACATATTCCCGAAACTCCTTGCCGTGCTCCAGAACGTAATTGATCAGTCCGCCCAGAAAAAGTACGTCACTGCCCGCCCGCAGAGGCACCCAGATATCGGCCATCGCCGAAGTCCGCGTGAACCGTGGATCCACGTGAATAACCCTCGCCCCGCGTTCCCGCGCTTCGATCACCCACTGGAATCCCACTGGATGGTTCTCTGCCATCGACGATCCCATGATCAGGATGGCGTCAGCATTCTTCAGGTCTTGTTGCGCGGTGGTAGCGCCCGCCCCGCCCAAACGATGTCCCCAGCCCGGGGACGGTTGAGCTGTGTCATATGCGCGCCTGATTGCTCAGGCACACCATTCCCAGTCCGGCGGTAAAGAGTTTCTTGATCAGGTAGTTTTCTTCGTTGTCGAGCGTCGCGCCGCCCAGATGGGCGATGGCGGTGGTCTGCATCAGGGGCTCGCCGTCGCGGACTTCTTTGCTCGTCTCCTGGAAAGAATGTTCCCGCGCCTCCCAGACGCGGTCAGCCACCATGTCCATCGCTGTCTCTAGATCGAGCTCTTCCCACTGACGCGAATATGGCCGGCGATACTTCACCCGTGTCAGGCGGCCAGGGTGGGTATGCAGTTCGTAGGTGTCCGCGCCCTTGGGGCAAAGGTGTCCCCGCGAAATAGGTGAAGCCGGATCGCCCTCAATCGAGATCAGCTTTCCGTCCTTGTGATACACCAGCTGCCCGCAACCCACGCCGCAGTAAGGACAGATCGATCGCGCCACTTCCGCGCCGTGATGCTTGGTCTGCAGATTGCGCGTCCGCTCCGACATGGACTCCGCACCCGTGCCGTCAGCGCCAGTCTTAATCTGTTGAATTAGCGGCCAGCGGGAAAGCAGATCGTCGAGCACAGCGAGCCTCCAAGAAACCGCCTGAAAAAGTGAAATGTCAGATGATCTTAGCAGGCCCACGGTTTGGTGGTGTGGCGCGGGCGCCTCGCCCGCGAAGGGTGAAATCGGTTTCTGTTTTCCGTGGGGAGACGCGGTCAGGGAGCACGAGCGGGGACGCTTGTGCCTACATGGTCGCTGGCCTTTGCTGGCGTGGACGGGCTCGGACACACAACCCGCACGCGGGTGAGGGCGCCCGCGCCACACGGCCTGACCGGGTATCATGCTTCCTGCATGTTTTCGCAACGCACTGGTTGGAAACTTACTCCTAATCGATTCAGTGAAGCGCAGCGCGAGTTCCGTGTGGCGGGCAGGGAAGTGCTCGACTTGACGGTCTCGAATCCCACACGGGCCGGCTTGCCTTACGACGCGGAATCCATCCTCAAAGCCCTTTCCCGGCCGGAGGCGATGGACTACGATCCTCAGCCCAAAGGTTTGGCCAGCGCGCGGGAGGTGGTGGCTGCGTATTACCGCGAGCAGTCGGGCGGGTGTGAAATCAATCCGGAATCCGTAGTGCTCACGACCAGCACCAGCGAGGGTTATTCCTACGTCTTTCGCTTGCTGTGCAATCCCGGCGATGAAGTGCTTGTGCCCAAACCGAGCTATCCGTTGTTCGAGTTTCTCGCTGATCTCGAGGACGTGAAACTCGTCTCCTACCCATTGCTCTACGATCATGGCTGGCAGATTGACTTCCACTCGATGCAAAAGGCTGTAAATGCTCGCACCCGCGCGGTAGTGGTAGTGCATCCCAACAATCCCACAGGTTCGTACGTCAGCCAGAGTGAACGGGAGTTGTTGAACGCGTTCTGTCGTGAGCACGGCATCGCGTTAGTCGTGGATGAGGTTTTTCTCGACTACCCGCACGACGGTGTCCGGCGGACGAGCTTTGCGACGAACCAGGTCGCGCTGACGTTTACTCTCAGTGGTTTGTCGAAGATTTCCGGGCTGCCGCAGATGAAGCTGGCATGGGTAGCGACCAGCGGTCCAGAAGACATGGTGGCCGCGGCCATGGAGCGTTTGGAAGTGATTGCCGACACCTATTTGTCCATGAACGCTCCCATCCAGTTGGCCGCCGGCGTTCTGTTGGAACAGAGAAAAAAGATTCAGCCGTTGCTGCTCGACCGCGTGCGCGCAAATCTGGCAGAACTCGACAGCCAGATGGCCAAACAGAAAACGTGCCGGAGGTTGGAAGTTGAAGGCGGATGGTATGCGGTTCTGCGCGTGCCCGTGACTCAATCCGACGAGGACTTAGCGATTGATGTCCTCCATAAGACTTCTGTTCTGATTCATCCCGGCCACTTCTATGACTTCCCAAGCGACGGATACTTGATAGTAAGCTTGCTTACGCCGCCAGCTCCGTTTCGCGACGGAACAGAACGAACGCTGCGCCTTTTGAACAGTTAGCAATGCCATACCACTACGGAGATGTCATCCTGAGCGGCCTTTCGGCCGCGAAGGACCTGTGCATTTCCGCGGCCGCAAGCAGCATCTTTACCTTGCGTGTGTAGCTGACTGTAGATTAGGACTCAAATGATCATCACCACGAACCACGGTCCAGTGAGGGAACTTCAGCTGAATCGCCCGCCTGCCAACGCTCTCTCCCCCGAACTGATCGTCGCGCTCCGGGACGCCATCGAGACTGCTCCCAACGACGGTGTCCGAGCCCTGGTGCTCTCGGGCTCTCCCGGCATGTTTTCGGGTGGTTTGGATGTGCCGATGTGGTTGACGCTTGACCGTCCGGAGCTAGCGCAAGCTTGGAAGGACTTTTATGCGCTCCTGCGCGCGCTTGCCTGCTCGTCCATTCCCGTTGCGGCGGCGATTAACGGTCACGCTCCCGCGGGAGGCACGGTGCTCGCGCTCTTTTGCGACTGGCGGGCTATGGCGGAAGGCGACTGGAAGATGGGGTTCAACGAGGTGCAGGTTGGAATTCCATTGCCGCCAGTAATCCTTTCAGCGCTAAAGCGCCAGGTTGGTGCTCGGCAGGCCGAACGGCTTGGTGCCGGCGGGCTCGTGATTTCGGCCGCGGAGGCCGCAAGAATCGGCCTGGTTGATGAGTTGACCCCGCTTGAGCGAGTCGTGGAGAGGGCGGTGGAGTGGTGCCAGAGCCTGTTAAAGCTTCCGCGGGAAGCCATGATGATAACCAGGCAGAGAGCACGCGCCGACCTAGCCATCTATTTCAATGAAAACATCGAACGCGAAATTGACGACGTCATCGCCCGCTGGTGGAGCGACGAAGCACAGACCGTGCTAAAAGCTTTGGCAGCCAAGCTAGCTAAGAAGCGCCCGGGCTAGCTTTCGCGGGCTACGGAAAGGCAATTTCCTGTAGAGACGTAGCTTGCTACGTCTTGATGCCTGCATATCCGGCGCTGTCAAAATCAGACGTAGCCAGCTACGTCTCAACGGCGAACCCGCTTCAGCGAACGGGTTGGTTTTGTTTCGTCATCAGATCCGGGAAGGACACGACTTTCAGTTGTGCCACAAGCCTGCGGAAGATGTGAAGCTTCAGCCGCTGGGGTGCGGCTGTTTCACCCGTGAGCCTCTAGCTCTTCACCAAAAACGGATTGCTCTCGCGTTCCTCGCCAATCGTGGTCAGGGGACCGTGTCCGGGGACAACCAGGGTGTCATCCGGAAGCGCCATCACTTTTTCATGCAGCGATTGGATAATTTTGTCCATCGATCCGCCCGGCAGATCGGTGCGGCCAATGCTTCCCGCAAACAGCGTGTCGCCCGCGATCAGCTTGCTCTCGGCCGGGAAATACAGGCAGACGCTGCCTTCGGTGTGTCCGGGAGTATGTATGACGTTGGCGGTGAGCGAGCCCGCGCGCACTGTGTCCGCTTGTCCGAGGCTGTGATCAATCTCCACTTTGCCGGGATCCTTCATTCCGATCCACGCAGCTTGCACATCCAGCATTTTTAGCAAGGCGTAGTCATTCTGGTTTAGCAGAATGGGAGCCCCGGTGGCCGCGCGCAGTTTCATGGCACCGCCCACGTGATCAATGTGAGCATGGGTGATGACGATCTGTTTGACCTTGAGATTGTGTTTTTCGACGAGGGCGAGAACGTCTTCGATGTCGTCGCCAGGATCGATCACCATCGCTTCGCGACTGGTTTCGTCCCCGATGACAGAGCAGTTGCACTGCAACGGCCCGACAGGAAGGATTTCGTGGATCATGGGATCTAGTCGTCAGTCGTCGGTCTTCAGTCGTCAGCGGCAAACTCTTGCTGACAACTTAAGACCGACGACTGATGACCTACTTTTGCGTTGGGGCCGCGGGCTTGGCCGGAGCCGCTGGCTGCGTGGTGCTCGTCGCCGGTTTCAACCCCTGCAGAACCGAGTTCGAGCCGGTTCCCCCGCGCGAAGCCAGAATGGAGAGGGTGATTGAGGTCAACATGAAAATGATAGTCGACCACGTCGTTGCCTTGGAAAGGACAGTGGCGGAACCGCGGGGCCCAAAAGCAGTCTGGCTCCCCATGCCGCCAAACGCTGCCGCGATGTCACCGCTCTTACCGCTCTGCAGCAACACCACGATGATGAGGAAAAAACAAACAATAATATGGACGACGGTAATCAGAATAATCATGCCAGTTACGCAATCTCCTGAATCAAATAAGTGCATGGTGCGGAAGGGGGGATTTGAAAAGCCCCTCAAACGCATCCTCAACAACTTGCAGAGCGTCGGGACGCTCTTTTAAGTCGTTAAGACATTCTAGGGCATCGCTAATAGACTGTAAACAGACTGTGAATTTCTCGATAGTAAGTGATTTATATTCCACTTCGGAGGGTACCAATACGACAGCGCCCCTGGATCCATCCGGTACTTCTGCTTGATTCGCGTGCGGCCGGCTGGCCCACCGACGTCTGGGTGTGCACACCGCGCATACTTGCTGACCTCGCAGAACAGGTTCTGGCAATCGATCAGCTGCAGCTGTCTCCCCCACAATGAGCGAAAACGCAGTCCCAGTCGCGCAAACTGCTGCTCCTGAATATCCGCCATCATGCGGATCACGCCGCTCGGTGAGAGCTCCCCTATGCTCTCGAAGCATTTGTAGATCCCATCTCTCGCACCTGGACCGGGTACGGTGAATTCCATTTCAGAGAAATCCGTCAGGGGGCTGTAGTTGATATCGGTAATGAATTGGTAAGCGAGAAAATCGCCAACCATCGGGTAAGCCTTGAGGGTTTGAAACCCCTGCTGCATTGACTTACACTGCCGCAGTTGTGTCGCCACGCCATCGCGCATCATGCGCTCGACCAGGCGCAGATGGTCACGATGCTTCCTGCCGTCACCCTTCCGCCCACCTGAAGGCATGATGTATGCGGCCGAGTAAATTCGCGCTCCCGCGGCCATCGCGTTGGTCAGCACGGAGTCATAGCGGTCGAAATCGTAGGCGGCGAGCGAGACACCACCCAAACTCTCCTCGAGCAGCTCCCAGGTTTCAATCCTGTTGAAGATTTTGAACACCAGGATCCTGAAGATAAGGTCCTCAGGGTCTTGGTCACCAGCATAGATGACCTGCTTAATCAGGTACTGGCTCACCCGATCTGAGGCACGGTAAGCATTCGTAAACTTGAACTCGCGGAGTATGGGGTCTGCGGTCCACGGAGGCGGGGCGCCCGCTAACCGACGGAAGAAGATCTCTTGGCGCTCAGCGGCAAACCTCCAGTAGGTGTCAAACACTTTGCTGGGGCGAACCGATGGAGGTAGCTGCGGCGGAGCAACCTGAAATTGAGACTGCATACTCTCGCTCACTGTAGCTCCCGGACCCAGGATGCTGATCGACATGTCTGCGGCATCCATTGGGTCAACCCCGATCGGGGCTGCGTATACCCTACGGCATTCGATGAACTTGCAGCTATCCACGAGCCGAAACGAAGCGCAACGGTGTCGCGCCCCGACTTCGAACTTCTTTCAGTCCCGAAAATAGCTGAATTGGATTGAGAGCAGCCCGATTCCAAACTTTTTTCAGTCAGCAAATAGCTGAATTGGATTAAGGGACGGTAGAACACTAGTAATGACACCCCGGTTGAAGAATTCTCGCGCCGCCTTCCCACGGGCGCAGGTTGAATCAGCTCTCAACGCTTGGTGGGAGCAGCGCGCAGGTTCGGCACTCGCCCGGCGCCGCCCGCCGGATGAATGTCGCCGGCTGGGCGGTACCGTGTTCGACATTCAGCCGGCGATCTGCTCGGTTGAGGCGGCAATAGCGGTGTTGCAGCTTGAACCACTACTTAGCTCCCAGCTCTCGAAGAATGTGATCCCCCGCGGCGGTTACGATGATCGCGAGGAATTTGTGCGGGAAGTCATCTCGCGGCTCGAAACTGCGCATGCGAAGCGCAAACAAGCTCATCAACATGAATAGCCAGGGTGCGGTACTGGCGGCGGAACCGTTGGTTCACGTGATTGAAGCTGATACCTGTCCGCAGGCGTGGCTTAAAGCAGTCGAGTACCTGGGCAGCAATCACGATGCTGCATATAATCTGGTACTCGCGGTGCGCCGTCCCGAGGTGCTCACGCCGACGGACTTCGATATCCACGATGTCGTAGATGGATTTTTGCGTGAGCATGGCCGCCCGCCGCTGGCGGCCATCGCTGGCACAATCTTCCCGGCCAACCTCTACCTGCATGGTGGTACCGAAGAGCTGTACACCTACCCTCAGATCTACCCCAGGATCCCCAGCCAGTGGGGTACTTATGCGATCCGGCTGCTGCGGAAGTCGACATACAGGAGAGGCAACGGGCAGGCTGAAATCAACCCACTGCGGATTATCGTCGAAAAAATGAAGAAACAGTTGGCCGGCGGTCGCATGCGGGCGGTATACGAAGCCAATCTGGTCGAGGATGCCGATTACCTCGAGTTACCGATCTACGATGCGGAGTGCGATGCGCGGGGGATCCGCTGCCAGCCATGCCTAAGCCACCTGAGTTTCAAGCTGCTGCCTCGCGACCGTGTGATGCTGACGGTGCTCTACCGCTACCACTATTACATTGAGAAGGCACTCGGGAACCTGCTTGGCCTCTCCCAGCTGTTGTATTTCGTGGCTGAGGAAACCGGGCTTGGGGTCGGGCCGCTCGTGTGCCACTCTACGTATGCTGTCCTCGATACCGAGGGCGGCTGGCGCAGGCGCGACGTTAAACAGCTTGTCGCGGACTGTCACCGGTAGAAACAAGCGCGGCCCAAAACGATTTGCCACCGTCTAACTGGAAACTGCTGGGGTGAGTTTCCGCCTAAAGATGGTGGTAGGCACGTGGGGACTCGAACCCCAGACCTCTACCGTGTCAATTTACACTTCAATCACCTACAACCCTTTGGTTCTGTTGCTTTTCCGTTTTCAGAAACCCGAAAAACAGCCCTAAAACAGCCTATTTTTGTTGACGAATTGTTGACGAGTTCTTGCAACGTCAGCTCCGGTGACGTGCGCCGAATTGCCTCGGGGTAGATTTTTGGCAGGGGTAAACGTGCCGCAAGGTTGCGGTTATGCCCAATGGCCTTGGCCGCACCGAAAAGAAATGTTTTCGGCTCAGTTTCCGAGTTACCGATTTCACGACTAAGTAATTAGCGAACAATAGCCGAGTGGGCGACCGGGATGCGGCGCTATTAGTCTGAGCGTTGCACCACGCCTTGCTCGGGATTGGGGGCCGAACTTGCTCCTTCCAAGGTTTGGGCTCTGTGACCATGGAAAAAGATCAGATGGGCGAAGAACATGACTACCAGCACGCCGCCAAAAGTGCAGACGATGGTGGCTCCGGTGGGAAGATCTCCCAATACAGAAAAGTAAACTCCTAAGGCAGAAACCAGAGTTCCCATGGTCCAGCCGATGGCCAACCGCCGTCCGACACGATCGGCGAAAAGCATTGCACCCACCGACGGCACAATCAGATAGCAGAAGACCAGCAGCACGCCGGCGATAGCCACCGAAGAAGTCACCACGAAGCCAAAGGAGGCATAGAACAGAAAGTCCCAGAAACGGATATTCATTCCCCGGGCTTCGGCTTCGGTGGGGTTGGTGGAGATAAGGAGAAACTTGCGGCGGAAGATGTAATGAAACAAGCCAACGACGCCGTAAAGCACAGCCGTCTTTACGACCTCGTGTTTGTCCACGGCCAGAATGTTGCCGACCAGCATGTCTTTGAGGTGTTCGGTTTCGCCCGTAGCCTTGCTCATGGCTAGGATGGCAGTGGCGGAGGCCACGGCATATGCGATACCGATGAAAGCTTCCTGCGGAATGTGGCCGCGGCGGGTGCGTGCGAAGGCAAAGACCGCGGCTCCCACGAAGGTAAAGGCCAGACTCAGCCAGTAGGCGCCGCGTCCGTGCGGATCCATACCAATCAGGATGGCGATGGTGGCGCCGAGGGCCGCGATTTGCGCCAGCGCCAGATCGACGAAAATGACGCCACGTTCTACGACGTGCACGCCCAGATAGGCGTGGATGCCGGTCAGAATGAGGCTGGCTACAAAGGGCCACAATAAAAATGGGAGAATTTCCATGTCACTCCTTTAGCACCGGTCGCCGGATCGTCGGTCTCCAGGAAAGGCTCGTTCTGCGAGTCTGTGATGATGTCGCCACCGATTCGCTGTCGATTGACGACCGAGTTACTGAGTTGCCTGGAAAGCTTGCATCAACAAAGCAATATCGTAGTCAAACAACTTGAAGTAGTCCGTTACATCCTTCTCCCCGCCTATTGATGGTAAGTATTGCACGACCTTGCCGCCGGTTTCGCGGGCAATGGAATCGGGTGTTTTCAGATCGAAATAAGGCTCGACCAGGATGACCTTGCAGTTCTCCCGCTTCATCAACCCAATCAATTCGATGGTGTGGCTGGGGGTTGGCGGAATACCCGGGCGAGGCTCTACGTAGCCGATGACGTTCAGCCCGAAGTGCTTAGCGAAGTTGGGAAATGAATTATGGTAAGTCACGACCTTGCGCCCACGGAAGGACTTCATTTCTGCTTCCCACTTCTGTTCGGCAACGCTCAGGCGCTTGTCGAAATCCTGAAAACGCTCCTGGAAGTAGCCGGTATCGGCTGGGTCGAGATCCCCGAGTTTAGCGGCGATGCCTTTGGCGATGCGCCGACCATTGTCGGGATCCAGCCAGTAGTGCGGGTTACCGAGGGGATGCACATCGCCCATGGCGCGAGTGACGGTTCCAGTGGGGATGTCGAGAATTTCGGCGAACTGCGAAGCGTCCAGGTAACCGTTGGCGCCGACCTGGACTCTAGCATTGCCACTCTGAGTAATCAGTGGGGGCAGCCACCCAATTTCTAACTGCAGTCCGACAACTATGAGCAAATCCGCCTGGCGCAGTTTCAGCAAGAAGCTCGGCTTAGCTTCGACAAAATGGGGATCCTGGTAGCCCTTGGCGATCGATTCCACACTGATACGGTCGCCGCCAACTTCCTGGGCTAAGGCGCCCATATCAGTGGTGGCCGTCACCACGGTGAGCTTTTTCGCCTCGGCCGGAGCAGACAAAAACATTGCCAGCAGAGAGCCAATGCACATCACAAGCTTCAAGTGCTTCATTAAGTCCTCCCAAAAGAACTGCATCGCGAAATTTAAGGGGGGCCCCACGTCAGTGCTGCCATTTATAACGTCATGCTCCTAGAACGGGTGCGCTCCGTGTGCCCCTAAAGAGAAAATGAGCTGCAGCAGTAGCTCATTGGCGCTTCTTTTTTCCGCATAATTGGTGTAACGATACTGGCCGCGAATCTGGCTGAACTCACTGGGCCAGTAGGTCAGCACAATCGAGCCGCCTTGGTCAGTAAGGTTGGAGAATTGGCTGCGCTCTGAACGGTCGAAGCGTCCACCCAGAAACCAGCGGCGCCCTAACTGGTAATCCGCGGACGTGTAAAAGCCGAATGCCCGCTGTTCGACCGGAAGTTGCTGGCGCTGGCTCCAGAACAACTCACCGCGACCAACGAAGGAGTGGTAGATGGACCGGCGCAACGGTTTCCAGCGAACGGTGGCATCGACACCGTACAGGTTGGTGAGAAAATTCGGACCGAAATCATTGTAGCCACGGGCGTAAGAAAGGCCGATGTCGACGTTTGTGGATTCGCTGATGTCCTTGTAGCTCCGCAAATGCGCCACCGTGCTCACGTCACTTCGTTGCCAGGACTTGAAGACACTTTGCAGACCGTTGCCCGAATCGCCGCGAAAAACCTGGCCCGTAGCTTCCAGGAAAATTCCCTTGGGAGCCGGAATGATGCGTTGAATGGAGACACCTGCATCGTCGATACCGTCCTCGCCGCCAACCATGTTCGTGGTGACGAGCGGGCGATCGATCCACGGCAGAACGTGGTTGTGCATCATGTTGACCTTGCCGAACGCGGATCGCATCTTTCCGACCTTGACGACAAAACTTTTGGGTAGCGCGGTGAAGGTAATATAACCCTCTTCCAGATTTACACCTTGTTCGCCAAAAGAGATGAAGAAATCTCCCCGGGCATAGGGATCAATAATCGCTTGCAGACCGATTTCCGATTCGTGCATCTCCATTGCCGGAAAGGGTTGCTGCTGGGCCAGCGGGGGTACGGTTCCGTTGCCAACAGCGCCGATGAAGTCGCCAATCACGCTGATATCCGGATTCAGGGCCTTGGCAGCGGATCCGCCGGCCCCGCCCAGCGTCGGGGTTTGTTTTCCGGTGGGAGTAACAGCAGCAACGGGCATTTCCGGCGCTGGCGCCGCGGGGGCAGAGGGCTGTGCAGTCGACTCGGCAGGGGCGGTGGCCGCAGGCGGAGCGTTCTTCAGCATGCGCATCTGGCCTTCAAGCGAAATAATGCGATCCTGAAGGTCTCTAATTTGTTGCTGCATGGCGGCTACGTCTGGTGCGCTGCTCTGCGACGGGCTACTGCCAGTCTGCTGAGCCAAGAGTGGAAAAACGGAAAAAATTGTGATACCTGCCCAGATGATTGGCGTTTTCATTCGGTTATTCCTCCGGTGCAAAAGAATCCCAGTTTCACTATCCGGCACACAGTCTCTTCAAGCCGTCCATCTGCGAGCGCACGTCCTGGATCTGATTTCACGGGCCCGTAGACACGGCTAAGCTCATCGCGAACCTGAAGGGCTGCGAATTGTCTACACCGCCTTCGACAATTTTCACTCAGTGCCCGGCATTCAGGTAGCCAGACAAGAACAGCAACAGGATTCCCATCAAAATCACCGCGAGTATCCCCAATATCCCCAAGCCTTCGCGGATTGTGAATTTTTCCACCACTTTTCTTCTACCCCTTGTCGGCGAATAGTTGTTCATGGGAACCCTGCATACCAGGCGTTTAGAAATGGAAGCCGAACTCCGCGGTAAGGGCCCGCGGGGTAACGTAGTGAGTCCCACTGAAGGTTGACAGGAAGTTATAGAGCGCAACCTTGTTGGTCACATTGATGGCAGTGAGGGTGAGGCTCCACTTGTAGCGCTCGCCGTGGAAAAGATTGTCGTCGCCAACCGCGAGGTCAAACAGATTGCGTGGAGCGACGCGTGGCGGATTGTTGTCGTCGTTCTCCTTTCCAGGTGCGGGTAAGCTGATCAGGGTTGACCC
Organism: Terriglobia bacterium; assembly: GCA_963809295.1. Lineage (GTDB taxonomy): Bacteria > Acidobacteriota > Terriglobia > Terriglobales > Acidobacteriaceae > JAIQFF01. The sequence continues at coordinate 81,472 of CAWEJA010000010.1, read as the reverse complement.
GTAGCCGGAAGTGCAGGTTCCCAGAGGGGTGGTCAAGGTGGGCCGCGCACTGCCGCAGAAGAGGCCTGCCTGAAGTTGCTGGTCGCCAGTTAGACCAGAAAGATCAACCGTTCCCGACGCATCCGCGACGGGAACCGCGCCAGCCACCAGTCCGCTGTCATAGCGCCAGTTGAAGCCAAGCCACGGACCCCGTTGCCAAGGTTGGTACTGAAAGTGTGTGGTCTGGTTGAACCGCTCATCGTGGTCGATGCGGAATGCGGTGAACGCGTTCCCTACCGTTTACCCAAAGGATACCGCTCCGGCTCCACCGATCTGGGGAGAAAGAAGCGCGCGGCAACACTGGAGAAGACCATGAGTGCCGAAAATCCGTGGAAGTTTGGCACGCTCACGCGTCCGGCAAATCCTGGAATCTTGGAGTTGTGCCACTCGATCGGGAAGGTAATGGGAGTACTTCCAAGCACACTGAAATCGTAAGCATTGTGGGTGTATTTCCATACATATTCGCCGGAGAACGCTGACATATTTGCCGAAAGCCTGTTGCAGTCCGGCGTGGAATTCGTTGCGCGAGCCGGGGCTGAATGGCGTTACTTGCCCCGGCGCAGAACAGCCCAACAGCGAAGACAAGACCAGGGAATTGCAGCCGTTGTTGGCCAACACAAGGTTCTCGTTGAAGGGAGTTTCCAGCACCCGCGCATATGAAACTCGCAGCGCCGTGTTTGTCTTCTTCACGTTGTAGGCGACACTCCAGACGGGGTTCGGCTTCCCGGTGGGTGGTCAGGCCGTTATAGATATCGCTGCGCAGCCCGAGATTGAGCGACCAAGGCCCCTTTGTGATCGTGTCCTGGGCGAACAAAGCGAGCTGTTTGACGTCGGTGTGCCCAAGAAAAGGAAATAAGGCGCTGGTGGTGCTGGCGCACCCGTCGGCCGATGATGGAGTTGGCCGGGTCAGGTCGTAGCATCCCAGGAGCGGCAGGAAGGGTGCGGTCGCATTCGGGTTTGAGGACCACGTTCGACTGATTGGGGCCGAAGCGCGATTCGAAGGATCGTTGAAACCGGCCACCGGTGCGCCACTCGCATCCAGGCACGGCGCGTTTAGCAATGGATCGACGATGCCGAAGTGCGTGTTCTCGTCCAACAGTGTCTGCTGGTAAGTGGCTCCCACCTTCACATTGTGGATGCCCTTCACGTAGAGAGAGATCCGAGCGCAGGCCGGCGTTGGTAAGAGTCCTGTGTTGGGCCACGGTCTCTTGCTGGATGGGGCCGAGGTCGGCAAAAGGATTGTTGCTGGGATAGTAGTGGTACTGATCCCGGCGCACAAAACCACCCAACGTAAACACCGCGTTTGGGTTTAGCGCCCGAGTCCACGACGGTGCGATGTTGAAGGTCTTGATCTGGGAGCGCTGGTCTGTCGAACCTACGGAATTGCCATTCTGGTCGGTGACGTTCAGGTTATCGAATGCGTTCGGGGTCTGAAACCAGGAGCGTGCTCAAGCTGCAGATTCACGTGAATCGAATCCGCTTGGGAAAGTTGAAAGTCCATCCGATCGAATAGGTTTTCTTCGTTGCCCTTGTCGTGAATTACTCGAGAACTCGGGTGGATCAAAAAAGCGGCCGCTGTTCAAGCCATTGGCAGAAATGAAGTTCCCCCACTTCTGCCCGCCGTAGCCGAGGTTGATCCCGAGGTCGGCGGTGCCGAAAACTTCCATAAGAGGCCGTGATGCTGCCCTTGGGCGTGGTCATGCCCTGACCCGAGCGCGTGGTCAGCATTGATGACAACGCTCGTCTTTTCGCCGAATTCCGCAGGCGGCGCTCCGGAAATGACTTCCATCGACTCAATCGAATCGAGGGGAATCTGGTTGGAGAAGACTTTGCTTTGCTGATCGGTGATCGGCTGGCCGTCGACCGGAGAACGAGTTTTCTGCGTGGTCCCCCAAGCCGTGGAAGAGGCCGTTGGAATCCGCGGCAATTCCTGGTGAAGACAAGGTGACCAGCGAACTTACCGAGGAGGATCTGCTTTCCAGAGGCATTTTGTCGAACAGGCCGCGGTCGACGTCGGTGTGAAAGGTCGAAGTATTTTCCAGCAGATCCGCTCCCGCACCTTCGACGGTTACGGTTTCGCTGGAGCCTTTTATCTGCAGGGTTATGTTGACGCTCACGGGGACAACGGATCGAACGTCAACGTCCTGAGAGTAAGGAGCAAAGCCCCGCCCGGTGACCGTGACATGATAGGGATTGAACGGAACGTTCGGGATGCTGAAATTTCCCGAACTGTCCGTACTGGTGGTTCTCGCAAAACCGCTGACCGGATTGCGAATTTCTACGGCTGCGTAAGCAACAACCGCGCCCGTTGGATCAACTACCGTGCCCGTCAGTGAAGTCGAGCTTCCGCCCGACTGCGCTTTGGCGCCGGGGACTAGAGATGCGGAAAGAACGAATAGGAAAGCCGCAAATAGCGACTTCTTGTAGAAAGCCAACATGATTCCTCCAAAGAAATCTAAGAAATGGGGCGAACGTAGTGCGCGCAACGCGCACCCGAGATTCGATATTTTTAATTCGATTTCTAGACTGCTGGAGGTGGGCGAACGCTGAGGGCAAATCCTACGAGGCGCTGCTTGGCAGAAACTGACTGCGACTGAAGGGTGAAAACTCGAACGAACGTCCTGTTCGCCAGGGCGGAGGTGGCTTTCGGGGAAGACGAATGCGCGGCCGCACAGACCGTACACTTCAATGTATCGGTCGCACTCGAATGGTGGTGCGCAACGAACGCTACCGCTGACCAAAATGTCAGCAACACACACAAAACCGCTATGTGTTTAACGATTGACCGCATAAACGGAACCTACAACCACGATCAAACTCTACACCGAAAACGCAAACGAACACAATCGAAGTATAAACCCTACAACTGCTGAGACCGACGAAGGTTCGAGCACTGTGGTAACCGTGGCGCGGGGAGATTCTGACGGGCTCTAGCACAAGCGCGAAAACTAGATAATTTCGTTCTCCACAACGCTCTCTATGCTCTGGCTTTTATCGTGGGGGATTCCCGCACGATGGCTGAACAGCAACTGTGGTTCGTGGGCAAGCCGGCAGAGAACTGTGGGCTCTCGCTCGCATCCGACACGCACGCATACGCTGGTCGATCTGGGCAGGGCGCGGGAACTGACCAAGCGGTCTATAGACTCCGCCATCCGCGCTGACAGCAAGGAGAGTGGGGCCATCTGGCAGGAGAATGCCGCCCTGCGCGAAGCCGCATTCGGCAACGCTGCGGAAGCGATACAGACAGCGGCAGAAGGTTTGAAGCTCGTTCCGACGAGTCAGGAACAGGGCGGGGGATATGCCCTATCTGCCGCGAAGAGTTCACGGACTACAACGATATCGTGCCTGACCACAGGGAACCGAAAGGAATGGGCGGTGGTGGCGAGATGACCATCCAAGACAACGTTCAAGCAACACATTGGTGATGTAACGGAGAGAAAGGATCAACCAGGATTGACGACTGACGGCCGATCATCCATCCCTTTACCGACACACCGATAAACACCTCTTTGTAGGCCACACCGTGTGCGGGTGGTGTGCCTCTCTTTGCAACCCTTCGAGGAAATATCTATCGCTCGCGTAGTTCCCAGAAGCCCGTTTCCGGCCAACTTCCGGTTGGCCGACAAACGGTTACTGAAAGGCACTCCCATTCCTGATCTGGTCAAGTGTTCTGGATCGCTGCCGTCGTGTTCGCTAAGACCTCGCCCGAGCCGCCTCCCCGATTGCGCCGATGACCTTGCAGGCAGTGAGGGTACGCCGTTGATGAGTTTAATGCCCGTACAATTTCGAGAGAAGTCTGTCGATGTCGGGATCGCTGCGATACTCCTCTAGGAACGGGGTGCTGGTAGTCCGGAACACAAACGGGGGCGTTCCTTCCGCTATGGACTCGGAGAGCGCACTGCGTATTGCCGCGGTATCGCCCTGACCGACATAGATGTGTAGTAGTGCTCTCGTCGGGACATACTCGCCTCCGCTGCTCCGATCTTCTAGTTCATGCAGTAACCGCGCTGCGTCGCCAAGTCGGCCGCCGCGGGCATACGCAAGGCCTAGCAAGCCTAAGGAGAGTGGGGCGGGCAGTGTCGTAACGAGGCGCTCCAATGTCTCTATCGCCTCGTCGTGGCGTCCAAGAGCACATAACGCCATGCCACGTGTCCATAGGCCGAGCAGGTAACCGGGTTGCAGTTCCAGTGCGTGTTGCGCCATCCGTTCTGCTTCGTCGAAACGCGTAACGATATAAAGCGCGCATGAAGTAAGGCCGTGTATGAGCGGCGACAGTGCGTCTCCCTGACACGCGAGTGTCGTTTGCGCTACAGCATCCTCGGCGCGTCCGTCGATTGCCAGCAACAAGCCGTAGTACACCCGTGCAAGCGACGAGCGCGGATTGATAAGGATGGCCTTCTGGAAATAGGCTTCGGCCTCGCGCCACGAGGGCTCGAACCAGAACGCATAAAATCCGCGCGAGAAGTTCACTTCCGACAGGGAAGGCGCCAGATTCATGGCTTGCATTACTGCTGCATGAGCCGGTGACCGGGCGTCCTTGTGCCATTCGCAGCACTGTCTTGGGCGGGAACGGACTGCTGTTGAGTAGGCTCGACGTCGGTCCTGAATGACTCGCTGGTCTGGTCGGCCGCAGTGTCTTTGTCGTTCATTTCCATAGAGTTTTTCCCCTGGGACAATATGGCAGTTCCGACCTCAGCAGCCTAGGTAATGTCGGAGTGCGAATCTGGCAGTGACATTTCTTTTTCCGGGCGATCTCGCAAGGCGTTCCCTCAGGCCGATGTCAAAGTCACAAACAATGCTCGAGAGCGAATGTGGCAACCAACATTTCCTGTTGATCGGTTGAGAATAAGCATGAGGGGCCGGTAGAATGCTCCTTGGAAGGACACGCCAAAGCGAGATTCTTGATAGTGGATGCCGGATGCGGGGGCGATTCGCCGATACGGCGGCGTTTTCATGCGTCCAATGCAATTGGTAACTGGAGACTCGTTAACGCCATGGCGAAGAAGGCAGTTTCGAAAGAACTTGAACAGGAAGTCGCGCGTAGTTTTCTGATTGGTATAAGGTTACGTGATCAGCAGAAATTCTTAATTGAGTTTGGCCGCGTAGGACTGAAGTTCATTCGCGACAGGATCGACTCGGACGACCAAGAGCAATTTGCGACGGCATTTGACGAACTTGTACAGTTAGGATGTCTCCCAAAGACATTGGCCAGCACTCTCTACTGCTATCACTCATACCGGGTGAATGGTCACATTCTTCCAACGAACAAGGCGATTAAGAATATTGAGAACACGTTGCGGACTGCAATCAAGGGAATCGGATGGCTCGACTTTTGTAACGTGATGGAGGTTTTGGCGAGGCACGCACAATCTGGTGATCCGCCTCAGGGGCGGCAAAATATTGAAGAGTTGTTGGATTGGTATATTCATTCACTTTCGATCTGGTGGAGGCCGCGGAAGGATATTATCGACAGTTATGCGCCAGTCGCTTGTTGCATGTATTCGAAAATAGCGACGGGCAAGTTCCAGTTTTCACTGGTCGCTGACCTGCTGGAATGCTTCGGGTACAAACCGGACCCCAAACGCCAAAAGCATGCGACGGGTCGCTCAAGCGGGTATACCCCTTGCGACGACTCATTGGAAAGGAATTTTAGGAACTTCAAAACCAAGTACCCCATGTTTTGCGCATGCCTGGAAGCCGAGTTAATTGGTGACCACGACCTAGAAGTAGACGATCTTCCTATGACTACCTTAGACAAAATGCTTCGTCCTAACGATTTTGATTGGAAAGTGCAATTTAGGGAGCCGTCCCCGCGAGCCTGCGTGAGAGCTAGGCTCGGTATGAAGAGAGGCCACCTTTGAGTCCCGCACCTCAGAAAAGTCTCCGGTCAGAGTGCTAGTCCCAGCAGCAAAGTCTCCTACTTAACGAGTCATCGACACTACCTTTTCAAATTCCTTCTTCGCTCTGATGATCGTGTCTGCACACAATACGCGGATTGCATCTTGCGAAACCGACATCGGAGCGCGTCCACAAATCGGTATCAGGCACCCATGGAACCCTTCGTATCCGCTCTAGAAGTCGCAAAATATCTCGATCTCAGCCCGCGCACCGTCAGCAAGATGGCGCGAGAGGGACGCTTACCAGCCCATCGCATCTGCGGCTCAAAACGCAAGACTTGGCGCTTTCGCATCTCGCAGATCGCGCAATTCCTCGCGTCGGGGATGCAGCAATGATGGTCCTTGGCCTAGACCTCACGGTATCCTACAATTCAACGTGCGTCCCGATTGCTCTGCTGAAAGGGAATAAGCAGATGCAGCAGCGCAGAAGGCGTTATCAGACCGGTTCGGTTGTGCTAGACCCAAGAACGCAAACTTGGTTTTTCCGCTTTTACGAAGGGAAGACCCGCAAAGCCGAGCGCATCGGCGCCAAGACGCAATATCGCACGAAAGCTGAGGCAATGAGGGCGTCCGAAGGAATGCGATTGCGGATCAACAATCCCGAAGCAATCCCAAACGCAATCACTGTCGAGCAAGTGGCGCAGCGATACATCCTTGATCGGATGCTAAGGCGGCATTCAACAAGTCGGGGGTACAAGGGCAAGCTGAAAATTATTCAGCGTGACTGGGGAACGAAAACGTTTCCACTCAAGGCTTATGATGTCGAGCAGTGGCTAAAAACGTTGAAGTCCACCAGTACCGGGAGGCTCTATGCACCAAAAACTAAGTCGCACATCAAAAACATGCTCAGCATCCTCTACGATTGCGCCATGTTGTGGGAGTACGTACCTACGGATCGCAACCCGATGAGCCTAGTGCGAGTCACTGGTGCTGGAAGACGGACGACAGAGCCAGTGATTCTAAGCATGGATGAGTTTCGCAAGCTGTTGGCAGAGATCACCGAGGAACCGTACCGTACGATGGTTCTTCTGGCGGCCTGCTTGGGCTTGCGGACAAGCGAAATCCTCGGCTTGTGCTGGGGGGATTTCGACTGGCTCCGATCTGAAGTCAGCATCCAGCGCGGCGTAGTCGAGGGCTACACGGATGACACGAAGACGTTAGCGTCAAAAAGGAAATTACCACTTGATGCTGCTGTTCTATCCGCTCTCGAAAACTGGAAACTGCAAACGCAATTTCCAGCCGACAGCAATTACGTTTTCGCGAGTCCGGTCATGCTGGGCAGCAAGCCATTAAACAGCAACTCAGCCCAACGTGACAAATTCCGGCCCGCCGCTATACGAGCGGGACTCAGCCCCCTAGGCTGGCATTCGCTGCGCCACAGCTATCGTACTTGGCTGGATGAAGTGGGTGCCCCGGTCTCTGTGCAGAAAGAACTAATGCGCCACAGCACTATCGCTATGACCATGGATGGCTACGGTCGGGGAGTTGCATCAGCTAATCGTGATGCGAACTCACGTCTGGTGGGCAAGCTGCTTAGTGAAACGAGCGGGCAGGGAAGTGAGCAGAGCGTTCAATAGACTGTAACAGACTGTGGGACGTTTCTAAGCGATTGAAAATTGGTGCGGAAGGGGGGATTTGAACCCCCACGCCTTTCGGCGCCACCCCCTCAAGATGGTGTGTCTGCCAGTTCCACCACTTCCGCTTGAGCACTGTCATTCTACTTGTTCCAGGGAAATCTTTCTATACATGCGCTGAGTCGAAGGCTGAAGGCGCAAGGAAGCCGTGAGCCCGTTTTTCTTGACAGCGCGGTAGCTTCGGCTGAGAATGTGCGCGCTGAGAATTCATTCCACAGAATAGATCACTGATCTTCGAGAGAAGGACCACTCTGGCACCTTCAAACAGACGTGAATTTCTAAGCGGTAGCGTGGCGTTGATTGGGGCTGCAGGCATGCGCCTTCCAGTTTGGGCGCAGACAACTGCGGCCGCCGCAGGAACGACCCAACTGTTATTGGGAGTTGATTACTACCCCGACCAGACTCCCGAATCATTGTGGGAAGAAGACTCGCGGATGATGGCCGAGACGGGCTTCACCAACGTGCGGATCGCGGAATTTGCCTGGGCGTTGATGGAACCGGCGGAGGGCAAATTTGATTTTGCCTGGCTTCGCCGCGCGGTGCAGACGCTGCACAAGCACAACATTGCGGTCATTCTAGGGACTCCGTCGGCGGCGCCTCCGCCGTGGCTAAGCCTTAAATATCCAGAGATCATGGAAGTGGATGCTCATGGGCAACGGCTGCACGCCGGCGGGAGGAGATTTACATGTCCCACGAATAAGACGTACCGGAAGCTGTCACTTGCCATCGCGACCGAGATGGCGCGGGCGTTTGCCGAAACTCCGGGTGTGATCGGCTGGCAGATTGATAACGAATTTACTTTGTCTTCCTCGCCGCGCTGCTATTGCGACTTCTGCCAGGCGGGCTTTCAGGACTGGCTTCGCTCCAAGTATGGCAGCCTTGAGAAGCTGAACCAGACTTGGGGAACGGTTTTCTGGAGTCAGACCTACACCGATTTTGGCCAGATTCCGGTGCCGCTGCCTTCAGGGGGCGACCCGAATCCGGGGCTTGCGCTCGACTACGACCGCTACCAGTCGTACGCCAACGTTTCTTTCCAGGAAGAACAACTGGTCATGCTCCGGCAGAAGTGTCCGAAACATTTTGTCACCACTAATAATGTCGGGCCGCCAGTCGACTATATCGACATGCGCGAGCTCTACAAGAATCTCGATTTTGTCGCCTTCGACAATTATCCGGGCTTTTTCGAGATGTTATTGCATGAGCAGAAATCCGGGCCGGTTCCGGCAGGCGCGATCACCACCTCCATCGCGATGATGCACGACTTTGCCCGCTGCGTGAAAGGCGGCAAGCCCTTCATGATCATGGAAGAGCAGTCGGGCAAGGCAGGGCAGAGGAGCTTCTCTCCGCAACCCGAGAAGGGCCAAGTCAGGTTGTGGACATATCAGGCCATCGCTCATGGCTCCATGGGCGTGAATTATTTCCGCTGGGATACGGCTACCTTCGGAGCCGAGGAATACTGGCATGGCGTTCTGAATCACGACCGCTCGAAGAGCCCGGCCTATGACGAGATCAAGCAGACAGTGAAGGAACTGAAGGCGCTGGGGCCGGAGGTATTGAATTCGCGTTACCCGGCGGAAGCGGCGCTCATCTTTGATTACGATTGCGATTGGGCTTTGCAAATTCAGCCGGGGCATTTCGGGCTCACTTACATTCCGCAGGTCACGGCGTGGTATGGCGCCATCACGGCCAGCCACTCGGGCATCGATGTTATTCAGCCCGGCGCGGAGTTGGCGGCTTACAAGATTGTGTTCGCGCCCGTTGCCTATGTGCTTTCAGAAGCGCAAGCCACGCGGATCAGGAATTTTGTGCAGGGCGGCGGTGTATTTGTGACTAGCTTCCGGCTGGGAGTGAAAACCGAGGGCAGCCAGATTGTCCGCACTCCGCTTCCCGGTTTGCTTCGCGACGTGATGGGAGTGACCGTTGAAGACTACATCCCGATTTATTCCGCCAAGCAAGGGGTGAAGTTTGCGTCTACATTCGCCGGACCGGACGGTGAGTGTGGTCTGTGGGCGGACATTCTTCAACCGGCAGGGGCGGAAGTTGTCGGCTCGTACACCGCTGGCGAGCACGCGGGAAAGGCTGCCGTTACCATCAACACCTTTGGCAAAGGAAAAGCGGTTTACGTCGGCGCCGATCTGGATGCGGCGAGTTTGGCGCGGGTGCTTCGAACCCTTACCGCCTCAGCGGGGGTTCAGCCGGCAATCGAAGTTCCGGCGGGGGTTGAGATGACAGTACGGAGGTCAGGGGACAAACAGTGGATATTTCTCCTGAATCATACTTCCGTGGCGCAGGCGGTGACCATAGCCAGCCCGTTAACCGATCTTCTTACGAAGCAAGCGCTGTCGGGGACAGTTGAATTAAACGGCTATGGCGTGAGGGTGTTGGCGTAGGCGTGTCTCTCGGCGTGCGGTTTGTCGTTCCCGGAGGGACCTCTGATAGTAGCCCGCCACTTCAGCGGCGGGTGGATCAACGAGAGAATGTGCGTGCCGTTGGCACGCCTGAGATGAATCCCCGACGCTGCAGATGGCAGTTCAGCCGTCTCTACGGGACGGAAACCGTTTTGGCCTCTGACCCGGCGTTGAAACGCCGGGCCATTATCGGCCGTCCCTACAGGACTACCCGCTCCCCGATTTCTCTTATTTTGCTTTGGGTTTGAACGTGTCTACAATTCCGCTGCCTTCGCGGATAGTTAGGATCTGATTGGCCTTCACCTGGGTGAAGCGTTCAACCTTTTGCGTCGTCGGCCACTTCACTTCGATCAGATCTGCGACCTGAGCCTGGCCCAGGCCGAAGTGGAGGCGGAGGTCGCATTGCGACATGACGCTGGAACCGCTGTGGACTTCGTCCATCTGAGCATGTTTACCGCTCACCACGCGGACGCGAGCTCCGATCGCGGTGTGATTGCATTGCGTGCCGATCAGTTTGATCTTGATCCAGTTCTTTGAATTCCCGCCGTCATTGCGAAGTAGTGACGGCGGATCACTCAGATTCAACACCAGCACGTCGATGTCGCCGTCGTTGTCGTAGTCGCCGAACGCCGCGCCGCGGCTGGAGAAATGCTCGTTGATGCCCGGGCCCATCTCGGCCGAAACGTCTTTGAATCGTCCGTCGCCCTGGTTCTTGTACACGAGCCGCGGGTTCTTGAAGGTCTGGCCGATATCATGCTGGTCAATTTCGGGATAGACGTGACCGTTGATCTGGATAATGTCCGGCCAGCCATCGTTGTCGTAATCAACAAAGCCGCAGCCCCAGGCAACGTAGCGGTTGTTGATTCCTATTCCTGAAGAAAACGTCACGTCGGTAAAAGTGCCGTCTCCGTTGTTGTGGTAGAGGTTGCAGGTATCGTCGGCGAAGTTTGTTTTGAAAATATCGAACCATCCGTCGCAGTCGTAGTCGCCCACGCCCACGCCCATTCCAGCCTGCTCATGGCCATTTTCGCTGTAAGCGCATCCGGCCAGCACCGCGGTGTCGGTGAAAGTGCCGTCGTGGTTGTTGCGCAGCAGCATGCTGGGTTGCGAGTCCACCGCTACATAAATATCCGGCCAGCCATCGTTATCGAAATCGTAAGAGACCGGGGTGATGGAATACCGTGGGCCGGGCTTGAGGATGCCGGATTTTACGGAGACATCCGTGAAGGTTCCGTCGCCGTTGTTGTGATAGAGGACGTTGGTGTCGCCGGTGAGGCCGCGCGGTCCGCACATGACCGGGATACCTTTCCACTGGCAAACGGCGGGACCCTTGGGGTCCGGAGTTTTCGCCGGATCCAGCTTGATGTAGTTGCAGACGAAAAGATCGAGACGTCCGTCGCGGTCGTAGTCGAGCCAGGTACAGCCCGAGCCCCAACGGATCTCTTCGTTGTAGACACCGGCCTTGCGGGTAACATCAGTGAAGGTTCCGTCGCCGTTGTTGTGGAACAGAATGTTGTGTCCCCAGAAGCAGCAGAACAGGTCATCGTTCCCATCGTTGTCGTAGTCGCCGACGCATACACCGGTCTGCCAGCCGGTGCGCGCCAGCCCGGATTTTTCGGTGACGTCGGTGAAGGTGCCGTCGCGGTTGTTTTTGTAGAGATGCGACGTGGGCGCTTTTCCGGGCTCCCAGTGGGCGTCGAGCTTGGTGCCGTTAGTGAGATAGACGTCGAGCCAGCCGTCGTTGTCGTAGTCGAAAAAAGCCAGGCCGCTTCCCTTGGCTTCGATGATGTAGCTCTTGTGATCGGTGGCGCCCCAGACGTTGGGGGCAGTCAGGCCGGCTTCCTTTGCCACATCGACGAATACGACTGGGGAACGGCTTGCTGGATTCGCGGGCGTCGCCTGGAGGACTGCGGAGTTTTTCCATTTCCAGAGTGGAGTGGTTAGCGCGTCCAAGAGGGTGCTGCCGAGGACGATAAGGGAGGAGCCCAGGAAATGGCGACGTGGGAGATTCATGGATTATCAGTTGTCAGTTTTCGGTTGTCAGTTGTCAGAAAAACCAGTCCTGGTGAAGATTTCATCGGGCGGGAACCTTCGGGAATGGGTGCGGTACGATTCCTGTGCCTTCCTTGACAGCGATGATCTGATCGACAGATAAGTTAGTCAGCTTGTCCACCTGACCGCTCGGCCAGGTGATTTCCAACGAGTCAATTTTAGCTCGCTTGCCCAAGCCGAACAGAATACGCGGGTCGTTGGCCGACATGTAGCTCATGCCACCTTTTGCCTGTTCGACGCGCACGAAGTCCCCGGAAGTCAGCTTCAGCGAAGAGCCGACGCCGTCACGGTTGGAGCGGGTTCCGATCAGCAGGACTTCCAGCCAGTGATGGGCGTTTCCGCCGTCATTGCGAAGAAGTGAAGGATAGTCGCCGCGGTTATTGATGGCGATGTCGGCGTCGCCGTCATTGTCGTAGTCAGCCGTGGCGAGGCCGCGACCAGCGATGGGGCTCGTGAAGTCGGGGCCCAGGGAGTCCGAGACCTTGGCGAACTGGCCTTTGCCCAGGTTCCGGAACATCAGCAGCGGCTCCTTATATTGCACTTCGCTGTGGTAGAGGTGAATGTTGTCCAGCATCGCGCCGTTCAGTTGCAGGATGTCGGTCCAGCCATCGTTGTCATAGTCCAGGAACTTCATTGAGACGCCACTCAGCAGGATCGCCTTGTTGCCGATGCCGGAACCGTAAGTATTGTCTGTGAACGTGCCGTCCTTATTGTTGTGGTAGAGACGGTTCAGCTCGAAATCGAGGTGAGTGATGTAGACATCCTGCCAGCCATCGCCGTCCACATCGGCGGCGTCGATGCCCATTCCCGCTTCGTAACGCCCGTCCTCGCTGGCCGCCACGCCGGAGACGAACGAGACGTCCTCAAATTTTCCATTGTGCTTGTTGATAAACAGAAAATTCGGCCAGGAATCGTTGGCGATTGCGATGTCGGTCCACCCGTCGTTGTTGAAGTCGGCGAGGACCACGCCCATTCCTTTGGATTCAGGCTTGCCAACGCCCGAAGCGTCGCTCACGTCGGTAAAGGTGCCGTCGTGATTGTTGTGGTAAAGCTTGGTCTTCTGGCCTTTGTAGTTGCCGGGATGGCAGTAGGACCGGTAACCGGGACGGCGTTCGCCGCACCAGAGATTGTTCTTCGGGGACCACTCGATATAGTTGGTGACCAGCAAGTCAAGAAAGCCGTCCTTGTCGTAGTCGAACCATCCAGCGCTGGTTGACCAGCCACCTTCGTCGGCAACGCCCGCTTTGGCGGTGACGTCGGTAAAGGTCCCGTTGCCGTTGTTGTGGTAGAGGATGGCGCTGTTGTAGCCGGTAACGTAGAGATCGGGATAGCCGTCATTGTCAAAATCTCCGACGGCGACGCCCTGGCCGTAATGTCCCGCACCGCCGACGCCAGCTTTTTCGGTGACGTCGGTAAAAGTTCCATCGCCGTTGTTGTGGTAGAGGGCGCAGCGCAGCGGTTGAGGCGGTTTGTAAATGTCGGTGGCGGCGGATTGGACGAAGAAGAGGTCCATCAACCCATCCTGGTCATAGTCAAGCCAGGCGACGCCCGTCCCCATGGTTTCGAGGTAGTACTTTTCGTCCGTGGCGGTGCCATCCTGAAGAAAAGTGATGCCAGCGGCCTGGCGAACATCTGTGTAGCGAACGAAAATCGCTGTGTCTTGCGGCTTCGCACCCTGAGCGAGGGCAAGCTGAGGCAGATAGGCGAGGACGAAGGTTAGCGCGAGGATGCCGCCGACAGCACGAGCGTGACACTCGCGCCTACATTTTCCGTCGCTCATGGCCATTGATGACGATCTCACAGCGTACGGTCGGCAAGCGACAGCGCCAGCTGAAGCAATTGTTGCCGGGCGGCCATGGACATCGGAGCCTCGGTCGAAGGTGTCACAGCCGGAGCCCGCGACAATACTTCTTCGATACGATTCACATCCAGGCCGCCGGTATTACTGCCTTTGAAACGATTCAACACTTCACGGGCTTTTTCTATCTGTCCCGTCTGGTAATAGAAGACACCCAGCGTGGAATAGCTGCCAGGCCACTCGGGCAAAAGATCTACAGCCCGTTCGAGGCGCTCGGCCGCTTGTCCGGTCTTGCCCTCGAGGGCAGAGACCAGCCCCAAACCCCACAGAATCTTCCCGGAGCTGGGAATTCGGGCCAGTCCTTTCTGTAACGTCTGTTCCGCACCGTTGACATCCTTGCTGCGAAGTTGGACCAATGTGAGCGAGAGATAGTACTGGTCATTGTCGGGGTTGCGGCTGATGGCGTCGCGGAAAATTTCTTCGGCTTTGGCAGTGTTGCCTAGATGGGCGTGAATGTCTCCGAGCAAGGCCAGGAAAGCAGCATCCTGCTGGCCCGGCGTCGAAACTTTCGAAGCCGCTTCAAGGGCCTGATCGTAAGCACCCTTGCGGAAGTAGGCGTCGGCCAAATCGAACTTCACGTCGTCGGAGTCGGGATTGGCTTGCAGTGCCGCCTGGAAATGCTGGATGGCGTCGTCATACATACGGTAGCGGGCGAGCAGTACGCCCACGCCAGTCTGAGTGCGGAAGTCGCCCGCGCTTAGCTGGTCGAGTTGGGCGATTGTGCTGCGGGCGTCGTCCGGCTTTCCGAGCTTCAGATAAGTTTCAGCTAGCAAGTAGAGATCCTGGGGACGGTCGGGATGTTTCTTGATCTGTTCGACGAGTTCGGTCTGATCGAGTTGAGTTCGGGCCTGAGGGGCAAGATTGGAGCGGTTGTCCAGGTATTCAAACAGGTGTTGATACGGATAGGGGCCCGGCGAGGAATCCTTTGACAGCGTTTGGAAGACGCTCAAGTCCCTCTGTGCCGCCTCGTTCTGATGGAGGCTCCGCTCGACCATGGCGAGCTTGTAGTATCCGGAAGCCGGATCACGGCTGACCTTGACGTATCTTCGGAGCAAGGTTGCCGCTTCCTCGAATTTTTTTCCGGCGATTCGCAGATTAGCCAGCTCCAGTAAAGCTTCGGAAAAATCCGGGTTTGACTTCAGCGCCTGCTGAAACAGTTGTTCGGCGGCAGCTTGATTCCCCTGGTGGCCCTCTATGTAGCCCATATTGAACAGGCAAGAAGCGTTCCGGGGATCCAGCTTGAGACCTTCCTGAAAATACTTTCTGGCCTCGTCGAAGCGTCCCAGGTGCCGGTAAGAAAGCCCTAGAAACGCATACGATCGTGCTGAGGGATCGAGTTCAATCAGGAGTTTGAATACATCGATCGCCTTCTCCACCTTGCCCGACATGAAGTAGCTCTCACCCAGGGCTGCGTGTAGGTCGGCCCGCTTTGGAGCAATTTTCAAACCTGATTCCAGCAGGGGAATCGCATCTTCGAAGTAGTTCTGGGACATGCTGACCCGAGCCAGGAGGAAGATAATGTCGGTGTCCTCAGGGGCGAGCTTGTGGGCGCGCGCCAGCAAATCCAGCGCATCCACGGCTCTGGTCTGCTCGGAATACACCTGCGCGAGCAAGTATAGGGCTGTTGGGGAATCGGGCTTCAGTTTCAACGCCCGGTTCAGAAATACTTCGGCCTTTGCGTAGTCGCCGCTGCGCAGATAGGTTTGTCCCAGGTTGAACAGAATCTCGAACGTTTCAGGCTGCAGGGCGTTGGCCTTTTCCAATTCGCGACGCGCCAGGTCGTACTGTTTGGCGGACGCCAGCAACACGCCAAGCGTGAAATGCAGTTGGACGTTGTCCTTGCCTTCGAGGGAAAGATCCTTGGCAAGCTTCAAGCCTTCGGCAGTGCGGCCGGCCAGAAGATAGGCACGGATCAGGTTGAAGCGAGTCGCAACATTCGCAGGATGCACCCGCTGAAAGTTGGTGATGGCCTCGCCTGGCAAGTTTCTGGCCATGAGGACGAGGCCGAGGTTGTAGTTGCCGTCGCTGTTGCCGGGATCGAGGCGCAAGACTTTTCTGAATTCTTTCTCGGCGAGGTCAAGCCTCTCCTGCGCGACGTAGAGATTACCGAGGTTGTTACAGGTTTTGGCGGAGTTGGGATCCATCTTCAGCGCGTGCTGGAATGCTTCGAGAGCGTTGGCGTAATCTTTCTGGCTGCTGTAGACAATCCCCAGCAAGTTGTAACCTTCCACACTGGGATTCAGGGTGAGCTGTTCCTGAATTTTCTTTTTCGCTTCGTCAACCGAACCCTGTTGAAGCAGAGCTTCCGCTTCCAGAAAAGGGGATGGGGTTTTCGAAGATGAAACCGTTTTGGCCCCGGTGGCCTTGGAAGCTGCCTGTGGCGCGGCATAGCCGGCGGCAGAGACAAGAAGGAATGTCAGTGCAAGGATTCCGCGAAATGCCAGTCGAACGGCTGGTGTTTTCTCCGAGTGCTGAAATGAGGCGCCAGTGAACATCTTCCCGTGTGCCTCCGTGGGCGCTCTGCCTGCGGGTCCTCGAATAGAAGAACCGCAAAACTTCAATTTAGCATCTCCAGCGCCTGCTGAGCCACCTTGTGCTGAGGTTGCAGGCGGAGCAGCGTCTGCAAAACCTCTCTGGCCTTTTCTTTCTCGTTCAGAATCATGTACACACGAGCTAGATTGAGATATGCCTGGTCAAAGTTCGGTGCCTCGCGGATGCAGGTCTTGAATTTCTCTTCCGCTGCGGAATAGTTTTTCTCGCGTACAAAGAGAACACCCAGGTTGTTGAGCGCGTCGGGATAGTCGGGACGCAAGGTCGCGGCTCGTTCCAAATATTGCGCGGCCCGGTCGATTTGATCCTGACGCGCGTAGAGCATTCCCAGGTTGTAGTTGACTTCAGGATTCTCCGGTTCAAATCCGAGGGCGCGAGTCAGAAAGTTTTCCGCTTCCGCAAACTTTCCCTCCCGGCGATAAAGATTCCCGAGGTTAGCGAGGGCGATGGCATAGTCTGGGCGCAGACGCAGAGATTGCTCGAAGTTGGTGACGGCCTGGTCTGAGTGACCCTCCTGGGCATCAAGCATTCCCAGATTGTTCCACGCTTCCGGGTAGTCTGGACGCAGCTTCACCGTCTGTTCAAGATACTGGCGAGCGTCGGAGAGAGCATTTCTTCGCAGATAGAGTGTTCCCAGATTGTAATGAGCTTCGGGATCGTCCTGTTTAACGGCGATGACCTGCTTGAAAGACGCCTCAGCCTGATCGAGATAGCCGTGCTGGAAGAACGCCACTCCATATGTAAAGTCGTTACGCTGGAGAGTCTCCTCGTAGAGGGTTCCTCCCAGCGGCAGCGCTTTGCGAATGCGATCGGCACGGGTGCGTGGGACTGATCTTAGGTCTTCCCGCAGAATCGTCGTCAGCCGTTCCGAAGTCAGCGTCCCTTGGTAAACCATGACGATCATGCCGTCCTGATCCACTAGGAAAGACGTCGGAAGTGCGAGATCCCTGCGGCGGTCGAACAGGTAGCGATAGACGATGTTGTATATGCCGGCCACATCCTTGGTTGCGATCAGGGTGGGGAAGGAGAGCCTTTCTTTGGCGACGAACGATTGTAGAGCGCCGGAATCGCGCAGGCTGTCATCGTTGACGCTATCCACATTAATACTCACGACCCGAAGACCAGGGGAGGCGAATTCGGACTGGTGACGCTGGAGGAGGCGCATCTGTTCCATGCAGGACGGCGAAGGTGTGGTCCAAAAATTGAGAAACAAGAAGCCATCCCGGAACGATTTCAGATCCCAAACTTTACCCGTGAGGTCGGGCAGAGAAAAGTCCGGCGCGCTCAGGGGATCGATCAGCCAGGTCTCTACCGACGATGGCAGAGGCTCCAGCTTCGGAGTTGCGCCAGCTTGCATGTAAGAGGGAGAAGCAGGCGTAAAGGGCTTTGCCACGAACTCCGTGGAGCCTTCCTCGATCTCAATGCGCTGGTTGACTGGCAGATGTTCGAAGACCTGGGTCATGCCGCTCGGCCAGTGAATGGTGGCGCGGACCGTGCCTTCTGTTTTCCCGACTCCGAAGAAAAGCTCCTTAGTGTGCTGGGATAGAAATCCGGAGCCCGCCTGGAGATATCTGGTTTGGCGAAGTGACGCCTGGCGAGATAGCTCTTGGTGAGGCGGGGTCTGGCCGCTTCCGGCCGCTTCGACGGTGACTGCAGCCCCGATCGCATCACGATTGCTTTTTTTTCCGCGCAGGCGCAGGGCAATCGAATTGCCTAAATCCTTCATCCCGTTGTGCAAGACCCGAAGTTGGGGGGCATTCCGGTTCTTGAGGATTACCTCCAACCGCCCATCGTGGTCCAGATCGGCGAGTACAAACGCGCGGCTGTCATCGGGAAAGTCCAGACCGACCGTGCCCGAGACTTCAGAAAATGTGCCGTCGTTATTGTTGGCGTAGAAGACGTTTCTCTCGCGACCACTCCACGAAGAATCCGAGCGAATCAATTCATTGATAGCGTTCCATCCACGCTCGTAAGGCAACGCTGGGGTCGCGTTTCGCGGCGATTTCGCCACCACCTGACGCCAGAAGAAACTGGAAAGATCACCAGGATCCGGTCCGGAAATGTAACCATTGGCGATGTAAAGGTCCGGGTAACCGTCGTGATCGAAGTCCCAGGTGTCAGAAGACCACGCCCAGCGTCCCATTTCGACGCCCACCTGCGAACTTACATTCTGAAACTTTCCGTTTCCCTGATTTCGATACAACGAATTCCCGCCCGCGTGGTGGCGGTAAGACGCGCGAATGTCCTCGGGGTCCTTCTCATGAAAAATCTTTTGTTCGGAGACACGGACACCGGCGGCGGACCACATGTTCGCAACATAAATGTCCTGGTTTCCGTCGTTGTCGAAATCGAGCCACGACGCGCTCATTCCGGCGCCGGGTTCCTCTACCCCCGAGTCGGTTGAAACCGAGGAAAAAGTTCCATCGCCGCGGTTGCGGTAGAGGTTGCTTCGACCGAAGTCATTGGCCACATAGAGGTCGGGTGAACCATCCGACCTGGAATTACCCCAGGCGCACGCGAAGCTATAGCGGTCGTTGTCCACGTTTAAGCCCGCCGCTTCGGTGCGATCCTGAAAAGTCGCGTTGCCCCGGTTGTGGAACAGAAAGTTGGGCGGGCCGTTGCGGGCGTCGAAGTAAGGAACGGGATAGTGATACTGGTCCAGGCCCAGGTAGTAACTGTAAAGACAGAAATAAATGTCGAGCAGGCCGTCGCCGTCATAGTCAGCGATGGAGGCGTGCGTGAAGGTTCCCTGGGGCGGGCGGGCGAATTTGAAGGCGTCGCGCTTGAGCAGAAACTTCCCCTTGCCCTGATTCAGGAAGAGCAGGGGGCCGCTGGCGCAAACCACAAGAAGATCCTGCAGTCCCTTGTTCTCGAAATCCGCGAAGAGGGCGCAGGCCGTGTTATCCAGCACGTCCAGTCCGGATTGCGCGGTCACATCCTCGAAGGTACCGTCGCCGCGATTGCGATAGAGGCGGTTGGGAAGCCCCGAAGGCTGGCAAACGTAAAGATCATCGAAGCCGTCGTTGTCGATGTCTCCCACCGCCACGCCGTTGTTGCCATAGACGTCGATTCCGCAAGCTCCGTCCAAAACGGTGCGCCAGTGGTCCACGCCACGGAGCAGCTGATTCTTGTATGAGTCCGTGCGGCCCAGAACCTGGGACGTAACGTCAATGAAGATGGATTCACGAGCCCGGCTAACGATTTCCTCGCTCGTCTCCCATTTGAGAACTCGCCACGCGCCGGACTGGTCGCGTGACCACCGGGTACGCCACTGTCCCACGCGTTCTTCGCGTCCTCTGTCCGCGCGCGTGCCGACAAAATCATAGCGGATCGCGATGTTGACTGATGGGGAAGAGCCCGCAGTTTCCTCGACACCGACAATTTCGAATTCAGCTGTATCCCACTGCGCTATTCCGGCCAGATAGGTTTTGATCTCCGCCAAAAAGTGTTCGCGGCCAGCGACGACACTATTCGCGAACCTTCGGCGAAAGACGTTAAGGCCATCGCCAGAGCGCAGTTTGATTTCCTGAGTTGGAAGCAGAGAAACACCTTCGACGGAGGCATCGAGGAATTTGGCTACGAGTGTGGGAGCGGACGGCGTCGCCCTGAGTCCGCGACTCCATTCATCGAGTAGCGGCATGATTTCAAAGACGTATTTTTCAGTGACGTACTCATCCGAGCCAGGGAATACGAGGCGAAGCACATCATCCAGCGGAGACTTCGCGGGATAGTGTGGGGTGAGACGAAAATCAACATCGGAAAGGGGAAGAGTCTCGATCCGCTGGAACCGCCGGAAGTAGCGACCGGAAACTCGACGCAAGCATAGGTGCGGGAAGGAAAAGGACTGGTGCCCAGCTCATTCCTCGCAGGAAGGTTCGGCGTGAAAACGTGCGGCGTGAAAACGTTCGACCTGGGAACAATGGGATCTTCGTGTTGGCGCGCCGTGAAGCGACCTGGGCAGTGATGGTCCAGCGTGCGCATGTTAGCACCGGGGCGAGGTTAATCCAAATTGGGAAGTTCCCGCGGGCGCAAAATCAGCAGTTTAGTTACAAAAAACGGCTGGCGGACCCCCACGAGAGGATGCACCTGGTTTACTAGTACAAAGACATTAGTTTTATTCTTGACAAGTTCTAAGAACCTGGACTAAGGTTGTCCGGGTTTGGATGTACACGTTTACATTCAACTGTGAGAAAACGTTTTACGCGTAGCCGTGACGCTTTGGGGAGGGTAGTCATGAAACGAACGTCCGTTTCGTCTTGGATCCTGCAAACTGTGTTGGCGATCGCCGCCGGCATCATGCTTTTGAGCTCCAGTCCAATTCATGCCCAGGTGGATCAGGGCGCCGTCACCGGTTCGATTACAGATTCTTCCGGTGCGGTAGTGCCCAACGCGCAGGTGACTCTGACCAACACAGACAACGGCCTGATACTGCAGACCACCACCAGCAGCAGCGGGGAATACACCTTCTCGCCGGTCAGGATCGGAAACTACAGTATTTCCGCTACCGCCCAAGGCTTCGCCACGACGTCTCAGAAGGATCTGAGAGTCAGCGTGCAGCAGCGCTTGTCGGTGAATTTGCAGCTGAAGCCCGGTTCCACTACTGAGACGGTTGAAGTGAGCACCACGGTCCCGTTGATGCAGACCGAGGACGCTTCGGTTGGGCAGGTCGTGGACAGCCACACCATCAACAACATGGCCCTGAACGGCCGGAATTTCACCTTCCTGGCCCAGCTTGCCGCCGGCGTGAATACTCCGCAGGCGGATACCCGCGGTAACGCGGCCACCGGCGCTTTCGCGGCCAACGGTAATCGGCCAGCGCAGAACAACTACATGCTGGATGGCATTGACAACAATTCCGACACGGTAGACTTCCTGAACGGAACCAACTATGTGGTGCTTCCCCCGTTGGAAGCGATCCAGGAGTTCAAGGTACAGACTTCCGGCTTCAGCGCCGAGTTCGGCCGCTCCGGCGCCGCTGTGCTCAACGCCACCATCAAGTCGGGCACCAACAGCTTTCACGGCGCGGTCTGGGAGTATCTCCGCAACGACAAGCTCGATGCTGCAGACTGGTTTGAAAATTTCCACAACGTGCCCAAGGGCGAACTTCGCCAGAACCAGTTCGGCGTCTCCCTTGGCGGACCGATCATCAAGAACAAGGTCTTCATCTTCGGTGACTACGAAGGACTGCGTCGCCTTCAAGGCACCATTCTGAGCGGCTCGGTCCCCACCGTCCTAGAGCGAAACGGTATCAACGGCCTGGGTGCTGACCCAACTCTTGCAGATTTCTCCGACTTAATCACCGGTCAAACCGGTACCGAAACTGACGCCCTCGGCCGGACCATGCCGCTTGGAACGATTCTTGATCCTGCCACTACCCGGCCTGTCACGCTCGGCGTGGCCGATCCGGTTTCAGGCCGAGTCGCCACCAGCACAGGTTTTGCTCGGGACCCTATTAACACCAATTGCCCGGCCAGCACAGCCGCCTATAGTCTGGCCGGTTGCACCCTGAATCAGCTACCCATCGGCCGGCTTGGATCCAAACGCCATCAAGTTGTTGAATCTGTATCCCTCGCCCACAAGCGGCTCTCTATTTTCGAACTACGGGGTCTCTCCCAAGCTGGACGAGCACCGCAACTCGTTTGATACCCGCCTGGACCTCAACTTGAGCGAAAAGAACCAGTTGTTCTATCGCTTCAGCTACGTGGACGATCCCCAGTTCATCCCCGGAATTTTCGGTGGCATAGCCGACGGCGGCGGTTTCCAGCAGGGCAACCAGACCGCGCTGGCGCAACAGAGCGCCTTGGCTTATACGCATGTGTTCTCTCCGACCATGGTGAACGTGGCCCGCGCGGGTCTCAACTATTTGCACACCACGCGCGTTTCGCCCTCCGCCAATGATCTTAGCGACATCCCCGGACAGTTCGGCATCGCGGGCATTCCGCAAGTGCACGAGAACGGCGGCCTTCCCGCCTTCGGCATCAACGGACTGTCAACTCTGGGCAGCAACGCATTCCTGCCCTCCGACGAAGTCACTTCTACTTTCCAGGTGACAGACGACTTCACCAAGATTTATGGCAAGCACACCTTCAAAATGGGTTTTGAGTGGCAACATGTGAAGTTCTCGACCCTGCAACCACCGTGGTCGCGCGGCGAATTCGATTACGGCAGCGTTTACACCGACGTTCCCAACGTGCGCAACGGCAATACCGGGCGCGCGCAGTTCCTGCTCTCTCCCACTGCAACCACGGTAGCGGGTGGAATTGATAACGTGGGAGGCTCCTCGACGGGCGCGGGCAACAACAGCCTGTTCGTCTCCAACATCTCGCTCACCGACAACGGAAAGAATTACTACGGCAGCTACATCAATGACGACTGGAAGGTCACGCCCAAGCTGACTGTAAATCTCGGCTTGCGCTGGGACTTCTTCGGTCTCGTGTTCGAGCACCATGGGGCCCAGGCCAACTTCGTTCCGGGTGGGCCCGACGGGCATAGTCCGCTGTACCTGCTGCCGGCAGGAACCAATCCGTGCGACCTTCTCCATCGGGCTGTCCGACGTGCTTTACCGATTGCTGGCCAAGGATGGCATTGGGCTGGTGATCGGCGACAAGTACGGTAAGGGACTTGGGAGATCGCAAAAATACAATTTTGCGCCCCGGGTGGGCTTTGCCTACCAGGTCACTCCCAAGCTGGTTGCCCGTGGTGGGTTTGGCCTCTTTTACAACGGGTTTGAAAACCGCGGATTCTCACCCAACCTGGGAGAAAACTATCCCTTCCAGTTCAACTTCCAATATCGCCGCAGCTGGACGACGGTCATTCCATCTCATTCCCCGGGTGCGCCCCGGCAGCCACCTTTGAGGTAGGTTTCACCTGCACTCCGCTTGACCCGACTCTGGTCAATGCCAGCGGTTTGGGGCTGCGCGGCATCCAGTTCGAATATCAGACTCCCTACTCCATGAGCGGTAACTTGACACTCCAGTATCAAGTAACCCCTACGTTTACCGTGCAGGCCGGCTACGTGACCTCGCTGGCGCGGCATTTGGAGGTGTTTCCCGAACTCCAACCATCCCACTCAGATCTTGCCCGTGGACTCGACCTCGGCGACGCTTCCAGCTTCGCAAGGCGGGCTGCCCTTCCCGGATTTCGGGCACGGAGCGAGTTACGCCACCACCAACGGCAACAGCCACTATCATTCCCTTCAGACCAAGGCGGAAAAGCAATTCTCTAATGGCCTGAGTTTCCTGGCGACCTACACCTGGTCGCAGGCGCGCACCGATGCTGGTGATCTGCTCAACGGAGGAAGCACAGCAAGGCTTCCGGGCTCCGGATGTTCCAGGCGCCGGAATTGCAGTTCGACTACGGCTTGGCTTCGTTCGATATTCGCAACGTCGTACACCTTAGCGGCAGTTACGAGCTTCCCTTCGGTAAGTCGCAAGCGCTTCATGGCGAGCGCCGGCTGGGGTCGCGAATGCGCTGCTCGGAGGCTGGAGCGTGAGTTGGGGCGCCGTCTTACAGGGCGGACAACCGATAACCCTCAGTTGTCCCTCTGGCACCGGCAATGGCACGGGTTGCTACGATCATCGTGGTTCCCGGCCAAGATGTGAAGAGAGGGATGCACATCGACGCCAACGGAGCAGCCGAGCTTCCTTGGGAACCCGGCGGCATTCACCCAGCCGTGCGTGTTCGGTCTACCGGTACCCGACCCCACTTCGGTTCCCGGCTGCATTCCGATTAATGGCGGCCTCGGCCTCCTGGGTGGGTCTCCCACCCAAATTGCCGGACCACCCATTCAAGCGGCTGGATTTCTCCACCTTCAAGGACTTCAAGTTCGGCGAGCGCTTCTCGTTGCAGTTCCGCGCGGAGTTCTTCAATATTCTCAATCACCCGAACTTCAACGCTCCCGGACTTCGGCGGTAACGGAGTTGTTGCCATCGGCGGGATCGGGCAATTTCACCAGTTCGAACTTTGGCGAAGTGGGTTCGACTCGCGATGCTCCCTACGATCCGAGGCAGATCCAGTTTGCTTTGAAATTGCGGTTCTAGATTAACGAGGCAATTACGGGCGGAAGGCACTCAGTGAAGCGCCTTCCGCCCGTTATACAATGCGTCAATACCTCTCCCGCCCGCTCGGGTGCGGTGTTAGCATGGGAAGACCGTGATCATCCGGCAACGGTCGATGTGGTTCATTCCTCTCGTCTCCCTGCTCTGGTTAGCAGTGGGTCCCGCCGGTGATGGCCATCGACGCTCAGAGCCAGCGCTTGGAGCGTGAGTTCCAGGCCGCGGTCGCGCAGTACGACTCAGGCCAGTATCCCCGAAGCCGCGCAACGGCTGGAGACGCTTGGTGCGCCAGGTTCCCGAAAGTTTCGAAGTCCACGAACTGCTGGGATTGGTCTACTCCGCGCAATCCGCAGGATGCCAAAGCTAATCCTCACCTGGAGAAAGCGGTACGCCTGAAGCCGGATTCTGCGGCCGCCAGAACCAATCTGGCTGCGAATCTTATGCGCTTGGGGAAGCACGACCTGGCCGAGGTGCAGTTCAGGAAGGCGGTCGAGATCGAGCCGCGGAACTTTGACGCCAACCACAACCTGGGTGAATCCTACGTCCGGTCGGGGAAGGTTGCGAAGGCTGCGCCCTTCCTCGAACAGGCCCAGCGAATCGATCCTTCTTCCTACGATAACGGCTACGATTTGGCCCTGGCCTACATTCTAACCGGACGGCTGGCGGACGCGCGGCAACTGGTGCATGATCTCCTGAAACTGAAAAATACGGCGGAATTGCACAACCTGCTGGGCGAGATAGAAGAAAAAGACGGAAACTTCGTGGTGGCGGCGAATGAATACGAAGCCGCCGGCTCACGCCGACCCCAGCGAGAGCAACCTGTTCGACTGGGGAAGTGAACTGCTTCTTCACCGCACCCTCGGACCCGCGGTGGAGGTCTTTCAGCAGGCCAGCGAGCGCTACCCCAAGTCAGCCAGGCTGATGATCGGCCTCGGTATGGCTCTGTACGCGCGCGGTAACTACGACGACGCGGTCAGGTCGCTGCTGAAGGGCGACCGATCTGAACCCCTCCGATCCCGATTGCTATCTTTTTCTTTCCAAGGCCTACAACAGCTCGCCTGGCCAGGCGGATGAAGTCATCGAGCGATTCCGGCGCTTTGCGCAACTTCAGCCGCGTAACGCGCGAGCCCACTACTACTACGCTATGAGTTTGTGGAAAGGGAAGCGAGCGGAAGACCCGGGCTTGGACCTGCATCAGATCGAAACCTTGCTGAAAACGTCACTGGCGCTGGATCCGAAGTCGGCCGAGGCGCACCTGCAGCTGGGCAATCTCTACTCCGACCAGAACAAGTATGCCGAGGCCATACCGGAGTATGAGAGGGCGCGTGAACTCGATCCGGACCTGGCCGACGTCCGCTACCGGCTGGGACAGGCCTATGTCCGCACTGGTGCGAAAGACCGCGCTCAGGCGGAGTTTGCCGTCTATCAGAAGATTCGTGAGCAGCATTTAGCCGAGCTGGACAAACAACGGGCGGAAATCCGGCAGTTTGTCTATTCAGCGAAGAATGGTGCGACGGCCAAGCCGTAAGCGGCAAGTTTTTGGGTGTGGAATCCAAACATGACCTACTTCACATCACGGAGCGCGAGCGGTCGGGTTGGAGGTAGTGCAGCCACTCCTCGAGAACTCGCCGCTCAGCTCGCCCGCACACGCCGCGAGTTCCTGCGTACTGCCGCGGGACTGACCTTGGGAGGCACGCTGCTGGGTTCCAGCCGGTTGCTTCGGGCGGCGACTGTTCCTAAGAGAAAGAAGGTCGTTGTCATCACCTTCGGCGGCGGGGCGCGCGACCAGGAAACTTTCGACCCGGAAGGGCAGGAGAATATTCCGCACCTGATGCGGGAGCTTATCCCTCAATCAAGTTTCTTTTCGCAGGTGGTGAATCGGGGAATTCTGGGCCACTATGTAGCCACCGCGAGCCTGGCCACCGGCGTGTACGAAACCATCAACAACTTTGCCTCGCTTCCTCCCGAACACCCGACGGCCTTTGAATATTTCCGCAAGGACTTGAAGCGCCCGGCCTCGGATGCCTGGGTAGTGGCTCCCAGCAACGGTTTCAACCGGATTGGAGAAAGCAATCATCGTTCCTATGGCAACGGATTGGGGGCGAGAGTGCTGCTGCCGAAGCATCTGTTGACGGCGGCAACCTCCGGCGGGCGGGACTACGAACATCTGCTCCGGGACAACTACGAAACGCCTTTCTACGCGCCAGAACTGGGAGGCAGCGAGATTGAGTTGCAGCAATTGGAGCAGATACTGAAGCTCTCCGTCGATGAATTCAAGGCGAAAGCTCGGACGCTGTCGAGTCCCGATGAACTGTCGGTCTACATCGCGCACCAGTTGATGAGGGAGATGGCCCCCAGTATTTTGTGGATCACCATGCACGACATCGATATCGCGCATGCCGGAACGTACTCGCTGTACATAGAGGGCATCCGGCGCACCGATCGACTCTGCGCGGATATGTGGAAGACCATCCAGAGCGAGCCGGAATATGCCGGCAACACGACCATGTTCATTCTGCCGGATTTCGGCCGCGACTCGGACGATGATTCCGGGGGCAATGGATTTCAGCATCATCGCACCGGCGATGCGCTCTCCCGCACCACCTGGATGATGGCGATGGGCGCCGGAGTCCGCGAGGGAGTGGTGTTCGACCGTCCGATCGATTCCACCGATCTCGTGCCAACTCTCGGGTCGATGCTGGGATTCTCGGCCTCGTTCGCACAGGGCAAGCCGATAGCAGAACTTTTGTAGAGGGTTCTGAGGGCTTTGTAGGAGACTATGCTTCCACGTGACCTCAAGCCGGAGCAGTTCAATGGATATCCCCCGGAGGCCAGAAAACTGGTCACGGGATACATCAGCGCGCTGCAGCGCCTGCCATTGAGCTTCTTGCCTAGCCTGTTGCGCGAGGCCATCGATTACGACTTCAAGTTTCCGGTCGAGCGCAGGGCGGTGGAGAAAGAACTGGCGAATCTGAGTTCTCTTACCGCTGAACAGGTGGACACCTGGTTTCAAGCATTCGCGCGAATCCAGCTTTCTCCACGGCTGGAAAGTTTTGATTGGATCAACGCACCCGCCCAGTTTGTAGAACAACTATCGTCCCACCTTTGGACCACGCACCAACTGGATGTGTTTCGTGACGCGGCGATGGGCTACGCCGACCGATTGCAGGCAGCGGTGCCGCCGGAGCCGCCGACGATATCGAGGCTGGGAATTACGGTCGTTGGGCAGGGCGTCGCGGCGTATGACGAGGCCCTGTTTCGTAAACTCCGTCCGCACGGCGCGTATTTCAAACAGGTCAAGCCGGAAAACGGCCTGCAGCAGTTGCTGGGTGCGGTGGCGGCCAGAGCCAAGGCGCATCCGGTTGCCTACGGGCACTGGTACGTTGATGGCGGCCAGGCGGCGGACCACGATCCCGCGCTCACCTGTGTCTCTTACGACGCTCTGGAACCGGCGCGCACGGCCCTGTTGCGCAGGATCCATTCGGAAACAGATAAACCGGGGATGGGGCCGGAGGCACTGCGCACACTCATGGCCCAACTGCGTCCTGCGGATCTTGGTCTAGGTAAGGCGGGTTTGGGTAATCCGGGGGTGGGCAAGGCTGAGGACCTGGTGCTGGATCGATTTCAGATGAAGGTGCTGACGGAAGGTTCCGGCACACAAATTTTCAGCACCACCTTCGCCCAATGGACGGCACGCGAAGTACTGCGGCGTGCGCAACCCCTGACGCTGCTCGTCCGCTTCGCCCCGAGACAACGGCAAAAGCCGATGAATGAGCTGCTGTCAGGAAATGCCGAACGCGTCGAACTCGATCCCGTTGGATCCCTGGTCGATGGAGACATGGGCGCTTACTACAACTGGCTCAACCAGCAACGGCTGCCCGGAGCCGAGCAATCGTCCTTTCTTGTGTGGTTTGAAAACCACGGCGACGCGGTAGCCATTGGCCCTTCCATGTCTCGTGGGACAGTCTCAAACAGAGTCGCTGATATTGGGGAGGTGCTTTCCTGGGTAAGCTGAGGGATTGCAGATTTTAGATTGTAGATTTCAGATTGCCCTTCCTCTGACGCAGGCAATCGCGGTGAAGACCTTAAGATCTGAAATCTAAGATCTTCAATCTGAAATCTCTTGCTTCGCCTCAGTACTTCACAATCGCGGAAAACGACTTCGGGTCCAGGCTGGCACCGCCGACCAGAGCACCGTCAATTTCTTCCTCGGCCATCAGAGCTTTGACGTTTTCTGGCTTCACCGAGCCGCCATACAGAATGCGAAGACTGTTGGAGAATTCCTCGCCGAAGGCTTTGGCCGCTTCTCCGCGAATCAACAGATGGGCTTCGCCGGCGAGTTGGGGAGTGGCAGTTTTTCCGGTCCCAATCGCCCACACCGGTTCGTAGGCAACCACCAGTTTCGCGGCCTTCTTGCTGGAAATGGCGTGAAACGCGCGCAGACACTGGCGCCGCAAGACATCCTCAGTAAGATTGGCTTCGCGTTCTTCCAGAACTTCGCCCACGCAGACGATGGGCGCGAGTCCCGCTTCCAGCGCGGCTTTCAGCTTGAAATTGACGATGTCGTCGGTTTCGCCGAAGTACTGACGGCGTTCGGAATGGCCGATGATCACATGGGTGCATCCGATATCCAGCAGCATGCTGGGGCAGATTTCGCCGGTGTAGGCGCCCTCTTTTTCCCAGTGCAGATCTTGCGCGCCGATGGCAACGTTCGAGCCCTTGGCGGCCTCGATGGCGACATAAAGATCGATGTAGGGTGGGCAAACGACGATTTCGTCACGGTCGTGGCCTGCAACCATGGGCAAAAAATCGCGGAAAAAGTCGCGGGTTTGACTGGGGTTCTTGTACATCTTCCAGTTGGCGGCCATCAGCTTTTTGCGAGACATGAAATCCTTTCAAAAAAACTCTGAGACGGCAGAATTCACGGACAAAGCAAATACACAGGTCCTTCGTGGCCTAAAGGCCGCTCAGGATGACAGCCTCACTGCCCTTCGATTCATTTTTTGTCCGTGAGCGCTTCCACGCCGGGCAGCTTCTTGCCTTCCAGAAACTCCAGTGACGCTCCGCCACCGGTGGAGATGTGTGTGATCTTGTCGGCGACGCCGGCTGCGTGTACGGCTGACACAGAATCGCCGCCGCCCACGATCGAGGTTGCTCCCGCGTTATCAGCGACCGCGTGAGCGATCTTGAAGGTCCCCTTGGCGAACGGTGCTACTTCGAATACTCCCATGGGGCCATTCCAGACGATGGTGCGGGCGTGGGTGATCGCCTCCGTAAATATCCCTACCGTCTTTGGTCCGATGTCGAGCGCCATCAGGTTGGCAGGGATGTGGCCGCTGGCCACGGTTTGCACGGTCGCGCCGGCATCGATCTTGTCAGCTACGACGTGGTCAACCGGCAACAGGAATTTCATTTTGTGGCTCTTTGCTTCCTGCAGGAGCTGACGCGCCAGGTCGAGCTTGTCTTCCTCGACTAGCGACTTGCCGATGGGCTCGCCCTGGGCCTTGAGGAAGGTATAAGCCATGCCGCCGCCGATGATGAGGACGTCGACTTTGTCCAACAGATTGCGGATCACGCCAATCTTGTCGCTGACTTTGGCGCCGCCCAGAATCGCGATAAACGGACGCTCAGGTTTTTTAAGCACTTTGCCCAGGTACTCGAGTTCCTTTTCCATCAACAGGCCGGCCGCGGATTTCTTTACGAATTTGGTGACGCCGACCGTCGAAGCATGGGCGCGGTGCGCGGTACCGAACGCATCATTCACGTAAAAGTCGGCCAGGCTGGCGAGTTGTTTGGAGAACTTTTCGTCGTTGGCTTCCTCTTCGGGATGAAAGCGGAGATTCTCCAGCAGCAGGGTCTGGCCCTTTTCCAGTTGCCCGGCCATCTCCTTGGCTTCAGGTCCAACGCATTCGGGGCAGAAGCCCACGTTTTCGTCAGGGTTCAATTCCTTGTCCAGAAGCATGCGCAGGCGCTCTGCCACTGGCTTGAGACTCATTTTTGGATTGGGCTTGCCTTTTGGCCGGCCGAGATGGGAAACCAGCACCAGGCGGGCACCGCGACGCAGGGCATACTCGACTGTGGGCAGAGTTTCGCGGATGCGAGTGTCGTCAATGACGCGGCCGTCTTCGAGTGGGACGTTGAAGTCGACGCGCATGAGCACGCGGTGATCGCTGAGCGTTAGATCGCGGATGGATAGTTTTGACATGATGGGTCCTTTAGCGGCCGTGCGGTCGTTCCGGCGGCTGCGGGCGGCATTTTGCCGCCCCCTCGCGAGCGAGTCGCTCGCGACCACACAGCCACGCACAGCCACACGAGCTTACAGGCCCTTGTTTCCCAGATAGTTGATCAGGTCGCGGACGCGGGAAGAATAGCCCCACTCGTTGTCGTACCACGAAATGACTTTCACGCAGTTCCCGCCCACCACTAAAGTCATGGGCGCATCCACGATAGAAGAACGGCCATCCCCTTTGTAGTCGGCGGAAACCAGCTCGTTCTCCTCGTACCCCAGATAGCCCTTCAAGGGGCCACTCTCGGATGCCTTCTTCATCGCCGCGTTCACTTCTTCCTTGCTGGTCTTCTTCTCCACGAACACCACCAGATCCACGACCGAGACGTTTGGGGTGGGCACGCGCATTGCGAAGCCGTCGAGCTTGCCAGCCAGGTCGGGAATGACCAGTTTCAGCGCTTTGGCGGCACCGGTCGAAGTGGGGATCATGTTGATGGCGGCGGCGCGGGCTCGCCGAAGATCTTTGTGCGGGAAGTCCAGAATCACCTGATCGTTGGTATAGGAATGGATCGTGGTCATGGTCCCGCTGACGATCTTGAAGTTATCGTTGACAACCTTGGCAATGGGCGCCAGACAGTTGGTGGTGCAAGACGCGTTGGAGATGATGTGATGCTTTGCCGGGTCGTAAACCTGTTCGTTTACCCCCAGGACCAGAGTGACGTCTTCATTCTTTGCCGGGGCTGAGATGATGACCTTCTTCACTGGGCCGCGCATGTGCTTTTTGGCGTCGTTGGCGTCGGTGAAATGGCCGGTGGATTCGATCACGACCTGCGCTCCCACCGATTCCCAGGGAAGTTTGCCGGGATCTCTTTCCTTGAATACCTTGATGGTCTTGTTGTCGATTGTGATGCTGTCGGCGCCGGCCGTGATCTTGTGGGGCAAGTTTCCCAGTATGGAATCGTACTTCAGCAGATGAGCCAGGGTTTTTGGGTCGGTGAGGTCGTTGACCGCAACGAATTCGATATTGCTGTCATTGAGCGAAGCCCGGAGCACATTTCGCCCGATGCGTCCGAATCCATTGATTCCTACTTTAATCGCCATTTAGCCTCCAAAATTTGGTGAAGACCCGGGGAACTACCCGGCCGGTAACGGAAAGAAAATTGGTAACGAGAATGGTAACAGGGAAACGAACAATGCAGCAAATTACAAACGGCTCAAGAGGCACGCGCAGCTGACGCCTGATGCAGAATCTCGATCTCCAGATAGACGTTGGTCTTACTCCAGAAAGGAAGTCGGGCGAGCCAGTATTTCTGATGGATGGTTTCGCGCGCCCAGGGCCAATCTTCCGCCGGGAGAATCCGCGCGCTGGCGGCAAACTCGGG
Organism: Terriglobia bacterium; assembly: GCA_963809295.1. Classification (GTDB taxonomy): domain Bacteria; phylum Acidobacteriota; class Terriglobia; order Terriglobales; family Acidobacteriaceae; genus JAIQFF01. Next base: position 49,372 of record CAWEJA010000010.1, on the reverse strand, counting down.
TCCGGTGATCTTGCCGCGCATCGTGCAGGGCGCGATTCGTACCTGGGGATTATTCCGTATGCGCTTGTACTTTCCCGAGTCGCTGCGGGTCATCACGTAGAGCTTGCCGTCTTTCTCGCCGAACCAAACCGGGGTAGAAACAGCTGCGCCGTTCTTGCGAAAACTGGCAAGGGAGACATACTTCTGGTCACGAATCTCGGGCGGGATCGGCATGACGCTATTGTATCCACAGATGACGCTGTACTGGCGCTGATGTCTTGGCTGGCGGTCTTTGCTTGGCGGTCTTGGTTCTCTTCGAGCCACATCCATTGCTCGCGACTATGCGGTTGTGTTAAAAGCCAAACATGCGCAAATGGATGCGCGATCGTCTCAAGCGCAAAAAACCAGAGGCGGGCAAAGGTGAGCCTGCACCCGCACCGCTGCAGCCGGCTTATTTTGATGCCGCTCCCGGGGTTGCGGTTCCGGCAGAAGTGAACCACCACGAACCTGAAGTGCCTGTGGCCCACGAGCCTCCGGACTCGCCGGAAGAATCAGCGGAAGCGCCGTCCTCTCGCACATCTCAACCGCAGCGTGAAACCGCGGCGGGAGACCCGCGCCGCAGACGCCGCCGGGGCCGGGGCGGACGGGGAAGAGGTGGGTCGCGGCCTGCGGAGGCCGCGCCGTCCGGTGCAGCCCCGTCGAGCGCAGCTTCGGTCGAGTCTGTTCCCGAAGGTGATGTAGCGGCGCCGGTGACGCAGGCAGCCGCGAAAGCTTCTCCCACGGCTGCCCCGCGTGTTCCGAAAGGTAGCGTAATTCTTGCGATCGGATTGCCCGGGTCGGGAAAGAGCTCATGGTTCAAGCGGCACAAGATCACGCCGCTGTCCAGCGACATGTTACGGACGCTGTTATTTGACGATCCCACCGAGCAGCGCTTCCAGGATCTGATCTTCTCCAACCTCCGTTCCATGCTGAAGGCTCGATTGATTGCGCGGCGTCCCCTAAACTACGTGGACGCCACCAACCTCACGCCCCACGAGCGCCAGAGCTGGGTCAAACTGGGACACGACTACGGGTACGAAGTGCAGGCCGTGTTTTTCGACGTCCCGCTGGAAGTTTGCCTGGAACGGAATCAGAAGCGTCAGCGCGTAGTCGCCGAGGACGTGATGCGCCGCATGAGCGCCAAGCTGAAATCGCCGACTTTCGAGGAAGGGTTTTCCAAGATCACAGTGGTGAGGGTAAAGCAGAAAGAATAGCCGCTGCGAACCCACAAAATGTACTGCCGGCCTGTGGCGGAGTTCGCTGATATTAGGGTAAGCTGATTGGTAATGTTTGGGCGCAGCCTTCTCTTTCAAGTTTCAATCGCACTTCTTACCTCGCTGATGACTGCTTGTGGCGGCGGGACCAGTTCCTTCAGTACTACACCTCCGCCCTCGAGTGGTACGCCTGCTATTGCCCTTACGCCGTTCGTCAGTGGCTTTAGCGCCCCGATCGACTTCCAGACTCCGGATGACGGCAGCGGACGCATATTTATTGTCCAGCAGTCAGGGACGATCCGGATCATCAGCGGTGGTGCGTTGTTAGCCACCCCTTTTCTGGACATCAGCAGCAGGGTGAACTTTGACAGCGGCGAGCAGGGGTTGCTGGGACTGGCATTTCATCCCAGCTATTCCCAGAATCGGCGCTTCTATCTGGACTACACTCGCACGTTCAACGGACAAATGCAGACCGTGATCGCCGAGTACCAGTTGTCGGCGGATCCCAACGTGGCCGACCCGGCCAGCGAACGGATCCTGTTGACCTTCAATCAGCCGTCCCCCAATCACAAAGGTGGGCAGCTAGCCTTTGGGCCAGATGGTTTTCTTTACATCGCGGTCGGTGATGGTGGCGGCCAGGGCGATCCGTCGGGCAATGGCCAGAACCTGCAAACCCTGCTGGGAAAGATTTTGAGAATCGACGTAGATCATATGGACGCCGGCCTGCAATACGCGATCCCCGCGGACAATCCTTTCTTCGGGGGCGGCGGCCTCGGGGAAATCTTTGCTTATGGCTTTCGCAATCCGTGGCGTTTCTCGTTCGAGCGCGGCGGGAGCCGCTTCTTCGTCGGCGACGTTGGACAGGACAAATACGAAGAAGTCGATCTGGTGCAAAAGGGCCTCAACTATGGCTGGAACACGATGGAGGGAATGCACTGCTTCAACCCGTCCAGCGGTTGCAACATGACTGGCCTGACTCTGCCCATCGCAGAATATGACCACGGCGAGGGCGCGACCGTGATCGGAGGCTACCTGTATCACGGTACTGCGATTGCGAGCCTGGCCGGAGCCTACGTCTTTGGTGATTTCAGCAACGGAAAAATCTACCAGCTGACAGAGAGTTCCGGTACCTGGACGCGTACAACACTGCTTTCCAGCGGACACAACATGAGTGCCTTCGGCCAGGACGGAGCGGGTGAGCTGTACGTCATTGACTACGCCAATGGCAGCGTGTTTAAGATCACGGGCCAGTGAAAGGGTGGACTTCGGTAGTCATCTGTTAGGGTGGAGCAGGCCTCAAGGCCTGCCTGGAGCTCGCCCCTGAGGTACCTTGGCGGCTGAAGCCGCCCTCACCACGCCCCTTTATTGCAGCGCTAAAGCGGCTGCTCCACCCAAATTTTGAGATGTGGGGGCGGGACGCCCCCACGACAGCCGCCGGGACTGTGGTGCTACGGCCGCTGCTTCTTCCCCGCGCTACTTGATGCTGTAGGTGCCTGTACAATCCCAGGTGACTGTTCCGTCGGAATTGCCCTTTCCGGTGCAGCTCCCTGAGCCGTTGGCTCGGGCGAACTTGCCGCTTCCACCCACCATGGACCACTTGTTGTTTCCGGACTGGAATTGTCCGTCCTTCTCCGTGCCCTTACCGACGCTGGCATAAGTGTAGTGAATCTGGTCCCCGCTTTCGGTGGTGGTCACAAATACTCCATGCCAGGCAATCGAGTCGCCCGTGGCCTCGTTGAATTGCGTGCCGACGCCTTCCTTCTCCTTCGCGCTGCTTTCCTTGGAGGGAGTGCACGTCGTTTTGGTGATCGCATAGGAATGATTTGGCTGGTCTCCCACATCGATGCTGTGCGCGTCCGATGGCTTGCCGCAAGTCCATTGCGACGATAGTTTGTCCTTCGCCGGCGACAGCGCCGCAAGCAACATCACAGAGCCGCCGATCAAGAATAGTTTCCGCATATTTCGTCTCCTTTCGAGTTTTTGAACTCAGAGTGAACCACTGGCCCGAAACATGGATCGCCCCGTGACCTTGTCCGATTCATGCAGGCAGTCCAACACCAATCAAAGGGACCGATAACTGATTCCGACGCCTGGGGAAACCTACTTCATCTCGGATTTCATCGCTTTGTGAGCCTTGCCTTTCAGCTCAACCACTATCACCTCCATCGCTACGTCTCCTGTGTTCTCCGGTATGTGGACGATGGCCGGGCCGTACTGGGCTTCGCCGGCCTTGACGTCAAAGGCTTGCGTCTTCCCGTCCGCAAAAGTGAACTGCCCCTTGGCGTCGGTGAGGAACACCGCAACCGTGGCTGGATGGCTGTGCAGGACCGACTTCTCATGTGGGCCGTAGTGCGCCCTCAAGACCCGCACTTGATCGTTTTCCGTCACTACGGTGTAATGTTTGGGATCAACCTTGACCGCGTCCTGGGCCGAGAGGATTGGGGCGAGGCAGAAACCGAGCACCACCCCAAAAAGCGCTAGTCGCACTCGCATGTTGCTCTCCTTGATGTTATGTGGGATTTGTTACAAAAGGCATCCAAAGCTACTCCGGCAGGGTGGGGATGTCAATTGGCTTCCGGTTTGAAGACTGGTCCTGATAGCAGGTGTCAATCCTGAGACTAGGCGGTCCATTCGCTCGCGAATGGGCCGGTGAAGCTTCGAAGGACCCCTAGCAGCTTCACGCCATTGCGTTATGGATCGAGCAGCCAGTGCGTTTCTTTTCAGATTTCCGCGGCGCGACCGTGAAGAGGGTAGGGGTCCTTCGACTGCGTAGCGGCTTCGCTAGCGATGCCGCCACTTCGCTCAGGATGACAGCGTATGGGTTTATTCGGCCGCGCCACCGCGCCCGCGCGTAACATTGACCGTAAACGCGCCTGCCCATAGAATCAAAGCTGCTCGTTTCCACAATCTCACCGAGAGTTGCCCCCTCGTTCAACGGTAGGACAGCAGATTCTGGATCTGCTTATCGGGGTTCGAATCCCTGGGGGGCAACCAAATTGGGCAGAGGAACCGGCCGCTAAGCGGCTGGGATAGCAAGAGCCAACCACGCCTCAATCATCCAATGCCGCTCCGAACATGGGCTTTCGGCCTAACGCGACTTTAAACCCATAAAGCGCGATAGCAGACACAACCGCAAGTTCGGTCAAGCCCCGCCACGCGTACCAGCGGGACAAATCGGATGTGACCACGCCAGTGCCTAAGGTGTAGAAGACGAATTGGCCCACACACGCCGACAAGAGGCCCACCCGCATCAGGCAGATCAGCCACAGGATCACTCCAGCCGAGGCAAACAGCAATTCAACCCGAATGTTCTCTCCGATCAGATTAATTCCGATGGCAAACAGTGCCACCACCACCAATGCTGCCACCCGATTGCGAGTTATCTTAGCAACAAGAAAAACGATTGCCAGCGCTCCGATACCATTCATGACGGCGAGGATATTTGACGCAATGTCGCCGAGAAACACAGATCCCTCCCGCCAGTTTTGGCTTCCCGGTCCCCAGACAGTAATGCCCGCAACCGGAAACCAGTCCGGTAGAGCGAGCCGAAGATAGGCAAAGAGCAACATCCCAATGCCGACCAGCACTCCGATCAAGACATCGTGACCTACCAACGGGTTTTTCCATCCGCCCGCAACCAGACGGCTCCATGAGATCAGAACCTCTGGCCAGGTCCGGCGCACATAGGGCTCCGATGCTACATACAGAAGAGCAAACTGGAGTGCATTGCTCAGAGCGAGGCCAGAACACAACAGGAACGATTCAAAGATCCATTCGGCATCTGCGATGTAGTGCACAGCCAGCACCTGTGCCAGCAAGAAGACAACGAAGACCACCACCGCCCCCCGAATGGCTCCCTGACGGTCGCCACGACCCTGTTTGAGGTTCCGGCGCGCAAACAGGAAGCCCAGTGTCAGAATCACGAAAATGGTGATAACGAAGAGCCCGATCCCGAAACGAGAAGCAAAGCTGGGCTGGGTCGGTCGCACACGTTCCGGGCGTGCCCACGGCGCCACAACCCGAAAGAATACGATTTTGTTGTGATAACTCGCTCCCTGAATCTGCAGGGTCTTGTCGTGTGCGCTTGTTTCCCAGGCAACACTCCTGTCGGATGGTACATCCGGCAGCCATCGCGCTTCGGCGGTGTGACTCTGTTGCAGATCGAGGCCTGCAGCCGTAAACAGCGATTGCCAATCCAACGGTTCTTCATCACTTGGCGAAGCGCTCTCCTGGGGGCCGATGACGGCAAAGTAGTTCAGTCGTCCCGCGGAATCGATGCCAATCTGCCATTCTCCAGAAAAAAAAGGCATGGGATTGCTGCTGGTCACTTCAAACGGATAAGCCGTACGGAAAACATGCGGGCTTTGCCTATACCAGAACTGCAGCGGAGAAGGGAACTCGCTGCCCAAACCGTGGTACCTCTGTGGGGCGGGGATGCGCGAAGAGTAGCTGTAATACGCCTGGTCGACATCAAACCAATAGGCGGTATCGGCGGGCGAGTCGGGATAGCCTAGCTTCGCCGCTAGCTTCCTGGCGTCGTCGCTAAGCACTTCTGGAGGTTTGCCTGTTGGCAAGAGATTCGCCAGGGAAGAATGTTGCGCCAAGAAAACGATCAGCAACAGCCCGGCCGCAATCGCTGCCAACAGACTCCACGCCCTCCCGGCACTCAAGGTCCCCTCTTCGCCGGCGGCCGCAACCATTTCCGGAGACGGCGTTTCCCCCGCGGCTATCGCGGCGGCAAGCGGATTGTTTCCGGGCAGCGCCGCTGCCACTTGCAAGGCAGAGCGCGGCCGGGAATCAGGATTCTTTTCGAGGCAGCGAAGAATCAGCCGCTCCACGTTCGGTTCCATGTCCGGGGCGCGCGACGATGGCGATGGCACCTGCTCCTTGGTGTGACAACGTCGCCACTCGGACAACGAACTCCCCTGCCAGGGACGCTTGCCGGTGTGCACTTCATACAGAACCAGCCCCAAGGCATAGAGGTCGCTCTGCACACTAGCGGGCTGGCCCTCGAAGAGCTCCGGGGCCATATATGCGGGTGTGCCTGCGAGTTCACCAGCGGTTGTTTCTTCGGTACTCACGGCGAGCCCAAAGTCAGTGATGCGGGCGTGGCCACGGCCGTCAATCATGACATTAGCTGGTTTCAGGTCTCGATGAATCACCTCTTTGGCGTGCGCTGCGGCCAAGCCCGCGCAGAGTTCATGGGCAACCTCCAGTGCTTTGGCATTGGGCAATCGCCCGATGCGTCCGAGAAGAGTAGCGAGATCCTCGCCGTCCACGTACTCCATGGTGAGGAAGTGGTGACTATCGAGCTCGCTGATGTCATATACACGGCAGACGTTAGGATGCGAAACCTGGCGGGCGATCCTCACTTCGGCATAGAAACGCTCCACACGCGCCCTGTCGCTAGAAAAGGACGCAGGCAGAAATTTCAGGGCTACGACTTGTCCCAGCTTCAGATCCTCGGCCCTATACACCATGCCCATACCGCCACGCCCGAGAATCCCCAGTATTCGATAACGCTCTGCGAGGACGGTGCCGGGAGAGAGATTCAAAGGACGGCCCGGCGAAGACCCGCCGGATGCTCGTTTGGGAGAGGAGGACGCCGGGACTGCGGGCGGTTGATCAGAGGTTAGGGTAGGAACCACGGAGGCCGAGCTGACAGGTTCACCGCATGTAGAGCAAAAGTGGGCACCCTCCGCAAGTTCGGTCGAGCAGGAATAACAGCGAGGCATGCGCGCGAATTATAGCTTAGACCCCCCCACAGACTCGTTGGCAGATGTTTGAAGAGGATCGTCGGCAGCGACTAGAACGGCGTCATTTTACACGCTACCGGTACGGCTAAAGCCGTGCCCTTTGGTGGTGCACTTTCCCTCACCCCTGCTAGTCAAACACCACGGTCTTATTGCCATACGTTAGCACCCGATGGACGAGGTGCAGGCGCACTGCCCGGCCGAGTACTGTCCGTTCCAGGTCCCTTCCTTTTCGGATCATGTCATCGATGGAATCACGGTGGGAGACGCGGGCTACTTCCTGTTCGATGATTGGTCCTTCGTCCAGATTCATGGTGACGTAGTGGCCGGTGGCTCCGATCAGCTTTACGCCGCGGAGGAACGCTTGGTGGTAGGGCTTGGCGCCCACGAAGGCCGGCAGAAACGAGTGATGAATGTTGATAATGCGGTTGGGATAGGCGGCGATAACGTTTTCGGTCAGCACCTGCATATAACGGGCCAGCACGATCAGCTCGACCCCTCTTGATTCCAGCTCGCGCATCTCCGCCGCTTCCTGCTGGCGCTTGTTTTCCGCGGTGATGGGGAAATGCAGGAAGGGCACGCCGTAGCGGGCGGCGATGTGGCCGAGGTCGGAATGATTGCTGAGTACCAGTGCAATCTCGGCTTTGAATTCTCCCGCCTGCTGACGTTGCAGAAGGTCCTCGAGGCAATGCGGCTGGCGTGAGGCAAACAGCGCGACTTTTGGGACGTGGTCGCTGAAGTGGACTTCAAACTTCATTCCAAATTGCTCAGCCATGGGACGGAATTGCACGGCGATCTGATCGCGGGGAATCTGGAAGCCGTCCAAGTGGAACTCGAAGCGCGCCAGGAAGATTCCGGCTTCGACGTCGGTGTATTGGTCCGATTGAAGAATATTGCCGCCATGGCGGAAGATGAAGCTGGAGATGCCTGAGACCAGGCCCTTCTGGTCGGGGCAGGTCACTAATAGCGTGGCGGAGTCGGGCATGGGGCTGGAACGTTAGCAGAGGCCGCGGCGGAGGTGCAAGTTTGGAACGCTTCCAGAAAACTGCCGGGCTTTGCCCGGCTGGGCAGGTGAGGGCACCCGCCCCTACGTGGTTCGTGGTGCGGGAGAGAGGCGAGGTGCGGGCTTGAGTCGCCCGCGGACGGCGGAGTTGGCCAGGCCATTGGCTTCTGCGTTGCGTTCTCGAGGAACGTGCGTAATGGAGAACTTCAGGGAGCGCGTCAGCTTGCGGCAGATCCAGTGCAGGGAATAGAGGCGCGGGCTGCGACAGGCGTACTCGCCGCGCATCTGGCGAACGACGACCTGGGAGTCTGAATAAACGTGCAGCGCCTTGGCTTTGAGCGCCAGAGCGCACTGCAGGGCCTCCAGCAGGGCGACGTATTCGGCTACGTTGTTGTCCTGGTGGCCAATTGGTCTGGCGATGCGGATGGTGCCGGTGGCACAGCCCTCGATCACTACGCCAATACCCGACGGCCCCGGGTTTCCCAGGGAACCGCCATCCACGTAGGCTACGAGATCCGACATCCTGCTGTCCGCTGTGATCAACATGCGTCAGAAATGATTCCCACGTCAAGTTCTTTATTCGGAATCGCTGCCCTGCGGTGTTAGAGCTGTGGAATAGTTTGTGGAAAACGAAGAAATGGCGATAGCCAAATTAAGTAAGGGTTAGAAACTCAATGAAGTAGGAGCTTTGTTTTGCACAGGATTGAAATCCACTGTTGCACCGAAAAACGGCGTTGACATTTCATGGCAGTGGATTTAACTTCGGCAACGTCGACGGTCGAAAGGGTTGGCCCAAATTAAAACTTGGCCAGTCCGAAGTAGGCCGGGTGATCCGCCTGGTGGGGTGACCTGTTGGGCGACTGAACCCGAAAAAACCGACGGCTCTGCGAGGGGCAGTTGGGGTTTGGGACTGCGAAAGCAGCGATCACATCAAGGGCCGTGATGGTGCATGCTTCCACGCTGTTTAGCTCCCTCGCAAGAGCTGGCAGCTAGAGCATAACCAATGTCACGGCCTTTTCCATTTTTTCGACAGCCTCCCGATTTTTTCTTAAATTCAGTTCTCAGTGATTAGTTCCCGGTTGTCAGTTTTTTCCGGCTTCGGCGCCGGTTTGTCCGATCATGACTGCGTCCTGCATCTGGCGAAACAGTTCGCTGACGCTGGCCGGAGAGTGCGACACAAATATGGTGTTGCTCTTGCCCTGGGCACCGATATCTTTCAAGGTGTCGAGATATTGTGTCACCAGCACCAGCATCATGACGTCTTTGGCCGTGGTGCCTTCGACGGCCGCAGCAAAGGATTCCACCGAGAGCTTCAATCCCTCGATGATTGCTTTGCGCTGATTGGCGATGCCCTGGCCCTGCAGGGCCTTGCTCTCGGCTTCGGCCTCCGCCTGCTTTACCTTGAGGATTTTTTCGGCTTCGCCGCGAGCTTGGGCCGCGACCTGTTCGCGTTGCGCTGCATTGATCTCGTTCATCGCCGACTTGACCTTTTCGTCAGGCTCGATGTCGGTGACCAGGGCCTGGTCGATGGCGTATCCGTAGGTCTTCATCACATCGTCCAGGCCTTCCTTGATCGCGACCGCGATGTCGGACTGCTGCAGGAAGGCGTCGTCGAGAATCATCTTGGGCACGTGGCCAAGAATTACGTTGAACACGTATGAGGAAATCTGTTGCTTGGGATTGGCCAGCTTGTAAAAGGCTTCGTATACCTTATCCGGGATAACGTGATATTGGACTGAAACCGGAATCTTCACGAAGACGTTGTCTTTGGTCTTGGTCTCTACGTCGAGGGCAAGCTGCTGTACACGCAAGTCGAGGCGGCCGGCGATCTGGTCGAGCCAGGGCAATTTGAAGTTGATCCCCGCGTTGGCGACGCGAAGGAATTTGCCCATGCGCTGGATGACCACGGCTTCCGCTGTCCGAACCTGAAAAAAGCCGCTCAGAATCGTGCCGATGGCAAAGAAGGCGACGATGGCGTAGAAGACGAAGGCGAGAGCATCCATGGATGATCCTCCTTCTGGCGTTGTTCTCGTCGAGTAGATGCGGCAGAACGCCAGAATTGGAATCAGAATAGCTGCAAGGTTCACACCGCACAATTGCCTTCCGTGGGGCCGAGTGCGCTAGCGGACTCGCTTTTCCATGCGAACGATCGGCAGGGATTCTCCGTTAGCCAGTGGAACCTCGAGATTTTCCAGAGCGACGTAGCCGCGAGCGCGGTAGAGCGGCACGCCGGTGAGCGTGGCGCCCATTTCGAAGCGGGTAAAGCCGGCGGCCTGGGCCGCACTTTCGCAGGCCTCAAGGATGCTGCTGCCAATTCCACGGCGCGCCCGGGATGGATGAACGAAGAAGGCACGAATTTTGGCGGCGTCGTGCTGCGGGTTGAGCAAAGCGGCCTCGCGGCCGGTCCATTGGTCGCCGCCATAGAGGGTTTTGCGTTTGCTCCAGCCGCCGCAGCCGACGATGGACGAGGTCGGTGGCGCTCCCTGCACGACCGGGACGGTCGCGCCTACATTTTCTGCTACGAAATAGGTTCCGTCGGCGATCAGTTGAGTGTCCACTCCGAAAACTGTGGCTAGCGCGCTATCAATTTGGGACGGGCTGTAGTCTTTGGATTGCAATCCGCGGACGGACGCCTCAATCAGATCCCGAAGGATAGGGATATCGGCGGAGGTGGCTTGACGAATGCGGATCTTCACGGCGTGCGGTGACTGAATCGGCGTGAATAGGAGTCTACGACTTTTTCCGAAGAAGGTCGCCTCCCGAGGCTACCCCGATATGGAAAGGGGCATCTACCGGAGCGTATTTGTGTGGGATGAACTAGACCAACCCAAGATGAACAGCGTCAGGGACGCTTACAGAGGCTGTAAGACTTGGAAGCCAGTCTTTTTGCTGTTTCGACTGGTGGAGTCGACGCTTGATCAGGCCACTTGGCCGATTCGAGTCAGTCATGTAAGCGTCACGGTCTACGGGGGATTTCAGATTGAGGCGGATTTCAGATTGTAGATTGGAATCGACCCGTCACTCGATCTCCAATCTGCAATCGAAAATCTTCAATCTGAAATCTCTTTTTGGAGTCTGCTGCTCCTACCGGTCCGGCGGCTGTTCTCCGTCCGGGCCGGGCCCTCCCTCAGGAGGACGCCTGGATCCGTGCATCGGCGGACGATCAGCTTCCAGCTTCAACCATTGCTCGTGAGTCAACTGGCGGCGAATGCCCAGGAGTCATGCGGGCGGTTGCTTTCTCCAGTTCGGCGCGAGCCTGTGTCACCCGGTCGATCTGGGCAAAGAAGTCTGGCCTCATCTGGAGGATCAGCTGCCACCAGGGGTTCCATGATCGCCTCTTCGCTTCTGGAGCGCGGCGAACTGGTCAATCAGCTTCAGCCGGTTGGTATTGAAAATTTCGTCCATCTTCTTTTTGCTGATCTCCAGACAGGCCAAGTCGCTTGACGAAGTCAGGATCGTCCCACCAGCGTCCGGGAGGCGAGCGTTGTTCACGCCGCCGGCTTGGTTCCCGGCGGCTCGATGGCAAGGAAGTCGTCCGCAAAGCGAGCGGCATAGGCTTGCAAAAGGGTCTGCACCCGCTCGGGGTCGGAGGATCGCAGCACTAGGCCGGCGTGGTGCCGTTTTTTCAGACGCAAGGCAATCTCGGGATCGTTATAGGCCGAGGTGTCCGGCTCTTCCTGGCGGGCGAGCGAAAGAATGATTCCGGCGTAGTCGCTGCGCGTGGCCGGTAGATGGTAGGGTTGTTTCCCGCCGGCGATTTCAATGCGCGCCCATTCGCGCCATAAGTTGATGCCGGTGGCGGTTTCCACCATTTCACAAATGTATGCGCCGCCTACGCGCGCGGCGCATTCCAGGAAGTAAAAGTGCCCGCCGCCCTGGGCCCCTATGAACTCGGCGTGGGATACTCCGCGCACCAGTCCCAGCGCCTTGATCAGATCATGGTTGAGTTGGCGCAGACTGACCGCTTCCGGCGATTCGCCCGGCAAAAGGTACGTCGTAAAGATGCCGCCTTGCTGCGCCACCGCCATGGGCGGAGCCCCATAGCGGCTGACGCTCGAGAAGACGACTTCCTTCTCGGAGACCACCGAATCCACGTGATAGACATCTCCCGGAACGAATTTCTCCAGCAGGAACGAAGACTGCTTGTCGCCGAGCGATTCCAGCACCGGCCACAGGGCTTCAGCTGATTCGATCTTCTTGATCCCGATCGCCGAGGCTTCGGAGCGAGGTTTCAAGACCCACGGGCCGGGAACGTGGTCCAGGTAGTAGCGAATGTCCGCATGATTAAGGACGGGGATAAAATCGGGCACTCGAATTCCGCTCTCCATTGCCTTCATTCGCATCGCCAACTTGTCACGGAAGTAACGCATGGTGGTGAGGCCCATGCCCGGTATGCGCATGTGCTCGCGTAAAGTAGCTGCGGTTTCCATATCAAACTCGTCGAGGGCGACGATGCGGTCGATCTTTTTCTCTCGCGCAAGATAAGTGACGGCCTTGACGATCTCGGGCACGGGAAGGTCGGCGGGAATGTAGAAGATGTCCTCGATGCTCTCGCGCGGCCAGTCGGCATTACGCAAAGTCTCTGCTGTGAGCAGGAACACGCGGCAATTCTGGCGCTTGCATTCGCGCATGAATTCCTGGCCTTTTTCGTAGGTGGTGATGCAGAGAAAGGTGAGCGGAGCGGCTTCCGCCATGGGACCTCCCAGATCAGGGGAAAGACTATACCACCGGGGGCTCGGCTGGTCCGCAACTCAAAGAAGGCCTTGTAGGGGCCGATTCGGAACCGAGCCCACCCTTCGCCGTGGAGGCAAAGGGTGGGGCAATGCGGCGGGAGCCGCATCAGGTCACTTGGAACTTTCTTACCGGCGCCAGTAGGGGCGACGTACAACAAACTCGCGATGTTCGAACCCTCTCTGACCCCAGTAGCCCGGCCGGTAGTAGTTTGGCCGGTAATAGCCCGGGTATCCGAAGCCGGGGCGAACGAACACCGGCCCATAGGCGTAAGGGCGCGGCGCGTAGGCCACGTACGGCGGCGCCACATAAGCGTACCGACGAACATAAACCGGACGCGGGTAAACTGGCCCTCCAATCGCCACCACCACGCCAGCGTGGGCCTGCGGTGGGTTGATGCAGATCAGCATTACCACCAGTCCAAAAATCGAAAGTGCGGTTTTCTTTAACTTCAGCATTTCAGCACCCTCCATTACTCGTATTGGTTAAACCCTCGCAGGATTGAAAAGTTGTTTCCTGAAGCTAACCTTAAATAGCTGATTTGGCTAAGGTTATGCGTAGGGACAGATGTCCTCGTCTGTCCAGTCGAGCGAAGTTCGACAGGTTTTTTGCCGCAGCGAAATTAGCTTTGCCCCGCCGGACAGATGAGGGCATCTGTCCCTACGTGGCCGGTTGTTGCCCGCGAAAATTACCTGCACCATCTATAATTCGTTACCCATGAATTCACTTCCCATGAAATCAACTCTCGTCTTGTCGTGCTTGGTGATCCTTGCTGCTGCGCCGCTTTGTGCACAGGACCGTTCCTACGGTCGTTCCATGGTCGTGAATGATGGTGGCATCGTGGCAACCAGCCACACACTGGCGTCTCAAGCCGGAGCGCAGATTCTTGCCCGTGGCGGATCGGCCATGGACGCGGCGATTGCCGCCAACGCCGTACTCGGGGTGACCGAGCCCATGATGAACGGAATTGGCGGTGATCTCTTCCTCCTCTATTGGGACGCCAAGACCGGCAAGCTCTACGGATTGAACGCGAGCGGGTGGGCGCCGCGCGGTCTCTCTATTGACTACCTGAAACAGAAAGGGACGATGCAGATGCCGCAGGCCGGCATCGATAGCGTGACTGTTCCCGGTGCGGTGGAGGGCTGGGCGAAGGCACATGGCCGTTTTGGGCGCCTGCCGTGGAAGGACCTTTTCACTCCCGCGATCTATTTCGCTGAACATGGATATCCCGTGCCGGAATTGATTCACGATTTCTGGGAGGGTGACGCGCAGGCCCTGAAGCAGACGCCCGAAGCCGAGAGGGTTTTTCTGCCCGGCGGCAACGCCCCGCAAGTTGGAGAGATGTTTAGCAATCCGGATCTGGGCAAGACTTTGCGGCTCATCGCGGAGCAGGGACGGGATGCTTTCTATCGTGGCGAAATTGCGCAGTCGATCGTGAGCACTTCGACGGCCCTGGGCGGAACCATGCAGCCGGATGACCTGGCGGACTTCTCCGCCGAATGGGTTGAGCCAATTTCGACCAGTTACCGCGGCTGGAAAGTCTATGAACTGCCGCCTAACGGGCAGGGAATGGCTGCCCTTGAAATGCTGAACATCATGAGCACCCTACCCGCGGACAAGAATGGACCGCTGGCGCCCATGGAACTGCATAATCGCATTGAGGCGATGAAGCTGGCGTATGCCGACCTGTACCGCTATAACGCCGATCCGCGCTTTGCGAAAGTTCCAGTCAAGGGATTGCTATCCGATGACTACGCCCGGCAGCGTGCAACCCTGATCGATCCTGAAAAAGCGAATTGCACGGCGGCGAGCGGCAGTCCAGCCAGAAGCGACACCACGTATCTTGCCGCCATTGATCGAGACGGAAATATTGTCTCACTCATACAGAGTCTTTATGACGCCTTTGGCTCCGGTGTGGCGGTGAAAGGACGGGGCTTTATATTGCAGGACCGTGGCGGACTGTTCGTGCTCGAACCCAGTCACCCCAATGCGCTGGTTCCGCGCAAGCGGCCCTTCCACACCATTATTCCTGCGTTCATGGAGCAGGGCGATACGCATATCGGATTCGGCATCATGGGCGGCCCAAATCAGCCGTTGGCGCACGCGCAATTCGTGTCGAATCTCGTGGACTATGGGATGAACATTCAGGCTGCCCTTTCCGAGCCGCGATTCACCGTCCGGCCGTCCGACGAGGGGATTGGCTGCGACATCTTGATTGAGTCGAGGGTCGATGCGGAAACGCTGCAGCAGCTGCGGCAGAAGGGGCACAAGCTGAACGTGAGAAAGGACTATTCGACAGCCATGGGCCGCGGGCAAGCTGTGTTGCGCAATTCGAAAACCAAAGTGAACTTCGCGGCGTCAGATCCCCGCGCCGACGGCTCGGCAGAGCCGGAGCCGGTGCCCGAGCACTAGACAGGCTTGTCTTCCAACCAGGGCGCGAGCTCCTAACCGCGAAGAACGCAAAGGATCCGCAAAGGGCGCAAAGGAGCGCTTCGCGAAAATACGCGCCACCACCCAAGAGTTGTAAAATGCCGTGGGTTCATTCCCGCAGCCCCTGGTTCCAAGAATACAAAGTTCCAAGAATACAAATATGACAACTAAAAACGGTAGTCCTCTCCGCTCGACCCACTGGTTTGGTTTACAGGACAGAGACGGCTTCATCCATCGCTCGTGGATGAAGAACCAGGGATTTCCTTCCAATCTGTTCGATGGCAGGCCGGTCATCGGCGTTTGTAATACGTGGTCGGAACTGACTCCGTGCAATGCGCATTTCCGTTTGGTCGCGGAACGGGTCAAGCGGGGCATCTACGAGGCGGGGGGCTTTCCGCTGGAGTTCCCCGTGATGTCGCTGGGCGAGACCAATATCCGCCCGACCGCCATGCTCTTTCGCAACCTGGTCAGCATGGACGTGGAAGAATCGATTCGCGGCAACCCGATAGATGGAGTGGTCCTGCTCTGTGGCTGCGACAAGACTACGCCGTCGCTCATGATGGGGGCAGCGAGTTGCGACCTGCCGGCCCTCGTGGTCTCCGGTGGCGCCATGCTTAACGGCAACTTCCGCGGCCAGCCGATTGGATCCGGCACCAGCGTCTGGCAGATGAGTGAAGAGGTGCGCGCGGGAAAGATGAGTTGCGAGGACTTCGCGGACGCGGAGTCCTGCATGTCGCGTTCGGCCGGCCACTGCATGACCATGGGTACCGCTTCCACCATGGCGTGCATGGTCGAGGCTTTAGGTATGGGAATGCCGCAGAATGCGGCGATCCCCGCCGTTGATTCGCGGCGCTACGTGTTGGCACAGGAGGCGGGAAGGCGCATCGTGGACATGGTGCGCGACAACGTGAAGATATCGCAAATCCTGACCCGGAAAGCGTTTGAAAACGCCATCCGGGTAAATGCCGCCATTGGCGGCTCTACCAACGCCGTCCTGCATTTGCTGGCGTTGGCAGGGCGGGTTGGCGTCAAGTTGGAACTCGACGATTTCGACCGGTTGGGTCACGAACTACCACTGTTGGTTGACCTCATGCCTTCCGGCCGCTTCCTGATGGAAGATTTCTACTACGCGGGTGGGGTTCCCGCGGTTGTGCGCGCACTCGGCGACCTGATTCACAAGGACGCGTTGACCGTGAATGGCAAGACGATGGGCGAGAACACCGCCACTGCGCCTTGCTGGAACGCGGAAGTGATTCACGGCCGGGAGAATCCAATCCGGGAACATGCGGGGATCGCCGTGTTGCGCGGCAATCTGGCACCCGGCGGCGCCTTGATCAAGCCTTCTGCCGCGACCCCGAGTCTGCTCAAGCATCGTGGCCTTGCAGTTGTATTCAAAGACATTGAAGATTTCAAAGCGCGCATCGACGATCCCGCTCTCGAAATTGATGAAACCTCGGTAATGGTCCTGCAGGGTGCCGGCCCGAAGGGTTATCCCGGGATGCCGGAAGTGGGCAACATGCCCATGCCGAAGAAGCTGCTGGAACGCGGAATCACTGACCTGGTGCGCGTTTCCGACGCGCGCATGAGCGGAACCGCGTATGGGACGGTGGTGTTGCATGTCACTCCCGAATCCACCGCCGGAGGGACGTTGGCCCTGGTGCAAAACGGCGATGAGATTGAGCTGAACGTGGAAGCGCGCAAGCTGGAACTGTGCGTATCGGAGGACGAGCTCAGCCGCAGGCGCAAAGCCTGGACGCCGCCACCGCCGGTAGCCACCGGCGGGTATCAACGCCTGTACATCGAGCACGTTCTGCAGGCGGACAAGGGCGCGGACCTCGACTTCCTGGTCGGCTGCCGCGGCGCGGCAGTTCCCAGGGAGAGTCACTAGGTGAGATGAAACGTTCTCTGTAGAGACGTAGCTTGCTCCGTCTTGCTTGCGGTGCCTGGCATGCGGCATGAAAGACGTAGCAAGCTACGTCTCTACGGGAGCTTGAGCAACGGCCTTAGGAGCCGGCCTCCATGAAAGAGTTTGAAGGCAAAGTCGCGATTGTTACCGGAACCACCGGCATCGGGCGCGCGATCGCCAAGCGCTTCGCAACCGATGGAGCCAACGTGTTGGCCTGTGGCATCGAAGACGCCGATAACCAGGAGTTGACGCTTGATGTGAAGGCGAACGGACTCAGGTTGCGGGTGGAACAGTGTGATGTCACGCAAGTGCACGCGGTTCAGGAAGTCGTGGCCAAAGCTGTATGCGAGTTCGGTGGCCTGGATATCATCGTTAACGCGGCCGCATTTCATCCCTTCGGCACGGTGGTTGAAACCAGTCTGGAAGACTGGAACCGGTGCCTGATGGTGAATGTCGGCAGCATTTATCTTCTCGGACATCTCGGAATTCCGGAGATGAAGAAGCGCGGTGGGGGATCCATCATCAATCTCGCTTCGGTTCAGGGACATGCTTGCCAGCGCGGGGTTGCGGCTTATGCCGCGTCGAAGGGAGCGGTCCACAGTCTCACGCGAGCGCTGGCGCTCGACCATGCGGGAGATAACATTCGCGTGAATTCAATCAGTCCTGGATCCATCCGCACACCTATGCTGGAGCGCTCGGCAGGCCATTTTTCACCGGGAGTGTCCATCGAAGAAGTGTTCAAACGTTTCGGCGGCGCTCATCCCCTCGGGCGTATTGGGACGCCGGAAGAGGTGGCCGAGTTAGCGGCGTTTCTTGCATCGGATCGAGCGGCATTTTGCACTGGCGGCGATTACCTGGTGGATGGCGGGCTGCTGGCTGGCCTCGGAGTGCAGTGATCGCATTGGCAATGACCTCACAACCGGTATGCATCGCGCCGACCGGCGATGTATGCGGTGAAGGGGCAGTCTGGCATGCGGCGCATTCTGCGCTTTATTGGACGGACATCAACCGGTTTCTGATTCATCGTTTTACCTTGACTGATCAGTGCGTCCGAACATGGTTTTTCGATGAGCCTGTAACTGCGTTGACCCTGACCGACCGCGATGACGTGCTGGTGGTTGTGCTGGGATCCGGCGTGATTTTATGGGAGCCGGCTTCGGACCTTCGGCACAAACCTATTTACCATCTCGAGGCTTGGCCTGTGCTTCGCCTCAACGACGGCCGTGCTGATCCGCGAGGTTCGTTGTGGGTCGGCTCCATGCGCAACAACGTAAACCCAGACGGCTCGGCGGGTGAAGCCGGTGGGAAAAATGGGATTCTCCATCGTGTTGATCCTGACGCCCGCGTGACCGTACACCGACGGGGCGTTGGCATCTCCAACACGCTGGCGTGGAGCCCCGATCGGCGGCGTTTCTATTTTGGGGATACGCTTGCGAACACCATCTGGGCGTATGACTACGATTCCGCTTCTGGCACCATCAAGAATGAAGTTTCCTTTTTCCAGGATTTCGACCGGGGCTTGCCGGATGGCTCGACCATCGATGCCGAAGGCTATCTTTGGAATTGCCGATATTATGGCGGATGTATTGTCCGAATTGCACCAGACGGAACGGTTGACCGCGTGGTCGAGATGCCGGTGAAGAACATTACGACCTGCACCTTTGGAGGCGCTGATCTGCGGACTTTGTATGTGACCACGGCGGCGGCGCCGGGTGAGCGACTGTCCGGCGGGCTGTTCGCAATTCAATGCGAAGTCCGTGGGCAGGCGGAGAATAGGTTTCGAGTGGCGTAGAAAAATCCCGGCCCGCCATTTTTAGTAGAGACGTTGCTTGCAACGTCTCTACGGCAAAAGAGTATTTCCGCAGCCTCTCAAGTCGTGCCTTCCCGAAGAGCTAGACGGGATGCAGTGCACGGAATGTCTGAAGGCATTTCTTAGCTGTATCGAACTCCGAAAATCTGCTGCCCTCCTGTTCGACCAGGTAATACTCAACTCCTCCCACGCTTTCGGCGGCCGCGAAAATATTCTTCCAATCTGCCGCGCCTTCACCGAACAGAACGGTGTAGCCCTTTCCGGCCTCTGGCGACCAGTCCTTGCAATGAATGGATCGGATTCGGCCCTGGTTAACGCGAATCCACGCGACCGGATCGGAGCCTGCTTCCAGGCACGTGCCGACATCGAGCTGCAACGCAACCGACGGTTTCGTATTTTTCGCCAGTATTTCTATGGGACGCTTGCCCTCGAGGGGAGTGAACTCACGTAGGTGGTTGTGGTAGCCGGTCTTTAATCCCGCGGGCTCAAGTTGCTCGGCGGCAAAGTTTAGCGTGTCGGCAACTTCTTTCCATCCGTCCAGGCCAGGCTTGGGCTGGGAACTCGACATGATCACATACTTGCTTCCCAGAATGAGGTTCATGTCGCGCGCCCGTTTCATGTTCTCCGGGGTGAAATACGAACTGCTGTTGTGGGTGGAGTAGCAGTGGATGCCCACGTCATCCAGCAACTTCTTCATCTCTTTGGTCTGCGGCTCGGTCCAGTCGAAGTAGGGAGCATAGAATTCGACGCACTGATAACCCATTTGGGCCACGGTACGGACCGTACCCATGGGATCATCTTTCAAGGCGTTGCGGACCGAGTAGAGTTCGAGGCCCACCGGAATCGAGGTTGCAGCGAATGCACGCATAGAAAGGGGAAGCATCGCCGACAACGCAAGAAACGAGCGGCGGGAAAGAGAGTGCGTCGACATGGAGCGAATCCCTCCTCTTTTATCTGATTGCCAGCTTTTTCTGCATCTCTTCCAAAGTCAGGCCCTTGGTCTCGGGATAAACAAATAAGACAACAAAGAACTGCACCACCATCATCACAGAAAAAAACACGAATGGGTAGGCGCCGGAAGTGGCCGCCATGAGCGGAAAAATGAGAGAAATGCCCGCGTTCATGAACCAGTGAGAGAAGCTGCCCAAGCTTTGTCCCTTGGCGCGCACCGAGTTGGGGAAAACTTCCGAGAGGTAAACCCAGATGACGGCTCCCTGAGAGAACGCGAAAAAAGCGATGTAGCCCACCAAGAGCCAGACCAGAAGGCTCTGATGTTGGCCGGTGAAAAAAATTATCGAAACTCCGGCCAGACAGAACGCTGTGCCGACAGAACCCACTAGCAGCAGAGTCTTGCGGCCAAGCTTGTCAATCACCGACATTGCGATCATGGTGAAAAGCAAGTTGGTGGCGCCGATGGCGACTGCCTGCAGGTTGCCCGAGACTTTGCTGAAACCGGCATGGCTAAAAATGTCATTCAAATAGTAGAGAATCGCGTTGATGCCCGAGAGCTGGTTGAACACTCCGATGCTGACTGCCAGGAAAATCGGGAACGCATACTTTCTGGTAAACAGTTTCTCAGTCGCCAGGCTATTCTCGATATTGATCGACTCGACGATTTCCTGGAGGTCATGCTCGTAGTTTTCGTCACCCGTTGTTTGCAGGACGGTTCGGGCTTCCGCTACTCGTCCCTTCTTGACCAGCCAGCGCGGGCTTCGCGGAATGGTAAACAGCATGACGAAGAACAGGGCCGCTGGAATGGCAGTGACGCCGAGCTCCCAGCGCCATTCGGTTGCTCCGAAGTGTTGCAGGCCGATGACGTAATTCGAGAAGTAAGCGACCAGAATGCCGAAAACTACATTGAACTGGAAGAATCCAACCAACCGGCCACGCAACTTCGCTGGCGCGATTTCCGCGATGTACATAGGGCCCAGCACCGAGGAACCGCCCACTCCAAGTCCACCGATGAAGCGAAAGATCACCAAAGCATGCCAGTTCCAGGCGATGGCGCAGCCCAGGCCGGAGACCAGATACAGAATCGCCATCACCCGCAAGCTGTCGCGGCGGCCAAAACGCTCGCCGGGGAATCCGGCCAGCATTGCGCCCAGAACGGTTCCAAAGAGCGCGCTGAACACCGTCACTCCCAGCAGGAATGGCGAAAGCTGGTAAGTCTGGGTCAGGGCACTGGTGGTGCCGGAGATGACTGCCGTGTCGAATCCAAACAAAAGACCGCCAAGAGCTGCCACGACCGTGCTCTTGATCAACGTTGCATTCAGCTTCATGCGGACTCCAGACCTCCCAAATTTGTGCTCCCCCAATCTTCTGAAGGACGACAAGCAGCCCACAAGTTATCACAGAGCAAACGTCAATTCATTGGACTCAATGCTGGTGAGCGGGAGAATATATTATATGGAGGGAAAATGAATCGTTCGGGCTCATCGAAGATAAAAGCCGTGATTCTCGACTATGGCGAGGTGCTTTCCCATTCCCCTACCGCGGAAGAGTGGGACCGAATGGCGAGTCTCTTCCAGGTTGATCGGCACCAATTCCGTCCGCTTTGGGACCGGAATCGGCTCCAATATGACCGCGGCGATCTTTCCCTCGACGCCTATTGGTCGAGGCTTGCCGAAGATGCGGATATGAAGATGGAGCCGGAGCAACTCACGAAACTGAGCCAATGGGACGTCGAGATGTGGGCTCACATAAACCCGACGATGCTGGAGTGGCTGAAGCAAATGCAATCATCCGGGGTAAAGACTGGGCTGCTCTCCAATATGCCCGTCGATATGATCCGGTATGTGCGGCAACAATTTCCGTGGCTGAACGACTTCGACCACCAGACGTTCTCGGCGGAAGTGGGGCTCGTCAAACCCGACCCTGCCATCTACCGCCATAGTCTCGACAGCCTCCGAGTGCAGGCGTCAGAAGCTTTGTTTGTGGATGATAAAGCGCAAAATATCGAGGGTGCACGTACGGTCGGCATGTTCGCGATTCAGTTCCGATCTACGGTACAGCTCAGGGATGACTTGACAGAGTTGGGATTTCCAGTTCTGCCGGTTGATGCGACACCGTTTTCCTCGGCCTCTCCCGGAAGGTGAATGGCAGTTCTATGGCTTGACTTGCGCATGCGGTTCCCCGATAGGACCGTTGGAAGATGTTTTGAGCATTGCCTGAGCAGCCAGAACAAAACCGATGGTATGTGCCATGCCGGCATGCCAGGGGGCGGGGCAGCTCATCTGCGGCGTGTGGTCCGGGATGACCACGCCGTCGAATCCGTTGTGCGCCAGGATCGAGAGAATGCGGATCATATCCACATCACCTTCGTCGATAAACGTCTCGCGGTAGTTCGGCACCTTGCCTACTACATTTCGCAAGTGAATGTAGGCAATCCTGCCTTGACGGCTGTAGCGGTCAACCGCGTCGTAGACGTCACCCTCGGTCATTTCTGCGATTGTCCCGACACAAAGTTCCAGGGCGTTGCTAGGGCTCTGTGCAGCATCGATCAAGCGTTGATACATATGGGGCTGGTAAACCAGGCGGGGCTGCCGCCGCATGGTTGGCATG
Organism: Terriglobia bacterium; assembly: GCA_963809295.1. Lineage (GTDB taxonomy): Bacteria > Acidobacteriota > Terriglobia > Terriglobales > Acidobacteriaceae > JAIQFF01. The sequence goes on along the minus strand of CAWEJA010000010.1, from coordinate 26,946 downwards.
GGCGGATCATCTGGATGAGCCGCCAGGCGCACGCCGGATTTCTCGGCAACCGGGATTACATCTTCCAGAAATCTTTCGAGCCTGCGCCACAGCTCGTCGTGAGAGATGGAAGGTAGTGTGCCGGCGGGAGCCGATAGGTCATAAACCATGTTCCAAATCATTCCATTTGGAATGGGTACATCTTCGGCGGGTCCATCCATTCCCACGATGACGGCGTGTCCGCGTCCGAGCGGAGTGGTGATGCGGCCGCAAACCCCGGCCAGGCTGAAGTTGTAGCCCAGGACCGGAATGCCGGCTTCGCCCATCCGGCGAATGATGGTTTTTACTTTTTCGATTTGTTGTGCACGTTGCGGGCCGTCCAGAAGGATGTCGTGCCAGTGCGCGGGATCGAGGTTTTCAATCGCCGCGAGCGTTAAGCCCGCCGCTTCGATCTCACTACGAAGCTGTTTCAGTTCGGCTACGGTCCAAAGCTTCTCGGGATCGCCCGCCACTCCCCATGGTTCGTATTTGCCTCCCGTGGGCTGATTGTTGCGCGGGTTCGATGTGCCGCTGTTGAAATAGTCGACCAGGTGGACCACCACGTGAGTGCAGCCTGCCTGTCGCGCAAAGTCGTAGTAATCGCGCGTCAGCATGTGGCGATAGAGGCCCAGGCCGAGTTTCATAAGCGATTCCCGATGCCGGCCCCGTAGTCCGGGGTCAGAATTTGGCCGTTGATTTCGTTTGCCAGGGGTGAGCACAAGAACACGAACGCGTCGGCGATCGATTCCGGGCTATTTCTCTTTCCCAGAGAAACTCGCAAGACGAAATCGCGGTAGGTCGGATCCTCGTCAAATACCTTCAGCGAACTGCCCGCCGCGACGTTGCCCGGTGAAACCACATTCACTCGAATGCCGGCGTGAGCATATTCCAGCGCCAGACAGCGCGCGAAGGTTTCTAGCGCTGCTTTGGCCGAGGCATAGGAAGGAATCTGGGTGTGAGGCATACGAGCTACATAGGAAGACGTGAAAATGAGATGGCCGGACATCTTTTGCTCAACCCAGTGGGCGAAGACGGCACGCGCCAGATTGACCTGGGCGAAGTAGTTGAAACGGAAAATGCGGTCGTACTCAGTCTCGGAAGTTGTCGCGAAGGGATGAAGTCCGCAACCGCCTGCATGGCCTAGCACCGTATCCAGTGCAGGGAAGCGCTTGAAGGATTCCGTCACGACGCGGTTTAACGCGTTAGAATCGGTTATGTCGGTCGAGAAATAAACGTAAGACGACGGTGGAATTTTCCAGTCATGAAGTGTTTGCTTGGCAGCTTCTTCAGACTTGATGTCGAGCAGAATCAAGGTTGCGCCCGCCGCCGTCAGCTTCCGGACCATCGACTCCGCGATGGCGCCCAGTGCACCGGTGATTAAGATCGACTTTCTTGACAGGTCGATGTTGATCATTGCTGTGCTGCTCCAACGAGAGCAAAGCATTAACTAGCGAGGACGCGGAGTCGCGCTCCGCCTACTGCGCCCCTACATGATGCCGTGCTTTTCAAACGCTGCGACCGCACTGCTTCCTTCCTCGAGTGCCTTCCGGACCAACTTCTCGCCGCGAACCTTTTCAAGAGCTTTAGCGAAAACCTCGTCGGCGGCTTCCGTGGGAATCACGCAGACTCCGTCGATGTCGCCAAAAAGTATGTCGCTTGGCCGTAGACGCACAGCGCCGATCTCCAGGGGGACACGAAAATCCACCACCTTATAGCGCGGCGAAGAATCTTGACCGTAAGGGCCCCATGAAAAAGTGGGAAAGTTCAGCTGAAGAATCGCATTGGTATCGCGCGTATAGCCGTTCAATACCGCTCCGCTGCTGCCCAGCTTGCGAGCTCGGATACTCATTAGCTCTCCCCAAAGCGCGTTGCGAGGAGACGAGCCGGTGCTGACGTACACCTCGTTGACGCGAAGATCATCAAGAGCTTCCAACATCAGGCCGAAGGGCTTAGCCATAAGGTGGTTCGAGGTTCCAGTTATCTTCTCCGCGAAGACATCCACGGCCAACACGGGCAATGCGCGGCCGACAACGATCATGTCCGCCCTGAGCGGTCGAATCTGCGGAGGCAAGAACTGGTGCTGGAGCTCCAGTTTGTCCATTACATCGCCGACGACGCAGGTGAACAATTCCCGCCGCACAATGGGGAAGAGCTCGTCATCGTTCTTCCAGAGTTTCATGGCGGTTGTGCTTTTTTCCTATTTCTTTCGCGCCTGCTGGATGCGCTCGATAAATTGTTTTGCCATGTCCGTGATCTGCTGAAAGTTGCCGGACTGCGCGCCAGCTGTAAGGCTGCCGCCCACGCCCACCGCGACCGCGCCAGCCTTGATCCACTCGGCGACGTTGTCAACGGCTACACCCCCGGTCGGCATCAGGGAAGCCTGGGGCAGAGGACCTTTCACCGCCTTCACGAACGCAGGCCCCAAGGTTTCGCCCGGAAACAGTTTGACAATGTCAGCCCCGCACTCCATGGCGTCAACAATCTCGCGCATGGTGCTGGCTCCGGGCATGTAAGGAATTTGATAGCGGTTGCATAGACGGGCGGTTTCAGGGCTCACCGAGGGACTGACGATATATTGCGCTCCGGCCAGGATTGCGAGGCGGGCCGTTTCCGGGTCGAGCACCGTGCCCGCCCCGATAAGAATCTCACCGGAGGCATACTGCTTGGCCAAGGCTTCAATGACTGCCGTGGCTCCGGGAACGGTGAAGGTGATTTCGATCGCAGCGGCGCCTCCACGAGCGCAGGCCTCGGCGATACGCGCGGCCTGGTCCGCGCTGTTTGTGCGCACGATAGCGACCAGTCCCGATTCGATTACTTTTTCAAGAACTCTCAATTTGAGCATAGGGATTGTGCGAGCCTTATTTGTGTGACCTTATTTGGGTACGCTTTCTGTTTGAGTTGTTGGGTTCTGCAGTTTTTGAAACTCCTGGGTTTCACGCTCCGCATTCGCGGTTTTTCCCTGCTTGCGGTAGAGGCCGGCAAGAGCAAAGTGTGTTTGAGCCGCCAGCGGGCTTTGCGCTTCGATCGAGAGCAGTTTCGTCCAGGCCTTTTCCGCGGCGGCGGAATCTCCTGCAAGCGCCGCAGCCTTGCCTAAAGAATATAGCGTTTCGGGCATATCCGGCTGCAGGCGATTGGAGCGTTCCAGTTCCGTCCTCGCCTCGCGGGCTCTTCCCTGTTGCAACAGTGCCGTACCCAACCGATACGCGGCCTCGGCATTTCCCGGCTCCAGCTTGGTCTGGGCGCGAAATTCTTCCTCAGCCTTCGGCCACTGCGAAGAGCCCGCGTAGACCAGCCCAAGTTCGAGATGCAATTCCGGTGTATTCGGACGCAGGCGTAGAGCTTCGCGGAATTCTTGTTCGGCCTGAGGCATCTGTCGCAACACAAAATAGTTCTCTGCCATGGCTTGATGGGCGCGCGCTGAATCAGGATACGCAGCCAGCAAGGTGTCAATCGACTGCTTCGATAACAATCCGCTGGCCCGGCCCAGATAGTAAAGCAAATCGGGGTCGTTGGGATGCTTGGCCAGCGCCGCCTGTAGATTTTCGACAGCCTGCTGCAATTGCCCGGTACCGATCTGTGCGATCCCCAGCGCAGTCTGTTCCTGGACCTTTTCCAGATGAGGAATCGCCTCGGCGTTGTAGCCTTGCGCCAGCAGCGCGTAGCCCAGCAGCTGATGCGCGGCCGCCAGGTCCGGCGCCAGCTGCACCGCACGTTTGAGCGGTGGGATCGCAGCGCCGTAGTCCTGACTCTCCATGTAGGCCTGGCCGAGACTGACAAAACCGTCGGGCAGATTCGGCTCGAGCTCCGTTACCTTCTTGAATTCGGCAATGGCGACGTTGAAATGCCGCTGCTTGTCGGCTTCGGCGCCCGCCTGCAGATGTTGCAGGGCCTCGGGAGACGCTGTCTGCCACGCCAGCCAAAGTACCAGCAGGATTCGGATCACGGTTTCTCCGGTTCACGGATTTCCAGAAACTGGTCAGCGTGAACATCGGTCAGGGTCTGGATGGTGCCTGAAGGCCACGCGATCTCTATTTTGGCAGTTTCCGTTGGACCGAGTCCAAAGTGGAGGCGCTTGTCGCTGGCGGAAAGGTAACTTCCTGCGGACGTCGCAAATCGAATTTGACCGTTGACCTTTACGCGTGCGCCGAAACCGTCTCGATTGCTGCGTGTGCCGCGGAGCGAAATTACCAGCCAGTGCTGCTTGCCACCGCGGTTGAGAAAAATCTGCGGAGGACCGCCGAGCGAGGTCATCACGACATCCTGCCATCCATCGTTGTTGAGATCGCCGAAAGCGGCACCTCGTCCGGCGGTCGGAGTCGAGCTTCCGGAGTCAGCGCGCTCAAAGCGCCCCTTGTGATTTATCGCCAACATGGGAAGCTCCCAATAGTGAAGCGAAGGATCGATCTGCTCAACGTTGTCGAGAACGTGCCCCTGGGCCACGAAGAGATCCTTCCAGCCGTCGTTGTCGAAGTCTTCTAAGCCGACGCCCCAACCCGAGCTTCCGCTCGAGAGCGCGCCGAGGCCGGTTTCCAGGCTGCCATAGCTGAAGGTGCCTTTTCCTTCATTGTGGTAGACGCCGTAAATCTCGCGGGGAAGTTCAGTCACAATCACGTCGGGACGTCCGTCGTTGTCGTAGTCCTGAAAGACCACGCCCATTCCCGATAGTCGTCGGCCGTCCTCCGATAGCGCAGCTCCGGCCTCAAGGCCGCGCTCAGTGAATGTTCCATCGCCGTTGTTGTGGTAGAGGTACTGCTGCATGCCATCGTTGGCGACGAATATATCAGTGAAGCCATCGCCATCGTAGTCGGCAAAGGCCACGCCCAGGGCTCGCCCTTTTTTGGCCGCAATACCGGACTTCCGGCTCACGTCAGTAAATGTGCCGTCTCCGTTGTTGTGATAAAGAATGCTGGTGGTGGAGGGAAATTCCTCTGGCGGACAATAAGTACGCCACTCTCCGCCGCAGGTTTTGCTGTGCTTCGTGTCCCATTCCATGTAGCGGGTTACAAACAGATCCAGCTTGCCATCATTGTCGTAATCGAAAAATCCGGCCGAAACCGACCAGCCACCCGCCGCGACACCCGCCTTGGCAGTTACGTCGCTAAAGGTACCGTCTCCGTTGTTGCGGTAGAGAATATTTTTGCCGTAGCTGGTGACGTAGAGATCGGGGAAGCCGTCATTGTCGTAGTCACCGACCGCCACTCCCATACCGTAGTTGCCGTCTCCCGCATTCGCCAGGCCTGCTTGCTCGGTGACGTCGGTGAAGCTGCCTTCCTTGTTTTGCCGGTATAGCCGGTTCCAGTAACGCGGATTCTGGCGGTCGAAGTCTTCCGGTATCTGCATCGGACTGGTTACGCGCCCGCCATTCACCAGAAAGATGTCGAGTAGGCCGTCGTTGTTGTAGTCCAGAAGAGCGACTCCCCCTGGCATTGTTTCGATCAGATACTTTTGCGGCGTGGGTGAATTCTGCAAGACGAAGTCCAACCCGCGAAATTTATGTATTTCGAACAGGGAAGCCGGCCCCGCTGCAAGAAACAAAGCGATGCACGTGACCAGAGCCGGAATGTACACAAAGCGCGGGGTAGCAGTCGACAACGTGAGAGCTCTCGCGGTTAGCATATCGCGCAGACCAGTCGATTGCACGTCAGACGCCGGAGAGGTCGAGTTTCAACCAAGCAGAGCCGTGTACGTTACCGCGAATAACAACACAAAACTTTACATGCGGTGATGCGTATGGTTAAACCGAATGCCTCCATATCCCTTTAGGTAATCGCTTACCGTGGCACTTTCGAGCCCAGATTTTTTCTTGACAACGTTCTACGGCCTGTGACAAAACTCACCCCAGCTTCAAACATCCAACATCCGGCCCAAGATGACCGGTTCACCACAGACCACGGATCTGTGTACTTCGTGTGGGGGTGGGTAATGAGTTCTCGCAGTTTCCTCTCGCTGGTTCTCTCGCTGTTGGTTTTCTTCTCAACCTGCATATTCGTACAAGGTCAATCTACGTACGGCTCCATCACCGGATCGGTAAGCGATCCCTCGGGGGCTGCGATCTCCGATGCCCAGGTGACCTTGACCAACCTGGGAACCGCAGAAAAACGTACTCAGCCGACTGGGGCTGATGGCCTTTATTCATTCGTGAACTTGATTCCTGGAAATTACCGGATTGATGTTGAGAAGCAAGGCTTCAAGCACTTTACACGCCCGGCGATCGCGGTCGAGGTGCAACAGACGGCGCGTATCGACGCAGCTTTGGTCGTCGGCCAGGTAAGCGAGACCATCGAGGTAACCTCCGAAACGCCTTTGCTGCAGACAGATACTTCATCACTGGGGACGGTCGTCAACCAGCGCGAGGCCAACGAGCTACCTCTGAACGGCAGAAATGTCTACAACCTCACCACCATTACTCCTTCCGTTGTTCCGCAAGGAAACACTATGGGCACGGTTGTCGGCAAGAACCCCTTCGACTTTGCCAACTACCAGATCGGAGGCGCCTTCGCCAACGAAGGAGCAATTTACCTGGACGGGCAGCCACTCAACATCGGCTACATCAACCTCCCGCTTATGGTTCCGACGCAGGACGCGGTCTCGGAATTTAAGGTGCAATATAGCAACCTGGGGCCGGAGTGGGGCAAGTTCGCGGGCGGTGTCATCAACATTAGCACTAAGTCAGGGACCAATGCCTGGCACGGCTCGGGCTACGACTATCTGCGCAACAAGATCTTCAATTCCAACGAATTCTTCAATAAGAATTCGGAGATTGCATTAGGAAAAAAGAACGAACCGCCGCCATTTACGCAGAATCAGTTCGGCGCCACCATCGGTGGAGCTGTTATCAAGGATAGGACTTTTGCGTTTTTCAGTTACGAAGGATTCCGCCTGCGCACCGGCACTCCGTTTAACACCACCGTACCCACGACAGCCGAACGTGGCGGGGATTTTTCTGACCTTTGTCAGAGCGGATTCAACACCCCCGACCCTCACGGCTCGGGCGTCAACATTTGTTCCGACACGAACTCCTCAACTGGAGCGTTTGTTCATCAGCTCTACAACCCGATTGCATTCACCGGCCCGGTCTCTGGCCTCACGACCACGCCCCCCACTAGCTTCCGCGTACCCTTTGCCAATAACAACATCTCAGGGGTAATCAATCCGACTTCGGCCTTCTTGCTGGACAAGTTGATAGCGAATCCGACCACCGGCGGAAACGTTCTGAATTTTCTGAAAGATTCCAGCACTGGCGGCGACACCGACACCTATATCGCGCGAGTGGACCAGACCATCAACAGCAGGAACACCATCTTCGGCCGGTTCGCTTACTGGAAGCTGTTGAGCTTGGCGCAGGATCCATTCGGTACCGGCATGTGTAAGGACCGCTGCGCGGAAAACACCCGCAGTAAGAGCCTGGTGGTGGGCTGGAATTACGTCATCAGCCCGACTACGATTCTGAACCTCAACGCCAGCATTAGCCGCTTCCACTACTTGCGTGGGCCCATCAATCAGAACTTCGATATGACCCAAGAGGGTTGGCCGGCCGCTTATAACTCGCTTGTGCCCAACATCGAGCGCACCCCGCTTACGCCTTGCTTTGGCCAGAACGACTCATTGGTTACTTGCAGCCAAGGGCAAAGCGCGATTAACGACCTCAACACGCAATTTAATATTTCCCCGCAGATCACCATGATCCGGGGACGCCACACCTTCGTCTGGGGTGGCCAGCTCGAAGAGGGATACGACAACTACCTGCAAACCAATACCGGCGGCGGCCTCATCTCCTTCACCGGGTCTTGGACATCGGCGGCACCGGGTACGGTCGGGGCCGGCAATGTCAGCGGCAGCGGCGCGGGTAATGGCGAAGATTTTGCCGATTTCATGCTCGGATACGGTAACGGCCAGGGTTCTGCATTCGGCAACCAGACCACCGGATCGCTGGTAATCTCTGGTCCAGTCTCGGGCAAGCAAACCTACCGAGCCCTGTACTTCGGCGATAACTGGCGCGCGACCAGCAAACTGACTTTGAATCTCGGCCTCCGCTATGAACTGCAAGGGCCGTGGTCAGAGCGCTTTGACAAGATGACCTACTTCGACCCGAAGGCGACAAATAGCTCGGTGACCGGCTGTAGCGGGGTGGCGGGAAGTCCATGTGCGGGCGATGTGTTCCTGGTAAAGACGGGCGTCAACGACAGCCGCAACAATCTGCCGCTTTCGAAGACCCAGGTCATGCCTCGGATAGGGTTCGCGTATTCGCCCGACCAGAAGACTGTAATTCGTGGCGGATACGGAATCTTTTTCATTCCGAACTACGTCGCGTTTAACGCCAACCCCTACGTTGATCCGGTCAGCAGCGCCACTTCGAACTTCTTCGCCAGTAACGACCACGGGGTGACTCCAGCCGCGAGCCTTAACGCCAACACCTGCACGGTCGCGACGGGGGCCATTACCTGTCTGGGGCAAGGACCGTTCAACCAGGCTCCAGCAGGGGCAAACAACTTGGTTGCGGTCCCGGGTCGCAACCCCCTGCCAAACGTCTCCCAGTACATCGTGAATCAGAGCAATTTTTCTGCAACCGGCTACACCGTGCAGAAGTACGGATACAACGAGCAGTGGAACTTTGACATCCAGCGCGAGCTTCCCTGGGGCTTTTTTGCTGACGTCGCGTATGCAGGGGCGCACGGCGTCCATCTGCCGCAATCCAACCCGAACATCAACCAGATACCGGACCGTTTCATCACGGAGGCTCATAGCCAATTTGCAACCGGGGGTGCCGCAGCTGTGGCCATCACTCAGCCGGTTTCCATCTACCCGTTTGCTTGCCCGCTCTGTGGCTCAGTAGACTCTCTCCCCAGCGCCCTTGGCGTGGGAAACCTGATCCAGGGTCAGCTTGACCGCCCGTTCCCGCAGTACGCGGCGGTTAACCTGAATGGACAGGGTTGCTGCGGCAGCACTTACAACGCTTTGCAAGCTACGGTGAAGAAGCGCTTCCCAGGCGGCGGCACTATGCTCGCTTCCTATACCAACGCCAAGCTGCTGTCCACTACGGACACGCTTACTTCTTGGTTGGAAGGCGGCACCACAGGCGGCACAGGAGCCATTCAGGACTGGAACAACCTAAAGGGTGAGCGTTCGCTGTCATCTCAGGACGTTTCGCAGCGGTTGGCTATCAGCTATGTGATTGATCTTCCGTTCGGCCACGGCAAGCGGTTCGCCTCAGGCATGAGCGGTGTCGGGGACAAACTGGTTTCCGGTTGGGGTCTCGATGGCACCACCACATTCCAACGTGGCTTCCCAGTGAAGATCAGTTGGGGTGGCGCTAACGCGATGACAAATTCAGGCCTCTTGGGACAAAGCACGCTCCGGCCTGACTACATCTCTGGATGCGACAAGAATGTTTCCGGAAGTGCCGTCTCTCGGGTCACGCAATGGTTCAACACATCCTGCTTCACCGCGCCGGGAGGCGTTGACTCGACGGGTGCGCAAATTAACCCGTGGACCTTCGGCAACGAACCTCGGGTAGATGCTTCGCTCCGTCAACAGGGAGTCAACAACTTTGACTTCGCGGTGTTCAAGAAGACCAACATTACCGAGAGGGCATACGTCGAATTCCGGACGGAGTTCTTCAACCTATTTAACCATCCCCAGTTCGGGCCTCCGAACGGAACCCAGACCAGTGCGACGTTTGGACAGGTAACCAACACTGTCAATCTTCCTCGCCTTATTCAGTTCGGGTTGAAGGTTGCTTTCTGAGGTAGGCAATCTAAAAGCTTGGGCAGGCTCAGCGAGCCTGCCCATTTTTTTGTCGTCTTCTCGCAACAACAGCATCTCGTCTGCACAAAATGCTGCAGCCAGCGAGAAACCCACCCGGCGAGAGCTTTTTCCCTCGCGAGATGCAGCGGTTTTTGATTTGTCATGGCTTCTGTTGCGATGGGCCCTGTCAGAATGGAACCTCTTGATCGGGGTTTCCACTCGGTTCGGATTTCTGCTGTGGCGGTTTCACCGCCGTGATTTACAATCCTTTCCGCCCGTGCGCTCACCAAAACCCAGCCCCCAGAGAAGCCGCCCATGAGGACTATCCAGACGCTCGACTATTCCGAGGCCAAGAAGATCATCGACCTGATTGTGGAAAAGGCGTTGCAGATGCAAAAGGCGGCCGTGGTCGCCGTGGCGGACTCGCACGGTGAACTGATTGCCTTTGCCCGTATGGATGGTGCTCCGATCTCCTCTATCCGCATCGCCGCCAACAAGGCGTGGACTGCGGCCCGTGAGCGCAAGCCGACCAAGGATATCGGAGAGAAGGTGCGGCACCCGGAAAAGGGCCACGACATTGCTTACTATGGCGATCCCAGGTTTGTGGGATGGGGCGGAGGTATTCCGGTGTGGAAAGATGGCCAGGTGGCCGGCGCTGTGGCGGTGAGCGGCCTTTCGTCGAGTGAAGACGTTATCCTGGCCAGCCTGGGTGTGGATCTGGTGTCAGGTCAGCAGAAATAGTTGGGTGTCAAATTTAGACGTAAATTCAGAATGATTAGCGAGGCTCAGAATAGGGAACATGGGAAAGACGACCGTCACTTTTGGGGAAATCATGCTGCGGCTGGCGCCGCCGGGCTTTGAAAAGATCCTTCAGACCCCTCAGTTCGTGGCCACGTTTGGAGGCGGTGAGGCCAACGTGGCGGTCGCGCTGGCGCAATTGGGTCAGCCCGCGGCTTTCGTTACCGTCCTGCCCGATAAGAATCCAGTCGCCGACGCTGTAATTGGCGAGCTGCGCCGGTTCGGTGTCGATACATCCAAGATCGTGCGTGGCAAGGGCCGCCTCGGTATCTATTATCTTGAAGCCGGCGCCAATCAGCGGGCTTCCAAGGTCGTCTATGATCGCGATCATAGTGCCATCGCTCTGGCCAAGCCGGGTGATATCAACTGGGACCGCGCGCTGGAAGACGCGGGCTGGTTCCACGTCACTGGAATTACGCCGGCCATCAGTAGTTCGGCTGCCGACCTGGCACTTGAAGCCGTGAAAAAGGCCCGGGGGAAGGGAATTACGGTCTCCTGCGATCTGAACTACCGCAAGAATCTTTGGAAATGGGGGAAACCCACTGTCGAGGTGATGCGCGAACTGGTGAAGAATATTGACATCGCCATCGCCAACGAAGAGGACGTGCAGATGGCGCTTGGCATTCAGGCGGAAGTTGATGTGCATTCGGGTCAGCTTGATCGCGGGCAGTACGAGAAGCTGACTGCCAAGGTTCTGGGCGAGTATCCAAATCTGAAAGCGATCGCCATCACGCTAAGGGAATCGAAGAGCGCGTCACACAACGGTTGGTCGGCGTGTCTCAACGATCGGCAGGGCTTCATGGTGAGTCGAGCCTACGAAATCACTCATATTGTGGATCGAGTGGGAGCCGGCGATTCCTTTGCCGCCGGGTTGATCTACGGTTTTCAGGTACTGTCCTCGCATAAGGACGCACTGGAGTTCGCGGTCGCGACGAGCTGCCTGAAGCACTCTCTCCCCGGCGACTTCAGCCGCACCACCGTGGACGAGGTGAATGCGCTGCTCAAAGGCGGAGGCTCGGGAAGAGTGCAGCGTTGACCCAAGCCTGCCGAAAGAGTTTCACAAATCGAAAAGCTTCGTGGAGGTTTTCCATGACTCGCAAAATCCGGATTCGCGGATGCCGATGGATTGCTGCCCTGGTTCTGCTTTGGATTGTGCCGGGCGTGTCCCACAAGGCACAAGCGCAGGCTGACGTCGAAGGCCGTGTCGACTCTCTGCTCAAACAGCTATCGCTCGAAGAGAAGATCGATCTGATCGGCGGCGTCGATGCCTTCTACATACGCGATGTCCCGCACATCCATTTTCCCCGGCTGAAGATGTCCGACGGTCCCGTTGGAGTCCGGAACTACGGCGCGTCCACCGCCGTGGGTGGGGTCGCGCTCGCGGCGTCCTGGGATCCGGAGCTTGCCCAGCGAGTGGGCGCCACTTTTGGTCAAGACGCGCGCGCCCGCGGCGTGCACTTTCTGCTGGGGCCGGGCGTGAATATCTACCGCTCTCCGCTGAATGGCAGGAGTTTCGAGTACTTCGGAGAAGATCCATTTCTGGCAGCACGCACCACGGTCGGATACATAAGAGGGCTGCAGAGTCAGGGCGTCAGCGCTACGGTCAAGCACTTCATGGGTAATAACTCGGAGTTTGACCGCCACAATGTCAACTCAATCATCGACGAACGCACCATGCGCGAAATCTACCTGCCCGCGTTTGAAGCGGCTGTGAAAGAAGCGCACGTAGGCGCGATCATGGATTCTTACAACCTCACCAACGACGTTCACCTGACCCAGAGCGGGTATCTCAACACCGATGTCGCCAAGAAGGAATGGGGATTCCAGGGCATCATGATGTCCGACTGGGACGCAACCTACGACGCGGTGGCCGCCGCCAATGGTGGGCTGGACCTGGAGATGCCATCGGGGAAGTTCATGAATCGGGCGACGCTGTTGCCGGCGATCAAATCGGGCAAGGTCAGCGAAGCCACCATTGACGAGAAAGTGCGCCGCATTCTTCGCACTGCAATTCAGTTCGGATGGCTGGATCACGATCAGACCGACACCTCCATTCCGCGCTTGAACGCCGACGGGCGTCAGACAGCGCTCGAGGCCATCCGAGCGGGCATCGTCCTGTTGAAGAATGAGGGCAACTTGTTGCCCCTGGACAAAGGTCGGATCAAATCGATTGCGGTCATTGGACCGGATGCTTATCCGGGGCAGCCCGTGGGCGGCGGTAGCGGGGAGGTCCGTCCGTTTGCCACGGTCAGCTTTCTGGAGGGAATTGCAAACTATCTGGGCAGCGGGGCAAGAGTCTACTACGCTGCTGGGATACCGACGTTGACGGAGCTCGCCGGCCAGACCCACTTCACCACTGAAGCGAACGGCGGCAAAGCGGGCCTGAGAGTCGAGTTCTTCGATAACACCAGTCTTTCCGGCAAGCCGGGCATCGAGCGCATAGACGACAAAGCCAGCTACGATCCGGGCACGACCGACGGCATGGCCGCGAGTGATTTGTCGATTCGCTGGACGGGATATTTCACTCCCGGCACCCCGGGTGACCACCTGGTTTTCGTTCAGGGTCCCGGCGAAAACGGTGGCTACCGTCTGTATGTGGACAAGAAGCTGGTGATCGACGACTGGAAGCAGGCATATGCGTTTCTGAGCCAGATCAAACTGCCGTTGCAGGCCGGCCCGCACCAGGTTGAGCTGGATTACTTCGTCAAGCGGGGTTGGGGGAAAATGAAATTAAACTTCGGTATTGTGCGTCCGGAAGAGCTGGTCAGCGCGGAAGCCAAGTCTGTCGCGGCCCACGCCGATGCAGTGGTAGTAGCCGTGGGTTTCGACCCGTCCACCGAAGGAGAAAGCGCGGACCGGATGTTTGTGCTGCCTCCCGGTCAGGATGAAGTGATTAATCAGATTGCAGCTATTAACAAGAACACAGTAGTAGCGGTGACTTCCGGCGGCGGAATAGATATGAGTGCCTGGGTGGATCACGTGCCGGCATTGTTCGAAGCCTGGTATCCCGGACAGGAGGGCGGCACCGCCTTCGCCCAGCTGATCTTCGGCGACGCCAGCCCGTCCGGAAAATTGCCGATCACAATCGAGCGGCGATGGGAAGACAATCCTGCGCACGACACTTATTATCCCAAGGGCGCAGACAAGAAAGTTGCGTACACCGAGGGCGTGTTTGTCGGATACCGAGGATATGACAAGTCGGGAGTGAAGCCGCTATTTCCGTTTGGTTACGGTCTTTCCTACACTACGTTTTCGTACAAGAACCTTTCAGTCTCACCGGCGTCCGCGTCCGGCGATGTCGAAGTGCATTTTGACGTCACCAACACAGGCAATCGCGCTGGGGCTGAGGTCGCGGAGGTGTACGTTGGCGACAAGCATTCCAGCGTCCCTCGTCCCGCCAAGGAGCTAAAGGGATTCAGCAAGGTTAGTCTCGGCGCCGGTGAGACGAAGCAGGTTAGCGTGACTCTCGATCACCGCTCTTTTTCTTATTACGACGTCAAGAAGCATGACTGGACGGTTGCGCCAGGGGATTTTGATGTGCTGGTCGGCGGTTCCTCAGCGAAGATTGAATTGACCGGGAAAGTAACGTTGCAAGCACCTTAGATCGCTTCAGGAATCCGGCTGCAAAAAGTGTTCTGAAGGGCTGCGGTTCGAGACTACTGCCGGACCGCCCAAGCCAATCCGTCAGGTTGTTTGCCTGCGGAGATTTGTCCGGTAACTTCCAGCGTGTTCAAATCGACGATAGCGACCTTGTCGCCCTTGCTGACGGCAACATAGGCACGTGAACCATCGGGAGCGACCAGGATACCTGCCGCGCCACCTCCGAGGTTCAGCTCCTTAATCACTTTTCGTGTGGGCACGTCCATTACAACCAGACTGCTGCCTCCAGTATTAGGACCTGCGCCCAGACCGGAGATCAAGACTCGCCTACCGTCCGGGGTGAACTTCAACCGGTTAGCGCCCCTGATTGGGATGGGAAGAGATTGAGTGGCTTTTCTACTGGCGATATCAATTATGGTGACGGTTGCATCTTGCGCGTTGGCTGCCCAAAGTTCTTTTCCATCGGGCGATATGTCAAAGCCCTCAGCCCCCTTGCCAGCCTGCACGTTTGTCACTCTCCAGGTCAGACGCGGCCGGCCCGGCGGTGGACCAAATCCCTGAGGAGGGTTCCCGCTGGGAGCAGGCCCGGATCCGGGTGCACTATTGGGTGGCGGGCCGAAGCCTCCGTTCGGCTGGGAAATTTGTTCGATGATGCTGATCGTGCCGGAGCTCACGTTCGAAGTAACGATTTGGTCGAGACCTTTGGACACGACGATCATGTGTGTTCTGTCTTGGCCAGTGCCGAGGATCCAATCCACGCGTTGGGTAGCGGGATCGTAGCGGCCAATGACTTTATTCGTCTCTGCCGTGAAATAGAGCTTGCCGCCCGCGAACGCCAAACCATGTGTGGAACGCAGTGCACCGAGTTCGATGGGACGCAACGGCTTCCGCGCAACCAGATCAACAACAGAAATGGTATTTAAAGCGCTATCCGGACCGCCATAGTTCGAGATGAAGGCGAGTTTGCCATCGTCGGATGTGACGATCTCGTGGGGGTCCGGGCCAGCGGCGACGCGGCCCAGAACTTGTAAAGTTGCAGGGTCAACGATTGCGATGGTGTTGTCACTTTTCGCGAGCACCAGGAGCGTAGAAGAAGGGGCCGCCTGCGCAAACGCGGCACCTGTGATGAATATTGTCGCAATCAGGCAACGGATGCTTCGCACGAAGCTTTTGTGGGTGCTCATAGCTTTTCTTACCTCTGAGGCCCCAACTAGAGCCCTTATTTTATAGCTTCATCCAGGTGCCAGATGCAGCTGATCGCTCTACCGCATCCAGAATTCTTTGCACTTCGACCGCGCCATCAAGATCAGCCTGCAAAGGCTCTTTACGTGCCAACGCGGCCAGGAAATCTCCTAGCACGGCGATGAAGGTATGCTCGTAGCCGATGATGTGGCCGGGCTTCCAGAAATTCTCTGAGTAAGGATGATCGGGGCCTGTGACCGTCAAATTGCGCAATCCCTGCTGGTTCGCAGGTTCGGTGGCATCAAGGAATTCGAGCTGGTTCATTTCCTCAAGATTGAAACGCAACATTCCCTTCGAACCATTAATCTCAAATGTCTTGCGATTGCGGCAGCCGACACCGTAGCGCGTTGCCTCGAAGCTGCCGACGCTTCCGTTAGCGAACCGCGCTAAGAAGAATGTGGCGTCATCCACATCGCGACCTGGGACGAAGGTATGAGTCATGGCCGTGAGCTCCATAATCGGGCCGTTGAGGTAGAGCGCGGCATCGATGGAGTGCGAGAGCAGATCGCCAGCTGCTCCCATGCCCGCCTCTGATCGCCGGTACCGCCAGGTTGTGGCTTTGCTCGCATCGCTGCCGGACTGGTTCAAGTAAGTCGCCCGGTAGTGGTAAGTCTGGCCGATACGGCCTTCGCTGATTAGCCTTTTGGCGAAGACGACGGCCGGAATCCGCCGGTAGTTGAACCAGACCAGGCTAGGCACCCCACGCATCACCTTCGCCATGGCCTCGGCCTCCGCCAGGGACGTGGCCAGCGGCTTCTCGCACAGAACAATCTTTCCCGCCTGCGCTGCGGCTATCGCAATCGGTGCGTGCAGGGCATTGGGGACGGCAATGTCGACAACGTCGATGTCCGGCCGCCCAACTACCGTCTGCCAATCGGTTGCCGTTTCCGCCCATCCCCACTGCGCGGCGGCGGACTCTAGCTTGTCCTGATTGCGTCCGCAAACGACTTTCAAGGTCAGTTCGTAGGGACTATTGAAGAAGTGGCCAACCTGACGAAAGGCGTTGGAATGGGCTTTGCCCATGGAACCAGTACCGATCATTGCGATATTCAGGTGTTGCTTTGGCATGGCTTTTACTGTAACAGGCAGGCCAGAGACTGGGTTGTTACGAGGAAGGCTAAGAAAGGGAAACTAAAAAGTGCCCCACCTTTCGCGAAGGACGCGAAAAATGGGGCACCTTCCGGCCAGAAAACTTTTATCAACCTCGCGCAGACTCGCGCGGTCCAAAACTAGTTATTCCAAACGATCTCGGCCTTCTTCGCCGTTTCATGGGCTTTCTTCAGAACCCGTGCCGAATCGCCCAGCGGGGTAACCTGCGACGGTGACGCGACTTCCCACAACGGCCGCTCGCCGTGAGCGAAAGTAAAGCCGGACTGTCCCAGCAGGTTCTGCTCCATCCCCATGGGCTGCTGGGAAGCACGCCCCGGATGACTGCAGAACTGAGCGACCACAGGTTCGGCGCTTAACAGCGCGGCGCTTCCGACAGCCTGTCCAAAGGCAGCAGTCGCACAAAAAAAGCACAACACAAATAGGGTCGTCTTCATCGAATTGGTCTCCCACTTCAAGAGGTTGCGGCTCCGTTGCCCGAAAGCGTTGTGAGTCATCGGTTGCCTGCCGTCCCAGCAAAACCAGCCTGTGTACGGGCACAAGGGCTATATGCAAGCCCGCTACCAAACCTCCACTGCCGGATCTTGGCTTTCCGCAGGGGTTCCAAGGCCAACCGCAATTATTTGCACATTCGTGGGACATATCCCGCTAGACCTGGCCAGGGGCGCGGAATGAGGCGTGGGCACCCAACATCTTCCCCCAGTACTCGATGAGCGAACGGTACGGGTAGTCCAATCGCTACTCTGTGTCGTCTATTTCAGTTACGCGTCACTTCGTCAGATCAACAGCTGAGAGGGGTACAGATCGTGTGGTTACTACGGCCACGCCCGAAGGGCCGTCCACTCCTACAGATCTCGTGGACCGGAACCGAGCGTAATCCCGACGGAAGCTTCACTGAGCAAGGCGGTCAGATCGAGTGCCCGTGTGAACATGGCCAGCTTCCCGTCCGACGTACGAGGCCACTGGTCCCGTGGCTTGTCCCAATACAGTTCTACTCCGTTGTCGTCTGGATCACGCAGATAGATAGATTGGCTGACGCCATGGTCCGATGCCCCTTCCAGCGGAATGTGCGCCTGCAACACTCGATGCAGGGCATCCGCAAGGGAGGCACGGTTTGGGTACACGATCGCGGTGTGGTAAAGCCCAGTCGTGCCGGGCGGAGGTGGGGAGCCGCCCAGGCTTTCCCAGGTGTTGAGAGCGATGTGGTGGTGATAACCTCCGGCCGAAAGGAACACTGCGCCGTTACCTAAACGCTGAGTCACCTCCAAGCCCAGCACACCCGAGTAGAAAGATAAGGCGCGCTCGAGATTGGCAACTTTCAGATGCACATGTCCAATGTGAACACGGGGATCGACAGCGCCGCGGTCAGATTTGGCTGACATCGCTTAACCCTATTTCTGCGGTGCAAACTTTGGGCAGACGGCATTCTACACCTCCCGCGCACGTGTCTCTGCGGACATATCCTCTGTGAACATGGTTGTGGGCACGGTATATTTTCTGCGGCTGATGACTTCACTCACTCAAAAATACGATGCCCTGATTCTTGGCGCGGGGGCGGCCGGGCTGATGTGCGCGATTGAAGCGGGCCGGCGGGGACGGCGCGTTGCCGTGCTCGAACTCGCCGAGCGTCCGGGAAAGAAAATCCTCATCTCCGGCGGTGGACGTTGCAATTTCACCAACATCCATTGCGCGCCGGAGAACTTCATTTCATCCAATCCGCACTTTGCAAAATCAGCGTTGGCCCGTTATACGCCGTCAGATTTCATCGCGCTGGTCGAAAGACACCGTATTCCTTATCACGAAAAGACCTTGGGACAACTCTTCTGCGATCGCTCCGCGCAAGACATTCTGGGAATGCTCGAGAAGGAATGCGCCGATGCAGGAGTTCATCTGTTCACGAAAACCGCTGTACAAGAGGTGGTCCGCAGTGATGAATTTGTGGTGCGGGCAGGTGAAAAGGAGTTTCGCGCCCCGGTTCTGGTTGTAGCCACAGGCGGGCTCTCGATTCCCAAAATTGGGGCCACCGATTTCGGCTACAGGCTGGCACGCCAATTCGGGTTGGTGATCTGCGAGACTCGGCCGGGTCTGGTGCCACTCACCTTCAACGAAGAAGACAGCCGTGCCTACGCCGATCTGGCAGGCGTCTCCACCGAAGTCATCGCTGGGTACAACGGCCAGCGCTTTCGGGAAAAAATGTTGATTACCCATCGGGGACTCAGCGGACCGGCGATCCTGCAGATTTCGTCTTATTGGAAAAAGGGACAAGCCATCTTGCTGGACCTGGCACCTGAAGGCGAGGTCACGGCCTCACTTCTGCAACCGACTTCACAGCGCACGGTCGCTGCTCTGCGAGCGACATTGCAGACATATCTCCCCAACCGCTTGGCTAACCGATGGGTAGACACTCACACTCCCAGCACATGGACGAATGCGGCTTTGCGCGAACTGGAGCGTCAGTTGCACGAGTGGAAGATGCTGCCAGCAGGCACGGAAGGTTACACCAAGGCGGAAGTGACGGTAGGAGGTATCGACACCGATGAGCTATCGGCAAAGACCATGGAGAGCCGGAAGGTGCCCGGACTGTTTTTCGTCGGGGAAGTCGTCGACGTAACCGGACATCTGGGAGGATTTAACTTTCAGTGGGCATGGGCGTCGGGAGTGTGTGCTGGCCGGGCGCTGTAGGGTTTCAACGGCGACGCGCCTGCTCAAGGATTCTTGCGTACAGCCGATACGTCGGTTCAGACGTTGAGACCGCTTGTTAGAACGTTCTCTTACCGGTCGACGGCGTGAAAAGGATGGGCCAGCCCTCGACGTACAATAACGCGAAGGTGTCCCCATGACTGAATCTCCTGATCTTTGGCTGACGAGAATGCCGCTCAACCACGGAGCCGGCCACATGCCCGCACTCGGCTTTGGCACCCTCATTCCCGACACCGCCGTGACGAAAACTGCGACCAGAGACGCACTGGACGCCGGATTCCGACATTTCGATTGCGCGGAACGATACCGGAATGAGCGCGAGGTAGGCGAGGCGTTACGGGCAGGACTTGCCGCTGAGGGGATCGCGCGCGGCTCGTGCGCGAGAGAATTTTGACATCTCTGCCCTTCCGGAAGACGCGTTGAACGAAATCAATCGCATTCAGACCAGGCAGAGGCTCAATGAGGTGGTGAAAACAGGCGTCCCTGGTTTCATCGCACAAGGTAGATGAATATGGGAGCCAAGCAACAACTGGAGCGGTCCATCCTGGGGCAATCTATGCTGGAGCAACCGATGGAAGAAAAACAAATACGTGAAGTCTTGAATGCGCACTGGCACGCGTCGGCAGTCGGTGACGCAAACGCGGAACACGATATTTACGATGACGGCGCCATTTGTGACTATCCCCAGTCAGGCGAACGAATCGTCGGGCGCAGCAATTTGCAGGCCTTGCGGAGTCATCACCCCGGAAAGCCGTCAGGTTTCAACGTCAGGCGAATTCTCGGAAACGGAAATCTCTGGATCACGGAATACACAATCACCTACCAAGGGCGGCCAGCATACACAGTGAGCATTATGGAGTTCCGCAACGGCAAGGTCGTGCACGAGACACAGTACTTCGCGGACCCCTTCGAGGCTCCGGCCTGGCGAAGGCAATGGGTTCAGGGAATCGGCTGACGCCGCATTGAGAATGAAGAGATTTGCTTGGCGGATAGCCGACCGCGGGTGGCCTATCCTGGGTGGCCCGCTCAAGCCCGGTTTTGGCTTGAGTGGGGATCTTCCCACTTCACAAACTTGGGAAAACAAAGGACGGCCCGAAAACGCTAACGAGCGGAGGGAAGATAGCTGAACTGCTCCATTCAAGCCAAAACCGGGCTTGAGTGGGCCACCTGTCGGGCACAATAGAAGATAGCAAAGGGCTAACGACCCGAAAATTTTGGTGGAGGCGGCGGGAGTTGTACCCGTGCATCATATTGCAAACACGCAAGTTATTGATTCCAAGAACGGACAAAAAGGACAAACCGGATACATCTCCGATTGTTGCATGCAAAATGCATACAAAAATGAGACCTCATCTGCCAATTCGAACAATCTGGCCCGCCCGGATCGAGCCCATTTGCCTAAGGCAATCTCGGACCAACGGTAGAAGGTCGACGAGGCGATTCGACTTGGCGCGAAGAATCATGATTGCGATGCTACGGTGCTTGAGATTCTGTTCGTACTCGACGCCTTTGTCCATCGTCAAGAAGATCGTGTATTCCTGATGCTCAGCAATTGAAAGCAGCTCGCCGTTCTTCTTGCCTGCGAGCCCCGCTTCTGGAACCGTCAGACATTCATGGTCGGCTAAGCTGTTCTTGAATTTCCTTGGAATGCACTCGTCAAGCAGAATCTTCATCCCAGTTGGCCGACCAGCAGCGACTTCGCTCGCTCCAAGGAAGCGATTGCTGCCTCACGAGTAACCGTAGGAAAGTCATCCAAGAATTCGGCGAGAGTCTGCCCGCCTTCCAAGTAGTCCAGCAAAGCCTGAAAGGGAACCCGGGTACCGCGGAACACCGGAGTTCCACCGAGCACATCAGGGTCTTTTGTGATGACTTCCTCGACTTGGCGCATCACCTGATTCCTCCGGACTTGTCGAGACTGATTCTACTCCCTTGATCGGCTGCTACAAAGGAGTGTGGCGCGCCGCCCTTTTGGTTCGAGGGCGATGGCCACCACGCGTTCGTGAATCTTCTCGATGACCTCCGGCCCCAGGTCTGATACAGGTGCCAGCGGCGATATTGAGGCAAGACCCACGAATTGAACGTGGCTGGGAATCTGCGTTCGGCCGGGGTTATATTGATCTGCGCTGGTTGGGGCGGAACATTCATTCGACGACAAGAGGCACCAGCCGCGTGCAACGGAGAGCGCAGGAAACGCCGGGAATCTGGCGAGGCGTGAGACGCGTCATTTCGCTGGAACTTCCAAGGCGCTCAAGAACCGGGCAACCGCCTGCGTCATGCGCTCCGCAGTGAAGGACTCCGGCAGCGGAATCGACAGCATCGGGTGATTGGTCTGCGGGTGCCGCGAGAACAGACTAGAGAGGGCTCCTTGCCCTTGCTGGCCGGCGGTGCGCGCGGAAGATCGACTCTCGAGTTCCACCGCAATCGACTGGAGGAACGCTAACCCAGCCTTAGCCAAGCCGACCGCGGCTCTTTCGACGGCGCCAACTCCGTTCTCGCCGCTGGCCGGGACGCCGGAACCGATGGAGACCGGTTCCGCGACCTTGCTCGGTTCCACCGCCATTTCGGTCGGCGGCGCCGGAGTGGTTGCTGCCGCGCCAACCGGAGTTGGCTGCGGTGGGGGCGCATTGATGATGGGTTTCGGTCTCCCGGGCTGATTGACGAAGATCTCTTTCACCTGCTGCAGAACGCTCTTGCGTCCGAGCTTCGCGAAGCTGACCTCGGAGGTGGGCGCGTCAAACACGCCGGCGAACAGCGACTTCTTCAGTTGCATGGTTTCCCACACCCGTTCCTCGATCGTCTTTTCCGTAAGTAAATGGATGACCTGAACCGGATGGGCCTGTCCCAGGCGATGGACGCGCCCAATGCGTTGCTCCAGGCGCGCCGGATTCCAGGGCGGCTCGAAGTTGATTACGGCGGAAGCCACCTGCAGGTTGAGTCCGACGCCGCCCGCATCGGTGGAGAGGAAGACTCGGCAGTTGGGGTGGCGGTGAAATTCATCGATGAGTTCACCCCGCTTGTGGGCGGGAACGCCTCCATGTAACGAAACGAATCCGATTCCCATTTTGCGCAGTTCCTCTCCCGCCAGGAACGTCATGCGTTCATATTCGCTGAAAACCACCACTTTGCGGTTCTCCTCCAGCGTGAGTTCGCGGATGATCTCGCGGAACTCGGCCAGCTTGGGCGAGTGGTGGGTGCGCTTGTCGAACAGGAATGTCGAGTTGCAGAGCATGCGCATATTCTGGAGGCAGCACAGGATGCGGCGCAGGTCAATTTCCGAAAGCCACCCCTGGCGTTGCCACTTCTGCATGAGCTTGCCCAGAATGTCGTTCTGTTCCCAGTACGGTTCGGCCTGCTTTTCCGTCAGGGGAAGGTAAAACACCTGGTCGGTTCGAGGAGGAAGTTCTTTCAATACCTCCTTCCGCGTGCGGCGAAGAAGGATAGGCTCCAATCGCCGGTGGATCTGGTCTAGACCGCGATAGCCCAGCAACCTGCCGTCGGCATCTTCCATCCGGTGTTCCTGGAGGAAGCGGAATGCCGGGCCCAGCCGACGCCCGTCGACAAACTCGACCACAGAAAAAAGCTCTTCCAGTTTGTTCTCCAGCGGCGTTCCTGTCAGGACGAAGGCATAGCGGCTTTTTAATTGCTTGATAGTACGCGCCGTGGCCGTCGCCCAGTTCCGGATGCGCTGGGCTTCGTCGAGGATGATCAGGTCCGGTTGCAGTTCGTGAAGGTACTTGATGTCCTTGAGCACAAGTTCGTAGCTGGTGAGATTGAAAAACTTCGGAGACGCGTACAACTTCTGCCGTTGCGGTATCAGACCCTCGATGACCTGCGCGTCCAGGCCGGTGAACTTCTCGATTTCTTTCTTCCACTGGTACTTGACCGACGCCGGTGCCACGACCAGCACTCTTTGAATGCCGCGTCGGCTGCGCAGAAGCTCGGCGGCGGCCAGCGCCTGCACCGTCTTGCCCAAACCCATGTCGTCGGCCAAGACCACGCGGCCACGAACGGCCGCAAAGATGGCCCCACGGACTTGGTAGGGGAGCAGAGCAGTCTTGAGCACGCCAGCAAGCGGATCGCGACCGCGCCGGTATTTTGTCAGCAGCTTTCTCTCCAACTCCAGCCCTTCGGCAATTTCATTTTCCCTGTCGACATAGTCCAGAACATCACTATAGACAACGGCTTGATCGTCGGCCTTGCGGAACTCGTCCATGAGCTTTCCGAAATCGCGGAAGCGGCCGGATTTCAGCAAGCCAGTATCGTCGAAGTATTCCCGAGCCAGGGCCTGCAGTGCCGGCGAGGGGGAGAGAGGAAGCCGGAGGCGCACACTCAGAGTCTCGCCGTAATGAAGCGACAGCGAAGCCCGGGTGCGGCGGAATTGGTCGTGATCGAGCGCCGTGCCGCGGCGCCGGTGTAGCCGAAGCAGGAGAGCCTCGATGTGCTTACATGTTCCCAGCGTGTTAACCGCAAAGTCGGGACAGGAACAATAGTTATCGAACAGGCCGGGGCCACGCATCGCCACCCGATAGGTCTTCTTGCTGGCCGAGCGCACGGCATAGTCGCCATAAAGGTCCCCATCCGGCTTAGCCAGGATGCGCACTACACTCCCGTGCGCCCGTTCGCGGCGCGCGGCAATCTGCCGCTCGATCAGCATGAAGAACCTCCGCAATACTGGGGTGTGCGCAGCATAGCAGGAGCCAGATGATGATGTCTGCGGCAAACATCCGGCAAACTCGACGTTGCAGTTCCCGAGGTTGCGGACATCCTCGCCGCCAGCGAACTCCACCGGGTTCACGGCTTTTCTTTTTGGGGCGGTGGTCCTGCGGGCGGCCAAATAGGCTGCCTGTGGCGTAGATCGACGGAGTACACATCGTACACCTGTTCCGGTGGGGTCGTAGTTGGCGGGTAGTCGTGGCGCGGGAGCTCTTTCAGCGTTTCATTGACGAGGGAATGATTGGGCAAGCATATTGCTCGATTTGCGACATTGTGTGCAAGATCTTGATAGCTCCCGTTGATTTCTCCATCATTAAACTTACCTTCCGGTGGTTCAGCTCTGGCAGCCCCTTCGAAGCCGAATACGGAACCATTTGGCTCCTTTTTGTTATTTCTGTCGGAGACTGGTGTTTATTGGCCCGACTCGATGTTGCATCTGCCCATTTTCGACTATTTCTTGCCATTAGATCTCCCAGACAAAAGACTGAAGCTCGCCTCGGTTGACCCACTCCCATAAATATGGGGATAAAACGGATACATCTCCGATTACTTGCAAAGTGCATGCCAAAAATCGGACAAATGCAACTCCAGTTTGCCGCTGAATTGGCGAACAGTGTCTGGAAAATTGGCGGGATCGACTGACTGATGCAAACCTCTGATCCCAATT
Organism: Terriglobia bacterium; assembly: GCA_963809295.1. GTDB lineage: Bacteria > Acidobacteriota > Terriglobia > Terriglobales > Acidobacteriaceae > JAIQFF01. Next base: position 2,357 of record CAWEJA010000010.1, on the reverse strand, counting down.
CGGCCGACCAAAGGCTGTCCAGAATTCCTGATCACATCTCTGACTGGACCCACGGGCATTGAAATCTGATAATCTTCCTGCGAAAGGAATACGATTATGCCCGTGAAGGCAATGAAAGTACCCGTGCGAGCAAAGCGCAGCAAGGTGGAAATGCAGCAGGAGTTCGCGGAGATCCAAGAGCAGGTGGAATCTGCGCGCGAGGCCGCAGACGCCAAGGCAGAAGGAGCCGCGCGGCTGCGCGCGGCCGAGGTCCGGCAAGCCGCCGAGAGTATAACGGTCGAGGCTGTAGTGCAGAAGATTTCCGGGCTGGGACTCGAGGTCGGCAAGGCACTAGCCGATGTGTCCGAGCAGCTCACGCAGGAGGTGAAGCTACTGGCCACGGTGCGGGAGGCAGTAGTGCTCGAGCGGAAGGAACTGGAGCAGCTCCATAAGATTGACGTGGCAGCCACGGCGCTCGATCAGATGGTGCAGGATTATGCGCGGGAAAAGCAGCGGTCGGAAGCAGAGATAGCGGCGCAGCGCCAGGCGTGGGAGGAAGAGTCGGCGCGAATGGAGCGCGAGCGCAAGGAGCAGGACGAGACTCTTAAGAAGCAGCGCCAGCGTGAGATCGAAGATTATGAGTATAAGAAGGCGCTCGAGCGGAAGAAAGCTCAGGACAAATACGAAGAAGAGATGCGCCTCGTGGAGAAAAAGAACCAGGAGCATCAGGAGGCTCTGGAGAAAGGCTGGGGACAGCGCGAGGCGGAGCTGAAGGAAGGCGAGGACGAACTGACGCGTTTACGGAACGAGGCGGAAAGTTTTCCTGCGCGTCTCCAGAATGAGGCGGAGACTGCAGCGTTGCGGGTGCGACGCGAGACGGAAGCCAAGTTTGAGCAGGAGGTGCTCGTTCTGAAGAAGGACGCGGAGACCGAAAGGCGGCTGGCTGAACTGCAGGTGAGGACCCTGGAGGAGACTCTGGCCCGCCAGGCTGCTCAGATCGTGACGCTCGAAAAGCAACTAGCAGAGGCTAAGCAGCAGGTGCAGGACATTGCGGTGAAGGCGATCGAGGGGGCCTCTGGGGCGAAGGCGTTGTCACATATCAACCAGATCGCGATGGAGCAAGCAAAGAATCGGCCGCAGGGGTAGCAGGAAGGCCTCGATCCCGGATCTGCCCACAGACTTGTCGTGAAACCGAAGGCTGAAAAGACCGACACGGCATTTGTGCCGATTGGAGTAAAAGAGCTGATTAACCTGTATTTGAAGACAAGCCAGGCGATAATCCCGCTGACAACCAGGGCGTGCGCTGCCTGATCGACGATGTTCAGGCGCGAAAGATGTGGGAAGATTGCCGAGAGGAAAGATAATCGCATGGCCAAGAAGACGAAGAAGCCGAGTCAGAAGATGCAAGCGTGGATCGAGGCACGAAAGCGCCACCATTTGTCTCACGCCCAGGTCAACATGGCCCGCGAGCTGGGGATGAACCCGGCGAAGTTGGGCAAGATCGATAACCACGAGCAGGAGCCGTGGAAGCTGCCCTTGCCCCAGTTTATCGAAAAGCTCTATTTCAAGCGGTTCGGCAAGACGGCCCCCGACACAGTTCTGTCTGTCGAGGAGCGATGCCGCCTCGACGCGGCTAAGAGGGAGTCAAGACGCACCGCCGGGCGGTGTGCCGTGGACATCGCGACAACGCGCGAAGCTCTACTACCTTGACGGGGAGCAAATAAGGTGTGAATCCCCGTCGGCGCATTAGGGACTTGGCCCGCGCACCCTGAATTCGGCTACCGCATTGACAAAAAACACGCTGGCCTGTTGACCGTCTTCGACCGACTCCGGCGGAAGCGCAATTTGGCCCTGTACGACGATAATGGCGCAATCGCCAGGGTGATAGTCGTTTTGAAATGTGCCCGCCTTCTAGTGTTTTGGGGGGCCTGAGAACCGAGAAAGGTTGCCTTCATCCCGATCGGCGTAACTCAGCCTAGCTGGCCTTTCTCATTTTGCGGTGAACGATTAGCATCACGCTCTCTGGAATGCGAAGCGTCTTGTAAGCTCGTCGATACCTGCCTTCGTCCGAACCGAGGGAGACCACACCCGGCTCATTGGCAAATATCTTGCGAACCATCTTCGCATCCAGATGCCACAGTTCAGACACTTCTTGAACGGTATAGTGGCGTTCGAAGGCAGAGTCATTTGCCGGAGGCCTCTTCTTTTGGTCTTCCTCTTGCAGCATCGTAATTTCTCCCGCACGAAGAGACTGGCTCATCGCAGGCGATATAGCGCTCTGGTGCGGGTACGCGTGTGTCGGTCAACCACCCTTGCATCCCCGAGCGTTTTCACTATCGCTAAGCGGACCGTGCACTACTGCGCTCGAATGTGCTTGA